>NZ_JBBAQK010000001.1:0-540850 GCF_040400325.1 Polynucleobacter sp.
CCAGTGATTCAGCGCAAGAATATTTAGCGAATGGCAATAATGAGTGGCCAGTTGTTCCTTCGGTCAAGGTAGAGAATCCGGCTCTGAAAGCTTTAGGTACCTTTCAGGCAGAAAAGGTTTCTGTGGCAGCCATTGGTAAGAACCAAATCACCGCTCAAAAGCTTTTAGATCAAGTGGGATATAAATAAAATCATTGCACCTGGTCATTTTTTCAATGACAGTAAGCTGCCATTGAAATTTTCACTCAGTCTATTTAGACCACGAACTGATGTGACACGAGCTCTGCATATTCCTTGGTGAGGAAAAAGTCAGGAGGATCATCTAATAGAGATACTGATGCCATATAGGTCGAATTAGAGTAGATGAAAAAGCGAATCTGATCATATGCCATTAATAAATTCTCTTGCTTGAGTAGCAGGGCAGTATTTTTTAGCGCGGAGAGCTGGAACAAGAATTCCCCAAACTTACTCCCAAATTTCACTTCATAAAAGTTTTTTTCATAATTAAAGGAGTCAACATTAAATTCATGATGTTGAATAAAAGTTGAAAATAATCTTTCGATCACAAAAGGTTTCATGGTGATGTTCCCATCTCGATGATAGGATCCGGTGCCTGCATAGATTGCCCCAACTTCGGTTCCATTAGCGGCTTCTTGATCCAGCAGAGCGATTACTTTGTCAACAAAGGCAAAGTAGCTATTCCAAAAGCTTGGCTTTGCAACAAAGTAATTACAGAATGCAAAAGTATTTTTATTCATGGGGGCATTGAGAGGTAATGCCAAAGAGGTTTCTAAAAACCCAATAATCTGGTCTAGGCCTGCATGCCCGCACTGAACTCCTTGCTGCCAGACATTGAAGTGCAGAGCCTCAATCCCAATCATGGGATTAATAAAGACACAGTCATAACCCTCGGAGAATTTTTGCTCTGCAAAATGATGAAATTCAGCTATTGCCAATAGCGATTTATGTGTAAATTTTCTGGAGACTAAACCCCAAGGCTCAGTTGCCTCAGGATTCGCTTTGGCAATTTGTTTGAATAACTCATACTCACGCGTGCTGTTATCAGTATTACTGCCAGCATCCCATGGAATGACGCTAGGAGAAAGGCTATTTTTTTCATCCTCACCTAGATAGGGTTGATAGAGCTTTATCATGAGTGTTTTATATAAGTCAGTATTCTAAAAGTCGATTGGTGAAAGGTCAGTACCGGCAGCGAGCATCACTTTTATATTTAGTGAAATATACAATGAGACTTGCATCGGACTTATATTTTGTATAGAAGATAGTTGCTCTGGCATCGCTTTTGTATTTTGTGAAATACCATACGCCGGGGTCATTATCTGATTTATAGGCTGTTTCATAAACAATGCAATTAGCGTCCGATTGATATTGGGTGACATAGACCTTGGCATCTGCATCTGAAGCGTAGTCTGTAATGTAAATTTGGGCAGCCTGGGCTGAGAGGCTGAGTAAAGGTAAAACCAAGAGGCTTGATCTAATCAAGAAGCTCAAGACAGTCATTTTTAGTAGATCTTGCACAATCGCCCATCCTAGTGCGTTAGGTAATGAGTTTTGGATTCAGCACTCTAATTCGTTCATCAATATAGTATCCACCGTATTCGGTATAGCGCAAATATTTGCGCCCACATTCATGACATTCACAGACATCAGAGCGCTTATATGGGTGATATTCAATCGATATCGGAGCATCTTCTGACCAAAGATTAGTGCCATGAGGATGGTATTCATCCCAGCACTCTGTAGCTCCATCTATTCTGAGAGTGCCAATTGCCTTCAGGGAATTGAGATTAAATGTGCCTGGGACGGTTTCCCAGCCATTACAAACTAGGGGTGTGCAGGATAAGCAATTCTTTTTGGAGGGAGTGGAATTCGCTATTTCAAGCAATTCACTGCGGTTTAACTCTTTAAGCATTTCCTGATTAATTAATGAGATACGATATATTCATCAAACTGTACCCGAAATTGTTTTTTTGCCTATTTTAGAAAGAACGTGCTCCATGAAACTCAAGTCTGCCTTTATTGCCCTGCTTACCACCTTCGCTATTAATGGCTTTGCTGCTTATCCAGATAAGTCGATTAAATTTCTGGTGCCTTGGCCTCCTGGCGGAGCAACAGATCAAGTTGCTCGAATTCTGGTGCAGCCACTGACTAAAGAGCTTGGCGTTTCAGTATTTGTTGAAAATAAGGGTGGGGCAGGTGGCAATATCGGTACACAGGCATTTGTCCAAGATAAGCCTGATGGTTATTCTATTTTGATGGCCACCAGCTCAACGAATGCAGCTGGCCCCCATCTATTTTCTAATCAAGGGTTTGATGTTATTAAAGACTTTACGCCCGTAGTATTGGTTTGTACGATTCCGAACGTCATGGTAGTGCCCGCCTCCTCCCCATGGAATAGCATGAAAGATTTGATGGCTGACGCAAAGCAAAATCCTGGAAAGTTTACTTATGGTTCAGCAGGTATTGGCGCATCCCAGCATTTAGCAGGAGCTCAATTTAAAACTGTGACGGGTTTAGATGTTCGACATGTGCCTTACAAAGGAAGTGGCCCAGCTGTAATCGATTTGATGGCAGGTCACATCGATATGATGCTTGATACAGGCTCACTCAACAATATTAAGGCTGGAAAATTAAAGGCTTTGGGTGTTGCTGCTGATAAGCGTATTCCTGAATTACCTAATGTACCAACGATAAGAGAAGCTGGCGTTCCTATGGTTGCTAACGCTTGGTATGGTGTCATGCTTCCAGCGGGTGCATCAAAAGAAGTCAGCGAAAAACTCAATGCCGCTTTTAATAAAGTATTAAATGATCCTGAAGTGCGAAAAAGCCTTCAATCCATTGGTGCTCAGATCGATGGTGGATCTGTCGCAGAATTTACTAAGTTCTCTCAGTCCGAAGTGAAACGCTATGAGGGTATTGTAAAAATGTCAGGCGCTCCTAGAGAATAAATTGCAAGGCGTTTATTTTTTCAAGTCTAAAATTTTTAAGAGATACTATGGATCAAACTGAAATTATCAGAACAGTAAGTGATGTGATGGATGCTTTGGGCGTCGCCGTGGTCGCCATTGGTGTTTTATGGGGCCTTCTCCTTTTCATTAAGAATTTATTCACCAACACATCGGGCGACGCCTACAAAGTATTTCGTATTCAGATTGTGCGCTCTCTAATGTTAGGCTTAGATATATTAGTTGCAGGAGATGTGATTCGTACTGTCGCCATTAGTCCAACTTTGATGAGTGTTGGCGTGCTTGGTGCTATCGTTCTGATTCGCTGTTTCTTAAGCTGGTCCTTGGCATTAGAAATTGATGGCCGCTGGCCTTGGCAGGCACCCAGAAAAGAGTAATAAAAGAATGTATTCAAAATAAAAAAGACATAGGAGATGTAATGAAATTAGCTAGCTTAAGAACTGGCGATCGTGATGGGAAGTTGATAGTGGTTTCTAAAGACCTCGCACGAGGTATCGTGGTTTCTGAAATAGCCCCCACCATGCAAAAAGCGATTGAGAACTGGGACGTGGTTGAGCCCCAGCTTCAGAAGGTCTACTCCCAATTAAATGCAGGTCAGGCAAACGGCGCATTTGATTTGGATCTCATGAAGCTGGAAAGCCCATTTCCACGTAGCTATCAATTCTTGGATGGTTCGGTTTATTTGCACCATATGGAAAAGGCCCGCAAAGCCCGAGGTGCGGAAATGCCCCCTAATTACAAAACAGAGCCTTTGATGTACCAAGGACTTTCTGATCGGTTTTGTGGTCCCACTGAAGTGATGGTATTTCCAGATGCGACTCTAGAGCCAGATTACGAGGCGGAAGTGGCAATTGTAGTGGATGATGTCCCTATGGGCACAACAAAAGCTGAGGCTGCTAGTCATATTAAGTTAGTCATGCTTTTAAATGATTACACCCTGAGATCTCTCACGAAAACTGAACTTCCAAAAGGCTTTGGATTTATGCAAGCGAAGCCTACTAGTTCATTTTCGCCGGTGGCCGTTACATTAGATGAGCTCGGTGAAATCTGGGATGGGGAGAAACTGCATTTAGAGCTAGTATCGGAGATTAACGGTAAGCGCATGGGGCAGCCCAATACTGGGAAAGATATGTTTTTTACGTATCCTGATTTAATTGCCCATGCTTGCCGCACTAGAGCGTTAAGTGCTGGTACCATTATTGGTGCTGGCTCTGTTACGAATCAAGATGAGCAGAGTGGCTTTGGATGTGTAGCAGAAGCTCGCATTCATGAGCAAATGATTCATGGTACTCCGAGTACCCCGTTTTTAAAGAATGGGGATGAAGTTTATATAGACTCATTTGATACTCAAGGGAAAACAATTTTTGGGGCTATTCGCCAGAAAATCAAAACATTATGATCAAGAAAATAATTTTTTCATTACTCATTTCTAATATCTTTATTACGGGATCTTGTCTTGCGCAAGGCGCCTATCCTGATAAGCCGATCACTCTGATACAGGGATTTGGTGCCGGTGGAAATTCCGATACGATCGCCAGAATTATTGCCCCTGGCTTATCTAAAGAATTAGGTCAACAGGTTGTTGTTGAAGCAAAGACGGGCGCGGGTGGCAATATTGCTAGTGCTGCCGTTGCGAAATCTCCAGCTGATGGCTATATCCTAATTCTATTAACAGGAGGTCATGCTGTTTCTGCTGCGGTCTATAGCAAGCTAGCTTTTAATCCAGTTGATGATTTTTCATGGATCTCTTTGGTAACTCAATTTCCATTTGCGGTATCAGTTTCCTCTGAGAGTAAATTCAAAACCCTTACTGATGTGATTGTTGCGGCCAAAGCGGCCCCAGATACGATTTCATATAGCTCTGTTGGGATTGGCTCTACCCAGCATCTTTCTGGCGAGTTATTTGCGTCTATGGCTGGGGTTCGTATGACTCATGTTCCCTATAAGGGTGGTGCTGGACCATTACAAGATGTTCTCGGTGGTAGGGTTGATGTGATGTTCGACTCTATTACAGTTACTAAAGCACAAATGGAGGCAGGAAAATTACGCGCTCTTGGAGTGACTTCATTAAAGCCCTATAAGTTATTACCTGGAGTGCCTCCAGTAGCAGAAACCATTCCAGGGTATGAGGTTACTTCCTGGACGGGGGTAGCAGCACCCAAGGGAACCAGTCCAGAAATTCAGAAGCGGCTTCAAACTGCACTCTTGAAGGTACTCGCGGATCCTGAAGTGATTGCAAAATTAGAAAATACTGGCGGCATAGTCAATACATCGATTTCTGGTAATCAAATGAAACAATTTGTGAGCGGACAGATTGCGAAGTGGAGAAAAGTTTTAGCCACCGCTGGTATAGCTCAACAATAAACTGGAGGGCGTATGCTCTGTAAACGACTTCATCACGCCGCATATAGGTGTTTAGATGCTAAAGAAACCACTCGGTTTTATACCGAAGTGCTTGGCTTGAAGTTTTCTCATGCCATGGGTGAAGATCATGTGCCATCTACCGGTGCCTATAGCCCACACATCCATATCTTCTTTCAGATGGAGGATGGTGCTTGCATTGCATTTTTTGAATGCCCCAAAGATCCAGGGAATATTAAAGATATGGAGTCTCCTGCTTGGATTCAGCATTTTGCATTTAAGGTAGAAAACATGGAGGTCTTGCTTAAAGCGAAGCAAGAATTAATTGCAAAAGGGATTGAAGTTTTAGGGCCAACGAATCATGATGATTTCATTAGCTCAATCTATTTCTTTGATCCTTCGGGGCACCGCTTAGAACTCACTGCTGATACTTGCGATGCTTCAATGCATCCTATCTTTGCAGCCGAGGCGCCTAAGGTACTAGATTTGTGGAATGAGACTCATGATTGGTCTCAAAGAGAAAAGTTATTTGGCTCGCAAGCTGGCTACAAAAGGGATTAATTAAATTTATTATGCAAACCAGTGAAACCTGCTATTGCTGCTTCATATCAATCTAGGGAGCTGATTGAATATCTGACTAAATAAAAACCCCAGCTTATGTGCTGGGGTTTTTATTGAAAGACTTGTACTTTTATTTAATGTACAGAGTATGTCGCCAAGATCCATCAGTAAGATGCTCTGTCTCAATCCAACCACCAATACCTCCAAACTTTCCAGTGCCACCAGTGATAGCACGTCTAGTACTAGTAGCCTCATCTAAGGTCGCCTTTGAGCTCGAATATTTTGCAACGCCTTGAATAACGATTTGATCTTTAGTGCCGTCATCAAAAGAAAAAACAGCAGAAGTAATCCGGTATTCCACACCTTTGTCACTAACAATTCCTGTAGTGGTCATAATCCAGTCAGTGGTGAGATTGGTTCCATCATTCGCTTTTGCGGGAAAGTGCCATAGTCTTACATCCCCAATCGATTGACCTGGTTTTCCATGATCTAAAAAGGTAGGTGCTGGTACTTCAGGATGCGTAACAATGATTTTTGTTTGCGCCAAGGACAATCCACTGAAAAAAATCGCGGTAATGACTAGAAGAACTTTAAGAATACGCATTTTGGACCTCGGTAAATAGTGATTAAACCCGACAATAGCTAAATTTAGCCTAAATTTGTATTTAGCATGATAACTATTAGTATGCCATTCATTTTGTATAAACTGCCTGTATGTTACAGATAATCCAATCTAAAAAATGAGAGATCAACCATTTGACCTACTATCTTATCTAAATCATTTTTTAGGTAGTCATGCGCTCGTCTTGGAATCGCAGCAATTAGAGAAACTTCTTGCTGGAGTTGAAAAAGAAGTGCATAGCATGCGTATTTTTTTGGAAGCTCTAGTGAATACTGATTTATGGAAAAACTGGGATCTCAATCCTAATCCATATAAGCCTATGATTCTGATGGTCGGATCAGAAATTGATCGTATTGCAATCGCTCGCAATGAGCCTGCATTCCACTCAAAAAAGCATATGATGGATGTATGTTTAATGCTTACTTATTTACTTAAACAGGAAGTAAACGCCAAAGATAATGGATCTCCGAGTCAATCTTGGGAATCGTCTTCGCTAGAAAAGTGGCAACTCTTGCTTGCTGCAGCTGCTCATGACTTGGGTCATCCTGGCCTCATTAATTCGGTTCCATTTGAATTAGAGCGGCAAAGCTTAAATTTCTCAGAGACTCTTTTATTAGAGGCTGGCAATGAGCCTTTAACAACTAAAGACATTCTAAATACGATTACACCTTGGGTTCTGGCTACAGATCATGGGCAATATAAAGCTTTGTTAGAGCGCCTTTCTCTTCCAACCACTCAGCACGAGGATTGCTTAGCGATGCTATTGGTTGAGGCGGATTTAGCTTCCAGTGTTCTGTCCATCAGGGGTAAGCTGCTGACGGATCGTCTATGTGAGGAATGGGCAGAGCCTTATCCTGAAAAATCGATTGCTCTTCGAAATCAGGTGGGGTATCTTAACTTCTTGACCAGTCTTCGATTTTTAAGTCCTCATTCTGCTGATGCTGGCATTTCTACAATCCTGCATAATTCCCTAACTCAACTTCGTTCTCAAATGCCATGAAGCTTCAATATCATATTTATTCTTTACCTAAAATAGTTTATTGGCTATTAGTAATTTCTAATATCTTTTATGCAACTTGGCTTCATATTAGTTTTGGCTCATACTTAGCGTGGGATATTTCTGACTTAGCCGATAAAAATACTGCGCTCCTCGAGGATATAGCAGCGATCTTCCAATTTGTTTTATTTGCCGTTACGGTGGATATGTCCATTCGCCACTTTGTGGTGCGCTTTAATCATGCAACTAAAGATAATCAAGTCCCGGCAATTTTGGTTCAAGCAGTAACGATTATTTGTTACGCAGTTATTGGACTGTTTGGTTTCATTGTGATGTATGACCATTCAGCCGGTCAGCTCTTAGCGGCTTCAGGTGCGATTGGTTTCGGTCTTGTTTATGTTTTACGCGAGACGATTGCTGATATTGTTGCTTGCATTCAAATTCAGTCTGATAGCTTGATCAGCATTGGGGATCAGATCCAAGTAAGGGGTGAAGGCAGCGGGTATTACGAGATTGTGCAAATGGATCGTCGTATGGTAACTATTAAGACAGATTTGGAATATGCCGTTCGGGTCCCAAATCGCCGCTTTATCAATCTTGACTTTATTAACCTCTCTAAGCAGTTAACTAAAATGGGGGCGCGCCGTGTTTTAGAATTGGATCTAGATTCTGGAAATGATGCAGACAAGGCGATTGAGCTTTTAAATCAAGCGGCAGAATACACCATTAAGAACAACCCCAATTTTTATCCTTGGTACCGTACTTTTTTAGTCAAGATCAATAACGGTGCCTACAATTTCTCTCTAGAGTACGAATGCAATCCCACAATTGATCCTTTGCATTCAAACGGAATTGTGAACTTGGCTATTGCCCGCTTCTTTAAGTTGGGCGGTATTAATATGAATTCAACCGTCGAGGTCTTTAAATCTTCAGAGATTGTTGACACCATTCAGGGCCGTCTGAAGGACGTATATCGCCTTGGTGTTCTCAAGGCTTTGACTTTAGAACAGGTCACCCGTTTAACGGATGTAGCTCAGATTGTGAACTGTCGTACTAATCAGTTATTGATTGAAAAAGGACATACTGCAGATAGTATGTATATCTTGATCGAGGGCGGTCTTGAGGTCACCATTCCAAATGATCAAGGTGAACAAGTAGTAGTTGCCACAATTTGGCCTGGTGAATGCGTAGGAGAGATGTCTTTGTTAACAGGTGAGCCGCGCTCAGCCAATGTACGCGCAAAAATCAATTCCACCTTAATCGAAATTACCAAAGCGGATATTGCCCCAATCTTTGAAAGCCATCCAGAGTTGATTGAAGAAATTTCTGGCGTTCTAGAGCAGCGTAAAGCCGCCAACCAGTTGCTCTTGAACAAGCCACTGAGGCCCGATGATATTAAAAAGAACATCAAAGTTCTGGCTAAGAAAATCCTGGGCTTCTTCTTTAACAAGGGTTAACCCGAGTCTCGGTCTTTCTTGCCTAAGCCACACCTTAATGCCGGGTCTAGACCTGGCATTTCTTTTACCCCAGTGGGAAATCCTTAAAGGGATGGCAAATGCCCATTTTTTGGGCTTAGAGCGGGGATATTGCCTTAAAAATTTGTTAGTATCTAAGCATGCTGGTATTGGCTTTTTGCCCCTTTAAAGCCAGCCTAAAAAACAAATCCAATTGGACGACACAATATGAGCTTAATGAATTCTTTTGCCAAATTAAATCTACGCACTAAATTAGTGATTGGCTTTACATCGGTAGTGACATTTGCAGTAGTGATTTCAGCGACAGCCTTTTACGGCCTTAATATGCTGCAAGAAAATACGCAAAAGATGTACGACAAGGATTTAATCGGTATTTCATTAATTCGACAATTGAATCGGGATATCAATGTGATTGGTAGAACGGTAAATCGTATGGCTCTTGCCAGTAA
The DNA here is from genome assembly GCF_040400325.1 of Polynucleobacter sp. GTDB lineage: Bacteria > Pseudomonadota > Gammaproteobacteria > Burkholderiales > Burkholderiaceae > Polynucleobacter. Next base: position 9,452 of record NZ_JBBAQK010000001.1, read on the forward strand.
TTTTGGCGATGATGCTGCCACTCAAAAGGGCAAAGAAGCGATTACAAAAGTGAAGACGGATTTATTAGCCAATTACGAAAAAAGTAAAGGCACGATCATTGGTCCAGAATTAAAAGCAAAGATTGATGCAGTCGGGACAATGATTACCGATTATTTTGCTCAAGTTGACACAATAACGGCTGCTCTAGAAAGTAAAGGTGGAGCTGCGGCTGCATACAAAATTATTAGCTCTAAAGAGTATCAAGATAGTCTTGCTAAGGTCATGGCTGATATCAGGGATATCTCTACAGTCAAGACTGAAGGCGCCGCTAGAAGTATGGCAGCTGCCGCCGCTGCTGCCGATAATATGAAGTGGTTGATTGGTATCATGCTAGTGGCAGCGCTCATCTTGTCTTTGATCATCGTCACTTTGGTCAATAAGTCAATTAATGACCCCATTACGAATTTGAAGAATGCTTTAGCGGATTTAGCTTCTGCAAAACTCGATACAGAAGTTAAGAACACCGACTACAGCAATGAAATTGGTCAAATGGCAAAAGCCGTTGCTGAATTACAAGTCAGTTTGCAGCACGCAGCGAAGCTAGCAGAAGCGGAGCGTGAAAATAATCGTGTCGCTGCAGAAACAACGAAAGAAATCGGTGGGATTATTTCTGCTGCAGCGGGTGGCGACTTCACCGCTGCTGTAAAGGTAGAAGGTAAAGAAGGTTTCTTCTTGGACATTTCTAAGCAAGTGAACCAACTGATTGAAACCTCTCGCAATGCTTTTAGGGCGATCTCTAAAAATGCTACAAGCTTGTCTGCTGCATCTGAAGAGTTATCGGCAGTAAGTACCCAGATGAGCTCTAACGCAGAGGAAACCAATGCCCAGGCTGGTTCCGCATCGTCTGCTGCTACTCAGGTCAGCAGCAATATGCAAACCGTTGCTACTGGTGTTGAAGAGTTAAGCGTGAGTATTCGGGAGATTTCATCCAATGCGATTGAGGCCTCAGCTGTTGCAACTCAGGCAGTGAATGAAGCAAGGCTGACTGGCGATACGATGACAAAACTTGGCGCAAGTAGCCAGGAAATCGGTAGCGTATTGAAAGTGATTTCTTCGATTGCCGAACAAACTAACTTGTTGGCATTGAACGCCACGATTGAAGCGGCCCGTGCTGGTGAATTAGGCAAAGGCTTTGCGGTGGTTGCTAACGAGGTTAAGGAGTTGGCTGGTCAAACCTCTCGCGCCACTGAAGAGATTGGCGGCAATATTGCTAATATTCAACGCGATGTACAAGGCGCGATTGATTCGATTACCTCTATCTCTGGCATTATTAATAAGATCAACGATATCTCTGGAATCATCGCTAGTGCGGTTGAAGAGCAGGCTGCTACAGCTAATGAGATTGGTCGTAGTGTTGCTGAGGCAGCTTCAGGTAGTACTGAAATTGCGCGCAATATTGATTCTGTCTCGACAGTTTCTAGAAATACGACAGAAGGCGCCAATAATTGCCAACAGGCCGCTCAAGATCTTTCTAGGATGGCCGCTGAACTGCAGAGTATGGTGAATAAATTCAAGGTAGAAGCCTGAGATCGGAAGAGATATTGAATAGTCAGTCTCTCCAATAGAGATATGGACAATAACGATCAAATCCTAGATGAGTTTTTGCTCGAGGCTGGTGAAATATTTGACCAGCTCGACCTGGACTTTGTTCAGCTAGAACAAACGCCTGAAGATAAAAAGCTGATTGGCAATATCTTTCGGGCAATGCACACCTTAAAGGGAAGCAGTGGTTTTTTTGCGTTTCATCGCCTTGAAAAGGTAGCTCACGCCGGCGAATCTTTACTCAGTAAGTTGCGCGATGGTATTTTCACATTAAATGAAGAGATGACAGATGTACTTTTAGAGACATCAGATCGCTTACGCGCCATTGTTGATGGTGTGCAAAAGCAACGTCGTGAGCCAGAGGGCGATGACACTACCCTCATTCAAAACTTAAAGTTTTTAACGGAGGGCGGTGTTGGGATTGTTAAGGCCATCACGACTCCATCTGCAGCCCCTGCTGCACCTTTAAGTCCGCTAGTGGAAGAAGTTATTGAAATCACTCAACCGGCTTTGGAAGAAACGATTCTAGAGGTCGCTGCGCAAGATCTTGAGCAAGAACTTTTAGAAGTTGTTAAAGAGGCTTCTATCGATGCTGCTGTGAATGAAGCAGAGAGCTCAAAAGAATTAGCAGCGCCCGTCAAAGTCAGTGTAGAGCTGCTCGACAAGTTAATGAATCTAGTGAGCGAGATGGTATTGGCGCGTAATCGCTTACTCTCCTTTGCCAGAACTAGTGGTGATTTGGCTTTCAACAACACCGTACGTCGTATTGATACTGTTACCTTAGAGTTGCAAGAGCGCATGATGAAAACACGCATGCAACCCATTAGCCAGGTTTGGTCAAAATTTCCCCGTTTAGTTCGCGATATCGCTCAAGACTGTGGAAAAAAAGTTGAGCTAGTACAAATTGGTGCTGAGACTGAATTGGATCGTACCTTATTAGAGGGTATTCGTGATCCATTAGTTCATATCATTCGCAACAGTGTCGATCATGGAATTGAGCAGCCTGCCGAGCGTTTAGCGAAAGGTAAGCCAGAGCTTGGTTCCGTAAAATTACGTGCCTTCCATGAAAATGGCATGGTGGTGATTGAGATTGCTGATGATGGCGCAGGAATCAATATTCCCTTGGTAAAGCAAAAAGCGATTCAGTTAGGTTTAGTAACTCCTGAGCGGGCAGAAAAATTAACAGAACGCGAGTTGATTGACTTTATTTATTTACCCGGATTTTCTACTAAGGCTGAGGTCACGAATTTATCTGGCCGTGGTGTTGGTATGGATGTGGTACGAACCAATATTCAAGAAATTGGTGGCACGGTTGATATTGCGACCTCTGCACAAGGCACTCGACTGCGCCTGAGCATTCCACTAACGCTCGCTATCATGCCTGCGGTATTTGTGCGCTCTAAACAGCAAAGCTATGCCATTCCACAGGTCAATGTGATAGAAATGCTGCGCTATGAACCGCGTGAGGGTGTTCCGGGGGTGGAAAATTTTTATGGCGTTCCTGTGTTCCGTCTGCGTGATAAATTGATTCCCCTGGTCTTTCTCAACTATGAATTAAAAGTAGATGATGTAATGCCTCCTACTGATGAGTCGCTGAATATTGTGATTGTTCAGGCTGCTGGCATTCGTTTTGGCTTAGTAGTGGATGAAGTGTTGTATATGCAGGAGGTGGTAGTAAAGTCTGTAGGCCCTCTACTAAAGGGCACGCCTGTCTATAGCGGAAGCACGATCTTGGGTAATGGGCGCGTTGCTTTGATCTTTGATATCAATGCCATTGCAGTTCGCTCTGGAATTATTGCCAAACTTGCCGATAATCAGTTCGAGCAAGATATCTCAGCTGTTTTGGGTGCAAACAATGAGTCACAGCAGATGCTGATGTTTGATCTGCTAGGTTTAGAGCGTATGGTTATTCCGCTTGAAACAGTAGATCGATTAGAAATGATTGCGGCATCACGAATTGATCGCCGTGGAAATGAGGCAGTTGTCCTCTACGGCAATAAAATCATGCGCTTAATCTCTTTGGCTCACTATGTAGAAGGGGCAACGCAAAAGAGCTTATATGGCGATGAAACAGTTCCTGTCATCGTTCATTACCACCATGACCAGCCAGTGGGATTCATAGTTAAAAAGGTACACAATATTGTGAATGTACCTACACAGGTAGTGATGGTATCACCACCTCAACGCGGCATTATGGGTAGCGTGATTGTGAATGATTCAGTTATGAGTATTCTGAATGTTCAAGAGGTTTTGAATATGTCTGGCCTTGGCCCTCACCACGAAGCCGGTATTTCTGGGGCAGATTTTGTTGACAATGATGTGATTACAATGGACCGGGAGATCAAATGAGTCGCTCCGGTTCCTACGCCACATTCTTTGTAGGCGATTTTTTCTTTGGTATTCCGATTGCTATTGGTGTTGAGGTAACCAAGGGTCAAGAGGTGACTCCTGTACCTTTGGGCCCTAAAGAAGTCGCTGGTTTTTTTAATCTTCGTGGTCAAATTGTGACGGCTATTAATATGCGGGTTCGTCTAGGGTTGCCAGCGGTAGATCATGGTAGTGATGCATTAAGTATCTTTTTTCAGGACCAAGACCATCTTTTTGCCCTCTTGGTTGATAGAGTGGGTGACTTTACTGAGGTTACCGAGAATACATTTGAAGAAACCCCCTCCAATCTGGATCCCAATGCAAGAGAGTTGATTGTGGGCGTCCATAAATTAGCCGATAAATTATTGTTGGTGTTAGATACACACAAAATAGTTTCCGGTATCAATCTGGTTCAAAGCTAGATTCTCACCCCCTTATTTTAGGAAGCAGTGGATAAAGTACGCGTTCTGATCGTCGATGATTCCGCAGTGATGCGTAAAATCATTGCTAGCGCCTTGCAAAAAGAACCTTCTATTGAGGTTGCGGGTTTTGCTGCCAATGGACTTCAAGCCATCGAGGCAGTAAAGACCTGTAATCCCGATGTGGTGACTTTAGATATTGAGATGCCAGAAATGGATGGCTTAACAGCCCTTCGTGAGATCCGCAAAGACAATAAATATTTACCCATCATTATGTTTAGTTCCCTCACTCATAAGGGGGCTCAAGCAGCGGTAATGGCCCTTACTGCGGGTGCAAGTGATTACGTTGGCAAACCGGTAAATGCCACCGGTGGGATAGACGATGCTTTTAAAGTTCTAGAAACTGAGTTAATTCCTAAAATTATTGGCTTAGCAAAGCGCGTGAAAACGCGTAAAGCAAGAGAAGGCCAAACAGCTGAGGCGCCTAAGCCTACTTCAATAACTGCTTTAAAAACGCCAACTCCACAAAAGTCCATTACACCTACTAAGACATCTCCTGCAGTAGCTTCAAAAATTGGCAAAGTGACTTTAGGAGTTTTAGCTAAGCCCGCAGAGGCTGTCTGTATTGGCGTTTCTACGGGTGGTCCTGAGGCGCTCATGCAAGTATTTGGCGCTTTCAATGCGCCCATTAGTGTGCCAATCTTTATCGTGCAGCACATGCCTGCAGATTTCACAGCATTACTTGCAGCAAGATTGAGTTCTACAGGCGTGATGACAGTAAAAGAGGCTGAAGAAGGAGAGATTGCTGAGCCTGGAATGGTATACATTGCGCCAGGCGGTTTTCATATGACCATTTCGCGGCCTGGTACTAAAACCATTATTCATTTGAATACCGAGCCTCCAGAGAATTCATGTAGGCCAGCAGTCGATGTTTTGTTTAGAGCTGCGGCAGATGTCTATGGGAGTAGCTTATTAGCAGTCATGCTCACTGGTATGGGCTATGACGGTTTAAAAGGCACTCAAGCGATCAAAGAAAAGGGTGGCCAAGTAGTTGCTCAGGATGAGGCTACCAGTGTGATTTGGGGAATGCCTGGTGCAGTGGTGCAGGCAGGGTTAGCAGATAGTATCTTGCCAATTGATAAGATCACCGACGAAATTATTTTTAGAACCCGCAAAGTTCCTGCAAGTCGCTAGCATGTCAAAAGATTACTTACCTCAGTTTTATCTCATGTTAGAACAGCAGGTAGGAATTGCTTTAGATGACACTAAACAGTATTTACTGGAATCCCGTTTGATGTCGCTCGCAGCGCAAAATGGCTACCCTGATGTTTATGCCCTAATCAAATACCTGACGCAAAACCCTATTGGAGCCATGCATTGGAAAGCATTTGAGGCTTTAACTACGAATGAAACTTCTTTCTTTAGAGATAAGCATGTATTTGAGGCGCTAAAAAATAAAATCCTGCCAGAACTGATTGAGACACGTAAAAAAGAGAAGGCCCTACGTATCTGGAGTTCTGCATGCTCTGCAGGGCAAGAGGCTTATAGCTTAGCAATGTTGTTGCGAGAAGAATTTGGACATCTGAGCGACTGGACTATTGATATTAAGGCAACGGATATCTCTGAGCTAATACTAGAAAAAGCTAAGTCAGGAATCTATAGTTCGATGGAGGCCCATCGAGGTCTTGATGCACATTACTTACAAAAATATTTCACACATACTGAAAAAGGTAGTTTTCAAGTGAAGCCCATCATTCGGCAAATGGTGAACTTTTCGCATCATAATTTAGTAGGTGATTGGCCCTATTACCCTAAATTTGATTTGATTATGCTCAGAAATGTGCTGATCTATTTCAGGCAAGATATAAAAGACAAAGTGTTACTGAAAATGCACCAACAATTGAACGGTAGTGATAGTGTTTTGATTTTAGGTGCTGCTGAATCAATTTATCTTAATAATTTATATAGCTTAGTACCCCTAGATAAGATTTCATTTTACAAACCTAATATTCCTATGAAGGTCTGATATGGAAAATCAAAACAATCCAACAGCTGTTGCAATTGATCCCGTATTTGCCGCATTTACTGTTCTTGTAGTGGATGACAGTAGAACCTTACGTAAGATATTGATTCGTGAACTGAATTCATTGGGTTTTCATAATATCTTGGAAGCAGCTGATGGTTTGGAGGCTATTGAGGTAGTGAAGTCAAAGCCTGTTGATCTAATGTTGTTGGATATGGAGATGCCTGAGCTTGATGGCTTAGGTGTTCTAGAGCATATTAAAGCAGATGAAACCTATAAAGCCTTACCGATTATTGTCATTTCTGGTGCTGATCAGTTTGAAAAAACGATTAAGTGTATTGAGATTGGGGCAGAAGATTATTTACCTAAGCCATTTGATCCTATTTTATTGCGTGCACGTATCTTTTCATCACTTGAGAAAAAGCGTTTACGTGACTTAGATAAAAAGCACTTAGAAATGCTGAATCACGAAAAACAGTTATTAGAAATTGAGCAAATGAAAACAGAAAAGTTGATGCTCAACATTTTGCCAAGGCCCATTGCAGATCGTTTGAAGCGTGGTGAGAAGAATATTTCTGGTAGTTATCCAGACGTCACAATTCTTTTTAGTGATTTAGTTGGTTTTACTAAGATGTCTTCCAAGACAACGGCGACAGAATTGGTCAAATTATTAAATGACTTATTTACCCGCTTCGATATCAGGGCAGAGGCCCTGGGGCTAGAAAAGATTAAGACAACTGGCGACGCCTATATGGCTGTGGGCGGCCTGCCGATTCCCCGGCCTGATCATGCTGCTTTATGTGCGGAAATGGCCTTAGGCATGTTTGATGATCTAAAGAGCTTTAACCAAGAAAACAGTGCTGATTTGAATATGCGCATTGGAATGAACTCTGGGCCAGTAGTGGCAGGAGTCATTGGATTTACCAAGTTTTCCTATGATTTATGGGGTAATACCGTGAATACGGCTAGCCGTATGGAGTCCACCTCTCAGCATGGTCGCGTACAGGTCTCACCAAGCACCCATGAGGCTTTAAAAGATGCTTACGACTTTGAGGATGCTGGTTTAATGGAGTGTAAGGGGCTTGGTGAAATTCGCACCTATCTGCTTGTCGGTAAAAAAGCTTAGTGAAGTCAAAAAAGCTGCTTTATTATTGTTTGGTTGTTAATTGAGAGGCGCAAATATGTCTGAACAGATGAATACCCAAGATGTTAAGTCTGACGATTCTGGTCACTTTGAAGTCTTGATTGAAAAAATCATCTTTAGAAGTCGTTGGATTTTGGCAGGTTTTTACCTGCTCCTAGTTGCAACATTATTTTTAGTTGCAATTAAGTTTGTTAAAGAGTTCGCCCATTTCGCAATGATATTTTGGTATGCATCTGAAGCGGAGTTTGTTACAGGCGTATTAGAGATTGTTGATAAAACACTATTAGGTAATTTACTTATTTTAATAATCTTCTCTGGTTATGAAAATTTTGTCTCCGTCATTGGTGCAGCAAAAAATAGCACAGATCGTCCTAAGTGGATGGGCGGAGTTGATTTTGCTGGCTTGAAGTTAAAATTGATTGGCTCAATTGTTGCCCTATCAGGTATTAATCTCTTAGCGGCATTCTTGGAGATTTCAACTACCAATAAAGAAAATTTAGGCTGGATGGTCGGCATTCATTTGACCTTTGTAGTAACTGGCCTAATCTTTGCTCTTTCCGAAAGGTATATGCATCAAGAGAGACATTGATATTGTTTATATTGAGCCAAGAATGGAGTGAACTATTGTTTCTGGGGTAGCTCCATCACTAACTTATAGGCTACAGAATATTTATAGATATTACTTACATATTGCACCGTTTCACTACCAATGCGTTCTGCAGCGATGCGCTCAACATTATCGAACCATATATTAGGATTGAGCCCACGTTTCTCTGCTTCGACACGTAATTGCTGAATTCTGCTTGGGCCAGCGTTATAGGCAGCAAAAGCAAATAGAACTTTATTTAAATCTGTCATAGGCTCTTTACTGTAATACTGTTCTATCAGGTAACGGATATATTTAATACCTGCATTGATATTGTTATCAACATTGTTAATATCACCAACTTTAAGTTCTTTACCTGTAGCAGGCATGATTTGCATAACACCGATTGCACCCACTTTACTTTTCTTATCTTGGTCCAATCGTGACTCCTGATAGCCCTGAGCAGTCATGAGTAACCAGTCAATACGGTATTGATCACTATATTTTTGAAATACCTTTGTTAAGGTGTGAAATTTCTTGAGGTCAGTAGGATTAGTTGCATTTTTAACCCACTTAACTGATTTCAGGTAGGTTTGTAGTTTCTGATTTCCAAAGCTACTACCAATCTTATTTTTTTCTGTAAAGGAATCAAGCGCTTTTTTGAGCTCCGGAGAATTTTTACGAAAACCAAAAGCAATCTCCCCATCCTTATGAAGCACCAAATTCTCTTGTATTTGGATGTTCGGAAATATAGCCTTCCAAAACTTGGCTAAATATAAATCGCTTGCAGTAATCTGAACAAGATTTGCATTTGCCATTTCTAATACATCTTCCGTTTCAAATGTACCAGGTGCGTCTTTAAGAATGATGGGTGCTTTCTTTTGTTTCACTAGATCAGCACTTAAAATCTTCAGACTTTCTGCATAACTTGTACTGGGATTAACAAATACAACTTTGCCTGAAAGGTCCTCAAGACTATTGAGCTTAGGCCCATTAGCAGATGTGACAATGACTTCTTTTACACCGCTCGCCAGAGGTATCGAGAAATCAATCAGCTTTTGGCGATCTGTGGTTACAGTCAAGTCTGCTGCAATGATGTCACCCTTACCGGCTAGCAGTTCGGGTATCAAGCGATCACGGGGCGTAGGTAGAAAGATAAACTGGATTTTTAAATGCTTTGTGGCATTTTGCTTATTAAGATCTTGTTCAAACGCGATCATCATGTCGTACATAAGACCGCGCTGTTGCCCATCCTTATCCAAAAAGTAGAGGGTTTTGTTATAGGGTAGCAAAACACGCACAATGCGTCTTTTAACCATGCTATCTAAATCACCTTTCCAAACAATTCTTTCAGATTGGATAGTGATGTGCTCGCTCGCTGGTGATGTTGCATTTAGTGGTGTTAAATACAGCAGCCCCAAAAAGAGTCCGCAGCTGATATTTCTAATAATACTCAAATTGATTCTCATGTAATTAAGCCAAATACTATAAGTTTAACTAACTTTTATCAATTAATGGCCTTCTTTATCGACTAGGTAAATCGTAAATCAGATTGATAGTCAGTACAAGTAGGGTTGTGTTGAAAACAAATGCGGTTAAGCCTTGAATCATCGCTAGGGCACGTATTCTGGAATTAGCAATATTCACGTCAGCAGTTTGGCATGTCATCCCAATAAGCATCGAAAAATATAAGAAATCAATATAGTTTGGATGGATGGTATCGGGAAAGATTAATGGTGGCTGCTTGGTTTTTTCGTAGTCTTGGTAGTAGATATGAGCATAATGCAATGTAAATGCAGTGTGAATTAAAAACCAAGAGCTAATATAGGTGAGCAATACTAGGCTGATCACTTTTGCAGTATCGGAGACCATGAGAGATTTCATATCGGTCATGATTATCACAATGATTACTAAACTAGTGATGGACCCTAGAAGAATAATCAACAGTATGAAGATTGCACCGTCGTCTTCTTTTTCTGCGAGATGAGCAATATTTTCTTTGGTGGAAAAATACATCATCAGAAAAGTCGATAGAACATATAAACCGCTTGCAATAATCCAAGATATGGCTAGACGAACCATTATTGAAGGAGTCGACGAGAGTATAAAAAAAGAGGCTACCCCAATTAGGGTAATCAGCAAGAGGCGATGGCTAGCGCTAATGTAATGCCAGTGTTGAGACCAATGGGTCGATTTCATCATAGCCTTAGTATGCTCTTAATGAGGATAATGATACGAACATGATTTAGGGAGAATATTTTGAGTAATAAAAAGTTAGACTGGAAAATGGTTTTAGGCTTATTGATCATCATTAGCGCCTGTGTAGTCACCTATCACATTACCAAAGAGCCCGAACAAAATGTCAGATTGCCTATCGCCGGGATTTATCAAGCCTAAGCTAGGATTAACCCATCCACTGACTGACAGGGGCAGCAGCATCTTGTAGTGGCTGAGAAATAATATCCACTAATGCAGGCTCACCACATTCAATGGCAGCTTTGATGGCAGCCTCTAGTTTTAGTGGATCATCAATAGTCCAGGAGCGCACTCCATAGGCTTCAGCTACTTTGGCATGGTTAGTACGATTAAAGTCTACTGAGTAATAGCGCTCGTCATACCCCGATTTTTGACTTGCCTTAATCCAGCCATAAACTGAATTTGAGATAACAATCATGAGCACTGGTAACTTGTAGCGAGTGATCGTTTCTAATTCACCTACGGTAAATCCAAAGCTACCATCACCCATCACGGCAACACATTTCGATTGTGGTCTACCGATTGTTGCTCCAATAGCGGCTGACATTGCAAACCCTAAGGCACCATGGGCTCTATTCGTAATGAAATGCCTGCCTTGAATATCGCTCATAAAGTAGGCAGAAAAATAAGGGCACGGTGTTCCAGGGTCGGCACACACAATGGCATCTTTTGGCAGCAGTTTATTGAGGATGTGAACAATTTTTTCAGGAACAATAGGCGTCTCATTGCTATTTGCTAGCTGCAGAAAGGACTCAAACTTAAGAGCTTTTGCTTTAGCCACCACTGCTTTGCCATCAATACAGTTTTGATTACGCGATTGAATATTGGCCTTCAAATCACTATAGAGCTGCTCAAGAGTGAGCTTCGCATCCCCTACCAATCCAACAGCAGTAGGGTAGTTTGCCCCAATGGTTTCAGGATCAACATCCAAATGAATAATTGGTAAAGATTTATTTGGGAAGCGCCAATTTTCAGTGGTGGTAGAGCCTGCACGACAGGTAATAAAAAAGACGAGGTCGGCACTATTGACTACATCTCGTATGGCCGTCACTCCGCCATTCGCGCCAACGACACCTGCATTCAAGGGATGATTTCCAGCAAGGCTGCCTTGGCCGCTGACGGTTGTGCAAACCGGAATATTGAGTAACTCCGCGATATTGGCTAGTATTTGCTCGGCTCCAGAATTGATGACGCCACCACCACAAATCAAAACAGGAGATTTTGCTTCCAATATGAGTTTTACCGCTTTTTCAATATCATGGCCATTGGCAACATAGCGTTGAGCTGGGTATTGACAGTGTTCTTTTTGGGCCCAGATATCACTAGTCGCAACAGGATGTTTTTGAACATCATGAGGCAAACAAATGTGAGTACTACCTGGTTTGCCGGTCGTCATTGCACGAAAAGCACTTCTCACAGCAGATGGAATCTGTTCAGCTAAGTCAATGGTGGTGTTCCATTTGGTGAGTGGCTGATATAAAGCTTGTTGATTTAATTCTGTGAGCGGAAATTTGCCACGAGAAGTGACCGGTACATCTGAGGTAATGCCTAAAACGGGGATAGAAGATTCATTTGCTTCTACTAGACCTGGAAGCAAATAGGTCGCACCACCCCCGCTTGGCCCTTCACAAACTCCAACCTTATGGGTAACTCTCGCATAGGCATCAGCCATATAACCCGCACTTCGCTCATCTCTAGTCAGAATATGTTGCATACCATGATCAAGTCTTGCTAGGGCATCATAAAAAGGCAGGCTCGTATCACCGCATAAGCCAAAGATATGCTTAACCTCATATTGCTCTAGCATTCTGACCAGAGCTTCTGCACCAGTTATTTTTTTAACCATATTAATCGTCAAGATTGAGTTTGGTAGCCTTCACAAATTGTTGCCAACGATCAAATTCACTCTTGGCATATTTATCTAGAGTAGGACCATCACTTGCTTGTACATCAAATCCACCTTGAGTGAGTTTAGTTTTGATTTCGGGATCGCTGAGGACCGCCTGAAAATCTGCTGTCAGTTTTTTAACTGTAGCTGCTGGAGTATCTGCTGGAGCAAACACGCCAATCCAAGAGTAAGCCTCAAAACCTGGGTAGCCAGATTCTGCAACCGTTGGGGTCTTTGGTAACTCCGGGAGACGTTGGGCCCCAGTTACTGCAAGAGGCTTCAGTTTATCGGCTTGGATTTGTCCTTTGAGGGCGGCATAACTTAATAGAGTCATGCTAGCGGTATTGCCTACTACTGCAGCAATTGCTGGACCTCCCCCTCCATAGGGAACATGAAGCACGAAAATACCTGCTTTACGCTTCAGATCTTCCATAGCCAATTGATTGAGAGATCCAATGCCTGTTGAGGCATAACTGTAATATCCAGGACGTTTTTTTGCGGCAACAATAAACTCACTTAAGTTATTACCTTGAACAGAAGGGTTTGCAGCAATCACCAAAGGAAAGCGGACCAATAAACTGACTCCCACAAAATCTTTGAAGGTGTCATAGGGTAGCTTGGGTTTAACAATGGGATTAATAGAGTGGTTGTCAAAGCTAATCAGTAAGGTATTGCCATCAGGCGCGGCCTTTGCTACGTGCTGTGTGGCAATTTGACTTGCGGCACCAGGGCGATTTTCTACCACCACGGGTCTACCAATTCTTTCAGCCAATTTTGATTGAATCGTTCTAGCAGTAATGTCAGTACTTCCACCGGGGGGAAATGGCACCACTAAAGTAAGAGGCTTATCGCTTTGTGCTAGAGCGGGGCTGGAGATCATTAGTGCTGCTAAAACTAAGAAGAAGGATTTAACAAATAAATGATTTGTGATTTTCATAGATGAGTCCCTAATGATGGATGAGTATGGGTAAGAAAATGATGGTCAATAATGAAGTCTACAGGATCTAAGGCGGATTGATTTAGATACACTCTCTCAATAGATACTCCTTTAGGAGAACCCTGGGCTTGAATCCAGAGATTGATATTGGGCAGAGAAATCTGGACACAATCCTGTAGAAACTTCAACTGACTATCAGCCAGCCCTAAAAGACCTTGAAATCTTGTAGCAGTCTCCTTGATATTTGGGCTAACAATCGTGATTTTTTGTAAATCCTGTGTTTTATTGGGATGCGTTAGCCATTGTTTTTGCCAAACATAGTCTGGAGTTAAGTGCTCACAAAAATAGATCCGAAGACCTGGAATAGGCTGCTCTGAAAAGCGGACTGTTTTAAATTCCACAAGCACTTTATTTCCCATGAAGTCTCCTTCACGTGATAAATCTTGTACGGGGTTTACCGCAAAGCCAGCTTCTTTAAGTTGCCGGTAGCATGCATTAGCATCGTCGGTACGAAATACTAGGGCATCTAAGCCAATGGGCTGATGAGCAATTTCTGCTCTTTGGGTCTGTTTTTCTTTTTCCCAGCCCAATAGTTCGATATAGCTAGATTTGAGCATGATGAGCCGATTGCTTGAACCTAAATTGTGGTGAGCTAGAGCCGTTAATTGAAATCCTTGGCTGGTGAATATGTTGCTGAGCTCATCAAGGCTATCTCTAGCCATAATCACCAAGTGATCAAAGAGGTATTCTGTGGATTGGTTTGAGCTCACGGGCAAGGAAATGACTTATTAAAAAATTATCATATACGATATTGGAAATACTCAGGAAGTCCAGTGAAAATGCATACAATTCGTCGAACTTTATTTTTATTTGCTCAGTTAGGTCCTGAATCTATGCCAGGTACCCCCAATCAATTTGCAAGCATGGTCGCAAGAGAGCGTGCGCGCTGGAGTACTTTAATTAAACAAGCTGAGATTAATCCTAATGAAGATCAGTAACAATGAAATTTAATTGGAATAACCCATACCCTACGATTCGTGTACCAGTGATGGGGCGTAATGTAGTTTCTACCTCCCATCCTTTTGCAGCTCAAGCAGGATTAAAAATCATTCAGCAAGGCGGGAATGCCATTGACGCAGCCATAGCAGCCGCAGCTGCTTTGATGATTGTTGAGCCAGTATCAAATGGTTTAGGTAGCGATTGCTTTGCTATTGTCTGGGATGGTAAAGAGTTACACGGCTTAAATGCTTCTGGCACTGCACCCCAAACCTGGAGTCCCGATTATTTTTCCAAAAAATATGGGACTGATGCTAGCGGCTTAGCTGATAGACCTAAGCGTGGCTGGGATTCGGTAACAGTTCCTGGTGCCCTAGCTGGTTGGGAGCAGCTACACAAACGTTTTGGCTCCTTAGCTTTGGGAGATTTGTTACAGCCCGCTATTGAGATCGCCGAAAGAGGGTATGCGATGGCGCCAATAGTTGCACATAAATGGGCTGCTGCTATCCCAGAGTTGCGCGATCAACCAGGATTTGCTCAAGCATTTATGCCCCATGGGCGCGCTCCAGAAATAGGAGAAATTTTTCGCTTTAAGGCGGCTGCGAAAACCCTTAAATCAATTGCTAAGTCCGGTATTCGTGAATTTTATGAGGGAGAGATTGCCCAAGCAATCGCTCAGCACTCTAGTAGTAATGGTGGATCGATGACTCTAGAGGATCTTGCACAGTATCGACCTGATTGGGTGGGTACGATTCAGCAAGAAATACAAGGTGTTGATGGAAAGACCTATGCCATGCATGAGATTCCTCCTAATGGACAAGGAATTGGTGCATTAATTGCCTTAGGGATTTTACAAAACTTTGATCTAGCCAGTTTGCCAGTCGATAGCGTACAGAGTCAGCATCTACAAATAGAAGCGATGAAGTTAGCTTTTGCTGATGTGTATCAATATGTGGCAGATCCGTGTGCCATGGCAGTAACGCCAGCACAGATGTTGGACCCAGCGTATTTAGCCCACCGTGCAAAACTGATTAATCCTCATAAGGCAACCCATTTTCCATTTGGCTTACCGCAATCTGGTGGCACGATCTACTTATCAGCAACTGATGAGCAAGGCCGTATGATTTCTTTCATTCAAAGTAATTATATGGGCTTTGGTTCCGGTGTAGTAGTTCCAGATTGGGGTGTGAGTTTACAAAATAGAGGATTTGGTTTCTCAATGGACCCGAAATCGGCAAACGTTGTTGCCGGAGGTAAACGGCCTTTTCAAACCATCATTCCTGCATTTTTAACTCGTAAAGAAGGTGACACATGGTTACCGCAAATGAGTTTCGGTGTGATGGGGGGCGATATGCAACCTCAGGGCCATTTACAAACCGTGTTACGGATGCTGTCTTACCGTCAACAACCGCAAGCAGCATGCGATGCACCTCGTTGGAAAGTGAATCGTGACTTCAGTCTAGATGTAGAGGCCAATATGAATGCTACTACCGTTCAGGATCTGTCAGACTTAGGCCATACGTTGAAGAAAATTGATGATCCTTATATGGATTTTGGAGCTGGTCAATTTATCTGGAGATTATCGGATGATATTGAGGACGGCTATATTGCAGCTAGCGACCCTAGACGTGATGGTCAGGCTGCGGTGTATTGATAAACTCCATCATTATTTTATTAGCTTTAAAAAACCTTTTGCCTTAGGGTAAATATAAGTTTCCATTACAGGTAGTGATTAAGAATTTCCTGTAGGCCGTATTACTCTTGCGGGGTTTTCTTCATAGGGTGGTGAGTAAATCACCAAAAGCTTTACTGGCTCATCACTAATGACCGTGAAAACATGCATTGCATCTGCCGGAAAAAAACAGGCATCACCAGGACCCATTTCACAAACCTCGCCATTGACTTCAGCACGAGCACGACCTTCTAGCATGTAGCAGACTTGTTCTATGCCAGGATGCGCATGAGGAAGCGCGCCTTTACCCTTTTCAATCGTGCCATGTAACACTTCTAACTGCTTTGCACCGACTGTTTCAGTGCCAATAATTCTGCGGTTTACTGTGCCTAAATGATTGGCTGGATGGTAGCCCTCTACCTCCCCAGCCTTGACGAAGTAACGTGATTTAGTAGCACTCATTATTTTCTCTTCTTGGGTTCAATACGATTTAGGAAGCCCCAAAACTTTCTCAGCAATAAAACAGAGAATGAGCTGCGGGCTGACAGGCGCTAAGCGAGGAATCCAGGATTCACGAAGATAGCGCTCTACGTGATACTCCTTAGCATAGCCCATGCCGCCGTGGGTCATGATGGCGTTTTCACAAGCATGAAAGCAAGCTTCTCCGGCAAGGTATTTAGATGCATTCGCTTCAGCGGCACAGGAATCATTGTTGTCATACAGGTTAGCTGCCTTAAAGACCATTAGGTTCGCTGCCTCCAGTTCCATCCAAGATTTTGCAAGTGGATGTTGAATCCCTTGATTTTGACCAATGGGACGATCAAATACGATGCGCTCTTTAGCATAAAGAGCAGCTCTTGCAAGTGCTACTTGTCCTAGACCAATTGCTTCGGCAGCAATTAAAATTCTTTCGGGATTGAGGCCATGCAGAATATAGGAAAAGCCCTTACCCTCTTCGCCGATGAGATCTTGTACTGGGACCTTGAGTTGATCAATAAAAACCTCGTTGGAATCAACGCATTTACGACCCATTTTTTCAATTTCTCTGACATCAATACAAGAGCGATCTAAGTCCGTATAGAACAATGACAAACCTTCAGTTCCTTTGGAGTCCTCGATAGGGGTAGTACGTGCTAGAAGTAGAATCTTATTGGCTACTTGGGTGGTTGAAATCCAAATCTTTTGACCACTGACTAAATAGTGATCACCCTGTTTTTCAGCTTTCGTAGTGAGCTTGAGGGTATTTAAGCCTGCATTAGGTTCTGTGACGCCAAAGCATGCACGATCTTTGCCTGCAATTAAAGGAGGTAGCCAGCGCTTCTTTTGCTCATCTGATCCGAAGACAACCACTGGGTGCAAACCAAAAATATTCATATGAACTGCAGATGCACCAGACATGCCTGCGCCACTCCCAGAAATCGTGCGCATCATGAGGGCAGCTTCAGTGATCCCAAGACCTGCTCCACCATATTCAGTAGGCATGGCAATGCCAAGCCATCCTGCATCGGCTAGTACTTTATGGAAATCAAGAGGGAAGTCACCAGTCTGATCTTTTTTGAGCCAGTACTCTGCATCAAATGGTTTGCAGAGTTTTTCAATTGCATCTTGGATCTGTAGCTGCTCTGGTGTGAATTGGAAATTCATTTTTTATTTCCTGAGCGTATCAGCGCCTCGATAGCATCTTCTGCATAGCCTAGGCCTCTGAGTATTTCAGCGGTATGTTGTCCTAGACCTGGAGCAGGACTGAGATCCTCTTTTGCCGGAGTCTCAGACCAAGATACAGGACTTTTCATCACCCGAATTTGTCCTTCAGTGGGATGATTTTCGGTATAAATGAAGGATTTACTATTGAGGTGTTCATCCTTAATGAGGTCATTTATCGAATTCATGGCCTGGTTAGGTAAATCAAATTGATCTAGGAGCTGACGCCATTGGGCAGTCGTTTTAGTCCCCATAATTGCTTCAACTTCTTTATAAACTTGATCGATATTATTTGCGCGATTGACATGAGTGCAAAAAATTTCTTCTTGTAGGCGCTCTGGTTGACCAATTGCCTCAAAGAAGCTTTTCCAATGCTTGTCGTTATAAATCAGAATAGAGATGTATCCATCCTTTGTAGCATAAGGCTTGCGATAGGGAGATAAGAGGCGAGCGTATCCAGATTTACCAATTGGCGGAATAAAGGACTCGCCACCCAAGTGATCTCCCAGAATAAATTGGGCGATGGATTCAAACATGGGAACCACAATGTGCTGACCCTTACCTGTCTTCTCCCTAGCATAGAGGGCTGAAGTGACTGCGTAAACAGAGTGGAGCCCAGTGACTCTATCGCCTAAAGTAGTCGGTGCATAACGCGGTTCATGAATTCCGTACTGCTGCATTAGCCAAGGCACGCCAGCAGCGCCTTGTATTAAATCATCATAGGCAGGTTTATCGGCATAAGGACCATCAAGACCAAAGCCAGAGCAGGATGCGTAAATAATCTTATCGTTTACTTTCTTTAAATCTTCATAACCAAGACCAAGTCGATCAAGCGCCTGTGGACGGATATTGGAAATAAATACATCTACTGTTTTTGCAATATCAATCGCTGCCTGTTTAGCAGCGGGATCTTTTAGGTCGAGCACCACACTTTTTTTGCCACGATTGGCCTGCAAAAAGATGTGCCCCATTTTTGGATTTCTCATAGGGCCGACATCCCGCATATTGTCGCCATCCGGCGTTTCAATCTTGATGATTTCAGCACCCATCGATGCCAAAATTTGGGTTGCAAAGGGCCCTAGAATCACCGCAGTTAAATCTAATATACGAACGCCAGCTAATGGGCCCATCACATTCCTTAATTTCTGATTAATTGAGTTCTGACTTAATGCCAGATTGAATAATGAGTTTGCCCCAGTAGGCCATTTGTTCGCTAACGTATTGTGCAAACTCTTGAGGATTTTTGGATGGTAAAACTAAAAATCCGAGCTGTGCTAACCTAGACTGAACCTCAGGATCCTTTACCGCCTCCTGAATAGCCGCATTGACTTTATCAACGATTGGTTTTGGGAGATTGGCTGGACCAAAAATGCCATTCCATGACACGAGGTCAAAGCCCTGAACTGTTTTGGCAATAGGGGGTACGTTGGGTAATTGTGCAAAAGGTCTGTTGCCGGTTAACCCAATAGGGCGCACCTTACCTGCCTTAATCATCGCCATACCTGAACCAGTATCTACAACATAGACCTGAATTTGGTTGCCAATTAAATCGGTCAGTGCTTGGGGGCTCGACTTATAGGGTATCTGCGTCATACTCATTTTAGTCAGATACATAATCGTTTCAGTGGTAACCAGTGAGGTGCTATTAGGGGTGCCGTAGGATAATTTTCCGGGGTTTGCTTTGGCGTAATCAATCAGTTCTTGAACGCTCTTCACTGGCAAGTCATTATTCACGGTCAGCACGAAAGGCAATTCACCAACTCGTGCAATTGGTGTGAAATCTTTAATCGGATCGTACTTCAGATTTTGGAATAACCAAGGGTTTGCTGAATGTGAGGTATTGGTAGTCATCAGCAAGGTGTAACCATCAGGTTTAGCAGATGCAACGAATTGGGCTCCGATTTGCGCGCTGGCGCCAGGTTTGTTATCTACAATGACTTGCTGCCCCAAGATACTCCCCATCTTGGTAGCCATGATCCTCGCTACTGCATCAGTACCGCTTCCTGGTGCAAACGGCACTACCAGAGTGATGTTTGCGGCAGGGTAGCTTTGTGCGGCAACCTGGAGCGAAATGGCGCTTAACCCAATTATCAGTAGTTTAAGAAATTGATTCATGACGATCTCCCGTTCATTTTTGCGGCTATTGCTCTACCAACGCGGGATGCATTCGTTTTGCCAGTAGCCCTTGTAATATATTCACCAATTTTGACAGTAGCATCAAAGTCTATTCCAGTTTCGATTCCTAAGCCCTTAAGCATACACAAAACATCTTCTGTAGCAACATTACCAGTTGCTCCTTTTGCATAAGGGCAACCCCCTAGACCTGCGATAGAGGAATGAAAAATACTGACGCCCACTTGCATTGCAGCATAGATATTAGCCAGGGCTTGCCCATAAGTATCATGAAAGTGCCCTGAAAATTGCTCTTTGGGTGCAAAGGTGAAGAGGCCCTCAAATACAGCTGCTATTTGCCCTGGGGTTCCTACTCCAATCGTGTCCGCAATATCAATTTCATCGCAACCCAATGCCATCATTCTTTTGACGACTTCTGAAACTTGAGCAGGTTCTACGGATCCCTCGTAGGGGCAGCCAAATGAGCAGGAAATGCTACCCCGAATACGAATACCATCTTGCTTGGCAGCTTTTGCAACTGGCGCAAATCGCTCAATGGATTCAGTAATGCCGCAATTGATATTTTTTTGAGCAAAAGCTTCAGATGCCGCAGAGAAAATGACGATCTCATCTACCTTGGCTGCAAAGGCAGATTCATAGCCTTTCATATTCGGGGTGAGGGCTGAGTAAATCGTGCCTGGCTTTCTGGTAATGGCAGCCATCACTTCATCGCTACCAGCCATTTGCGGAATCCATTTAGGGGAAACGAAAGATACCGCCTCAATATTCGGAAATCCAGCACTTGAAAGTTGATTAATCAGATCAACTTTGACATCAATGGGAACAAATTCTTTTTCGTTTTGCAGGCCATCACGCGGACCCACTTCAACGATCTTGACCTGCTTAGGAAGGTTGGACGATGGACTCATTTACTTTTTTCGAGAAAGGCTTTCATGCGCAGTTGGGCTTCATCACTAGTGCGGATAGTCGCAATGCGTTCTACAGTTTCCTCTAGTAATACCGGAGTGATTGCTTGCTGCGAAATATCACGTACCATTTTTTTACAGGCCATGACTGCCAGTGGACCATTACTGATGATGGCTTGGCAAACTTCATTCACCTTATTATCAAGGGCGTCAGGGTCGACTAATTCATGTACGAAGCCTATTTCCTTTGCATGGGCAGCAGTAAATACTTCAGCAGTTACAAAATATCGACGTGAGGCTTGTTCACCAAGCGCTCTAATAACGTAGGGCGCAATAGTTGCTGGTAGTAAACCCAATTTGGCTTCAGAGATGCAGAAGCGAGCTTGCGTAGAGGCAATCAAGATATCGCACACTGAAGCTAGTCCAACTCCACCTGCATAAGCATCGCCCTGAACTTTGGCAATCACAGGCTTTGGACAGGCATAAATTGTGTTGAGCATCAATGCCATTTTGCGTGAGTCGGCAAGATTCTCTTCTTTGGTGAAGTTAGCCATACTCTTCATCCAATTGAGATCAGCTCCCGAACAAAAAGTCTTACCATTAGCTTGAAGCACAATGACACGGCAGCGGTCATCTGAGCCAAATTTAGTGAAGATCTCTTGTAGTTCGCTAATTAAACCTTCATTAAAGGCATTGCGTACTTCAGGTCGATTAAGGGTGACGTGGGTAATACCTTCACCTTGAACGGTAAGGTATTGATACGAGGATGCGTTATGGGTAGTCAATGACAGTCTCCAGTTGCTTCAATTTTCCTTAATTTACTGGAATCTGGAGCATCAGGTGAGATTAAGGCATTTCACTAGCAAACTAAGTCCATTACGCTAAGGGCACTTTAACCTAGGTTCTGATTCAAGAGTGCATTTCTTCTGCTGTTATCAGTCAGAATTGGTTACTATGGGACACATTGATTAGTAGAGTATTACCCAGTCCCCTTAACGAGCGCTCATGTTACTAAACGAAAACCTTCGTCTTCTGCTTTTTTCTTCAAATTTATTGATCTGCTTTTTATTCTTTGCCATGCTTTTTATGCTGGAGATCGGCTGGCGTATAGGCGCTCATCTCTCTTCCAAATATAGCGCTAAAAAAGTGGATGCAAGTGAAACATTTTTGGCTGCTATTTTTGGCTTGCTAGCACTTCTGATTGCGTTTACATTTTCTGGTGCATTTGAACGCTTTGATAATAGACGCGAACTGATTGCACTTGAAGTGAGTGCCATCGGAACGGCTTATCAGTATGTGGATTTATTGGCTACCAAAGATTAACAGAAAGTGAGAGAGCTTTTCAGTGACTATCTTGATAGTCGTATTAATCTATACCAAGGCAATCACACTTTGTCTGAAATGCATCTAGAGAAAAAAGTTGCCGCACATAATGCGATTGGGAGCCAACTTTGGAAGGCTGTGGTGCTTGCAGTGGAAAATACTGCTTACCCACAAAAAGCAGTCACTGCCCAAATCCTTCCAAAGGTATCGGACATTTTCACTGCCTCAGAAAACCAACGACTGGCTAGTAAATTTCATCCGCCAGAGATTATTTGGCAGGCACTTCTCATTCTGTCGTTGATTGGGTCTCTCGTTGCTGGGTACAACATGGGAATTGAAAAAAAGCGTGACTGGCTAGTGGTGATTGTTTTTTCGATTCTGATGGCCGGGACTATTTTTATCATTTTCAGTCTTGAATATCCCAGGATTGGCAAAGTCAGCTTAGGCGACTTTGAGGCAGAATTAATGATCCTCAGAAAATCCTTTTAGATTGATATAAATCTGATGAATCTACTGGTATTCCTCTATGGAAAGCTCTCAAAACGAGAGTAGATTGGTAGAGATATTCACTAATGGGGAGGCTTTATGGCAAAGAGTCCATTTGATGTAAATGCCCTTGAAGAGCAGCAAAAGATGATGAAGGCGACAAAAGAACTTGGCTCAGTTGCTATGGAAAGTGCGCAATCAATCAATCAAATTAATCAACAAGCCGCCCAGGAATTAGCTGCCCTGGTTCAGAAGCGGGTCGCTGAATTAATCAAGATCCAAGACCCCAAGAGCGCCTTTGATTATGTTCATGCAGAAGTATTGCAGGATGCTGCTAAAGAAGTGACCCAATATCATCAGAAGCTTTTAAAAGTTCTCAATCAAGGCAATAAAGAACTTGCTGAGATTGCTGAATCCATGATTGAGGAGTCCAAGGCTGATCTCATTCACTTTGTGAACGATGCCACCAATAACGCCCCCAAGGATAGCCAAGCTTATGTTTCAGTATTTAAGACTTCATTTAATACTGCGCTACAAAATTTTGATTTAATTCGTGCGGGAATGGCTGATTCATTTTCTCATTTTGAAAAGAGCGTAGAAAATGTCAGTAAGGCGACTGATAGCCCAGCAGCAGGCAAAAAGACATCCTAATATTTTTGCTGGAATTGCACGGCGGTTTTGATAGTTTGAAAATGGATATTAACGGTTGATGTTATGTCTTTACCATAACCCCCTGCCATCGATATGGCTATGGGTAACTTTCTATCAAAAGCATATCGCAGTACGGTCTCATCTCGCAATTGCATTCCTTCGCTACTAATATTTAATCGTCCAAGACGATCATCCTCATGGGGATCAGCCCCTGCTAAAAAAATAAGGCTATCCGGCTTGAAACGAGAATCTAGTTCATCTAGACAATGATTTAAAGCTGTTAAGTAGGTTTGATCATTGCATTGATCTGGTAAGCCAAAATCTAAATTACTGACTTCCTTTTTAAAAGGGAAATTATTTTCACCATGCATCGATAGAGTGAAGATGGAGGAATCATTTTGCAGAATAGCTGCTGTACCGTTACCTTGGTGAACATCTAAATCGATGATTGCAATTTTTAGTTTAGGGTTGATTTCTTTCTGTAAGGCTCGTGCGGCAATGGCAGAATCATTGAAGACGCAGAAGCCAGACCCCCTATCCCGATAGGCATGATGTGTGCCACCTGCCAAATTGACCGCAACACCCTCAGTTAAGGATGCTTTGCATGCTGCTACTGTTGCACCAGCTGATCTTCGTGAACGCTCCACCATCTTCAGACTCCACGGGAAACCAATCTCTCTTTGTTCGTGTGCGCTTAAATTACCCTCAATAATATTAATGAGATATTGCGGATCATGGGCGTAAAGAATTTGAGTATCACTTGCAGCAGGTGCTTCAACCAGTTTGACGCCTTCCAAATGACTCACTAAGTTTCTGAGTTTAGAGTACTTCTCCATGGGGAAGCGATGACCACTTGGTAGTGGCAGAATAAAATGGTCGGTATAAAACGCCTTCAACCTTAACTCGAGTATTGCTTCAGAAAATCTAATGAAACTAGCTCAAGCGCTTTGATGTTAGTGCTTTCAAGTTTGATCATTGGCGCACATTCGGCTTGAACAGCCTCAATCCAGCGATTGAGGCAAAGACACCATTGATCGCCTGCTACCAGACCAGGGAATTGATATTCTGGCCTAGGTGTAATCAGATTGTTGCCTTTGCTTAGGCTAAATTGTAAAAAGTCCTTAGTGACTATCGCACACACCAAATGACTCCCGAGATCTTCCGTGTCAGTCTTGCAACATCCATCCCGAAAAAAACCGGTAAGTGGTTCAAAGGAACAGGGAACCAGGGGTTGACCAAGCACATTTAGCGCCATATTTTTTTGCATAAAAGCCCTCTTGTAAGTAATTGATATTAGTTTATTGAAATAAGTTTAAACTCGCTCAGTAGTAAAGCCTTATACATCTATATTAGATCTGCTCCTCATACTCCATATGAAAAAATTCCTGTTATCTATTTGTGCATTGTTTTGCTTGCATAGCTCGGTAAGCTTTGCGATGGATACGGCGCACATTAATTCGGCATTTGGCGCTACTAGACTTCAGGGCGCTGGAAAGCTGACTTGGTGGGGTTTAGATATTTATGATGCCACTCTCTATCGTGCTGGTAGTCTCAGTTCTCCAGAATTTGCCTTGAATCTACGCTATCAAAGATCGTTTACAGGAATATCTATTGCCAATAAAACTGCAGAAGAGATGAAAAAAATGGGCATTCCTGATACTCAAGCTGTTCTTTGGGGTAAAGAAATGGCCGCATTCTTCCCTAATGTAGAGCCTGGGCAAAGTTTGACAGCCATTTATACCCCCAAGCAAGGGACCTTATTTTTTTATGATGGCAAACAGATTGCTCAAGTCAAAGGCACTGAATTTTCAAAGGCATTTTTTGGAATTTGGTTTGATTCTAAAACTAGCGCACCTAAACTGCGTACTGAACTTCTTGGGCAGCATTGTCCACCCCCACTCATTAGCGAAGGTTGTTAAGTTATGAAAACAAATGTATATAAATTAGCAACACTGATTTTTATAAGCTTCTTGGTAAGTGCCTGCTCAGGGCCAAAAATTTCTAATTACGCTAAAGAGAAGCCCACCCTAGAATTAAGTGAGTATTTTTCAGGAACGATTGATGCCTATGGAATATTTACAGATCGTAGTGGCGAGGTTGTCAAAAGATTTACCGTCTTGATTGAGGCTAAATGGTCAATAGTTGACGGCAAAAAAGTGGGTGTACTCGATGAAAGCTTTGAGTATTCTGATGGCAGCAAACAAAAAAGAATTTGGAAGTTAACTGAAGTTTCTCCTGGTAGATATATTGGTAAAGCCGATGATGTGATAGGGGATGCCCAGGGTGAGTCAGCTGGAAATGCCTTAAATTGGGCCTATACCTTGGCATTGCCGGTTGACGGCACTACTTATCATGTACAGTTTGATGACTGGATGTATCTTGTAACTCCTAAGGTCATGATTAATAAGGCCAAGATGAGTAAGTTTGGAATATATCTAGGCGAAGTGACGCTGAGTTTTTATAAGCGCTAAACAAGGGTCTGAAATGTATCTCAGACTTTGTATTACAGGAGTAGCTTTTAAAAAGCTGCAATCAGTGTTTAATAAAAAATCATAAGGTGACATGTGACAACAGCTCGAGTCGTTAGTCTTTCTGAACTAGGTAGTGCCGATGTAATTAAATTGATCGATAAAGAATTGCCTTCACCTGCAAAGGGTGAAGTACAAATTCGCCAAACTGCTATTGGGTTTAATTTTATTGATGTCTATCAGCGCTCCGGTGTCTATCCATTAGACCTGCCAACTGGCCTTGGTCATGAGGCTGTTGGTGTTGTAAAAGCCTTAGGTGAGGGCGTTAGTAATTTTAAAATTGGCGATCGTGTCATGTATATCAATGCTGGTATTGGTGCGTATGCAAGCGCTCGTAATGTACCCGCTGACAAATTGGTCCCAGTTCCAGATCAGATCTCGGATGAAGTAGCAGCAGCAGTTTTCTTCAAAGCCATGACAGCGCAATACCTTGTGCAAAAAACGTATCAGGTTAAGGCGGGTGATATCGTCCTGGTACATGCTGCTGCAGGTGGTGTTGGTCAAATTTTGGCTGGCTGGGCAAAAGCCTTAGGTGCGTTTGTTGTGGGTACTGTTGGATCTCCCACCAAATTTGCCGCGGCTAAAGAGGCTGGATGTGATGCTGTGATCGATTACTCAAAGCCGAACTGGGTTGAAGAATTTATCAAAGCAACTGGTGGCAAAAAGGCTAATGTGGTTTATGACTCTGTTGCTAAAGATACCTTTTTGGGATCTTTAGATTGCACTGCTCCGTTTGGAACCGTTGCCTTATTTGGTGGTGCATCAGGACCTGCGCCTGAGATTCAGCCAGAAATCCTCAATAAGAAAGGCTGCTTATTCTTGACAAGACCATCAGTATTTCCTCATAACGCAACCCCAGCTCTTTTACAGGAGAATGCCCGTGCGGTATTTGATGCAATAGCAAAGGGATATGTCAAGGTTCAAATTGGCGCCAAGTTTTCTTTAGAGCAGGCAGCAGATGTGCATCGTGCTGCTGAAGGTAGAAAGGTATCTGGCGCAATCATTATGATTCCCTAAATCATTATGATTCCCTATATCATTATGCTTTGATCTTAGCCCCGTCTACGGGGCTTTTTTATTAGTAATTTCATTGCAGATCTTAGGCCGCGTCTAGAGTCGGTCGGTTTTGAAGTGCCAACCCCAAGTTCGGCAGCTTATGTCAGCTTTTTAAAGTCGGAGATTGACCAGTGGCTCTCTTTGATTAAAACATCAGGGATTAAGCCTGAATAGTTGGTGTTTGATGCAGTTCTACGAGCTAGATCGAGGAAAAATGACTTCCGGTAGTTTTTCCCTGCTGACCTTTCAAGGTTTATAATTCTCTAAGCGATTGAATTAAAAGAGAATATTCTCAAAAAACCATTCTGCTTGGTTTGACAGCCCCTGTAGGGTCTTGGACAATACCAGGAGTGGTTTGATTCAAGCCTACGACCTTTCATGACAGCCACTATTTCTGCAACCTCCAGTAAGTCTGATCTTGTACTTCAAGCGCGAGCGCTGACCTGTGTGCGTGGCGAACGACAGTTGTTTGCTGACCTGGATTTGCAATTGAATTCGGGTGAGTGTTTGCATGTGCGCGGTGCAAATGGT
This sequence comes from Polynucleobacter sp., assembly GCF_040400325.1. Lineage (GTDB taxonomy): Bacteria > Pseudomonadota > Gammaproteobacteria > Burkholderiales > Burkholderiaceae > Polynucleobacter. Next base: position 36,636 of record NZ_JBBAQK010000001.1, read on the forward strand.
GTTGGTAAAACCAGCTTATTGCGACTCCTAACGGGCTTATCTAAGCCTGAGTCAGGGGAGATTTTGTGGAAGCATCATTCCATTCAAGAAGATCCTAAGCAATATCACCGTGAACTGTTATTTTTAGGTCATCGCGATGCATTGAAAGAAGATCTGACTGCTTTAGAAAATTTAGAAATGTACGCGTCCCTAGACGATATTTCTATTACACACCAGCAGGCCCTCTCTTCTTTATGGCGCTTTGGCTTACGTGGGCGTGAAGATCTGCCAGTTCAATATTTATCTGCTGGTCAAAAGCGTCGGGTGCTGATGGCGCGCATGGCAATACATCATGCCAAATTATGGATTTTGGATGAGCCCTTTAACGCCCTTGATGTTGATGCTTTAAAAGCATTGCAAGATTTAATTGCAGAGCATCTTGAAATTGGCGGCTTAGTTGTTTTGACTAGTCATCAAGATATTCAGGTTCCTTATGTGAGGGTGTTAGAGCTGTGAACGCTTTTTTCGCCATCATTCATCGAGATTTACTCTTAGTCATGCGTCGCAAGAGTGAGGTCCTCACTGCGCTCTTTTTCTTCGTGGTAGTCACTAGCCTTTTCCCTTTAGGAATTGGGGCTGATGGGGCTTTGCTGCGCAAGATTGCACCTGGCGTTCTTTGGGTGGCAGCTTTACTTTCGACTTTATTAGGTTTGCAGCGAATGTTTGCAGCAGACTATTTAGATGGCGCTTTGGAACAGCTCATTTTGACCCCACAGTCTTTAGTGCTTTTAGTATCGGGAAAGATTGCGGCGCACTGGTTAGTCAGTGGTTTGCCCCTAGTGTTATTAGCCCCTATTATTGGTATTCAGTTTGATTTGGACGCTAGTTCCTTGTATGTATTAATGGCTAGCTTACTACTGGGGACCCCAGTGTTATCCTTGCTGGGCTCGATTGGCGCTGCCTTGACATTGGGAGTCCGGGGTGGAAGCGTGCTGATGAGCTTATTAATCCTGCCACTTTATGTACCCGTCCTTATTTTCGGGGCTGGTGCTGTTTATGCCAATAGTGTAGGCCTGGACATCACGGGTCATTTTTCACTGCTGGGCGCCTTATTGATTTTGGCTTTAGCATTTGTACCTTGGGTAAGCGCTGCTGCCCTAAAGATTGCGATTGAATGAGTAAGGTGAATAGTTTCTCTACCGCTGATAGTCGCTGGATAAATTGGTTTAAGTTGTCCAGCCCAAGCGCCTTTTATCCGGTGGCGGGCAAACTCATTCCTATTTTTTGGGCACTTACAGCTATCTCTGGAATTGCTGGTTTATGGGTGAGTTTTTTTGTAGCACCAGTTGATGCAGTTCAAGGTCAAGGCTATCGCATTATCTTTGTGCATGTACCTGCATCATGGATGTCTATGTTGATTTATTTAATGATGGCAGCATGGGCTGGTCTTGGTTTGATATTCAATACCCGTCTCTCTGCCATGATGGCGCAAGCACTGGCACCGGTCGGCGCATGGATGGCTTTTCTATCTTTGTGGACAGGTGCATTTTGGGGTAAGCCAATGTGGGGCACTTGGTGGGTGTGGGATGCTCGTCTAACTTCAGAATTAATTTTGTTATTCCTCTATTTGGGATTTATTGCACTGCAAGCCTCGATTGATAACCCACGCAGAGCAGATAAAGCGGGAGCAATATTAGCTCTGGTTGGCGTAGTCAATGTCCCTATTATTTATTTCTCGGTAAAGTGGTGGAATACCTTACATCAGGGTGCATCTGTTTCATTAACTAAGGCACCTGCTATGGCGCAAACCATGCTTTGGGGTATGTTATTGATGACCTTATGTTTCTGGATGTATTCCATTGCGGTGAGCCTAATGCGAGTACGAACTCTGATTCTTGAGCGTGAGGCCCATACTGACTGGGTGAGACAATTAAACGAGGTCAACCATTAATGTGGAATAGTCCTTCAGAATTTTTTGCCATGGGTGGTTATGCACTTTACGTATGGTGCAGTTTTGGCGCTTGTGCTCTAGTCTTATTCCTAGAGCTTATAGTGATACGCAGGCGTAATAAGACAGTGATTGGTAGATTGAAGCAGCAATTTATAGCAGAGCGTTTTGATAAAGAGAGTAGTTAGTGAAGCCTAGACATAAGCGTGCATTACTAATAGTTGCTGCTGTAGCGGTGATCGGTGTTGCTGCGCTCTTGATTCTGAATGCGCTCAATAGCAATATTGCTTTGTATGTCACGCCAAGCGATGTGGCTGCAGGAAAATCACCACAAGGACAGGCATTCCGAATTGGTGGCATGGTCAAGGACGATTCAGTAAAACGTGACGGCTTGACGGTTCATTTTGTCATTACTGATTTAGTAAAAGATATTCCAGTTTTTTATACTGGAATTCTTCCGGATTTATTTAAAGAAGGTAAGGGCGCAGTCATTCAAGGCCGACTGGATTCTAAGGGCCAATTCATTGCGAGCGAAGTTCTTGCTAAGCATGATGAAAATTACATGCCTCCAGAAGCCCAGCATGCATTAGAGCAAGCACGAAAAAATGGAGGTACTAAGTGATTCCTGAGTTTGGACATTACGCGCTCATTCTGGCGCTCTGTATTGCGGTCATACAAGGGATACTGCCACTTGTGGGGGCCCATCAAGGCCGTCGTGAGTGGTTGATACTGGCACGACCTGCAGCGCAAACAGTTTTCCTATTGTTATTGATTGCCTTCCTGTGCTTAACATGGAGTTTTTACATCAATGATTTTTCAGTACTTTATGTAGCTGAGCATTCTAATTCTCTGCAACCGATGATGTATCGCTTAGGGGCAGTTTGGGGAGGCCATGAGGGCTCATTATTACTCTGGGTATTTTTATTAAGTACCTGGACTATTTTGGTTGCACAGCTTTCTAAGGCGCTCGATGAGTTTATGGTTTCTAGGGTCATTGGAGTTTTAGGTTTGGTCATTAGTGGTTTGCTTTTATTCGTGATTGCTACTTCCAATCCATTTACTAGATTATTGCCCGCTGCTCAGGATGGACGATCTTTAAATCCACTACTACAAGATCCAGGTTTAGTATTCCATCCGCCGATGCTATACATGGGGTATGTTGGTTTTTCTGTAGCATTTGCATTTGCTATTGCTTCGTTATTGTCTGGTCGTTTGGATGCAGCATGGGCACGCTGGTCAAGGCCATGGACAACTGCTGCATGGATCTTTCTAACTCTCGGTATTGCCTTAGGATCTTGGTGGGCTTATTACGAATTAGGTTGGGGAGGTTGGTGGTTTTGGGACCCTGTAGAAAATGCTTCATTTATTCCTTGGTTAGTTGGCACAGCGCTATTACATTCCTTGGCTGTTACTGAGAAGCGCGGTGGCTTTAAAAGCTGGACTTTATTGCTCGCGATCACCGCTTTTTCTTTATCCCTCTTGGGGACTTTTTTAGTTCGCTCAGGAGTACTGACTTCAGTACATGCTTTTGCCACTGATCCAAAGCGCGGTATTTTTATTTTGATCTTTTTATCTTTGGTTGTTGGCTCGTCATTGGCCCTTTATGCATGGCGTGCACCGAAGAGCACCATGGGCGGCAAATTTAGCTTAAGTTCACGTGAGACACTCATTTTGCTAGGCAATGTGTTTTTAGTAGTTTCAGCGGGCTCGGTATTGCTGGGAACTTTATATCCATTATTAATAGACGCACTTCATTTAGGTAAGATTTCTGTTGGGCCTCCATACTTCAATAGTGTCTTTGTGCCCCTCACGGCTCCATTATTAGTATTGATGGGGATAGGACCATGGGCTAACTGGAAAAATACCGATCTTTTGACTGTTCTAAAGCGCCTATGGCTCGCAGGATTAATTGCTATTGTTGCTGGTATCGCCATTCCCTTGACGATGGGTGAGTTCACTTGGTTAGCCAGCCTTGGTTTCTTGTTAGCATTTTGGGTGATTGCCTCTGGGTGTTTACAGATTATTCGCCAAGCTAAGACGGGTAAGCCAACTCGCTCTTTTATTGGCATGCAATTTGCTCATTTAGGAATTGCCGTCTTTGTGATTGGCGTAACCATGGTAGGCGCCTATCAAGAAGAAAAGGATGTACGGATGTCGGCTGGTGAGACTGTCAGCGTTGGTGGCTATCAGATCCAGTTGCAAACGGTAAAACCAGTTCCCGGTCCAAACTACAATGCGATGCGCGGTACTTTCTTGCTCAGTCAAAATGGAGTGACTGAGGCAACCCTTTATCCTGAAAAGCGGAGTTACTTCACATCTACGATGCCGATGACCGAGGCTGCGATCGATATTGGTCTGACCCGCGATATTTATGTTTCATTAGGCGAAGATCTTGGCGATCAGTCTTGGGCGGTGCGCGTCTACTACAAGCCATTTGTGGATTGGATTTGGGGCGGTTGCTTGCTCATGGCTTTAGGTGGCGTCTTATCAATTTCAGATAAGCGCTATCGCATCAAGTTAAGAAAGCAAACCTCTTGAAGTCTAAGTTTCTGATTCCTTTATTGATCTTTGGGGTCTTGGTAGCCTTTCTCGCGCTTGGTTTGAATCGCAATCCACAAGAAGTGCCATCCCCTTTAATTAATAAAGCGGCGCCGGCATTTGAGATTGCGCAACTAGAGCAAACCAATAAGATGTTTTCACCAGAGAGTATGAAGGGGCAAGTATGGATTCTGAATGTTTGGGCTTCATGGTGTGTTGCCTGTCGTGAAGAGCATCCGGTGCTCGTAGAGTTGGCTAAGTCCCAAATTGCCCCTGTGATTGGTCTTGATTACAAAGATAAGCGTGATGATGCTTTGGCAATGCTCGCAAATCAAGGTAACCCTTACCTGCTGTCAGCCTTTGATGCAAATGGGCGAGTAGGAATCGATTATGGCGTGTATGGGGTGCCAGAAACTTATGTGATCGATCGAGCAGGGATTATTCGTTTTAAACACATTGGTCCTATTAGCACTGATGTATTAAATAAAAAGATTTATCCCTTGGTTAGTGAGTTAAAGAAATCATGAAGTCCTTATTCTTTCTCTTTGCAACCACTCTTTGCTTTAGTTTATCTGTTGCCAAAGACGCCGCTCCACTTGCAGAAGATCCTGTACTAGAGCAGCGTTTAATCAGCATTTCTGAGGAGATGCGTTGTTTGGTTTGCCAAAATGAATCCTTAGCAGGCTCGCGTTCAGATTTAGCGAATGATCTTCGTAGAGAAATTCGCACCCTCATTCAAGAGGGGAAAAGCGACGATCAAATCAGAACCTTTATGGTTGAGCGCTATGGTGATTTTGTGCTCTATCGTCCACCAGTTAAGCCTATTACTTGGTTGCTGTGGATTGGACCCTTTGTCATTCTTGTTATAGGAATCGTCGTTTTATTGAGCTACCTACGTCGCAGGAATCTGAGCATACCTAGCACGGCACTCTCTAAAAAAGACAATGAAAAGATTGATGCCTTACTTAATCAAGATAGAAAATATAGGCGTAATGACTAATTTTTTCATATCTGCTTTTTTGTTATTGGTGCTTGTACTCTTATTGCTATTGCGCCCCTTTTTATTTCCTGCAAAGGTACAGGCTACCTCTCGTCGTCAGATGAATGCAGCGATTTATCGTGAGGAGCTCGATAAACTAGAGGTCGAGCGCAATACTAGCTTGATCACTGAGGTTGATTATGAAATTGCCCATGCTGAGATGCGTCAGCGACTCTTTCAGGATACGACTGAAGAGGATGATCTCGCTACTTTAGGATCAACCAAAAAAACAGCCATCGGAATCTGCGTCTTTATTGTGGTGATCTCATCTGGTTTATATTTTTCTTTTGGTGATGTATATCGTGTTGCCCAGAAAGATTCCGAAACACCTATCAGTCAAGAGGGTGTTGAGAAAATGGTGACTGAGTTTGCCACCAAGATGGAAAAAGACCCTAGTAATCTGCAAGGGTGGGTAATGCTCGCACGCTCATACCGAATCTTAGGACGTAATCAAGATGCGGTTAAAGCATATGAACGTGCAGGTAGCTTTGTCGATTCTGATCCTCAGTTATTAGCCGACTATGCCGATACCCTTGCTGCAAATGCCAATGGTAATTTTGCAGGCAAACCGTTAAGTCTCATTAATCAGGCTCTGAAATTAGATCCTAATAATTTAATGGCGCTTTGGTTATCTGGCACCGCTGCATTTAATGCTAATAACTATCGTTCCGCAGCGCAAACCTGGGAAAAGCTTGCTTTGCAATTACCTCCTAATTCGGAGGAGCTAAAGATGATAGAGGGATCGATAGCGGAAGCGCGATCTAAGGGCGGCTTAGAACCAAAAGCCACTATTATTTCTTCTGCAAAAGAAATTAGCGGTCAGATTGAGTTAGCTGGCGATATGAAGTCCAAGGTAAAGCAAGGCGATACCGTGATGGTTATCGCTCGTCAAGTGGGTGAGCGCATGCCTGTTGCAGTATTTAAAACACCCGCAGCTCAATTTCCGATGAGTTTTCTACTCAACGATGCCTTAGCTATGAATCCAGGTGCACCATTATCAAAGCTGACTGAGGTGTCGATTGAAGTCAGAATATCGAAGACAGGAATGGCCAAGCCAGAAACTGGCGATTTGATTTCTGCAGTGAAGACTATCAAAGTTGGAGCAGAGAATGTCCGACTCTTAGTAGATCAAGAGCGCCAGTAGTTCTTATTTTTAGCCACGACCAACAAATGGCATCTTTGAAGCCATAATGGTCATTGATAAGATGTTGCTCTCTAAGGGGAGCTGTGCCATGTGAAGTACTGCTTCACCGACATGGGCAACATCCATTCGTGGCTCAACCTTAATTGATTGATCGGCCTGCATAATGCCATTCGCCATGCGTTCTGTCATCTCAGTTGCAGCATTACCAATATCGATTTGACCGCAAGTAATATTAAATGGACGACCATCTAATGTAATTGCTTTTGTTAAGCCGCTAATCGCATGCTTAGTAGAGGTGTAGGGTGCAGACATTGGTCTTGGTGCATGTGCTGAAATCGAGCCATTATTGATAATTCTGCCACCTTGGGGTGATTGCGCCTTCATCATCCGAATCGCTTCTTGTGAACATAAGAAAGCACCACAAAGATTGGCGTTCACTACATTCATCCATTGCTCATAAGTAATGTCTTCCATGGGAATAGCAGGGGCGCCCATGCCAGCATTGTTAAACAGGACATCAATTCGAGAAAATTTAGCTTTTAGAGCAGCAAATAAGGCTTTGACTTCTTCAGGTTTACCTACATCGCAAGCAACTGCCAGACAGTTATTTTCATTGCCACCAATATCGGCTATCGCCTTTTGGAGTCGCTCTAGATTGCGACCGGTGAGGACAACATTAAATCCCCCTTGAAGGAGTGATTTAGCGGCAGCTTTTCCGATGCCGGTGCCGGCGCCAGTAACAAGTGCTATTTTTGCTTGGCTTGTATTCATGATGTTCTCTAGCAGTTCTTAAAGGCCTTATCTTAGCTTGATTTATTTACTGGAATTGAATTTTTATCAAATTCTGAGCTCGGGGCATAATGCAAAAATGAATCGAGATAGTCATGCAATCCCTTAAAAAACACCTATATAACCCTTGGGCTATTGCCCTCAGTTTTCTATCCCTCCTAGCCATTCTCTTTGCAGTGTTGTGGATCTTGATCCCACCCCTCCCTAAGACAATTGAGATGGCTACAGGCTTTCCTACGGGGCTCTATTACCAATTTGGAGAGCGTTTAAAGGCAGACCTCAGCAAGGAGCGTGTTGAGCTTCAGGTGAAGGTCACGGGCGGTACATTAGATAACTTGGCATTATTAAGCGACTCTAAGTCAGGGGTGAGCTTTGCCATGGTCCAAGGTGGTGTGGCTGATATCAGCAAATACCCCAATTTAGTTTCAGTTGCTGGGATGTTTTATGAGCCTATCTGGGTCTGGTATCGCGAGCCTGCCTTTAAAGGTGATGGCGGTCCGTTACGAGTATTAAGTCAGCTAAAAGGCAAGCGTGTATCTATTGGTAATGAAGGGAGCGGCACCTTAGTATTGAGTCAGACTTTATTAAAGTTGAGCGGGATATCAGAAAGCGAAATTTATGCTGAAAAGCTAAAGCCTGATGAGGCTGTGAAAAAACTAACTAGTGGACAGCTTGACGCAGTATTTTTGGTGGCCGCAGCTGAAGCACCCATCTTGCAGCAGTTCTTCGCTATACCTGGTATTCGCTTAATGAGTCTTGACCAAGCGGATGCTTATGCTCGCAACTTACCTTACCTATCTAAGGTATCGGTCCCCAGGGGATTATTGAGTATTGAATATGATTTACCGCGTCTAGATATTCAGGTACTTGCCGCCACGGCCACTCTGGTCGCTCATGACTCTATTAGCCCTGCTATGGTATCTCTCATCCTCGGAGCTTCCTACGATGTTTTGAAATCCTATTCTCGTCTGCAAAAAGCAGGTGAATTCCCATCAAGTACAGGCTTAGATTTTCCTTTGCAGATCGATGCCGAGATTTATCTTAAGGATGGCCCATCATTGCTCCATCAGCATCTTCCCTTCTGGACCGCAGTTTGGGTGGGGCGCTTAATGAAGATCCTGATACCTTTATTGGTTATATTGATCCCTATTTTTTCCTATCTTCCAGCGGCAAATAACTTACTGTTACGGTTAAAGTTAGCGCGAGTTTATGAAGAGCTCAAGGTAATTGACAAGAATGCGCATAATCTAGATCTGCGAGAGAAGAATTTTAGAGATCTTGAGGCGATTGAGAAACGTGTAGAAAATATCAAGGTATCGAGGTTAGACGCTAAAGAATTGTATGACTTGAAGGGTCATGTTGGAGACGTACGTAACCGCTTAAATCAGCTGAAATAAAGGGTATTAAAAAATGAAAAATAAACTCTATCAATATTTAATGGGAACTATATTGGGATTATTAGCAATGCAGCTTGCTGCTCAACCCTATCCTAATAAACCAATTTCTCTAGTGGTACCTCAGGCTGCTGGTGGAACGAATGACATTGTTGCTCGCATGGTAGCTCCTGCATTTGGTGAGGCGATTGGTGCCTCTGTTGTAGTTGAGAATCGGCCTGGTGCTGGCGGAAATATCGGCACACAAGGCGTAGCACGCGCTGCGAAAGATGGCTATACCTTGTTGCTGACGATCAATAGTGCTCAAGCGATTAACCCGGCACTTTATAAAAATCCGGGATTTGATCCTATTAATGATTTTGTACCCCTGTATTACATCGGTGCTACACCTTATGTTTTAGTTACGCCACCAGGAGCACCTTATAAAACATTGGCAGATGTAGTGGCTGCCGCTAAGAAAAAACCAGGTGAGCTGTCATATGCATCTGCTGGTAATGGCACTATCAGTCATTTGCTAGGTGCCATGCTCAACACTAGTGCTGGCATTGAAATGCAGCATATTCCATATAAGGGCGTTGCCCCTGCTATCAATGATGTTTTAGGTGGTCAAGTGCCTCTAGCTTTTGCTAGTCTTCCATCAGCTTTGAATTACATCAAAGCGGGTAAATTACAAGCGATTGCGATTAGCTCTGCCAAGCGCTCTAGTATTGCTCCAGAAATCCCCACTATCGCAGAAACATACCCTGATTGTGTTGGTGAAGTATGGGTAGCCATTTTTGCTCCCATGGGAGTTAGCGCTGAGGTGATCATGAAAGATCAGGCTGCAATGGAGAAAGTGATGGCACGGTCTGATGTCAGGGAGAGGCTGATTGCTCAAGGATTAGATTTAAGTCCTGTGCCCACTAATCGATTAGCTGCTTTGCTCAAAGACGAGCTAGCCAAGTGGGTGAAAATTGTGAAAGCCTCGGGCGCCCAGCTTGATTAAGCTTTACCATTAGTAACTCTATGACTATTTCGCCGCTCAATCCTCCTTTAACTTCTGCAAAAGAACTGGTTCATGGCTTACGTGAGAATGGCTACGTAGTAGCTTCGGCAGAAACTGTCGCTGAGCTGGCTCATGTCCCTTTGACAAACTTGCAAGACTTAACTCAATATTGGGAAGGTCTCCCCCGTGATCCATATCTAAAAGATGGTGGTCGTTATCGTTTTCGACGCCATGCCAGTTATGAGATACAAAAAGGTGGGCTTACCTTAGTGCCTCATCGTGCGCATTGGCAATCGGTTAATTACAACGCCTTACATGGCGGAATTGAGCGTTGGTTCGAGCCGATTCAAAATCAATTAATAGATAGTACTGCTTGGCAATCACTCTTACTTGGTTTAGGACAGATGTTAAGTGCTCTAAAGCCAGTCAATACTTGGTTTATAGAGGCGCACCAATTTCGGATTGATACTACGGATGGTATTGGTCGACCAACCCCTGAGGGAGCTCATCGAGATGGTGTTGATTTCGTAGCAGTTTTTTTACTAGATCGACTTGGCATCAAAGGCGGAGAAACGAGAATATTTGATGCCCAAGGATCAGCTGGCTTACGATTTACTCTCACTCAGCCTTGGTCCTTATTGCTGATGAATGATGAGAAGATGATTCACGAGTCCACACCCATTCAGCCGAGCGAGAATTATGGTTATCGCGATACATTGGTCTTAACGTATCGCTCAAATGGCTTTCAGGATTCCCCTAAGCGAAGTCAGTAATAAGGCTTATTCTGGCTCCATGCCAGCTTCTTTAATAGCCTTGGCCCATTTTGCTGTTTCTAGTTTAATTTTCTGACCTAATGCCTCTGGTGTGCCGGGTTGTGATTCAAAACCCATCGCAGAAAAACGCTCAACTAAGTCTTTAGATTTAGCGGCATCATTTATGGCCTTATTCAGTCTTATTACAGCATCATTAGGCATGCCTGCTGGTCCAAAGGCGGCAAAAAATGCGATTAACTCATAACCCTTGATACCAAGAGCTTCGTTAACAGTTGGTAATTCAGGGATAGCAGGCGAACGCTTCAATGAAGTCACTGCAAGCCCACGGATTTTGCCAGCTTGCACCTGTGGCAATGTCACGGCAAAGTCGGCGGTAAACATATTGATTTGGCCGCCAATGAGATCGGTCATGGCATTTGGACCGCTCTTATAAGAAACACCTGTCATTTTGATGCCAGCAACACTGGAGAGCATTTCTGAAGAAACGCGTTGTGAAGTACTGGCATAGCCAAAGGTAATTTTTCCTGGATCTGCTTTTGCAAGAGAAACAAATCCGTTGAGCGATTTTGCTGGTACATCATTATTGATGGCAACGATTAAAGGGACTGAGCCAAAATAGCCAATAGGAGTAAATGCAGTGTCTTGGTTATAAGGAAGATTTTTCACTAAGCTCTTTAATGCAGCGTTAGTACTATTAGTTCCAAAGAGCAGGGTATATCCATCGGCTGGTGCCTTTGCAACCAAGTCTGCACCAATCATGCCATTAGCTCCAGGGCGATTTTCAATCACCACTGGTTGCCCTAAAGATTCAGTCATTTTTGCCGCAAAGGCTCGTCCAATTTGATCTGTTGCGCTACCAGCAGCAAAGGGAACAATCGCTTTGATTGGCTTTGAGGGGTAGTTGTCTGCAAAGACGAGTGTGCTGCTAATGGCTAGCATTAGACCTGCACAGGACAAACTAAAGCGTTTTAAGAGGGTGTTGGTTTTCATAGTGTCTCCTGCTGTTTTTCATAGTGTAGCGGGTTTGGCCCTCTTGGGGCGAGTAGAATGACTTCACGTTTTCACTGAGTCTTTATGCGCTTTCGATCAGCTAGCTATACCCCTCTTATGCTTCTTGCACAAACCTGTGCTTTATTGGGTTTTGCTTGCTACGCAGTAGTTTTAACCACCTTGCAAGAAGAGTGGCGCTTATCAAACCTCGAGTCAGGTTTGATAGCTAGTGCTTTTTTCCTTGGATATATGCTCGCAGTACCTCTAGCAACTGCGCTGACTGATCGAGTAGATGCTCGTAAGGTGTATTTAGTGGGAGGTCTTTCCGCTACTCTTGGTCTTCTAGGCATGGCCTTTTTTGCTTTTAATTTTTGGACTGCCCTGATTTTTATGGCCATTAATGGCGCTGGTCTTGCTGGCACTTATATGCCGGGACTCAAAATCTTGTCTGATCGTATTCAGACTGGTGAGTTAACTAGGCACATTGCTTTTTATACAGCTTTCTTTGGTATTGGAACTGGTTTTTCTTATCTCTGTTCTGGTTGGATCTTAAGTGCACTTGGTTGGCAGTATGTGTTTGGCATTATTGCGCTTGGTCCTTTTAGTGCTTTTTTAATTGTGCTCTTATTGATTCCGCCTTTGCAACATGAGAAGTGGAAAGGTCCTATCAATATTCGCCTGCATGATATTTTTCCAGTCAATAAATGGAAATTAGTTTTACAAGATAAAAATGCATCTGGATTTATTTTTGGTTACACCGTGCACTCTTTGGAGTTATTTGCCTCAAGAAGTTGGCTGGTTGCTTTTTTTGCTTTTTGTACTGCAGTGACAGGTGAAACTTTCTTATTAGCTGCAACGACTCTAGCTGGCATTATTACTTTCTTTGGTGTTCCTTCATCTATTCTCGGTAATGAAATCGCACTTCGTATTGGTCGGCAAAAATGGATTTGTATAGTGATGGTGACGAGTGCAGTTTTGGGGATTGCCTTAGCCTGTTCTACAGGCCAATCTTGGTGGTTGATCTTTGCTTTAGCCGTTGGGCATGCCATTTTTATCATGGCTGATTCTTCTACTTTGACTGCAGGCCTAGTGCTCAGTGCCAAAGAAAATATCAAAGGTGCTGCGATGGGGCTACACTCTCTTATGGGCTTTGGTGGGGGTTTATTAGGCCCAGCGATTTTTGGTTTGATGTTGGATATTTCTGGATCGCGCGAATCCCAATCCTCTTGGATCTGGGCATATGCTTCGGTGGTGATTTGGGGCATCCTGTTTGTTATTTATGAACGTCGAAATGGTTGGGGTAGTAAAACAAGTAGATGAAATATAGCCTCGTTTGTTATCACTGCTCTGGCGCCATACTGCCTAGTTAGCTGATTGAGGCGGCTCTGGTGGTGTCATGCAGTCTATCTAGGAGAAGCGACTTCCAATCCAATAAGTAAATCCAGCAGTAACTGAAGTTACTGCGCTACCCCAAGCAATATCAATAAAAGCGAGTCTAGTAGGAAAGTCGCGAACCACGGCTAAATTGGTGAGGTCGTAGGTCATGTAACAAAAAAACCCAAACAATGCACCATATTGCACTGCATATACCCACGATTGTTTTGAGAGCGCGGGGGCAATCACAAAAATAGTCACTCCGATGGCATATAGAAGATAAAAGGCAAGACCAGCGATCAATTTGGGTTCAGTCGCCATCAGACTCCCCATTTCTTGCTGGTAAAGGTTCTTGGCTACAACTAGGAGCCAGATTAAATCAATGGCTACTAGCGTAATCAGAAACGAAAAATAGATAGTTAAATACTTGGTCATTTTATTTATCCTTTGGAGCTTTAATGCATTAAAAATAAGTATTATGATGTAATCAGTAGACAAGCAGTTCAATTTAAAGGGAGTCGGATATGTTTAAGCATTTATTGGTACCGGTAGATGGTTCAGATGTAAGCAAGAAAGCCCTCAAGGAAGTCGCAAAGCTTGCCAATGCAGATAAAGCGGCAGTGACATTAGCATATGTCTCTGATCCGCTTCCGCCTATGGTGTACTCCGATAGCACCATGGGTTATGGAGTGTCTCAAAAAGACCACCAGAAGGTTTGTGCTGCCTATGCAGAGGATGTGTTTAAAAATGCAGCTAAAGCGCTAGGGCCAGGTATTAAGGCCAAATCCTTGCATGTTTCTAATACCAATCTATCCGCTGGCATTTTGGACGCTGCAAAAAAAGCGAAAGCGGATGTCATTGTGATGGCATCGCATAAGCGCACTGGTATCAAAGGAATATTACTTGGTAGCGAGACGCATGAAGTGATTGTGCATGCTACTTTGCCAGTTTTAGTGCTGGGTTAAGTTCTTATTGCAATAGTGAAAAGGGTCCACTAGGACCCTTTTTTTGTCGCCAAAGTTTTGAAGATGAAGATGATTATTTGACTGGGCTGCCAAATAATAAGATCTCTCGAGTGAGTTGGCCGCTCTCATTGTCACGCATTGACCATAAATCTAGCTGTGTTTTAGCAGCATAAGGATCTATATAGATACCATTCTTTCTTAATTCAAAATGAAGATGTGGACCTGTTGATCTGCCAGTAGATCCAACATAGCCAATTTCAAAGCCACGACGTACTTCATTGCCTAGTTGAAGCTCTACGTTGTAGTTACTCAAGTGTGCATAGTAGGTATGGTAATTTCCGGGATGCTCAATTACAATCAGGTTCCCGAATGCGCCGTTAAAGCCAAGGTGAACAATCTTACCGTTTGCCACGCTGAAAACAGGAGTGCCAGTAGGCGCTGCATAGTCAATACCCATATGAGCGCGGTAGCTTTGCTTTGGTGGTGCAGCCTGTACTGCTGGGGTATTTTTATTTGGACGTTTACTAGAGGCTTTCACACTACCAACTCCACGGGAGATGCGACGATAACTTAATGGGTTGGTCCAAAAGGAACGTTCAAGCGATTCACCACTACCAGTAAAGAATCCACCAGGTATATCGCTGCGCTCAACCCAGAATGCGCTTGCGAATACTTCTTTCTCGGAAGGATCAATAATTTCTACAGCCCAAATTTGCGCCCAACGCTCACGATCGCCAAAGTCTACAATTAAACGTACTAGGCTATTGGTATTTTCAAGCGAATTATTTTCTTCAGGATAGATTTGTTTAATGATGGAATTGAGTTCCCAAACTAACTCTACTGGAAGCCTATCGTTTATTTTAGAAGGGTCATATAAAACTTCTCGCAAGGGAATGCGGATTTCGCTGAGATTTTTAGATTCGTTGATAAGATAATCTTGTTGCACTAAAAATCCACCAAACGCAGACGGTGTAAATGTCCATACTTCCGTTTTGGCATCCTGAATAGGGCCATTCATAATGCTCAGTGAATTAAAGCGATTACGAGTACCAAATGCAACTACATAGGGAATACAGTCACCACGCATGCGATCGAAGAATGTTTTTGTTTGGTTCTTGAAAAATTCAAAAAAAGCCCGATTATCAATTCCGATGTTGGCTGGAAGATTATTTTCATTAAGGTTTCTTCTAAGGCAGCCTTGACTGATGCGGTAGTCAAGATTACCTGCGCTATCAAGAATGAGTTCATTTGGATCTTTGCGCTGAAAAAGTGCTGGATCGAGGGCGTTCGATTTTGTTTTACTGCTTCCCGCAGTATCTTTTAAGCCCCGTTGCTCAGAACTTTGAATAATGACTTTTTGACGGGTTTGAGAATCTTTTTGATTTTGCTTGGTCTGAGCTTGAGCTTGTGGCGCTAACCCTAATGTCAGGACTATAAGGATGTAGCTTAATAAGGGGAGTACCCACACAAAAGCTCGGGTGGATTGAGATACTTTTCTATTCACAGCAACATTATCTAATAATGTGAGCCCCAACCCTGATATTGATGTTGTGGTGCAACAAATAGCTGAAGTTCATTGAATATTCTCCAAATGTGAGACCTTGTATCTAAAGGTAGTAAGCGCATTCCTCTTCAAGTGATAATAATCGATACGATATTTTTTTCATTAAGGAGTTCGGATGCCCATTATTGAGTCTATACAGGTTGCTGCAGTGGCTGTGCCTTTGGATAAAGTCACTTCATTTTCTACTCGCACTGTATCGGAGCGCCACTATTGCTTAGTGAAGGTACGTAGTAAAGACGGACATGAAGGAATCGGTTTTTGCTATGTCGGTAGCGCAGGAGGTGATATTGCTAAAGTTGCTGTGGAGCAATTATTAGCACCCAAATTGATTGGTCAAAATAGCCATCGCAGCGAGGGGCTTTGGATGGATATGTATAACGAATCCATCCTGCAGGGGCGTGCAGGATCTGTAATGCGTGGCATTTCTATTTTAGATACAGCGCTCTGGGATTTAAACGCTCGTTCAGTGGGATTGCCTTTGCATCAGTATTTAGGGTCAGTGGTAGATGATCGTGTACCAGCATATGCCAGTGGCGGTTACTACCTTGATGGAAAAACGCCTGCTAAGTTAGGCAAGGAGATGGAGTCCTACGTTAAGCTGGGTTTTAAAGCTGTCAAAATGAAAGTGGGGCGCTTATCTCCATCCGAGGAAGAGGCACGAGTGAAGGCTGCCCGCAAAGCAATTGGTGAAGATATTTTATTAACTTTAGATGCCAATAATGCATGGCGTGATTTACCTACCGCTTTAGAGTATGTACGGCGCTTTGAGGCCTATAACCCATACTGGATAGAAGAGCCCTTTTCACCAGATGCGATTGATTTACATGCAGCTCTAGCACGACAAACCAAGATTAACGTTGCTACCGGTGAGATGGAGGCAGGCCGCTGGCGCTTTAGAGAGTTGATTGATGCAGGTGGTGCTGCAATTTTGCAATCAGATGCTGCAGTATGCGGTGGTATTACAGAATGGCGCCGGATCTCTGCTTATGCAGACTTAAAGGGTGTAATCGTTTGCCCACATTGGATGCACGATTTACATGCGCCACTAGTAGCTGCTACCCCGAATGCTCGTTTTGTAGAGTTCTTTTTAGATGATCAGGTATTGAATTTCCGTAGGTTAATTAATAAACAATTGACCTTTAAGAATGGCGACCTGATCTTACATAAAACACCAGGGCTCGGATTTGAATTTGATGATACTGCGGTGAAAAAGTATGCGGGTAAATCTGCCTGGACTAAAATTGCTTGATAGAACTTGAAGATTAATCCTTGTGAATAAAGCCCGCTACTGCGGGCTTTATTCATAGTTTAGGAAGAAGATCGGGGGTGGAGTTTAAAGTGAGTAAAGATTTGGGTGACGAGTACCAAAGCAAATCCAATGAAGCCAATCAGATCAGCCTCTGTTGAGGGATAAGCTAAAGCTACCCCAGAGATCACCATAATGACGCGCTCAAACACTTTGGTTTTTTCAATAAACCATCCCTGTAAGCCGCCAGCCAAACAAATGATGCCAATTACAGCAGTAAACGATATCCATGCAATCTGCGACCAATCTGCTTGCTCTAAAGCGCTGGTCGAGCCCATCAAGAGCAAGCTCACGCCTGACTTATCAAGGACAAACATAAATGGCACCAAAATTGCTGGAGCAACGTATTTCCAAGTTTGTAGAGTAGTTTTATAGGGATTGCCTTTACAAATTGCGGCTGCAGCAAATGGTGATAAGGCCGTTGGTGGCGATACCTCTGACAGTACGGCGTAATAGAAGATAAACATATGCGCGGCAAATGCAGGCACACCTAAGTTAATCAGTGCCGGTGCGGCGATTACAGCGCAAATAATATAAGAAGCAGTTACCGGCACTGCGAGGCCGACGATCCAGACAATCAATGCTGTAAAAATAGCAGTCAGTAGCAATGAGCCACCCGCATATTGAATCACGATCGAGCTAAATTTCAGACCAAGGCCGGTAAGGGTTACGGTGCCAACAATCAGACCTGCACCTGCACACGTTGCTGCAATCGCTAACACTCCCGTAGAGCCAGACGAGAGTGCCTTCACTAAATTGGATTGATAAAGACCAGAAAGAATAGGTTCTTTTCCTTTAAACCATGCCCAGGGAATGATTGCAGTATCTTTGCGCAACATACTAGAAAGTGCAGAAACAACGGTTGCCCAAAAGACTGACATCACTGGTGAGAAGCCCATCATCATGAACACCACGATGGAGATTAAAGAGAAAAAATGAAACCAATATTTTTTAGTTAACTGCCAGGCACTTTCTACTGATGGAAAATGAATATTTTTCATGCCGTACTTACGCACGTCGATTTCAACCATGACAAATAAGCCAAGGTAGAACAAAATCGTGGGAATGGTTGCCATGAGCAACACATCTAAATAGGAGATTTTGAGGAAGTCAGCAATTAGGAAGGCAGCAGCACCCAATACCGGTGGCGAGATAATGGCACCAAGTCCACCTGCAGCCAAAAGACCACCTGCAGCATTTTTTTCGTAACCTACCTTTTTAAGCATCGGTGCGGCAACAGAGCCGACCGTAACAGTAGTTGCAACACCCGATCCTGATGGGCCACCCATCAAGAATGAAGACAAGACAATCGTTCTGCCTACCCCAGATGATTTGCCGCCCATCGCAGCAAAAGAGAAGTCAATGAAGAATTTTCCTGCGCCAGTAAATTGCAAAAAGGCACCAAAGATGGTGAAAAGAATAATCAGAGTTGCAGAGACGTCGACTGCAGTGCCGTAGATGCCTTCAAGACTCATATACATATAACCCACTAGCCGATCTAAGTCGTAGCCTTTGTGAGTCCATGGGGCGGGAAGATAATTACCAAAGAAGGCATATAGCAAGAAAAGTACCGTAACCGTAACGAGTACCATGCCATTGGTTCTCCTCACACCCTCTAGGATGATCAGGATAAGAGCAATACCCACCATTACGTCAGTAGAATTTGGGGCAGTATTTCTGTCCATCAGGTCATCGCCACCGGCCAGAATGTAATAGGCGATCGCAACTGAGCCTATGGCAAATAAAACATCCCAAAACATTAATTTGTTTTTAAAACGAGCAGCAACCGGAAAACTGAGGAACACTAAAAATAAGACTAGCGCAACGTGAATAACTCTGAGCTGATGGGTTGGAACGATCGAGTAGGCTGCATACAAATGAAACAATGACATGCCCACTGCCACCAGCGTGATGAATATAGCCAGTAGACCCTTGTAGTTATTTGAGTCGCCCTCTTCCTGCTTAATGAAGGCGTCTAATTTTTCTTGGGTTTCGTTGTCAATCACATTTTGATTCATGTCTGAACCTATCTTTATTTATATTTATGTACCGCATTAAAGCAGAAGGGGTGAGATTAACTCACCCCGATATGGCTTAATTTACCTTAATACCTTTTTCTTTAAAGTACTTTAAAGCGCCTGGATGATAGGCAATCGGTGAGGCATTCGATTTTTGGTTCTCTAACTTGATATTTCTGTATTCAGCATGTGAGCGTACAAGTTCAAGCTGATTATCAAAAATAGCTTTAACTATTTTATAAGCCTCTGCATCAGACATAGAGGCATTCACAACCAAAAGATTGGCAACTGCTGCAACTTTGTTATCTTTTTCCATGCCGCTATAAGTTTGCTTGGTAATCTCGGATGGGAAGTAAAGATTGCCATATTTTTTATTCATGGCAGGAACTTCAGCAGCAGTATCCACCATCACGATTTTCATGCTGGGACTGTTTGCTAAATCAGTAACGGCTGCAGTTGGCAAGCCACCTACCCAAAAGAAGGCATCAATCTTACGATCCTTTACTGCGTTGACAGATTCTGCAACGCTCAAGCGCTCACGCTTGACATCTTTATCCTTATCTAGGCCTGCAGCCTCTAGCAAGCGAAAGGCCATGACTTCGGTGGCACTTCCTGGTGAGCCTGTACTTACGCGCTTACCTTTTAAATCTTTCATGGTCTTAATGCCACTAGATTCGACGGTAGCAACGTGCATGAGGTTTGGATACAGTATGAGTAAGTTTCGTAAATCTACTGGCTTGTCCTTGAACTTATCCTCACCATCTTTAGCATCTTTAGCAGCATCAGCCATTGAGAAACCAACGTAAGGTTTACCAGTGCCAACGAGCTTTAAGTTATCAACTGAACCACCTGTCACTTCAGCAGTCGCTGACATTCCTGGAACATGCTTGGATAAGACTGAGGCTAGGCCACCACCCATTGGGTAGTAGACACCCCCTGTACCACCGGTTGCGATCGAGATATTTTGTGCTTGCGCATTTGCCCATAAAAAACTGAGCGATAGTACGACGATTTTTAATAACTTCATTATTGTCTCCTCTATATATTTTTAAATTAAAGACCAGGCATTGAAAAATGAGCTTTTTGTAATTCACTTAATAATTTTGTTTGTTGATCAGCAGTTAATTGCATCAGTGGCGGTAGCACTCTGAGCCAATCAGGATCTTTACTGAAGTGGGCAACGGCAGTTTTCATGCCAGCAATCATTTGGTATTGCGCAAAGATCGAGCGGAGGCTATCTAAGTCCGCTTGACGTTGATCAGCATCGGATTCTCTCCAGTGCGCTGCTAAATCAGCGATTGCTTTTGGATTGACGTTTGCAGTAGCAGAAATGCATCCAACCCCACCAGCTCGCAGGGTACGCATTAGGAAAACTTCGCTACCAGCATAAACACGGAAACCAGAAGGAGCTAGTAACTTAATAACGGATTCTGTATAAGCCCAGTCACCGGAACTATCCTTCATGCCAACCACAGTTTTTGGATACTCTTTAGCTAGGCGCTCAAGCAATGACAAACTTTTATTAATCTTGGTAACGGGCGGAATGTTGTAGATATAAATCTTCAGGGCTGAGCTAGCTACCTTTTGAATTACCTCTGAAAAATATGCAAAGAGTCCATCATCAGTAACGTCTTTGTAATAGAAGGGTGGAAGCATGAGAACGCCAGCACATTTGTGTGCAACCGCATGTTTAGTCATGGTAACGGTTGCATCAATCGAGGTAGCCCCGGTGCCCGGCATCATATGCTCGGGATTGAGTCCACCTTCGATGAGCGCTGTAAGCGTGTTCATTTTCTGTGGATCAGACATAGAGTTTGCTTCTGAGTTTGTGCCAAAGATTGCTTGACCAACACCATTAGCCTCTAACCACTTGCACTGCTTCAATAGCTTTTGTGCATCAGGACCGCCATCTGCCTTGAATGGCGTTAATACTGGCGATAGCACTGCAGGCAATGTTGAAGGGTGTAAGGAAATAGTCATTCTTGCTCCGATTAATTTTTTACTTCTGTCAGAAGTGGCTGCTGGTTAAAAAAGGCTTCTAAATTATCTACCGCTAAACGAGTCATTGCTATCCGTGTTTCTGCGGTAGCGCTGCCTATATGAGGCGTTAACAGTACATTATCAAGATTTAAGAAAGCAATATTGGGATTAGGTTCATTTTCGAAGACATCCAAAGCCGCGCCAGCAATCTTTTTATGCTGCAGTGCATATAAAAGGGCGGGTTCATCAATCACGCTGCCACGAGCGACATTAATTAAGTAACCCTTGGGACCAAGCGCTTTAAGCACTTGAGCATTGACCATTTTATCGGTATCGGGGGTAGCTGGACAGGTCAAAAAAAGCACATCGCATGCTTCTGCCAAAGATTGGATATCTTTAATATAGGTGTATGGCAAGTCCTTAGAAGAGGGTCCGCTGTAACAAACCCTCACCTTAAAGGGCAAGAGGCGTGCAGCTAGCTCTTGCCCAATCCGACCCATACCAGCAATGCCTACTCGTTTACCCGATAAGTTAGTGGTAATCCTAAAGGGGCCCTTAGACCAGGCAGTACTTTTGACAAGTTCTTGGGCTTCAGGCAGGCGCCGCAAGAGTCCGAGCATTATCCCCATCGCTAACTCGCAAACAGCATCATTGAGAACCCCTGGGGTGTTGCTGATTTTGATTCCCCGCTCTTTAAGGTAAGCCAGCGGAAGATTGTCATAACCAACACCACAGGTTGATACCATTCGGATGCTGGGGATTTGCCTAACTAAGGTTTCAGGCAGGGTAATGTTAGAACGAACTAAGATGGCCTCAAAATGACCTTCAGGTGCTGGGGCTCTTGGATCAGGATGGAGTATTGGAGTAAAGCGTCGATTAATTTCTGCCTGCATCATTTCAGGGAAATGGCCGACCTCTAACACCGAATTGACGGGGATCATGTCTCACAAACTTTTTTATTGGAATAATGCATCCATTGTAAAAGGATTTTTACCTAAAATTGCGCCCCCTATGAGGAGAATATGTCATGTTGTTTACCCCAGCCGAAACTAAAGTAGTGATTGTTGGAGGGGGCACTATGGGCGCAGACGTAGCTGCTGTCTGCGCGCGCGGTGGTTGTGCTGTGCAGGTGGTTGAGCCTACTACTGAACGCAGAGCCCTTTTGCCAGATTATTTTGCAAATACCCTGACTGAGTTGGGTTACGAAAATTGCGTTCATTTACTCAGCACTGCTGGGTCTTTAGAAGAAGTCGATTGGTCGGATGTGGATTTGGTGATTGAGTGCGTGCCTGAGCGCTTAGATATCAAACAAGAATTATTTGCCAAGCTTGAGAAGTACGCAAAGCCAGAAGCCGTATTAGCTAGTAATAGCACTAGCTTCCCCATTAGCCAAATTGCGAGCAGTTTGAAAACAGCCGCACGAATGATTGGCCTACATTTTTTTATGCCGGCCCATTTAATTCCCTGTGTAGAAGTGGTTTATGGCGAAAAAACTTCCCCCTTCGTTGGTGATAGCCTTTTTAGGTTGATGACTGCTTGTGGCATGGTTCCAGTGACTGTTAAAAAAGATTTACCCGGATTCTTGGCTAATCGTTTACAGCATGCGCTATCACGTGAAGCATTCTCGATGGTAGATCAAGGTATATGTACTCCTGAAGATATCGACAAGGCTGTCCGCTTTGGATTTGGTTTTCGCTATATCGCAGCCGGTCCAGCCATGCAGCGTGATCATGCAGGGCTTGAAATCCATGCTGCTGGAGGAGCGACGATTTATCCTTCCTTAAATAACTCCTCTACGATTGCAAAGTGCTTAAGTGAGCGCGTGGAGAGCGGAAAGTTTGGCATGAAAACTGGGGAAGGATTTTTCTCTTGGACTGCAGAAACGATTCAAGCAGAGCGTAAGCGTTATCAGAAAGCCTTGCGTGAGGGCTTAAAAATTATTCAGAAAGACCTACCGGAAATTAAATAATGATGAGGGCTGGCTAGGCAATATCTTTGATATTGAGTTTGCGCAAGTTGGGCGCAAATAGATAAGTCAGTAAAACAACCAAAATCGTCGCGCCTCCGCCAAATATGATCGAGGGCACTAAGCCCATGAGACTAGCGGCAATACCCGACTCTAGCGCGCCTAGTTCATTAGATGAGCCAATGAAGATGCCATTAATGGCACTAATCCTACCGCGCATGTGATCCGGTGTTGTGAGTTGCATAATGCTGCCACGAATCACTACTGAAACAGAATCACAACATCCAGAGATGAATAAGAAAAATGCGCAGATCCAGAGATTGCTTGAGATGGCAAAAGCAATAATGGCAATACCAAAGCCTGCAACTGAGAGAAGAAGGTATTTTCCTGACTCAGTCAGTATTGGCCGTCTTGCGAGGTAAATTCCGGTAATGACAGCGCCAGCCGCGGGTGCTGCTCGTAATATGCCAAGAGTCTCAGGCCCGGCATTGAGAACCTCTTTTACAAAAGCCGGCAGAATCGAGACTGCACCTCCAAAAAGTACAGCAAACATATCGAGCGCCATCACACTCAATATCAGTTCATGTTTTCTGACGTAATGAAATCCTTGTAAAAAGCTTTTCAAAAAATGATTAGAGAGTTCACCCCTCTTTTCTTGAATGACTTTAATGAAGGTAATGCCATACAAACCAAAGACAGCACAGAAGGCTGCCAATAAATAAGTCCACTCTAAGCCAGCGAAACCAATCATCAGGCCACCAAGTCCTGGACCCGCCACTACGCAAATCTGAAATGCAGAAGAAGCATAGGCGGTATAGCGGGTGAGTTGGTCTCTTGGAATGATTTGTCCAAAGAGGGCTTGGTAGGATGGGCGCAATAGGGCGCGGCCAACGCCGATGAAGGCGACTGCGCAATAAATAAGGGGGACAGGTGGCGTTAACCATCCCAGGGCAATCGCTGCCAAAAATAAAGCTACTGCCATATGTATTGCACAGGCTAACGCTGCAATCAGCTTTCTGGAGTAGTGGTCTACCGCATGACCTGAATACAAGGCGAGGGCAAAATAAGGAATTAATTCAGCTAGGCCGATCAGTCCTAGTGAAACTACGCTATTGGTAATTTCGTAAATGTGCCAACCTACCGCCACCATCGTGATCTGATAACTTAAGGTCGCACCAATGCGATAGAGCAGTAGGGTTCTAAAGGCTTTACTAGGATTCATGAATTTTGCTTAGTTTAAGTCAGATCCTGCTTTATTCTTTAGTAATGAAGAAAATCATTCGTGTTTGGGACTTACCAATTCGACTATTTCATTGGCTATTGGTATTGTGCATTACTGGTAGCGTGGTCAGCGTCAATATAGGTGGCAATGCTATGGAGTGGCATGCCTATTTTGGCTACAGCATTTTGGTCTTATTACTGTTTAGGATTGTCTGGGGTTTCATAGGCTCAACCCATGCTCGATTTGCTTCCTTCTTTCCGTCGAAGGAAAACGTATTGAACTATCTCAGTGGCAAGTCACCCCGAGTTTTAGGTCATAACCCTCTAGGGGCTATTTCTGTTTTTGCGCTGCTCTTTGTATTGAGTGTGCAAGTATTTACGGGCTTATTTGTAGATGATGAAATTGCTTTTCAGGGCCCACTGTCTAAATATGTTTCCAACGCAATGGTTTCTATTTTCTCGCAGCTTCACGAGGGCAATCAATTTCTGATCTACACCTTCATTGCCATTCATATTGCAGCTATTCTCTACTATCGCAAATTTAAGGGTGAAGATTTGATTGGGCCAATGTTCAGTGGCGATAAAGAAATTGACCCAAGCGAGGAGGCAAATTATTCACCAGCTGACTTGGGTCGACCATCCAAGGATGGTTTTATACAGCGTACGCTCGCCTTAACTCTATTGAGCGTGATCGCTTTAGTGATAGCTTATTTAATTACTTCTTCCTAAAATCATCATGACATCCTTTGCAGGTTTGTCCTGTGGCGCCAAACGCTTTCTTAATGCTTTCTAAGTCGCCAGACTGAGCGGCTTTATTCAGATCAACTACTGCCAACTGCATTTTTTCAGAAGCTGCTTTGAACTTAGCGTTATCGGACCAAATAGCGGGTTGTGCTTTACCACCTTCTGTGCCTGGTCCAAATGCCTGCCATGGCAAAGTAGACATCATCGCAATAATGGCTGCATTCTTAGCAACATCATCTTTGTTGTATGGGACTTCACCTTTAACAACAGCGCTAATTTTTCCAAAAGAATTTCCCAAGACGGTATAGACGCTTTGACGATATTTAATTGCATCTTCAGGCTTTTGGAATTGAGCAACAGCAAAGCCTGAACTCATTGTGAGGATAGTAGCGCTAGCAGCGAGAATAATTTTTTGTAGTTTCATGAGAAGCCTCTATTAATTAGGGGGTGAAAGGGGGTAAATTAAACAGTGAAATGAGCATACCCCAGAATGGCGGTTTTTGCCGCAGTAGCGCTCTACAGAATCATTTGCAGGGGTAGCGTAATGAGATAAAGAAGCCACTTAAAAAATGCGATGAGTGGCTCCATCCATAGACTGCCGATAATCCCCGTAAATAGCAGGGCAAGAACAATAAAAAAGCCCCAAGGTTCAAGTTTTCCAAGGGCAATTGACTGTCGGGCTGGCAGCAGGCTAGATAGTATTCGTCCCCCATCTAACGGCGGCAAGGGAAATAAATTAAATACGAGCAGAACCAGATTCCATCTCATACCAGCCTGTGCCATCTCAATGAAGAACTTTTCATTGATCCCAAATCCGAGAAGAAAGATCAGCAATATTGCCCAAATAATGGCTTGGAAGAAATTGGAGCCTGGTCCTGCTAATGCAACCCAGATTGAATCAATTCTGGGGTTTCTGAGGCGCCCAAAGTTGACCGGCACTGGTTTGGCATACCCCACTAAGAATGGAGATCCGGTCAGTATGAGCCCTAAAGGGATCAGAATGGTGCCTACTGGATCAATATGCTTGACAGGGTTTAAGGTCACTCGACCAAGCAGATAGGCGGTGTTATCGCCAAATCTACGTGCCGCATAGCCATGGGCTGCCTCATGGATAGTAATGGCGAAAATTAAGGGAATCGCATTAATTGCGATGGCTTGGATAGAATAGTCAGTAATCATGGCAATATGATATCTATGGAGTAAAAAGTGACTGACGATAAAAAACCCGATCCCAAGAACCCGGTTAAGCCTGTAATTGCTAAGCCAGCACCACGTCCACCTGCTCCCAAGGGGCCATCCGGCCCAGCAGGAAGGCCTCAGGCAGGCTTTGGTGGTGGAAAAGGCATGATGCGTAAGGCTGGGCGAGGTCGATAGTGGATAATTGCACTATTGATTAATGTGCATACAGAGGATTAAGCATGAACGAATGGCACAACGAGCCTAAAGAAGAAGTTAACAAAAAGATTATTACTTTGATCGTCATGTTAGCCGTAGCAACAAGCCTGGCAATTTTGTTTGCATTGGTCGCAGCTCATATTGGTTACGTATTCGGTTAATTCTTTTGAATGACTAGCCATCGCCAACCCGCTGTATTTGCTGGCCATGGTAGTCCAATGTATGCTTTAAAGCCGAATCGATATACACAGGCTTGGGCTTCACTAGGCAAATCACTAAAACGCCCAGATGCTGTTTTAGTCATATCAGCGCATTGGGTAACCCGAGGAGTTTGGGTTACCGCGATGCCAAAGCCTAAAACAATTCATGATTTTGGTGGGTTCCCACAAGAGCTGTTTGATATTGAGTATCCAGCCCCTGGATCTCCTGCACTCGCTGACCGAGTAAAAGAGCTCTTAAATGTTCCAGTAGTACTTGAGGAAAATGAGTGGGGCATTGATCATGGCGCTTGGTCTGTTCTGAGATATATATATCCCAAAGCTGATGTACCGATAGTTCAACTGAGTTTAGATGGGTCGATGTCTGCGCGAGGGCATTATGAATTAGCCAAGAAACTTCGCCCCTTGCGGGATGAAAATATTTTAATATTATCGAGTGGCAATGTCGTGCATAACTTGCGGACCATTGACTGGCATGACAATGCGGAGCCATTGATTTGGGCAAAAGATTTCAATCAATTTTTTATCTCTAAAATATGTGCCGAACATCATGAATCATTAATTGACTGGGAGCATTATGGTGATGCTGCGCATTTATCGATTCCAACTGCAGAGCATTATTGGCCAGCACTTTATACCTTGGCACTGCAGGAAGATGGGGAGTATGCTCAGATTTTTGCTGATGGTATAGAGATGAGTTCCATTAGTATGCTGAGTTTTTCAATTCAATAAAGCGCGTAATATGGGACTATCTTTTCTAGCAATATTTTTTGGAGCAGGGATCGGCGCTTTATTACGTGCCGGCTTTAACGTATTAACTGTGAGCGCTGGATCGGTCATACCATTGGGTACCCTTTTGGCAAATCTGCTTGGTGCTTATTTGGTTGGAATCGCAGTGGCTTTTTTTGGTAGTAATCCAAATGTATCCTCAGAGTGGAAGTTATTTGTGATTACCGGATTTTTAGGTGGACTTACCACTTTTTCTAGCTTTTCTGCCGAGGTAGTGAGTTTGATGCAGCGCGGAGATTACATATGGGCAATAGGAACTGCATTACTTCATTTGGTAGGTTCTTTGCTGCTCACTTTTCTGGGTATTTTGACATTTCAATCCTTTCGGTAAACGGATATTTGAGGTCTTTCAGGGAATTCGGTATAGTTTGTTCAGTTCGTTCTTGTATTTAGAAATTGATTCATTAAAGGAAAAAAATGAAAACGTCACGTAGAGACTTTATAGCTTATGGTTCTGCTTTTACATTGGTAAATAGCGTCCCATCATTTGTGTTTGCGCAAAACAAACCTTTATTTGAATCAATTAATATGTTTATTCCTGCTGCTCCTGGTGGCGGCTGGGATAGTACTGGTAGAGCGATTGAGATGGCGGCAAAGGATGCTAGCTTAGTGGGCTCCTTTCAGTTTGAGAATGTTGGTGGTGCTGGTGGGATGGTTGGCTTACCCCGATTTGTAAACCAACGTAAAGGTCAAGCTAATGCCTTAATGGTCGGCGGATCAGTGATGGTGGGCGCGGCCATTACCAATAAAAGTCCAGTGACGATGTCTGATGTCACTCCTATCGCATCCCTGACTGAAGAAGCTGGAATCATCGTGGTTCCAACCGATGGAAAAATTAAAACTTGGAAAGAGTTTGAGGAGGCTATTAAAGCCAATCCAAAAGCAGTCTCCGTAGCTGGTGGTAGTGCCGGTGGAACCGATCATCAACTCTTGGGACTCATTATTAAAGCCTTAGGTAAAAATCCTCGCGAGGCTGCCTATGTGGCCTTTGCAGGCGGAGGCCCAGCAAATGCTGCGATTCTAGGTGGTCAAGTTACTGCAGGGATTTCTGGTTATTCTGAATTTGCCGAGCAAATTAAGGCAGGTAAGATGAGAGCGCTTGCTGTATCGGGTAATAAGCGTATTCCAGGCGTCGATATACCCACCTTAAAAGAACTTGGTTTAAATGTGACTGCTGCTAATTGGCGAGGAGTGTTTGGTGCCCCAGGTATTAATGCTGCACAAAAAGCCGCATTAGTAGAATTAGTTACGAAGATGCACGACACCAAGGGTTGGGCAGAAACTTTAGAGAAAAGAAAGTGGTCTGACGCCTTTCTTGCGGGTGCGGCATTTGATGCTCAGTTGAAAAAGTATATTGCTGAAACAGAGACAGTGCTAAAAGAATTAGGCCTTGCATGAGCACTCGCCTGATTGCTAGCTTTTTGCTGGTATTTTGTGCGCTAGCTGTTTGGCAAGTATTCAGTATTCCGGAATCAACCATCCATTCTGAGGTAGGGCCCATCTTGGCCCCCTCTATTTTGGTTGCCTTACTGTCTTTATTGGGTGTTTTTTATTTATTCACTACCATTAGTAATAAGGCCCCAGATTGCACTCATCAAGAGGAAGATCGTCCGCTAAAAGGGGGATCAAGGCGTGTTTTGTATATACTTGGCGGCGGCCTTTCCTTTATCGTGCTTGCCAAAGTAATTGGTTTTTTAATTCCTGCTGGATTGTGTGGCCTGGGAGTATCGATGGCATTTGATGCCAAGTTCAATCTCAAAACACTGCTGATGGTATTTGGCATCGCGGGTGCATTTTGGGTATTATTTTCAGCGATTTTAGGGGTAGATTTAGGCCCAATCGTTCAGCTTCCTTTTTAAGTAAAGATCACCATGAGTTCTTTTGATTCCTTAATGCAAGGGTTTGCTGTTGCCTTGGAACCGATGACATTGCTTTATGGGTTCATAGGATGCTTAGTGGGTACCTTAGTTGGAGTGCTTCCTGGAATAGGGCCGGCGCTCACGATCGCTCTTTTATTGCCATTAACTTTTAAGGTGCCAGCCACCGCCATTTTTGTTTTATTCGCAGGTATCTATTACGGCGCTATGTATGGAGGTTCTACGACCTCCATTTTGCTCAATACCCCAGGTGAGTCTGCAACGATTGTCACTTCACTTGAAGGCAATAAGATGGCACGCCGCGGAAGAGCAGGTCCTGCTCTAGCGACCGCTGCAATAGGAAGCTTCGTTGCGGGAACGATTGGAACAATTGCTTTAACTTTCTTTGCGCCTTGGGTGGTTGATGCTGCATTGGCATTTGGTCCTGCTGAGTACTTTAGTTTGATGTTGATGGCCTTAGTAACGGTATCTGCTGTGCTGGGTAGCTCAGCACTTCGCGGCCTTATTTCTTTAGTAGCAGGTCTCTTATTTGGCTTGGTGGGTATCGATCTGCAGACAGGTCAGCCCCGTTTTACATTTGGCCAACCAGAATTTTTAGATGGAATTGAAGTGACGATTGTGGCGATAGGTTTATTCGCTATTGGTGAAGCCCTCTTTTTGGCATGGCAAGGTAAGGAAAATAAAAAGACCGATGTCCTAGCGGTATCGGGTAGTTTGTGGCTTTCAAAAGAAGATTTTGCGAGATCCTGGAAGGCTTGGATTAGAGGTAGTCTGTTTGGATTTCCTATTGGAGCAATGCCTGCTGGCGGTGCTGAGTTACCCACATTACTTTCTTACTATACGGAAAAGAAGCTCTCAAAGAAGCCCGAGGAGTTTGGTCATGGGGCAATTGAGGGTGTAGCGGGACCAGAGGCAGCCAATAATGCTGCTGCAGCTGGTGTATTGATGCCTTTATTAACTCTTGGTATTCCCACATCAGCTACTGCTGCAATTATTTTATCGGCCTTCGAGTCTTATGGCATTCAGGTAGGCCCCACTCTTTTTACGCAGCAAAGTAGTTTGGTTTGGACGCTGATTGCCAGCTTATATATTGGCAATGTTATTTTGTTGGTTCTGAATTTACCTTTAGTTGGATTATGGGTAAAGCTTCTAAAGATTCCTCCGCAATGGCTCTATGCAGGCATTGTGGTCATATCCGTTGCAGGAGTATATGGATCATCGAATTCAGTATTTGATGTGGGCCTACTGTTTTTCTTTGGGATACTTGGATTTGGCATGCGCCGCTTTGATTTTCCAGCCGCTCCTTTAATTATCGGCTTAATTTTGGGTCCGATGGCAGAACAATCGATGAGACAAGCACTGACGATTAGCCAAGGTGAATGGAGTACATTTTTTACTAGACCGATATCGGGCACTTTAATGGCGATCTCAATTGCCCTTTTGCTGGTTCCAAATATAGTCCGCTTGATTCGTAGCCGAAAGCCAGTTTAGATCAATCCCATTGATCCAATAATGGCGCCAAGCACGATTAAGTACAGTGGGTGCCAGCGGGTGAAAATGGTGAATAAGATTGTGAAGACTGTTAAAGCATAGGCTGCC
The DNA here is from genome assembly GCF_040400325.1 of Polynucleobacter sp. Taxonomy (GTDB): domain Bacteria; phylum Pseudomonadota; class Gammaproteobacteria; order Burkholderiales; family Burkholderiaceae; genus Polynucleobacter. Next base: position 67,231 of record NZ_JBBAQK010000001.1, read on the forward strand.
ACACCATGATTAATATGTAGAGCAATTTCCCACGCGGAGGATAGAACGAGTCCAATCGCTAGCGCTGCCGCTGCATATTGAATTGCTTGCATCTTTCGAGGGTCTTTGATTCCTAAGAGTAGGCGTTGCAGATAAAAGATCAAGATTGAAGAAGGCCATGCAATCGCGAATGTAGCAAGGAATGCGCCAAAGACCCCATATAAGTGCCAACCCAATAACGTGACCGTCATGAAGTTCGGACCCGGAGCCGCTTGCGCTATTGCAAAGTAATCTGAAAAGGTTTGGAGATCAATCCACCGTTCTTGATAGACTGCGAGATCAAGCAAATCAGGAAGAAGTGCGCTTACCCCGCCAAAGGCAACTAGAGAAAAGGCAGAAAGCTTTAGAAATAAGCTGAGTAAGATACTCATAATTTATGAGCTTTCTTCCAAGCCAGAAAGAGGGCAAATGGGGACGCAATTAAGACAACCCAACCCAAACCCAAATGAAAATAGCTTGCTGCTACGATGGTGATGACTACTACCAATAGCATTGCTGGATATTGAAATTCATCACGCATCATTTTCAATCCAGTTGAGGCAATTAAACCTACGCCTACAGCAGAGATGCCCCGCAAAACTCCTTTGACTGAATCTAAATAACTATAGTGGTCATAAATAACCGCAAGTAGTAACACTAGCAAAATAGGGCCTATGCTCAGGCCCAGAACTGCCGCAATCGCACCTCTAGCTCCAGCAAAGCGTGAGCCAACACAGACTGCTAGATTCATAATATTGGGGCCAGGAACAATTTGGCAGATACCCAGAATTGCACTAAATTCTTCCGAAGTGAGAATCTTGTCTTTTTCAACTAAAGTGCGCCTTGCCCACGGCAATACCCCACCAAAACCAGACATTGCAATTTTGTTAAAGCTTATAAAGAGCTGTAAAGGGGTCAATTGAGACAAGATTGAATTGCTTTGCTTACTGCGGCTTAAATGGGTGTGGCACTGGTCTACCTTCTAACCAAGCTTCTAAAGTTTGAGTGATTCCTTTAGAGAAGATTTCAAAAATCGGTTCAGCTATAAATCCTAAATGAGGAGTAACTAAAAGATTGGGGGTATTGCGAAGTGGGTCTGTTTCGGGGAGGGGTTCGACATCAAAAACATCTACTGCAGCTTGTCCAGGTCTTCCTGTTGCCAATGCCTTTTGAAGATCGGCCATATTGATCAATGCTGCACGAGAGGTATTGACTAAAATAGCGTCGGGGCGCATGAGAGCAAGTTGATCGGCCGATAGCAAGCCTTTTGTTCCAGGACCTGCTACTAAGTGCATGGTGACAACCTTGGATGTTTTTAATAGCTCTTCAAGACTTACTGCTTTAGCATTTTCAACAGCCGCTCTTTCGGGAGTCATATGAGGGCTCCAAGTCACCACTTCCATGCCAAAAGCTGCGCCAACTCGAGCAACCCGACTACCAATGGATCCCAGACCCATGACTCCAAGGCGCTCGCCTGCAAGCATCGGCAATACCGATAATTGGTCTCGCCAGCCGCCAGATGAGATGAGTTTATTTTCTTCAACCAAGCGTTTAGAGGCGCCTAATATTAAAGCCCAGGTAAGTTCTGCAGTGGTTTCTTTGGACGGCCCAGCGGGAGTTACTGCCACTGGAATATTTCGCGAGAGTAAGGCATTGGCATCAAGTGTGCCGTTGCGCTCGCCAGTAAACATCAAAAACTTCAGCTTAGGCAGACGTGCAATCATTGCCTGATTCAATGGAGAACGATCCCGAACGATTGCAATCGCATCAGCATCTTTGACTGCCTCATATAAAGCTTCATCTCGAAGTGGTTGATCATGAAAAGTGAGCTGAGCAAGCTTATCTAGTTTTTCCCAATTAGAAAAGCGTCGCAGAGCGCGTTCATAATCTCCGAGCATGACGATTTGAGGCTGAGTCATAGATACACTTTGAAAATTAGCCTGGAGTACATAGGGCAATGATTTGTTTGAGGTCAGATGCTTGACCTAATTTCCATAGGGCTGAAATTAATTGACGCATTTTTTCTTTGCCAATTACAGGCTCAGTAAGGTTCGTAAACTTTTGCTCTAAGTTGGCATCACTCATGGGATTCTCAACAGAGCCAATTGCATTCTTCACAAAGACATGCACTTCCTTGCCGTCCTTAAGAAAAGCTTTGACGTCTACCGATGCTTCGCTAATAGATGTATCGGTAGTGGCATTGACTTTGGCACGAAGGGCCACGACGTCAGCGCGATTGACGATGTCATCAGCGTATTCACCTTCACCAGCTTGCCCAAAAATGAGGCCAACTGCACATCCATGGTAAACACTGAACTTACCTTCAAGACCGTCTTTAGGTGTTTTCTTGCCGGTAAGCTCTAGCACCAAAGGATGCGCTCTCAATTCAATCCGCTCAACATCTTCTGCTTTAACGCCTTGCGCACGTAACTGAGCGCAAGCATCAATGGCGGGGTGAATCACAATGCCGCAAGCAAAAGGTTTATAGGTGTTTAAAGAAATTTCAAATGATTTTCCAAGGGCGCGATCAATTTCTGACCAATCGCATTTAGTGGAAACGGTTTGCATATAGCCACGACCTGCTTCAAGCGCTTTAGGGCTTGCAGTAAAGCCATGTTTAGCTAAGAGAGCGGAGAGCTGTCCTGCACGGGCTGCGCCTCCTGGATGAAATGGTTTAGTCATCGTGCCGAACTGTTCACGTATACCTACTGGTTGAGATGCAGCAATACCTAAAGCCATAGTTGTTTGATGTTCATTAAGTTCCATGAGGCGTGAACACGCTGCTGCCGAACCTAGCATTCCGGTAGAGCCAGTAATATGCCATCCACGATGATAGTGATCGGGATACATTGCATTACCAACGCGACAAGCAACATCAATGCCCAAAATCAGGGAGTCAATGATCTGTCGACCATTAACATTCATATGCTCACCTAGGGCCAGAATGGCAGAAGCCACTGGGCCTGCTGGGTGAATAACAGTCTTCAGGTGAGTATCGTCAAAGTCAAAGGTATGAGAGCTAATACCGTTGATTAATGCTGCACCACCCATATCTACTTTATCTTTACGACCTAATATGCTTGCTTGAGGGGCCGGCTGAAATTCACGAATAGCGGCTAAGGAAGAGTCCACACTTTCATGATTTGCAGCACCGATTGCACAACCAAGCCAATTTAAAAAAGTACGATGTGCTTCATGGTCTACTTCTGGGGTCCAACCTTGGCTTGGGTGCGAGGTAACAAACTTTGCCAATATTTGTGTGACTGGTGGCGCATTTAAATCCGCTGCTGCAGCAATAGCGTGAGACATAATTTTCCTATTTCTTAAAAGTCATTATTCAATTTCAATATTACGATCTTTTGCAACCTTAACCCAGCGGGCGATATCTTCTTTAATGTAGCTTTCAAATTGTTGTGGAGACATTGGCATCAGTGTCATTGCTTCACTTGCCATTTGCTCAGCAAATTCTGGTGTGGCCAATACTTTATTTAATTCGAGGTTGAGTTTTTTAACGACATGGTCAGGCAGGTTTGCTGGTCCTGAGACTCCATACCACTGTTGACCATCAAAGCCGTTGTAACCTAGCTCCTTAAAGGTTGGGATACTGGGATCCGCTATGCTTCTTTTTTGACCAGTTACCGCCAAAGCCCTGACGCGATTAGATTTTAAATACGGCATAGCGGCATACAGAGTTGGAAGCATCACTTGTGTTTGTCCGGCCAGTAAGTCAGTAAAGGCAGGGCCTATTCCTCGGTAAGGAATATGTACCATGAAGATGTTGGATGCAAGCTTGAACTGCTCTACCCCAAGATGGGTAAGTGTTCCAGGTCCCGCTGAGCCATAACTGAGTTTCGCGGGATTCTTTTTGGTGTACTCAACAAACTCTTTTAAATTCTTTACTGGTAAGTCGGGGTTGATAATGAGGGTATTGGGGGTTGCGCCAATCATGCCGATTGGTGTGAAATCTTTGATAGCGTCATATGGTAATTTACGAACAGCAGGGTTTGTGCCATGGGTTGCAACATAGGAGATCATGAGGGTGTAACCATCAGGACTTGCTTTTGCAATGGTTTGTGCAGCAATTGTTCCGCCACCACCGCCGATGTTCTCCACCACAATAGTTTGCCCAAGATTTTTAGATAAGCGTTCGGCTACCTTGCGCGCTAGGTTATCAAGGCCACCCCCTGCTGCGACAGGCGCAATGAGTTTGATTGGTTTAACGGGATAAGGGGTACTGGCTGCCGGAGTTTGCGCTTGCGTACTAGAACAAGCGATAAAGGTAAGGCAAGCAAGTGTTAGAGAGGATAAAAAAATCGGCCATTGCCGATTGAGTGAATTAAACATGTCTCAGATCCTATTTATTTTTTATTAATTAAGCTGTCTAGGTAAACATTTTACTATTGATGACAAATATTATCTCGATAGATAATGATGATTTTTTGGGGTAAATCTGCTCAAAAATTGACTCTGAGCCCAGCCTAGCTTACTTTAATATTTTTGCGCTTGGATTCTTCAAAAGGAATGGAGTCTAGATTGGGCTCTAAAGCCTCTCTTTGATCAAAAACAAAACAAGATCCTTGATAGTGGGCAGTGCCAACTTCCTCAAAATACTTCAGAATACCGCCCTCGAGTTGGTATGTGTGTTTCATACCAATTTCGCGCATGTACAAGCCCGATTTTTCACAGCGTATACCACCAGTACAAAAACTCACAATCGTTTTATCTGCGAGCTTTTCTTTGTGAGTTCTAATGACTTCTGGAAACTCAGTAAACTTTTGGATGTTAAAGTGCAGAGCATTTTCAAAAGTCCCATATTCCACCTCAAATGCATTACGGGTGTCGAGCATGACTACTGGGCGTCCTAAGTCATCTGTGCCGCGATCTAACCACTCTTGTAATTTTCTGGATGTAATAAAGTTAGCGCGACCCTCTTCTGGGCGAATGCTAGGGTGATTCATGCGAATGATCTCGGCTTTTAGCTTAATCAGCATCTTTTTAAAAGGCTGCTGTTCAGACCAGCTTTCTTTGGCAGTAAGAGACTGAAAGCGGGGATCAGAACGTAAGTAATCTAAAAACCCACGCATCTCTTTTTCTCTGCCTGCAAGAAATAGATTGATTCCCTCGCCCGTTAATAGGATGGTGCCTTTCAGTTCGCGGGTATTGCATTCCTCAAGCATTTTGCTGCGCAGAGTCGGCAAGTGATCAAGGCTCACGAATAAGTAGGCGGCAATGTTCAAAATCGGCTTCATATTATGTCTATTATCAAGCAAGCCGGCTGAGGGGGTGGTAATCTTGGGGCTTCCGTTTGGAGGAGATTATCTATGTCGTATTTGCAAAAAATAGTCCAAAAAGCAGTTCTGCTGGGCTTATTCATATTGAGTATTAGCGGGGTTGTAAGTGCGCAATCCTCTGGGGTAGGTACATGGCCGACCCAAAAACCGATTCGCTTGATTGCCGTGTTTCCACCAGGTGGTTCTGTGGACCAAGTTGCCCGCATTTTGGCGCCGGCATTACAGGCTGAGCTAAGGCAAAACGTGATTGTTGAAAATATTGGGGGTGCATCTGGTGTGATTGGCACCGCTGCGATGACCAGAGCAGATCCTGACGGTTATACCTTTGCTGTAGTCTTTGACACACATGGCGTAAATCCTATTCTGAAGGATAAGCTTCCCTATGACACCTTGAAAGATATTGCTCCAGTGACTTTAATTGGTACTTCGCCAATGGTCTTAGTTGCCAGCAAAGCATCCGGTATCACGAGTTTTAAGCAGCTAGTTGAGATGTCAAAAACAGGTAAGCAATTTAGCTACGGCTCTATTGGTATTGGAAGTTTGGGACATTTAGCAACAGCACGTTTAGCTAAGCAAGCTGGTTTTGACTGGAACCATATTCCTTATCGTGGTGGCGGCCCATTGATGCAAGATGCCTTAGGCGGTCAAGTACAGCTCGCAATCGGTTCAGAGTTTTTAGTCAAGCCACACGTTGACAGTGGTGGCGTTATTCCATTAGTGATTACTACTGACAAACGATCTTCTGCTTTACCGAGTGTGCCAACGATTGCTGAAAGTAGCTACCCAGGATTTAATGCGCCTGCATGGTGGGCAGTTCTCGCACCTGGTAAGACACCGCCAGCGATTGTGAATGCAATGAACCAAGCAGTAACAAAGGCATTAAAAACACCCGCTGTTGCTGATAAATTGAAAGCGCAAGGGATTGTGATTGTGGCTGGCAACCCCGAAGTATTAAATAACTTTATCGGTAAGCAAATTGCAGTCTGGGGTAGGTTTGTGATTGAAAATAATATTAAAGAAGCTGCTCAATAGAAGGTATTTATGTCAGAACGTTTAATTCCTTATCAGCCAATGGATTTGGCGGAGCCAGCTGAGCTTGTTGCAGCGATTCGTAAAAGGCGTGGTGGTGAATTTATTAATCTCGATCGCATGTTGTTGCATAGCGTGCCAATTGCGGAAGGCTGGAATCATTTTATTGGCGAGATACGCAATAACTTGTCCCTAGATCCCAAGCTACGTGAGTTAGCTATGTGTGGTGTAGCAGTTCTCAATGGGGCGGAATATGAATTCTTCCACCATGCGCCCCCTTTTAAGAAGGCAGGTGGGACTGAGGATCAGGTTCAAGCCATTCGTTTGATCGGTCAAGCCAATTTTCCAAAGCAGTTATTTAATCTGGTCGAGAATGATGCGCTTGATTTAACTTATCAGATGACCCGCAATATTAAAGTCGATAGTGAGTTAATGAAGCGCCTTCAACAAGATTTGGGAAGTACTGATACGGTCGAGCTGGTAACTGTAGTTGCAGCCTACAACATGGTATCCCGTTTCTTAATTGCGCTTGACGTTAATCCTGAGGATCATCTGCCGGCATGATTCGTAATATCCAAACCGTGATTCCTGGTGTTGCTACCTCTGACGGTGCTGGTGTAAAACTACGCCGTAGTCTTGGGGGTCAGCAGCGAGCGAGGCTAGATCCCTTCCTAATGCTGGATGAGTTTTCTTCAAATGATCCCAATGACTATGTTGCTGGATTTCCGGCACATCCACATCGGGGTTTTGAGACAGTGACCTATATGCTCGAGGGCCACATGTTGCATGAAGACCATCTGGGTAACCAAGGACATTTAAAAAGTGGGGGTGTGCAATGGATGACGGCTGGTCGGGGCATTATTCATTCTGAAATGCCACAGCAAGTCAGCGGCGCAATGCGTGGCTTTCAGTTATGGATTAATTTGCCTGCCAAAGAAAAAATGAAGCCTGCTGGATATCAGGATATTCAGGTGGAAGATATTCCGAAAGTCTCTTTGAGTAATGACGGGTCAGTAAAAGTGATTGCCGGAACTTTTGAAGAGGACGGCAAAACTGTTCAGGGTCCGATACAAGACATTACCACTGCACCTTTATTCTTGGATGTGCACTTACCTGCTGATGCTCAATTCGAGCACTCTATCCTTAAAGAGCAAAATGCATTTTTGTACGTATATGAAGGCGATATAGAAGTTGGCGACCCTATGAGACCAGCGCCAAAACAGGCTGCCATTATTTTGGGTGATGGTGATCGTTTGAAAGTAAAGGCTGGAGCCATGGGAGTACAATTGATTATTTTGGCAGCCTTGCCATTTCATGAGCCTATTGTGCAACACGGACCCTTTGTCATGAACACCCGTGCTGAGATTGAGCAGGCTATTGATGATTATCAAAATAACCGTTTTGTGGTTTCCTAGGTGATCCCATTAGAAACTCTTCAGTGGGAAGATAGCGGACAAACCCATAGTGCTAAGTGGCATTCTGAAAATGGTATTGCTCCGCATAAAAAGATTCAGATCGTTGACGACACGCTGACTGCTGATATCGCTTATCGCTTAGCTTGCGAGGGTACAGCAATACTCTATCGGGGAGACTTTCAGAATGCGCGACAGCTTTTACAGGCGCTAGTCAGAAGAGTAGATAAGGCTCCCAAAAAATCAAAGCGTATGGATCGGGTTGAGAAAGTAAAAAAACAAAGCCCACTAGATACCTTTAATCTCCATCGTCTTGCTCAGTCTCAACGAGCACGCATACTGGGAATGTTGTTGATCGAGATCAATACTGACCATAGCATTTCATTAAGACGAGCACCAGATGTGGCTCAAGCCTGCATGGAGACTTATGGGGAACAGTCTAAGACTTATGTCATATCCTTAAGAGAGTTACTTAGCGTCATCAGCGCACATGAGTGGCGCAAGAAGGGTGTGCCTATTTTGGCCAGGGACGATGAAGAGATTCGCATTCATCCACACTACGGCGTTTTCTCCCCCATCCGTGGAGAATATATTGAACTCGTGCTCAAAGCAGCATTACCAACCGCTATTCAGAAAAACTCTATCGCCTTTGATATTGGCGTGGGAACTGGTGTGCTATCAGTAGTTTTGGCATTGCGAGAAATCAAAAGGATTATTGCAACGGATCAAGATGATCGCGCTATAGCATGCGCTAAAGAAAATATCGTGCGCTTAGGCTTATCCTCGCAAATTGAAATTCTCAATACAAATCTATTTCCAGCAGAGAAAGCAGCGCTGATTGTTTGTAACCCCCCATGGTTGCCGGCAAGACCAAGCTCCACTTTAGAGCATGCTATTTATGATCCAGAGAGTCAAATGCTAAAAGGCTTTTTGAGTGGGCTCAAAGACCATTTGCTCAATTCTGGTGAGGCTTGGTTGATTCTTTCGGATTTAGCCGAGCATCTTGGTTTGCGAACACGAGAAGAGCTACTGACATGGATTGAGCAAGCTGGCTTAAAACTACTAGAGCGTCTTGATACGAAACCACATCACTCTAAAGTATTTGATAAAACAGATGCGCTACATGCAGCAAGATCAAAAGAAATCACCTCGCTGTGGCGCCTTGCTGCCAAATAAAAAGTAACAGAAATAAAGTAAAAAAATGAAATAAAGCTAAGAAGAAAAAACAAAACCCCTCTAAAAAATCAGAGGGGTTTGTCTTTAATGGTGGAGTCGGCGGGAATCGAACCCGCGTCCGCAAATCCTCCACAACAAGTTCTACATACTTAGTCATATCATTTAATTTAATCAGCTAGACACAGATTGACACGTTTCCAACTAACGATTCACTTAGTTTTCGAACCATTCCTCGTGACACGAAATAGTCTTATCTCTTGTATATGACCCTGATGTAGCTTGCGCTACCTGACCCAAGAGAGAATCAGTTCAGGGGCAACCGCAATTAAGCGGCTAGTGCGAAACGTTCGTCGTTAGCAGTTATTACATTCCCATTGATTTACGAGATAACGGGTCCTCGGTATGCCCTTGATGCTTTGTAATCCACGTCGAAACCATGTCGACCCCGATATTGATGCATAGGAGGATCTATTTTAAAGCCGCCAGCTCTAAATTGCCCAATATCTTTTGGAAGTGTTGTTATCCCCTATTGGGGAAGATGATTTTTAATAAATCGAGGGGGTGATGAATCAGGTAATCTGCGCCCCAGAGCTCGGGAGGCTCTTTGCAACCACAGTAGCCATAAGCTGCAGCAACCGTCAACATACCTGCTGCTTTACCTGCAAGCACATCGCGAATGTCATCACCTACATAAATAGATTTTGTAGGATCGATATTAGCGATTCTGGCAGCATGCAAAATGGGTTCAGGGTGTGGTTTTGCATGCGGTGTTGTATCACCGGAAACGGTTGATACAGCTCTTTCACTCAAACCCATCAGTTCTGTGAGTGGATTGGTAAAGCGCTCACTTTTATTAGTAACGATTCCCCAGGGAAGATTCGCTTCTTCCATTATTTTCAGTAGATCATCCATACCATCAAATAATTTACTGTGGACGAGTAAGGCTTTTTCATAGTTTAGAAAAAATTCATCACGCAAGTGAACGAAATCAGGATGTTCTGGAGTGATGCCAAAGGCACCATTTAGAAGGCCACGTGCACCAGCGGATGCATGAGGACGCAATAATTCATAAGGTTTGGGAGCAAGATTACGCGCTACTAGCAACAGATTAGTAGCTGCAACTAAATCCGGTGCCGTATCTGCCAAAGTGCCATCTAGATCAAAGAAAACCCCATGAAAGGGGCTGGCGACACTTTTTGATTCTGTCATTTACGTACTGCAATCATGTAGTTCACATCGACATTATCATTTAAGCTGTAAACCTGAGTAATAGGGTTGTAACCCAAACCCTTTATTCCCAACATTTCTAATCCGGCAGCACGCGTAAGGTGAACTAACTCAGAAGGTTTGATGAACTTAGCAAACTCATGCGTGCCTTTGGGGAGTAATCGAAGGATGTATTCCGCGCCAATGATGGCAAATAAGTAGGATTTAGGATTGCGGTTTAAGGTGCTAAAAAATAGGGTGCCACCAGGCTTGCATAATGTGGCACATGCACGAACCACAGAGGCTGGATCAGGGACATGTTCTAGCATCTCCATGCACGTCACCACATCGTATTGCCCTGCCTGTTCTTTGGCTAAATCTTCTGCAGAAATGGCGCGATAGGTCAGATTTACCCCTACCTCTAGGGCGTGTAACTCTGCAACCTTAAGGGCTTTTTCTGAGAGATCGATACCGGTGGTATCAGCGCCTGATTGGGCAAGGGACTCGGCCAAAATACCGCCTCCACAACCAATATCAACTACTTTCTTACCCTCGAAATTTACAAAAGATTTCATCCAGGAAAGGCGTAGGGGGTTGATAGCATGCAAAGGCTTAAATTCGCTATTGGGGTCCCACCAGCGATGGGCTAGGGCGCTAAATTTAGCGATTTCGGATTGGTCAACGTTCATATCGGATAAAAAGGAGAGTGTGAGTAAGACTAGGGAAGCATTCTATCAATATAACGGAAATTAAAAAGCCCGCGTTAGCGGGCTTTTTTAAAGGTAAAGCGAATTACTTAGCAGCGGTTGTACCAACAACTTCGATGTCAGTACGGCGGTTCTTAGCGCGGCCTTCAGCAGTTGCATTGCTAGCAACTGGATTGCTCTTGCCTTTTGATTCTGTGTAGATACGGCTACCGTCAACACCTTTACTTGTGAGGTAAGCTCTGACAGATTGCGCACGACGCTGACCGAGGGCCATGTTGTATGCATCTGAGCCAACGCTGTCTGTATTACCTACAGCGATGATGACTTCTAACTTGATCTTGCTCAAATCTCTAGCAATCTTGTCCAAAGTAGCTTTGCCTTCTGGCTTCAATGTAGATTTATCGAAGTCATAAAGGGTGTCAGCTTGCAAGGTGATCTTGCTTTGAGTAACGGCAGGAGCAGGTTCAGCAGCAGGTTTAGCAGGAGCAGGAGCAGGTTTAGCTACTAAAGCACCATCGCAACCCTTAGATGCAGTTGCAGGTGTCCAGTTAGCATCACGCCAGCACAATGTGCCGTCGCCGTTTCTCCAGTTGGTACCGGTACTGTTTGTCCAGTTATCAACGTTTTGAGCAGAAGTAGCAGTAGCAGCAACAGAAATTACGCCAGCAAGTACCAGTTTTAGGGTTTTATTCATTTTTAGTCCTCAAAATCTCTTTTTTAAAATTAAAGTCAAACTTAAATGTAATTCGCCCTACTTTGTAGCAAAAGACCGCAAAGCGAAACATCTCAATTTCGTACAAACTCTCGGAATCTTAGCATAGGGGGCCTCTGTCATCAAAATGATATTATTTCAAGATGGAACAAGCCGCTAAAGAAACATTACCAATATCCCTCGAAGACGAAATGCGACGGTCCTATTTGGACTACGCAATGAGCGTCATCGTCGGCAGAGCCCTGCCAGACGTGCGCGATGGCCTCAAACCGGTTCACCGCCGAGTCTTATTCGCTATGTATGAATTAAACAACGATTGGAACCGAGCTTACAAAAAATCTGCCCGTATAGTTGGCGATGTGATCGGTAAATACCATCCGCACGGCGATTCTGCGGTGTATGACACGATCGTCCGTATGGCCCAGGATTTCTCTCTGCGCTATATGCTGATTGACGGACAGGGCAACTTTGGCTCCGTGGATGGCGATAATGCCGCTGCGATGCGCTATACCGAGATCCGTCTGCGTAAGATCGCCCATGAGCTTTTGGCCGATTTGAACAAGGAAACCGTTGATTTTGGGCCAAATTACGATGGTAGCGAGAAAGAACCCCTGATTCTTCCTGCTAAAGTGCCTAATTTACTGATTAATGGCAGCTCTGGCATTGCGGTGGGTATGGCAACCAACATCCCCCCTCACAACATGGATGAGGTCGTTACGGCCTGTTTACATGTCCTGCACAACCCAGAGTGCATGATTGACGAACTCATTGAGATCATTCCTGCTCCAGATTTCCCAACCGCCGGCATCATCTATGGCGTTCAGGGCGTCCGCGAGGGCTACCGCACTGGCCGTGGCCGTGTGGTGATGCGCGCTAAGACTCACTTTGAAGATATTGATAAAGGTGCTCGTCAAGCGATCATCGTGGACGAGTTGCCATATCAAGTAAATAAAAAGAACTTACTCGAGCGTATTGCTGAGTTAGTAAATGAGAAAAAAGTAGAAGGTATTTCTGATTTGCGTGATGAATCAGATAAGTCAGGGATGCGCGTTGTGATTGAGCTTAAACGCGGCGAAGTACCTGAAGTAGTTCTAAATAACTTATATAAGAGCACTCAGCTGCAAGATAACTTCGGCATGAACATGGTGGCCTTGGTGGATAACCAACCACGCTTGTTGAACTTGAAGCAAATGCTAGAGTACTTCTTACAACATCGTCGCGAAGTGGTAACACGTCGTACGATTTTTGAATTACGTAAAGCGCGCGAACGAGGCCATGTCTTAGAAGGTTTAGCAGTTGCCTTAGCGAACATTGATGAGTTCATTGCCATTATTAAAGCTGCCGCAAACCCTGTCGTTGCTAAGCAAGAGTTGATGACTAAAGCTTGGGATTCATCCATGGTGCGTGAGATGTTGGCCCGAGCTGAAACGGATACTCCGGGTGGCCGCAATGCATATCGTCCAGATGGATTGCTGCCGGAGTACGGGATGCAAACTACGGGCTTGTACAGACTTTCTGATAGTCAAGCGCAAGAAATTTTGCAAATGCGTTTACAACGCTTGACTGGTCTTGAGCAAGATAAGATTGTTAATGAGTACAAAGAAGTGATGGCTGAGATTTCTGATTTGTTAGATTTATTGGCTAAGCCAGAGCGCGTTACTTCTGTGATTGAGTCTGAATTGAAAGAGGTTCAAGCAGAATTTGGTATTGCAGGCGGTGATTCAGGGCGCCGTTCATTTATCGAAATGAACGCTACCGAACTCTTCACAGAAGATTTGATCACGCCACAAGATATGGTGGTCACACTTTCACATACTGGTTACATGAAGAGTCAACCGCTCAGTGAATACCGCGCGCAAAAACGTGGTGGTCGTGGCAAACAAGCTGCTGCTACCAAGAATGAGGATTGGATTGATACTTTATTCGTAGCCAATACACATGACGCTATCCTTTGCTTCTCTGATCGTGGCCGCATGTATTGGTTGAAGGTATGGGAAGTGCCGCAAGGTAGTCGCACGTCCCGTGGTAAGCCGATCGTCAATATGTTCCCGTTGATCGAGGGTGAAAAGATCACTGTGATTCTTCCAATTAAGGGTTATCAGGATGATCAGTATGTCTTCATGGCAACCAGTCTAGGTACCGTGAAGAAGACTCGTTTGTCTGACTTCTCTAATCCACGCAAGGCCGGAATTATTGCAGTTGACTTGAATGAAGGAGACTTCTTAGTCGGCGCAGCAATTACCGATGGCCAACACGATGTGATGCTGTTCTCCGACGCAGGTAAGGCCGTGCGTTTTGATGAGAATGATGTGCGTCCAATGGGCCGTACAGCGCGTGGTGTACGCGGTATGAATTTAGGTGAAGGTCACCAAGTGATTGCGATGCTAGTTGCTCCAGCTGAAGCTGCTGAGGGCGCACAAGCAGCCGTTGCTGCTGCCAATGACCTAGCGATTCCAAATAGCGTGTTGACGGCTACTGAGAATGGTTACGGCAAGCGTACTCCAATCGCTGAATACACTCGTCATGGCCGTGGTACGAAAGGCATGATTGCGATTCAGACTTCTGAGCGCAATGGCAAAGTGGTTGCCGCAGCCCTAGTGTCGCCTGAGGATCAAATTATGTTGATCACTACTGGTGGTGTCTTAGTGCGTACCCGTGTTTCAGAAATTCGTGAGATGGGTCGTGCCACTCAGGGTGTTACTTTGATCAATGTCGATGAAGGTACTCGTCTGTCTGGTTTACAGAGAATTGCTGAAAGCGATTCCGATGACGAGGGTAATGTTGATGAAGCGGAAGATGGTGATATCTCCCCTGATGCGGCAGGCGATGCTTAAGTCATCACCAAAAGACTAGAAAACATTATGACTTTTGACCGCCGCATTTTCAATTTCGCTGCGGGGCCTGCTACCTTGCCGGAAGCGGTATTGAAGCAGGCTGCTGATGAGATGCTCAATTGGCGGGGACTCGGTACTAGCGTGATGGAAATTAGTCACCGTAGTAAAGAGTTTATGTCCGTGTATGAAGAGACCATACAAGACCTGCGCAGTCTGATGAATATTCCTAACAACTATGAAATTTTATTGTTGCAAGGTGGTGGTCTTGGTCAAAATGCTGCAATTCCAATGAACTTAATGTCTTTGGCAAAGGGCGGACCCAAAGCAGATTATATCGTGACTGGTATTTGGTCAGAAAAATCATATAAGGAAGCGCAGAAATATGGGATCGCGAATCTAGCAGCCTCATCTGCTGCAGAAAAATTTAATACCATTCCCCCGAGATCAAGTTGGCAGCTTTCAAGTGATGCTGCGTACGTTCTCTACTGCGCGAATGAAACGATTGGTGGAGTTGAGTTTCCTGATATCCCCAACGTGGGAATTGTTCCGCTGGTCGCAGATATTGCCAGCAATATTCTCTCTAAAGAGATGGACATCACGAAGTGCGCCGTTTGGTTTGCTGGGGCGCAGAAAAATATTGGGCCATCAGGGGTGACGATTGTGATTGTCCGTAAGGATTTAATCGGCCACAGCATGGGCATTACCCCAACGATTTGGGATTGGTCTATACAGGCTGGTACGCAATCTATGATTAACACGCCTCCAACCTTTGCTATTTACATGGCTGGTCTAGGATTTAAGTGGCTACTGAGGCAGGGTGGTGTTAAGGTTATAGAAAAGCGAAATCAAGAAAAAGCAGATTTGCTTTATAACTTTTTAGATCAAAGTAGCTTGTATGAGAATCGCGTTACGAAAGAATATCGCTCTCGAATGAATGTTACTTTCTTCTTAAAAGATGAGTCCTTGAATGTAAGGTTCTTAGAAGAATCGAGTGCTTTAGGTTTGGTTGCCTTACGTGGCCATAAAGCTGTTGGTGGTATGCGTGCCAGCATCTACAACGCAATGCCCTTAGAAGGCGTTAAAGCCTTGATTGAATTTATGCGCGATTTTGAAAGGCGGGCTTAATGAGTACTGAAGAACAGCGCTTGACTCCCTTGCGTGAAAAAATCGACTCCTTGGATGCGCAGATTTTAGATTTACTTACTCAGCGCGCTCAAGCAGCTCAAGAGGTTGGTCATATTAAAGGTGGATTTTCTTCCCCAGTATTTCGTCCTGAGCGCGAGCGACAGGTAGTTACAAAACTTCAGGAGATTAATCAAGGTCCTTTATTGCCTGATGGTATTGCGTCAATCTGGCGAGAAGTGATGTCAGCTTGTCGTGCCTTAGAGGCTCGCCAAACCATTGCTTACCTTGGGCCAGTAGGTACTTTTTCTGAGCAAGCCGCCCAAAACTATTTCGGTCACTCAATTACAGGTTTACCTTGCAATAGCCTGGATGAAGTATTTAATGCTGTGGAAAAGGGCTCCGCCCAATTTGGTATCGTGCCGGTAGAAAATTCCAGCGAGGGTGCCATCTCACGTACTTTAGATTTATTACTTGATTCGCCGATGCAGATTAGCGGCGAAGTAGTATTACCTATTCGGCATCATCTTTTATCTAAGAATGGCCATTTGAATGGAGTCACTACTGTTTGCGCACATGCCCAAGCACTGGCGCAATGCCAACAATGGTTAAGTCAGAATGTACCCCAATTAAAACGGCAAGCAGTCAGTAGCAATGCTGAAGCTGCGCGCTTGGCTGCGAATGACCCAACTTTAGCTGCAATCGCAGGTGATCCAGCCCAATTGGCTTACGGTTTGCAAGTAGTCACTGCTCAGGTTCAAGATGATGCTCATAATCGCACACGCTTTGTGGTGATTGGCTCTTATGAATGCCAGCCTACAGGGCATGATCAAACTTCATTAGTGCTATCTGTAGATAATCAACCTGGCGCAGTCTATCGCTTACTTGCACCTTTAGCTAAATATGGTGTGTCGATGAATCGCTTCGAATCACGCCCTGCTCGCAAAGGTACATGGGAATATCTTTTTTACATTGATATTGCTGGCCACGCTACTGAAGCAAAGGTGATTAAAGCTTTGGAAGAGTTAAAAGATATTGCTGCATTTTATAAAAACCTTGGCTCCTATCCACACTCAGCTTAAGGCTGCAGAAGATAAGCCTATAAATTAAACGCTGCCAGAATGACTTCAAAAATTGGTTTAAAACACATTCATGCGATTGCACCTTATGTCGGTGGTCGTCCTATTAGCGAAGTTGCGCGCGACTATGGTTTAGATGAAAGTAAGATTGTCAAATTAGCATCTAATGAAAATCCATTAGGAATGCCTCAGTCAGCACAAGATGCAATGCTGAAAGCTGCATCAGATTTAGGCCGCTATCCAGATTCAAATGGATTTGAGTTAAAGAAAGTATTGTCGGAGCGTTTAGGTGTTCCAACAGACTGGATTACCTTAGGCAATGGTAGTAACGATATCTTGGAATTAGCCGCGCGGGCAGTTGCTCAAGCAGGTGATGAGGTTATTTTCTCTCGACACGCTTTTGCTGTTTATCCCTTAGCTACACAAGCAGTGGGTGCTAAATCCATTGAGGTTGCGCCTACCTATAGTTATGGACATGACTTGCCCTCCATGTTAGCTGCCATTAACGCTTCTGGTCCTAAGGCCAAACTAGTCTTTGTTGCCAATCCCAATAATCCAACCGGGAGCTATTTACCGGCTAAAGAGATTGAAGGGTTCTTGATCGCAGTACCCAGTAGTGTGGTGGTCGTTTTGGATGAGGCATATAACGAATACCTAGCGCCTGAACAGCGCTACGATGCAATTGCTTGGGTAAAGCGTTTCCCAAATATGATTTTGTCACGGAGTTTCTCGAAGGCTTATGGCCTAGCTGGTTTACGGATTGGTTATGGGGTGGCTCAACCACATTTGACCGATTTACTGAATCGCATTCGCCAACCCTTTAATGTGAATAGTCTTGCACAAGCTGCAGCGATTGCCGCCTTTCAAGATACCGCTTTCTTACAAAAAGGCTTTGAGCTCAATCGTGCTGGATATGCTCAGCTGACCAATGCCTTT
This sequence comes from Polynucleobacter sp., assembly GCF_040400325.1. GTDB lineage: Bacteria > Pseudomonadota > Gammaproteobacteria > Burkholderiales > Burkholderiaceae > Polynucleobacter. The sequence continues at coordinate 84,753 of NZ_JBBAQK010000001.1, forward strand.
GATCAGTTTGGACTTACTTATTTACCATCTGCCGGTAATTTTGTTTTGGTTAAAGTGGGTGATGATGATGAGTCAGGCAGCCGTATCAACTTAGCCTTGCTCAAGCGCGGCATTATTGTTAGGCCAGTTGGAAATTATGGATTGCCACAATGGCTTCGTATCTCAATTGGTTTGCCCGAAGAAAATGCCGCCTTTCTAGATGCCTTAAAAGATATCTTGGCGCAACAGTAATTCATTCAGATTACAAAAGATCAATACGCCCATGACCATTACTCATTCTGCAGACAATTATGGAACTGTCACTATTGTCGGTGTTGGTCTGATTGGAGCATCCCTTGGATTGGCTCTGAAGCAAGCAGGTGTAGTGAAAACAGTTTTAGGCGTAGGTCGGAGTAAAGAAAATGTAGATCAAGCCCTCAAGATGGGTGCGATTGATGCTGTAGTGGATTTAGGTGAAGCTGCAAAAAAATCCGATGTGATTGTTTTGTGTGTGCCTGTTGCACAAATGCGAGGTGCGTTTGAGCTGATTGAACCGCATCTTGAATCTAAAACCATGATTACTGATGCTGGAAGCACTAAAGGCGATGTGATTGTGGCTGCCAAAGAAGTCTTAGGTAAAAAGGTATGTCAATTTGTACCGGCCCATCCAATTGCGGGCGGTGCTCAACATGGTGCTAGTGCTGCTAAAGCGGATTTATTTAAAGGTAGGCAAACGATTATTTGTCCTATGCAAGACAATTCTCCAGAAGATATCGCTCTGATCGAGGGCTTTTGGGAATCGGTTGGCTCCGAAGTGAAAAAGATTAGTAGCGTGCAACACGATGCAATTTATGCAGCCGTCTCTCATTTGCCGCATATTTTGTCTTATGCCTTGATGGCGAGCGTTGTCAATTCAGAGGATGCAGAGCAAAAGCTAGGTCATGTGGGCGCCGGCTTCAAGGACTTTACCCGCATCGCTGCATCCAGCCCAGAGATGTGGCGCGATATCTGCTTAGGTAATCGCACAGCAATCTTGAAAGAGCTTGATCAGTATTTATTGATCGTCAATCACATGCATCAATTAATTACTGAAAATGATGGCCCTGGTTTAGAAAAGCTTTTTAATAAAGCGAGCAAAGCGCGAAAAAACTTGGATGTAGTCTGATGGGTGGTTTGCCCAATATTGAGATTGGACCATTTAAACGAGCTCAAGGCTCGATTATTTTGCCGGGCTCTAAGAGTATTTCCAATCGCGCATTACTGCTGGCAGCACTTTCTTCTGGTACCACAACTCTCAAGAACTTATTAGATGCTGACGATACACAAGTGATGCGTAATGCGCTCCGCCAGTTGGGTCTTTCAGTCATCGATCAACCCAATCATGTTTGTGTAGTAGAGGGCTGTAATGGCAAATTTCCAGTACGTGATGCTGATCTCTTTATGGGCAATGCAGGGACTGCAATTCGTCCTTTGACTGCAGCGCTAGCGATGCAAGGTGCTAACTATCGTTTATCAGGCGTAGCTCGAATGCATGAGCGACCAATTCGTGATCTTGTTGATGGATTGCGCCAAGTGGGCGCCAAGATCGAATATGAATTACAAGATGGCTATCCACCGATTCAGATTTCTGCAGCAGATATTCAGATTAAAGATGTTGTTAAAGTGCGCGGCGATGTGTCGAGTCAATTCTTGACAGCTTTGCTGATGGCTTTGCCTTTAGTTGCCTATGAGCCTGTGCGCATTGAAGTGGTCGGCGAACTCATTTCACGTCCTTATATCGATATCACCCTCAAATTAATGGCCAGATTTGGTGTCAAGGTCTCATGCCCTGATTCACAATCATTTGCCATTCCTGCCAAAACTTCGCATATTGTTTTTCAAAGTCCAGGAGAGCTCTTGGTTGAAGGTGATGCCTCCTCAGCCTCTTATTTCTTAGCCCTGGGTGCTATCGGCAATGGCCCTGTGCGCGTTCTTGGAGTCGGCAAAGATAGTATTCAAGGTGATGTTGCATTTGCAGATGCGCTTGCCCTCATGGGCGCCAACATCACGGCAGGTGAAGATTGGATTGAAGTTGCTGGCGTCAAGAATGCCAATCGAAAACTCAATGGCATCACTATAGATTGTACTGAAATACCAGATGCTGCCATGACACTCGCAGTTACCGCATTGTTTGCAGAAGGCCCAACACGCTTAAATGGTATCGCTAGTTGGCGCGTGAAAGAAACTGATCGTATTGCTGCTATGGCAACAGAATTAAAGAAAGTTGGGGCAATCGTTGAAGAGGGCTCTGATTACATCGTGATTCAGGCGCCAGCATCTCAAGATCATTGGAAATCGCCAAGCGATGGTATTGATACATATGATGACCATCGAATGGCAATGTGTTTTTCACTTGCGGCATTTGGACCCCACACACTCAAAATCAATGATCCAAATTGTGTTGCTAAAACATTCCCAACTTACTTCGCAGAGTTTGCGCAGGTAGTGAGTTAAATACTGCCAAATGAGCTCTTTTCCAGTCATTGCCATTGATGGACCTACTGCTTCTGGCAAAGGGACGGTTGCATCTTTAGTGGCAGATAAGCTGGGTTTCCATTATTTGGATAGTGGTGCCTTATATCGCTTAGTTGCACTAGCAAGTGAAATCCAAGGAATTGATGTCAAAAATGGCCCAGAATTAGGTCTTTTAGTTCCTAAGTTATTGATTTTATTTAAAAATAATCAAATTATCCTTAATGGCGAGGATGTCACGGAAGCGATTCGCACTGAAAGTATTGGACTTAGAGCCTCAGCTTTGGCAGTACATCCCGCAGTAAGGGCGGCTTTAGTAGGTCTACAGCGCAGTTTTCTGCAATCTCCAGGCTTAGTAGCTGATGGCAGGGATATGGCGAGTGTGATATTCCCAGATGCCGTTTTGAAGGTTTTCTTGACTGCAACGGCTCCTGCTAGAGCAGAGCGTCGTTATAAGCAATTGATAGCTAAGGGAATTTCTGCTAAAATTTCCAACTTACTGCAGGATTTGCAGGAGCGTGATGCCAGAGACAGTAGTCGAGGCGCTGCCCCCTTAGTGATTGCAGATGGTGCAAAAGTGCTTGAAACATCAGATTTGTCGATAGATCAAGCAGTTAAGGCAGTTTTGGATTGGTATCGATCTATAGATGCTTAGTTTTGCAGGTAGTAGATGTTAGCTGTAATGAGTAGTTTTGGCGTCTTAAGAAACTCTACAACGCGATCATTTCATTAGCGTGTTTCTTTGAGACTTTTTTAACCTAACCCGTCGGGCCCTCTGGCGGCACAAAGTGAATACACATGTCTGAATCATTTGCAGAATTATTTGAAGAATCATTAACCCGATCGAATATGAAGACCGGCCAAGTTATTTCGGCTGAGGTCCTTCGCATCGACCATAACTTCGTCGTTGTTAACGCTGGCTTAAAGTCTGAAGCGTTTATTCCTGTTGAAGAATTCCATAACGACGCTGGCGAGATTGAAGTTGCTCCTGGCGATTTCGTTTCTGTTGCCATCGATGCCTTGGAAAATGGCTATGGTGACACCATCCTCTCTCGTGATAAAGCGAAGCGCTTAGCATCATGGATGAATTTGGAAAAAGCGCTCGAGCAAGCTGAAATCGTTACTGGTACTGTTACCGGTAAGGTTAAAGGTGGCTTGACTGTGATGGTGAACGGTATCCGCGCATTCTTGCCCGGATCACTCGTTGACACACGTCCAATTAAAGACACTAGCCCTTACGAGGGCAAGACCATGGATTTCAAGGTTATTAAGCTTGACCGTAAACGTAACAACGTAGTGTTGTCACGTCGTGCAGTGGTTGAAGCTAGCCAAGGTGAAGAGCGTGCTAAGTTGATGTCTAACCTTAAAGAAGGTGCAGTTGTCACTGGCCTCGTTAAGAACATCACTGATTACGGCGCATTCGTTGACCTCGGCGGTATCGATGGCCTCTTGCACATTACCGACTTGGCATGGCGTCGCGTGCGTCACCCAAGCGAGATGTTGACTGTTGGTCAAGAAGTAACAGCTAAGATTTTGAAGTTTGATCAAGAAAAGAACCGTGTTTCACTTGGTGTGAAGCAGCTTGATGATGATCCATGGGTAGGTATCGCACGTCGTTACCCACCTAATACCCGTCTATTCGGCAAAGTAACTAACTTGACTGATTACGGCGCGTTCGTTGAAATCGAATCTGGTATCGAAGGTTTGGTACACGTTTCTGAAATGGACTGGACCAACAAGAACGTTGCTCCAAGTAAAGCTACCGCATTAGGAACCGAAGTTGAAGTGATGGTTCTGGATATTGATGAAGACAAGCGTCGTATTAGCTTGGGTATCAAGCAGTGCAAAGCAAATCCATGGGAAGAGTTCTCACGTGCTCAGCAAAAAGGCGACAAATTGACTGGTGCAATCAAGTCTATTACTGACTTTGGTGTGTTCATTGGTTTGCCTGGCGGCATCGACGGCTTAGTTCATCTTTCTGATATCTCTTGGAATGAACCAGGCGAAGAAGCTGTTAAGAAATACAAAAAAGGTGATGAAGTTGAAGCCACTGTATTGGCAATTGATGTTGAGAAAGAGCGTATATCTCTCGGTATCAAGCAATTGTCTGGGGACCCATTCAATAACTACACATCAGTTAGTGACAAGGGTAGCCTCGTGACTGGTACTGTGAAAGCGGTTGATGCTAAGGGTGCAACGATTCACTTGGCGGATGAAGTAGAGGCTTATTTGCGTGCTTCTGAGATCTCAACTGATCGTGTTGAAGATGCTCGCAATGTATTGAAAGAGGGCGATAGCGTTACTGCAATGATCATCAATATTGATCGTAAGTCACGCGTGATTAATCTTTCAATCAAGGCAAAAGACAGTTCTGATCAACAAGATGCAATGAGTAAGCTCCAAGGTGATGCGCAGTCTGGCACAACCAATCTAGGTGCTTTGTTAAAAGCAAAAATGGATAATCAGGGCTAATTCAATATCGCTACTTTCCGTAAGGAAGGTGGCGATTTTTTATTGATAGATCATGACAGATCAAGAGCAACTAGCTATTACTCGCTCCGAACTCGTGGAGAGCCTTGCGGAGCAATTTCCGCAGCTTCTGCCTCGGGATGTGGAGTTGGCGGTAAAAACCTTGCTCGACACAATGACTCAAGCTTTGGCTGAAGGCAAGCGTATCGAGTTACGTGGCGTTGGAAGTTTTGTGCTTCATCATCGTCCTGCGCGAACTGGCCGTAATCCAAAATCAGGTGAGAAGGTATTGATTCCAGAAAAACGTGTTCCGCACTTTAAGCCTGGAAAAGAATTACGTGAACGTGTAGATTACAAGCCTTTAAAGCAGGCGGGCCCTAAAGAGGGTTCTGGTGCCTAGTATTCAGGCTCAGCCTCAGTGGCCCTTCAGGACGACCATTTTTTTATTTGAAGTCTGTTCAGCATGATTCAGATTGAGACAGCTTGGCTATTACTTTTACCAATCATGTTTGGTATTGGCTGGTTAGCATCCCGTTGGGATTTGCGTCTTGAAAACCGAATGGATGAGCGTGAGCGTATGCGTCAGCAACGTTCTACCTTTAAGGGATTAAGTCTTCTCCTTAATGAGCAGCCTGATCAAGCGATTGAGACTCTAGTCAAGATTGCGCAGCTTGATCCTGAAACGATTGAGTTACATTTTTCCTTGGGTAACTTATTTCGACGTCGCGGCGAAACTGAGCGTGCTATTCGAGTACATCAACATTTGGTAAACCGAGATGATTTAAAGCCCCGTGACCGTGATCATGCTGCATATGAATTAGGGCGTGACTTCTTGCGGGCGGGTTTGCTAGATCGTGCTGAAGCATCTCTCAATCGCGTAGGGTCTGGAAAATTTGCAGCACCTGCAAAAGAGAGTCTATTAGAGATGTATCAGATAGAGCGTGATTGGAAAAAAGCCATCACTGCAGCTAGTCAGCTTGAAAAGCTTCAAGGTAAATCGCACCAAACTGAAATCGCACAGTTTCATTGTGAGCTCGGACAAGAAGCGCTGCAGGCAAATGATTTATCTGGCGCTGAGAAATCGATTCAAGAAGCGTTGGGAGTAGTGGCAAATCATACTCGGGCCCTGATTTTGCAGGGTGACTACTTGATGGCATTAGGTCAGCCTACACAAGCAATTGAAGCATGGAGTATTGTTGCCAGCTCTCATCCAGCCTATATGCATTTAATAGCTGATAGGTGGATGAAGGCACATACCGACTTAGATCAAAGCGCAGCAGGATTAGAGCGTTTATGTGAATTATTGAATACACAAGCATCTGGAGAGCTTCTAGATGTTGTGCATAAGCAAGTAATGAATATTCGCGGTCTTCAGGCTGCAAATACAATTATCTCTGAAGTGATGCAGCACTCACCTAGCTTAAGCGCACTCTCAAAATTGGCTGAAACCAGATTAGCTTTAGAGGAGGGTAACGCCAATTCAGAAAGGCTAATGGAGTTGAAATCTATCTTGCATTTACTGCGCCAGCGCACTACCAGCTTGGCACGCTATACCTGCGGCAATTGCGGCTTTCGTGCAAGACGTTTTTATTGGCAATGTCCTGGATGTAATAGTTGGGAGGCATACTCCCCACGACGTAGTGAGGGTGTTGCGCCTAGCGGCCCATCCATGTAATACCATGAACTGATTATATTTTTATAGGAATTAATTTTGAAAGTCACCATTATCGGAAGTGGTTATGTAGGTTTAGTTACTGGCGCCTGTCTGGCCGAGCAGGGTAACAACGTCTTCTGTCTTGATCTTGATCCCAAGAAAATTGAGATTCTTAATTCTGGTGGCGTTCCTATATATGAACCAGGTTTGAACGAAATGATTGAGCGTAATTGCGCAGCTGGTCGTTTGCAGTTTTCAACCGATATTGCTGCCTCTGTAGCGCATGGTGATATTCAATTTATTGCCGTAGGTACTCCACCTGATGAAGATGGATCAGCTGACTTGCAGTATGTAGTTGCAGCTGCTCGCAACATCGGCCGTCATGCTTCGACCCCCAAAGTGATCGTCGATAAGTCTACCGTTCCCGTAGGGACTGCTGACAAAGTCACAGCAGCGATTGCTGATGAATTAAAGAAGAGGGGATTATCTGCGGATTTATGTTCAGTCGTTTCTAATCCAGAATTCTTAAAAGAGGGTGCTGCAGTCGAGGACTTTATGCGCCCAGATCGTATTGTGATTGGCACTGAAAATAGCCCAGCTGGAATGCGTGCTAAAGAGCAAATGCGTAAGCTATATGCGCCTTTTAATCGTCACCATGAGCGTACCTATTACATGGATGTCAAAAGTGCCGAGCTCACAAAGTACGCTGCTAATGCGATGTTGGCGACCCGCATCTCTTTTATGAATGAATTGGCTAATTTGGCAGATTTAGTGGGGGCTGACATTGAGGCAGTGCGCCAAGGCATTGGGTCAGACTCTCGAATTGGTTTTGGTTTTCTATATCCGGGCACTGGTTACGGTGGCTCTTGCTTTCCTAAAGATGTTTCAGCGCTCTCTAAGACTGCGAATGAGCATGGTAGAGATCTCAAGATCTTACAGGCTGTAGAAGCTGTTAATGAGGCGCAAAAATATACTCTCGTCGAAAAGATTGATAAGCGTTTTGGCAAAGATTTGAAGGGTATGAAATTTGCCTTGTGGGGTTTGGCATTTAAGCCAAATACTGACGATATGCGTGAGGCTCCTAGTCGTATCATTATTAGCGAATTAGTCAAGCGTGGCGCACAAGTCCTTGCATTTGATCCGGTTGCCATGAAAGAGGCGCAACACTGTCTTGATTTGGACTTCAAGGGCAATTCAGAAGGTTTAAAAAAGGTCTCCATGGTGGGCGATCCTATGGCCGCCTTAGATGGTTGTGATGCTTTGGTCATCGTGACAGAGTGGAAAGCTTTCCGTAGCCCTGATTTTGATTTAGTAAAACAAAAGTTGAAGAACCCAATCATCTTTGATGGTCGAAATCTGTATGAGCCTGCCGCTATGCAAGAGTTAGGTATTGAGTATCTAGGCATTGGACGACATAATTAAAGCTGCAAAATATCAATAGAAAATATTAGAAAAGTCTGAAGTGGAAAAAGCTAATCGAGAACAGTTCTCTAAAACACGTTTACTAGTGGTAGGCGATGTCATGTTAGATCGCTATTGGTTTGGTGATACCAAGCGGATTTCGCCAGAGGCGCCTGTTCCTATCGTGCAGGTTGGAAAAATCGATGAACGTTTAGGCGGCGCAGCTAATGTGGCGCGCAACGTTGCAGCACTAGGTGCACAGACGACTATTTTAGGAATTGCAGGTAATGATGAGCCTGGCAAGCGGGTTATTGAGCTTTTAAAGGCTAGCGGTGTCGATAGTCAGTTAGAAATTGATGCCAAAGTTCCCACCATTGTGAAACTGCGTGTGATTGCACGTCAGCAGCAATTGATTCGTTTGGACTTTGAAGAAACTCCTAGTGAACAAGCTTTAGCACATAAATTGGAGCGCTTTGAGAAGTTGGTTGGCAGTGCCGATGTTGTCATTTTGTCTGACTACGGAAAAGGTGCCTTAGGTCAAGTGGCCCATATGATTGAACAGGCGCGTGCACAGAAAAAGGTCATATTAGTTGATCCTAAAGGTGAAGACTATGAAAAATATCGAGGAGCAACGGTCTTAACACCCAATCGCAGCGAGTTACGCCAAGTAGTTGGTCAATGGACCAGTGAAGACGATCTGATTCGTAGAGCGCAGGATTTACGTCGCTCATTAAATCTTCAGGCTTTACTCTTAACTCGCTCCGAAGAGGGGATGAGTCTGTTCACTGAGCAGGGCGTTAGCCATGTTAAAGCTCAAGCTAGAGAGGTATTTGACGTCTCTGGTGCAGGCGATACAGTGATAGCTACTCTTGCAGTGGCCCTAGCAGCAGGGTGGCCTCTCGAAAAAGCGATGGCATTAGCCAATCGCGCTGGTGGTATTGTGGTTGGTAAGTTGGGAACTGCTACCGTGACTTCAGAGGAATTACAGTGACTATTATCGTAACTGGAGCGGCAGGATTTATTGGGGCTAATATTGTTCAGGCGCTGAATGCCCGCGGTGAAAAAAATATCATTGCGGTTGACGATTTACGTCCTGCAGATAAATACCGCAATCTGGCTGATTTGGACATCATTGATTACCTCAATAGAGAAGAATTTTTAGAAGCTTTCAAAGGCGGTCGCTTTGGTAAGGTGAAAGCAGTCTTTCATGAAGGCGCCTGTTCCGACACCATGGAAACAGATGGTATTTTTATGATGGCCAATAACTATCGCTACACCATGGACTTGCTAGATATCTGTACCGAACAAAAAGTACAACTCTTATATGCATCCTCTGCAGCTACTTATGGCGGTTCAGATGTATTTGTAGAAAGTCGTGAGCATGAGAAGCCGCTGAATATTTATGGCTACTCAAAGTTTTTATTTGATCAAGTCATGCGCAAGCGTTTTGCTGAAAAATCGAATAATGCACAAGTTATCGGTTTTAGGTATTTCAATGTTTATGGTCCACGTGAATCACATAAAGGACGTATGGCTTCTGTGGCTTTTCATCAGTATCACCAGTACAAAGCAAATGGCCATGTGAAATTATTCGGTGAGTATGGTGGCTATGGCCCTGGCGAACAAAGTCGTGACTTTGTTTCAGTTGAAGATGTCGTCAAAGTAAATCTCTATTTCTTAGATCACCCTGAAATCAGTGGGATCTTTAATTTAGGTACTGGTCGTGCGCAACCGTTTAATGACGTGGCATTTGCTGTGGCTAATGCAATGCGTAAATTAGATAAGGCACAGCCAGCAAGCCTCGCCGAATTGGTGAAAGAAAAAGCAATTGAATATATTCCTTTTCCAGACGCACTTAAAGGGAAGTACCAATGCTTTACTCAAGCTGATTTGACGAAGTTGCGTGCAGCAGGATATACAGAGCCCTTCTTGACTGTAGAGCAAGGTGTGGGCCATTATATTGAATGGCTTGAAGCTAATGCTGGATTCTTGGCCAGCCCTTTAGATACAAAATAAACTGCAGGCCTACTGATTTACTGATTCTTTTGTAGTCAATATAAAGCAGTCAACATTTATTTTTTCTGTCCGTTGTAAGTAGTCCACGCATCTAAGCTGCGTGGATTTTTTATTTACTTTAGGAGAAAAAATGACTCAATATATTACGTATAAGGCGGGACAAGGTTTTGTTAAGGCCCTCATATTTTCGACAGCAATTCTTCTAGGCGGCTTGAGTATTGCAGCTGCTGAGCCTGTCAACGTTAATACGGCTACTCAATCAGAATTAGAAAGTATTAAAGGTATTGGCCCTGCAAAGGCAAAAACGATTATTGCCGAACGCTTAGATGGGGGTCATTTTCAAGATGCCAATGATTTGCAAAAGCGTGTCCGTGGTATTGGTATGAGATCTGTCGAAAAAATGGTGGATAACGGCTTAACAATAGAGTCACCGAGCTCCTTTCGGGAGCCCAATGGTAGGACTCAGAAAGAGGGCGGGGCCTCTGGCAGACGTAATTCTCGTACTCAAACTGGTAATCGCAATCAGCCGGAGCGTGTGGGACCTAGCCGCAGAAATTAAGCCCTTTAGAGTTTAGGTCTGCTTATGGCTAAAATGAGCTTATGAGCAAACCAACATATTTAACAATTTCACAAACTGTGGGTAATACGCCTCTGGTGCGTTTACAGCGTATTTCTGGCCAAGAGAATGAAGCTCGCAATAATGTGATCTTGGGTAAATTAGAAGGTAATAACCCAGCCGGGTCGGTCAAAGATCGACCTGCGCTGTCGATGATCATGCGCGCCCAAGAGCGTGGCGAAATTAAACCTGGCGATACCCTAATTGAAGCCACCAGTGGAAACACTGGCATTGCTTTAGCTATGACAGCTGCGATGTTGGGCTACAAGATGATTTTGGTAATGCCGGAAAATCAAAGTATTGAGCGTCGACAAAGTATGGCAGCGTATGGTGCGGAACTGATGTTGACTGCTGCTTCTGGCGGCATGGAATTTGCTAGAGACTATGCTTTGCAATTACAACGAGAAGGGCGCGGCAGATTGCTAGATCAATTTGCTAATCCTGATAATCCTCGTGCCCATATTGAAACAACTGGCCCTGAAATTTGGCGAGATACGGATGGTCAGGTTACCCATTTTGTTTCGGCAATGGGTACTACGGGAACGATTACTGGCGTATCTACTTATCTCAAATCCATGAATCCCAATATTCAGATTATTGGTGCGCAGCCTGAGGAGGGCTCACAGATTCCGGGTATTCGTAAATGGGCGCCCGAATATTTGCCTAAAATTTATGAAAGTGACAAAGTCGATCGCATTGAATATGTTACTCAGGCTGATGCTGAGGAGATGGCACGGCGTTTAGCCGCTCAAGAGGGTATCTTCTGCGGGATCTCAGCTGGCGGCGGTTTAGTGGTCGCCCTGCGTATTGCACGACAAGTAGAAAACGCGACTATCGTGTTTATCGTTTGCGATCGTGGAGACCGCTACTTATCTACAGGAGTGTTTCCAGCTTAATTCTGTTTAGTCTTTTTCACGACCTTGGTTTTCTTAGGCTTTGATTTGGCACTACTAGGTTCGGAAGTTTTTGCTGGATTAGTGATAGAAACAGCGCTTTGGTTTTTATAGCCCAGCTCTTGCGCAAACTCAGCTACGCTTTGAGCGTAAAAGTAACTGCGGTTGTATTGAACAATCGTCAGAAAATTATTTAAACCTACAACGTAATAAACTTGGTCAGAGCCATCCTTATCAGGATATGGTAAGTCGACAATCAATGCCCTGCTTTGGGGTGCGACACCACCAGTTTGTAGATCTCCTTGCCGAGGCGTCAGAATTCCTTTTTCAATGAGTTCTTGAATAGAGTATTTCAGTTGGGGCTCACCATCAGCTAATGCTCGTGCTGCTGTGATAGCTTGGTCTTGTATCGGAAAGTAAATCGGCATACCTGTTTGCCAGCCATGCATCTTCATAAAATTAGCAACACTTGCAATAGCATCTTTTGAACTTTGTCTAAGATCTATACGGCCATCACCATCTCCGTCCACTGCAAAGTTACGAATACTGCCGGGCATAAATTGGGGTAAGCCAATCGCACCAGCATATGAGCTATTTTGATTAAGGCAGGCATTAAAGCGAGCTTGATTTACACCTGGTGAGCTGTTATTGGATGGCAACTTTCCACCAGCTTCGTTCCAGCACATCAACATCAGCTCTTTGAGTTGGTCTTTAAAAAGCTGTTCTCGAGTAGGTTTATTAGGGGTATCTGGATAACTGAATGCAAGAGTTAAAAGAACATCTTTGACTCTAAATGTGCCAGTTTGGCGTCCATAGATGGTTTCGATACCAATAATGGCAACGATCAGTTCAGCTGGTACTCCTGTCAACTGTTCTGTTTGACTCAAAAAAGCCTGATTTTGCTCCCAAAAGGCTCGACCAGCCTTAAGGCGGACTGGTTCAATAAAGCGCTGGCGGTATACCAGCCAATTCTTTTTAAACGTGGCCGATGGGGGTAACACTAATTTGCGGATTGATGAAATCGTTTTAGCATCCAAGAAGCCTGCTTCTATGCTCGAAAGTGGGATTTGGTGAGTCTGAGACACCTGAGCCATGAGCTCATTGAGATTTTGGCTAAAACGGGCTTCAGGGACCGCTTCGTCAGCTTGGTTTACGATGGGCTGTTGAACCTGAATGGATTGATTATTTACTTGATTGTTGGGTTGTACGGGGGCGTTTGAGCATGCTCCTAATAGTAGGGCCAAAAGTAGGTAGGAAATGCACAATTTCATGTCGAGATTAGATTATAAAATTACAGTTTTGCTATTAAGGAATTTGAGTAATGACAACAGGATACATAACTCATCCAGACTTTCTGAAACATGAGATGGGAAGCCATCATCCGGAGTGTCCCGAGAGAATTCAGGCAATTAATGATCATCTGATTCGTAGCGGTATTGATCGCTTTTTACACCATTTAGATGCTCCCTTGGCAACCGAAGACCAGCTTGAGTTGGTTCATAGCCCAGATCACGTCAGTTTTGTTAGAGATAGCGCCCCTGAGAGTGGCTATTTCATGTTAGATGGCGATACGATTATGAATCCTCACACCTATAGAGCTTCATTACGTGCTGCTGGAGCAGCTATTGCAGGCGTGGATGCGGTGATGAAGGGTGAAGTAGAAAATGTGTTTTGTGCAGTAAGACCACCGGGTCATCATGCCGAGCCTACACGTTCAATGGGATTTTGCCTGTTTGATAACGTTGCTATTGCTGCACGTTACGCCATGGCAACTTATGGGATCGAACGCGTCGCTATCATTGACTTTGATGTTCACCATGGTAATGGCACAGAGGCTGCATTTTTGAATGAACCCAATGTGTTGATGTGTAGTTTTTATCAACACCCTTTTTATCCTTATAGCGGCTTAGATAATGGGGATAATATGGTGAATATTCCTTTACCAGCATCTACTCGTGGCGATATAGTGCGCTCTATTGTAGAGGAACGCTGGCTTCCAGCATTACGTAATTTCGAGCCACAACTCATTATTATTTCTGCTGGTTTTGATGCTCACCGTGAAGATGATTTGGGGCAAATGGGTTTAGTTGAGGATGATTATGTATGGATTACTCAGCGGCTAAAAGAGATTGCTAAGGAATATGCACAAGGGCGCATTGTAAGTTGCCTAGAGGGCGGCTATAACCTATCCGCCTTAAGTCGCAGCGTAGTCGCACATGTTAAAGCGCTCGCAGATATTTAATTTAGATACTGAAGGTAAATGATGGCTAATATTTATGAACAAGGATTGGATCGTAATTCAGCGAATTACACACCCATTACGCCTCTCTTGTTTTTAGAGAGATCAGCAGAAGTTTATTCAAATCGTATTGCAGTTATTCATGGAAAATTTCGTCAAACTTGGATGCAAACTTATGAGCGTTGCCGCCGTCTTGCAAGTGCTTTACAAAAGCATGGCATCGGTTTGGGTGATACCGTCGCAGTAATGTTGCCTAACACTCCGCCAATGGTAGAAGCTCACTTCGGTATTCCCATGGCTGGTGCAGTGCTCAATGCTTTAAACACCCGCTTAGATCCAGAATCAATTGCTTTTATGCTCAATCACGGTGAAGCTAAAGTGGTCATCGTGGATCCTGAGTTTTCTGGTGTGATGAAAAAAGCATTAGAGCTTGTTAGGAAAGAAAGTCAGCGCGACATTTTACTCATTGATGTTGAGGAAAAAGAGTTTGTTGTACCAGGTGAAAAGTTAGGCCAACTCACCTATGAGAATTTTCTTGCAGAAGGAGACCCAAACTTTGCTTGGCAGGTGCCAGCAGATGAGTGGCAAGCAATATGTCTTAATTACACTTCAGGTACTACTGGAAATCCCAAAGGGGTGGTTTACCATCATCGCGGGGCAGCTATCAATGCCGTATCGAATATTTTGGACTGGGATGTTAACAAGCACCCAATTTATTTGTGGACTCTGCCAATGTTCCATTGTAATGGATGGTGCTTTCCATGGACGATTGCCGCGCGAGCTGGCGTTAATGTGTGTTTGCGTCGAGTAGATGCAGAGCACATTTTTGCAGCAATCAAAGAGCATGGTGTTACACACTATTGTGCCGCTCCAATTGTGCATAACTTATTAGTGAATGCTCCAGATGAAATGAAGGTGGACCTACCTAAAGGCGTTAAGGGCTTAATTGCTGGCGCAGCACCTCCCGCCTCGATCATTGAAGGGATGGAAAAGTTAGGCTTTGATTTAACCCATGTGTATGGTTTGACAGAGGTGTATGGTCCTGCAGCTGTATGTGTTAAGCAAGACGAATGGAATAACCTAGATATTGGCGAGCGTGCCCGCTTAAACGCAAGACAAGGTGTGCGCTATCACATGCAGCAAGCTATTACGGTTTTAAATACAGAAACCATGGAACCCGTGCCTGCTGATGGAGAAACCATGGGTGAGATTATGTTTAAGGGCAACATTGCAATGAAGGGTTATCTCAAGAATCAGAAGGCTACTAAAGAGGCCTTTGAGGGTGGCTGGTTCCATTCAGGCGACTTAGCTGTTATGAATCCTGACGGATATATCAAGATTAAAGATCGCAGTAAGGACATTATTATTTCTGGTGGCGAAAATATTTCCTCAATTGAGGTTGAGGATGTGCTGTACCGTCACCCAGCAGTGATGGCTGCAGCAGTAGTGGCAAAGCCAGACCCTAAATGGGGTGAAACCCCCTGTGCCTTTTTAGAAATTAAGCCTGGGTTTGAGGTCACCCCCGCCGATATCATCACCCATTGTAAGCAGTATTTAGCCGGATTTAAGGTTCCTAAAGCGATTGTATTCGGCGAGCTACCAAAGACATCTACTGGAAAAATCCAGAAATTTGAGCTTCGTAAGCAGGCTGGCTCAGCCGCAGCTATTGATGTTTAATTCCATCAAATGGAATGAGTCATGCCTAAGTCTTCAGAGACGGATAAAATAGCGATTGATCCGTGTGTTTATCAGTAAGCAGATAAATCAATATTACTTTTTGTAAACATTTTGCCAACATTGAGAATTCCAGATGAAAATCTTAGTAGCTGTTAAACGCGTTGTTGATTACAACGTGAAAGTGCGCGTCAAGTCTGACAACTCTGGCGTAGATATTGCTAACGTCAAGATGAGCATGAACCCTTTTGATGAAATTGCTGTTGAAGAAGCAGTTCGTCTTAAAGAGGCTGGCATTGCGACTGAAGTAGTAGTTGTGAGCGCTGGCGTAAGCCAGTGTCAGGAAACCTTGCGTACGGCTTTAGCAATTGGTGCCGATCGCGGCATTTTGGTCGAAACTGATGCCGAGTTACAGCCTCTGGCGGTAGCAAAAATTCTGAAGGCTTTAGTAGAAAAAGAAGCTGCTCAAATCATCATTCTCGGCAAGCAAGCAATTGACGATGACAGCAATCAAACTGGCCAGATGTTGGCAAGCTTACTCGATATTCCGCAGGCTACTTTCGCATCCAAATTAGTGATAGCAGATGGTAAGGCAACTGTCACACGTGAAGTCGATGGTGGTTTGGAGACTATTGCGCTCACTTTACCCGCAGTCATCACAACGGATTTGCGTTTAAATGAGCCGCGTTATGTAACTCTACCGAACATCATGAAGGCTAAGAAAAAGACTTTAGATATTGTGAAGCCTGAAGATCTTGGTGTGGATATTGTTCCTCGCCTCAAGACAATTAAAGTGGAAGAGCCGCCTAAGCGCTCAGCTGGCGTGATGGTAGCTGATGTTGCGGCTTTGGTAGAAAAACTCAAAAATGAAGCGAAGGTGATTTAAATGGCTGCTCTTGTAATTGCTGAACACGACAATCTTTCTTTAAAGCCGGCAACCTTAAATACTGTAGCGGCTGCTTTGCAATGCTCCCCGGAAGTCGACATTCTGGTCGCTGGAAGCGGTGTAGATGCTGTCGCAGCAGCAGCAGCACAAATAGCTGGTGTACGTAAGGTGATCCAAATAGATGCTGCTACATTGGCTGACCAGTTAGCTGAACCTTTGGCTGCGCAGATTCTGAATCTGGCTGGTGCTTATAGCCATATTTTAGCGCCCGCTACCGCTAACGGCAAGAATGTGATGCCCCGTGTCGCTGCTAAATTAGATGTGGCGCAGTTATCGGATATTACTAAGGTAGTCAGTGTAGATACATTTGAGCGTCCAATTTATGCAGGCAATGCGATCGCTACCGTGCAATCAGCTGATGCAGTGAAGGTTATTACTGTGCGCACCACTGGTTTTGATCCAGCGCCAGCAACAGGTGGTTCGGCTGCTATAGATAAACAAGCTGCTACTGATAGTGCCGGCAATTCCTCTTTTGTTGGGCGTGAACTGACCAAATCTGATCGTCCAGAATTAACTGCTGCAAAAATTATTGTTTCTGGTGGTCGCGGCCTTGGATCTGGAGAAAAGTACCAAGAGATCATTGCCCCGCTAGCTGATCAGTTGGGCGCTGCTTTAGGAGCATCACGTGCTGCAGTCGATGCTGGCTACGTACCAAATGATTACCAGGTCGGTCAAACTGGAAAGATTGTTGCTCCACAACTCTACATTGCAGTCGGCATTTCTGGCGCTATTCAGCATTTAGCTGGAATGAAAGATTCTAAAGTGATCGTTGCGATCAACAAAGATCCAGAAGCGCCGATTTTTGCTGTGGCTGATTATGGTTTGGTTGCTGATTTAAACACTGCTGTACCAGAGCTGACAAAAGCGCTTAGTTAGGCTCAATCTAAAGGAGTAGTAATGCCTTATGTAGCGCCCGTTAAAGAGATGTTATTCGTTATGAATGAATTAGCGGGGCTCGCTGAGGTAGTGGCATTTCCTTCATACGCACAAGCGGGTGCTGATATAGATTTGGCGCCAGCTATTTTGGAAGAATCAGCAAAATTTACTCAAGACATAGTCGCTCCACTAAATTGGCCTAGCGATCAAAATCCTAGCTCATTAAAGGATGGCGTAGTAACAACTTCTCCAGGCTTTAAGAATGCCTTTGAGCAATTTGCAGCTGCTGGATGGCAGGGTGTTATTCATCCTGCAGAGTTTGGTGGGCAAGGTTTACCAAAATTGATTGCCACTCCCTGTTTCGAGATGGTGCATTCAGCAAGCCTTTCTTTTGCCTTATGTCCCATGCTCACTGATGGTGCGATTGAGGCATTACTCACTGCTGCAAGCCCTGAACTTCAAGAAAAATTTGTACCTCAAATGATTGCTGGTGAGTGGACTGGCTCAATGTGTTTAACGGAGCCTCAAGCTGGATCAGATTTATCCATGGTTCGTGCACGCGCTGTACCAGAAGGCAATGGCATTTATCGAATTTTTGGCACCAAAATCTATATTACCTATGGTGAGCATGATATGGCTAAAAATATTGTGCACTTGGTGTTAGCAAGAACGCCTGATGCACCAGAGGGAGTAAAAGGTATTTCTTTATTTGTTGTGCCTAAATTATTGGTGAATAAAGATGGTTCTTTAGGTGAACGCAATGACGTTCATTGTGTATCTATTGAGCATAAATTAGGTATCAAGGCCAGTCCCACTGCAGTGTTGCAGTTTGGCGATCATGGTGGCGCTATTGCTTATTTGGTAGGCGAAGAAAATCGCGGTCTTGAATATATGTTTGTGATGATGAATGCTGCGCGCTTTGCGGTAGGTATGCAAGGTATTGCAGTAGCAGAACGCGCGTACCAAAAGGCGGTACAGTACGCAAAAGATCGCGTTCAAAGCCGTGATCTAGCTGGATCTCCTGGCCCGGTTGCTATTATTCATCAGCCTGATGTTAAGCGGATGTTAATGACAATGCGGGCCTATACAGAGGCATGTCGAGCCCTAGCTTATTATGCTGCCGCTGCTTATGATGCGCAACATGCTGCGCCTAATACACAGGATCAAAAAGTAAATCAAGCAATTTATGAGTTCCTAGTACCTATCGTAAAAGGTTTCTCTACTGAAATGTCGATCGAAGTTGCTAGTCTAGGCATACAAGTGCATGGCGGCATGGGATTTATTGAAGAGACGGGTGCTGCTCAACATTATCGAGACGCCCGTATTTTGACAATTTATGAAGGCACTACAGCTATTCAGGCAAATGATTTAATTGGCAGGAAAACAGTTCGTGATGGCGGCGCTAGCGCTAAAGCACTTACAGAGAAAATAGTACAAACCGAAAAAGATCTTGCCGCCAACGGATCATCAGATGCGATGGCTGTACTGAAGCAATTAAGCGCTGGACGTGCAGCATTTGAAGCATCAGTCGATTACATCTTGACTAATGCCCAGAGCGAAGTCAAAGCGGTTTATGCAGGGAGCTTTGCTTATTTACGCTTATGTGGGCTGGTATTAGGTGCCTGGCAAATGGCTCGTGCCCTCTTGGCTGCACAACGATTACGTGATTCTGATCCTGGTTTTTATGATGCCAAGATCGCTACAGCACGTTTCTTTGCAGAACATTTATTACCTCAGGCGCAGGCCTTAGCAATCTCTATTTTGGAAAGTGGCCACTCAACCAATGCATTAGAGGTAGAGCAGTTCTAAAGTTATTGGTATTTACTGAGATAACTTTTTAGCTTCATATACTTGAGAAATAAAAAACTGCTCAAAAGAAATGGCTAAAAAAGTCATCATTACCACCGCACCAAATACTAAAGAAAAAATAACTGTCAATACCACAGGCCAGCCTGAGTGGGTTCGCTTGATTTCTTCAATGCCGGGATTGAATTGGGCATCCCATTTTTCATCAGGACGTAGGCCAAAAGTAATCGTTGTTAACCAGCTTGCTTCAATTGCAATAAAGCCAAAGGTGAGGAGCATCCAACCTGGCGCTGAATCAAAGTGATTCGCTTTTAGAAGTCCATAGCCTGCGAGACCACCTAGCAGTGCAATCAATTGAATCCAGGCCCAAAAGGATTTTAGGCCTTGTAAGTAGAAGCAATTGAAACCGCTGCCTGGAAAAAATAAGCCGAGAGCGCAAAAAAAGAGTTTGGATTTTTTCATGTATCTTGTGTTGTGAAAGTAATGAGCTTATTTACTGATGACTATATTGCTGCGTTGGGTAAAGCTCAACACTTCTCGGTCGGCTCCAATCATGAGTAATTGATCACCATTGCGTACGATACTGCGATAGTCATTGAGCTCGTATAGAAAATCGTTTTCTAACTCCATGCGAGCAGGCGGGCAACTCATTTTTGTACTGGTAATTTGCTTGAAGGTAAAACCTTTCGCATCTTCATCTAAAGTAGCAGTAAAGTGATTGCAACCAGTTGAGCCACTGACCCTTTCACCTTTTGCATCAAAAATCATTTGAATGGGATTACTACTCTCCCCTTGGGGAATCTGGCGGGTCCGAACTTCGCCATTCGCATTTGGGGGTAAGTTCCAGCGGGTTAATTCCCATTTGGTATTGCGAAGTTCGCTGCTGGGAGGGCTGGTCTTTACGCCGCAAGGGGGAATGACGTTTGCGCAAGCCGTTAAAAGGGATAGGCTAAGGCAGCAAACTGTCATGAATAGGCTATTTAAGTTACTTTTGGAGGGGCTAGAAAGTGCTATTTTGACAGTCATTTTTTTATAAAGCATTGATTTATATGATTTTTTTACTTATATTGGTTTCCTATTCTACTGGCTTGAAGACTTAAATAGGTGGAAGAAGTAGGGGTTTTCGTCTAGAATATGAGATTTTCCGCTCTACCTTGTATTTGCTTGGAGAGCTGGAGCCCAAAGTTTTTTGTAGAAATTTCATTGGGTTGTAATCAACCTGTTTTCATTTTAGATTTTAAGGAATAAGTATGGTCGTCATTCGACTGGCACGCGGCGGCTCTAAGAAGCGCCCTTTTTACAGCATTGTTGCTACTGATAAGCGCAACCGTCGCGACTCGAATTTTATCGAGCGTATTGGTTATTTCAATCCAAAGGCAGCTGAAACTGAGCAAGCAATGCGCATTGCTCAAGATCGTTTGACTTACTGGACTGGTGTTGGTGCGCAAGTATCTCCAACCGTTGTTCGTTTGATCAAAAATAATCCTGCTGCTTAAATATTATCTAACTAAACACTTCATCATTGCGATGAAGTTTTTGGTAGCATGATTTTTGGCGGTTTTATTTCGGGAAAATAAGGTGTCTTTCAAATGAGCGCACCTTCCTTAAATCATTTGATTGAGCTTGGCGCCATTTCTGAGGCGCAAGGTTTGCAGGGACAAGTGAAGGTTAGACCTCACTCATCGGATCCTGTGGCACTTCTATCTTCTAAAGCAGTTTGGTTGTCCTTGATTCCGCGAAGGGATGCTGGCGTTTCTGCATCTGTAGAACAAGCTTCCTTGACACAATACAAAGTGAAGAGCGCCAAAATGCACAGCGGCAATGTGGTGATGGCGCTAGAAGGAATAGCAGATCGCGATCAGGCACTTGCCCTAAAGGGCGCTCGCATCTTAGTGGCTCGTGACGCCTTTCCAAAAGCAGAAAGTGATTCTTATTACTGGGTTGATTTGATTGGTTGCCAAGTTACCAATCTACAAGATGAAGTATTGGGTGAGGTGATTGATATTACTGATAATGGTGCGCATGGCATTATCGCAATCGGTGATCCTGCGACTAAAAAAATCTTGCAACTAGTACCATTTGTAAAAGAGGTGGTTCACAATGTTGACTTGAGCAAGAGAATGATGACGCTCGATTGGCAGTCTGACTGGCAATAGCCCTCTTTGGAAATTGAGATATGCGCTTTGATGTAGTCACCCTTTTCCCGGAAATGTTCTCAGCGTTAACGCAATGGGGAGTGACTGGTCGAGCTTGCGAGCAATCACTTGCTAGTGTCCATCTTTGGAATCCACGAGATTTTTGTTCTGATGTTCGTAAGACGGTAGATGATCGTGCCTATGGCGGCGGCCCAGGCATGGTGATGATGGCTAAACCCTTGGAAGATACCATCGCACAAGTTAAGGCAGCCCATCATGCTGCTGGACTCAAGAGTGGCCCCATTTGTCTTTTGGCTCCGCAGGGCGAGCGTTTTTCTCAAAAAATCGCTGGAAATATTCTCAATGAAAGTAATATCAGCTTCATATGTGGTCGTTATGAGGCTATAGACCAACGTTTTATCGATCGAAATGTAGATTTACAGCTTTCGATTGGTGATTTTGTGGTGTCTGGCGGTGAAATACCCGCTATGGCCATCATGGATGCAGTGATTAGGTTGATACCAGGAGCCCTTGGGGACGGTGAATCTGCTGTCCAAGATAGCTTTATGAATGGTCTTTTGGACTATCCGCACTATACGAGACCCGAAATATATGAAAATTTATCTGTTCCGGACGTGCTTTTGGGCGGACATCACGCTAAAATAACGGATTGGCGTCGGCAGAAGTCTTTAGAGCTGACGTTCAGGTTTAGGCCAGATTTAATTGAATCTGCTAGAACCAATGGGTTGCTAACCCGAGAAGATGAACAATTTCTTCGCTCGCTGTGAATACTTTTAGTAGTGTGCAGTTGTGAATGAGTGGTTTAATTTTTGGTTTAGTGAAATTGTTTAACTGCATCCTCTGTTAGGTCCGTTGATGAATATCTCGGGATTAAACGCTAATAAGATGTTTAAGGATTAAAAATGAATTTGATCGAAAAAATTGAGCAAGAAGAAATTGCTCGCTTAAGTGCTAACAAAACTTTGCCAAGTTTTGCACCTGGTGACACAGTAGTAGTGAGCGTGAACGTTGTTGAAGGTACTCGTAAGCGTGCCCAGGCCTTTGAAGGCGTTGTAATCGCTAAGCGTAATCGTGGACTGAACTCCAGTTTTATCGTACGTAAGATTTCTTCTGGAGAAGGCGTTGAACGTACTTTCCAAACTTACTCACCATTAATCGCAAGCCTTGAAGTAAAACGTCGCGGCGATGTTCGTCGTGCGAAGTTATATTACTTGCGCGACCGCTCTGGTAAGTCAGCACGTATTAAAGAGAAGTTGCAAGCACGCACTAAAGCAGTGGCTGCTCCAGCTGCTGAGTAATTCGCATTGCTGCACGAAAAAAGGCGGCCTTGGTCGCCTTTTTTGTTACCTTAGAATATGCATATGCCCAAGACCTCAAAGCCCGAAGAAGATCCCATCAGTGTGGCTGCGCCTCCAGGTTTTGATGCTCGTGCCGTCCCAGTTCATGAGGTTTGCTCTGATCAGGTAAAAGTGTCACCACTAGCTTTAGATCCAAACTCTCTTAGGCAGCGCTTTCTGGTTCAGCCAATATGGCAACCGGAAATTACTGACGAAAGTCGTCATGTGATGGCGGCGGACATTATTGCTAGGCGTCAAGCCGCAGGGAAGCTTACTCAGGCAGCCGTTCTTATCCCCTTGGTATTGCAAGAGGAAGGTTTATCTGTTTTATTAACCCAAAGAACGGATCATCTTAGGGATCATGCTGGGCAAATTAGTTTTCCAGGTGGCAGGATGGATCCTGGTGATGTTGATCCCAATCACACCGCATTACGAGAGAGTGCGGAGGAAATTGGCCTAGATCAGTCCCGCGTGGAGATTATTGGACATTTGCCCCAGTACCTTACGGTTTCAGGTTATAGCGTCACTCCAGTGGTTGGTTTGGTTCAAGCTCAGGCAGAATACCCTCTGGATGAGTTTGAGGTGGCTGATGTTTTTGAGGTACCACTCCGTTTTTTGATGGATCCAGCCAATCATCAAATCAGAGTGTGGCAAAGTGAGCAGGGCGGTCGTCGTTTTTATGCGATGCCCTATGAAAATCGTTTTATTTGGGGCGCTACAGCTGGAATGTTACGCAACCTTTATCATCTATTAAAAGTATGACCTTCTTTTCTATCCTCTTCGCCCTCATTGCTGAGCAATATCGCCCAGTAACCGCTAGCCATTGGATTGCTCGAATGAGCGCCCGTTGGTTGGATTGGGTCGCCGGTGAATTCGGTGGCAAGTCTGAAGAGGGTGCAAGTCCTATTGGTGCACGCTTGGCTTGTATGGTGGCATTTATTCTTCCCACCTTTTTGGTATTTGTAATTTATGTTGTTTGTATGGTGACTTATCCAATTTTGGGCTTCGTTTGGAACATCATCATTGCCTATCTCTTTTTTGGCTTTCGTCAGTTCAGTCATTCTTTTACCCTGGTGCATGAATCTATCGAGAGTCATGATCTTCCTGCGGCACGTGCTGCATTAGGTGAATGGTATGGACCCGAGCTAGACATTTCGAGCCTGACAGAAACTGAAGTCATTTCTTTAGCATTAGAGCGTGCCATCATTGGTTCACATCGTCATGTCTTTGGAGTCCTTTTCTGGTTCTTAATGCCAATGGGTCCTGCAGGTGTTGTCTTATATCGCCTTGCAGATACTGCCGCTCAGCGTTGGTCTCAGCGTGGCGACTTTAATCTCAGTGAAGCGGCACGTCACTTCTTTTATGTACTTGATTGGATTCCTGCGCGTATCACTGCGATGGGCTTTGCCATTGTGGGCAACTTTGAAGGTGCTGCATATGGCTGGCGTTACCTCACTCGGAAGTGGCCAGACTCTTTATCAAGTGTGATCTTAGCCTCCGGTAGTGGTGCACTGGGTGTTCGTTTAGGCGAGCCCTTAAGTGAGCCTGATAGCGATGAAGCTCTGCGCATGGCCGAAGCAGGTGAGCCTTTAGTTTATGAAGTAGGTATGGAGCCTACTGAGCGCACGATGCGCTCTGCAGTTGGCCTAGTATGGCGTTTGGTTATCGCTTGGATGGCTTTGCTGTTAATGTTGACCAGCGCTGTTTGGCTTGGCTAATACCTTGTAATTGCGTATCGGCTGTTTTTGAATCTGAACGCAACTGCCTAAACAGCGCTAGTCTCTCTGGGGCTATTTCATTTTTCTCTAGAGCCTCTCGAACCGCACAATCAGGCTCTGCTTGATGAGCGCAGTTATGAAAACGGCATTTCCCTAATAGATCTTTAAATTCTCTAAAGGCATGTTGTAGTTCACTGACAGACATGTGGGCTAAACCAAATTCTTGAAATCCAGGCGAGTCAATTAGAGCGCCCAATTTTCCATGAACGTCTTTACCCCAGATTTCTGGTAATTCAAAATAACGACAGGCAGTCGTGGTATGTTTTCCAGTATCTAGGCGTACTGAATATTCTTGAGTGAGTGCTGCTGCATTCGGCACCCAGGCATTGAGTAAGCTCGATTTCCCCATACCTGATTGGCCCACAAACACCGATATTTTGCCTTGAAGAGCTGGGCGAAGTGCTTCAATGGATGCAGGATCAAATTTAGCTGAGACCTCGCTGACAGGATATCCCATGCGCGCATAGGGCGCGATGATTTTGCGGGCATGAGTCAAATTATCCTTGAGGTCGCACTTATTGAGTAGGATATGAAGACCAATTTGATTTGCTTCTGCAGCGACTACCGCTCTACCCAAAAGGTCAGGAGAGAATGCGGGTTGTGTCGCCAATACCACGAGAATTTGATCTACGTTAGACGCAATCAATTTACTTTTAAATGCATCAGAACGGTACAGTAAATTTTCTCTGGGCTCAATTTCAATAATGCGGGCCTGATTAGCAGAGGTACTCTCTAGTAACAGCTCATCACCAACAGCGCCAATATGTTGTTTAGCTGGTGTACTGACCTGAACCAATTCTTGTCCGAGCATTGGATTGCCAAGAGGGTCCTTAGAAATCCGTTGCGCTAAATAATGCCTTCCATAAGATGCAGTCAGCAGCGCACGAAATTGCTCCATATTTCCTAGCTAAAGCGTTGCAAGTTGGCAATGCGTAATGGAGCAGGTGGGTGAGAGCTATAGAAAGCGGTATACAGAGGATCGGGCGTTAAGGTTGAGGCATTATCTTGATATAACTTCACTAATGCAGAGATCAAATCTTTTGCTGAAGATTTGTCTGCAGCAAACCCATCTGCCTCGTATTCATGTTTACGGGAAGCTAAGCTAGCTAAGGGGGTTAGGAAAAAGCTGAATACCGGAGAAACGAGCATGAAGAGGGCCAGTGCCAAGCCACCGTTATAGCCATTGAGGTTTGGCATCACTCCCAAATCCGTATAAAACCAGACTTTAGTACTAATCCACCCTAATAATGCAAACATACCAAAGCTGAGAACAAAAGACACCAGCAAGCGCTTGCGGATATGGTTGCATTTGAAGTGTCCCAACTCATGCGCAAGGACAGCCTCTACTTCACCAGGATTCAGTTTCTCAATTAAGGTATCAAAAAAGACAATGCGTTTAGCTCTTCCCATGCCAGCAAAAAATGCATTGCCATGGGCACTGCGCTTACTGCCGTCCATCACAAACAAACCTTGACTTGCAAAGTCGCAACGCTTTAACAATGCTTCAATCTGTGTTTTGAGAGGCCCATCTTCCAAGGCAACAAATTTGTTAAATAGGGGTGCAATAAAAGTGGGAAAAATCCATTGCATCAGTAAACTAAACGATGTGAGTACTCCCCAAGCCCAGAGCCACCAAAAATCTCCTGCTTTAGCCATTAAAGTTAGGATGACCCATAACAAGGGGATGCCTATAGCACCACCAACCCCAATACCCTTTAGCATGTCACTAAAGAATAACTTTTTATTCATCCGATTAAAGCCAAAGCGCTCTTCAAGGTCAAACTGTTTATACCAAGAAAAAGGAATATCAATGATTCCTGAAATCAGGACGATCGATACTAGTAGTGCCATTTGTTGGGCGATGCCAGCACCTAGTAATTGGAGTAAGCCAATATTCAGAATCTCTAATCCACCCAATAAGGTGAAAGAAATTAAAATGATGGCGCTGACACCATTTTCTAGAATGCCTAAACGCAACTTAGCAATGGTGTAATCTGCCGCCTTCTGGTGCTCTGCTAATGTTACTTTTTCGGCGAACTCGGCTGGTACCGTGCCGCGATGTTGAGCAACAAAACGAATTTGGCGTTGGGAAAGCCAGTGGCGTAGGCCAAAACTAGCAATAAAAGCAATGAGAAAAATAATTGTAAATGTCATGAGATCATTATATTTGGAAAAGTATCAATTTTAGCTAAAAAGCTGACTTCAGTCGCTATCCTGGTGCATACGGGTGGAAGGTTAAAAAATACAAACTCAGTCCGTCATTTACTCAATACCGCTATGTCAAAAGAGATGGTAATGAAAAAATGCCATTGAGTACTTACAAATATAATAAACAAAACTCATATTAGAACCTAACTCTATAAAAACCATTACCCCTTTAAAAAAACACCATAACGCTAGAACAATATGAAATACAACCTACAACTGACTTTTCAATACGGCCTGACTATTTTTTTAAGTGCCTTTTTATTGTTCCAGGTACAGCCGCTGATTGGAAAAATAATCCTGCCATGGTTTGGTGGCTCAGCATCAGTCTGGACAACCTGCATGCTGTTTTTCCAAGCTACTTTGCTGTTTGGTTATATCTATTCGCATTGGATTGTTAAGGCACTAAACCCCTACCGGCAAAGCATCTTGCACATTGCATTGCTGTTGATTAGCTTATCTTTGTTACCGCTAACTGCGAGTGAACTATGGAAGCCTACCGGTAGTGAAAACCCCACCCTGCAAATCTTGGGCCTTTTATTTGCTTCGATTGGTTTGCCTTATTTTGTGCTTTCCACAACTGGGCCATTGATTCAGGCTTGGTTTGCACGTGAGCGTACAGGCGGCATTCCGTACCGCTTGTTTGCCTTGTCTAATTTTGGATCCATGTTGGCTTTGCTGGCTTACCCAATTGCATTTGAGCCAATGCTGCCTACCCAGTGGCAATCCTATTGTTGGTCGGCTTTGTATGTTGTATTTGTATTAACCTGCGCAATCTTGGCATGGCGCAATCGCAATAGCGTTGCCCTAGTAGAGGCAGAAAAAGAGCTTGTTCCTGCGCCGCCCGCTTCTCGTTTATTCATTTGGATATTGTTAGCGGCATGTCCGTCAATATTAATGGTGGCAGATACCAGCTTTTTAACTGAGAATATCGCGCCTGTCCCGATGATTTGGGTAGCTCCTTTAGCTCTTTACTTACTGTCTTTCATTATTTGTTTTGAGGGCAGTGGTTGGTATCAAAGGAAGCTGTTCCTACCCTTATTGGTAGCAGCGCTCTTTATTCTGGCTTATTTGCCAACCTTAGGCTTAAATGAATTGCCGGTGATCATTTCGACGGGTATTAATTTATTTTCATTCTTTGTTATTTGCATGGTCTGTCACGGCGAGTTAGCATCTCAGCAGCCTAATTCACGCTATTTAACAACTTACTATTTAATGTTGGCAGTAGGTGGTGTAATGGGCGGCTTTTTTGTAGGCGTCATTGCTCCATATTGGTTTACTGAAAACTACGAGCTATCGATCGGTATTGTTCTAACCGGTATCGTCGTTGCCTTAGTCTTTTTATCCAATTCGCGCTTTAAAACCACCCAATTGAAGGTACTTACCACTGCTGGAATCGCCTCTTTTCTAGTGCTGATTAGCGTGATTCGCATTGATGATCATTCGCATGATGTTGCTGGCATTGAGTTGAGTCACCGAAATTTTTATGGGACCTTAAAAGTTTATGTTGATAAGGCCCGTGGCTACAAAACGATGCAGCATGGACAAATCAGCCATGGCAGTCAATTTATTGATCCTGCAAAAGCGCAAGAGCCGACTACATATTACGTGCGCGAAAGCGGTGTCGGGCAGGCCATCTTAGTCAAAAACCAATCTAACCAGCCTATTAAAGTTGGGGTAGTAGGTTTAGGTGTTGGTACCTTAGCTGGGTATGCACGCAAGGGTGATGATTACCGTTTTTATGAAATCAATCCTCAAGTGATTGACGCCGCTCAAAAGCACTTTACTTTTTTATCTAATAGTCCTGCAAGCATCGAGTATGTTTTAGGTGATGCGCGTTTGCAATTAGAGCAAGAGCCAAATCAACAGTTTGATGTTCTTGTAATTGATGCCTTCTCGGGTGATTCGGTTCCGATCCATTTACTTACTAAAGAAGCATTTACACATTACTTTAGGCATTTAAAGAGTGATGGAATTTTGGCCTTGCACATTACCAATCGCTTTCTAAACTTAATACCAGTTGTTAAAACTGCAGCAAATGCATTTAATCAAGATATCAAAGTCATCAGCTTTGCTGCCTCAGAAAATAAGGTAGGCTACCGGTCCGAATGGGCGCTGATCAGTAAAGATAAAAAAGCCTTTCGGGATATTCAATTTATTAACGCTCAAGAGATCGAAGATTCTAAGGGTTTTACCCTGTGGCGCGATGATTACAGTAGTCTCTTATCCATCATCAAATGAACAAAGATATGAGCGAACAAATTAACACTAGCAATTCTTCTACTACACAGTCTGCCCCAGCAAATGAACACCTGATTTGGGTGGATATGGAAATGTCGGGGTTAAACCCTGAAACTGACCGTATTTTGGAAATTGCAATCATTGTGACCGATGCACACCTCAACACGATTGCTACGGCGCCAGTTTGGGTTGTGCATCAGGAAGATGCGGTTCTAGATGCTATGGATTCATGGAATAAAGGAACCCATGGGCGTTCTGGATTAATCGATAAGGTGAAGGTAGCCACTCAGGATGAGGCTACAGTCGAGGCAGAATGCATCGCATTTTTAAAGCAATATATCAAGGCAGGTATTGCTCCGATGTGTGGTAATACGATTGGACAAGATAGACGCTTTATGGCCAAGTACATGCCTAAACTAGAAGCATATTTTCATTATCGAAATATCGATGTCTCAACCCTAAAAGAGTTATGTAAGCGTTGGCATCCAGAGCTAGTAAAGGGATTCACCAAACAACAGGCTCATACTGCCTTGGCAGATATCCAGGAATCTATTGAAGAATTGAAGTACTACCGTGAGAAATTTATTGTTCCACTACCCTAGTTAGCACCTTATTTCTTGATAGCGCTTTTAGGCCTAAATACTTTAATCACAGACTCATCGGTTTCTATATAGGGACCACCAATCAGATCAATGCAATAAGGCACTGCTGCAAAGATGCCAGGGACGATGGTTTTGCCGTTGGCATCCTTAAGACCTTCCAATGTTTCAGCAATAGCCTTGGGTTGACCGGGAAGATTAATCACTAGAGCAGCATGCCCTTCAATTTCTCGAAGCACTGCAGTTTGACGCGACAAAATCGCTGTAGGCACAAAATTTAGGCTAATTTGACGCATCTGTTCGCCAAATCCTGGCATTTCACGGGTTCCTGCCTCTAGGGTGGCTTCTGGGGTGACGTCCCTGCGTGATGGGCCTGTACCGCCTGTAGTAAGGACTAGATCACAGCCAAGCTCGTCTACCAGCTCCACAATCGTTTCTGTCACGATTTCTGCCTCATCGGCAATCAGCCGCTCATGAAAGATGCAGGGATTACTGAGGGCCTTCATTAGCCATGCTTGCAGAGCGGGAATTCCCTCATCCTGATAAACGCCCTTGCTGGCTCGGTCCGAGATTGAAATTAAACCAATTTTGATTTCGTTTGGAGTACTTCTTTTCCAGGCTTCGGTATGCTTCATGTTTCTATTCTAGCTATTATTAGGTCATGTTTACATATACTTCAAATCAGTTTCAAGAAATCGTGGATTTCATGCTTAAAGAGGCCGAAAAAAAAGGGGCTTCAGATGCGATAGCAGAGGTTTCAGAGGGGCAAGGCCTCTCTGTAACTGTCCGCAAGGGAGAGGTTGAGACCATTGAGCAAAGCTTGGATAAACAGGTTGGCGTAACCCTCTTTTTAGGCCATCGACGTGGAAACGCTAGTACCAGCGATTTTTCTAAAGACTCCCTCAAGGCCACAGTTGAGGCTGCGTATCATATTGCTCAGCATACCGCGGAAGATAATTGTGCTGGACCGGCAGAACGCGAGCTCCTCGAAAAGAATCCCTTAGATTTAGATTTATTTCATCCGTGGAATATTGATGCTACGCATGCAGTTGAGATTGCGCGGCTAGCAGAGGGAAATGCATTTTCCGTTAGCAAACAAATTCAAAATAGTGATGGCGCTTCAGTATCTGCTCACCACGCTCATTTCATGATGGGAACAACTCATGGTTTTATGGGTGGGTATCCATTTTCAAGGCACTATATTTCTTGTGCCCCGATCGCGACAGAAAAAGGCAAGCAGGCCAAGATGCAACGTGACGACTGGTATTCCAGTTCACGTATTCCGCAGGAGTTAGCAGATCCAGCCGCAATTGGTCAGTACGCTGCACAGCGTGCGCTATCACGTCTGCGGGCTAAGTCCTTAACGACGCGTCGTTGCCCGGTAATTTTTGAGGCACCTCTAGCCGCTGGCCTATTGGGTAGCTTAGTACAAGCTGTTTCTGGTGGTGCTTTGTATCGCCGCTCTAGTTTCTTGCTGGATAGTTTAGGTAAACAGGTGCTGCCAAAACATATCAGTCTATTTGAAAACCCTCATTTGAAATCGATGACCGGAAGCACACCGTTTGATGAAGAGGGTGTAAAAACCGCAGCACGCACAGTAGTTGATAAAGGTGTATTGGAAGGTTACTTTTTATCAACCTATTCAGCGCGTAAATTGGGTATGAAGACTACTGGTAATGCTGGTGGCTCTCATCACTTAACATTAAAGAGTAAAAAAACGCCTAAAGGTGGTTTACCAGCTTTACTAAAGGAGATGGGTACTGGCTTATTAGTGACTGAGTTAATGGGGCAAGGCGTGAACTATGTCACGGGTGATTATTCGCGGGGCGCCTTTGGGTACTGGGTAGAAAACGGAGTCATTCAGCATCCAGTCGAGGGAATCACCATTGCTGGTAATTTACGAGATATGTTGTTGGAGATTGAGTTAGTCGGAAGTGATTCTTTAATCCGCGGCACCAAAGAAACGGGCTCAATCTTAATTGGTTCAATGACAGTAGGCGGTAAATAATAGGGAAGCGCACTTTAGCTTCAGAAAAAACTGTAATAGTGTTCTTAGTCTTTTTATTTTCGTTGTAGCGTCAGAAAATGGAAGCTAATTTCACCCTCAGAGCCTGGAGTGCGTTCAAGTTCTAGCCACTCTTCTGGATTCGGTACTTTAAAGAAAGTATCACCACCTTCTACATCCATTTCAATTTCAGTAATATAAAGCTGATCTACTTTTGGGAATGCCTGAGTAAATAATTGCTCTCCACCAATCACAAAGACGCGAGGTAGCTCGCTAAGGCGATGAAGTGCATCATCTAATGAGTTGGCCACCTCGGCGCCGGCAAGAGTGAGATCTGGATTGCGACTGACAACAATATTGCGACGACCAGGTAAAGGGCGACCAATAGATTCCCAAGTTTTACGTCCCATAATGACTGGGAAACCCATAGTGACCCGTTTGAAGAACTGTAGGTCAGCAGAAATTTTCCATGGCATTTGGTTATCGCGACCAATCACATGGTTGCGTGAGCGCGCAACAATCATAGAAATAGCAGGTTGAGTCATATAAATATTTTCTTAAATAGCTACTGGAGCTTTAATATGTGGATGACATTCATATCCAGCAATTTCAAAATCTTCAAACTCATAATCAAAAATAGAGTTAGGCTTTCGAAGAATATTCAGTTTCGGAAGTGGGAAGAAATCTCTTGAGAGCTGCAAGTCTACTTGCTCAAGATGATTGCTGTATAGGTGGCAATCGCCACCAGTCCAAATAAAATCGCCTACTGCAAGATTGCATTGCTGTGCCACCATATGAGTGAGTAGGGCGTAACTGGTGATATTAAAAGGTACGCCTAGGAAAATATCAGCGCTGCGCTGATATAGCTGACAAGATAATTTGCCATCCGCTACATAAAACTGAAAGAATGCATGGCAAGGAGCTAGAGCCATACGAGGAATGTCAGCTACGTTCCATGCAGAGACAATGATTCGACGGGAATCAGGATTTTTCTTAATCGTCTCAATGACTTCTGTAATTTGATCAACATGCTGTCCATTTGGGGCAGGCCAAGAGCGCCATTGGTAGCCATAGATAGGGCCTAACTCGCCATCTGGTGCTGCCCATTCATTCCAAATCGATACACCACGCTCTTTAAGCCAATTATTATCAGTACTACCCTTTAGAAACCACAATAATTCATAAATAATGGACTTGAGGTGAAGCTTTTTCGTGGTCACCATTGGAAAACCATCAGCCAGATTAAAGCGCATCTGATGTCCAAAAACAGAGATAGTTCCAGTGCCAGTTCTGTCCGATTTTTGGACGCCTTTGGCAAGGACTTCTATCATGAGATTGTGATATTGGTGCATAAGAATTTGGCTAAAAATGAATGGTTATACGATAGCTTACTCGAATGTGGGGGACTTCACCCCAAGGACCTTATGAAGCTTTGTTGAGGTGGTTGTGTATTGGAGTTGAATTGGTTTCTCTGGGTTGAGATATTCTGCGGCAGCAAAGGCGGCTAAAGCGGCCTCATGAAAACCAGACAAGATTAATTTTTTCTTTCCTGGATAGACATTAATATCTCCAACCGCATAGATTCCCGGAATGCTCGTCTCAAATTTTTTGGTATCAACAGTAATTTGTTTGCGATCAATTTCTAGCCCCCAATCTGCAATCGGGCCAAGCTTTGGGGAGAGTCCAAAAAAGATCAGCAGATCATCTAATACTATGAGTTCAGATTTACTATCAATATTCGTAAAGATGATTTCAGTAAGTTGATTCTTGCGAGTTTCATAGCCAGTAATTTGTCCGATGAGTAACTTTATTTTTTTATCTGCACATAACCCACGCATTTTGGCGATGGATTTTGGAGCGGCTTTAAAGTCATCTCGACGATGGATTAGGGTAATGCTCGCTGCCTTATCTACAAAATGTAATGCCCAATCTAGAGCAGCATCTCCGCCGCCGCAAATCACGATATTTTTATTGGCAAATTGTTCTGGATCTTTTACACGATAGAAAACTTGCCGATCAAGAAAGGCGTCTAGGCCCTCAAGATTGAGAGTGCGAGGCTGAAAGGCGCCAACCCCAGCTGCGATAAAAATAGTTTTACTGAGGAAATGCTCGTCCTTCGAAGTGCTCACCAGAAATCGACCATCAGCCTGTACCTTAAGTTCTGTAACTTCCTGGCCCAAATGAAATTGCGCACCAAATGGTTCAATCTGTTTTAGTAAATTATTAGTGAGCTCCCGACCAGTGCAAACCGGAATCGCGGGGATATCGTAAATAGGTTTATCAGGATAAAGCTCGATACATTGACCGCCTGCCTCAGGTAAAGAATCAATGACATGGGCCTTGATTTCTAATAGGCCAAGTTCAAATACCTGAAAGAGACCCACTGGGCCGGCGCCAATGATGAGGGCATCGGTTTGTATGGGTGAGTGGAGCACAAATTCTCTAGGAGATTGGGTTTGGCTTACTTCACTAGCTGATCAAGCTTGCTTTTGACGTCTTTCCATTCATCGGCATCTGGAAGACCGGCTTTAGACTTGGTAATGGATGTCCAGTTAGGTGAGAGCTCAGCATTTAGCTTTATGAAAGCTTGTTGATCGCCAGGAACATCATCTTCAGCATAAATTGCATTGACTGGGCACTCTGGAACGCAGACAGCGCAGTCAATACATTCATCGGGATCGATTACTAAAAAGTTTGGACCCTCACGAAAGCAATCAACTGGGCAAACATCAACGCAGTCTGTGTATTTGCAGCGGATACAGGATTCGGTAACAACGTAAGTCATGGTGTTTTATTTCAAGAGACCCAATGTTGGGGGATTAATCATAAAAATATGATTTTAGCTGAAATAGCGTCATTTTCAGGCAAAGCCCCTATTTTCCAAGAGGTGAGCGGTCTTTTAGCTATAGAAGACCCAATCTTCTTCTGTGGAGATTCTCACTAAGGAGGGGTCACCTTTTACTGCTTCGATGCTCAGAGACTTGCTTGCTGGAAAGAAAAATGAATATCAACATATCTTGGGTGATTTGATTGCTTTTGCTGGCAATGAATCTACAGACTGCCCGCTATTAAAAATAGCCTATACCCACATGGCAGTTGAAGATAAGAATAAGCTCTAAGCAAGGGCTTTCCCTAGGACTCCGCTTTTCCAAAGCTTAGCCTCAATTGATTACACTTTAGGCATTGGCATTAATAAACCCCACTAGGAAAGAATGGATCATGGAAGAATATCGGCTACAGATCGATAAAACAGCAAAACCCTTATTGATTATTGATTACACCTTTGGAAGCGATCGTCAGCTAGAGTTAATGAAGTCTACTAACCTGCCTACTGCCTTGCAAAATGCTAAGGTAAAGACGGAGTTTGATTTGGCGTATGCATGGAGCGAGTTTGCCCGTAAGTATTTAGAAAAAACAAAAGAGATTGCAGCAACCCCCATTTGCTGGCAAGGTCATTACGATCAGCTTGGTCGAGTGATGCTTGAAATGATGCGTCTTAGTAGGGATAAACAGGATATGTCAAGTCAGGAAGACGTATATGAAATTATTCCAAATCTAGAAGAAATTCCTTTCATTAGCAAACCCTCTCGTCTAGAAGATAAGATGTTTTGCCGGATCTGGCTCTCCTTAATTCGCCATCCAGCTTTTATTGAGATGGAGCTAGATGAAGATGAGTTGACATCGTTTAACTACTGGCAAGGTTTATTTACGATCGCCTTAGGTAAAACGAATAGTGAGCTACTAAAACAGTCTGCTTAGTTCATTTTGGTAGCAGTAGTCGATGTAAAAAAAGCGCTCCGATAAGAGCGCTTTTTTCTTTAGCAGAACTACTTGCTACCATTAACCTCCGTAGAGGAACTTTGGAAACCATAAGGTCATGCCGGGCCAAACGTACATGAAGACCATGCATGCAATGACGATGAACATATAAGGCATCATGCCTGCAAAGATCTGATTTAGAGTGACACCTGGCGGTGAAACTCCTTTGAGGTAGAAGGCAGACATAGCAACCGGTGGCGATAAGAATGCTGCTTGTAAGTTGACAAATACTAAAGTACCCCACAACAGAGGATCGATGTTGAAGTGCGCCAACAAAGGCAAGAAGATCGGCACGAAAATCACAATAATCTCTGTCCACTCTAAAGGCCATCCCAGGAAGAAGATGATTGCTTGAGAGAGCAGCATAAATTGGAGTGGTGTCAAATCTAACATCAACACCCATTTTTCAATGATCGATTGACCGCCTAAAATGGTAAACACAGCCGAGAAAAGTGCTGAACCTACAAACAACCAGCACACCATCGATGTTGTTTTAGCCGTCAAGAAAACCGCCTGCTTAGTGCGATCAAAGTTTAAGGTACCTGCCTGAAACGCAAGAATGAACGCACCTAAAGCACCTACTGCCGCAGATTCAGTGGCGGTAGTAATACCTAATAGGATGACAGCTAAAACCAAGATCGTCAGAACACCTAAAGGCATGACAGACTCAATTAATAGCTTGAGAATCTCAAACTGTTCCTCATCTAACTTAATGTAGTAATAAAGGAGTAGCAGTCCAAACAGGATGCAGGTCAAACCATAATACAGTTCGAAGTTTTCTGGCGGTCCCGCTGCAGCTTCTGGAATGCTACCTTCAGCTGGAGGTGCATCCCCGGCGGCAGCGTCTAAAGCAACCAAAGGAGCGTCTTCTTCAGGCTCTTTTGATTTGATGTTATTGGATGTGGCGTCAAGAGATACTAAACCTTCCTCAGCAGGTTCTGCCGCGCTGGTAGAAGCTTTAGCGACTTGGGTCACTACTGGAACATTGAGGGCGTCTCTTTCATTTTGTTGATGGATGATGACATACCACCATACTCCCCACATCGCGACTGCGACCAACATCAATGGCGTTAGAACTGCCAGTACATTCTTGAAAATGCTCTTGAATGAGAGTCTTGCTTCAGCTGGTGCATTTATTAATTTACCTGGCGAGAATAGAGCCTTGAATGTTGCGACCAACATATTGCTGGAATAGTGCTCACGTAAAAAATGAATCGGTGCTGGGACTGGAACGATGAGTTGCTCGGGCGGTAACTTAGGTGCAACCTTAGGGTTAATTAGAGCCCAGCCAATGATGTAAACCAGGTATAAAAAGGCTAGGAAAAATCCCGGTACCATCGCAGCAGCGTAGAGCTTGACAACGGATTGGCCGGCAACTGCTGCGTAGACAATGATCATGACTGAAGGTGGAATCAGGATGCCTAAGGTACCTCCAGCCGTAATGACACCAGCAGCAAGCCGCGTATCGTAGCCTGCATTGAGCATCGGTTTCATGGCAATCACGCCCATGAGAACAACCACGGCACCAACCAGCCCACTGGCGATACCCCAGAAAGTACAAACAATGAGGGTTGCTACCGCTAGAGACGCAGGCAGACGACGGAATGCTAACTGGATACTGTAGAACATCTTATCGACAAGCGCCCCTCGTTCCATCACGTATCCCATTAACACAAAGAGCGGAATGGATAAGAGGACATCATTTGTCATACCTCCGAAGGTTCTTTGCACCATCAGAGTGAAAACTTTGTTTGCAGTCCAGCTTTGGGAAGGATCGTAAAAGGCTGCAAAGCCAAACATCATGCCTAAGCCCATGAGGGTAAAGGCAGTTGGAAAGCCCAGCATGATGACAACAATAATCAAGCTGAGCATCACTAGGCCAAGAATTGGATCACTCATGATTTATCTCTTTAGTTTGACCAATGCGATGATGAGCTGCTTCATCGATGGATTTAGCGTTTTTGATTGCTTGTTGACGAGATGCTTCATCAACGTGAGTAGATGCTGCCAATTGCTGTTCAATGACGTCGATTTCTGCAGCATCTTTCAGGCGAGCAGGCCACACACCAGTTCTAATACAAATAATGCAACGTAAAATTTCAACAAAGCCTTGCAAAAGAACAAATGCTCCTGCAATTGGAATAATCGTTTTAAACGGATAGAGTGGCGGGCCATTGGCAATCTGGGTGGTGTGCTCGCCTATGCGCCAAGATTCTGCAGCATAGGTATAGCCTGCATAAACCAAAGCGGTGATTCCTGGCAAGAAAAAAGTGACATACAAAATCAAATCTAAGGTTGCCTGTGTGCGTGGTTTCATGGATCCATACAGGAAGTCGCCGCGAACGTGACCATTTTGTGCCAAGGTATAGGCACCACACAACATAAACAGAGTGCCGTAAGCCATGACGGATAACTCACCTATCCATGCCGATGGAGAATTAAATGCATAGCGTCTTACAACGTCTGTGACTACCATCAGCATTAAAACAACCACAAGCCAAGCTGCTGCTTTACCAACAAAGGTGCTAATTTCATCTACTGTCAGCATGAATTTATCCATGAACTACTCTCCTAAGATAATTCTGTAATTCTCAACGCCACTAAAAAAACCGGACGGTGATGCCGTCCGGTTCAGATGTGCATGAAGCCACATTATTACATAAGCTTTTAGGGCTTTAAAGGCGCTTAAGCCTTGAAATAATGGTCGTAGGCAATCTTCATATCCACATTGACTAGCAAGTCCCAGCGAACTGCGCGTTGAGCAAATGCTTTTTGTGAATCCAGCACCTTTTTGAACATTGGGAGTTCAGCAGCTTTCTTCGCAATGATCTTGTCCCAAGCTTTCAACTGGGCCACCAAAATAGACTTCGGTGTAGCGTAGAACTTGACCTTGTCTTTAGTTTGTAGTTCAGCAAAATCTTTAGAGTAGCGATCAATTGCCTTCCATGACATATCTGCAGAAGCGGCTTGAGTTCCGTACGTCAGGATCGCCTGAAGATCTGCAGCTAATGAGGTGAATTTCTTCTTGTTGAAGATAATTTCGAATTGCTCTGAGCTTTGATGGAAGCTTTGGAGCATATTGACTTTAGATACGTCAGCAAAGCCAAGGAGACGGTCAGAAGATGCATTATTAAACTCAGCTGCATCTAAAACGCCACGGTCCATTGCCGGAATGATTTCGCCCCCAGGTAGAGCCTGAACTGATGCGCCCATATCTGTGAAGATCTCAATAGAAAGACCAACGGTACGAAATTTCAAGCCTTTCAAATCATCCACTTTTGCAATCGGCTTTTTAAACCAACCTAATGGCTGGGTTGGCATTGGGCCGTAAGGGAATGAAACGACATCGAGCTTTAGGTCGTTGTAAATTTCATTGAGCAACTGCTGACCGCCACCGTATTGGTTCCAAGACAGGAGGGTATTAGCATCCATACCAAAAGCAGGACCTGATCCCCATAATGCTAGTGCTGGGCTTTTGCCATACCAGTATGCCAAAACACCATGACCACCATCTAAGGTTCCGCTAGATACAGCATCTAACATATCAAAAGCTTTAACTACTGAACCAGCAGGCAGCACATCAATTTTGAGACGCCCGCCTGACATGGCGTTCACTTTATTTGCGTAGTCAATCGCATACTCGTGGAAAATATCTTTAGCAGGCCAAGTTGATTGAAAGCGCAAGTTCACAGTCTGTGCACTAGAAATCATTGGGAAACCCATTGCAGCTGCGCCAGCAGTGCCTACAGCAGCGTTCTTTAGGAACTTACGGCGAGGGCTAGTGTTATTGGTATCTGACATCTAAATCTCCTATGGTCATTTTTATATAAATAAACTTCTGGACGAAAAGAATCCTAGCTAAAGTGTACCTAAATTAAGGTAAATAGGATTGGGGGTTTCCCCTTGTTGGGGGGATTATTTATAGTGTTATTTTTATTGCATCGCAATAATATTCTCCCCCAATTTTTCAAGGATCAATTTAAGATACGTGCTTAACAAATTGCAGGTATCCAGATATAAAAAAGGACATTAATGAGTAATAAACCAAAAGTTTTAGTAGCTAGAGCAATTTTTCCAGATCAACTGGCTAAGTTAGAGGAGTCCTTCGAGGTTCGCTCTAACCAGGCTGATCAAGTCTTTACGCCGGAGGAGTT
Source organism: Polynucleobacter sp. (assembly GCF_040400325.1). Taxonomy (GTDB): domain Bacteria; phylum Pseudomonadota; class Gammaproteobacteria; order Burkholderiales; family Burkholderiaceae; genus Polynucleobacter. The sequence continues at coordinate 124,127 of NZ_JBBAQK010000001.1, forward strand.
GCAAAAAGAGCTATCGAATGTTGTCGGCGCTTTAGTCACTGGTAGTGAGCGATTAGATGCAAGTGCATTGGCCAATGCTAAAAACTTAAAGATAGTGGCCAATATTGCAGTGGGCTATAACAATTTTGATATTCCTGCAATGACTGTAGCTGGCGTAATGGCAAGTAATACTCCGGGTGTATTAACCGATACCACAGCTGATTTTGGATTTGCCTTGCTGATGGCAACTGCAAGGAGAATTACTGAATCTGAGCGCTGGATCAGGGATGGTCTGTGGGATCAGTGGTCAATCGTGCACAATCCTTTGGGCATGGATTTGCACCACAGCACACTAGGCATTATTGGAATGGGGCGTATTGGCCAGGGCATTGCGAAACGCGCCTTAGCTTTTGGTATGAAAGTGATTTATCACAATCGTAGTCGTCTACCTGAAGCACACGAAAAAGCCTCTGGGGCAACTTACATGTCCAAAGAAGAATTACTCCGAACAGCCGATCACGTTGTTTTAGTTCTACCTTACACACCAGAGAATCATCACACCATTGGCGCCAAAGAAATTGCCTTGATGAAACCGACTGCCACCCTGGTAAACATTGCGCGAGGCGGTATTGTGGATGATTTAGCGTTAGCAAAAGCACTAAAAGAAAAAAAGATCTTTGCCGCTGGTCTAGATGTTTTTGAAGGTGAGCCCAAAGTCAATCCCGAGTTACTCAAATTAAGTAATATTGTCTTGGCGCCGCACATTGCAAGCGCTAGTGAAAAAACACGCCGTGCGATGGTGGATTTAGCTGTTGATAATTTACGTGCTGCATTGGCTGGTCAGAAACCACCCAGCTTAATTAATACTGAATTATTGAAAGATTAGTACGCGGTTCGCAAATAACAATAAAGCCGAGACAGATACAGTTCTCGGCTTTATTTATTTCTAGAGTGTCATTTACTCAGCTTCAATTTCTTCTGGGAGTTCACGCAAGGCTAGTTCAATGCCACCGAATTTACCAGCTACCCAGTTATAAACCTTGCAGGCAATCCAGAGTAAACCGAAGCCAAGCAAAGCATTCAGAACTAATGCTGAAAGCACGGTAAAGCCAGGAATCGCACCATCGCGGACAAAGGCCACAAAGAGTGCCAATAGAACGATAGGGACTGAAAAGCACAGGTAAACCAAAACTAAAGTTTTGGCGGTATGCATAGGGTCGAGGAAGACCAGTTCTTTTTTGCTAAGTTTCATGATGACGCAATCTTAAAGCAGTCCATCAAAAAGCGCCACATCTACCCAGTCTCCGGCAGCAATATTTCCTTGATCGTGATGAAGGATGATGAAACAGCTTGCTTCGCTCATAGAGCGCAAAATGCCAGCCCCTTGGCTGCCAGTCAGTTTGACTGTGGGTCTCCCCTCAGCGTTACGCCCTAAAATAGCCCGCTGAAATTCAGTGCGACCTGGCTTTTTACGAATCGGGGTTTCTGAAATAGCTTGGCTTAGTGGGACTTCAGTTTGGCTCGCGCCGTTCAGTTGCAAGAGTGCGCTTCGAACGAATTGGTAGAAAGTCACCATGACTGCTACAGGATTGCCGGGTAAACCGAAGAACAAGGTTCTCTTAGCTGATGATTGGCCTAAAACTGGCTTCAGTGTTCCAAAAGCCATTGGCCGACCTGGTCTCATTGCGATCTTCCAAAATCCGACGTCACCTAATTCTTGCATGATTTGTTTAGTGAAATCTGCCTCACCAACTGAAACTCCACCAGAAGAAATTAAGACATCGGCTTGAGTGGAGGCCTCAATAAACGCCTCCTTCAAAGAGCTGGGATCATCACGCACAATGCCACAATCGATTATTTCAAGATTGAGTCGATTCAGTAGCCCAGTGAGGCTATAGCGATTACTGTCATAAATACATCCGCTCTCTAAGGGTTGACCTAAGGATCGAAGCTCATCACCTGAAGACAAAATAGCTACTCTCAGTTTGCGCTTGACTTTCAGTGATGCAATACCAAGAGATGCTGCAAGGCCCAAATCAGAGGGGCGTAATAAACGATCAGCAGCAATTGCTGGTTTACCCCTTTGTAAATCTTCGCCGCGTAAGCGACGATTTTCACCAGGCTTGAGTTGATTTTGTTTAAAAGTAATGAATTCAGGATTGTCGCTAGTGGTTAATTCTTGAGGAATAACTGTGTCACAGCCAGATGGCATCAGCGCGCCAGTCATGATCTTGAGGCATTCACCGTCGCTAACCTTGCCTTCGTAAGGCTTACCAGCAAGGGCCGTTCCAATTACAGTAAGAGTAATGTCGAGTGAGTTTGTTTCCAGACATTTGCCATTAAACGCAAAGCCATCCATAGCAGAGTTATCTGCTGATGGCACATCAATTGGCGATAAGACATCTTCAGCTAAAATTCGGTTGATTGCTTGATCCAATGAAACGATATTGATTTCTGCAGGGTTATTAAGCAGTCGAGCTTCTGCGAGAAGTTCATCCACCATTTGTGCAATCGCTTTGCGAGCATCGTCTACATGCAATGAGGAGCTTAAGAAAATAGGGTTATTAGGCGAATGGTTCATCAAGAGGCTTCTTCTAAAGCTTTGAGTTCTTCTGGAGTATTGATATTGGCAAAGGCATCAGCGTTTTCAAATATCACCGTGCTTGAATGTAACTCTTTAAACCAGCGATCGATTTTGAAATTACCACTCTCTAAGAAGAGCTTTAGTGAATCAATTAAATCTGCACGCATTAAACAGAAAACGGGTTGCGCCCACACTTTGCCATCGCTCTCTTTGCTGGAGGCGTGGACCAATTGAAAATCGCCACGTTCCATTTCTGCAGCTAACTGGGCTCCAAGGTTTATAGGTAGGAGCGGCGAATCGCAGGGGGCGGTCAAAAGATAGGGCGTCTTACAGGCTTTTAGTCCAACAGAGAAGCCTGCTAGCGGTCCAGAAAAATCAGGAGTTTCATCCTCAATCACTGGGTAACCGTAGGTCGAATATTGGATGATGTTGCGATTAGCATTAATCAAAATTCCACTGACTTGAGCTTGAAGTCGATTAATCGCCGAGGCAATTAAAGGTTTGCCTAAAAATGGAATCAGACCTTTATCAATTCCACCCATCCGCTGTGCTCTGCCACCAGCAAGGATTAATCCAGTCATGTGTTCTGCAGCAATCATTAGCCGCCGATATAAGACATTTCGACTTTGCGATTACCGGTCGATTGGTTAGCGGTATTCGATCCCCGAATTTCAGAATAGTGGTCATCTCGACTAGACCAAGTGCTCATGATGGCATTGGCAATTTCTAAATCACTATGACTAGAGCGCAATAGGGTCTTGAAATCAAAACCATGATTCGCAAATAAGCATTGGTACATTTGACCGTCTGTGGAGATTCGGGCACGAGTACATTCATGGCAGAAGGTTTGAGTCACACTGGAGATGACGCCAATTTCTCCTGAGCCATCAAGATAGCGCCAGCGTTGTGCCACTTCACCCGTGTAATTTGCTTGAATTGGTTCTAGTGGAAATATTTCATGAATGCGAGCGATAACTTCTTTAGATGAAAGTACTTCAGCCATATTCCAGCCGTTAGAGCTACCTACATCCATAAATTCTATAAAACGCAGAATCACGCCGCTATTTTTAAAATGCTTTGCCATAGTAAGAATTTCATGATCATTCGTTCCCTTTTTAACCACCATATTGACTTTGATATTTTCAAAGCCTACTTCCTGTGCCGCTAAGATGCCATCTAATACATCAACCACAGGAAAATCAACATCATTCATCTTTTTAAAGATCTCATCATTCAAACCATCTAAGCTGATAGTGAGTCTTTGTAAGCCCGCGGCTTTTAATGCAGCAGCTTTTTTACGGAGGATGCTGCCATTGGTCGTCAAGGTCAGATCTAATGGTTTGTTTTCAGGTGTTCGAACTTGTGCCAGCATTTCAATCAATACTTCTAAATTCTTACGGAGTAATGGTTCGCCACCTGTGAGACGTATTTTTTCAACACCTAAACTAGCAAAGATAGTGGTGAGGCGAGTAATTTCTTCAAAGCTCAGTAATTCTTTATGTGAAAGATAAGGGTAATCTTGGTTGAACACTTCTTTAGGCATGCAATAGGTACAGCGAAAATTGCAGCGATCAGTCACCGAGATCCGAAGGTCGCGCAGAGTTCGACCTCTAGCATCTTTGGTGTGGGCATGGGGCGCAACTAACTGTCCAGGAATGGACGGTCTAAGGCCTGTGCCTTCATCGATTCGGATGGGGATTACTTTTTCAACCATATTCTTGATTATGGCTGTGAAAAGGGGTTTCTGCCAAACTGCCAAATATCTTTGTGGGATAAATGGCAGTCTGGAGAAAAAGCTTTAAACCGTTTTTTCTTGGCCGCCGGTTTCAACTAAAACCATTGGACCTTGTGGCTGACTAGCTGCAGGTTTTGGTGTTCTGCCTACATTTTCTACTACTGGCTCTGCCTGAATCTGACCTTGAACTTCAGCCATTTTGCTTGAGTCAGTTGCTACCCAGATCATTCCAGCAGATCGCACAACGCTATGCAAAGGAGTTTCTTCAAGCGCCTGGAAGGCAATCTTCGGAAGTTCTGGTGCAGGCTTCACAATCACTTCAATAGCAGCAGCTACTGCCACTACTGGAGTTGAAGTTTCTGCTTGTGCTGGGCGCGATGCGCGAGGTGCACGAGGACTTCTTTCCTTTTTAACTGTCGCAGGTTTTGCATTACCAAAGCTTTTGGCAATATTTTGCATCGGCATCGTTGCAGATGCGCCAGCCATTCCCGCAGGAGGCCCTGAAAAAGTAGCAGCGCTTGCTGCTGGAGTAGTTGTTATATCGCTTGTGTCCTCACCGCGTTGACCGCGACCACGGCCACGACGGTTACGACCACGGCCACGACGCTCTTCGCCATCAGCGCTCGGTGTAGCTTCAGTACCAGGAGCAGCTTCCGTTGCAGGAGTGACTGCAGCTGGGTTTGCTTGACGCTCAGGCTTCGGACCATTTTGATTGCGGTTATTCCGATTATTGCGGTTATTCCGATTGCCGTTATTGCCTTCAGTAGTACCTTCAGCGGCATTCGCTACTGGACGTTCTGTACGCTCACCATTGCGATCGTTGCGCTCACCGCGACGATTACGGCCACGGTTGCGATCGCCACCATTGGCATTACGTCCTTGATTGCGACCATGGGCATTGTTATCTGCTGGCTTCTCTTCTACTGCAGGAGAAGAAGAGAACATCTTCTTGATAAATCCAAAGAAACCACCAGAGCTTTCAGCTTGTACTTTTTCAGTACGAACAGGGCGTGGTTGGCTAATCGGCGCAGGTTGAGTTGGCGTAATGCCCTTCACAGCTGCTTCAGGACGTACCTTCACATCAGCATCTTTACGACTTACTGTAGTGTCGGTCTCGAGCTCGCGAGCAGCTTCTTCAGCCATCACATAGCTAGCCTTTTGATCGTCAAGACGGGGATCATCATGACGCAAACGCTCTAACTTGTAATGTGGTGTTTCTAAATGCTTGTTAGGAACCATCAAGACATTCACTTTGAAGCGAGACTCAATCTTAATCACTTCAGCACGTTTTTCATTCAAGAGGAATGCAGCCACTTCGACTGGTACCTGTGTATGAATCGCCGCTGTGTTCTCTTTCATTGCTTCTTCTTGAATGATGCGCAGAACTTGCAGTGCAGAAGACTCAGTATCACGAATATGGCCTGTGCCGTTACAGCGTGGGCAAGTGACATGACTACCTTCAGAAAGTGCAGGCCGTAAGCGCTGGCGTGACATTTCCATCAAGCCAAACTTGGAGATCTTGCCCATCTGAACCCGAGCACGATCATGACGCAGAGCATCGCGCAGGCGATTCTCAACATCTTTCTGAGCTTTGCTCGATTCCATATCAATAAAGTCGATCACAATCAAACCACCTAAGTCACGTAAACGTGCTTGACGGGCAATTTCATCGGCAGCTTCTAAGTTAGTGCGAGTAGCAGTTTCTTCAATATCAGAACCACGGGTTGCGCGGGCAGAGTTCACGTCCACAGAAACCAAAGCTTCAGTGTGGTCAATCACAATCGCGCCGCCAGAAGGCAATGGCACGGTACGTGAGTAAGCCGTTTCAATTTGATGCTCAATTTGGAAGCGTGAGAATAAAGGTACATCATCTTGATAGCGCTTTACTCTGGGCAAGTTGTCCGGCATTACGACTGACATAAATGCAGCAGCTTGCTCGTAGATATCATCGGTATCAATGAGGATCTCGCCGATATCCGGCTGGAAGTAATCACGGATGGCACGAATCACCAAGCTCGATTCGAGATAAATCAATAATGGTGCTGAGTTGCCTTTAGCAGCCTCATCAATCGCTTTCCACAACTGCATGAGGTAACTTAAGTCCCATTGCAATTCTGTAGCGTCGCGACCAATACCAGCGGTACGAGCAATGATGCTCATACCATCAGGGATATCTAACTGGGACATAGCATCACGCAGTTCTTGACGGTCTTCACCCTCAATGCGACGAGACACGCCGCCTCCACGAGGATTATTTGGCATCAATACCAAATAACGGCCAGCCAAGGAGACAAAGGAAGTTAAAGCTGCACCTTTTTGGCCACGCTCTTCTTTTTCTACCTGAACAATAATTTCTTGACCTTCACGCAGGGCATCCTTGATGGAGGCACTGCGAACGTCTATACCCTCTTTGAAGTAAGTTCTGGCAACTTCTTTAAATGGTAAAAAGCCATGACGCTCTTCACCATAGTTGACAAAGCAAGCTTCCAGGGAAGGCTCAATGCGGGTAATAACACCTTTGTAAATATTGCCTTTGCGTTGTTCACGACCAGCAGCTTCGATATCAATATCGATGAGTTTTTGACCATCAACGATGGCAACTCGCAACTCTTCTTGTTGAGTTGCATTAAATAACATGCGTTTCATAACACTCTCCTATGGGGGAGGTTGTCGTTGCGCGCTGCGTAGGAGACAAGTCAGATACCGCCTAGGACTGAGCCCAAGGCGGTTTATGAGTGTGGATCATGCAAATCTGAGCATCTTTTACTCAGTTCACCCAGTTAACTGTTGGTTAAATCGGTGCCACACTTGACGATCGCCGCAGAGACCTCCTTTAGGTCATCAATGCAGGCGCGCGCCTGAAAACTGTCTTCTAATCGCGGGTCGCGGCATACGGCACACCAACCCTGCGCCTCATTACAACGGGGGAGGGGCAACCCCGAGAGTCTTTTGAAGGGCGACTCTAAGCTCCACGATTCAAACCTGAATCAGGTTCGTCTCGGGCCAATAAATTGGCTTGAGCGCTGATTATACGGCACAAGTTGAATGACAATGGGGTATTGTTGAGTGCCTTGTCGTCCTCTGTAAAGCTGGCAAGAGAGATAAATCATGAAATCCGACCCCATATTGACCCCAAAAGCAGTATCAGTCCGCACTCCGGCCACAGTTCTGCTTGAGACCATCGGCCCCGAAGAAGCGGGGCAGCGCTTAGATAATTATTTATTACGCTGGGCTAAAGGGGTACCAAAAAGTCACGTTTTTCGCATTATTCGCTCGGGTGAGGTTCGGGTCAATAAAAAGCGTGCTGAACCCACTACTCGTTTAGTAGAAGGGGATGTAGTGAGGCTTCCTCCAGTTCGGATTGCTGAGCCAGCACAAATGGCCGCCGTCAATACTGCTCAGACCAAGTCTCGGGCAAAAACGTATTCCGACAAAATGCCCATTCTTTTTGAAGATGATGCTTTGTTAATTGTTGATAAGCCTTCGGGCTTAGCAGTTCATGGCGGCTCAGGCATTGCACTTGGCGTCATCGAAACACTGCGGATTACACGCCCTGAGCTCAAATTTTTAGAATTAGTACACCGCCTAGATCGTGATACCTCTGGTGTTTTACTGTTGGCCAAAAAACGCAGTGCTCTGGTTGAGCTCCATCGTCAAATTCGGGAAGGGCAAACAGATAAACGATATTACTTATTAGCTCATGGTGAAATATCTCAGGGAAATAGCGTGATGCAGCTCAAGTTTCCATTGCACAAGTATTTACTAGCAAACGGAGAGCGCCGAGTACGCGTTGATCCTGACGGCCTACCTAGTCATACCGCCTTGCGAGTGAGTAAAAGCTTTCAGCGAGAAAGGGTCGCAATCACTTTAGCGGAGGCCCAATTAAAAACTGGCCGTACCCATCAAATTCGGGTGCATTTGCAAAAGTTAGGCCATTCTATTTTGGGCGATGATAAGTATGGCTTTGAAGATCAAGATAAGTTGATTAAATCAAAACGCCTCTACTTACATGCCCATTTAGCAGGGTTTACTCATCCTCGAACAGGGGAAAAGATGCGGATTGAATCCCCACTACCTTTTGAATTCGAGGCTATGATGAAAGCATTCGATCAGCCAGAAAAGACGACTAAAGAAAAATCTCCAACTGAAGATGCCACAAAAAAATAAATCTGATCGCCGCTATGACTTAATTGTTTGGGACTGGGATGGAACCATTATGGATTCCACCCCCACCATCGTCCATTGCATTCAGCAATCCTGTCGTGATCTAGGCTTTAAAGTCCCTGACGATACTTTGGCAAGCTCAGTGATTGGCTTGGGTATTCATGATTCATTACGGCGGGCAGTTCCATGGGTAGACCCAATTCATTTTCAAAAACTGACAGACCGTTTTCGCTTCCATTATTTAGCAAAAGACCATGAGCTTGATTTATTTGTTGGCATTCGTGAATTGCTAGAAGAATTACGTGCTGACCAATATCTGCTGGCAGTGGCAACTGGTAAATCGAGAGTCGGCCTAGATCGATCATTAAAGCACCATCAACTTTCTCATGTATTTCATGAAACCCGAACTGCGGATGAATCATTTTCTAAGCCTCACCCAGCTATGTTGCTCGAGTTGTCAGATGTCACTCAGGTACCAACACGTCGTATTCTGATGATTGGCGATACAACTCATGACTTAGATATGGCAACTAATGCGGGAGTAGATGCGGTAGCTGTGACGTATGGAGCTCACCCACCTGATACCTTAAAGGCTTCAAAGTCATTAGCCCATGTTGATGACGTGAGTCAGTTGTCGTCATGGCTTAAAGAAAATCTGATAGCGTAGGTAGTTTAAAAGTTTAAAATTGAAAAAAGTAACACTAAGGAATTAATGAAGATGGAAAACAGTCCAAATCCTAATTGGGAACGACAAGCACTCGAGCATTTATTGTTAGAGAACTTAAAAGAAACCCGTAAGGCCCGTCGCTGGAAAGCAGTGCTAAGAGTTCTGACCTTACTGGTTATTGTGTCTGTGGTGATTATGGTATTTGATTTTCATTTGCCAGGACGTGGTATTGGCGTAGAAAAACATACCGCCATGGTGACGTTAGATGGTGAGATTTCATCTAGTTCAATGGCAAACGCTTTGGATATTAATTCATCTCTAACTGCAGCATTTGAAAACGAAAATAGTGCAGGAGTAGTGATGCGTATCAATAGTCCCGGAGGATCGCCAGTTCAGGCGGGGATGATCAATGATGAGATTCATCGCTTACGTAAGCTTTATCCCAAAAAGCTATTTTATGTTGTAGTGGAAGATATTTGCGCCTCTGGTGGTTACTACGTAGCTGTTGCTGCAGATCAAATTTTGGTGGATAAGGCCAGCATCGTTGGTTCTATCGGCGTCATCATGGAAGGCTTTGGATTTACGGGTTTGATGGATAAGTTAGGCGTTACTCGACGCATGATTACCGCAGGATCTAATAAGGGCATGATGGATCCATTTAGTAAAGAAAATCCACAACAAGTCGACATGATTAAAACCATGATTGATGAGATTCATCAGCAATTTATTGCGGTAGTCAAAGAGGGTCGTGGCGCTCGCTTAAAAGAATCTGCGGACTTATTTTCTGGCCGTGTTTGGAATGGTGAACAAGCGGTCAAGATTGGATTGGCTGACGGCTTTGGAACGGTTGATACGGTTGCGCGAGATGTATTCAAGGCCCCCGATATCTTGGACTACACCATGAAAGAAAACTTTGCTGAGCGGGTTGCTAAGCGCTTTGGTGCTGAGGTTGGGGCAGCAGCTGGTAAGTCCTTAATTAAGGCGCCAGACCTGAAGTAAGAAAAGAAATACTAGGCCAGCAGCAGAAATACTGTTGGCCTATTTTGTAATGAAGTACAAGCTGCCTCATTAGGATAGCGCTTGCGCCATTCTGCAATCGATAGAGTGGCGATCATTTGTGATGTCAAACTGAGATCTACACCAAGACAAAGCAAGGTTTGTGGCGCTAAGGAGTTAAGGCAGGCCATGAGCATTGAGCTATTGCGATAAGGCGTCTCAATCCATATTTGAGTTTGTTGTAATTTTCTAGATTCCGTTTCTAATTGCTTGAGCTTAGTGCTACGCTCATGAGTGTCATATGGAATGTAACCTTGAAAAGTAAAGCGTTGACCGTTCAGTCCACTGGCCATGAGGCCTAATAGGATTGAACTGGGCCCAACGAGGGGCTTTACCTTCGCCCCTATTTGGTGTGCAGCCAATACCAGTTCTGCGCCAGGGTCAGCTACACCAGGTACACCCGCTTCTGACATTAAACCCATGTCTTCTCCAGCCAGCAAAGGTTTGAGAAGGTCGCTAGGCTTTACGGTATCGCCATACTTTGCATTGCGTGCTGCCCCTCGCCATTCACCCATTTGCATTTCTTGAATCGAACAAATCAATGGAGAAACAGTATCAATCGCTTTTAAAAATGCGCGTGCTGTTTTGGCGTCCTCCACAATCCAATGTCTTAATTTAGCAGCCTGCACGATCGTTTCATGTGGCAATACCCAGGGCAGTTGTTCGGCACGAGCATCGTCCCCTAAGGTGTTGGGAATTAAAAAAAGAGTCCCAAGCTTCACCATGGATTAACTTTTACCTTTTGGTGGAATCATAAAACCAGCATCACGCAATAAACCGCTTAATACGATTAGCGGTAAGCCAATGAGGGCGGTTGGGTCATCGCTCTTGATTGACTCAATCAGGCTGATACCTAAACCTTCAGACTTAGCACTGCCTGCACAATCATAGGGTTCCTCAGTAAGCAAATAGGATTGTAAAATTTCATCTGAGAGATTTCGAAAGACTACTTCAGTGGGGACGCAAATAGTGCTTTCTGTATCTCCATTCATTAGGCAAAGTGCCGTATAAAATGTCACTGTTTGTCCGCGCATCAGTTGCAATTGTGCTAAGGCCCTTTCAAAATTTCCAGGCTTGCCGATAGCAGCGCCACACAGATCAGCCACTTGGTCTGAGCCAATGATCCAAGCATTGGGGTGCTGTTTAGCAACTGCAGCTGCTTTAGCGTGAGCCAATCGAAGCGCTAAGTTCAAGGTGCTTTCGCCGGCAATAGGCACCTCGTCAACCTGTGGCGAAATAATCTTGAAAGGAATACGCAAGCGCTCTAAAAGTTCTCGGCGGTATATCGAGCTTGATGCCAAAATAAGTGGTGAATTTGTCGAAATACTCATTGCTGCAGATGCCTTCAAAGTAGTCTTGATTTAGACTGATGTCATGAATCGTAATCAAGTTTTACCTCAAGTTCAGTTATTGGCAGAGCCAAGTGCCTTAAAAAAGGTCGATTTTTGTGCTCCCCAGACTTATCAAGGCACTGGCTTTTTGAGTATTACTGACTTACCAAGGCTTACTAAAGAGGCTTCCGTGGTTTTAAAGGGAGATGGATTTCATTGGGTAATTCAGACCCATTTTGAAGATTCTCCAGGAAGTGAGCCCCTACAAACAATGGATTTGGCCTTAAAAGGCCGTATTCACTTGATTTGCCAGCGGTGTTCGCAAGACTGTGCCGTAGATTTAGACGAAAAACGTCGCTTTTTGCTGCTGGCAACCGAACAAGATGCAGATGATTATCCAGTTGAGGATGAGGAGAGGGAGGCTTTGGTAGCCAGCCAGCATTTCAACCTCTTAGAAACAATCGAGGATGAGGTTTTATTGTCTTTACCACTGATTCCAAAGCATCCAGAGGGGTTTTGTGAGCCCCATGACTCTAGTTTTGGGGGTGATGCAGAAGAGGGCTTATCCGAAAAGCCTGAAAATCCCTTTAACATATTGAAAAATATGAAGAAAAACTAAAAACCTAAGCTTTATTTAGGATCTTGTTTTGAATATAGTTTATCGATAAATCAAGCATTTAGAACCTTTTTTCGTGCTAGAATATCGCCTTGCTTAGGAGTTCAATATGGCCGTTCAACAAAATAAAAAATCACCTTCCAAACGTGGCATGCACCGTGCTCACGACTTTCTGACCGCACCTGCAACAGCTGTTGAAGCTACCACTGGTGAGGCTCATTTGCGCCACCACATTTCACCAAACGGCTACTATCGTGGTCGTAAGGTTGTTAAAACTAAAAACGACTAATTTATTAGTCCAATCAGATTGAAGCGGCTCCATAAAAAGCCGCTTTTTTCTTAGACAAACCACTTGCAGCAATCAATGAGTTTATGAGCGTTACTCTAGCTATTGATGCCATGGGCGGAGATCATGGAGTCGTCGTTACGGTTCCAGCCGCTTGCGATTTTTTGGAAAAGCATGCTGATGTCAACATTGCATTGGTAGGTGATACCAAGGCAATTAAGCAAGTTTTAAATAAATTCTCTAAAGCGCCCCTCGATCGCATTCAAATTATCCCTGCCAGTGAAATTGTTTTAATGGATGATCCCATTGAGGTTGCTTTGCGACGCAAAAAAGATTCATCGATGCGCATTGCTATCGAGCAAGTGAAAGAGGGTCTGGCTGATGCGGTTATCTCCTCTGGCAACACCGGTGCTTTGATGGCGATTTCTCGTTATGTCCTTAAGACGCTAGAAGGTGTAGATCGCCCAGCGATTGCAACAGCTATTCCAAACGAAAAAGGCCGCGGCACAACAATGTTGGATTTGGGTGCTAATGCTGACTGTGAACCGATGCATTTGTTTCAGTTTGCGCAAATGGCCAATGTGATGGTGCAGGTCGTTGATGGCACGCAAAACCCTACAATCGGCCTACTGAATATAGGCGAAGAGGTCATTAAGGGTAGTGATGTAGTAAAGAAAACCAGTGAGTTGCTGCGGGAATCTAAGTTGAACTTTTATGGCAACGTAGAGGGTAACGATATTTTCAAGGGTACAACTGATATTGTGGTGTGCGATGGTTTTGTGGGCAACGTTGTTTTGAAGGCTAGTGAAGGTTTAGCTAAAATGATGAGCGGCATGATTCGGGAAGAATTTAATCGCTCTTTGTTCACCAAACTCATGGCTATTTGTGCGATGGTGCCTTTATTAAGAGTGCGTAAGCGGGTGGATCATAGACGCTACAACGGTGCTGTATTGTTAGGTTTGCGCGGTTGTGTGATTAAGAGCCATGGTTCTGCGGATCGATTTGCATTTGGTTTTGCCTTAGATCGCGCTTATGAAGCTGCTAAAAATCGGATGGTTGAGCGCATTGCGGATGCCTTTATGGCGGAGACGAAAGAATGAGTATTTATGCAAGAGTTGCTGGCACGGGAAGTTATCTTCCAGAGCTGCGCTTAAGCAACCAAGATCTAGTTGAGCGCCTTGCTAAAAATGGCTTGGAGACTAGTGACGAGTGGATTACTACTAGGAGCGGTATTTCTGCAAGACATTTTGCCGCTGAAAATGAACTCACTAGCGACCTTGCTGTTAAAGCAGCGCAGGCTGCACTTTCTAGCGCGGGTCTGAGTTCGTCAGATTTAGACCTTATTATTTTGGCAACCTCCACACCAGATCATTTGGGTGGATTTCCCAGCACAGCATGTGTCGTTCAAGATAAATTGGGTGCTCATACTGCTTGTGCTGCCTTTGATATTCAGGCAGTTTGCGCAGGCTTTACCTATGCACTCGCTACAGCTGATGCATTTATTCGTTGTGGCACTTATAAAAAAGTGCTGGTGATTGGTGCTGAAACTTTTTCACGCATTCTAGACTTTCAGGATCGTGGCACTTGCGTCTTATTCGGTGATGGCGCAGGAGCAGTTGTTTTAGAGGCTTCAAAAGAAGCTGGCATATTATCTACAGCTTTGCATGCCGATGGAAGTCAGCGCGCTATCTTATGCGTGCCTGGCCGAGCTGGTAACGGTGAGGTGCATGGTTCACCATTTATGACGATGGATGGTCAAGCAGTTTTTAAATTGGCCGTTAAAGTACTAGAGCAAGTTGCGTACGAAGCATTAGAAAAGGCTAATCTGAAGCCGGAGCAAATTGATTGGTTAGTTCCACATCAAGCTAATATTCGCATTATGGAAGGTACCGCCAAGAAGATGGGCATGTCGATGGATAAAGTGATTGTGACTGTGCATGAGCATGGCAATACATCTGCCGCCTCTATACCACTTGCATTGGATTCTGGTGTGCGCTCTGGTCAAATTAAACGCGGCCAATATCTTTTGTTAGAAGGCGTTGGTGGTGGTTTTGCTTGGGGTGCAGTAGCACTGAAGTACTAATTTTTAACTACCGAAAATAATTACATGACATTCGCTTTTGTATTTCCTGGCCAAGGCTCTCAATCTGTGGGGATGCTCAATAGCGTTGCCCAGCGACCTGAAGTCCGCGCAACCATGCAAGAGGCTTCCGATGCCTTAGGTGAAGATGTTGCCAAGTTAATTTCAGAGGGGCCTGCAGAGGCCTTGTCATTAACGACGAATACGCAACCAGTGATGCTAATTGCAGGTGTTGCATTTTACCGTGCCTGGATTGCTGCTGGTGGCGCAGCACCAAAAGTGCTGGCTGGTCATAGCCTTGGTGAGTACTCGGCTCTGGTTGCGGCAGATGTGATTTCTTTTAAAGATGCAGTGCCCTTGGTACGTTTTCGTGCACAGGCAATGCAAAGTGCAGTACCAGTTGGGACCGGCGGGATGGCAGCAATATTAGGCTTGGACGATGCGGCTGTTATTCAGGTTTGTAAAGAAGTCAGTATTGCATTGGGTAGCATCGTTGAGGCAGTTAACTTTAATGCACCTGGTCAAGTCGTCATTGCTGGTGCTAATGATGCGGTCACTAAAGCATGTGAGCTACTGAAAGCAGCTGGTGCAAAACGAGCTCTACCTTTACCGGTATCTGCCCCATTTCATTCTTCTTTATTGCAACCCGCGTCTGAGAAGCTCAAGACATATTTGGCGAATATTGAGTTTAATGTTCCCACGATTCCTGTGATTAATAATGTCGACGTTCAAATCTTAAGCGATCCTCAAGCAATCAAAGATGCCTTAGTGCATCAAGCGGCCAAGCCTGTGCGTTGGCAAGAAACGATTCAAGCAATGGTGCAGCAGGGCATTACTCAAGTAGTAGAGTGTGGGCCTGGCAAAGTTTTAGCGGGTCTTACTAAGCGTATTAACGATCAAGTCACTGGCGTGCCCATCTTTGATGAAGCTAGCCTGAATGAAGCCTTAGCTAGCGTGAAATAAAGAATAGTAATAGAGAAAATAGCGAAAGATAAATATGAATCTCGACTTAAGCGGACAAATTGCGTTAGTTACCGGCGCCTCCCGTGGCATTGGACAAGCGGTTGCAGATGAGTTAGTAAAGTGTGGCGCCAAAGTGATTGGAACTGCCACGTCTAGCGAAGGCGCAAAAGCAATTGATGCTCGTTTAAAATCATCAGGCGGTGCTGGTTTATTTTTAAATGTCACCGAGCCAAACGCTTGCGAAAATATCATTGATCACATTGTGAAAGAGTATGGCGGTATTAATATTTTGGTCAATAACGCTGGAATTACTCGAGATAATTTAGCGATGCGCATGAAGTCTGAAGAGTGGTCTGATGTGATCGATACGAACTTAAGTGCGGTATTTCGTTTATCTCAAGCAGTTATTCGCCCGATGATGAAGGCTC
Organism: Polynucleobacter sp.; assembly: GCF_040400325.1. Classification (GTDB taxonomy): domain Bacteria; phylum Pseudomonadota; class Gammaproteobacteria; order Burkholderiales; family Burkholderiaceae; genus Polynucleobacter. The sequence goes on from NZ_JBBAQK010000001.1 coordinate 140,016, forward strand.
GTGCTGGCCGCATTATTAATATTACGTCGATTGTGGGCCATATGGGCAATCCAGGTCAGGCCAATTACGCTGCTGCAAAAGCAGGTGTATCGGGCATGACAAGAGCCCTGGCACGTGAAATTGGCAGTCGCAATATCACTGTAAATTGTGTTGCCCCAGGCTTTATTGATACCGATATGACGCGTGCACTTAGCGAAGAACAGCAAAATGCCCTAAAAGTGAATATTCCTTTAGCTCGTTTGGGTAGTCCTGAGGACGTAGCTCAGGCAGTGGCGTTCTTGGCCTCTCCAGCTGCGGGATATATTACGGGTAACACCTTACATGTCAATGGCGGGCTATATTTAAGCTAATGACAAATCAAGGATTTAGTCATTTTTTGGCGGATTTGCAAGATTGCTTCGCCAAGCTGATAAAATCTGTCAATCATTTTTTTACAACCCCTGGGGGACTTAATGGACAACATCGAACAACGCGTTAAGAAAATCGTCGCTGAGCAATTAGGCGTCGCTGAAGGAGATATCAAGAATGAATCTTCTTTTGTGAATGACCTGGGCGCTGACTCTCTTGACACTGTTGAGCTGGTCATGGCTTTGGAAGATGAATTTGGTATCGAAATTCCTGATGAGGAAGCCGAAAAAATCACCACAGTTCAGCTCGCGATCGACTTCGCTAAATCAAAAGCTCAGGGTTAACTCCCTAGCCTAGGTACCACTGTGTCAGTATCAAATGGCCAACGCCGGGTTGTAGTTACCGGTCTTGGTCTCATTTCACCTGTTGGCAATTCTGTTGATGTGGCATGGTCTAATTTGCTTGCTGGCAAATCAGGCATTGCCACTATCACGAAGTTTGACCACTCTCTTCTGAGCGTTCATTTCGCTGGAGAGGTGAAAGACTTTAATGTCGAAGAATATGTTTCTGCCAAAGAAGCTCGCCATATGGATAGCTTTATTCATTTCGGCATTGCTGCTGGGGCACAAGCGATTCGTGACAGTGGCTTAGAGGTTACCGAGCAAAACGCAGAGCGCATTGGTGTGATGGTCGGCTCAGGGATTGGCGGCCTGCCCATGATTGAAGAGACTGGCGCTGAGCTTCTTGCTCGGGGTCCTCGTCGTATCTCACCATTCTTTGTTCCAGGCTCAATCATTAATATGATTTCTGGGCACCTCAGTATTTTGTTTGGTCTGAAAGGCCCAAACGTTGCTGCAGTAACTGCTTGTACTACTGGATTGCATAGTATTGGTCTGGCTACTCGTTTGATTCAGTACGGTGATGCGGATGTCATGCTTGCAGGTGGTGCAGAATCGACGATCTCTGCATTAGGTGTTGGGGGCTTTGCTTCTGCAAGAGCCTTATCCACTCGTAATGATGATCCTGCAACTGCTTCACGTCCTTGGGATAAGGATCGAGATGGTTTTGTGCTCGGTGAAGGTGCGGGAGTGATTGTGCTTGAGGAGTATGAGCACGCTAAAGCTCGGGGTGCAAAAATTTACTGTGAGCTGTTGGGCTTTGGTATGAGTGGTGATGCTTATCACATGACCGCACCTAATATGGATGGCCCACGACGTTGCATGATTAATGCCATGCGAGATGCAGGTCTGAATCCTGATCAAATTCAATACATTAATGCCCATGGCACTTCCACACCTTTAGGTGATAAGAACGAAACTGAAGCTATTAAAGCGGCTTTGGGTGATCACGCTAAAAAAACTTTAATTAACTCAACCAAGTCGATGACGGGGCACCTTTTGGGGGGCGCTGGAGGCTTGGAGTCTGTTTTCACTATTCTGGCGCTTCATCACCAGAAGTCCCCTCCAACGATCAATATCTTCAATCAAGACCCTGAATGTGATCTGGATTACTGTGCCAATACAGCCAGGGACGTGAAGATTGACCATGCGGTTAAAAACAACTTTGGCTTTGGTGGTACTAATGGCACCTTGATTTTTGGCAAGTTGCCCTAATATTGTCTTTATCTCCATTTTTTGGTTTTTACCAAGTAGGCTAGCATTATGAAAAAATACTTTATTGCGCTATTGGCGGTCATGAGCCTTGGCCACCTTTCGTTTATACCCCTTGCCTCTGCGCAAAATCCAAGGGTAATGATTCCTGATTTTGCTGACTTAGTTGAGAAAGCAAGTCCGGCAGTGGTAAATATCCGTACTACCGAAAAGGTTCAAGCTCAACAAGCCCAAGGCGGTATTCCTGGAATGCCTGAGGAACAAGCGGAGTTTTTCCGTCGCTTCTTTGGGGTACCCATTCCGGGTGTTCCTAGTACACCTAAACAAGCACAACCAAATCCCGGAAAACCACAGGAGTCTGATCGCGGTGTTGGCTCGGGTTTCATTATTGAGTCTAACGGTTTGATTTTGACTAATGCTCACGTGGTTGAGGGTGCGAATACTATTTATGTTACGTTAACGGATAAGCGTGAATACAAAGCCAAATTATTGGGCTTGGATAAGCGCACTGATATTGCAGTGGTGAAGATTGAAGCGCGAGATTTGCCCAAACTGACTTTAGGGGACTCTTCAAGAGTGAGAGTGGGTGAGTGGGTATTGGCTATTGGCTCACCATTTGGTCTAGAGAACACAGTGACTGCTGGTATTGTTTCCGCCAAAAGTCGTGATACTGGTGATTACCTTCCATTCATTCAAACTGACGTAGCGGTAAATCCAGGAAACTCGGGCGGTCCACTTCTCAATACTGCTGGCCAAGTGATTGGCATTAACTCCCAAATTTTTAGTCGCTCAGGCGGATACATGGGAATTTCTTTTGCCATTCCAATTGATGAAGCAATGCGCGTTGCTGATCAATTAAAAACCAGCGGCAAAATGACGCGTGGTCGAATTGGTGTTGCTTTGGGTGAGATGACTAAAGAGGTTGCAGAGAGTTTAGGACTAGGTAAACCACGCGGTGCATACGTGCGCAATGTTGATCCTGGAGGCCCTGCGTCTGCAGGTGGTATTGAATCTGGCGATGTCATCCTCAGCTTCAATGGACGTGAGATTGCAAAATCTACTGATTTGCCACGTTTAGTGGGGGAAACAAAACCTGGTGCTAATGCCACTGTGCAGGTTTGGCGCAAGGGTGCTAATCGTGAACTAACTGTCACTGTTGGTGATAGCGAGTCGACACAGGCAGCCAGTAAAAAGACAGATACACCATCGTCAAACAGTCCAAATGCCAATGCATTAGGGGTTACTGTCACCGATTTATCTGATGCTAAAAAGAAAGAGCTCAATATTAAAAGCGGAATTGAAGTGACCACTGCTGGAGATGGGGCGTTGGCTAGAGCGGGAATACGTGCAGGGGATGTCATTATCCGCATTGGAGATGCTGATATCACCGGGGTTAAGCAGTTTGAGACCCTTGTCAAAAGCCTTGACACCAATAAGGCTGTTCCAGTCTTTGTCCGTCGTGCAGACAGCACTTTGGTGATCCCTGTAAGGCCAAAATAAGGCTAAATAAGGCCTAAAAATGGGCTTAGGCGCCAAATCGGCGCCACCCATTACAATCCATTTAAGACGACTTTTTGCAGCGCATCATTGTGGTGTGTTCTGACAAGGCGTTTTTTGAATGACCTAATTAGACGCTATGGATTTAATCCGCAATTTTTCTATCATCGCCCATATTGATCATGGCAAATCAACACTTGCTGATCGCATTATTCAGCTTTGCGGTGGCCTTTCTGATCGAGAGATGGAGGCTCAAGTCCTTGACTCAATGGATATTGAGCGTGAACGCGGCATCACCATTAAGGCCCAAACTGCGGCACTGCATTACAAGGCCAAAGACGGCAAAATTTATAACCTCAACTTGATTGATACCCCGGGGCATGTAGACTTCTCATACGAGGTCAGTCGCTCCTTATCGGCTTGTGAGGGCGCTTTATTGGTAGTTGATGCTAGTCAGGGCGTTGAGGCGCAAACAGTAGCGAACTGCTACACCGCTATCGAGTTGGGTGTTGAAGTGGTTCCGGTACTGAATAAGATTGACTTGCCGCAAGCTGATCCAGAGCGTGCCATTCAAGAAATTGAAGATGTGATTGGGATTGATGCTACTGATGCTCTTACTTGTTCTGCAAAGACTGGCCTAGGAGTTCATGAAGTCATTGAGGAAATGATTCGTCGTGTGCCACCACCTGCAGGCGATGCGAGCGCGCCATTACAGTGCCTCATCATTGACTCTTGGTTTGATAATTATGTTGGTGTGGTGATGTTAGTTCGCGTTATCAATGGCACCCTGAAACCTAAAGACAAAATTACTTTGATGGCTAATGGCTCCACTCACCTAGTTGAGCACGTGGGGGTCTTTAGTCCAAAGTCAGTTGATCGGCCTGAGCTTAGTGCAGGTCAAGTAGGTTTCATTATCTCTGGAATTAAGGAATTAAAAGCTGCAAAAGTAGGTGATACCGTTACGCACGCTATCGGACAGGTAGGTCGTATGCCCGCTGTCGTTCCATTACCAGGATTTAAAGAAGTAAAGTCTCAAGTATTCGCTGGTTTATATCCAGTAGAGGCAAGCGAATACGATCAGCTGCGTGAGTCCCTTGAGAAATTGAAACTCAATGATGCTTCTCTGCTGTACGAGCCAGAAGTATCTCAGGCCTTAGGTTTTGGATTCCGCTGCGGATTCTTAGGCTTGCTGCACATGGAGATCGTGCAAGAGCGTTTAGAACGTCAGTACGATATGAATTTGATTACAACCGCACCAACTGTGGTGTATCAAGTGCAGCAATCCGATGGCAGCATCTTGATGGTAGATAACCCATCAAAGATGCCTGAGACTAGTAAGGTCGATACCATCATGGAGCCGATTGTTACCGTTAATCTTTATATGCCTCAAGAGTATGTAGGTTCGATCATTACATTGTGTGTCGGTAAGCGGGGCATTCAGACGGGCATGAACTATTTAGGTCGACAAGTACAACTGACTTATGAGTTACCGATGGCAGAGATTGTGATGGATTTTTTCGATCGTCTCAAATCTATTTCACGGGGCTATGCCTCAATGGACTACGAGTTTAAAGAATATCGCCCAGCTGATGTAGTGAAAGTCGATATTTTGATTAACGGTGATCGGGTTGATGCTCTATCGGTTATTGTCCATAGGAGCAATAGTCAACACCGTGGTCGTGAGGTAGTCTCTAAAATGCGCGGCATTATTCCACGTCAAATGTTTGATGTTGCTATTCAGGCGGCAATTGGCAGTAACATTGTCGCGCGTGAAAATGTCAAAGCCTTGCGTAAAAACGTCTTAGCCAAATGTTATGGCGGCGATATATCACGTAAGCGTAAGTTATTAGAGAAACAAAAAGAAGGTAAGAAGCGTATGAAGCAAGTGGGTAATGTGGAGATTCCACAAGAAGCCTTCTTGGCAATTTTGCAGGTAGAAGGTTAATGAACTTTGCACTGATTCTCTTTATCTTGGTGATTGTTTCTGGAATCGCCTGGATAGCCGATAAACTGTACTTCGCACCCCAGCGACTGCGGGCGGGTATTGCTCGTATGCCACTATGGTTGGAGTACACGGCTGGATTCTTTCCAGTGATTTGTGCCGTGTTTGTACTGCGCTCATTCATTATTGAGCCTTTCAAAATTCCATCGGGATCCATGATTCCAACTTTACAAATCGGTGACTTTATTTTGGTTAATAAATTTACCTACGGTATCCGTTTACCAGTCATTAATCAAAAAGTGATTGATATGGGATCGCCCAAACGTGGAGATGTTGCCGTATTTCGTTACCCACGCGATGAGTCGGTCGATTACATTAAGCGGGTTGTTGCACTACCTGGCGATATCATTGAGTACCAAGATAAGCGCTTGATTATTAATGGACAGCCTTTGCAATACAGTGGCGGTGAACCATACCTTGATCCCGAGAATATGCGCTATGCCAAGCGGTTTACTGAAACTTTCCCGGCTGATTTAGACGGTAATCGTCACGATATCCTGAATGATCCCGATCGTCCTGCTGGATTTTTACCATCAGAGCGTTTTCCCGGCGCAGAATTTTGTCAGTATCAGCAAACTGGTTTGACCTGTAAGGTACCTGCTGGCCATTATTTTGCTATGGGAGATAACCGTGATAACAGCGCTGATTCTCGCTATTGGGGATTTGTTCCTGAAAAGAACCTTGTTGGGAAAGCTTTCTTTGTTTGGTTAAATTTAGGTAACCTCGGTCGTATCGGAGGCTTTGAGTAAACATCATGAATGCGCGCGCCGTCATAGAAACTGCACCGCTTCAAGAGAGACTTGGGTATAGCTTCAAAAAACTCGAGTTATTAAACCAGGCGCTTACCCATCGTAGCCATAGTAAAAAAAATAATGAGCGCTTAGAGTTTTTGGGTGACTCTATTCTAAATTGCGTTGTTGCAGAAATGCTTTATGAGCGCTACTCAGATTTAGATGAAGGGGATCTTTCTCGTGTACGGGCTAACTTAGTCAAACAGCAAGCGCTATATGAGATTGCACAAACTCTTTCGCTGTCAGATTATCTGCGCTTAGGTGAGGGCGAATTAAAGAGTGGCGGCTTTCGTCGCCCATCGATATTGGCTGATACCTTAGAGGCTGTCACTGGCGCCATTTTTCTTGACGGTGGTTTTGAGGCAGCCAAAGCATGCCTTAGAAAACTCTACTCAGTGATTCTTGCTCAGGTAGATCCGATGACTTTGGGTAAAGACGATAAAACCTTATTACAAGAGTGTTTACAAAGCTATCAATTGCCACTACCAACGTATAACGTGATTGGCACAAGTGGTGCTGCCCATAATCAACAATTTGAAGTGGAGTGTCTTATTCCCAACCTAAAGGTGGGTGTGAAAGGCGAAGGTGCTTCACGACGTGCAGCCGAGCAGGTTGCTGCTAAGCTTGCACTGATAGCGGTATTAAAAGCCTTACCCCAAGAATCACGTAAACCAAAGAAAACTCGGTCAGCCAAGAAAAAAGCAGCTAAAAAAGAAGTGACTGAAGAGCAATTGAACCTCAAGCTGAAGGGCTAATCGTGTTTAGATGTGGCACCATCGCCATTGTGGGGCGTCCCAATATGGGTAAATCCACTCTTTTGAATGCATTAGTCGGTCAAAAGATCAGCATCACTTCTCGAAAGGCGCAAACAACGCGTCATCGCATTTTAGGGGTTCAAAATCGCGAAGAGGCCCAGTTTATTTTCATTGATACGCCAGGTTTTCAGACCCGCTTATTAAATACCTTAAATAAAGCACTGAACCGAACAGTCACTACAGCATTGCAAGATGTGAACGTCGCGTGCTTTGTAGTTGAGGCGGGCTATTTTGGTGAAGATGATAAGAAAGTATTAAAGCTTTTGCCTGATGATTTACCGGTAGTATTGGTTCTCAATAAATTAGATCTTTTTAATAGCCGCTCTCAGACCCCTTCGGAACGCGATCAAGCTTTACTCAACTTTATTCAAGAAATGGCAAAGTCTTGGTGTGAATTAGGTGGACATGAAGATCAGAAGTCTGAGTTTGCTGAAATCATTCCGATGAGCGCGAAGAGCCCAGGCGATATTCAAAGACTGCTCGATGTCCTCGAGGGATATTTACCTGAAGCGCCCCCTGTCTATGATGGCGAGACCATTACAGATCGCAGTGAGCGTTTCTTGGCTGCTGAGATCTTGCGTGAGAAGGTATTTCGTTTTACTGGTGAAGAATTGCCATACACCAGCACCGTGGTAATAGGTCAATTTAAGATGGACGGTAAGATGCGCCGTATTGCCGCTACTATTCTGGTTGATCGTGACAGTCACAAGGCGATGATTATTGGTCAAAAAGGTGAGCGCCTCAAAAAGATTTCTACTGATGCTCGAATTGATATGGAAAAGCTATTTGACGGTAAGGTTTTTTTAGAAACCTGGGTAAAGGTAAAGCGTGGTTGGGCTGATGATCGTGCTGAGCTACGGGCACAAGGTTTGGAATAAAGCAGATGGCCTCGATTCGTGTTGCTGATGAACCTGCTTTTGTATTGCACAGTATTCCGTACAAAGAAACTAGTCTGATTTTGGATGTGTTTACTCGGCAGCATGGCCGCATGGCCTTGATTGCTAAAGGCGCCAAACGCCCGCACTCTACTTTAAGACCGGTTTTACAGCGCTTCCAGCCGCTATTGGTCTCTTGGAGTGGTAAATCGGAGTTACGGACTTTAACTAAATCAGAGTGGGTTGGGGGTATGCCCTCGCTAGTAGGAGATGCTCTTCTTTGCGGTTTTTATTTGAATGAGTTGTTGGTTAAGTTTTTAGCGCGTGAAGATGAATATGAAAAACTTTACGATAGTTATTCTCAGACAATTAATGCATTATCTAATCTCGAATTTGAATCTAAGGGTTTGGAAGAGATTCTGCGTCCCTTTGAACTTTCCCTTTTACAAGAAACGGGTTATGCAGCGGCGCTTGATCGATGTGTTGAAACAAATGAAGCTCCCATAGCGATAGATCAGTATGTTTACCAGCCCGAGCGAGGTGTGCGGCCTATTCAGACTGATGACCCTGGGCACTGGCCTATTCTTTCTGGAAAATCTCTCTTAGCTATTGCTGCTGGTGATTTTTCTGATTTAGAGACTCTTGCCGAAAGTAAGCAGCTAATGCGCTTCTTATTGGGGCTTCATCTCCAAGATCAGGTTTTGACAACTCGTCAAATTTTGATTGATTTGAAGAAAATCTAGTAAGCTATTGCGATGAAAATCTCTAATGCCCTAGAACTCGGGATCAATATTGATCACGTGGCAACTTTGCGTAATGCGCGGGGTACTACTTATCCAGATCCCTTAAGGGCAGCACGTTTAGCCGAAGAGGCTGGAGCAGATTTAATCACGCTCCATTTGCGTGAAGATCGACGTCATATTAAAGATGCCGATTTAATGGCATTACGACCCTTAATCAAAACACGCATGAACTTAGAGTGCGCTGTTACTCCAGAAATGATCAACATTGCATGTCAAGTTAAGCCTCATGATGTTTGTCTCGTTCCCGAAAAGCGTGAAGAGGTCACTACTGAGGGTGGTTTAAACGTTCTAGGGCATTATGTCGCGGTAGAGGCTGCCACAAAACAATTGAAAAGCGCAGGTATTCGCGTATCGTTATTTATTGATCCTGATGAAAAGCAAATTCAGGCAGCTAAGGATGTTGGGGCTACGGTGGTTGAGTTGCATACTGGTCGTTATGCCGATGTATCTGGTGAAGAGCAGATTAAAGAATTAGAGCGCATTCAAAAAGCCGCGCAATATGGCGTGAGCATAGGATTAAGAGTGAATGCAGGTCATGGACTACATGAGGGTAATGTCATGCCTATTGCAGGTATTTCTGAGTTGTCAGAACTGAATATTGGCCATGCGATTGTTGCTGAGGCTTTATTTAAAGGTTGGCAAAAAGCTATCACCGATATGAAGGCGCTGATGGTTAAAGGTAGAGCAGGATCATCAAGATGATCATTGGTATTGGCACAGACATCTTACAAATTAATCGCTTACAAGCTGCTTATGATCGTACGCAAGGTCGTATCGCTGAAAAAGTGTTGGGTCCAGATGAGATGCTGGTATTTAAGCACCGTCTTGCCAGAAATCACAAACGCGGCATTGCTTTCTTGGCTACTCGTTTTGCTGCAAAAGAAGCTTTTTCAAAAGCGATTGGATTGGGCATGAGAATGCCAATGACATGGCGATCTTTGCAAACCCTGAATGAGCCAAGCGGGAAGCCAGTAACAAGTTACCTAGGTGCCTTAGCTCAATTTATGCAAGAAAAAAATTGGGAAGCACAAGTGACAGTGAGTGATGAACAAGATATGGCTATTGCTCATGTTATCGTCGTTCAAAAATAGTCAGTACAAGGAAATTGATGAGTAAATCTCTTTTAGGCCCTGGCCCAATAACACTTGACGTGCTAGGTCTTGAATTAGACGCTGAAGATCGACGCAGAATTTTAGATCCCCTAACTGGGGGTGTTATTTTGTTTGCTAGGAACTTTACTAATCGTAAGCAGCTTACGAAGTTAACGGCTGATATCAAGAAATTACGTCCGGACGTACTGATTTCAATTGATCATGAAGGGGGTCGTGTCCAGCGCTGCAAGGTTGATGGTTTTACGCATCTTCCAGCCATGCGGAAATTAGGTGAGTTATGGATTACTAAAAGTAAATCGACTCATCCAGCAGAATCGGCAGCTTTGGCAATGGCGGCTGCTACAGCTTGTGGCTATATTTTGGCCTCTGAACTAAGGGCTTGCGGGGTAGACTTGAGTTTTACTCCCGTTCTCGATTTAGATTTTGGTCGTAGTGGTGTGATCGGCGATCGTTCATTTAGTCGTGATCCTCAGATTGTGTTTGCCTTAGCAAAGAGTTTGAATGAAGGTTTGCGTCTGGCAGATATGGCTAACTGCGGCAAGCACTTTCCTGGGCATGGTTGGGCTGAGGCCGATTCTCATGTAGCTATACCTGTAGATGAGAGATCCTTAAAAGAAATCTTAAACGAGGATGCTAAGCCTTATGAGTGGCTAGACTTAAGTTTGGCTGCGGTGATGCCGGCCCATGTGATTTATCCAAAAGTTGATCAACATCCAGCAGGCTTTTCAAAGATTTGGCTGCACTCTATTTTGCGCCAAGAACTTGGTTTTGAAGGCGTGATTTTTAGTGATGATTTATCAATGGAAGGGGCTAGCGTAGCCGGCTCAGTGGTGAAGGGTGCTGAGCTAGCGCTCGAGGCAGGTTGTGATGCTGTCTTAATTTGCAATCGCCCTGATTTGGCTGATCAATTACTCTCCAAGCTTAAACTTACACAAACAAAGCACTCTGAATCAATGCAACGCTTAAATCGTTTAATGCCGAAGTCTACAGCATTCACTTGGGATGAGTTGCAGGAACAAGCTGAGTATCAGCATGCTAAAGGTTTACTGAAGCAGTTTCAGTTAATTCTATAGCGCACTACTTTTTTGGGATACTCGATTCCATTCGGAGATGACATATTGTTTAATATTTTCTCCTTGTGGTCTAGCACAAATAATCTCATCTACATTCACTGATTCATGAAGTTTTTGTAGACGTAGTACATCTCCATGTGCTGAGTAATTAGGTAGCCATGCTCCCCAGAAAAATCCCATATCTTCTAGTTGAGAAAAGGCTAGAGCAGCTCCCTCCTGTGATATCGGCAGATTGAGCATAATAAATGCTAGATTCAAAGACTCAAGCTTTGCAAGTTCAGCGCTGATCCTTGCAGAAAAGTCCTCTCCAATATGTAATACTTTAATATTGGCTGTTTGGGTCTCAGTATTCACTGATATGTTGAATTCTGATTGACCCGATCCCATCACATTAGACTGCATGATCGTTCTTTTGACATTAATCTTCTGCGCTAGATCACCCACAAAATTAAGATGATGTTGTGGTAGGTAAATAGTATTGATCTGTTCCTTCAAAGGCAGATAGCAGGAAAGAAATGACATTCTAGTATCAGTAAAGTTTTGTAAGCCAGCCATTTCACGAGAAGGTGAAGCGCCTAAGAGCATCCCTGTTTCTTGGGCACCAAAGGCAATCATTTCATGTTGGCTATAGGGGTGATTAGTAACGCAGTCAGTCCAAAAGCCGACTAGATCTAATTCTTTAGCAATATCAATGCGCATCTTAGCCATTGATTCAGCGATGTGATGACCTCGATAATCAGGATCAACCACCATTTTTCCAGCTTCAGGTGTGGTGTTGTGAGTGCTATCAAAAGTAAGCGCGCAATGTCCTATAAGGTGGCCATCAGGGTGTTGTGCAACTACTGAGTGCATCATCTTATCGACAATGATCTTTTGCAGTGCTACCGGATCATACATATCATGAAAAGGATAGCTATCTCCATAGCAGCGTCTAATGCATTCAATCAATTGCGGGATATCTTCAATTTTTAAGCGTCGGATTTCGGGGGTGATATCAAATGTCATAGTCTAGATATTATGGTATGAAATTCATCAATAAAAAAGCCCAGATCTTCTGGGCTTTTCACGAAGCAAGTGCGTAATTAGTTCGCGCGACTACGGTATTCACCAGTGCGGGTATCAATTTCAATTTTGTCGCCAGTGTTGCAAAAGAGGGGAACTTGCAATTCATAGCCAGTAGCCAGTTTTGCGTTCTTCAATACCTTGCCGGAGCTGGTATCGCCTTTAACAGCTGGTTCGGTGTATGTGATTTCACGAACCAAAGAGTTTGGCATGGCTACTGAAAGTGCTTTACCTTCGTAGAACACGACTTCACAAGGCATACCCTCCTCTAGATAGTTCAAAGCATCACCCATGAACTCAGCTTCAACTTCATACTGGTTGTATTCGCCATCCATAAATACATACATTGGATCAGCGAAGTAAGAATAGGTGCAATCTTTCTTTTCCAAAATGACAACATCGAATTTGTCATCTGCTTTATAGACGCCCTCGTTAGGTGCTCCAGTTAATAAATTCTTGAATTTCATTTTCACAACAGAGGAGTTGCGACCAGAACGACTGTATTCAGCCTTCAAAACGACCATGGCATCAGTGCCAATCATGACTACGTTACCAACGCGGAGTTCTTGTGCTGTTTTCATCTTGCTATTCCTGGGTGCAGAGTGATTATTCTGCGGTATTTATCAAATACCAACATTGTAACCGCCCGCAGAGCTATATTGCTTGGGTTTAGCCTACAAAACGAAGCAGACGTGCAGCTAAGCCACCATCCCGCTGTTTTTTAAGCAAATGGGGGCGCCAAGTAAGGGCGTGGTTACTCCAATCATCTAAAGAGGAAATCCATTGACTTGGCATTGCCCAGGTCATAGCAGCAATCGTAGCAAGCCTGAGCTCTTGGTTTGCTGTTTCCAAATAAAGGTCTAAAAAGGCAGCTAATTTGGCTTCATGTGCTCGGTCTTCTTGGGGGTAAATGTGCCAAAGGAATGGTTTACCTGCAAGCTGTGCCCTTACAAAAGAATCTTCACCACGTACGATATTGAAATCACATTGGGAAAGTACCCAGTCATACTCATCTTGAGATACAAATGGGATTGACAGTAGGCGAATATGATTGGGAAGCGAAGTTTGCTGCCCACTAAAAGATCCTAGTAATTCAGCATGACCATATGTCAAAAGAATGTCGAATTCCTCTCCAAGAGTACTCAAGTCCTCTAACCATTTACCTAGTGGGGCTCCGGGGTAGCAAAAGACACTGATTCGTTTTACTCCCGGACGCAATGCTGACCAGACATCTTTGAGGGCTGGTGGAATTTGAGTAGCCGTGAGATGACTAATCTGAGGTACTGGGTCAAGTAATAAACCGCCCACCTCATCCTGAAATCCTGGAAAGAAAAAATATTTGGGTATGCCATGAGATTGTGGAGATGCTTTGCCATGAAATTCCATAATCCAAGGTTCAGCACTGAGGTATTCCAAATTAATCATGATGGGTTTTTTTGTAGCAATAAAAAGACCGGCAAGATAGCGCTCAGGCAGGTCACAAGCAAATGCCTCTATCACTACATCTGGCGCTTGTACTGGATGACGAGCATTGCTATAACTTGCTTCCAGGGGCAGTAGTTCAATTTTTGCTTTAATCTCAGGGTCTACTCCAGAAGCGAGTAAATTAAGGGTTGGTAAGTCATCACAAAAAATGCGGACTTCTTGGCCATGAAGGCTTGATAAGCTTCTGGCTAGGCGCCAGCAAATACCAGCATCACCATAGTTGTCTACGATTTGGCAGAAAATATCCCAACGCATGAGCAATTCGCTTTTTGAAACCCTTCAGCAGGATGTTAAACGGCTACCCGGATTGCCGGGGGTATATCGATTCTTTGATGAGGCGGGGCAGATTCTATATGTAGGCAAAGCACGCAATCTCAAAAAAAGAGTATCCAGTTATTTTCAGCGTACGCAGCTTTCACCCCGCATTCAACTGATGGTGGGCAAAATAGCCCGCTACGAAACAACGGTAACACGGACAGAGACTGAAGCCTTAATTCTTGAGAATAATCTTATTAAGGAGTTAGCTCCTCCTTTTAATATCTTGTTTCGGGATGATAAGTCTTATCCCTATGTGATGTTGACAGGACACGAGTTTCCCAGATTGGCTTCATATCGTGGCAAGGTCGATAAACGAAATCATTACTTTGGACCTTTTCCCAATTCTTGGGCTGTTCGCAATAGTGTTCAAATTCTACAAAAGGTATTTCGTCTGAGAACCTGCGAAGATTTTGTTTTTAAGAATCGAAGTCGCCCTTGTTTATTGCATCAAATTCATCGTTGTAGTGCTCCCTGTGTAGGGCGCTTAAGTCTTGAGCAATATGGGCAAGACGTAGCCCAAGCAACCCGATTTCTTGAGGGCGATCATAGTCGTGTCTTATCTGAATTAGAAAAAGAGATGCATGCACATAGTGAGGCGATGGAGTTTGAAATGGCAGCTATATTACGCGATCGCATTGCCGACCTCTCTAGCGTATTACAGCAACAAGCCATGGATACTGTGGTAGATGGCGAGGGCGATGTAGATATTATTGCTGTCGCCCAAATGGAGGGGATGATATGCGTGAATTTGGCGATGGTACGAGGCGGAAGACACCTTGGAGATCGAGCTTATTTTCCAAAAGGTCTGCGCACCACAGCTGGTGAGCTTCCATCCCCAGCAGAAATATTAGAAGCCTTTATTGCCCAACATTATTTAGAAGATGTGGCTAATGATGAGCAAGTAAGTACCCATTTAATTCCTCCCGTATTGGTTTTAAATCATGCTCTACAGTCTGCTACTGATGATGGTGCTTTACTAAGTGATACTCCGCCAGCAGATCTACATGATTTATTAAATACACAAGCCGGTAGAAAAGTTACTTTCTTGCATCAGCCTCAAGGACAAAGGCGTCATTGGCTAGCAATGGCGGAAGGGAATGCCAAGCTAGCATTGACTAAGCGCTTAGTCGAGACTGGCGGACAATTGGCAAGAGCACGTTCTTTAGCTGACATTTTGGCTCTTGAGTTAGAAAGTCTGGATCAGTTACGTATCGAATGTTTTGACATTAGCCATACTGCTGGTGAAGCCACGCAAGCATCTTGTGTGGTGTATGCAAAAAATGCGATGCAGTCAGGCGAGTATCGCCGTTTCAATATCAAGGATATTACTCCCGGAGATGATTACGCGGCAATGCGCCAGGTCTTGCAAAGACGTTATGCTAATTTTCAAGAGTTGCCGCTAGAAAAAATTCCTCACGTCATCTTGATAGACGGCGGCAAAGGTCAGGTAGAGATGGCCAGACAGGTTTTTTCCGAATTTGGAATTGATATTAGTTTGATTGTGGGGGTCGCTAAAGGCGAAGGGCGTAAGGTTGGATTAGAAGCACTTATTTTTGCAGATGGGCGTACTTCACTGGAGTTAGGCATTAATAGCGCAGCACTATTGCTAGTAGCGCAGATTAGAGATGAGGCTCATCGTTTTGCCATTACGGGTATGCGGGCTAAGCGTGCAAAGGCCAGAACAGTCTCACGTCTTGAGGAAATCGAGGGAATTGGAGCAAAACGTCGTCAGAAGTTACTGGCACGTTTTGGGGGTTTAAAAGGGGTTGCTAATGCCAGTATTGAAGAAATTGCAAGTGTAGAAGGGGTCTCACTCATCCTTGCAGAGCAAATCTATCGTCAACTGCATTGAGTGCAATACTGCTCAATTAGTTTATTCTTCTCCCATGCCATTCAATCTACCGATCGCTTTAACTTGGTTGCGTGTAGCAGCAATTCCATTGCTGGTAGCAGTCTTTTATCTTCCCAATAGTTGGCTTTCTCCGTTTGAGAAAAATCTTCTTGGGACCATTATTTTTGTTTTCGCAGCTGTCACTGATTGGTTAGATGGATTTTTAGCAAGGCGCATGAAGCAAGAATCCGCCTTCGGACAATTTTTAGACCCCGTAGCAGACAAGTTGATTGTTGCTGCTGCTCTCTTGGTCTTGTTGAATATGGATCGTGTTCAGGTCTGGGTCGCCCTCATCATTATTGGTCGCGAAATAACGATATCGGCTCTTAGGGAGTGGATGGCATTATTAGGTGCTGGTAAGAGTGTGGCAGTTCATATGGTTGGTAAGTTGAAAACAACCGCGCAACTAATTGCCATTCCTTTTTTATTGCTCAACGACACTCTATTTGGATGGTTAGATTGCGCCAGAGTAGGAACTTGGTTAATTTGGGTCGCCTCTTTTTTAACATTATGGTCAATGTTCTATTACATGAAAAAGGCTTTGCCTCAGATCAACGGGAAGCTCGATTAATCCCTAAAACCCCTTGGCAGAGAGGCTTTGGAGCTCTATCAGGATTGTGGCAACCTTTCCTTTAACAACGAATAATGCTTTCTGGCAGATTGTTTGCTAAACTGTCGCCCTGTTATGCGGGAATAGCTCAGCTGGTAGAGCGATACCTTGCCAAGGTATAGGTCGGGAGTTCGAACCTCCTTTCCCGCTCCAAGTTCGATGGGAAGCCCTCAAAGCTTCCCATTTTTGATTTAGGTATATGGCGCGTTGGCCGAGTGGTTAGGCAGGAGCCTGCAAAGCTTCGTACGGGGGTTCGATTCCCTCACGCGCCTCCAGTAATTTGCCTTGACGATTTGGGGGTATCCCCTAAAATAGTTCCATTGAGTTGTTAGGTAAATATATGATGAATTCCCCGATTTTTTCTAGAGGCAGTATTGCCGCAACATTACTTTCATTGATGTTGCTTGCATGCGCATCTTCTGGCGACTCTTCTAACAACGCCTCAAGTGAATCTCAAGAGATTCAATCGCAACTCTTAGGGGATATGCCCTTACCTGCGGGCTCAAAAATTCTGAGTGCAGACTCTTTAATTATTGGTCGTGGCGATAACTGGGTTGGTAGGGCTGTTTTAACAGGCGTACAAAATTCAACTGACATCTACGCTTTTTTCCAAGCAGAGTATCCCAAAGCAGGGTGGACAACTGTAAGCGCCATTAAAGCGAAGACGAGCATCTTGGTGTTTACTAAAGGTGATCGCACCTCTACTGTGGAATTAAATGATGGTTCTTTTACTGGACCCAAAACTTTAATTACGATAACTGCATCTCCTAAAAATGCGAATGTTGTGGCCCCTAAGAAATAAAGTAGGGCTGGCATTCACAAACAAAAAGACCTCTAACAAGAGGTCTTTTTGTTTGGTGCCTAAGCTGCTCAGGCTTATAGGCCTTCGGCCCTAATGAGTCCAACAGCCAGGCCCTCAATGGCGAAGTTAGTTTGACGACTATCAACCACAATATTTTTAAAATCTGGGTTTTCGGCCTGTAGTTCAATGACCATTCCATTGGCAGTTTTCTTTTGATGCCAGCGTTTTACTGTGACTTCATCATCTAGGCGTGCAATGACGATATCGCCATTACGAACCTCAATTGTTTTTCTGACTGCTAAATAATCACCATCTAAGATGCCTGCATCACGCATACTCATCCCTTGTACTTTCAACAGATAGTCAGCACCCTTACTGAAAAGACTAGGATCAATGGGGACTTGTTTTTCAATATGTTCAACAGCCATGATTGGAGAGCCAGCCGCAACACGACCTATTAAAGGCAGGGTAAGTTGTTGTAATGCGCCAGACGGTAAAGACATCTGACGATATTGATTAGTGTGATGCATTTGATTAAAACGTTGGGGAATACGAATCCCGCGAGAAGTTCCCGGTGTTAATTCGATGTATCCTTTTTTTGCTAATGCGCGTAAATGTTCTTCAGCAGCATTGGCAGAAGCAAATCCAAGTTGATTGGCGATTTCTGCCCGAGTAGGTGGCAAACCACTTTCCTCAATTGCTTTACCAATCAATTCCAGGATCTCACCCTGACGTGGAGTGAGTTTTGGGAGGGCAGTTAGCTCCTCGTGATAGTCAACTGTATTTATGTCCATACTGGGATTGTATACAGCAGTTTTTGATAATTCAAGGATTTTTACAGGGGGATAATGGAATGATGAGTACAAATCTAAAAAACCCTGAAAAAACACCCCATATTTTGGTATTGGGAATGGGGGGAACCATCGCTGGTTTGGCATCTTCGCCCCAAAAGCCACTGGAATATGAGCCTGGACAAGTGAGTGTTGGGTCCTTGTTGGCTCATATCCAACCAGCTATTCCTGACGGGCTGGAGTTAATTACAGAGCAATTAGCCAATATCAGTAGTCGTAATTTAACCGAGGATTTGCTAAGTCAGCTCGGGGAAGCAGTTCGTAAATCTCTACTTGACCCATCCGTGCGCGGCATTGTCATTACTCATGGCACCGATACGATTGAGGAAACAGGTATCTTTTTGCAATTGACCTGCGGGCAGCTTTCTAATCAATTGGGTAAGAGAGTTATTTTGACTGGAGCGATGTTGCCCAGCAATGCTCCAGAGGCAGATGGTCCCTCCAATCTATTGGATGCCATAAAGTGGGCCTCTACACCCATCGATAATTGTCCTGGCGGCATCTATGCTGTGATGGATGGTCGGGCGTGTATGGCAATGGATTTGGCTAAACGCCATACCACCTCACTAAATGCTCCTTTGCAGTCATCTCCTAGCAGCTCGGCGGGCTTAATTAACCCTTCTTGGCTGTTCGGTGTTAAAGCGGTTCAGGCTGCATGGGTTGAGGATCTTCCGATTCCAACTGGAAACGAATGGCCTTGGGTGGAGATTTTGACCAGTCATGCAGGCGCTCGATCTGAGACAGTGGCTCATTGGATGAATATTGAAGTGAAGGGCATAGTGCTGGCTGGAAGCGGAATGGGCGGCTTTCATGATGCATGGCAGACCCCATTAGCGCAGGCGGTAGCTAAAGGAGTTGCCCTTGTTCGAACTAGCAGAACTGGGTCAGGCTCAACTTTTCCTAATATTCCGGAAAAAGACCTGTCTGGGTGCTTAGCCTCCGGTAGTTTGACAACCCCTAGGGCCAGAATTGCACTTCAGTTATCCCTCAACGCTGAAAAACAAGCAAAGAAAATGGGTAAACCCCTGACTTGGCAGGATTTTTTTGCTAGAATAACGTTCTTGCCTGTAATCAAGTGAGCACTGAAAAGTGGTTTTAAAAGTGTTGTAAGCATTACCTACAATTTGTTACTACCTTGTCACACTGGCGCTAATTTCAATACCATCAGAAATTAGCAAGACGCTCAGGTGACTTAATCCTTAAGGAGTGTTTGATGCGTCATTATGAAATCGTTTTTATCGTCCATCCGGACCAAAGCGAGCAAGTGCCTGCGATGATCGATCGCTACAAAGCTACATTAGCAGCTGCGGGCGGCAAAATTCATCGTATTGAAGATTGGGGTCGTCGTCAGATGGCTTATATGATCGACAAGCTTGCTAAAGCCCATTACGTTTGCATGAATATTGAGTGCGACCAGAAAACTCTGGAAGAGCTCGAGCATGCGTTCAAATTTAACGATGCTGTTTTGCGTCACCTCATCATCAAGACTAAGAAAGCTGAAACTGAGCCTTCCATCATGATGAAAGAAGTGCAACGTGAAGAAGCCCGTAAATCTTCTCATTCCGAAGCTTCTGTAGCTGTGGAATAAGTTAGATATTTGAAAAGGAATACACAGACTAGAAAACGTATCAGAGTGGCGGAGCGGCGATGAATCATTTCACCCTCACTGCAATCTTGGTATCTAAAGACGCAATCCGATTTACACCAGCAGGAATACCGGTGATGCATTGTCAGCTAGAACATAGCGGTCAAGCAAACGAGGTAGGAGTGGCTAGGAAAATTGAGATGAGTGTTGAAGCCCTTGCAATCGGTCCAATACAAAAGGATCTAGAGCGAATGGACTTAGGAGCCCAGGCAGTGTTCGAAGGATTCTTAGCACCCAAGACCCTACGTAATCAAAGACTTGTTTTCCATATTACCCATATTCAATTGAAAAGTTAAAGAGGAAATCATCATGGCGTTTGGAAAGAAACCCGATTTCAAAAAGAAACCTGCTCAGAACCCATTGTTCAAGCGTAAGCGTTATTGCCGTTTCACCGTTGGTGGCGTTGAGCAAATCGACTATAAAGATGTAGATACATTGAAGGACTTTGTTGGCGAAAACGCCAAGATCACTCCTGCTCGTTTGACAGGCACAAAAGCAAAATATCAGCGTCAGTTAGACACTGCTATTAAGCGTGCTCGTTTCTTGGCTTTATTGCCATTCTCCGATCAACATAAGAAATAATTGGGAGCCCTCAATGCAAATCATTCTTTTAGAAAAAGTAACAAACTTGGGCAACCTCGGTGACGTAGTTCGCGTTAAAGACGGTTTCGCTCGTAATTTTTTAATCCCGCAACGTAAAGCTCGTCGTGCAACTGAAGCAGCTATCGCTGATTTTGCAACTCGTCGTGCTGAGTTAGAACAATTGGCTGCTGAGAAATTGGCTGCTGCACAGGCGGTTGGCACAAAGTTGAAAGACTTGGTTCTCGAAATCGGTCAAAAAGCTGGTGTTGACGGTCGTTTGTTTGGCTCTGTAACCAACCATGACATCGCTGATGCATTAAAAGCTAAAGGCTTTACGATTGAGAAGTCATTCATTCGTATGCCTACTGGCCCATTGAAAATGGTTGGTGATCATCCAGTAGCGGTTGCAGTTCATACCGATGTTGTTGCTGATATCACTATTCGTGTAGTTGGCGAGCAAGCTTAAGTTTTCATTCTGTAAACTAGCCTCATGGCTGAATCCCGTTCACGTTCCGTTACGCTGAATCCCGGCATGACGGGTCCTGGGGATGCAGTCGTGCAGGCTTTAAAAGTTCCGCCTCATTCTGTGGAGGCTGAGCAGTCATTGCTTGGCGGTCTACTGATTGATAACTCAGCCTGGGATAACCTGGGAGGGGTATTAAGCGATAAAGATTTCTATCGCCCAGAGCATGCCCTGATTTATAAGGTCATTGCCCGATTGGTTGGCGACAATCATCCTGCTGACGTTATTACGGTTCATGAATCCGTTAAGTCAGAGCAAGGTGGCGACTTAGTAGGAATTGATTACCTCAATTCTTTAGCGCAAAACACACCAAGCGCAGCAAACATCAAGGGCTACGCTGATATCGTTCGCGATCGCAGTATTTTGCGTCGCCTAATCGAAGTTTCCGACAGTATTGTGAACTCTGCATTTGTGACTGAGGGGCGCACCGTTAGAACCCTGCTTGACGAAGCAGAGTCTCGCATTTTGCAAATCGGTGAAGAGGGAAGTCGCAAAGCAGACTATCTTGAAATTGAGCCGCTCCTGCGTTCAGTGGTAGCCCGAATTGATGAGCTTTACAACCGCCAAGGCGGCAGCGACATCACTGGTATTGCTACTGGCTTTATAGATTTAGATAAGCAGACTAGTGGCCTTCAAAAAGGCGATTTAGTGATTGTTGCTGGAAGGCCCTCGATGGGCAAGGCGCAGCCACTAGATGCCAAAGTAAAAACGGTTGATGGTTGGAAGTTGATGGGCGATTTGCATTTTGGTGATCGACTTGCCTCTGTCGATGGTCAGCACTCTATGGTGACTGGTATTTATCCGCAAGGTAGTAAGCAAATATACAAAGTGACTTTCTCTGATGGTCGTGAAGCTGAGTGCTGCGATGAGCATCTATGGTGCGTCATGTATCGCGATTGGGATGCACCCAAAGTCATTAATACTGTGCGTTTAATGGAAATGCTCTCTTGTGTTCGCTACAAGAACCGTCTTTGGATAGATCCCGTTTCAGGTGATTTTGGTCATTCAAATGCATTGCCAATTAACCCATGGGTTTTGGGTGCATTGCTTGGTGATGGCACTTTAGCCCTGTCTCATGGGAGCGTTTCGTTCTCCGCCAAATCTCCCGAGCTTATTGATCGTATGAATGCCTTAGCTGGCTATGAGATGGAGTTGGTTCATTCCAACGCATATGACTGGAGATTGGTCTCCAAAGCTAGAATCGCTGCTAATGGCCAACGTCAGCCCGTGCCAACAAATTATTTCCGCTCTGCCTTGCAAGATTTAGGTGTTCTAGGATGTAGAAGTTTTGATAAATACATTCCCGTCACTTATCTTGAAGCAAATAAGAACTCCCGTCTCGCGCTGTTTCAGGGTCTGATGGATACCGATGGCTGGATTGAGAAGTGGGGTTCTATTCGTTTTTGTACAGTAAGCAAACAATTATCAGAAGATGTTGCATCTCTTGCGAGATCATTGGGCGGTTTTTGCTCAATCGCGCACAAACAGACTAGTTATACCTATCAGGGCGAAAAGAAACAGGGTCGCTTAGCTTATATTCTCAATATGAGCTTTGGCCCTGGTTTTCAAGCATTCACTTTGCCTGAAAAGAAAGAAAGACTCAGAGCAAGATGGGATCGTCAACGTAGAATTTCATTTAAAAGTATTGAATTATCTAGGGTTGAGGAAGCGCAATGTATTTCAGTAAGCCACCCAGATAGAACTTACATAACAAATGATTATGTAGTGACCCATAACACTGCGTTCGCACTCAATATTGCAGAAAACGTAGCCTTAGCTGAAGGTTTACCAGTTGTTATTTTTTCCATGGAAATGTCGGGAGAGCAATTAGCCTCACGCTTACTTGGATCGGTAGGGCGTGTTGATCAAAGTCGTATGCGTACTGGTAAATTACAAGATGATGAGTGGCCACGGGTCACCGAAGCCATTGCGCGTTTAAGTAATACTCAAATTTTGATCGATGAAACTGGCTCTTTATCAAGCTTAGAGTTACGCGCACGAGCACGACGTATTGCCAGAAACTTTGGTGGCACTCTTGGTTTAGTGGTCGTTGACTATTTGCAGTTGATGAGCGGCTCCGGCTCTGAGAACCGCGCGACTGAGATTTCTGAGATTTCACGCTCACTCAAATCACTCGCTAAAGAATTACAGTGTCCTGTCGTAGCTTTGTCACAGTTAAACCGTGGTCTTGAGCAGCGCCCTAATAAGCGCCCAATCATGTCGGATTTACGCGAGTCAGGTGCGATCGAGCAGGATGCTGACTTAATTATGTTTATCTATCGTGATGAGGTATATCACCCCGATACGACTACTGATAAAGGCATGGCAGAGATCATCATTGGCAAACAGCGTAATGGACCAATTGGTACTGTGCGCCTAAGCTGGCAAGGTCCGTATACTAAGTTTGATAATTTAGCGATGGGTCAGATTGGCTACTCTTCAGGTGGATACGAGCCTTTCTAAAATTTATTGAGAGCTCGCTACTAATCTTCGGGCTTCAGTAAATCTTGAAGCCCAATAAGGACTTTCAATTTGCTCTAGTCGCACTGTGCCACCAGAACTAGGTGCGTGAACAAATCGGCCTTTGCCTACATAAATTCCTGCATGAGAGTACTTACCACCTGTAGTATTGAAGAACACCAGATCTCCTGGAGCAGGCGCTTGATCATCAATACTTTGACCTCTAGTACTCATCTCTTGAATGGTACGAGGTAGTTTGATATCGGCTGATTTGAGATACACATAGCCTATTAGACCGCTACAGTCAAACCCTGCTTTGGGATTATTGCCTCCATAGCGATAGGGCACTCCAACTAGGCCAACAGCAGCAATGGAAATATCTTCAGTGCCAACACTGGTATCTTGTTTAAATTGACCCACTTTGGAGCCGGCTGATCTACCGCTAAAAGTACTACAGCCATTTAGGATCAGTAAGGCGCAAATAAAAATGCCGCACCCAATGAGAGTGCGGCATGAGCGAGATTGATTAAAGGGCCTCTGCAGCATGATCCGCAAGACGTGAACGCTCGCCGCGCGCTAGAGTGACATGCCCACTATGACGCCAACCCTTGAAACGATCAACTACATAAGTCAGACCAGATGAGCCCTCGGTGAGGTAAGGGGTATCAATCTGAGCAATGTTACCTAAACAAATAATCTTGGTTCCTGGACCTGCACGGGTAACCAAGGTTTTCATTTGCTTTGGTGTTAAGTTTTGAGCCTCATCGATGATGAGAAACTTACTTACAAAAGTTCTCCCGCGCATGAAGTTCATGCTTTTGACTTTGATGCGTGAACGGATCAGTTCTTGAGTAGCAGCCCGACCCCATTCTCCGGCACTGTCATCATTACGTTGAAGAACTTCAAGGTTGTCATCAAATGCACCCATCCAAGGCTGCATTTTTTCTTCTTCGGTGCCTGGTAGGAAGCCAATATCTTCGCCTACCGGGACAGTTGCACGAGTAATAATGATCTCGTTATAGCGTTTACTATCCAATACTTGCTCGAGGCCAGCAGCTAGGGCTAATAAAGTTTTACCAGTACCCGCTTGACCTAAGAGGGTCACAAAATCGATATCAGGATTCATGAGCAGGTTCATGGCAAAGTTTTGCTCACGATTACGGGCAGTCACACTCCAAACATTATTTTTCTGGTGAGAAAAGTCTCTGAGAGTTTGCAGCAGCGCAGTTTTACCATTGATTTCTCGTACCTGGGCATAAAACGGTGTTGAACCATCAGGATTTTCTTGATATACAAATTGATTGACCAACATGCCACGTACTGAAGGGCCAGTCACTCGGTAAAACATAGTGCCTGATTTAGAATCTGCCCAGCTTTCCATATCCTTACCATGTTTAGGCCAGAAGTCTGCAGGCAAGCTCATAACCCCTGAGTACATTAAGTCACGATCTTCTAGTACTTGGTCATTAAAGTAATCTTCAGCTGGTAAACCTAGAGCTCGTGCTTTGATTCGCATGTTGATATCTTTGGATACCAACACTACCTCTTGACCCTGGCGGGTTTTTTGTAGTTCGCTGACTACCGCCAGAATCAGGTTGTCACCCTTACCTTCCGGCAGGCCTTCAGGGAGAGCTTGAGTCGACAGTTTGGTTTGGAAGAAGAGGCGGCCTGATACATCTTGGTTGCCAAGCTTATTAAGAGGGATACCATCATCCAAAGTGCCGCTGGTTCCGCCAATTAGCTGATCTAAAGATCGACTGACGGTTCGGGCATTGCGCGCAACCTCTGTCATTCCTTTTTTATGATTGTCCAGCTCTTCAAGCGTAGTCATTGGTAAATATAAATCATGCTCTGAAAAACGGAACAGCGAACTTGGATCGTGCATTAAAACATTGGTATCTAAGACAAATAAGCTTGGCGGGCCAGTTCGTACAACCCGTTTTGGTTTTGCTGGAATAGATTCTTGTTTATCGCCATCTATTGAGCGGTGATTACTCTGAATTTTTTCCAAAGCAAGCTCAGCTGCTGATAAGTCTTCTTCAGCATCATTGGCCCAATCAGAAGTTTCCATTACTACTGGTTTTGCTGGTGCAGGACGTTTCTTTAAGTCTGGAGTCTCTTTTCGGTTAAGTTTCACTTGACCAGCAATTTGAGTTGGAATGGGGGGCAATGGCATACAGACTCTCCTAAAAGAAAAAACCGCCAAGCGGAGTGCTTTGACGGTTTATTACGAAACGGGTTACAGCGAAGTCTAAAAAATGGCGGGGGTTAGTCTCCAAACCTGTTCTGAAATATTCAGGTCCCTGATTCAAATGGATCGTCAGACTTTCCCGTCGCTTACGGTGCATATAGATTTACTTTACCCCATTTTTCACACTTTGCAAGAGCTAGCAGAGAAATTATTATAAAAATTATTTTATGGTTTGGGCTGCTTGTAATACCTCTGTCACATGGCCCGGTACTTTTAGGCCGCGCCACTCTTTTACAAGCTTGCCCGAGGAGTCAAAGAGGAAGGTGCTTCGCTCAACCCCGCGGACTTGCTTGCCATACATATTCTTCATTTTCATAACGCCAAATAATTGGCAGAGCTTTTCTTCGGTGTCGGCAATCAATTCGAAGGGTAGCTGTAACTTGCTGCGGAAGTTGTCATGTGACTTTAAGCTGTCGCGAGAAACCCCTACGACTAATGTATTGGCTTTATTAAAGGCGTCAATATTGTCTCTAAATTCACCTGATTCTGCAGTGCAGCCTGGAGTCATATCTTTTGGGTAAAAATAGATCACCAATTTTTTTCCTTGAGCAGAGGCTGGGGTAAAAGTCAGCCCAGAAGTTGCTGGTACAGCGCAGGAGGGAATAGGTTGACCGATAGCGACTGTCATGATGATCCTTTGTTAGTTATTGTGTCTATTGGTTTACGTTGTTCTGAATAATGAGGTCACCACTTCGATTGGGGATTTCACCCCAAGTCAGTGGCAATACAGCTATTTTATCGAGTTGTTTGGTCGCTTCCCAAGATTGATGGAGTTTGCCCATGGTTACTAGGTCGTGACCCTGTTTAAGCCAGCCCATGATGAGTTTTTCAAAGGCGGGTAATAGCTTTTGGCCTTCTAATTCAGCATGTAGAGTAAACACTTGATCGTTTGGATTGCTTTGGGTCATGGCTAACAACTTGTCTACTGCTGCAAAGTCATCAGCATCATCCACGCCAATTAACTCATCTAGGGTAGGGAGGGTTGTAGGATATTGAACATGCTTCGCTTTACCAGACGGTAAGCTTAGGCGATAAGGAATCAGATTGGGTTCGGCTCTGCCGTCTGATGAATATTGAATACCCCATTGATCCAGTTGTTCAAGAGCAGTTTCATTCATTTGCCAACCAGCTGCGCCATACGTTTTTGGAGGATGCCCAAAGACTTCTAAAAATCGATCCCAACTTTTTTGCATCATTGCGCGAGTCCAATTTGGGCTTTGATGGCGAACCTGATCGTGCCAAGCTACATGATCCCATGCATGAATTCCTGCTTCGTGACCTGCTTGATCGATTGCACGCATTTGTGCAGCTGCTTGTTTGCCGATATCAGGGCCGGGTAGCAATACACCATAAAGTAAAGTCTTAATTCCATAATGCTCAACTACTGAAGTGCGGCTGACTTTTTTCAAAAAACCAGGACGGAAAACACGCTTTAATGCCCAGCCCGTATGATCTGGTCCGAGGCTAAATAAGAAAGTTGCTTTTAAACCAAAGCGCTCGAGGCTGCGAGCTAAATTAGGCGCACCTTCTTTAGTTCCGCGTAAGGTATCGATATCTACCTTTAGTGCAATTTTGGCCATGGACTGCTGTGCTATTCGGTATCAACAAGGTGGCGTGCTTTTTCCACATCCTGACGATAGGCTTCAAATATATTCTTGAGCGCATCAGTCATCGTGGTGCTTGGCTTCCAACCCAATTCACTCATGGTGTTGTCGATAGCCGGCACTCGGTTTTGTACGTCCTGGTAACCTTCACCATAGTAAGCACCAGAAGTAGTTTCTAGAATTTTTACTTCATTTGCCATCTTGGCATATTCAGGAATACTGCGTGCGATCTCTAGCATTTGATTGGCGAGGTCACGAATAGAATGATTGTTCTTTGGATTGCCGATGTTATAGATCTTGCCATTAGCAATGCCATCTTTATTATCAATAATGCACATCAATGCATCGATACCATCATCGACATAGGTAAATGCCCTTTTTTGGGCGCCACCATCCACTAAATTAATCGGTTCACCGCGTACGATGTGACCTAAGAACTGAGTAACCACTCGTGAAGAACCTTCTTTTGCGGTATAGATACTGTCGAGACCAGGTCCAATCCAATTAAATGGACGGAAGAGGGTAAAGCGTAGTCCCTCCATCCCATAGCCCCAAATGACGCGATCCATTAATTGCTTAGAGCAGGCATAAATCCAACGTGGCTTATTGATTGGTCCATAAACCATATTGGATTTAGAGGGATCAAACTCACTGTCTTCGGACATGCCATAGACCTCAGAGGTCGACGGGAAAACCAAATGCTTTTTGTATTTCACAGCAGAGCGAACGATCGGAAGGTTGGCTTCAAAATCAAGCTCAAATACTTTAAGTGGTTGTTGTACATAGGTTGCGGGAGTGGCAATCGCAACTAATGGGAGGATGACATCGCATTTACGAATGTGATATTCGACCCATTCCTTATTGATGGTGATATCACCCTCAAAGAAATGCATGCGTGGATGTTTGACTAAATCACCTAGGCGATCATGTTGCATATCCATGCCATAAACGTCCCAATCAGTCGTCTCCAGAATGCGTTTTGAGAGGTGGTGGCCGATAAAGCCGTTTACCCCAAGGATGAGTACTTTTTTCATCTTTACTGCCTCGTTTCAATCTAATGTGTTTTTGCTGGAAACCATTCCAAGATTTCAATGACTGTATGGTCACCACAAATACCGAATACTCGATTATCAACCACTTGGATGCCGCAAGCCCCAAGATCGAGCTTCTCTGGAAAGGGTCCTGTGAGGCTAGAACGCACAACTATCATGGTTTGGCCCTGCCAGTCTGTGAATGCCCCTGGATAAGGGGGTGCCACGGCCCGCACCAGGTTATGGACTTCAAATGCGGTTTGGTCCCAGCAAATCTGCCCATCGGCAGGTTTTCTGCCTCCAAAATAGCTCCCTTGGGATAAGGGATTTGCCTTCCGTGGCACATTGCCGTGGATCAGTTGGGGTAGTACGGTATTCATTACTTTTACTGCAGCTCGGCTCACTTTGGTAAATACCTCAGTTGCGGTTTCATCTGGACCAATATCGACTTCTGCTTGACCCACAATGTCACCAGCATCAGGCTTCATTTCCATAAGGTGCAAAGTGGCACCTGTTTTTGTTTCACCATGAAGAATGGCCCAATTGACTGGTGCGCGACCCCGATATTTTGGCAATAAAGAGCCATGCATATTCAAGGCTGCAATTTTTGCGCAAGCCAAGATTTCAGCAGGAATCATATTGCGGTAATAAAAAGAGAAAATATAGTCTGGGTTAAGAGTCTGGAGCTGAGGAATCAAGTTGGGTAACTCGGTTGCGCTCGGCGTCACATAAGGGATATGTTTCTCAGCACAAAGCTTACTGACGCTTCTAAACCAAACGTTCTCATTCGGATCATCTTCATGAGTGACCACTAAGTCAATTTGGATTCCTGCTACTAGAAGTGCTTTTAGGCAATTAACACCTACATCGTGATAAGCGAAGACGACGGCGCGCAATTATTTTTTCTCTAAGACAGTTTGCACGACATATCTCGGGCGTTTTCTGACTTGCTGATAAATACGTCCAATGTATTCGCCTAATAAACCCAAACCAAAAAGCATCACCCCAATCAGGAAGAAGGTAAGCGCAAATAAAGTAAAGACTCCCTCAACTTCTGCGCCCAGGAGAAAGCGACGGAACAGGAGATAAGCAAAGAGGCTGCCTGCAGCTAGAGAGAGGAGCATCCCTAAAATAGAAAAGATTTGCAAAGGCATGACTGAGAAACCAGTCACCAAATCAAAATTGAGGCGAATCAGTTGATAGAGAGTGTATTTAGATTCTCCAGCAAAACGCTCTTCATGCTTTACCGAAATTTCTGTTGGGTTTGATGCAAAGGTGTAAGCCAAGGCAGGTATAAAAGTATTACTTTCATCACATTGACGCACTAAGTCAATAATGCGACGGCTGTAGCCACGTAACATGCAGCCTTGATCAGTCATCGTAATGTGGGTAATTCTTTCGCGCAAACGGTTCATGGCGCGTGAAGCAAGCTTTCTAAAGAAACTATCACGACGATGGACCCGAATAGTGCCAACGTAATCATGACCCTTTAGTAATTGCTCTGTCAATGCGTCAATTTCTTCAGGCGGGTTTTGTAGGTCCGCATCCAAGGTAATAATGTACTCACCTCTTGCGTATTCAAAGCCTGCCATGATGGCCATATGTTGACCAAAGTTACTATGGAATAAAACAGCGCGAGTCACATCGGGACGAAGTTCTACTTGTTTGGCCAGGATGCCAGCAGAGCGATCTTTGCTACCATCATTGATGAAGACGATTTCGTAGCTAATATTGTGCTTAACCGCTACGGCGTCTAGAGCGGGGTAGAGGCGATGGAATAAAGCTTGTAGACCATCTTCCTCGTTGTATATGGGGACAATAATGCTCAGCTTTGGATCAGCGTCTAAATGTGCGGTCATAACGCAATTTTGCCTGATCTTGGGGCTTGCTCCAAAGAACCCTAGTTTTTACGGTATTTTGAGAGTATTCCTGCTAATCCCTTGACTATGCGGCCAATATCTTCATCCTTCATTGCTGGGAATAGGGGCAGGGTCAGAATAGAGCTCCCTATACGCTGTGCATGAGGCGTATCCGCTGTTTTATAGCCTAAGTTCTTGTAAAGCGTGAAACCCGTAATGATGGGGTAATGAACCCCTGTACCAATTCCAAGCTCTTTTAATTCGGTCATGACTTGGGCGCGATCTACGGTTAATTGCGTCAAAGGAAGAATGACTTGAAACATGTGCCAGTTCGTCTCGGTAAAGTTTTCAACTGGTAATTCCAAACCTACAGTATCTAGACCGGATGAATGGAGTTCGCTGCGTATCACATCAAAGTATTGACGCGCTAGAGCAGCACGCTGTGTTTGATAGGTGGGTAGTTGTTTGAGTTGCTCTAAGCCAATGACTGCGTTGACATCGGTGAGATTATCTTTGCCTCCCAATACATCGACATCCATGACATCAATGCCTTGTCGGGTAAGCCCTTGCAGGCGTAGTTTTTCAGCAAGCGCAGCTTCTTCCGCATTGTTTAATACCAAGCAACCACCTTCGATGGTCGTGAGATTTTTATTTGCTTGAAAACTAAAACTTACTAGATCGCCAAAACTACCAATCCTCTTTCCATTCCACTGTGATCCGAATGCCTGGGCAGCATCTTCAATCACGCGCAGCTTGTGTTGTTTAGCTAAGGCATAGAGTTGATCCATATTGACTGGAAGACCCGCGAGATAGACAGGCATGATGGCACGAGTTTTAGAAGTAATTGCAATAGATACTTTATTTAAATCGATATTGCGTGTGACAGGATCAACATCCACAAAAATAGGTTTTGCGCCGACTCCTAAGATGACATTTGAGGTTGCCACCCACGAGATTGGGGTGGTAATCACTTCATCGCCCTCGCCAATGCCGGCAACTTGTAAAGCAATCTTCATTGTTGCAGTACCGTTGGCGAAACAGCGTACTGGCCTGCCACCAAAGTAATCCGAGAGCACCGCCTCAAACTCAGCCATCTTGGGGCCAGAGGTCACCCATCCAGAGCGCAGCACTTCTGCAACCGCATCAATCGTTTCTTGATTAAAACTGGGGCGGGTAAAGGGAATAAATGCTGGCGTAGAAGCTGACATGATGAGCCTTTATTGTTGAGGCGAACTAGCAGTGTCCGGGTGTTTCACAATTACCCTGCGGGAGTCTCGATCGACCTCAAGCATTGGAAAATTGATCTTCTGTAGTGCAGTATATTGCTCGGGAACCATTAAAGCATAAGCGGTTCGATCTTCTTTCCAGCGCGCCATAAAAGCATCTAGGCTGGGCATCCACAATGAAGGATCTTGTTTAACTCCAAACTCTAATTCATCAGGAGATTCCACCATGATCATGGTTCTTTCTAAATAGAAAGGCATCGTGTGGTCTAAAAGCCGGACTGAATAAATGTTGGCATCGGACGGAATAAGCGCTTTGACTCGAGTAGCAAGGTCAATTCCTGAGACCGCTCTTCCAAGAGTTTCGTGACCTGTGCCTGCAATGATGGTGCATAGAAAAAAACCACTAGCAAAACTGAAGATGCTACGAAGACCATGAAGTTTGCTTTGCCATGAAGCTGCAGCGCTAAAGCCAATCAATGCGATGAGGGCTGCAATCACCCAGTATTCATATTGCGCATAGGCCTCAGTTTCATCGGGCCTAGCTTGTATGCTAACTTCAGAAATGAAAAAGAATCCAACGCATCCCAATACTGCAAATCCTAAGGTTTGTAATTTCCAAAATAAACCCAGTCCATTGTTACTGCGCAGTAGGCAATCTAATCGGCTTGCAATGAGGAGGGCTAGTGCAGGGAAGATGGGAATAATGTAGCCAGGCAACTTGGATTGAGAGAGGCTGAAGAAGACAAAAATCACCACACACCAACATGCTAGCAACCAACTACTTGAAAATTCTCGTTTACGTGCAGCAAAAGCTTGAGCAAACGCACCTGGGATTTGTAAAATCCAAGGAGATATACCGATAATTAACAGGGGAACAAAATAATAGATGGGGCCTGTTCTGCTATGAGCGTTATTTGTAAAGCGCTGCAGATGCTCATGAATAAAAAAGAATTCTAAAAACTCTGGGTTACGTAGGGATATCAACACAAACCAAGGTGCTGTGATGACTAAAAACAAAATAGTTCCACTCATTAAATGCAGTCGTGACCAAATTTTCCAATCCCATGCGCTAATGGAATAGGCAATAAATACCATTGCAGGTATAGCCGCACCAATCACACCCTTTGAGAGGGTTGCAAAAGCCATCATGCTCCAACAAACCCACATCCAATTGCGACAACTATTTTTATTGCCTGCTGTTTGTGCCAATAAGAGACTGCACAGGGCGCTCACTAAGAAAGCAGAAAGTCCCATGTCCAAGGAGTTAAAGTGACCACTAATAACCCACATTGGACTTGAGGCAAGCACTAGAGCGCTGAGCCATCCAGCTCGAGCATTAAAAATTCGCGCCCCGGTAAAGCCAATCAATAGGATCGTTAAAAATCCTGTTAGGGCAGACCACAGACGAGCTTGCCACTCCCCTAAACCAAAGGCTTGAAATACGATTGCGGTTGCCCAAACTTGCAGCGGTGGCTTTTCAAAATATTTATATCCGTTGTAGCGAGGGGTAATCCAGTCCCCAGTGACCAGCATTTCACGTGCCATTTCTGCATAACGTCCCTCATCAGAGGGAATGAGATGGCGGTAATTAAGGGTGCCAAACCAAATCAGTCCATAAATGAGAGCAATGAGCAAAATTTTCCCTGGATGTAGCAGAGAGGATTGGTGGACATTTCCCAACTGCATCAGACAGGCTCCACGATGAGTGCTAGTAGAACTTGGCGTCCCTCACCTACAAGGATGTTGTAGGTGCGACAGGCAGCTTTAGAATCCATGATTTCAAAGCCAATCTTGGCAGAAATGAGGTTTTTGAGTAGTTCTGGAGCAGGAAAGCGTTGGCGGCTTCCAGTTCCAATCAGGATTAACTCTGGTTTTAAGCCCACCATTTGGCTGAAGTGGTCTACTTTTAAGTCTTCAAATGAATCAACTGGCCATGCCGTGATGGCGCCATCCGAGCTCAGCAGTACTGCATGACTATAGGGAGTTTGATTAATTTCAACATAGCCAGGCCCGTAGCCCGTGATCGTATTGGCTCCAGAATGGGGATCAGAATGAAGCTTCAAGTGGACTCTCTGTCATAATTATGTAGATTATAGCTAGCTGTTTTTTTCTCAGATTTCAAGAACTTACTCCTTAATTTATTGTGAAACCTATCCTAAAGTCCCAAAAACTCAATGACGTCTGTTACGACATCCGTGGGCCGGTGCTTGAGCTCGCTCAGCGCATGGAGGAGGAGGGTCACAAAATCATCAAATTAAACATTGGAAATGTAGGGGTATTTGGCTTTGATCCACCTGAAGAGATTCAGCTCGACATGATTCGTAATTTAAGTAACGCATCTGCTTATTCCGACTCTAAGGGGATCTTTGCTGCACGCAAAGCGATCATGCAGTATTGCCAAGAAAAAGGAATTCAAGGCGTTGCTTTGGATGATGTCTATACCGGCAATGGTGTATCAGAGCTCATTGTTATTTCAATGAATGCTTTACTCAATGATGGCGATGAAGTACTAGTGCCATCACCCGATTATCCACTTTGGACTGCTGCAGTGAGTTTGTCTGGCGGTACACCAGTGCACTATCTTTGTGATGAAGAGAAAGATTGGGCGCCTGACTTAGCTGATTTGCGCAAAAAGATTACACCTCGTACCAAAGCAATTGTGATGATTAATCCCAATAATCCAACAGGGGCTATTTATTCTAAAGAAGTCTTGCTAGAGCTCACTCAAATTGCTCGCGAGAATGGACTCATTTTATTTGCAGATGAAATCTATGACAAGATGTTATATGACGCAGAGAAGCATACTTCTTTGGCTTCTTTATCAACTGATGTTGTTGTAATTACCTTCAATGGTTTATCAAAAAACTATCGTTCATGTGGTTACAGAGCAGGCTGGATGGTGGTTTCAGGTGATAAAGAGATGGTGCGTGACTATACTGAAGGTCTTAATATGTTGGCTTCGATGCGCCTATGTGCAAATGTGCCAGGCCAGTATGCGATTCAAACTGCCCTTGGTGGTTATCAAAGTATTAATGATTTAGTGAGTGAAGGTGGGCGTTTAGCTAGGCAACGTGATCTTGCCTGGAAGCTCATTACAGAGATTCCTGGAGTGACTTGTGTAAAGCCTAAATCTGCTTTGTATTTATTTCCTAAGTTAGATTCTGAGATGTATCCGATTGAAGATGATCAACAATTTGTTGCTGATCTCTTGAGGGAAGAAAAAGTATTATTAGTGCAGGGCTCTGGTTTTAATTGGGCCAAGCCGGATCATTTTCGCATTGTGTTTTTACCTCATGAAGATGTTCTTAAAGAGGCGATTGGTCGCCTTGCACGTTTTCTTGAGCGTTATCGTAATAAGCATGGCCGCAAGGCTTCTTTAACCGTAGCAAAGGCATCATGAAACCGATTCAAGTAGGTCTATTAGGTATTGGCACTGTTGGTGGTGGTGTATTCACTGTTCTCGAACGTAATCAAGATGAAATTCAACGTCGTGCTGGGCGGGGTATTCACATTAATACCGTTGCAGACCTTAATGTCGAGCGTGCCAAAGAAATTGTTAAGGACCGCGCACAGATTGTGAATGATGCTCGTGCAGTGATCAATAATCCTGAGATTGACATCGTGGTTGAGTTGATTGGTGGTTATGGCATTGCTAAAGATTTAGTACTTGAGGCAATTACAGCTGGCAAGCATGTGGTTACTGCCAATAAAGCCTTAATAGCCGTGCATGGTAATGAGATATTTAAAGCAGCACACGCTAAGGGTGTGATGGTTGCTTTTGAAGCAGCTGTGGCTGGCGGTATCCCAATCATTAAGGCTTTACGTGAGGGCCTTACTGCAAACCGAATTGAATGGATTGCCGGGATTATCAATGGCACAACTAATTTCATTCTGACTGAGATGCGTGATAAAGGATTGGACTTCGAGGTCGCACTCAAAGAAGCACAACGCTTGGGTTACGCTGAAGCAAACCCTACTTTTGATATTGAAGGTGTTGACGCTGCCCATAAGGCAACCATCATGAGTGCAATTGCCTTTGGTATTCCGATGCAGTTTGATAAAGCTCATGTAGAGGGCATC
The DNA here is from genome assembly GCF_040400325.1 of Polynucleobacter sp. Classification (GTDB taxonomy): domain Bacteria; phylum Pseudomonadota; class Gammaproteobacteria; order Burkholderiales; family Burkholderiaceae; genus Polynucleobacter. Next base: position 175,222 of record NZ_JBBAQK010000001.1, read on the forward strand.
ACTAAGCTTGCTGCAATTGATATTCGTTACGCTGAGCAATTGGGTTATCGCATCAAGCTACTCGGTATTGCTAAAAAAACGGCAATTGGAGTGGAGTTACGAGTTCACCCAACCTTAATACCTACAAAGCGTTTGATCGCTAATGTGGAAGGCGCCATGAATGCAGTGCAAGTTTTTGGTGATGCAGTTGGTACGACTTTGTATTATGGCAAGGGTGCTGGCTCTGAGCCAACAGCTTCTGCTGTGATTGCGGATTTGGTAGATATCACGCGCTTACTCAGCGCGGACGTAATGCATCGTGTGCCATATCTGGCGTTTCAGCCTGGTGCAGTTCACGACACTCCAGTATTGCCGATTGGAGAGATTACGACAAGCTACTACTTGCGTTTGCGTGTTGCTGATCAAACTGGCGTTCTGGCAGATATCACAAAGATTTTAGCTGCCCATAGCGTGTCAATTGATGCGCTTTTACAAAAAGAGGCTGATGAAGGTGAAAGTCAAACAGATTTGGTTGCCCTTACACATGAGACCAAAGAGAAAAACATGATCGCTGCCATTAAAGAAATTCAGAATCTTAAGACTGTTACAGGCGAAGTAGTGAAGATCCGCTTAGAAAATCTGTCTTAATTAAAATAGATGCGTTACCAATCAACTCGTGGCAATAGTCCACAACAATCTTTTTTAGAAATTCTTTTAGGTGGATTAGCGCCAGATGGCGGGCTGTATTTACCAACTCAATACCCTCAAGTTTCTGCAGCTCAATTAGATTCATGGCGTGGCTTATCGTATGCTGACATAGCCTATGAAGTTTTGAGTTTGTATTGTGACGATATTCCAGAGAATGATTTGCGTACCTTATTGCGTGAGACTTATACCGCAGAAGTTTATTGCAACGGGCGTCCGCAAGATGATGCCAAAAACATTACTCCTTTGCATTGGTTGGGCGAAGAACAGGGCACTCGCATTGGGCTTTTAAGTCTATCGAATGGCCCAACTTTAGCCTTTAAAGATATGGCGATGCAATTGTTAGGCAATCTTTTTGAATACGTCCTCAAGAAAAAAGATCAGCAGCTTAATATTTTAGGAGCTACTTCTGGTGACACTGGTAGCGCCGCTGAATACGCGATGCGCGGTAAAGAGGGGGTAAAGGTCTTTATGCTTTCGCCACGCGGCAAGATGAGTTCCTTCCAATCTGCACAGATGTATTCCTTACAAGACCCTAATATTTTCAACTTGGCAGTGGCTGGTGTGTTTGATGATTGCCAAGATATTGTGAAGGCAGTTAGTAACGACCATGCTTTCAAAGCTAAGAATCAAATTGGTACAGTGAATTCGATTAACTGGGGGCGCGTGGTCGCACAGGTTGTGTACTACTTCCAAGGATATTTATTAGCGACTAAATCGAGCTCCGAAAAAGTATCCTTCACAGTGCCCTCTGGTAACTTTGGCAATGTTTGTGCGGGGCATATCGCTCGTATGATGGGTCTTCCTATTCAGCATTTAGTAGTGGCAACCAACGAAAATAACGTCCTTGATGAGTTCTTTCGTACGGGCGTTTATCGTGCCCGTAAGTCCACTGAAACATTGCATACCTCTAGTCCTTCAATGGATATTTCAAAGGCCAGTAATTTTGAACGTTTTGTATTTGACTTGATGAGTCAAGACGGCAAGGCAACTGCAGGTATGTTTAAGCAGGTAGATGAGACTGGTGGCTTTGAGATATCTAAGGACATTATTTTTCAAGAAATTGGAAAGTATGGCTTTCAGTCGGGCCGAAGTACTCATGTAAACCGTCTAGAGACGATCCGTGATATTGAGAAGCGCTATGGTGTCATGATTGACACTCACACTGCTGATGGCGTCAAAGTAGCAAGAGAGCATCTCCAAGAGGGAATACCAATGCTAGTGCTCGAGACTGCCCTACCAATAAAGTTTGAAGAAACCATTCAAGAAGCCTTGGGTCGGCCAGCTGAATGCCCTGCTACATTTAAGGACATCAAATCTAAGCCCCAACGCGTAGAAAATATCGATGCTGATGTGAATCAGGTCAAAGCCTTCATCACTTCGCATCTCGCCTAACCCAATCATGACGACCAAGCCTCCTATGTTGACCGCACAGCAGGCGCTGGAACATTTACTCTCACATGCTAAGCCAGTTGCTGAGACTGAAATTGTTCCAATGCAGGCCACATTAGGCCGTGTTCTTGCTGAAAACGTGAATAGCCTAGTCGATGTTCCACCACTGGATAACACTTCAATGGATGGCTATGCAGTCCGTTGCGCTGACACTAGCACTCCAGGGCAAAAGCTGAAGATTGCACAACGCATTCCGGCAGGATCAGTTGGAACAGAGCTCCAAGTAGGAACTGCTGCCCGTATCTTCACTGGAGCCCCAGTCCCTCTAGGTGCAGATGCAGTGGTTATGCAAGAAGACTGTGCGATGAGCGAAGGATCAGTTGATCATGTGCAGGTAAATGTTGTTCCTCAAGCAGGCCAATGGATTCGTTGTAAGGGTGAAGATTTAAAGACTGGTAAGACAGCACTAACTGCGGGTACTTTCTTGCGCCCACAAGAGCTGGGTGTCGCTGCATCTGCTGGCTTAACGCATCTCAAGGTTATACGTAGAGTCAAAGTCGCTGCATTCTTCACAGGTGATGAACTATCGCTTCCTGGTGAGCCGCTGAAACCCGGTGGTATCTATAACTCGAACCGCGATACTTTATTAGCTTGCTTAAGATCTCTAGGATGTGATGCAACGGATTTGGGTATCGTGCCTGATCGATTGGATGCTACGCGTGATGCTTTACGTAAAGCAAGTAAAGATCACGATCTCATTCTGACTTCCGGTGGTGTCTCTGTAGGTGAAGAGGATCATATCAAGCCTGCAGTGACAGCTGAGGGGCGACTTGATCTTTGGCAAATTGCGATTAAACCTGGAAAGCCTTTGGCATTTGGAGCAGTGCGTAAATCTGAGAGCCCAAAAGATGGAGAGGCTTGGTTTATTGGACTGCCTGGTAATCCTGTTTCAAGTTTCGTTACTTTCTTATTATTTGTGCGCCCCTTTATTTTGAAGCTACAAGGTCGAGAAACGAAGTTGATTCCACCGTATATAATGCGGGCAGACTTTGATTGGCTAAAAGCAGATCGACGTAATGAGTTTTTGCGGGTCAAAATCAATCAACAAGGTGGATTAGACTTATTCCCTAATCAGAGTTCAGGTGTTCTGACCAGTGCATCTTGGGGGGATGGATTAGTAGATTGCCCACCAGGACAAGCTATCCATGCTGGCGACCTTGTTAAATATATTCCATTTGATGCTTTGTTGACTTAATCGGTTTACGATTACATCATGAAACTTGAGCTGAAATTCTTCGCTTCCTTACGTGAGTCACTTAAAGTATCAGAAGAAAAAATCACTATTCCATCTTCTGTCAAAACGATTGCTGATTTACGAATCCATTTATTCGAAAGAGGCGGTGTCTGGGCAGAAGTTTTAGCGAATGGCAAATCACTTCGCTGTGCATTGAATCATCAAATGGTTGATCCTAGTACACCCCTGCAAGAAGGTGCTGAAGTGGCTTTCTTTCCTCCGGTGACCGGGGGCTGATATGTCGAGCTCAATTCGTATTCAAGAAAAAGATTTTGATGTCAGCGCTGAAATTGCATCAATGCGCAAAGGCGATCCCAGAGTTGGCGCAGTAGTGACTTTCTTAGGTACTGTGCGTGATATGAATGACGGTAGCTCAGTTAAAGGGATGACCTTAGAGCATTACCCAGGTATGACCGAAAAAGCGCTACAAGAAATTTTGGATCAGGCTAAGTCACGCTGGGATCTTTATCAGACTCTTGTGATTCATCGAGTAGGTCTATTACTGCCAGAAGATCAAATTGTCATGGTCGCAGTCACTAGCGCTCATAGAGGTGAAGCTTTTGCTGCTTGTGAATTCATCATGGACTATCTCAAAACGGCAGCTCCATTCTGGAAAAAAGAAGATACTCCTGAGGGTGGTCGTTGGGTAGATGCTAGAGTGACTGACGAGATTGCCATGTCACGCTGGGAGAAGAAGTAAATTCTTCAAAGCTTAAAAAAAGCCAATTTTTTAGATCGAGGTAATTGCTTTAATTTAGCTTCTGCCTTAGATGCTTCAGATCTATCTGGGTGGGCTTGGGTAGCTAAAAGGATGACAGGTCTGCGCGACCTCGTATAACGCGCACCTTGCCCTGAGTTATGGGCTTCCAGGCGATGCTCAAGTCGGTTAGTGATACCCGCATAGAAGCTACCATCCGAACATTTGAGTAGGTAAACGAGCCAGGTCAAAATAGAAAAATGGGTGTTAAAAAGGCCTTAGAAAAGCTTGAAATTAGCAATATTGCCCTTATATTCTATAGATAGATATACATCGAGTAGATGGAGAATACAAAAATGAGAATAGATAAATTAACTACCAAATTTCAAGAGGCTCTGAGCGAGGCCCAGAGCATCGCTTTAGCTAAAGATAATCAATATATTGAGCCAGCCCATCTGCTACTAGCGATGCTACGTGATTCCGATGGGGGTGCAAAGAGTTTGCTCACGAGAGCTGGCGTTAATGTCCCTGGCCTGGAAAAGGGCGTGGAAAAAATCATTAGCAATTTACCCGAAGTCCAGGGAACGAGTGGTGAAGTCCAGGTTGGTCGAGATTTAAGTAACTGGCTCAATCTCTGCGAAAAAGAGGCCAATAAACGTAATGATCAATTTATTGCCGGCGAACTATTTTTGTTGGTCGTAGCAGATGATAAGGGTGAGCTTGGAAAAGTAGCTCGGGAGAATGGCTTAAATCGTAAATCGTTAGAGGTGGCTATTGATTTAGTACGCGGAGGGGAATCAGTGAATAGTGCAGATGCTGAAGGTCAACGCGAGGCCTTAAAAAAATATACCATCGATTTAACAGAGCGTGCTCGCGCTGGGAAGCTAGATCCAGTGATTGGACGTGATGATGAGATTCGTCGCACTATTCAGATCTTGCAACGTCGTGGCAAGAATAATCCGGTGTTGATTGGTGAGCCTGGCGTAGGTAAGACCGCGATTGTTGAGGGTTTGGCTCAGCGTATCGTTAATGGTGAAGTTCCAGAGACATTGAAAGATAAACGGGTTCTGGTCTTAGATATGGCTTTGCTCTTAGCGGGCGCTAAATATCGCGGAGAGTTTGAAGAGCGCTTAAAAGCAGTGCTCAGTGATGTAGCTAAGGACGAAGGTCAAACCATTATCTTTATTGATGAGATTCATACCATGGAAGGTGCTGGTAAGGGCGATGGTGCTATGGATGCAGGCAATATGCTCAAGCCAGCGTTAGCTCGCGGTGAATTACATTGTATTGGCGCAACTACCTTAGATGAGTATCGTAAGTACATTGAGAAAGACGCTGCTTTAGAGCGACGCTTCCAAAAAGTGATGGTTGAGGAACCTACTGTTGAAGCAACCATTGCGATCTTACGTGGTTTGCAAGAACGTTATGAGTTACATCATGGAATTGAGATCACTGATCCAGCTATTGTGGCTGCTGCTGAGTTATCGCATCGCTACATCACAGATCGTTTCTTACCGGATAAAGCGATTGATCTGATTGATGAGGCAGGCTCACGCATTCGGATGGAGATCGACTCCAAGCCAGAAGTGATGGATAAATTAGAGCGCCGCCTGATTCAGTTGAAGATCGAGCGTGAGGCAGTGAAAAAAGAGAAAGATGAAGCCTCCCAAAAACGTCTTGGATTGATTGAAGATGAGATCAAGCGCTTAGGGGCGGAGTATGCTGATTTAGAGGAGATCTGGAAGGCAGAAAAGGGTGCCGTATTGGGCGCTGCTCATCTTAAGGAAGAGATTGAGAAAGTTCGTGCTGATATCACCAAACTGCAACGTGAAGGTAAGTTAGAGCAAGTTGCTGAGCTACAGTACGGTAAATTACCAGAGTTAGAGGCTAAGCTAAAGTCTGCAGCAGCAGCTGAAGCCAAGGCTAATAAAGATGGAGTAGTTAAAAATAAACTTTTGCGTACACAAGTTGGCGCAGAAGAAATCGCAGAAGTCGTTTCTCGTGCGACAGGCATTCCCGTATCAAAGATGTTACAAGGTGAGCGCGATAAACTTCTGAAGATGGAGGAGTTGCTGCATAAGCGCGTGGTTGGGCAAGAGGAAGCAATTCGTGCAGTATCTGATGCCATTCGTCGCTCGCGTGCTGGCTTATCTGAAGAGAATCGTCCCTATGGCTCATTCTTATTCTTGGGCCCTACTGGTGTGGGTAAAACTGAACTCTGTAAAGCATTAGCAGGCTTCTTATTCGATAGCGAGGATCATCTTGTTCGAATTGATATGAGTGAGTTCATGGAAAAACATAGTGTGGCTCGTTTACTTGGCGCGCCTCCTGGTTATGTTGGCTACGAAGAAGGTGGATATCTCACTGAAAAAGTACGTCGTCATCCCTATAGTGTGATTTTATTTGATGAAATTGAGAAAGCCCATCCAGATGTATTTAATGTGTTGTTACAAGTATTGGATGACGGCCGCTTGACTGATGGTCAAGGGCGTACAGTTGACTTTAAAAATACTGTGATTGTGATGACTAGTAACATTGGCTCACACTTAATTCAGTCAATGACTAATAAGAAGCAATCAGAGATCAAAGAGGCTGTATTTGAAGAGCTAAAAAGTCATTTCCGTCCAGAGTTCTTAAACAGAATTGATGAGATTGTGGTGTTCCATGGTCTAGATAAAGCTAATATTGCCAATATCGCTAAGATCCTGCTCAAGAATCTATCTGATCGTTTAGCAAAAGTTGATATGCAACTTGAGGTCAGCGATGCAGCTTTGAATAAGATTGCAGAGGTTGGTTTTGATCCCATCTACGGAGCGAGACCGCTCAAGCGTGCCATTCAGCAGCATATTGAGAACCCCGTTTCTAAGATGATCTTAGAAGGTACATTCGGACCTAAGGATGTTGTCCCAGTGGATGTAGATAAAAAAGGCGACTTTAGCTTTACTCGCCAAGTGCACTAAGCTTTAGAAGCACTGCAGCAAATAAGCAGGATTTTTCCTGCGCCAGTAAACTTGGTTCATGACTGTTGCGCAAATCAGGCGCTACAGTGATGTCCGGGTGATTGCTCTTATTAGTCTGGCTCACGGTAGCTCCCACTTCTTTCATTTAATCCTTCCGCCTATGTTCCCATGGCTTAAGGACGCATTCGCATTGAGTTATGCCGAACTAGGCTTGCTGATGTCGGTGTTCTTTATAGTGTCTTGTGGAGTGCAGGCAAGCTCAGGCTTTCTGGTAGATCGGATTGGGGCTAGACCAGTTTTATTTATTGGTGTTGGTCTGCTTGCACTGGCAGCACTTACTTACTCTCAAAGTAATGGCTATTGGATGCTCATATTAGGTGCCGTGATTGCTGGTTGTGGAAATGGAATATTTCATCCAGTGGATTACACCTTAATTAATCACAAAATATCCCCACCTAATTTGCCCTACGCCTATTCAATGCATGGCGTGACTGGTTATCTCGGATGGGCAGCTGCCCCAGCATTTATGGTAGGTATCGCACAACTTTCCGATTGGCGCATTGCTTTTTTAGCCGCTGCTTTATTGGAAGTCATTGTTCTGTTAATTCTGTATTGGAATCGAGACAAGCTGATCGATGATGTTCAGGGACGTCGTGCAGAAAGCCATGCGAGTGCTCAGGCTGCAAACCCAGGCAGCATGCCTGCCAGCCCATTTGCCTTCTTAAGGCTACCAGCTGTTTGGTTTTGTTGGCTTTTCTTTTTCTTTAGTATGGCTGCAACTTCTAGCTTGCAGTCTTTCGCACCGAGTGCATTAAACGCAATTTATGACATCGCAATTAGTGTCAGCAGTTACTTTATTACTTTATTAGCTTTAGGAAGTGCTGTAGGAGTTTTATTAGGTGGATATTTTGCTGCAAAGTTACAGACACCCGAACGCATCGTCACCACCTGCTTATCAGTCAGCGTTCTGATGAGTTTACTGATTGCAACGGGTTGGATTTCTTCCAGCGTGATCCCCGTTTTATTTATTGTGATTGGACTGAGCTATGGTCTTGTTGGGCCATCGCGTGATCTTTTAATTAAGTCAGCAACTCCTCAGGGTGTTTCGGGTAGGGTATATGGAGTTGTGTATTCTGGGATTGATCTTGGGGCAGCACTCGGACCATTTATCTTTGGTTTCTTGATGGACGCAGGCTTACCGAGAATTTTGTTTTTAGGTATTGCTCTTTTTCAATGCATGATCATCCTGACTACTTTTAAGGTTGCTTCTAGTATTCGTCCAAAAACAGCTTGATCTAGCTGATACAGATTTCATAACATGAAAAGCCATCTCCCTGCATAAAATGCAGCGCACCATTCATTGGGTCATCCCGTTTCGAGCAATGATTTGATATTCCACATTACAAAAAATAAATTGTAAGTGATTGAATATTAATAACTAAATACTTCCAAAAAATACTGATTTTCTACTTGCATCCATTTTTGAAGCTTCTAAACTCTTATATAAGACATAAGACTTCAATTGGTCTTTAGCATCTCAATATTGGAAGTACTTGTTTAACTTAGGGAGAAAAAAATGGCAGACCGCAAAGCAGAAATCGCAGCACTACAAAAAGATTGGGATACCAATCCACGTTGGAAAGGTATTAGGCGTGGCTATACCGCAGAAGATGTAGTTCGTTTGCGCGGTTCATTAAAGATTGAACATACTTTAGCTAAGCATGGTGCTGAAAGATTATGGGAGCTGGTAAACAACGAAGCTTACATAAACTGTTTAGGTGCATTGACTGGTGGTCAGGCAATGCAACAAGTTAAGGCTGGTATTCAGGCGATTTACTTATCTGGTTGGCAAGTTGCTGCTGACGGAAATTCATATGCAGCCATGTATCCAGATCAATCACTCTACCCAGTAGATTCAGTACCAAAAATGGTTGAGCGTATTAACAATTCATTCCAACGCGCTGATGAGATTCAAAATGCTAAAGGGATTCATAAGGGCGATCCTGCTTATATCGAGTACTTTGCTCCCATCGTGGCTGATGCTGAAGCAGGTTTTGGTGGCGTACTCAATGCATTTGAATTAAGTAAAGCGTTGATCAAGCAGGGCGCTGCCGGAGTTCATTTTGAGGACCAATTGTCTTCCGTGAAGAAGTGCGGCCACTTGGGCGGTAAGGTTTTATTGCCCACTGCAGAATCGGTACAAAAGTTGATCTCAGCTCGTTTAGCTGCTGATGTGATGGGTGTACCAACTATTATCTTAGCTCGCACCGATGCTGAGGCCGCTGATTTATTAACCTCTGATTATGATGAGAATGACAAGCCATTCTTAACTGGTGAGCGCACACCAGAAGGCTTCTACAAAACTCGTAAAGGCCTGGGTCAAGCGATCTCCCGTGGCTTAGCTTACGCCGCCTATGCAGATATGGTGTGGTGTGAAACGGGTACTCCTGATCTTGATTTTGCTCGTCAGTTTGCTGAAGCCATTCGTGCAAAGTTTCCTGGCAAGATGCTTGCTTACAATTGTTCACCCTCTTTCAATTGGAAGAAAAACTTAGACGATGCAACGATTGCAAAGTTCCAGCGTGAACTAGGTGCAATGGGTTATAAATATCAATTTATTACTCTCGCAGGCATTCATTCGATGTGGTACAACATGTTCGACTTGGCGCAGGACTACACTAAGCGTGGAATGACTGCTTATGTTGAGAAAGTTCAAGAGCCAGAATTTGCTGCACGTGATCGTGGATATACCTTTGTTTCACATCAACAGGAAGTAGGTACTGGCTACTTTGATGATGTAACGACAGTGATTCAAGGTGGCAAATCTTCTGTAACAGCATTGACTGGTTCGACTGAGGAAGAGCAGTTCCACTAATGAGAATCCCTAAGTAGTCTGTAATAGCAGTAGTACCAATACTGCCGCGGTATCTAATTGACCTCATCAGGGTGACTTAGGTGCCGTTTTCGTTTACATTCATGACATGAAGAATTGCATATTTTGCGCTGAGCTAAAACCAGAAGAGGGTCAATTAATTTGGCGTGGTGATGACTGCAGGATCATCACTGTTAATGATGCCGATTTACCTGGATTTTGCCGAGTCCTATGGAATCATCATGCATCTGAGATGACGGATCTCACTTACAGTGAGCGAGAACATTTGATGAATTTGGTTTTTGTGGTGGAGGATGCCATCCGCCAAGTGATGAAGCCCACTAAAATGAATCTTGCCTCGCTAGGGAATATGGTTCCTCACATTCATTGGCATGTCATTCCGCGCTTTACAGAGGATGTTTTCTTTCCGGGCTCAGTTTGGTCTCCAAGGATTCGGGAAACCCCTATATCCATGCTAGCCGATCGACAGAAGGCTGCAGAAGAGCTTCCCAATGTGATAAGAAGCCGGATTTCTAAGTTATATTAGTATTGATAGCATTCAGCATTAACAGTTTAAGATATTTTCACCAATACTCGCTAGGAGATAGAAATGAGTGATTGTTTATTCGGAAAATCGAGGCATTGGATTATTGCCTCGATGGCCATATTCGCTGTTAACGTCAATGCACAAACGAAATGGGATCTGGCAAGCGCTTACCCAGTTAGTAACTTCCATACTGAAAACTTACAGCAGTTAGCTGCCGATGTGGATAAGGCTACAGATGGCAAACTCAAGATCGTTGTTCATCCGAATGGCTCTTTATTTCCTGCTAATGGCATTAAACGTGCAGTTCAAACAGGTCAAGCGCAAATGGGTGAAGTGTTGATCTCTGTGCTGGCTAACGAGAATCCTATTTTTGGAGTGGACTCTATTCCATTCTTAGCTACTAGCTATAAAGAATCTGCAAAACTTTGGAAGCTTTCTAAAAATGCTACTGAAGCTGCTATGCAAAAGCAGGGGATAAAGGTCGTCTATGCAGTTCCTTGGCCACCACAAGGTTTGTATTCCAAGAACCCCATTAATTCTGGTGCAGACATGAAGGGCTTGAAGTGGAGAGCCTATAACCCAGCTACCTCTAAGATTGCTGAAATTGTAGGGGCGCAGCCAGTCACTGTTCAAGTAGCAGATTTGGCTCAAGCAATGGCAACCGGCACGATTAACTCCATGATGACCTCCGGAGCTACTGGAGTGGATATCAAAGCTTGGGAAAGTTTGAAGTATTACTACGAAGTAGATGCTTGGTTGCCCAAGAATATATTGATGATTAATCAAAAAGCATTCGAGTCTCTGGATAAGCCAACACAAACTGCTTTGCTAAAGGCTTGTGCCGAAGCAGAAAAGCGCGGCACCAGAATATCTGAAGAAAAAACAAAGGGCTTTAACGAGACCTTGGCAAAGAATGGTATGACTGTTCAAAAGCCATCCCCACAGTTAAAGAATGATTTAGACAGGGTAGGTCGTATTATGGTTGCTGAGTGGATTCGTTCTGCAGGTGATGAGGGTCAAAAAATCATCGAAGAATTTAAGAAGTAAAATTGATGCAAGCATCACGAAGTTTTTATGGTCGTCTTTTAGATGGCTTGATGCAAGGGGCCGCCGCACTGGCGGCCTTATGTATTCTTAGTGTTTGTATTTTGATGGTGTCGATGTCTTTATCGCGTGAATTCGGAATTAATTTACGCGGTGCTGATGATCTGATAGCTTGGCTATGTGCTGCATCTGCTTTCTTGATTCTGGGCCAGACCTTTCAGCATGGCGGTATTGTGCGGGTCGAAATCTTTTTGGGAGCTCTAGGTCCTGAGTGGAGAAAGCGCCTAGAAATCATTGGCTTAGTAGTGATGTCCGGCTTTTGTTTATTTGCGCTCACAGCCTTCACTCTATTTGTATACCAAAGCTGGGACTTCAATGATGTTTCGCAAGGGCAAATCATTGTGCCCTTATGGATCCCACAAATTTTTACTGCAATAGGCTGCCTAATATTTTTCTTAGCTGTAGTCGATGAACTGATGAGGGTAATTAAAGGCGGTAAACCTCGTTATCAACAAATGGCTGAGGATCGCTTATCAGCGGGTGATTTTGGAGAGACCCTGTGAGTATCATCTTTATCGCTCTCATTTTGATTCTGCTGATGTTCTTTTTGCTTCTAATTGGCATTTGGATTCCAGCTGGAGTGGCAATCACTGCTTGGTTTGGGCTCGTGTTTTTCTCTGATAAAGACACCTTGATGAACCTGGCTAATGTTTGGTGGAATTCTAGCTCTTCCTACACCTTAGCTGCACTACCTTTGTTTGTGTGGATGGGTGAGATTCTATTTAGGACTAAGTTATCAGAGCAAATGTTTACAGGTCTGTCACCATGGTTAAATTGGTTACCGGGTAGATTAATGCACGTAAATATTTTGGGCTGCGGTATTTTTGGTTCTGTTTCTGGTTCATCTGCTGCTACCTGTGCAACGATTGCAAAGTCTGCATTACCAGAATTAACTAAGCGTGGTTACGATGAAAAGATCACCCTTGGATCTTTATCTTGCGCAGGTACTTTAGGGATTTTGATCCCACCTTCAATAACGATGGTGGTTTATGCGGTTGCAGCGGATCAATCCATTATCCGCATCTTCTTGGCAGGATTTATTCCTGCTGCAATATTGATGGGTCTATTTTCAGGCTACATCATTGTGTGGGCCTTACTCAATCCCGATAAAACTCCTCCTGCAGAAAAATATACTCTGCAGCAACGCCTATATTCAATTGGTCAATTAATGCCATGCACCGCATTAATTATTTTCATTGCTTGGTTGATGTTAGCTGGCTACTCTACGGCTACTGAGGCTGCTGCATATGGAGTGGTGGGCTCTTTAGTGCTTGCTGCAGCTGGTCGTAATCTTTCTTGGACCAATTTTTGGCAAAGCCTATTATCTGCCACACGCCTTACTGCGATGATCATGTTTGTACTAGGGGCTACTTCATTCCTATCCATTGTGATGAGCTATACCGGAATTCCAAGGGGTTTGGCAGAGTGGGTGCAGAGTTTGCAATTATCACCATGGGTACTCATTCTTGTGCTGACTACTATCTACATCCTGCTTGGTACTGCTTTAGATGGTATTTCAATGATTGCTTTAACTACAGTGACTGTATTACCGATGGTTCAAGCAGCTGGTTTTGATTTAGTATGGTTTGGTATTTTTGTGATTCTCTTAGTAGAAATTGCGGAGGTTACTCCTCCAGTTGGATTTAATTTATTTGTGCTTCAAAGTATGACTGGCAAGGATAGTAACTACATTGCGAAAGTTTCTTTACCGTTTTTTGCCATGATGGTGTTAGCAGTGGCATTAGTTACGATCTGGCCTGAGTTAGTGACTTGGTTACCAGATCAAGTAATGCAAAAAGAAATTAAGTAAGTTCGATGCAGTTAAAAAGATTGAAGAAGGTTGCTGGGAAAATTGACATCCTTAACTTGGGTGATGCTGCTCTCTTGCTCGATTTTAGAGAATCTGTAGACCCTTTGAGTTGTATTCATCAGCTATGCGCTCTCTTATTCTCGGTTTCTCCTAGATGGCTTAAAGATACGATCCCTGGTATGGATAGTCTTTTCATTAGCCTTCATTTTGAAAATACGGACTATCAAGCAACTCGCGCTGTAGCACGTGCACAGATTGAAGTTTTACTGGAGAGCTTACATAAAGATAAAAAAGTCACTATTGAAAATGAGATTGTTCATCGTGTGCGAGTTTGTTATGACCCAGAATTAGCACCTGATTTAGTAGCAAGTGCAGAAAAATGTAAGCTTCCATTGAGAGAGTTTATTAATCGGCACAAAAATTCAGAGATTCGGGTTGATATTTTAGGGTTCATGCCTGGATTTCCATACTGTAGTGGTCTCGATCCTAGTTTGAGGTTGCCACGTCTTGAATCACCAAGAACTACCGTCCCTAAAGGTTCAGTGGCTATTGCAGAATTACAAACAGGTATTTATCCAAAGCCAACCCCAGGGGGTTGGAATGTGATTGGAAGAACACCAGATATTCTTTTTGATCCCAGAAATGAACGGCCAAGTCTATTAAATCCAGGAGATCGTCTGGAGTTTATTGAAATTGATTTGAATGAATTTAATAAAATTACTCTGGCACAAGAGGCGAAGGCTTCTCAACATAAAGTGAGCAGTATTTCAAAGAATAGCGCTATTGAGGTTCTTAGCCCTGGTCTATTAACGACCATTCAAGGGCAGCCACGTTATGGATTTGCACACTTAGCATTAAGCGCAGGCGGGCCCATGGATAAAGAAAGTGCGCGTCTCGCTAATGCCTTGTTAGGTAATCCAGAAGATCTTGCAGGATTAGAGATTACAGGCACTGGTCCAAAGCTTTTATTTCATCAGGATACCTGGGTTGCATGGGTGGGTGCGCAGTGTTTGGGATTAATAGACGGACAATCTTTCCCAGGCAATCGACCAGTACATATTCGCAAAGATCAAATACTCAGCTTTGCCTCTATGACACAAGGCTATCGTATTTTCTTGGCGATTAGTGGGGGCATTGAGAGTGAGTTTGTTTTAGGCGGCCGCGGCTCTCATTTGAGTGCAGGTATAGGAGAAAAGGTAGTGCAAAAAGGAGACTTTTTGTATTTGCCTCAAGCTCATCTTGCTCAGGAAAAATCGCTATTTAAAAATTTAAACCACTCAGGCTTGAATTATCCTAAATGGTCAATTGCATCACCAGCCTTACCAGGCAAATTAATCCAAATGATTAAAGCTATACCAAGCATACATTTCAACCTACTCAGTTCAGCAGAACAAGCTTTACTTTGGAAGACGACATGGTCAGTCTCATCTCAAAGTAATCGAATGGGGATGCGTTTAGATAGCGATTTTAAAATCTCAAAACCAATGAGCGGAATTGCATCACAAGGAATTTGTTTTGGGACTATTCAATTACCCCCATCTGGACAGCCGATCTTAATGTTGGCTGAGCATGCCACAACTGGTGGATATCCCCGTTTACTCGAGACGATTAGCTCAGAGCGGTCAAGCTTAGCTCAATTGAGACCTGGTAGCAAAATCCAATTTGTACCCGTTACACTTGAAGAAGCTGATCAGATCAATACAATCTATTTCACTGAGCAGGAAAAAACATTGGATACTCTAGAAGCTATTCTTTTGGATAAATCATGAAAAGAACAATTGATCTTAATAGCGATATGGGTGAGGGTTTTGGTGTCTGGGAAATGGGGGATGATTTTACGCTCCTAGACTACATTGACTCAACTAATATTGCTTGTGGTTGGCACGCAGGTGATCCTGAGCGAATGAAAAATCTTGTAGCAGCTGCTATAGAGAAAAATGTTTATATAGGCGCTCATCCCAGCCTGCCTGATTTACTTGGATTTGGTAGGCGAGAAATGGCGATTACGCCTAATGATGCTTATAACTATGTCCTTTATCAAGCCGGGGCATTACAAGCGTTCATTCATGCACAAGGTGGAAAGTTACATCATGTAAAGCCGCACGGTGCTCTTTATAACCAAGCAGCGAAAGATATCAATTCAGCGCGTGCAATAGCCCACGCGATTAAAGATTTAGGTGATGGGATTATTTTGTATGGCTTGGCCTCAAGTTGTTTTGTAGAGGCCGCGCAGGAAGTTAGTGTGCCACTATGGCAAGAGGTATTTGCGGATCGGCGCTATACCCCTGAAGGGTATTTGGTTCCTCGTAAGCAGGCTAATGCCTTGATTGAGACGGAAGATGAGGCCATCAAGCAGGTATTACGAATGGTAAATAAGAGCGAGGTAGTTGCGCTTGACGGAAGTGTCGTCAAGGTCCAGGCAGATACCCTTTGTATTCATGGAGATGGTCCATCAGCCCTTGATTTTGTGAGAAAAATCAGACCTTTACTCTAATTGGATTACATTAGAGGGTATGAGGTCATAGGCCGCTTGCAGCAAACATAATAAAAATTTATAGAGATGGAGACACGAATTGATTCAGAAAATTAGCTCCAGTGTGACTGAGGCTTTGCGAGACATTACAGATGGCTCAACCATTTTAATTTCAGGATTTGGTGGTGCTGGCTTACCTATTTATTTATTGGATGCACTAGTAGAGCAGGGCGCAAAAGAGCTTACATTGGTTAGTAATAATGCTGGTAATCAAGGCGTCGGTATTGCAAAATTAATTAATGCTGGCCATGTTAAGAAAATGGTTTGCTCCTTTCCAAGACAGCCAGAATCAGGCGCATTTGACGATCTTTATCGTGCAGGAAAAATTGAGTTAGAGTTGGTTCCCCAGGGTACTCTTGCCGAACGGATTCGTGCAGGTGGAGCAGGTATAGGTGGTTTTTATACGCCTACTGGATTTGGTACTGAATTAGCAGCAGGAAAAGACACTCGCGTAATTGATGGTGTAAATCATATTTTTGAAAAAGCAATTAAGGCAGACTATGCCTTAATCAAGGCAGACAAAGGTGACCGCTGGGGTAACCTTGTCTACCATGGTACTGGCAGAAACTTTGGGCCCATTATGGCAACTGCTGCTCGTTGCACGATTGCACAGGTGAATGAAATCGTTGAGTTGGGCAAATTAGATCCCGAAATCATTGTGACACCAGGAATTTTTGTTAAGCGTGTTGTGTTAGCTGGAGGCAAGTCATGATTGATCTTTCTCAAGTAAAAAAACGTAGTACGGCTGATATCGCTAAGCAAATTGTGCAAGATATTCCAGATGGTGCTCACGTCAATCTGGGCATTGGTCAGCCAATGACAATCTCTAACTATCTACCCTCTGATCGTGAAATTATCTTGCATAGTGAAAATGGTTTATTGGGAATGGGCCCTTTGGCTCAGGGTGATGAAATTGATGAAGAGTTAGTTAACGCCGGTAAACAGCCCGTTACCATCTTGGCTGGCGCTTCCCTGTTCCACCATGCAGATTCATTTGTGATGATTCGGGGTGGCCATATTGATATTTGCGTACTTGGCGCATTTCAAGTTTCCGTCAAAGGGGATATTGCCAATTGGCGCACTGGTGATCCAAAAGCAATCCCGGCTGTAGGCGGCGCTATGGATTTGGCATTAGGCGCTAAGAAACTATTCGTAATGATGGAGCATCTTACGAAGTCTGGTGAGTCCAAATTTGTTCAGGAATGTACCTATCCATTAACGGCACTTGAAGCTGTTGATTGTGTCTATACAGACTTAGCGACTATCGCTGTCACCCCAGATGGATTGGTTGCAGTCGATTGGGTAGAGGGATTAAGTTTTGAAGATCTACAAGAGTTGAGTGGAGTTCCCTTAAAAAGGATGATTAAGCAATGAAGAAGTATTTCTCCTATTTGGCTCTAGTGGCTGTTAGTTTTAGCTCAAGCCTGTCCTTTGCTGCCGAGCCTGTGAGCAACTACCCTAATAAACCTATTCGCTTAATCGTCGGTTTCTCTCCTGGTGGGGCAGCTGACACTGTAGGACGAGCATTGGCAGAAGGCTTATCAACACGTTTAGGTCAGCCAGTTGTTGTAGAAAATAAACCAGGTGCGAATGGCAATATCGCTGCTGATTTTGTTGCGCGGGCGCCAGGTGATGGTTATGTGCTGTACTTTCCTTCTATTGGTCAAGCAGTAAATGTTTCCTTATACAAAAATTTATCCTATGACCCAGTGAAAGATTTCACAGCTATTGGCAGCGTATTTTCTGCGCCCAATATCTTGGTGGTACCGATGAGTTCTCCCTATAAAACAGTGGGCGAATTGATTGCTGCGGGTAAAGCTAATCCTGGAAAACTGACTTTTGCTTCTAGTGGTAGCGGAACCTCGGTTCATCTCTCAGCGGTACTATTCGAGAAAATGGCAAAGATTGATATGGTGCATATCCCCTATAAGGGAACTGGTAGCGCTATGCCTGATGTGATTTCTGGGCAAGTGGACATGAGCTTTCCAAACCTGCCGAGTGGATTACCACAAGTAAAAGCGAGCAATCTCCGTGCTCTGGGCGTCACAACCGCTAAACGTTCAGCAGCTGCGCCAAATGTGCCCACGATTGCAGAGTCGGGCTTGCCTGGGTATGACATGGCAACCTGGTATGGCTTGGTTGCACCAGCTAACTTACCTGACAATATTCGTAATCGCTTGAATAAAGAGCTGCAGTCCATCCTCGCTGATCCCAAATTTAAAGATAAATTAATTGCACAAGGTGCCGATCCAATGCCAGGAACTGCAGATCAATTTTCGCAATTTATCAAATCTGAAATTGAGAGATGGCGTAAGCTGATTGCTCAGTCTAATGTCACGGTCGATTAAGCCCTTATTCAATTTTTAGGTAAGAGATATGTCTTTTGCGACCAATGCTTGTATTGCAGGCATATATGAACATCCACTCCGCGTGGCACCAGACCATACAGTGGCACAGTTACATGCTGAGGTTGCACAAGGTGCCCTATTAGACGCAGGTCTTACGCTCAATGATGTGGATGCCTATTTTTGCGCTGGTGATGCCCCAGGTATGGGTACTGTTTCGATGGCTGACTACTTAGGTTTAAAAAAGTTAAGCTACTTAGATTCAACAGATACCGGCGGCTCTTCTTATCTCACCCATGTTAACCATGCTGCGCGTGCTATTGCTCAGGGGCAGTGTAAGGTAGCATTAATTACCTTAGCTGGCCGTCCTAAGTCTGAGGGATCTAGTGGGACACAGGTCAGAAGTCAATACGCCAATGCGCCAGATTTTGCATTTGAGAAACCGTATTCACCAGCACCATTAAATACTTATGCGATGTGCGCAATGCGACATATGTACGAGTTTGGTACTACTAGTGAACAGTTAGCATGGATTAAAGTCGCAGCCTCACATCATGCCCAGCATAATCCAAATGCCATGCTTAAGGATGTGCTCACAGTAGAGGATGTTTTAAATTCCCCGATGATTGCTGATCCATTACATCGAGCAGATTGCTGTGTGGTAACGGATAGTGGTGGAGCTCTTATTGTGGTGCATCCCGATATTGCTAAGACATTAAAGAAGCCAGTGATTACGATGATGGGCGCTGGCGAAACGACTAAAGGTCAAATGGGTGGTAAGGTTGACTTAACCTATTCAGGTCTAGCTTGGGTGGCACCCCGTATATTTGCAGAAGCTAAATTGACACCAGAACAAATTCGATACGCTTCAATTTACGATAGCTTCACCATTACGGTATTAATTCAGCTAGAAGATTTAGGGTTTTGCAAAAAAGGTGAGGGTGGCCGTTTTGTTGAAGGAGGTCAGTTAATTTCTGGCAAAGGAAGATTGGCCTTTAATACCGATGGCGGTGGTTTGTGCAACAACCATCCTGCAAATCGCGGTGGTATGACAAAGGTGATTGAAGCAGTAAGACAGTTACGGGGAGAGGCTCATCCAGCAGTGCAAGTTCCCAGCTTAGAGTTTGCCCTTGCTTCAGGAATTGGTGGAGCTTTAGGAACGCGTCACGGTGCAGCGGCACTAATTATGGGAAGATTGCAATGACTCAAGAGCATCGCCTACCAAGTCCAATTAGTAACCCAGAAAATAAACCTTTTTGGGATGCTGCTCAAGAAAATAGACTCATTCTGAAGTTATGTAATAGCTGTAAAGAGTCTCACTACTACCCGCGCTCTATTTGTCCTCATTGTGGAAGTAATGAGACGACTTGGGTTGAGTCTCAGGGTCTTGGAGAAATTTATTCCTATACCGTGATGAGGCGTGGGGTAGAAGTTCCCTTCGCCATGGCATATGTGAAATTAAATGAAGGCATTTCTTTACTGACGCATCTGACGAATTGTGATTTTGATACGATTCGCATTGGTCAAAAAGTTAGGGTGGTATTTCAGGAGACTCAAGATGGTCAAAAAACCCACCTGTTTGAACCAGTCTAGACAGTAAGCTTTCTAAACCAGTTTTTTGAGAGATTCTAGATAGCTTTCAGGATCAAGTGCTTTTCCTTCACGCTGTGCCTCCCACATGACTTGTCCAAGGCATTCCATGATGCGATGCTGAGCTTCATGTTCTGAACCTAATGTTTTAGTCAGTTTTTCTGCAATTTCACGAATACCAGTGGGTTGATCGATGGAGATCTGCTCACTAATAGAGAGATGCATCGAGAGGTGTAAGAATGGATTGGTTTCGCCACGCTCAGGAGTGTAATCTTGTCCTAGGGCGCCTTCGGGATCTGTCAGTAGCTGATGGTACTCAGGATGTAGTGCCATCCAATCACCCGCTAGACTTTCCATTGAGTCAAGGATGTGATTATCGGTCTTCTTTTTCCATGTGTTACAGAAAAAACGGCGCACCTCTTCACGGCTTGGATTAAATATCGCCACGAACTTTTCCTTTTCCAGTTTTTTGTTTAAAGCCACATAAAGGCTCAACAATACATTGTGCGCAATCTGGACTGCGCGCTTTGCATGTATACCTACCATGCAGTATTAGCCAATGATGGGCATCAAGTAAATATTCTTTTGGCACTCGTTTCAATAACTGTTGTTCTACTTGCACAACGTCTTTACCAGGGGCTAAGCCTGTGCGGTTGGATACTCGAAAAATATGGGTATCTACAGCAATAGTAGCTTGGCCAAAAGCAGTATTTAAAATCACATTTGCTGTCTTTCTGCCCACGCCTGGCAAAGCCTCAAGTTCTTCGCGTATTTGTGGAACTTCACCATCATGCTTTTCAATCAAGAGGCGGCATGTCTCTTGAATATGCTTTCCCTTAGAGTTAAATAAACCAATATGTTGAATATATGGGCGCACACCTTCTTCACCAAGATCTAGAAGTGCTTGTGGGGTATTGGCGATCTTAAAAAGTTTTCTAGTTCCTTTGTTAACGGAAATATCAGTTGCTTGTGCGGATAGTAGTACTGCAATCAATAGCTCAAATGGCGAGCTGTACTCCAGCTCAGTTTCTGGTTTGGGATTATTAGCTTTTAGTTGTTCAAAAAAAGCACGCCGCTTTTCTGGGTTCATCATTTTTTTGCTTGTGCCCTTGCAATAGCAGCGGCGATGATGGTGCGTTTTCGCTCTTGTTCTGCTTTTGCCTCATCGGATAGAGGTTGCTCAGCATTCACTGCAGCTAATTTTGCAGCAGCTTTCTTAGTTAGGCGCTCATCATTATCTTTTATCTCTCGATCTAATCGCTGTTCACGATTGTGATATCGATGACGCGAAACTTCTGCTAATTCAGGGGTCCAAGCATCCCAACCAGTTTTACTTTCTGTAACGTCGATCATGCTAATACAGTCAACTGGACATGGTGGAATACAAAGATCGCAACCCGTACACCATTCAGTTAAGACAATATGCATTTGTTTTGAGGCGCCTACGATTGCATCTACTGGGCAAGCCTGAATACATAAAGTACAACCAATACATTTTTTTGAGTCAATCAGAGCAACAGGTCTAGGGCGCTCTTTGCCGCAATCAGGATCAATGGTTGGGTGTAATTCAAAGGCATCTTGAGGATATATCGGAGTCAGAATTTTACTCAAGCGAGTAATACCCACTACCCCACCAGGTGGACAGCGGTTTGGGAGTACCGTTCCTGTTGACATTGCCTCAGCATAAGCACGGCAATCTGGGTAGCCACATTTAGTGCACTGCGTTTGAGGAAGTGCATCTTCCAAGCGATCGGTCAGGTCGTTCGCTTGATTCATGTGAGTTGGTTAAAAGTTCCTCTACAAATTAGAGGCTCATAAGAGCCTCTAATTTATGCAGCTTTATTACGTGTGGAGGATTTTTTACTGGACTGATGAGAGCGAATAAAAGCCGAGATTTTTGGATAAACCTTTTCGCGCCAGCGACGTCCAGCAAATATGCCATAGTGGCCGGCACCAGTAACTTCATAATGAGCTTTATCATCTTTTGCAATACCGGTACAAAGTGCATGTGCTGCACGCGTCTGACCACTACCAGAGATATCATCAAGCTCACCTTCTATAGTTAGCAGAGCAGTTTTTTTAATATCTTGTGGTTTAACTAATTCCCCAGCTACTTTCCAGGTGCCATTAGGTAGAGCATAGTCTTGGAATACGGTCTTAATAGTATCCAAATAGAACCCAGCATCTAGATCCAGTACGGCGTTGTACTCATCATAGAAGCGGATATGAGCTTCGGCATCTTGTTCATCGCCTCGTACGAGATTTTGAAAATAATCCCAGTGAGATTGCACATGGTTTTGTGGATTCATGGCAAGAAAGCCAGTGTGCTGTAAAAAGCCTGGGTAGACTCGGCGACCAGCTCCAGGATAGTTTGGAGGCACGTTATAAATGACGTGACTTTCAAACCACCTATAAGATTTTTGATCTGCCAAGTCATTAACTGCAGTTGGCGACTTGCGTGCATCAATTGGTCCACCCATCATAATCATGGATGCAGGAATGGCTTCACCAGCTGAAGCCATTAAAGAAATCGCCCCCAAAGTAGGAACAGTAGGTTGGCATACAGAAATGACATGTAGATCTTTTGCACCAATAGTGCGGATGAATTCTTGGATGTAATGCACATAGTCATCTAGGCTAAATTCACCATCTTCCACTGGAACGATACGGGCATCAATCCAGTCGGTAATGTAAACCTTGTGATCTTGTAATAGAGTGCGAACCGTATCACGTAATAAAGTCGCATGATGGCCAGACATTGGAGCGACTACCAGCACTACCGGATCATCCTTTAATTTTTTAATGACTTCAACATCATCAGAGTAGCGCTTGAAACGAACCAGATTGCAAAATGGTTTTGCTAAGGTGGTGATCTCATGAATCGCGACTTCGCGACCATGAGCAGGAACCGCACGGATTCCAAATTCAGGCTTCTTGTAATCTTTACCTAGGCGATAAAGTAATTCATAGCTTGCTGCTAAACGCTCAGAACCAGGAACCTTTGAGGCAGGATTTGATGCATTAATAAATGCTTCAGAGGCAGCTCGCGCCCATGAACTCACGGGTTGAAGTAAAGCTTTTTGAAATTCGTGTAACTGATATAGCATGCTGCCTCCGGTAATTCAGTATATCCGCTTATTACGCTAAGACGCGGGCGATTGCTTTGGCTACTTTATCAACATTTTTTGTATTAAGCGCTGCAACACAAATGCGTCCAGTGGAAAGGGCGTAAATACCATCTTCTTTCTGTAAGCGTTCTACTTGCTCAGCTGTTAACCCTGAGTATGAAAACATGCCACGCTGCTGTTCAATAAAAGCAAAATCTTGTTTCACTCCTGCAGCAGCTAATTTTTCAACTAGACCATGACGCATTGCCTTAATGCGATCACGCATCTGCGAGAGCTCATCTTCCCAGAGGGTACGTAGTTCTGGTGTATTTAAAACTGCAGCCACAATTGCTCCACCATGGGTTGGTGGATTGGAATAATTTGTACGAATGATGCGTTTTAATTGAGACATGACACGAGTAGATTCATCTTTATTTTGTGTCACGATCGACAAAGCGCCTACTCGCTCACCATATAGCGAAAATGATTTAGAGAATGAGCTAGAAACAAAGAAAGACATGCCTGATTCTGCAAAAAGACGCACAGCGATACCATCCTGCTCAATTCCTACTGCAAAACCTTGGTAGGCCATATCCAAGAAGGGAATTAAGCTCTTAGTTTTGCAAATATCAATCACCTGATGCCATTGTGACTCGGTAATATCCGCACCAGTCGGGTTGTGGCAGCAAGCATGCAACAAGACTGTAGTGTTCTTTGGGAAAGACTCTAAGGATTTCACCATGCCAGCAAAATCAACACCTCGGGTTTTACCATCAAAATAGCTGTACTCAATGACTTCAAAACCAGCAGACTCAAAAATGCCTCGGTGATTTTCCCAAGTTGGATTGCTGATGGCGCAAGGCGCATTGAGATGAAGGCGTTTAATAAAGTCAGCGCCTACCCGCAAAGCCCCTGTACCGCCAAGGCACTCGGCAGTGACTACGCGACCATCTTTAATGAGGGCTGAGCCAGCGCCAAACAATAGATTTTGGACTGCACTGTTATAGGGGTTTGGACCTTCAATGGGAATGTAGCTTCGGGGCGAATGTTTTGCAACATGAGCTTCCTCCGCCTGAATGACTGCCTTCAAAAGCGGGACCTTGCCTTCATCGGTGTAATACACGCCGACGCCTAAGTTCACTTTATCAGGGCGCTGGTCGGCAACATAGGCTTCTGTGAGGCCAAAAATAGGATCTTTAGGGGCTAATTGAACAGAGGAAAACAGGGTCATTTGTAGGAAGGTAGGAGGTTATAGAAGTAGTAATTGACGTTAATTTCAGCTTAATTCAGATTAGTTATCTAGTTTTGAAGCAAGAATGAACTATTTTCAAATAAAAACGGCAAAATCATTGTTTGTACAAAATTCGCTGTGAAGAAAACTCACAGATGAAATGATATCCGAGATGCCTCCTAAGTTGCCCAAAACTGCTCCAAATTCCGAAGTCGAGCTTGCTAAAAAACCCCCAGAGGCTGACCCTCTAGGGGAGGCTGGCCATGACTTAGATCCAGCTAAATTTGTGACTTTCCCGGGCTCGCCTTATCAGCTTTATCAGCCATTCTCCCCAGCAGGCGATCAGCCACAGGCCATTGAGGCACTGGTTGAGGGGATTGACGATGGTTTAACCTTTCAGACACTTCTAGGTGTGACTGGGTCAGGCAAAACCTTCACTATGGCTAATGTGATTGCCAGAACGGGCCGACCAGCCATCATTTTTGCCCCGAACAAGACCTTGGCGGCGCAGTTATATAGCGAATTTAGGGAGTTTTTTCCCAAAAATGCAGTGGAATATTTCGTGAGCTATTACGACTATTACCAACCAGAAGCTTATGTTCCGCAGCGTGACTTATTTATAGAAAAAGATTCTTCTATTAATGAGCACATTGAACAGATGCGTTTATCAGCAACGAAGAGTTTGCTGGAGCGTCGCGATGTCATCATCGTAGCAACTGTATCGGCAATCTATGGCATTGGTAATCCCGGCGACTATCACAGCATGGTGATGACATTGCGACCAGGTGACAAGATGAGTCAGCGCGACATCTTGATGCGACTCATCGCCATGCAATATGACCGCAACGAAACTGATTTCAAGCGTGGGGTATTTCGAGTACGCGGCGACACTATCGATATTTTCCCAGCTGAGCACAATGAGTTGGCCGTACGGGTTGAATTATTTGATGATGTGGTTGAGAGCCTGCAATTTTTTGATCCACTGACAGGAAAAATTCGACAAAAGATTCCTCGCTTTACCGTCTATCCTAGTTCGCACTATGTCACTCCACGAGAAACGGTGCTCAAGGCAATTGAAACAATCAAAGAGGAGTTGCGTACTCGCCTAGATGAGTTTGTTAAAGATGGCAAACTCGTAGAAGCTCAGCGTCTCGAACAGCGTACCCGTTTTGATTTAGAGATGCTCAACGAATTAGGTTTCTGTAAGGGGATTGAAAACTACTCACGACACCTGTCTGGCGCTGCGCCAGGCGAGGCCCCGCCGACCTTAGTGGACTACCTTCCAAATGATGCGTTGATGTTCTTAGATGAGAGTCATGTCTTAATTGGCCAGCTCAATGCAATGTATAACGGCGATAAATCTCGTAAACATACCTTAGTAGAGTTTGGATTCCGTTTGCCTTCAGCAATGGATAACCGGCCACTCAAATTTACCGAATTTGAAACCAAGATGCGCCAAACCATTTTTGTTTCTGCGACACCTGCCGATTATGAGAGTACTCATCAAGGACAAGTAGTGGAGCAGGTAGCTAGGCCAACGGGTTTAGTCGATCCCGATATTGAAGTATTACCAGCAAGTACACAAGTCGATGATTTGTTAAGCCAGATTCATGAGCGAGTTAAGGTAGGCGAGCGTGTATTAGTGACCGTCTTAACGAAGAGAATGGCCGAACAGCTAACGGATTATCTTTTCGATAATGGAGCAAAGGTTCGTTATGTGCATTCTGATATTGATACAGTAGAGCGAGTAGAAATTTTACGTGACCTACGTTTAGGAGTCTTCGACGTATTGGTGGGCATTAACTTGCTGCGTGAAGGCTTAGACATTCCCGAAGTTTCTCTAGTGGCCATTTTGGACGCTGATAAAGAAGGCTTTTTGAGATCTGAACGAAGCCTGATTCAGACAATTGGGCGTGCTGCCCGAAATGTACGCGGTAAGGCAATTCTCTATGCAGACAAGATTACAGACTCTATGCGCAGGGCAATGGGAGAGACCGAGAGGCGGAGAACGAAGCAAATTGCCTTTAATAAACTGCATGGAATTGAGCCAAAAGGGGTGCAAAAGCGGATCAAGGACATTATTGATGGGGTCTATGACGTCAAAGAGAAGCGCCACGAGATGCAGGTGGAGCAGGAACGGGCACGGTATGAGGATATGGGTGAAAAGGATCTAGCAACTGAAATTAAGCGACTTGAGAAGCAAATGAATGCAGAAGCCAAGAATTTAGAGTTTGAAAAGGCTGCAAGTACTCGGGACCGGCTTACTAAGGTCAAAGAAATGGCCTTTGGGGCTAGGTCAAGAGACTTCCTCGGGTAACTTAGGATTCCCCTTCAAACCTTAGGTTAATTCCCGAGCAGATTAGTAGGGTATATGGTAAAGTTGAGTGGAATGGTCGGGTATTATCTGCTCGACTGTGAGCTGTCCATAACAATCCATTACCAAGGTGACATATGAGACTTACAACTAAAGGCCGTTTTGCAGTAACCGCAATGATCGATTTAGCCCTGCGTGAAACGCATGGTCCTGTCACTTTGGCTGGTATCAGCCAGAGGCAGAAGATATCCCTATCCTATCTCGAGCAATTATTTGGAAAGCTACGCCGTTTCAATATCGTAGAAAGTACCCGTGGACCTGGCGGTGGCTATACCCTTGCCCGTCAATCTACTGAAATTAGTGTTGCTGACATTATTGTGGCGGTTGATGAGCCATTGGATGCTACGCAATGTGGCGGTAAGGCAAATTGTCACAACGATGAGGAAAATCACGGCCGTTGTATGACGCATGATCTATGGAGCAATCTCAATTCCAAGATGGTGGAGTATTTAAGCTCTGTTACCTTACGCGATCTCGTTCTTCAACAAGAAGGTCGTGGAATAGTAATACAAGATATGCGGCAAAAGAAAATGAAAGTTGAATCTGCCAAGGCTACAAAAACAGGCCCAGCAGTTACAGCTAAGAAAGAAGTTGCACCCAAAGCCCCTTTAATCAATTCTGTATTTAATTTGGCGCGCCACAGTTAACAGAAGTAATTTATTTATAAGAAAATCATGAACGCACCACAAGATCTTCCAAAGCAACCGATTCCAATGTTTAGTCCTAAGCACTTTCCGGTGTACATGGACTATTCATCTACAACACCGATTGATCCTCGCGTGGTCGATAAAATGCTGCCTTACTTGCGTGAGCAATTTGGTAACGCCGCATCCCGTAGTCATGCCTATGGCTGGGCTGCTGAAGAGGCGGTTGAGTGGGCGCGTTCAGAGGTAGCACAGTTAGTTCACGCTGACCCTAGAGAGATCGTATTTACGAGTGGCGCAACTGAAAGCATTAACTTAGCACTCAAGGGTGCGGCGCATTTTTATAAAGAGCGTGGCAATCATATTATTACTGTGAAGACCGAACACAAGGCAACCTTAGACACTTGCCGTGATCTAGAGCGTGAAGGTTTTGAAGTGACTTATTTGGATGTGCTACCGAATGGTTTGATTGACTTTGCACAGCTTGAAGCTGCAATGAAGCCTGGCACAATTTTGACCTCAATAATGTATGTCAATAATGAAATTGGCGTTGAGCAAGACATTGCCCGTATTGGTGAATTATGTCGTTCACGTGGTGTGATTCTTCATGTAGATGCCGCGCAAGCAACCGGTAAAGTAGAGATCGATTTAGAGAAGATCAAAGTTGACCTGATGAGTTTTTCTGCTCATAAGACTTATGGTCCCAAAGGCATTGGTGCATTATTTGTGCGTCGTAAGCCCCGTATTCGGATTGAGGCTCAGATTCATGGTGGTGGTCATGAGCGCGGTATGCGCTCTGGAACTCTTGCAGTTCATCAAATTGTTGGCATGGGTGAGGCATTTCGTATCGCTCGTATTGAGATGATTGAGGGAAATAAGCGCATTCGTGGCTTACGCGATCGTTTATTGAATGGCTTAAAGGATATCGAAGAGGTCTATGTCAACGGTGACATGGATCACCGTGTTCCTCATAACCTCAATATCAGCTTTAACTATGTTGAAGGTGAATCGATGTTAATGGCCTTGAAAGAATTAGCCATTTCCTCTGGATCCGCTTGCACATCAGCATCCCTTGAACCATCTTATGTATTGCGTGCTCTAGGTCGTAATGATGAATTGGCGCATAGCTCGATTCGTTTTACTCTTGGTCGTTTTACGACTGAAGAAGAGGTGGATTTCACGATCAAACTTGTTAAAGAAAAGATTGCGAAGTTACGAGAGTTGTCCCCGCTTTGGGAGATGTATAAAGATGGAATCGATTTGAGTACGATTCAATGGGCAGCGCACTAAATAATAAATAAAGAAATAACGAGGGAATACCATGGCTTATAGCGAAAAAGTGATAGATCATTACGAAAATCCAAGAAACGTAGGCTCATTTGAGAAGGGCGACGACAGTGTAGGTACTGGCATGGTTGGCGCCCCTGCATGTGGCGACGTGATGAAATTGCAAATCCGCGTAAATGATCAAGGCGTAATTGAAGATGCCAAGTTCAAGACTTATGGTTGTGGCTCAGCGATTGCCTCTTCCTCATTGGTTACTGAATGGGTAAAGGGTAAAACTTTGGATCAAGCTTTAGAGATTAAGAACTCTCTGATTGCTGAAGAGTTAGCTTTGCCACCTGTAAAGATTCACTGCTCTATCTTGGCTGAAGATGCCATTAAAGCTGCAGTTGCAAATTACAAAGAAAAACATCCAGCGAAATAAGTAGAGTAAAACTATGGCAATTACCTTAACTGATAAAGCAGCTGCACACGTTAACCGCAATTTAGAAAAGCGCGGCAAGGGGTGTGGTTTGCGTTTAGGGGTTCGCACTACAGGTTGCTCTGGTTTAGCTTATCAATTGGAGTATGTGGACGAGCCAGCGGCTGAAGATAAAGTATTTGAGTCCAATGGGGTGAAATTATTTATTGATCCAAAGAGCTTGGCTTATTTGGATGGCACAGAGGTAGACTTTGCACGTGAGGGTTTGAATGAGGGGTTTAAGTTTCAAAATCCAAACGTAAAAGATGAGTGTGGTTGTGGCGAATCCTTCCGCGTCTGACGATTACTTTCGTTTTTTTGGCCTAAATCAGCAATTCAAGATCGACTTGCCCCGTTTGGATCAAGCTTATTTAGCAATCCAAAAAGAAGTACATCCTGATCGCCATGCTCGTGGAAGTGACTCTGAGCAACGCCTAGCAATGCAAATGGCTACTCTGGCCAACACTGCTTATCAAATACTTAAAAATCCTGTGCAGCGTGGCCTTTATATCTGCCAGCTTCACGGAGTAGACGCAAAATTAGAAACAAACACGGCTATGCCTGCTGCATTTTTAATGAAGCAAATGGAGTGGCGAGAAAATTTAGATGACCAGGTTGATCATTTAGAGGCGCTAGAAGCTTTGATGGAGGAAGTTGAATCTTCAAAGCAAACCACTTTATTGGAAATTACTCAGGCAATTGATCATGCTAAAAACTATCCATGCGCTGCTGAATTACTTCGTGGCCTGCTTTTCATAGACAAGTTTGCTATTGAACTTGATGATGCCATTTCGGCATTAGTCTAGCTTTAAACTGAATCTCTTATGGCCTTATTGCAAATCTCAGAACCCGGTAAATCATTAGCGCCCCATCAACGGCGTATCGCATTAGGTATAGACTTAGGAACTACTAATTCGCTCGTTGCTATCGTGCGCGATGCTCTGCCTAGGGTGCTGCCAGATGCTCAGGGTAGAGAGCTGCTCCCATCAGTCGTGCGCTATCTACCTAATGGCAGAACTCAAGCTGGTTTTGAAGCGCTCGAGAGTATTGTGATTGATCCTAAAAATACCATTGTTTCTGTGAAGCGTTTTATGGGCCGCGGATTGATTGATGTAGAACATCTTGAGAATGCTCCCTATGATTTTGTTGATCAACCAGGAATACTCAAGCTGAGAACAGTCGCAGGAGATAAGAGCCCGATTGAAGTATCTGCTGAAATTCTGGCGCGTTTGCGTCAACTAGCAGAAGACTCTGTAAATGATGACATTGTTGGAGCGGTAATTACTGTGCCCGCCTATTTTGATGATGCGCAGCGTCAAGCAACCAAAGATGCAGCGAAGTTAGCTGGTATAGAAGTGCT
This sequence comes from Polynucleobacter sp., assembly GCF_040400325.1. Classification (GTDB taxonomy): domain Bacteria; phylum Pseudomonadota; class Gammaproteobacteria; order Burkholderiales; family Burkholderiaceae; genus Polynucleobacter. The sequence goes on from NZ_JBBAQK010000001.1 coordinate 205,510, forward strand.
CCGTTTGCTCAATGAACCGACTGCAGCTGCAATTGCCTATGGTTTAGATAACGCTTCCGAAGGTATTTATGCTGTCTATGATTTAGGCGGAGGCACCTTCGATATTTCTATATTACGCATGAGTAGGGGCGTATTTGAAGTTTTGTCTACCGGCGGAGATTCTGCCTTAGGGGGCGATGATTTTGATCATCGGCTCTATTGCTGGGTGATAGAGCAAGCTAAGCTACCGCCATTATCCATTCATGATCACCGTACTTTATTGCAAGGATGTCAACATGCAAAAGAGTTACTCAGCCACAATCCTTTGGCGCATGTACATGAGACTTTGTCTGACGGCACTGAAGTGAATGTTGGTATTAGTCAAGCTCAGTTTTTTGAGCTAACCCAAAATTTAGTAACTAAGACTTTGGTGGCCTGTAAAAAAGCATTACGTGATGCTGGCCTCACATCAGAGGATATTAAGGGTGTTGTGATGGTGGGTGGCTCAACTCGTATGCCAAATGTACAGCGTGCAGTGGGTGAATTATTTGGTACTCAACCTTTAAATAATTTAAATCCTGATCAGGTTGTCGCACTTGGTGCGGCGATGCAAGCAGACTTGCTAGCAGGCAATCAAAGTAAAGATGATGAGTGGTTATTGTTAGATGTCATTCCACTTTCTCTGGGTATTGAAACCATGGGCGGCTTGGTTGAGAAAATTATCCCTAGAAATACCCCCATCCCTGTTGCAAGGGCGCAAGACTTTACAACTTTCAAAGATGGTCAGACTGCGCTAGCAGTTCAGGTAGTGCAGGGTGAGCGGGAGCTGGCTCAAGATTGCCGCTCCTTGGGCAAGTTTGAATTGCGCGGGATTCCTGCAATGGCTGCCGGTGCAGCACGCATTCGAGTGACCTTTCAGGTAGATGCTGATGGCCTACTTTCTGTGAGTGCAGTGGAGCAGGTCTCTGGCGTACAAGCATCGATAGATATCAAACCATCATACGGCTTGACTGATGCAGAAATTACTAGGATGCTGCAAGACGGCTTCTCTTCAGCAAAAGAAGACCTCTTGTCTCGTTCTTTGCGTGAAGAGCAGGTGAATGCTCAGAGATTATTGGATGCTGTTCAAACAGCACTCGATAGTGATAGGAATTTACTTTCAAAGGAAGAGCAATCTTCAATTGATCGAGAAATGATTGTTTTACAAAAGATTTTAAATGAAGAAACTGATAGTGCTGTATTGCGCAAGGCTGTTGATCATGCTGCTAAGGCCACAGATGATTTTGCGCAAATGCGTATGAATGCCAGTATTCAAAAGGCATTATCTGGCAAGAATGTTGCTGAAATCTAATAATAAAAAACGAATAAAGAATCAGAAAAGACCATGACTCAAATTGTTGTTTTACCTCATAGTGAATATTGTCCTGAGGGCGCTGTTGTTGAGGTTGCGCCTGGCACGTCGATTTGTGAGGCTTTATTAGAAAATGATATTCCAATTGAGCATGCCTGCGATATGGTGTGTGCTTGTACCACTTGCCACGTCATCATTAAGGAGGGTCTTCAAAGCTTAAATCCCCCAGATGAAAATGAAGAGGATATGCTAGACCGTGCCTGGGGTCTTAATTCTCAATCCCGCTTATCTTGTCAGGCGATCGTTGCCCGTGAAGATCTGGTTATTGAGATACCAAGGTACTCTATTAATCATGCTAAAGAAAATCACTAGCCAAAAGCCTTTAATGTTTTGGCGCTATAGTAGTCGATTCTCGAATAACTAAATTGACGTTGGCTTTGATCTTCTTGGGCAAGTTATCTACCCCATTAATTTGTGAAACTAAGTGATTGGCTGCCTGAGCCCACATGCCAATAGCATCTATATGAATCGTTGTAAGACTTGGTAGAAGATGTCTTGATATCTCTAGATCGTCAAATCCAACAATCGAAAGCTCCTTTGGAACTTTAATGCCTTGTCTTTGAGCTTCTAAGAGTGCCCCCATGGCTAGAACGTCATTGCCACAAATAATGGCTGTAATTTTTGGATTATTGAGGAGTAACTTTTTTAATCCTAGTCTTGCCTCTTGTAACTCATAGGGACATTCAACAATTACTTCCGGTTTTAGTCGTATCTTTTTCTCTGCTAGTAATTCTAGGGCGCCATTAACACGGTCTGTTGCTCGATCGTTATTCTCAGTGATGCCCGTTAGAATTCCGTATTGTTTATGGCCTTGCTCTAATAAATGTCGTACGCCAAGTTTGATAGCCTCGCGATTATCAAAGCCTGATGCATAGCCCTGAAGGGGGGCAGTCAACGATCCGACATGAATGTAAGGAATCCCGCGGGTCTTTAAGAGCTTTAATGCCTCTCTTTGCTGGCTAGTTCCAAATAGTGCAATACCCTCAACCCCTCTGACTAATAAGTTAGTAATTTGGGTAGCTTCAATACTGGGATCATAGTTACTACTCGCGACTAGTAGTTGATGTCCAGATTGATTCAGCTGTCTTTGAAATTCAGCAAGACCTTGGGCAAAAATGGCGTTATCTAGAGTTGGGACAATAACGCCGATGGTTCCTGAGCGTTTGAGCATTAAAGAGCGTGCACCAGCATTTGGAATATAACCAAGCTTCTTGATCACGCCATTGATCTTCTCCTTAAGAACAGTACTGACTGTTTCAGGTCGATTTAGAGCTCGTGACACGGTTGCCGTAGAGACTTTTGCTGCAGATGCAACATGATCAATAGTGATTGATCCAGTGTGTTTTTTCATCAGGGCCTAAGGGAAAGTCCTAGTCTAATTTAATGGGTTGAAGTAATTTTGGTGTCAAATTATGGTTAGAATGAAAGCGCTTACATTTTTATTCATTCTATAAGGGATTTGAAATTTTTAGCAAGCTTTTATCCTTCTTTTTGTATTGTGCGATATTGCTTCTAGCTTGGTTTGGGCTAACTGAATGGTCGGGCACGATCTCGAGCGCAAGATTTCCTTCGCCTACTGAAACCTGGAACTCTTTCAAGATTATTGCGTTGCAGGGGTATGGCAACGGTAAGTTGTATCAGCATATCTTACAAAGTCTTGTATTAGTTACTTCAGGATTTTTAGTGTCCTCCTCCTTAGGTATTTTGCTGGGTATTTTGATGGGGGCAAACAAAAAAATCGAGGCCTTTGTCAATCCCATCTTTTTAACCTTAAGGCCCATACCACCATTAGCTTGGATACCATTAGCCATCGTTTGGCTAGGATTAGGAAATTCTGCAAAGGTGATGGTGATTTATGTTGCTGCCTTTGTACCTGCAGTAATTAATAGCTATACAGGAGTTAGGTCAATTGAAGTTCCGCAACGTGAAGCTGCAGCAATGCTGGGGATTAGTCGCTTTGCTTATTATCGCGAAGTACTGATACCGGGAGCTTTGCCACTGATCTTTACTGGCTTACGGCTCTCGCTCCAAGCTTCTTGGACGACACTAGTTGCAGCTGAGTTGGTTGGGGCCATCTTAGGTTTAGGATCGATCCTCAATCAAGCTGCGCAAGACATTAATCCCGCCATGATTTTGGTAGGCATGATTAGTGTTGCTCTTTCTGGTTGGCTGATGACGCAATTATTAGCCAAAGCTGAGCAGTACGCAATGCCTTGGAGAGTATGATGGCTCATCGTGAACGCTTAAACCAAGGGGAGTTTTTATTCTGGACTGGCCTGGGTATGGCAAGTTTTATTGGGTTTTGGTATTTATCAGTTTTTTTGGGAATAGTGCCTAGACAGTTTTTGCCTGCTCCACATGAAGTTCTCCTGAGATTCATTCGTTTGATCAATGAGCCTTTTTCTGGGTATACCTTGTTAGTGCATATTGCTTCAAGCTTTCAACGTTTTTTATCAGGATTTCTTTTGGCGGTTGTTATTGGCATTCCCTTAGGCTTGTTAATGGCCTTATCTAAGTATGCCAATCAGATCATCACCCCATTTTTTGAAAGTATTCGCTTTGTTGCGCCAATTGCTTGGGTGCCATTTGCCGCTCTCTGGTTTGGAACCGGAATCGGCGGTCCCGTACTGGTGATCTTTATGGGAGCATTTCCCCCAGTATTAATTAATACCTATCGTGGTGGGATTCACGTTGATAAAAAATATCTTGAGGCTGCCAGAATGCTTGGCGCCGGCAAATTACGCTTGATGACTGAGGTCTTATTTCCGGCTGCAATTCCATCCATCATTGCAGGATTGAGAATTTCTGCGGGACTTGGTTGGCAATCGTTGGTGGGCGCTGAATTGATTGTGGCCTCTAGCGGTGTGGGCTACATGATGGTTAAGGGGCAAGCAAGTATTCAGACTGATATTGTGATGAGCGGCATGATTGCAATTGGTCTTATTGGGCTATTAATCGATGTACTTTTAAGGCAGGCTGAAAAGTTTGCTGTTCACTATAAAGAAATTTGATTTATGGCAGATATTGTTTTCGATTCGGTACAGCGTAGCTTTAAGCAAGGCGGTAAAGAATTTTTAGCTGTGGGCGGCATCGACTTAACCGTAAAGGATAGGGAGTTTATTGCGATTGTCGGTCCATCTGGTTGCGGTAAGACAACTTGTTTACGCATGGTGGCTGGACTGGAGATGCCTAGTAAAGGACATGTATTAGTCGGCGGGAAAGAGGTTCAAGGACCTGGGCCAGATCGAGCAGTGGTATTTCAGCAATTTGCATTATTTCCATGGAAAACAGTTCAGGAGAATATTGAGTTTGGCCTCAAATCAATGAGTATGAGCACCGCTGAAAAACGAGATAAGACTGCCCGCCTAGTTTCACTGATGGGATTAGAGGGTTATGAACAGGCTTACCCCCACCAGCTATCAGGCGGCATGCAGCAACGTGTCGCAATTGCTCGTGCCTATGTCTTGGAGCCAGAAGTACTTTTGATGGATGAGCCATTCGGTGCTTTGGATGCACAAACAAGAGTAGTTATGCAAGAAGAGCTCGTAAGACTTGCTCGTAAGAATCCTAAAACAGTTTTATTTATTACCCACGCGGTTGAAGAGGCGGTATACCTCGCGGATAGAGTGGTAGTGATGTCAAGAAGACCTGGCTTGATTCGAGATGTGATTGATATAAAGCCGGTTCGTGAAAAAGAAGGTTGGGATACACATTCTCGTATTGAGGATGTAATGGATTTGAGTTCATTTGTACAGTTACGTAGTCAGATTTGGAGATTGTTACGGGAGCAAAACCTGGGTGTTGATCATTGATTTACTTTTGTAATATATAAGGGAGATAAAAATGCAATTGAAAAAAACATTAGCCAGTATTTTAGGTGCAACAGTTCTTACAGCAGTCAGTATCGGAAATGTGCAGGCGCAAGCTAAACCTGCACTTACTGAGATAAAGGTGAGTTATCAGCCTGCGCTATATTGGGCGCTACCATTTTATGTAGCCACGGAAAAAAATTGGTGGAGCGAGCTGGGTCTCAAGCCTGAATTCAGCACCTTTCCTGCTGGTGTTCCGCAGATAGCAGCTTCTGCTTCTAAATCTTGGGATGTTGGTGGCACCGGATCTGTTCCAGCGGTACTCGGATATGTGCGTTTTGGTATCAAAACTATCGGCTTAACAAATGATGAGTCTGCAGGAAATGCCTTGTTAGCTTCTCCAAAGGCTGCTGCGGCATTCGCTGCCAATCCAGAATCAATAAAAGGACAAACAATCGTTCTTACTGGTAATTCCACCGGTGATTACGCTGTGCAATCTTGCCTGAAGAAATACGGCTTGAGCAAAGCTGATGTCACCATCAAAAATATGGGTCAGGGCGAAATTATTTCAGCAATGTCCTCTGGTAATGCTGACTTTGGGGGCTTATGGGCACCTAATATTTACACTTTAGAAGAAAAAGCTGGCGCTAAGGTGATTTGTAGCGGTAAAGAGGGTGGCGCATTTGTTCCTGGAGCTTTAATTGTTCGGGGTGATTATGCAAAAGAAAATCCACAAAATGTGGCTAAATTCCTAGCTATTTATTTACGTACCTGGAAATGGATGAATGCTAATAAGCCAGAAGCTATCGCCATGATGAAAAAGTTTTATGAGCAAGGTGGTGTGACAATTTCTGAAGCATCCATGAAGAAAGAGTTTGATACACGTCCAACCTATGACTTAGCGAGTGAATTAAGGATTATGGATAACTCAAAAGGTCCATCACAGGTAGACGGCTGGTTTAATGCGATTGGCGCATTTATGCAGTCTACTGGCGCCATTCAAACAGTTCCACCAGCAAAGGAATATATTACGGATGAGTTCATGAAGATGGTGAATGCTGATAAGACACTACGTGAGTTTGCAAACAACACTAAGTAATTGATTGATGAATCCAAAAAAATGGGGGGAGCTTCATTTTTTTGGAGATGAGCTGTAAGCGCTTACACAACAAAGGTTAGAAATATGTCTACAAATTACTTAAAAAAAGCTGCAAAAACACCTGAAACAGAAACTTCAACTGCTCAGGAGGTAGTAACAGAGATGCTCTCAAATATTGAGAAGCATGGCGAGTCTGCCGTTAAAGAATATGCATTGAAGTTGGATAAATGGTCTGGCGATATCGTAATGTCTGACCAGGCAATCAATGCCGTACTAGCAGATGTTCCAAGCTCTGTAAAAAAGGATATCGATTTTGCAGTCAAGCAGGTTTATGACTTTGCAATCGCTCAGAAAAATAGTATTGTTGATTTTTCAACTGCCTTGCATGCTGGTGTTACAGCCGGTCAAAAGGTATTACCAGTCAATGTGGTTGGTTGCTATGCGCCCGCAGGTCGTTATGCACATATCGCTACTGCCTATATGACAGTAGCAACAGCCAAAGCGGCTGGTGTTAAAAATATTATTGCCTGCTCTAGTCCGTTTCGGGGTAGCGGTATTCATCCTTATGTCCTCTATGCTTTTAAGGCGGCGGGTGCTGATGTCATTATGACTCTGGGTGGGGTGCAAGCGATTGCATCATTAGCATATGGATTATTTACTGGTAAACCGGCTGATGTCGTAGTAGGTCCGGGTAATAAATTTGTGGCTGAAGCTAAGCGTTCATTATTTGGTAAGGTGGGTATTGACGTTTTTGCGGGCCCAACAGAAATTGCAGTCATCGCTGATGAAACTGCTGATCCTAAAATTGTCGCTAGTGATCTTGTTGGTCAAGCTGAGCACGGGCATGAGTCGCCCGCCTGGTTATTTACGACCTCAGATAAGTTGGCAAAAGAAGTCATGGAATTGGTGCCGCAGATGATTGACTTATTGCCGCCAACAGCCAAGGATGCTGCAGCCTGTGCTTGGCGAGATTATGGTGAGGTTATTGTATGCAGTACTCGTGAAGAGGTGGCTCAGGTATCTGATAAATATGCTGCTGAACATCTTGAAGTACATGCAAAAGATTTAGATTGGTGGTTAAGCGCTCTCACATGCTATGGATCCTTGTTTTTAGGAGAGGAAGCCACCGTTGCATTTGGTGATAAAACGAGTGGCCCTAATCATGTGTTACCCACTAAAGGTGCTGCAAGGTATTCAGGAGGACTATCTGTTCACAAGTTCATGAAAACACTGACTTGGCAGAAGATGACTCGCGAGGGTAGCAAGGAAATGGCTTTAGTCACCGCCAGAATTAGTCGCCTAGAGGGTATGGAAGCACACGCGCGAACGGCAGATGATCGTTTGGAGAAGTATTTTCCTAGCGAAAAATTTGATCTTGGAGCTCCGGTAGAGGTATGAGTCTCATGATTAATCAACTATTTGGCTTACAGGGGAAAACCGCTCTCATCACTGGTGGTAGTAGTGGAATAGGGGAGGGTATCGCTATAGCTCTTGGATTAGCTGGTGCTGAAATTGTAATTGCTGCTCGCAGAGAGTTGCCATTAGCCGAGGCAGTTGCCCGTTTGACTAAGCAAGGCATCAAGGCTTCCTCCTTTGTTGCCGACTTAAGTGTTCTAGAGCAATCAGCAGAGTTATCTACTCAAGTGTTAAGTAAAGTAGGAAAAGTAGATATCTTGGTCAATGCTGCTGGAATTAATTTACGAGAGCCATTTGAAGCAATTACCCCTCAGAGCTGGCAAGAGCAATTGAATGTGCAATTAGCGGCACCATTTTTTATGACGCAAGCACTGGCTCCACAGATGAAAAAGCATCATTGGGGAAGAGTGATTAATATTGCTTCACTCCAAAGTTATCGTGCTTTTGCCAATAGTGCACCCTATGGTGCTGCTAAAGGTGGAGTCTTGCAGTTAACGCGTGCAATCGCACAAGAATGGTCCAAGTTTGGCATTACCTGCAATGCGATTGGGCCTGGGTATTTTCCAACTGCGCTTACCGCACCAGTATTTAATAACCCTGCTCTTGTAAAAATGCATGCAGATAGAACTGCGATTGGACGCAATGGAGAGATAAAAGACCTTAATGGACTTGCTATATTTTTAGCTAGCGATGCCTCTGCTTATATTACTGGTCAAGCCATCATGATTGATGGCGGTTACACAGCTTCTTAAGGAAAGTAATCATGAAAGCCTTAGTCTATACACAGCCAAATGAGATGCAAGTTTTAGATCGCCCTTATCCTTCTTTGGATCCAGACGAAGTTGTTCTAAAGATTGAATCAGTCGGTATTTGCGGAAGTGATATGCATGCGTTTCATGGTCATGATCCCCGAAGAAAACCAGGCTTAGTTTTAGGGCATGAGTTTGCGGGTACTATTGCAGAATCTAGTTCTTCTCTATTTACTCAAGGCCAACGAGTTACTGGCAATCCTCTAATTACTTGTGGACATTGTGAGTATTGTTTGCAAGGAAGAAATAATTTGTGTGCCAATCGCACTATGGTAGGAATGACACGACCTGGGGCTTTTGCTGAATTTATGAGTATTCCAGCGAGCTCGCTGATTGCAATACCAGAAGGGTTAAGTCTAGATGCAGCAGCATTGACTGAGCCTGCTGCAACAGCTGTTCATGCTATCAATCTATCAATGCGCGCATTACATAGACCAATTCAGGAGTGTCGTGTTTTGGTATTGGGTGGTGGCGCTATTGGAATGCTCTCCGCACTTCTTTTAAAGCATTACGGCGTAGATGATGTGCTAGTAGCCGAAGTTAATCCCTTGCGCAGACTAGCAATAGAGAAGCATGCAGCTTGTAAAACAATTAATCCAGTTGAAGAAAAAGTAGCTGAGAATTCATATGAATTTGTGATGGATTGTGTCGGTGCTGTAGTTACCCGTAATACAGCTTTGGCCGCTGTTAAGCCGGGTGGGGTCATGATGCATGTGGGCCTACAAGACTGGGCTAGTGAGATTGATATGAGAAAACTCACGCTTGCTGAGATTACCCTCTTAGGTACCTATACCTACTCTACGATCGATTTACAGGCTACCGTGAATCTACTTGCTCGTAATGCCTTTGGCGATTTGGCATGGGTAGAGAAGAGGTCTCTTGAGGAGGGTGCTAAGGCTTTTGACGACCTGCACTACGGTAGAACCGCCTCTGCAAAAGTTTTACTTAAACCATTCTTTTAATATTAGGTGCCGTAAGTCCTTCAATCATGACATTAAGACATGAAGGTAATTTGCTTTCTATGGCGCGCTTTACTGCTGGTAGCATGTTTTCAGAATTAGTGACAAGTTCACCGTGACCGCCAAATGCTTGACAAACTTTTTCATAGCTTGAGGGTAATAGTTCGCAACCAATCGCTCGGTCTTTACCGTAGTCTTTAATTTGAATTTGATATTCCGCATTCCAGCAAGCATCATTTCCCACGACAAGGATGCAATCTAAGCCATAGCGAACTGCTGTGTCGATTTCAGCACTATGAAATCCAAAGGTCCCATCACCCATTATGGCAATGATAGGGACATCCTTTTTTGCAACCCTAGCGGCTATGGCAAAAGGGAGACCAGCGCCTATAGATCCGGCAACCCCATTTAGAATTCGGTTCGGGGCATTTAAGCACGCTTGAGCCCATTGTCCAATTTCTCCGCCATCGCTCACAAGGACGGAATCGGGATGACTATCTAGTATTTCTTGTAGTGGTAGTAATGCTTTAGCTGGATGCAGTCTTCCCTCATAAGGAGGTAATTCCCTCCATGAGCTTGGGCGATATGCCACTGCTGCGCTAACTTCTTTTAACCAAGTATCTGCACTCGAGTGTTTTGCAGGATTTGCAGAAAGCATAGCATTAATAGCGCTTGGGGTATCGGATACACATGCCATTTGTAAGCGATTACCGAGCATTTTTTTTGCCCTTTCAATTTCAGTCTCTTCGGGGTCTATTTGTAGAAACTTGCATTCTTGTTTAATGCCAGGGGCGTTGCCAAACTTCAAAGTAAAGTCTAGTTTTTTCCCAAGCAAGAGAATGCAGTCGGACTCAGCTAAAACTTCCGAAAATGCGCCAAGACTTGGGTCACCAATACCTCTTGGACTTTCCATGCCGATCACTGGAATGCCTAAAGATTCTTCAAGTAAGGCTAATTGCTTCTTACCAGTCTTGGAGAGCATCATCGGACCCACAATGATGAGTGGTTTTTTAGTAGAGGCCAATGCCGATAGGATCGCTGTAATCTCGGAAGGTTTCGCTGCTTTACTATGCACCATAAAGTCTTCATTCGTTGGCATTGGCATATTTAGAGGTGAAATTGACTCTAGAACATCAGATGGCAAACTAAGATGTGTAGGTCCAGGTCTTCCTGATTTTGCTATTCGTATTGCCTTTGCCAAATCAAAGCCTAGATCCTCTATTTTTTGACAAGTCCAAGATGCTTTTGTTAAAGGAGCTGCAATAGTCGCTTGCGCCATTTCTTGAAATGCACCTTTACCAAGCTGATTCAGTGGGGCATGGCCTGAGATCAAAACAACTGGGGATTCAGCCATAGAAGTGGTGTACAGCGCCGAGATTGCATTTGCATGACCCGGGCCGCCTGTGACTAAAGCAATTCCAACCTTCCCAGTCAATCTTGCCCATGCATCCGCCATGTGGACAGCAGCTGCCTCATGACGAGTATGAATGAGTTCAATATTAGAATCAAATATGGCGTTATAAATCGGCATGATGTGATTGCCAGATAGTGTAAAAACTTTTTCTACACCTGCTTGCTCCAGAGCACTCACAACCATTTCAGCACCGTTTTTGATTTTTTTTATCATATAAAAGCTTCGTCCTTGGACTTTAAAATAATGTTATTTGCTATCAATAGAGAATACGTTATTTTTTTACTTATTGAGTCAAAGCAAATTGTTTTTGACTAAAAGTTTTAATAAATACGATGTGGTTCACCTTGCGCTATAAATGTACTCAGGAGAGAGGCCTGCTTGAACTGAAATTAGTAATAACCCTTAATCAGCTGACTAACCCGGACAGAGGAGAGATTTAAAGCGTTAACAAATGGATATTAGTATTTTAATGGCTTGAGAAGCTGGTTTTTTTAGGGTAGAGTCATTTTATGTTTACCTTGTTTGAAGACCAAGATAAGGGTGAATAGAGAAATCAATATGAACTCAATCAGCCCCTTTACTCCAGTAAGTGACATTCCTTTTTCTGTTGAAGGATCCTGCGCATGGATCGGCAGTCAAATTCAAGACGATCCTAGGTGGATAGTGCGCTGGAACTCAGAGCAAATAACAGAACTTGAAGCGGCGGCTGATCATTTTCTAAGTTTAGGAATTCCGCTTGAAAATATTACACCCGAGCTATTTCCTCTCACACAGCTACCTTCTTTTATTGATCAAACTTTGAATGAACTCCTCTTCGGGCGGGGTTTTGTAATGCTCCGTGGACTTCCCATTGAAAACTGGCCAATAGAAAAGATTGCAGCTATTTATATGGGGCTTGGGCGTCATATGGGTTCGCTACGGAGTAGTAATGGAAAAGGTCATTTACTTGGACATGTGCGTGATCAAGGTGCGAAAGTAGAAGCTGGAGCACGTTTTTATCAAACTAACAAGAAGCTTGATTACCATACCGATTCGGCAGATATTGTTGGTCTACTTTGTTTGAAGAAGGCCAAAGAGGGCGGCGAATCTTTTATTGCCAGCTCTATGATGCTTTATAACAAAATGATAGAACGTCGCCCCGACTTGATTTCTGCGATGTTTACACCATATCCAACGGACCGCCGAGGAGAAGTTCCAGAAGGGCTCGATCCTTGGTTTGAGATCCCCATCTTTAATTGGTATCAAGGATACCTATCCTGCGTATATTTACGTCGCTATATAGAAGACGCACAAGAGCGCTTTCCACATGCTCCTAGACTAAGTCAACAGCAAATTGAAGTGATGGATGAAATCGATGCTATTTTGCAAGAGCCAGGCTTTGCCCTTCAGATGGCTTTTGAGCCGGGTGATATTCAGTTACTGCATAACCACCAAATTCTGCACTCTAGGAATGATTTTGAAAATTGGCCCGATCCTAAGCAACAACGTCATTTGCTTCGACTCTGGGTTGCACCTCAGTCAGCAAGACCACTACCCAATTATTTTGCGTCTCGTTGGGGCGGTGTAATTCCGGGAGATCGAGGGGGCATCATCGTGCCAGGCACAAAATATTTAGTTGAATTAAATGTTTAGTCATCAAAATATTTTTTTAAAAATGCTTTAGTTTGAGTAATAAGTGAACGAATTAAACTATCTCACGGGGGGTTGTATGCTTAAGTTAGTCAAAAGTACCGCTTTTACAGTATTGGTTTTTATGGGGCTAGTGACAAATGTTGTTTTAGCCCAAAATTATCCTAATAAAACAATTACTTTTATCGCTCCTTATGGGATTGGCGGTGATAGCGATTTCTCTGGTAGAAATTTGGCCCCTATGGCTACTAAGCTGATGGGTCAAAATGTGATTGTGCAAAATATTCCAGGAGCATCTGGCACGATCGGCTCTCAAAAAGTTCGCACTTCACCTCCAGATGGCTATACCCTATTAGTTTCTCGAGGCGGTTCGCAAGCAATCACCCCCGCCCTCGATAGCACTACACCTTATAAATGGAACGATTTCACATTCATCTCCTTGCTTGATTTTAATCCGGTCGTCTGTGTAGTAAAGCCTGATGCGCCTTATAAGAATATGAAGGATCTCATTGCTGCAATTAAGGCAAATCCCGGAAAATTAAATTATGCAAGTGCAGGCGCTGGCACCACACAGCATTTAGCGGTTGAAGTCATTTTGCGTGATGTAGGGTTAAAATCAGCGGCTGCCACCATGATTCCTTATAAAGGTGGTGGTCAGGCTACTACTGCCTTACTTGGTGGAGAGGTAGACTTCTTATGTAATAACTTAACAACACTCGTTGGGCAGATAAAGGGTAATGCGATGCGTGCGCTGGTCACTTCCACACCTGCGCGTTTGAAAGATTTTCCCAATGTACCTACTGCCAAAGAAGAGGGAATTCCTAACTTAGAAAAAGTGATGGGATGGAGCGGTCTTTATGGCCCCCCAGGTATGCCCTCAGAGGTTGTAGAGAAATGGCAGACCATACTAAAAGAAGTTGCCAAAAATACTGCCTGGTTAAATGGTAACGATACTGTTGGGGCTATCCCTGCAATTCGATCACCTGCAGATACAGAAGCATTTGCTAAAGAGCAGTTTGATCTCTATAGCAAGCTAGGGGCTGAACTTAATCTGAAGAAATAAAGTTTGCAATATATCTTGTAAAAAAGTCTGGTTCGTCCAGGCTTTTTTATTGGCTTTTTAAGATGTCTTTAGCATGTTTGATAAAAAGTGACCTTTAATAGCGCCTGTAATATTGTGTCGACTATGTTTCTTGCGCTCTAATAGACCAACTTTTCGATAGACCGTTTTGCCTGGTAGTTTTTGAATCTTGAGTTGGCGATCGCTTGACCATGAAATATTGGCAAGTTGTGGGACGATTGAATAACCAAGACCTTGTCTTACCAATTCAATAATCGCCTCTACTGAGTTCAATTCCATGACGTCTTGAATTTTGAGCTTATTGACTCTGATAGTTTGCTCAACTAGATGACCAGTCCAGGTATTTCTCTCAAATCGAATGAATGGCAATTCATTGATGAGGCGCTCAGATAATTTTAATGAGCTTGGGACAATCAAGATCATCGGTTCTTTATAGAGCTCAGTCCACTGTACGTTCTGAGGTAATGCATATGGTGATTCAGTCACAATGGCAGCATCTAGACTACCTTCTATCACCTGATCTAGAAAGCTACTTGAAAGACCTGCAATCAGTTTAATTTCAAGTTCAGGGTAGTTTTGTTTTAGCTCGTTAAGGGTTTTACCAAAAGCCCCCATCAGAGTCGACACTAGAGCGCCTAAAACAATAGTCCCACTGAGGTCAGTTTTCAGATTAGATCCAAGAGCTTCATATTTTGAGATGATGTCTTGAATCGGCTCAATTACAGCCCGTCCATTGCTATTGAGGGTTAGGGAGCGTTTTGTTCTATCAAATAGCTCCACACCGATTTCATGCTCTAGTTGCTGGAGTTGCTGGCCAGCTGCCGCAGCAGTCAATCCAATCTCTCTTGCAGCTGCAGCAACGCTTTTATGGCGTGTAATAGCGAGAAAGTTTTTTAGGAGCTTAATGCTGGACATAGATTTAATAATAAAGAATAATTTTATCTCAAAGAAAATTATATTCGATTTATTTTTTACTGTCTACAGATATAATGACCCCATGTCTAATACCGATCTAAAAGTTAAAGTCTGGCGTGGCGCCGAGCAAGGTGAATTTGTTGAATACATTGTGCCACGTAATCCAAACCAAACCGTCTTGGATGTGGTTACCTATATTCAGCGCAAGATTGATCCCACATTAAGTTATCGCTTTGCCTGTCGTGTCGGCATGTGTGGGTCATGTGCTATGACAGTCAATGGAGTAGCTCGTTGGACTTGCCGCACTCATGTATCCAAAATTGTGGAGGGGGATTCTTTAGAGATTGCTCCATTAAATAATTTACCGGTAATTAAAGATCTTGCTACCGATATGCGCGAGTTCTTTAATAAGTGGAAAGGCGCGGTTGGTTTCTTCAAGGGTAACCAAACCCGTCATGATGATTTTGCAAAAGTAGAGCCACAGTCTGAAGAGCGTCAATTAGCTAATGCGGGTATTGAGTGTATTGGTTGTGGTGTTTGCTACGCTTCATGTGAGGTCGTGAAATCTAGACCAAATTACTTAGGGCCTGCAGCTTTGAATCGTGCGTGGACATTAACAAATGATGTTAGAGATGTGCAGCAACTTGATCGACTGCGTGCGGTAGCGGGTGATGAGGGTTGTCATGCCTGTCATTCACACGGCTCTTGCACAGAACGCTGTCCAAATGCTCTTTCACCTACTGCCAGTATTTCTGGCCTAAAGAAGTTAGTTGCTAGGGCTGCGGTTCGCGGTAGTAAGTGGGGTAAGTTGTGAGCCAGGCAGTACTTCAGGCAAAGCTCTGGTATGCACAAAGAATTAGCGCCATGGTTCTTGGAGTATGTGTAGCAATTCACTTAATCATGATTTTTTATGCAATCCGTGGTGGTCTCACCGCGCAAGAAATTCTGGGTCGCACACAAGGTAATCTGGGATTTGCAATCTTTTATGAAATATTTGTTTTGGCTTGTTTTGTGCATGCACCGATTGGGGTAGCTAATATTTTGCAAGAGACCATACCTCAAGTTGGAATGACTAAACCCATTTCTTGGTTACTAGCATTATTGATTTTGGTAATTGGTACGACTGCAGTCATTGGCGTGTATACCGGGGGTGCTATATGAGCACTAGACCAACCTTAGATTACCGTGCAAAAAGCCATTTGCCTTATTTTGCTTATGCTTGCCATCGTTTTTCTGGCTTGTTACTGGCATGTTTTATCCCTTTACATTTTCTAATGTTGTCTCAATCCTTGCGTGGGGCGGATGGATTTGAGGCCTCTTTGAAATTAACGGATTTCTGGGTATTTAAATTTGGAGAGTGGGCTTTAGTAGTCTTGCTGGCCGTTCATTTAGCTGGTGGCGTACGATTATTAATCATTGAGTTTGGACCATGGAATGGCCTGCGTAAGGGTTGGATACAGATCTCTATTTTGTTCGCTATTGTTTGCGGGCTCTTATTTTTATATTTTGCTAATTGATTAGGTAGATATGCAATTACAAATGAATTTAGTGGAGGAGGCCTGTAAAGAGCTCTACATTCGTGCTCTCAAGGTGCTGCCTGATGACATCAAGGCTGGTATCAATAGGTTAGATAAATCTGAGACAGATGCTCGTGCTCAAGTGGTTTTAAAAACCATGATTACGAATATTTCCGTGGCAGAGCGTGAGGATAATCTTCTTTGCCAAGACACGGGTTTACCGATATATAACGTCAAGATCGGTGGAAATGTGCAATTCGATGGAATGGCCTTAAAGGCTGCCATTCGTAAAGGTTGTGAGCGTGCTACTCAAGAGTACCCTCTGAGATCTTCCGTTGTTCATCCTATTACCCGAAAAAATAATCACACCTCTTGCGGAATTGATATGCCAGCGATTCATATTGATTTTTTTGGTAATGCAGAGTCCGTAGAAATTGAAATGGTGCCCAAAGGTAGTGGCTCAGAAAATAATTCCTTTTTGAAAATGGCAATTCCAGCAGATGGTATCAATGGTATCAAAGCCTTTGTGATTGAGAGTGTTGTATCTGCTGGTGGCAAGACCTGTCCACCAACAATCGTTGGCGTTGGTATTGGCGGTACGTCTGATCAATGTGTAGCGATGGCAAAGCGCGCAGCTACCCGTGAGCTTGGTAGTGTATGCAGTGATGAAGAAGGCGCCAAGCTTGAAAAAGAACTGAGTGCTGCGGTGAATCAACTTGGCATTGGCCCACAAGGGCTTGGTGGCGATGGAACTGCCTTTGCAGTCCAGGTAGAGCTAGCACATACTCATATCACCATGAATCCAGTGGCTGTGAATATGCAGTGTCATTCCGCACGCAGAGCCCGCGCTACCTTTACGTCCGCTGGTGTGAGCTACGGATTCTAGGAAAATAACTGATGACTCATTACAGCCTTGCAACACCAGTTAGCGAAGAGGCAATTCGTAAACTTCGCATCAATGACACTGTGACTTTGCAAAATACCCTGTTTGGCATTAGAGATGCCACGCAGATTCACATGTTTGATCATGATCGCAAAACCCGTTTTGATCTCAATGGGCATGCAGTTATTCATACGGCGCCTAATGTTCGTAAAGTTCCTGTTAGTAAGCAATTTCCTGCTGGATATGAGCCTATTTGCATTGGTACTACTACTTCTGATCGTATGGAACGATTCACACGCCCCCTCATGACGCAAAAAGGTGTTCGCATGATTGTTGGCAAAGGTGGCATGAGAGAAGACTCTGCTGAAGCATTTAAAGAGCTGGGTGGTGTTTATTTAGCGATCATTGGCGGTACTGCCGCTTTAGAAACTACTTGGATAGAGCAAATTGAAGATGTGGACATGGATGATCTCAACCCTGAATCGCTTTGGCGTTTCAAGATAAAGGATTTTGGCCCTTTATTAGTGGCGATGGATAGTCATGGTGGCAGTATTTACCAAGAAGTAAAGGGTGAAGTTGCACGCAAGAAAGATGCAGTACTGAAAAGCCTTGGAATTCATTCATGAATACTATTCCAACAATTGAAACAGATATTTTGATATTGGGCTCTGGTGGCGCAGGGCTTTTCGCAGCCTTACATGCGCATCAAGCAAATCCTCATTTACATATTACGATTGCCGTTAAAGGTTTATTGGGCAAATGTGGTTGTACCCGGATGGTTCAGGGCGGTTACAACGTTGCTTTAGCTGAAGGAGATTCGGTAGAGCGACACTTTATGGATACCATTGAAGGTGGTAAATGGCTGTCGGATCAAGAATTAGCATGGACCTTAGTGAGTAAGGCAGTAGAGCGCATTCGAGAATTAGAAAATGAGTTGGGTTGCTTTTTTGATCGAAACCCTGATGGAACAATTCATCAAAAAGCTTTTGCAGGGCAGACTTTTGATCGAACAGTTCACAAGGGTGACTTAACTGGTATTGAAATTATTAATCGTTTAGCAGAGCAAGTATGGGCTAGAGGCATTCATCGGCTGGAAGAGTACCGCGCTATTGAACTGATTCATAGCAAAGATGGTAAGTCACTTGCCGGAGTATTGATGCTTGATATGCAAACAGGTCAATTTACCCTTGTGCGTACCAAGGCTGTCTTATTAGCTACCGGTGGTGGGCCAACGATGTACAAATACCATACACCGTCAGGTGATAAAAGTTGCGATGGTTTAGCCATGGCACTACGCGCAGGATTGACCTTACGCGATATGGAGATGGTGCAGTTTCATCCTACTGGTTTATTAGCCGGCCCTGGAACACGAATGACAGGGACAGTGATAGAAGAGGGGTTACGGGGAGCAGGCGGATACTTGCTAAATGGTAATCGCGAACGCTTTATGAATCACTATGATTCACGTAACGAGCGAGCCACAAGAGATATTGTGTCAAGAGCCATCAATTCTGAGATTCGTGCGGGAAGAGCTACACCTAATGGTGGTGCCTATATTCAAATGAGTCATTTAGGGCCTCAGAATGTGCGGGAGCAATTCAAGGGAATGGTCGAGCGGTGCGCTGATAGTGGTTTTGATTTGGCAAATGATTTAGTGGAGGTTGTTCCTACTGCTCATTACATGATGGGTGGCCTTGTCTTCAAAAGTGACTGCAGTACTGATTTACCTGGTCTCTATGCGGCTGGTGAAGATACGGGCGGGGTACATGGGGCCAATCGTCTTGGTGGAAACGGGGTTGCAAATTCAACTGTATTTGGTGGTATTGCAGGAGATACGATGGCTCACTGGGCTGCTAAGCAGAGCTTACTTGAGTGCAATATGGACGAGGTTCATGCCAGCATTCAAGCTCATGAGGCACCACTTAACAAAGCAGCAGGTGATATTGAGGCAGTTCGTGATGCCTTGTCTGAATGTATGTGGGATGATGTAGGAATATCTCGAACAAAAGAAAGTCTACTTCGTGGTCGCAATACTCTCCATCGCTTAGAGGAAGTCTTATTACAAATTGGTGTTGGTAATATTCAACGTGAATATAGTGTGACTTGGCAAGATTGGATGAATTTACAAAATCTCATACAGGTGAGTAAAGCAATTACTGAGGCAGCTATATCTAGAGAAAATTCTAGGGGATCGCATTATCGCGAGGATTTTCCTGAGCCCGGATCCATGGAAGACTCCTATTACACAGCGATCAATCTTCAAGGTCAAAGACTGTTGATCGAAAATAGACTAGTTCAATTCACTCTAGTAAAGCCTGGCGAAACTATTCTTGTTGAGACCTAGTCATTTTTGAGTTTATAGAACCGCTGACATTTGCCTTAGCCGCAATCATCATCTTTGGCGCGTATTTTATTTTTGGAGTCTCTGGGTTTGGCTCTTCTATTGTTGCCGTTCCCTTATTAGTCCAGATTTACCCATTAAAGTCGGTAGTGCCAATGATGGTCATGATAGATATTTGTGGGTCTTTGTATCTCGGAAATAAAAATTCAAGCAACGCAGATATGAAAGAATTGAAGTGGCTATTCCCCTTTACCTTGATAGGTATTGTGGTGGGGGGATTAGTTTTGCTTCAAGCCCCAAGCGCTCCCTTATTGATTACATTGGGAGTGTTTGCCGCCTTTAATGGTGCCCGAGTTCTTTGGCAAAGAAATCGAGAGCTACATAAAGTAATTAATAGATGGTGGGCTGCTCCGTTTGGATTTTTTGGGGGTATCTTTACTGCACTTTTTGCTACTGGTGGAGCTATTTATGCCTCTTACCTTGGATTAAGGATTGCAGATCCAAAAACACTGAGAGCAACTATGGCCTTCGCAATATTGATCCTTACTGTTTTGCGACTTTGTCTTATGGTTGCGACAGGATTATTGCTTAGTTGGCCTGTATTAGGATTGGCAATATGTCTGATTCCTGCTACTTTCCTTGGCATTTGGGCTGGAACTCATGTACACGCTAAATTAAGTAATGCAGCGATGCGGGTGGCCTATGGTTCCATTTTACTTTTTTCAGGAACCACTTTATTAGTGCGCCAGTTATTTTAAAGTTAAGGACTCTCATCAAGAGCGTCCTTAACTAATCATTATTGGGCTTGAATATTACGAGCCTTAATCACTTTTTCCCAGTTTGCTGTTTCATTCTTAATTTGAATATCTAACTGCTCTTTAGGGGTGTTCAAAATTGCTGTAAGACCATTAAGTTCTAGGCTCTTTCGCATTGCATCTGATATCAAGGCCTTTTGAGTTGCGTTATATATTGTTTCCTGAATAGCTTTTGGAGTACCTGATGGTGCAGCTAGCGCAAACCAGCCCAAATTAACAAATCCTGGAATGGCCGCTTCTGCAACAGTAGGAACATCGGGTAATTGTGCAACTCTTTTACTGCTAGTAATGGCTAAGGGTTTGATCTTTCCAGATTTTGCGAAGCCTGCTGCTGCCGGAAGGTTGCCAACCATAAAGTCAATCTGTCCAGAAGCTAAATCAGTAAGGGCTGGGCCTTCACCCTTATAAGGGACGTGAGTGGCGCTAATTCCTGCTGAGTAGGTAAAATTTTCACCCGCCATATGAACTTGACTACCAATTCCAGCTGAACCAAAAGTCAGCTCCTTGGTTTTTGCAAAAGCGATTAGCTCTTTTAAGTTATTGACTGGAATATTTGGGTTAACTGATACCAGCATTGGACCGCCAGCTACTGCAGTAATGTAGGTAAGATCAGTAGCGTAATTTAAGGGAAGTTTTTTATATAAAAATGGGTTAACCGTCATCATGCTTCCTGATGAAAGCAATAAGGTATAACCGTTGGGAGGTGCGTTTGCAACGACTTCAGCGCCAATATTGCCTCCAGCACCACCTTTGTTTTCGACAATGACATTTTGACCCAGAATGGTAGTCATTTGTTGTGCCAAAATTCTTCCGAGAATATCAGTAGTACCGCCAGGAGCAAAAGGGATAATCAATTTAATTGGCTTATCTGGCCAACTTTGAGCCTGTGTAATTGAAGGGGAGACAATACAGGCTAGCGCTCCAAGGCTAATAAATGCATTTCTTAAAACGGCAATCAATCCTTTCTTAAACATCTTGCTCCTCCAGTTTTATTGGTGTTTGTTTAATCTTATCTCTTATTTCAATCAATCAGCAATATTTATAAAAAATAAGCTTATTTGTTCCTAAAAAATTGAGCTCTTTCTTGCAAGTGATTTAAATCATCTATATGATATGGATATGTCTACTATTTTGATCTCTGAGTTCATCACTAGTCAAGCCTTAGAAACCCTGCGTTCTAAGCATAATGTGATTTATGAGCCAGATTTATATAAAGATCGCCTAGCTTTAATTGCTGCAATGCAAAATATTGATGGGCTGATTGTCCGTAACCTAACTCAAGTCAATGAAGAAATTTTACTGACTGCACCAAATTTAAGGGTTGTTGGTCGTTTGGGCGTTGGGCTTGAAAATATTGAGTTACCAGCTTGTGCCAAACGCAATATCAAAGTTATTCCTGCGACAGGTGCGAATGCTGAGTCAGTAGCTGAGTATGTTGTCGGCGCTGCAGTTGCATTAACTCGTGGATTTATCCCTGCTACGATATCAACCCTTAAGGGTGAGTGGCCTCGCCCTCGTTTTTCTAGTTACCACGAATTTTTAGGTCAGACATTAGGTATTGTAGGTTTTGGTAGCATTGGAAGAGTGGTTGCTAAAAAGGCGCATGCGTTTGGCTTGCATTGTGTGGCATACGATCCAATGCTCTCTGAAGATTCTATTGCTCTTGACGGATTTTCGGTTTCCTTACTTCAATTAAATGAGTTGTTGTCTAAAAGCAATGCAGTTTCTTTACACCTTCCCTATTTGCCTGAAACCAAGAATTTGTTTAATGCGACTACGCTTGACCAAATGAAAGAAGGCGCTTGTCTAATTAATACGGCTCGAGGCGGCATCGTTGATGAATTGGCCCTAGCAGAGCGACTGCGCTCTGGGCGAATTGGGGGCGCAGCAATCGATGTCTTTTCTACAGAGCCCGCAAAGGATTTAAATCATTTTGCAGGAATAGAGAACCTCATCTTGACACCACATATCGCTGGAGTTACACAAGAAAGTAATGAGCGTGTTAGTCAAATGATTGCTGATGAAGTTAATCGGTATTTAGGGGTTTGAAATGAACTTATCCTATGAAAAGATGGTTCAGTTGGCATCGGCTGGATTAAAAGCTGGTGGCATCGGCGAAAAGGCTGCTTTTGAAACAGCTCAATTTTTAGCACTTGCAGAATTAGACGGCTTAGCCTCACACGGTTTAGCGCGGGTTTCACAATATGCAGGTCATGCAAAAAATGGCCGAGTTGAGTTAGCTCCTAAAATAAAGGTTCGTCCTTTCAAAACATCTGCAGCCTTAGTTGATGCTTGTGATGGACTGGCTTTTCCAGCCCTTCGTTTTGCAACAGATTTGTCGGTTAACCTTGCTTCAAAAAGTGGCGTTGGTCTTGTAGCGGTGACTAATAGCCACCACTTTGGCGTTGCTGGTCATTTTGCAGAGGCTGCCGCTCGCGCTGGATATATCTCCTTATTGTTCGGCAATACGCCTGCTGCAATGCCGATGGTTGGGGGAAGCAAGGCTATGTTTGGTACTAACCCATTAGCCGCTGCATTCCCAATAGCCAATCGCGATCCCTTGGTAATTGATATGTCTTTATCTGCGGTTGCGCGTGGCAAATTATTGGTTGCTGCAAAGAAAGGTGAGTCCATTCCTGAGGGTTGGGCATTAACTGCAGATGGTAAGCCTACAACAGATCCACAAGCTGGATTGAAAGGTTTGATGGTTCCATTGGGCGGTGATAAAGGTGCATTACTCGCTTTGATTGTTGAATTATTGGTGGTGGGTTTATCTGGTAGCAGGTTCTCATATGAGGCTGACTCATTTTTTGATGCTAAGGGAAATCGCCCACGTATCGGACAGCTTCTTCTAACGATTGATCCAGGTCTTGCGGGTACTCAAGTTTTTGCAAATAAAATGCGTGACTTTTTAAAAGTGCTAGCAGCTGATTCAGGCACTCGTTTGCCGGGCCAGCGACGCTTTAAGCAAAGAGCAGCAGGATTTAAAGATGGTGTAAACGTTTCTGATGTGGTTGTAGAGGAAACTCAGGCTGGCATTCGTCAGTCATGGAATGGGTAGTATTCAAATAAGATTGATAAGGAGAAAGAAATGATTCATTTTGTCGTGCATGAACCAGGAGACGTCGTTGGCGTTGTCGTGGTGGAAGGTGTGAAGGCTGGTACTGATTTAATCGGTTGGGTAATGGACGGTGATAGCACTGTCAATATCAAATCTGAAAGTGATATTCCAATTGGGCATAAGATTGCTTTGCAGGACATGAAGACTGGCGACACCATTATTAAGTACGGTGTTGATATCGGCAAGGTAGTTGCTCCCATCAAAAAGGGCGAGCATACCCATGTTCAAAATGTCAAAACTAAGCGTTGGTAATCGATACCCGTATTCATTACGATATTAAGAAAGATAGAAAATGATTAATTTAAAACAAGCAACTTTTATGGGCTATCGCCGTGAAAATAGTCGTATGGGTATTCGTAACCACGTCATTATTTTGCCCTTAGATGATTTATCGAATGCAGCATGTGAAGCGGTTGCAAATAATATTAAGGGTACAGTTGCCATTCCACATCCTTATGGCCGCCTTCAGTTTGGCGCAGACTTAGACCTTCACTTTAGAACCTTGATCGGTGCTGGTTGTAATCCAAACGTAGCTGGAGTAGTGGTGATTGGTATCGAGCCACAGTGGACAAAGATTGTGGTTGATGGAATTAAGGCGTCTGGTAAGCCAGTAGAAGGTTTCTGGATCGAAGGTAATGGCGATACATCAACGATTGCAAGTGCTAGTAAGGCCGCCTATTCCATGATGAAGCATGCTTCTAAACAGCAACGTGTTTCAGCGCCACTATCAGAGTTATGGGTTTCAACTAAGTGTGGTGAATCTGATACTACTTCTGGTTGTGCATCGAACCCAACAGTTGGTAATGCGTTTGATAAGCTTTATGCGATTGGCTCTACCTTGGTATTTGGTGAAACTACCGAGCTAACTGGCGGTGAGCATTTGGTTGAGGCACGTTGCCGTACTCCAGAAGTGAAGAAAAAATTCCGTGAAATGTTTGATCGTTATCAAGACGTGATCGAGAAGAATAAAACTAGCGATTTATCAGATTCACAGCCTACCAAAGGTAATATTGCTGGTGGTCTAACAACGATTGAAGAAAAAGCGCTTGGTAATATTCAAAAAATTGGCAAGAAATGTGTTGTCGATGGCGTGTTAGATAAGGCTGAGACCCCAACGATTCCAGGTTTGCATTTTATGGATTCATCTTCTGCCGCCGCTGAAATGGTGACGCTTTGCGCAGCATCTGGTTTTACAGCCCACCTCTTTCCTACAGGACAAGGTAACGTGATTGGTAATCCAATTCTTCCGGTGATTAAGTTATGTGCTAATCCAAAAACAGTGCGGACAATGTCAGAACATATCGATGTAGATGTTTCTGGTATTTTGCGTCGTGAAGAGACCTTAGATTCAGCAGGTGAGAAGCTGCTCGATGCTCTTCTGAGAACTGCAAACGGTGAATTAACTGCGGCTGAGATTTTGGGTCACCGTGAGTTTGTGATGACCCGTCTGTATGAGTCTGCTTAAGTTTTAAGCTATGAAGTCCCTGACCGCTTATCAAGAGGTGAAACAAAAAATCACCGAAGATCTGGTCAGGGGTCGTTATCCAATGGGTCAGGCATTGCCTGCCGAAAAGGATTTGGCCAATGAGTTAGATGTATCTATAGGCACCCTGCGCAAGGCGGTAGACGAATTAGTTGCGGAAGGTATTGTTGTCCGCCGTCAAGGCAGGGGGACCTATGTTGCAGAACACGATGCTAAGCGACTACTTTATTATTTTTTCCATGTTGCTCGCTGGGATGCTGATAAAAAAACGTATCCCCGTGTAGAGACTGCTTCTTTTGGAGCGACGCAAGCAAGCAAGGAGGAGTCTCTTAAGTTAGGCATTAAGGATGGAACGCCTGTTTGGCGCATCGTCACTCGCTTATATTTGGAAGGTGAGTGCGTGATGATTGACCACATTACTTTAGATAAAAAGCGTTTCAAAAATTTAACTCGTACTGAATTTGATGGACGAGAAGGCAGTATTTACCAGTTATACCAAATGCGTTATGGTCAATCAGTAGTAAAAACGAATGAAAGATTGCGGGCTGGTTTGGCGGGTAGACAAATGTCAACGTGGTTAAAGTTAAAGCCAGATGCACCTGTGCTCCATATTCGTAGGGTAGCACTTGATATACAAGATGAACCTATTGAGTGGCGCATTTCTACGCTAAACACGGCTCATCATGAATACTTTAATGAGTTAGTAACTTAGCTTTTTGCGGAACTTAGTTCTTTAGCCCAATTCATCAGGCTTTCACTAGGATCCTCTTTTTCTTGGTCCCAACTTAAGCGATTTGGAAAGAATGGTCTTAATTCTTCTCCAATTCCACATCCCCATAATTCAATATTATTTTGTTGTTCACACCATTCAATTGCCTGTAGCAGGTGATTTTTGAGGAAATACTCTCCATTCGCTTCAATGGTAGCTCGATCCATGGGGCAGCCATCAGAAAATAAAATCAGTTTTTTATTAATGACATGACTAGTTATTTCTTTTTGTAAGCGTTGGGCTGCCCAAAGTAGAGCCTCACCATCGATACTCTCAGCATAGATTTCTGATCTTAGGAGCGCAGCAATACCGGGCCTTGCCTTACGCCAAGGGGTATGAAAGTCTTTGAAGATCCAATGTGCACGCTCATTTAATCTGCCTGGATTAGGGACTTGTCCATTTTTGCGCCATTCTTTAAAAGGTCTCCCACCTTGCCAAGCAGACGTGCTGTAGCCCAATACTTCTGTTTGAATCTGTGCCTGCTCTAATATCCTCACCAGAGAATCTACACAAGTAGCGATCTTGAGTCTTTGATCTTTCATTGAGCCAGAGCAGTCGATTAGAAGCGTAACGTTTCCTAAAGCCTCTATCTTTTTGGAAGGATGCTTATAAAGAACGGGATCAAGTGGGGCAGTAGCAATACGGCTGAGATAGCGCCGATCTAGGAGACCCTCGGTCTCAGTGGTCTGCCATCTTTTCAGTGTCTTTGTGTTAAATATCTTTTCATAAGACCTCGTTAATTTCCCCCAAGGGATATTGAGCTTTGTGATTTCCTCGCTAAGCTCTTGTTGGTGAATAGCAAGTTGAGCTGGTCGAATGCTCTTTTTCGCCTCAATCTCAACATCATAAGTAGAGTTAAATACTTTGTATTGCCCCAATGATCGTTCTAAAGATGTTTTCGCATCTTGCGCAGAATAATGCTGCTGTTTTTCAGATTTAGATCCAAGGGCTGGAGGCTGAACCCACTCAATCTTTAAAAAATTGTTGCTAATATTTTTTTGCTTAGTTCGAATGCTAGGAACATCTTGATATTCGGCATCAATTAAATTCGATACTAGTCGTGTAATTTCAAGGGAAGTCATTGCATAACTTGCTTGGTCAAACCGGCTTGCTTTGAGCTTGACCAAATAAGGCCCAAGTCTCTCTGCGAGTCCCGCTCTAGTGGCTTCTACTACATCCTGCATCAATTGCGGAATCGGGCGTTGGTTTAGTTTGACCCATACAGTAGAGAAAATAGAGAGTAATAAAAGGCCGATACTACCTTCCACACCACCATTGGCCATAAACTCTTGCATCCATGCGAGAAATTGATTCTCGACATTCTGCTTGCTGCCCTTTAGTCCATCAGGACAAATACTTTCTACCCGAATCTGCTCGAGGACTTCGTATATTAATGATTCAACTAAACCGTTCGGAGATTGTGAAAGATGAAGTTCATAGTCTGAATAACGCAGGCGTAAGGCAACACCATCTAATACTCCTCGCGGATGCGCCCAAGGAGCTTGTAAATAGCTCAGGTTGAGATGAGGTGCTAAAGCATTGAGTGCAAGGCTTTTATGAAATAGCTGCCAATCCCGAATTTGAAGGTGGGTATCTCCTGATAGGGAGCGCATGATAGCCCCATAACGGTTTTGTAACGCTACTTCATCGTGGGATTGAGTTTGCAAGATTCACCAGTTTAAAGAGCTAGTTTTTAGTGGCAATGAGCTCAGTTGCAAAACAACGTTGATAGTATTCAGCAACCAAGGATTTTTCTTCTGACTCACACTTATTTAAAAACGCTAAGGTAAAGCCAAGTTGCAGGTCTTTGAAAATACGCCAGTTCTCACCCCAGGTAATCAAAGTTCTAGTCGACATTAAAATGGAGATATCACCAGCCTCAAAGCCTTTTCTACTGAGATTAGCAAGCGCTATCATTTGTTTTGCGGTCTCGGGCGAAAGTTCCGGTACCTTTGCCAGCAATATTTTTTCTTCTTCTTCAGGCTCCAGATAATTGAGGGCAGCAACAATATCCCAGCGATCCATTTGTCCATGGTTGAGCAATTGAGTTCCCTGATACAATCCGTTCCAGTTACCTAAACCAACTGTATTACTTGTCGCAAAAATCCGAAATGCTGGGTTTGGTTCAATCACTCTATTTTGATCGAGTAGTGTGAGACGGCCTTCACGCTCAAGCATGCGTTGAATGACAAACATGACATCTGCCTGACCGGCATCATATTCATCTAATATCAGAGCAATGGAGCGTTGCAAACTCCATGGAATGAGCCCTTCTTGAAACTGGGTCACTTGCTTACCATCTTCAAGAGTGATGATGTCTTTTCCAATGAGATCCATGCGGGTGATTTGCCCGTCAAGATTGATGCGTAAGCAGGGCCAATTTAAGCGAGCGGCAACCTGTTCTAAGTGGGTTGATTTTCCAGTGCCATGCATGCCTTGCAGCATGACTCTACGGTTATAAGCAAAACCAGCGAGGATCGCCACACTAGCTTGCGGATTGAGTTGATAGCTCGGATCTACTGTTGGAACTAAGTCAGATCTTTGGCTAAATGCAGGAATTTGAAAATCAGCAAAGCCCTTGCACTCTGGAAAAGCGGCATGAAGCGAAACCATCTTATCCGGTTGAAAATCCAATAAATCAATAGATGGGGGGCTTGCAGCCATAGTACGTCCTTTAAGAGTCTTAATGCGTTGTCAAATATATTCCATATCGGGGTTTATATGCTTGACATGGCAGAAAATACACCATTAATATAGACATTGTAGAACAAATTGTTCCGTTTAATTGAATATCTAGGAGAGCTGAATGTCTAAGACTGGCACTAATTTACCTGCTGGCCCACAAAAAATGACCCCCTCGGAGGCTTTTGTTGAAACAATGGCCGCCAATAAGGTGACGGACATCTTTGGAATTATGGGATCCGCCTTTATGGATGCAATGGATATTTTTGCTCCTGCTGGCATTCGTTTAATACCTGTTGTGCATGAGCAGGGAGCAGCACATATGGCTGATGGCTACTCACGAGTGAGTGGTCGCCATGGTGTTGTAATTGGTCAAAATGGCCCTGGCGTCAGTAACTGCGTCACAGCAATTGCAGCTGCCTATTGGGCGCATAGCCCGGTAGTGATGATCACTCCAGAGACCGGAACAATGGGAATGGGCTTAGGCGGATTTCAGGAAGCAAACCAATTGCCTATGTTTGCAGAGTTCACTAAATATCAGGGCCACGTCAATAATCCAAAGCGGATGGCTGAATATACTGGTCGCTGTTTTGATCGTGCCATGTCTGAAATGGGTCCTACCCAATTGAATATTCCTCGCGATTATTTTTATGGTGAGATTGAAGTCGAAATTCCACAGCCTCATCGTCTCGATCGTGGGCCCGGTGGCGAAAAGAGTTTGGACGAAGCGGCAGAGTTATTGGCGAATGCAAAGTTCCCCGTCATTATTTCTGGTGGTGGAGTGGTGATGGCTGATGGTATGAAAGAATGCCAGGCTTTTGCGGAGCGCTTGGGTGCCCCAGTAGTCAATAGCTATCTCCACAATGACTCCTTCCCTGCAAGCCATCCTCTATGGTGTGGTCCGTTGGGTTATCAAGGATCAAAGGCTGCAATGAAGCTGATTTCTCAGGCTGATGTGGTCGTGGCACTAGGCTCACGCCTTGGCCCATTTGGTACCTTGCCACAGCATGGTATGGATTATTGGCCTAAGAATGCCAAGATCATTCAGATCGATGCTGACAATAAGATGTTAGGTTTGGTGAAGAAAATTTCAGTAGGTATTTGTGGTGATGCAAAAGAAGCCGCAATTGCTTTGACTAAGCGTTTAGCTGGTAAGACCTTGGTTTGTGATGCTACAAAGACAGAGCGCGCCAAAACCATCGCTACTGAAAAAGCAGCATGGGAAAAAGAGTTAGACGAGTGGACTCATGAGCGTGACCCATTCAGTCTTGACATGATTGAAGAGCAGAAAAAAGAAAAGACTCCAACTGGCGGGCATTATTTACATCCTCGTCAGGTCCTGCGTGAGCTAGAAAAAGCAATGCCGGCCGATGTGATGGTTTCTACAGATATCGGTAATATTAATTCTGTTGCAAATAGCTACCTGCGTTTCGAGCGCCCAAGAAGTTTCCTTGCCCCAATGAGCTTTGGTAACTGCGGCTACGCTTTGCCCACCATTATTGGTGCTAAAGCTGCTGCTCCAGAGCGTCCTGCGATTGCTTACGCTGGTGATGGTGCCTGGGCTATGAGTATGGTGGAGATATTGACTGCGGTTCGTCATGACATTCCTGTAACGGCAGTGGTGTTCCACAATCGTCAATGGGGTGCTGAGAAAAAGAACCAAGTGGACTTCTATAACCGCCGTTTTGTTGCTGGTGAATTGGATAGTCCAAGTTTTGCAGGCATGGCTAAATCGATGGGTGCAGAGGGAATCGTGGTTGATGAGCTTGATCAAGTTGGCCCAGCTCTCAAAAAGGCAGTTGAGATGCAGATGAAAGAAGGCAAAACCTGTGTTGTCGAGATTATGTGTACTCGCGAACTGGGTGACCCCTTCCGTCGTGATGCACTTTCTAAGCCAGTACGCTTCTTGGATAAGTATAAAGACTACGTCTAATAGTCATTAGAAATTCAAAAGGCTCGACATTGTCGGGCCTTTTTTATCACTAAAAAAGAGAATGGTAGTCAGATACGCTGGGTCTTATTCGGCCTAGTTTATTTTGAGTGACTGTACCAATCGTGATAAAGCAAATTGGATCTTCGTGGTCAGCAAGATTAAAAAGATTTCTTAGTCTGGGGCTTTGTAAAGCTTTGCCACTGGATAGTCCAGAGCCAAAGCCAAGAGCGTAAGCGCTAAGCAAAATGTTTTGAATTGCACACCCCAAAGACACTAGTTTCTCTTCTTTGCTAATTTCATTAGTGTCATCTTCATAATGAGCGATGGCTAATAGGAGTAGGGGGCCGCGTAAGGCCTTTTCTCTGGCTTCCTGAAGTTGAATAGTTGTGGCATTTTGGTCTCGATCAAGAAGACATTTATGAAAGACTTCACCAAGAGCGTCACGACTACTTTGCCCAATTTCAATAAAGCGCCAAGGCATCATTCTGCCGTGGTCTGGGGCAGCATTTGCTGCTAGTAGAATCTGATTCTTTTGTGATACATCGGGACCAGGATTACCTAGCCTCTTAGGGGAGATATGTACTCTTCCATGAATGAGTTTCTCAGCAAATTCATTCATGGAATGAGCGATCCTTAGGACACTCTCTGATAGTATAAATTTTGAGGGTGATTTGCTTCAGCGAAAAACATCCATCTTTCAGCTAATAGACCTGTGTAATGCATTAATAAGGCAATCGCTATTTGGGCAATGCTTGGGGAATTCATGGAAAAGGCCAGTAAGATCATTGGACCTACATAGGCCATCAATAAAATAATCTTTCGAATATTGCTAATGACCTGATCAGTTTGATGATGGAAAAATTCACGAGTATTAAAGCTGCCACCCATAAAGCCCATAGAAGTTTGGCGAATATTACTGCCTTTAATACCTGTTGCAGAAGCTAAATTGGATTTCGGTTTTAACTTTTGATTGCGACGCCAGATCCATAGCTTGAGATTAAGAGCAATAAATAACAATATAAAGTTGGTCCCCGAGATAAGACTCATACCTAATGGAACGCTTGACCCATTCCAAATGATTAATAGTAGTTCCAGTAGTAAGCCACCCGAAGTCAAGCCCAGTAGGATGAAGTTGCTAAGAGTAGAGGGGTGTGACCATTCTTGAATAAACTGAATGCATTGGTAAATTTTTGCAGTACAGATCCATAAAGCAAGATTGCTGATCAGTAATGCTGCCCATACCCATGCTGGCACCATTCCAAAATGAACAAAGAAGAAGGTGATTACAGTGAGCGCCATGACAGTTGGTAAAGCGATGACTTCTCGTGATAGCCATGAAGTCCGCCACATCATGGCAGCACGCCAAGCTCGCTCAGGACGTCCTAAATGAAAAAACGATGCGACTAAGCTGAGGGTTAGTATGATAAAGCTGACTGGTAATGCTAGCATTGATAGAAATGGTGTAGACAAGAACGGCTCTTCTATATTTAATAGCGCCAGAAAAAATAATAAGCCCTGAGCCATTCCCACAAGAGTCGTAAAAAAGATAATTGAAAATTGGGGACGCATTATTTGTCATTCCTTGCTGCGTCAATAGTTTCTGTGATCGAGCGCGGTAAGTAGTGGTTGGCTGGTTGGGTTTCCCATTCAGGCATGAGGGCATAACCACCGCGTTCCTTAATTGCCTTGCTAGCAGCCGACTCTGGATCGTGCACATCACCAAAAATTCGGGCGCTTGTTGGACACGCGAGAACACATGCGGGCTTACGTTCTGATTCAGGCAATGTTTCGCTATAAATGCGATCTACGCATAAGGTGCACTTCGTCATTACTTGACGTTCTTGATCTAACTCACGTGCACCATAAGGACATGCCCAAGAGCAATAGCTGCAGCCAATACATTTATCGTAATCCACTAATACGATGCCATCTTCCTTGCGCTTATAGCTTGCTCCCGTTGGGCAGACTGGCACGCAAGGGGGTTCTTCGCAATGCAGGCATGATTTTGGAAAATGGACTGTTTGAGTATTTGGGAATGATCCCGCTTCATAGGTCTGTACGCGGTTAAAGAAAGTTCCACTTGGATTAGCACCATAGGCATTCAGGTCTGTTAGTGGCCCAGCAGAGCCCGAGGTATTCCATTCCTTACAAGATGTGACGCATGCGTGACAGCCAACGCAAACATTCAAATCAATGACTAAGGCGAGTTGTTTATTAGTGCTTATTTTCTTGCCTCCTTTTTGAGGGACATTCCAGGTACTTCATATGCTTTTACTTGAGGCCATGTTTCCTGCGGCTCATCAACTCCAGCTGGAGCTAATCTCACTCGAACGTCATACCAACCTGCCTGCCCAGTAATTGGATCTGAGTTACTGACAGTGAAACCACCCAATGGCAGCTCTTCAGCAATCAAATGATTTAATAAGAAACCTTTCTTAGATTCATCCGCATTATCGGAAAGACTCCATGCAGACTCTGCTTTGCCAATCGCATTCCATGTCCAAACTGTTCCAGGATCAACCGCTTCTGAATGACGAGCCATGCACTTGACTTTGCCCCATTGAGATTCAATCCACATCCAGGCGCCGTCAGCAATACCATGCTTGAGCGCGGTTGCCGTATTGACGTATAGATAGTTATGACTATGAATTTGTCTTAACCAAGCATTTTGAGAATCCCATGAGTGATACATCGCCATAGGACGCTGAGTAATCGCATTCAAAGTAAATTTGGTGAGGTCAGTAGCCTCATCTTCAAGGGGTGGGTACCAGAAAGGAAGCGGATCAAAATATTTGTAGATGCGATCTTTGAGGTGCGCAGGTGGTTGAGCTCCAGGATGCTTGCCGGTTGCCGCCAATCTAAATTTTTGCAATATGTCTGAGTAGATCGCGATCATGATCGGATCATTCTTCTGTCTTAGAGCATTTTCTTTGGAAAAATCTAAATATCCCTTATTCCAATTACGCATGTATTGATGTTCAGGAGGCATATGAAATTGATGGACACAGTTATTCTCTTCATATTTTTGCCACTGATTTGGATTGGGCTCGCCTTTGAGGGGTTTCTCACCATCCTTGCCGCGCCAGCCACTGAGAAAGCCGATACCTGAGTCAGGCGCAGTCTGAAAGCGGGTAATAAAGTCAGGGTAGTCTTTGAATTTACGTTCACCCTCTGGGGTCGTAAAGGCTGGAAACTTTAAGCGTGAGGCAAGTTCAATCAGCACTTCTTGAAATGGCTTACATTCGCCTAAGGGCTCAAGTACTGGAATGCGGACTGAATCAACTGGCCCATCAAATTCTGAAATAGGGCGATCCAACATACTCATGACATCATGACGCTCAAGATAGGTAGTATCGGGTAATACCAGATCAGCAAAATCTACCATTTCAGATTGGAAAGTATCGCATACGACTAAAAATGGAATCTTAAATTCACCATCAGCATTTTTAGCGTTCAGATGTTCACGTACTTCCATTGTGTTCATCGTAGAGTTCCATGACATATTGGCCATGAAAATCATGAGAGTATCAATCGAGTAGGGGTCACCTTTCACTGCATTCGTAATGACGTTATGCATCAAACCATGGGCAGCTAAGGGATGCTCCCAAGAGTAGGCTTTATCAATCCGCAATGGCTTACCTTGCGAATCTAGTGCTAAATCTTCTGGTTGTGTTGGCCAGCCCAAAGGAGGTTTGGCTAGAGGTGTATTGGGCTTAATATCATTTTCTGATGATGGGGGCTTTGCATTTGGCGGTACCTGCCTTGGGTAAGGCGCCTTATGTCTAAAGCCTCCTGGGCGATCAATGGTCCCTAA
This sequence comes from Polynucleobacter sp., assembly GCF_040400325.1. Taxonomy (GTDB): domain Bacteria; phylum Pseudomonadota; class Gammaproteobacteria; order Burkholderiales; family Burkholderiaceae; genus Polynucleobacter. The sequence goes on from NZ_JBBAQK010000001.1 coordinate 239,389, forward strand.
TAAAGACATTAATACAGCCAAGCCACGAGTGGTTTGAAAACCATTCGAGTGCGCGGAGAGTCCACGCATTGCATGAAAAGCAACTGGCCTGCCAGTTACAGAGTCATGTTTTTCTCCCCAAGAATCTGTCCAGGCGATGGGAAGCTCAAATTCTTGACCGAATGCAGTATCTGCAATTTCTAGTGCCAGTTTACGAATTCTTTCTGCGGAGATACTAGTAATTGCTGCCGCCCATTCAGGAGTGGTTTCGCTGACTTGACGCTTGAGTAATTCAAAAGCAGGAACTACTTTCTTACCCTGATGTGGACCAGGCCCCATCGTGTATTCACCAAGCAATACGGGAGATGTCCCTTGCTTAAAACAGGGCTGCGCGCTGTGAGTTTTTTCATCCCAAATATATTTGTTATGCGGTAAATCTAGGTTGATAGGATCTGAATCTGGATCGTATAAAAATAAGCCTTCTTCTGCGCCAGAATCCATGCAAACCAATTGTGATGAATTACTAAAGCGCTTTAAGAAAGGAGCATCGTATTTCTCAAGACGAATGAGTTCGTGCATGAGTGCCATAAATAGGGCTCCATCAGTACCAGGCTTAATCGGGATCCACTCATCTGCAATCGCCGAGTAACCTGTTCTCACTGGGTTAATCGAGATAAAGCGACCACCCGCTCTTTTAAATTTAGATAAGGCAATCTTCATCGGATTACTATGGTGATCCTCAGCGGTACCAATCATGACAAATAGTTTTGCTCGCTCTAAATCAGGCCCACCAAATTCCCAAAAACTTCCACCAATGGTGTAAATCATTCCTGCAGCCATATTGACTGAGCAAAATCCGCCATGAGCAGCATAATTAGGAGTACCAAATTGCCGAGCAAATAAACCAGTTAAGGCCTGCATTTGATCTCGACCAGTAAAGAGCGCAAACTTTTTAGGGTCGGTAGCGCGAATATGACTGAGACGCTTAGTGAGAATTTCAAAAGCTCTATCCCAGCTAATGGCTTCAAATTCACCATCACCACGATTACTACCCGCTTTTCTTAATAGGGGTTGAGTAATGCGAGCTGGCGATTTTTGTTTCATGATGCCCGAGGCACCCTTGGCGCATATGACGCCTTGGTTTATAGGGTGCTCTGGATTGCCATCTATGTAAACAAGTTCACCGTCGCGAAGATGTGCGCGGATGCCGCATCGACAAGCACACATGTAGCATGTCGTTTTCTTAATTTCTGTAGTAGATCCTTGTTGCTTAATGGGATCATGCACAGGATCTTTTGAAAATAGTTTAAACATAGTCTTCATTATTTATTGAGGTTGTTTAGCAAGCAAAATAGCCATCGCAGTAGACGCGACTCTTGAAAATACGGAATCAGATCTAGATGTGAGAATGATCGGAACTTGAGCTCCTAGAATAGTTCCAGCACACTCCGCCCCAGCCATATAGACTAGGGACTTGTAAAGAATATTTCCTACTTGTAAATCAGGCACTAATAGTAAATCAGGATCACCAGCAACCTTTGAATCAATCCCTTTTGTTTTAGCGGAATGGATTGAAATAGCATTATCGAATCCAAAGGGTCCCTCGATCATTGTTGAGGGATGAATTGGGTTTGCAGCATGGCTATCTACAATCTCTTTCGCATCGGTAGTGGCCTGCATGGCAGGGTTCACTACCTCTGTAGCAGCAATGATGGCTACCTTTGCATTTGCTACCCCAAGCTTGTTAAGAGCCTCAAGACTACTTTTAAGAATTTGTATTTTTTGAGATGCATTGGGTGCAATATTAACTACACAATCGCTGATCCCAAGTAATTTGGGGTAATGCTTTAGTTCAAATAAAAATAAATGACTCGTTCTGCGATCAGTTCTTAAGCCATCGCGCTGCACTATCGGACCCATCAGATCTTCGGTGTGTAAGGATCCCTTCATCAATACTGCCAGCTTACCTTCTTTGACCATTGCTACTGCTTGCTTGGCAGCGAGTATGGGGTCATTAGGGGTATTCATTATCTCAATGCCATCCAAAGAGAGTTTTTCCTTGGCTGCTAATTCTAGAATGAGGTCTTTAGGCCCAATCAAGATTGGAGTGCACAACTCTCTTTTAACTAACTCAAAGACGGTTTCAAGAGCGGGTGCGCTGAGTGGATAAACAAGGCCTAAAGGAAGATCGCTTTTAGCCTCTCCAATCATTTTTTCTAATAAGGGATATCGTTCCATGAGCTATGTCTTAGTGGTTACCGTTATTAGATGGAATTAGGATAAAGTTTGAGAGATACGTGCAGAAGCCTCTTTCAGCATTGGAATATGCTCCATGGCTTGATTGAGAGGAAGCCTTGCAGTCGCTGCATGGACGGCAATGGCTGCCACTACCTCACCTACTGCATCTCTTACAGGTACTGCAACGCATGAAACGCCAAGCACATATTCTTCGTTATCAATGGCATATCCAGTGCTGACGATGCGCTCAAGCTCAGACTCGAGCAGATCGCGATCAGTAATTGTTCTATGAGTAAATTTCTCAAGCGGTAAATTTTCTAAAAGCTTGGCGCGTTCCTCAGGAGTCTTAAATGCCAACAATAACTTGCCACTAGCGCTGCAATGGGGTGGGAGAATAGTGCCCGGGGGAAGATGCAAGCGTAATGCCCAATTAGCCTCAACGCGATCTAAATAAAACAGTTCTCCACGTTTCAGTACCGCCAAATTACAAGTCTCGCCTAGATCAGCAACCAATTTTCTTAAGATGCTGTGTCGAATGGCAGAGACGGTATCGTGTGTCAAAGTGGCGATGGCCAAACTAGACAGACGATTGCCCGGAGCATAAGTTCGACCACCAGGCTCTCTTGCTACAAGTCCTGCTTCTTCAAAAATGGCTAGAGTACGATGTAGAGATGCTTTCGGCATCCCAGTAATTTGCATCAGTTGCACTAAGCTTGCGGGCTGCTTTAGAGCTGCTAGAGCCTCTAATATGACTACCCCTTTGAGCATCGATGAATTTTCACCGGAGTGGTCTTTTTTGCTGATATCTAAGGGTTCGTGATTGTCAATTACAAGCATAAGTAGAAAATCTCAAGAATTGTGTCATTTTGTTCATTCTAATAGAACATATTTGCAATATCCAGAGAAAATGTTAGTATTTTTACTTATACGAAACAACTTGTTCCGTTTAATAGGATTATTTAAGGTATCAATAGTTCCCACATAAGGACTAATATAGGTTCGTGGAGTGCACTTCAAACAGGAGATGAGATATGCGTAGAAGCAATCTAGCGGTGACTGTTCTATCTATCACTTTAGGTTTACTTGGTTTTACTCAATTAGCAGCGGCCCAATCATGGCCCACTAAGCCGATTAAATTAGTTGTGCCATATCCACCCGGAGGAGGAACTGACGTGATAGCTCGTATCGTGCAGGAGCCGCTGAGTCAGGCCTTAGGCCAACAAGTCATTATTGATAATCGTGGTGGAGCGGGGGGCTCTATTGGTACAGACATTGTTTCAAAATCTGCCGCAGATGGTTATACAGTCCTATTTACACTGTCTTCCCATACTATTAACCCTGCAATTTATCCAAAACTAGCTTTTGATACTGAAAAAGATTTCTTACCAGTTTCATTGGTGGCCTCATTACCACAGATATTAGTCGCTAATCCAGACTTTCCTGCCAAGACGGTGAAGGAAGTGATTGATCTAGCTAAGGCAAAGCCTGATTCAATTACTTATGCATCAGTAGGCAATGGTTCTCCAGGACATTTAGCTGGCGCGATGATGGCTGGAGCTGCAGGAGTATCGATGACCCATATTCCTTATCGTGGGGGTGGTCCTGCTGTTACCGACGTTATGGCTGGTCAAGTTCCACTACTGTGGGTTTCGATTCCGGCGGCAGCAAACTTTATCAAGGCAGGTAAATTACGTGCCCTGGCAGTTTCTACTGTTAAGCGCTCTCCTGTTTTCCCTGATGTGCCTACGATGGCTGAGTTAGGGTTCAAAGATTATGAGGTTGACTCTTGGTATGCGATGTTTGTTCCTGCCAAAACCCCACAACCGATTATTGATACGCTCTATAAAGCTACCGTTAAAGTGCTGACAGAACCAGCGGTGAAAGAAAAATTACTAGGTCAGGGTGCTGAAGCAGTTGGCAGCACACCAGTACAACTCGGAGCAATCGTCAAAAGTGAGATTGTAAAGTGGAAGAAGGTAGCTAAAGATGCTGGCATCAAAGTTGAGTAAAAAGCAACTGATTGATTGAAAATATTAACTAAGTAAAGATATGACACCAGTAGAAAGCATTGTTGAGCGAGGGCAGATCGCTCAACAAAAATATGAGCAATATACGCAAGCACAAGTTAACTTAGTGGTTGAGGCTGTAGCGTGGGCCATCTTAGAGCCAAAGCGTAACCAAGAGTTGGCTGAGCTTGCAGTGCAAGATACAGGTCTTGGTGATGTCGCTGATAAGTTCAAGAAGAATTTTAGAAAAACTCTTGGACTTATTCGTGATCTAAGTACTGCTAAAACGGTAGGGGTCATTTTTGAAAATTTGAAGACGGGTCTTACTGAGTATGCCCGTCCAGTGGGGGTTGTGGCTGCCATTACACCCTCAACCAATCCAGGCGCAACACCAATTAATAAAATTCTGAATGCATTGAAGTGTCGTAATGCTGTTGTGGTTGCACCATCCCCAAAAGGTCATTCAACTTGTGCGCGTTTATTAGAGTTTATTCATCAGCAATTAGACTTAGTAAATGCACCTCGTGATTTAGTGCAGATGCTGCCATTTCCGATTACTAAAGATTCCACTAATGAATTAATGCGTTTAGCGGATTTAGTCGTAGCTACTGGCTCACAAGCCAATATTCGTGCTGCCTATAGTTCTGGAACACCTGCATTTGGTGTGGGTGCGGGTAATGTGCTCGCTATTATTGATGAGCATGCTGACTTGAACGGGGCAGCTGCGAAAATAACTCAATCCAAAATTTTTGATAATGCAACTAGCTGCTCTAGTGAAAATGGAGTAGTGATTTGTGCTGATGTGTATTCGGGTGCAATTCAAGCACTTGAGAATGCTGGCGGTGTAATGTTAGATGAAGCTGATAAAAAACGCCTAGAAGGAGTCATGTTTCAAGGCGGCAAACTCACCTCTACTTTGACGGCTCAATATCCTTCGGTGATTGCAGAGCGTGCGCAATTACAAAATCCAAAGGCTAAAGAAGCCAAATTTTTGATGGTAGAAGAAGATAGCTTTGGATCATGTGCCCCCTTTTCTGGCGAGAAATTAAGTCCAGTTCTCACAGTATGGAAGGCTGCCGATTTTAAGGCAGCTCAAGACTTAGTGACCCATGTGTATGACTATCAAGGAAATGGCCATTCAGTTGGCTTGCATACTGCATTAAGTGGCGATGTCATGGAAAAACGTGCTGCAACTCTCGCTGAGAATTTAAAAGTAGCGAGAGTGATTGTGAATCAGGCGCATACGATTGCTACTGGTGGTAGTTTTGAAAATGGCCTACCGTTTTCCCTATCGATGGGCTGCGGCACTTGGGGTAAAAATAATTTTTCTGACAATATGAACTATCGTCACTATCTTAATATCACCAGAGTAGTTCGTCCCATTCCAGAACGGGTGCCTAAGGTAGAAGATCTCTTAAAAGATTACTTCGCACGCTTTCCTCAGGCTTGAGTTTTATAGTGACGACATCATGCCAAAGTTTGGGTGAAGTCCTATTGCATTGGTCAGCAGCGCAAGGGGATAAAGTTTTTTTATATGCCCCTGAAAGTGGAGCGGCTCTAACATATGGCCAGCTTTCTAAAGAGGCGCAGCATTTTTTAACATGGTTAGAAGAGCAGAAAATTAGTGCTCATGGGCATGTTGGTTTATATATGCACAATGGTCGTCAGACCAGCACAATCTTTCTGGCTGCGATGGCCTGTGGTCGTGTAATTACACCATTGAATCTATTGGCACCTACTGATCAGCTTGCCTGGATTCTAGATCATAGTGATATAGAGATCTTGTTTTATTCACCAGATAAAAAGCAAAACTTATTTTTAGCTCTTGAGAAAACGAAGAGATCCTTTGTACTGTGTGAGCTTGACCCCGATGCTTTAGAGGGCCCCTTTATGCAGAGTAAGGTGGGAATGCTGCCATCAGTTCAAGCAAATCAACCAGCCTTGCTGATGTATACCTCTGGTACGACTGGAACCCCCAAGGGTGTTCTGTTGACGCATGCGAACCTGCTACATGCCGCCCAATCGATGGCTTCATGGCATTCGCTGACTCAGGCAGATACTGTTTTGAGTTCTCTGCCTATCTATCACATTAATGGGCAGGTCATTTCAACCATTACACCCTTTGTATCTGGTGGGTCGGTTGTTGCTCCACATGCTTTCTCGGTATCGAGTTGGTGGAATTTAGCCATTCAGTATCAGTGCACCTGGATTAATATGGTCCCTACCATCATTGCCTATTTAATTAATGCTGCTAAGAGTGGCGGTACTTTACCTAGTCGTGAGGAGTTGAAATCAATCCGCTTTGGCCGTTCAGCTTCTGCTCCTTTACCTCCGGAGCACCATCGTGAGTTTGAAATTCTATTTGGAATTACTGTGATTGAAGGCATGGGCATGACAGAGTCTGCCTCAATGGTGTTTTGTAATCCGCATGATGAAAGGCGCCGCTACGGCAGTCCTGGTCTTCCTTGTGGAGTCGAGGCAAAAGTGATTGATGCTGATGGAAAATTACTTGGTAACAATATAGTGGGAGAGATCTGTTTACGTGGGGGCAATGTTTTAAGCGCTTACTACAAAGCAGAGGCTGAGACAGCTAAAGCCTTTGATAGTGAGACTTGGCTAAAAACTGGCGATCTTGGTCTGCGCGATGATGATGGGTTTTATTTTATTACTGGCCGCCTTAAGGAGCTCATCATTAAAGGTGGAGAAAATATCGCCCCTCGTGAAATTGATGAGGCTGTATTAAAGCATCCAGCAGTATTAGATGCCGCTGCAGTTGGTATCCCTGACGTCAATTATGGACAGGAGATCATGGTTTGTATTGTTTTAAAACCAGGTGTAACTTGTTCTGAAGAAGAGATGCGCGATTTTTGTATCAAAGAACTTGGAAAATTTAGAACACCTAAGTCAATTCTCTTCATGGAAGACTTACCTAGAGGCCCATCAGGCAAAGTTCAACGATTAAAGCTCTTGGATCTGCTCAACTCTCATTAGTGCTTCTTAAAGAAGTGTTTGACTATTACTGAAGTCAGAATTCCCCCAAGAATTGCCCACTCTAATGGGATAGTGACGGTAGTAATTCCCGTTACCAACATGGGGATCCATTCACTCGGACCCATGCGGATTTCGTGACGTATCTGCTTAAGATCAATTAAATTCCAGGCAACCACCAATAAGAGTGCAGCAATCACTACGTAAGGAATATATTTTGCTAGTGAGGAAACAAAGACCAGCAGAATGACCAGAAATACTGCCGCACATATTGCAGAAAGAGGCGTTTTGGCACCAGAGGCTAAGTTCACGCCTGACCGATTAAATGAACCGCTGGCAGGATAGGCTGAGAAAAAAGAACCACATACATTGGCTAAACCCTGGCCAATAAATTCTTGGTTCGCATTGAAATTATCCTTAGTCTTTAGTGCAATTGCACGGGCGATAGCCATTGCTTCAGTTGATGCTAGAAGCGTCATAATGAGTGCGGCACTAAAAAGCTTTTGTAGAGTTTCAATACTTAAGTCTGGAGTTGAAATTGGTGGCAATGCACCAGGTATTTCTTGAACCTTTTTAAATGCGCTTATTGAAGGAAACAATATTTCGATGATAGCCGCAGCTAGACTTCCTAGAATGACTGCAACCAACATGGACGGCACGTAACGGTTGAGAGATCTCCAGAAACGAATGACTAATAAAGTAAAGAGTACTAGTGCAGGTGCGGCAATTTGCCATTGCTTATTTTGAAAGGCATCTACTAAAGCGCTAACAGTGTCTACTACGTTTTTGCCTCTTGGCACACTGGCGCCTAATAGTGTCCCTAGTTGGCTGTTGATAATCAGAATTGCAGCCCCAGCAGTAAAACCAACGATGACAGAATGGGGAACTTTCTCAACCCATTTACCCGCCTTACTGAGGCCTAATGAAAGTTGGAGTATCCCAACTAAAAAGCTGAGGGTCAGAACGTAGGCGACATAAGTACTAGACTCGGGCAGTGCTAAAGGGGCGATTAAAGCCATTGTCGTTAGAGAAATAGCGTTAGCGGGCCCAGTTACCATTAGCCGACTGGAGCCAAATAATGCAGCTATAAGGCAAGGAACCATGGCTGCATAGAGGCCATATTGGGGAGGCATTCCAGCCAACAAAGCAAAGGCGATGCCTTGAGGCATGACTACTATTGCCCCTGTCAACCCAGCTAAAACATCTGCGCGAATAATTCCGGGAGTTTTATATTCAGGAAGCCATCTACTAAAAGGAAGTTGCCAGCGCATGAGGGATTAAATTCGTCCCAGAATTAAATCGGCAGCTCTTTCAGCCAGCATTACTGCAGGCCAGTTTGTGTTACCAGATGGCACTGTAGGCATTGCAGAGCAATCGACCACTCTTAATCCTTCAACGCCACGCACACGAAGTGATGAATCGAGGACGGCCATGGGGTTGCTATCGGGACCCATTTGGCAGGTACTGGTCGGATGGAAGATCGTTGCTCCAGTATTTCGACAGAATTCCAAAACCTCTTCATCGGATTGAGGGTTATTAGGCTTTACTTCGCGAGTCACTAAAAAACGCATAGGTTCAGTCTGAGTAATTTTTCTTGCGAAATTGACTGCAGCCACACTAGTATCACGGTCAAGTTGAGTGGCTAAATAGTTAGCCACTATTTTTGGAGGGCTTAGTGGGTCTGCTGACTGAATGCGAACATATCCCCGAGATTCTGGTCGGAGTTGACAGACCGACATCGTAAATCCTGAAAAGGGATGTACTTTACCCCCCGCCATATCAGCAGATAAGGTAGCCATATGAAATTGAATATCGGGAGTTTTAGAATCTTTCATTACGCGGGTAAAGAGCCCACCTTGATTAATGCCGATAGACAGAGGCCCACCTCTAAGGAGCAACCACTCTAGACCCATCTTTAGCTTTCCAAACCAGGATGAAAGTTGAATATTGGTAGAAATCGGTTGATTTAATTCATATATCAAACGAAATTGCAGGTGGTCTTGTAAATTTTCCCCAACGCCTGGCAGGTCATGTACGACGGGGATATTAAATTCTTGCAATAGTTTTGCTGGACCTACTCCAGATAGTTGAAGAATTTGAGGGCTCTGAATTGCACCTGCGCTCAAAATCACTTCTTTATTTGATCGAATTGTTTTTTTAATACCCTGTTGGATGAATTCAACCCCAAAAGCTTTTTTATTTTCGAAAATGACTTTGCTGACTTGGCTGTTAGTCAGAATGGTGAGATTAGAGCGTTGTTTAGCCGGTTTTAAGTAGGCCACTGCAGCACTACAACGCAATCCTTTGTGTGTACTCAGTTGAAAATAGCCAACGCCTTCTTGGGTCAGATTATTAAAGTCTTCAGTCTTGGGTACACCAAGCGCATTAGCTGTTTTGATAAACGCTTCTACCAAGGCATGCTTCTTGGGGATTGATGAAGCCTTTAATGGACCTGTTTTAGAGTGCAACGGCTCGCCTAGTCGGTCATTGCCTTCTGCTTTTTTAAAGTAGGGTAGTACATCATCCCATCCCCACCCTGGATTACCAAGATTGCGCCATCCGTCATAATCCTCTTTTTGACCTCGAATAAAGATCAGACCATTAATCGAGCTTGATCCCCCTAAAGTTTTTCCACGCGGCCAATAGATTGGGCGATCATTCATAGCGGGCTCTGGTTCAGTTTCAAACTTCCAATTAAATCTGGGATCCCACATCGTTTTTGCATAGCCAATCGGAAGATGAATCCATGGTGACCAATCACGAGGACCAGCTTCGAGCAGGCAAACAGAATTTTGAGGATTCTCAGAGAGGCGATTTGCTAGCACTGAGCCAGAAGACCCTCCACCAACAATGATGTAGTCAAATGATTGATGTTCCATAGTCATAGTGTCTTAAGACTTTCTTAATCCCAGTATTTCTCTGGCTTGGGCTGGAGTAGCAACTGTACGGTTATATTTTGGCGCTAGTTCAGCTATGCGTGCTACGAGTTCAGCATTATCCTTTGCCAGCCTAGTCTTATCAAAGCGGGTGTTATCTTCAAGTCCAGTTCTGACATGACCCCCCAACTCAAGCGTCCATTCATTGACAGGCAGTTGATAGCGCGCAACCCCTGCCGCACACCAGGTGGCATCTGGCATAACTGCTTTCAATTCCGAAATGAGGAATTCTAGAATGGAACGTCTTGCCGGCATGGCATTGGGGATACCCATCACAAATTGCACATGGGCCGGAGCTTTTAAGAGGCCTCGTTCAATGAGGTTTGCCGCGTTATAGAGCATGGCTAGATCAAACACTTCAATTTCAGCTTTGATTTCATACTTGAGCATTTCACCGGCTAGACCATCAACAAATTCTGGGGGATTCTCATAAATACCGTTGGGAAAGTTGACTGAACCCGTCGCCAGTGAAGCCATATCAGGGCGATGAAAGAGCATGCCTCCACGCGCAGATTGATCTCGTCCACGACCACCAGTTGAGAATTGCACAATCATCCCTGGACAATGTTTTTGAATACCCACCTTTACTGCAGCATATAAGTCTGGATCTGAGCTAGGGCTTTCATCTGGATTGCGAACATGAATATGTGCAAGCGTTGCCCCTGCTTCATAAGCTTTATGGGTTTCTTCTATCTGTTCAGACGTCGTAACAGGTACTCCCGGGCAGTCTTTTTTTCGGGGGATGGCACCCGTCATCGCTACGGTAATTATTACTGGGGTAGACATATTCACTCCCTTAAGTTTAGGTACTTGTTTCTGAAAGGCTATCTTGAATATCTCTAGCGGCTTGTTGCAGAGGCCTTATGTAGAATTCAATCGAATTTTCTTGCATACGTGATGATGGACCATGCGCAGTAATAGATGCAAAAGTCTTATTTTTTGAGTTAATGACTGGGACTGCAATTCCAATGAACCCCTCTAGGAAGGCTGATTCATCAAGGGCATAGCCGTCTTCACGAATCTTTTCAAGTTCAGCAAATAGCTTTTGATAGTTTGTGACGGTTTTATCTGTGTAGCTTTCAAATGGCTCATTTCCTAAAGACCTTCTTACTTGCAATTCTGTCATGCCAGATAAAAATAATTTGCCGCTCGCCGTGCAGTGCAGTGGCACTCTCATTCCGACATCAACGTGTAACCGAATGGGTGCACTTGTTTCAACTCGGTCAAGATACATCACCTTATTGCCATCCAAGATATTGAAGTTACACGTTTCACCAATTTCTTCAACCAGACGTTTCATTACAACCACTCGTTGTGAGCGAACAGAATCTACGGAAAGAATATTGATTCCAAGGATGCGCAACTTCGAGCTTGGCTGAAAACGTCTTCCATTGGGATCTCGCTCAATAAAACCATGAGCAACTAAAGTGTTGAGAAGTCTAAATGCGGTCGGTTTAGCAAGATTGGTACTAGTAGAGATTGCCTCTAGCGTGAGTGGAAACTCAGAATGAGCAATCGTTTCTAGAATCAGCAAAACCTTTTCTGCCATGCTGGATTTGGCTGATTCGTCCACTAATTCGCTTGGAGGGGTTATGCGGGAGAGCATTTCTGGATTTAGAGAGCAATTTTTGAGTATTTTTGTCTTTTTAAGTGTTTACCCTTAAAGCATTTCATCTGATGATACTTTAAATTTCATTAGAGAAAATATTAACTAAAAATACGAGACAGTGCAAATAAAAAAGAAGTCCGCTTCTAAAGTGAAAGCAAAACCTAAGACTTTGAAAAAAAGTGGTGAGCCTTTGCCTAAGAAAAAGTTAGCAACAAAAAAAGCGTTGGCAAGTAAAGTTCCGACTAAGGTGATAGTGCCGCCTGAATTTACGATGAAACAGGTCAAGGAAATTGTTGCCTTAATTAAGGACGCTGGAGCATTTACGACTTTTGGTTACAAGACTGAAGAATTTGAGATTGAGATTTCTGTTGGGTCTCCATCGTCTTTGGGCGGCAGTACCTTTGTAGCCCCTCAAGTCAGTGCGGCAATTCCCCAGAGCGCTCCCGCTGCAGCAAGTGCTTCAGCTCCAACTGCACTTTCTGCATCTGAGCGTCTCATTACTAGTCCGATGATCGGTACTTTTTATCGTAGACCTAGTCCAAATTCAGCCCCCTTTATAGAAGTAGGGGATGCTGTAAAACCAGATACCGATGTTTGCATTGTTGAGGTTATGAAGTTGCTCAATACGATCCCGGCCGGATGCGCTGGCACTATCTCTCGAATTTTGGTTGCGGATGGTGCAACCATTGAGGCTGGACAGGCTCTCATGATAATTGAGGTTACTTGATGGTCCATAAAAAACCTTTTGAGTTAATCGATGTTACCTTGCGCGACGCGCATCAGTGTCTCTGGTCAACTCGCATGACTACTCCCCATATGTATCCTGCTTTAGCTGATATCGATCAGGCAGGCTATGGTTATATCAATATATTAGGAGGAGCAGTATTTGATGTGATGGTGCGGTTTCTTAGAGAGGATCCTTGGAAGCGGATGCAGTTTCTAAGCAAGCAACTGACTACTCCTACTGACGCATTAACACGTGGACAAAGTATTTATACCTTTGAGCTTTTTGCTGACGACGTAGTAGCCCTCAACATTGAATTGCTTGCAGAGTCGGGCGTAAAAGTATTAACCGTATATGACGCGTTAAATGACAACCGAAATATCGAGACTTCAGTGAAGGTTGGCAAGAAAAATGGCATGCTGATTAATGCAATGCTGACGTATGCCTTAAGTCCAGTGCATGATGATGCTTTCTTTATTGCGCGCACGCATGAGCTTGTGAAATTTGGGGTAGATTTCATTTCTGTAAAAGACCCAACGGGTTTATTGACTCCTGAGCGAGCTGCAACACTTTTTCCAGCCATAGTCTCTGCTGCTAAGGGTATTCCTATTAAGCTGCATTCTCACTGCCAATCGGGCTTGGCACCCCAAGTATATGAAGAGGCCATAAAGTCTGGTTTTTCATATGGGTATGTAGCAACCCATTGCTTAGCCAATGGCGCTTCACTACCATCGGTATTGGATGTTTATGCGAGTGCGCAAAAAATGGGAAGGGCTTCCAAAATGAACCTTTCTGCTTTGCAAAAAGTAGATGAATATTTTGACTGGATTTGCTCTCGAGATAATTTTTCTCGGGGCGAGCAAGCAATCTATGACCCAGCCCTCTATGAACATCAAATTCCAGGGGGAATGATTTCGAATCTTAGAGCTCAGCTCGCTACTATGGGGATTGCTCATAGGGAGGCGGAGATATTAGAAGAGACTGCGAGAGTTCGGCAAGATTTAGGCTATCCGATTCTAGTTAGTCCCTTTGCCCAATATATCGTTACCCAAGCGGTGCTCAATGTCATGCAAGGTGAGCGCTATAAAACGATTCCTGACGAGGTAAAGTTATATCTTAAGGGGCACTATGGAAAATTAGCTGGCACCCCTAGTGCGGAAGTAATGAATCGGGCTAATGTGCAGTATGACTCCTCTCGTAGGCCAGGTGAACTGATTGAGCCAGCATTACCTGGATTAAGAAAAAAATGGGGTCGTTCAGTCAGCCGAGAACAGCTTAGCCTCCATGCCTTTTATCCAGAAAACTTAGCCCTTGGGCTAAAAGATGGGGCGAGTGAGGCACTCAAACAAGGACCTGTTCTGCAGCCTTTTACTGAATTGGTGAAGTATTTGGTGATGAAAAAAGAATATAAAAGAATTAGAACTAAATTAGGCGGTGTAGAGTTAAGCTTCAGCAGTTAGTTTTAGACGTTCGCTGTTTGGTATCTTGCAGGTAATCTTAATATTAAGGAGATCGTAATGAAAGAATTTAACGCATCACGTCGTATTTTTTCAGTGCTAGCTGTTGCCATGCTCTCAGGAGCACCAATGTTATCGATGGCGCAAGATGCCACTAAATTTACCAACTATGGCTGGCCCGAAAATGCTTATGAAAAAGTTTCTCCTAAGTCAATTGCTTGGCTGAAAGAGAAGGGCTGGTGGCCTCTCCAGGTTGCATTCCAGCCACCATGGTCAGGTCAAAATACCATCAATTTAGTAATGGATAAAACAGGACTTTTATCCAAAAGAGGTATAGAAGCTAAGTTTCAGGCATTTCCATCCGGACCCGCGATTAATGAGGTGATTATTTCTGGCCGATTCCAATTTGGTAATGGCGGAAACTTTCCATTTACTACATTAATCGATAAAAATGTCCCGGTTAAAACCATCGCGCTCATCAACGTCAATTTGATGCACGCTATGCTGGTGCCATTAGATTCACCAATTAAAAAAATTGAGGATTTCAAAAATCGCAAAGAACCAGCAACCATTGGATTGGTGACAGGCTCTTCTGCCGAGTTCTACATACAGGCAGCAGCCAAAGCTCACGGACTGGTCATTGGCAAAGATATTATTTTGAAGAATATGCCTCCTGGTGAGCAAATGGCAATGCCAAAAGGCATTGATGCAGTTGTGCCATGGGATCCTACGCCAACCATTATGGTGAAGGAGCGTAAAAATGCGCGCATCATTAATGATAGCTACCCATATAACATTTATGGCTCATCATTTTACGTACGTCAAGAAGTAATTGATAATGCGCCAGACGTAGTACAAGCATTTACAGATGCAATTGTTGAAGCTACTCTTTGGATACGAAAAAATCCGGATGATGCAGTGAAGGCGATGCAAGAAGACCCAAACTTGAAGAATTTCTCTGCTGAAATTCTGCGTGAACAAATCAATATGTACAACAATCTGGATAAACCAACTTATCTTTATCCGATTCCGTTGTTCTGGGGACGTGCAAATGAGCCAATTTATGAGTGGCTATATGAGAATAAACGGATCCAAAATAAAACATCAGCATCCACATTTATTGCTGCAGTAGATGCGCGTTTTATGGAAAACACGTTCTCAAAACTGGGTTGGACGATACCTAAACTTCCTCCATTCCTACCTGCTACTTGGTCAGCGCCGATGGATAAGATTCCGTATCCAAGGTATTCAACCCCACTGAATACTACGAAGCCACAGCCATTTCCTGAGAAAGGTGACTTAACCAAAGATTGGTCATTTAATAATACGGTGTATAAAAAATAATGAATTACCTTCGCTCTATGTTCCAACTTCGGCGCTTGGTTTTGCTTGCGATATTACTGGCTAGCTGGGAGTTTGCTAGCCGGTATATCTTAGATAAAACCCAGGCAACGCTATTACCGCCGCCTTCAGGTGTTTTAAAGGGCGCCATGGAGTTAAGTTCATCTGGTGAATTATGGAAGCATGTGCTCGATAGCTTAAGGCGGGAGTTTATTGCCTTTTGCTATGCGAGCGTAGCAATACCACTGGGAATAACGATGGGCTGCTTTAAATGGCTCAATGAACAAGTAGATCCCATCATTGAAATTCTTCGTCCAATCCCTCCGATCGCTTGGATTCCACTGAGCATTTTATGGTTTGGCGTTGGCAATGTTCAAAATCAATTTATTATTTTCTTAGGAATATTCTTCCCAATTCTTTTAAATACAATTGATGCAGTAAAGAATGTAGAACCAAGCTTGATACGTGCTGCACGCTGTTTGGGAGCAGGTGATTGGAGCGTCATCACCCGCGTCATTCTGAGGGCTGCTCTTCCGCAGATTACTACTGGTATTCGGATTGGTCTTGGGGTTGGTTGGATGGCCTTAGTGGCAGCCGAACTGGTAGGCGCAAATTCTGGTCTTGGGTTTCTCATCAACGATGCCAGAACAGTTTTACGTACCGATTTTATTCTTACGGGAATGCTAGCGATTGGTCTCATTGGCCTTTGCCTTGATCGCATTATTCGGTATAGCGCTAAGACTCTGATGCCTTGGGCTCGATCTTTAAACTCGTAGTTGATCATCTAATATATAAATATAAAATGCTTGCACTAAAAGTAGAAAAAGTAAAAAAGATTTATCCATCTCTTACTTCAAAAGGGCAAGAAGTACTTGCCCTCGACGATGTTTCTTTGGAGGTGAATAAGAATGAGTTTTACTCAATACTAGGTCATAGCGGCTGTGGCAAAACGACCTTGCTCAACCTGATTGCAGGATTTGAAGTTCCTACTTCAGGTCGAATCGAATGCGCTGGAAAGTTAGTCACTGGGCCTGGTGCTGATCGATCCATGGTCTTTCAGGACTATGCCCTATTTCCTTGGTTGACGGTCTATGACAACATTGCCTTTGGTTTAAAAATTAAGGGAATGAGCTCGAGCGAAATTGATCAGGTTGTTACTCGCTTTGCCGCTTTAGTTGGATTAAGTCAATTTACAGGGCACTACCCACATCAATTATCAGGTGGCATGCGTCAACGAGTATCGATTGCCAGAGCTCTAGTAGTTGACCCTACCGTTTTATTAATGGATGAGCCATTTGCTGCTTTAGATGCACAAAATCGCGGAATGATGCAGGCTGAAATGATTCGGATTTTGAATGAAGAATCTAAGACGGTAGTATTGGTAACGCATAGTATTGAAGAGGCAATCAATCTTTCAGATGTGATTGTGGTGATGACGCGACGTCCTGGAAGAGTGAAGAAAATCATTCACGTTCCAGAGCCACGCAAAATGGTGGAAGATACACCTGCCTATCTAGAAATACGCCGTCAGATTCGTGATTTGATAGCGGGTGAGCATGACGTCAGTGAGACTATTTGATTTTTGAAAATCTTCTAGTAGTTACCCTCATCGTTTTTGCTTCAGTTTTTGGTGGTTGCATTAGGCGCTTGAGTGGTTTTGGTGGGGCGCTCATTATGACGCCGCTATTTATGTGGATTTTCCCAGTCCCATTTTTAATTCCGATTGTATTGTCTGCTGAAATATTTGGTGGCGTACTTCTCTCTCGCCACTGGCAAGTTCATGCAGAGGATCGTTTGCGATTAGGTAGACTGTTATTATTTTCTGCACTACTTTTACCTCTTGGAATTTACCTAGGAAGTCTTGCCCCGATTACGGTCTTAAAAGCTTTTACCAGTAGCTTGATTATTATTTTTGCAAGCTATCTTCTATTAAAGCCGCACTATCAATTGCAAATTTCTAAAGTGCTGGATGGGGTCGCTGGCAGCTTATCTGGATTCTTATTGGGTTCATGTGGAATTGGGGGTCCGCCGGTAGCACTTTATCTCAATGCCTCACATTTACCTTTTGATAGGGCGCGTTCATTGCTTTCCTATTTTGTAACGGGGACTTCTCTATTTGGGATAGTGGCTGCAAGCGCAATGGGCGGAGGCCTTAGCTGGCTTATTTATCTGTTCCTAGCAATTCCAGGGTATTGGTTAGGAATGCGAGCAGCAGAGCTTTTACTACAAAGACACGTGATGACCGATGCTAGTTTGAAGCGTCTTTGCTTACTCCTTTTGATCGCTAACTCTCTGTTTAATCTACTGTTTTTACTTATATCCAAAATACTATAAGCAAATGAAATTAATATTCTTTTCAGACATCTAGATTTATCCTATTCTGAATACTCTTCAGATGATGTCAGTGAGGGCATGCCATGGGATATACGATCGAAACTAAGCAGTCAACCAATCTTGAATCTGTCTTATCAATAACAGAAAAATGCTTTGCTATTTCCGATGTTCAGAGGCAAACCTTTAGCACCCCAGCAGTTTCTCAAAATCAGCCTGAGGTGTATTTTCAGATTGAAGATTAACTGCTATTTCTCAACAAACGCCCGTTCAAAGACGTAATCACCTAGTTGACCAAGACTTGGGGAGACTTTAAATCCTTTTGCATCTAGCATTGCTGCCGTTTCTTTTAGCATAGAAGGACTGCCACAAATCATTGCCCTATCAACGCTGGAATCTAGAGGGGGCAGACCAATATCTTTGAAAAGTTGACCTGACTCAATAGCGGTAGTAAGGCGACCAGTATGTGTAAAAGCCTCACGCGTCACGGTAGGGTAATAGATCAGTTTGTCACGGATCAATTCACCTAGGTACTCATCTTGAGTGAGTTCGTTTTTAATGTATTCACCATAAGCTAGCTCACTGATAAGGCGTACGCCATGGATCAGAACAACCTTTTCAAATTTTTCATAGGTTTCTGGATCTCGAATGATGCTCATAAATGGCGCCAATCCCGTTCCAGTACTAAATAAATATAAATGCTTGCCTGGGTTTAAATCATCTAGCACTAAAGTGCCGACTGATTTTTCGCTAACCAGGATAGGGTCACCAACCTGAATTTTTTGTAAGCGGGAGGTCAGAGGACCGTCTTGTACTTTGATACTTAAAAACTCAAGATGTTCTGCATAATTTGGGCTAGCCACGCTATAGGCTCTAACCAGTGGCTTACCCTCTACCTCAAGCCCAATCATCAAGAAGTGCCCACTACGAAAGCGTAGGCCTTTGTTACGGGTAGTAGTAAAGCTAAAAAGGGTATCGTTCCAATGTTGAACGGATAAAACAATTTCAGTATTGTAGGCAGCCATAAGAACGCGGATAAATAAAAATAATGTTTTGGATAATAGCTAATTATCCCATTCTTGATCCACTAAATTCAGGCAAATAGACTGTAATTAGGACTATCTAGCGATATAGGTCAAATTTTTAGTCATTAAGAGATTCTTAAGTAGCTCTAAACTCAATCTAGCGGTACCTCCTCTAAAGCCCAGGCAAAAGTTATTTATAGCAGTCGTAAACTTCAATGGCACGCTCTTTGGTTTAGTGGTCGAGGAGGTCTTAAATATTCAAGATATTGTGATTAAGCCTTTAGGAGAGCTATTAAGGGATATGTCTAATTTTGCAGGTGCCACCATCATGGGTAACGGGGAAGTGGCGCTGATTCTGGATATTGATGGCATTGCACGTAAATCTGGTCTTGTAGAGCGCCTTCAGGCAAATCCAATTAGACAGGAAGAACTTTATGTTGCGCCTGTTGAAGAAATGATTTCAGTTCTGCTCTTTGAGATTCCTGGGCTGAATAAGATCGCACTGCCATTAGATGCTATTGATCATATTATTAAATTGGACCCAGCTCAGATTCAGCAAAATGGCAGTCGTGAAGTGGTGTATTTCAATGAGCAATTAATGGATTTGGTCCGCTTAGATCATTATGTCAGTGGAGGCTCGAAGAATTCCCATCTTCATCAATCATCTACCCCAGTATTAACTTGTCATTATCGTGATCGCTTGTATGGTCTGATGGTTAAGCAGGTAACGGATATTATCGAAGTACCCGCCAAGCTCCATGAGCTGTCTACACCCCAAAGGGGATTAAATGGATGCATTATTTTCAATGATCAAGTGATTAATGTATTGGACTTAGAGGAAGTGCTTGTAATGCACAATATTCAAGAAGAGTCTGATGAATATCCCAAAGTGATCGATTTATATCTACCCAGTTGAATATGCAACGTTCATTCCTAGCCTTTGATGTCGGCTCTTACTCTCTTGGCGTTCCTGCCGAAGAATTAATTGAGGTCAATCGCAACCTAAGTTGCACCAAGGTTCCCGGTAGTCCAAAAATGATTCGTGGCATCTTAAATCTGCGCGGATTACTAATGCCTGCTGTGGATATGGGTGCCTATCTAGATATTCCGGATTCTGCGTGTGAATCATTTAGCATTATTTTAAAAGTCCAAGAAAATAATATTGCGCTGATGGTCGATTCAATTGGAGATATTATGGCTTTTGATACGCAAGAGTTAGTTTTGCCTCCAACCCATTTATCAGGACAGTTTCAAGAGGCTATCGAGGGTGCTTACAAGTTACCTAATGGTTTGTTGATTATTTTAGATACTGCTGCCATCTCTCGTAATGCTCAAAATCCGCATGGCATCGTCGCGGGTCTGCAGTCGCTTCCTATCTCACTCTAGAGCATTCTTACCCTTCTTCTCGACGCAGGTGAGGAAAGAGAATTACATCACGAATGTTTGGCGCATCTGTTAGAAGCATCACTAGACGATCTATACCAATTCCACAGCCACCAGTAGGGGGCATACCATACTCCAAGGCACGTATGAAGTCGTGATCAAAGTACATCGCCTCTTCATCGCCAGCTTCTTTTTGCTCTACTTGCTTACGGAAGCGATTGGCTTGATCTTCAGCATCATTCAGCTCCGAGAATCCATTCGCAATCTCACGGCCAGTAATAAATAATTCAAAGCGCTCAGTAATACCAGGACGAGTATCTGATTCACGAGCGAGTGGGCTTACTTCAATTGGATAATCGATGATGTAGCTTGGTTCCCATAAATGCTCCTCAGCAACCAATTCAAACAAAGCTAATTGCGAAGCGCCAATACCTGCATTTTTTAAGGCTGGACTATCTGGATTTTCGCCGCCTTTTTTCAGCTCAGTACGAATGAAGTCTATGTCATCAAGTTGATTGGCTTGATAGCTTTTGCCTGATTGACCACAGTATTCAAGAATGGCCTCATTAATCGTCAAGCGTTGAAATGGTTTACTCAGATCGAGTTCACGACCTTGATGGGTGAGTACTGCTGTACCTTGAGCATCCATCGCTGCTGCACGAATAAGGCCTTCAGTAAAGTCCATTAGCCAACGGTAATCTGTATAGGCTGCATAAAACTCCATCATTGTGAATTCTGGATTATGGCGTGGGCTAACACCTTCGTTACGAAAGTTACGGTTAATTTCAAAGACCCGTTCAAAACCCCCAACGACCAAGCGCTTGAGGTAAAGCTCGGGCGCAATACGCAAGAACATTTGCATATCTAAGGCGTTATGGTGGGTAATAAATGGTTTAGCTGTAGCTCCACCAGGAATCGGGTGGAGCATAGGTGTTTCGACTTCCATAAAATCGGCATCAAGCATATGACGACGTAGGGATGCGATTGTATTACTACGGGATTTAAACGTATTGCGACTCTCGGGATTCACAATTAAGTCAACATAGCGTTGGCGGTATTTGGTTTCAATATCAGAGAGACCGTGAAACTTGTCAGGAAGCGGGCGTAAGGATTTAGTTAGGAGACGTAACTGACTGCACTCCACTGATAACTCACCCTTATTGGTTTTAAAAAGATTTCCCTCTGCAGCGATGAAATCACCCATATCCCAATGTTTAAAAGCCCCATGGGTATCGGTACCAGTAAGCTCATCATTAATATAAAACTGAATTTGGCCGCTACGATCTTGTATGGTGGCAAAGCTTGCTTTGCCCATCACTCGTTTGAGTATCATGCGCCCAGCAACCTTGATATGAACCTTCTTAGCCGCAAGCTCTTCTTTAGTAAGGCTGTCATAGTGGGTATGGAGATCAGCTGCTAAATGGGTGGGCACAAAATCATTTGGAAAGGCAATCCCGCCCGTGCGCAGCTTGGCTAACTTTTCACGGCGCTCTGCAATGATGTGATTTTCATCAACTATTTCATTGGCTGTGTCAGAATTTAGGTTTGCTTTATCGTTCATATCTCATATCACTGCTATTAATTACTACGGTTAAGTTTCATTACACGCCTTGTTTGAGGCTAGCCTCAATAAATGCATCAAGATCTCCATCTAGTACCTTCTGAGTGTTGGAGATTTCGACATTGGTACGTAAATCTTTAATACGGCTTTGATCAAGCACATAGGAGCGAATTTGGTGACCCCAGCCTACATCCGTCTTAGTAGCTTCTAACTTATCTTGCTCTACACGACGTTTTTGCATTTCATGTTCGTAGAGGCGAGACTTCAGCATGGTCATTGCTTCAGCTCGATTGCGGTGTTGACTCCGATCATTTTGGCACTGCACCACAATCCCAGTAGGGATGTGAGTCAGTCGCACTGCAGAGTCGGTTTTATTAATATGCTGACCACCAGCGCCTGAGGCACGATAGGTATCCGTCCGAATATCGGCCGGATTCACTTCAATCTCAATCGAGTCATCAATCTCAGGATACACATAGATGCTAGCAAAAGAGGTATGGCGACCATTCGATGAGTCAAACGGTGATTTGCGTACTAAGCGATGAACTCCAGTTTCAGAGCGCAGATGACCGTATGCATACTCACCATCCACTTTGATCGTAGCACTTTTAATACCAGCAACATCGCCATCAGATTCTTCCAAAATTTCTGTTTTGTAGCCCTTGCGCTCACAATATTTTAGATATTGACGATAGAGCATGCTTGCCCAGTCACAAGCTTCAGTACCACCGGCTCCAGCCTGGATATCAATAAAGCAATTACAGGAGTCCATCTCATTATGGAACATACGGCGGAACTCAAGGTCGCCAATGATTTTGCTGTAGTTCTCAACATCGTGCTCAATTGCAGCAATGGTCTTAAAGTCATTTTCTTCCTTAGCCATATCAAAGAGCTCGAGAGCACTCGTAATATTCGTATTGAGGTCAGTCAAAGTTGCGACAACGCCATCGAGCAGCTTCTTTTCTTTGCCCAGTGCTTGTGCTTTCTTTTGATCATCCCAAAGCGTTGGATCTTCAAGGATGGAATTAACTTCAGTAAGGCGGCGTGACTTT
The DNA here is from genome assembly GCF_040400325.1 of Polynucleobacter sp. GTDB lineage: Bacteria > Pseudomonadota > Gammaproteobacteria > Burkholderiales > Burkholderiaceae > Polynucleobacter. The sequence goes on from NZ_JBBAQK010000001.1 coordinate 262,019, forward strand.
ACTTCGAAGTCAAAGATACCCCCGAAGAGCTTGTTCTCGTGAGAGCAGATCAGACAAGGTATTTGAAATAGTATTTAATTGTTCGGCTTCCATCCCCTAATTATAAGGGGGTTATTCTGCCGGCCTGCTTAGGCCTCAGGGCTGTCGTTGTGCGCCTCAATCATGAGCTGGACCCGGGCTTGCCCCTGGTAACGATCAGTGACGAGCCGATAAGCCAGTTTAGCCTTGCTGGGCAAACTCTGGGTGTGGTTAAACCAAACTGCGGTAAACGGCTTGCTGTCCGATGGACCTGCGCCTAGGGGGCGAAGCGTTAATCTCAAATGTTTTTCTTTCATCAGGCTTTGCTTGGTAATCTCAAATTCCCCGTAAAAAACAGGTTGCGGAAAACCTTGACCCCAAATCTCTTCAGCTAGCAAATCCCCAATTTCTGGAGTGAACTCTGATAGTTCGAGAGCACCATCATGAATCTGACGCCTTTGTAAGAGCTCTTCATTCAATAATTCACTAGCTACCTGCTGAAAGCAAAAATCAAATCGTTCAAAGTCGCTTTTACGTATAGTGAGTCCTGCAGCCATTGCATGCCCACCGAATTTCAGAATCAGGCCGGGTTCACGTTTTGATACAAGATCGAGGGCATCTCTGAGATGAAAACCAGTCAGCGATCGTCCGGAGCCGCGCAACTCTTCACCTGAAGCGCCATCAGCTGGAGCAAACACAATTGCAGGACGATTAAAGCGCTCTTTTAATCGTGAGGCCACAATACCAACAACACCTTGATGCCATTCCGGGTTCCATAGACAAATACTGGTTCGTTCGGATAGAGTGCCATCCAATTGATCCTCGGCAAGATGGGCTAGTGCAGCTTCTTGCATACCCGTTTCAATCACACGACGCTCACGATTAATTCGATCTAGCTCTTGTGCTAGCGCTAGCGCCTCATCTGGATTATTGGTGAGTAGTAAACGAATGCCCAAACTCATATCAGCTAAGCGACCAGCGGCATTCAGTCTGGGGCCAATCGCAAATCCAAGATCAAAAGTATTGGCTTTGCGTGGATCTCGTATTGCCACTTGGAAGAGGGCTTGTATTCCAGGCTGGGATATTTCCGAGCGTATGCGTTTTAAACCATTGGAAACCAGAATTCGATTATTTCTATCGAGTTGAGCAACGTCAGCAACCGTTCCCAGCGCTACGAGATCTAAAAGATTCTCAATCTTAGGTTGAGTGTCTGCAGTAAATTTGCCACGCTTACGTAGCTCCGCTCGTAATGCAACAAGTAAATAAAACATGACTCCAACCCCAGCCAGTGCTTTACTGGGAAATGGACAGTCTGGCTGATTTGGATTAACGATCGCCATTGCTTTGGGAAGATGGTCCCCAGGGAGGTGATGGTCAGTAACAATTACCTCAATTCCCAATTCGCGTGCACGATCTACACCAGCTTCACTTGCGATGCCGTTATCTACGGTGATGAGGTATTTTGGTTTGGGGCTTTGTTGTGCCGCAAGCTCTACCACCTCAGGTGTTAGGCCATAGCCCATAGTAAAGCGATTAGGTACTAAAAATTGAATTAGTGTGTCAGAGCCACCTAACATTTGTAGGCCTCGTAAGCCAACAGCACAGGCGGTAGCTCCATCACAGTCATAGTCTGCAACGATTAACATCGGCTCTTTATTCTCGAGGATGTCAGCTAATAGGCTTGCAGTACTGAGACAGTTTTTTAAATCGGCAGGTGAAAGTAGTTGCTTTAAATCGAGGGACAGTGTATCGGGTGACTCTAGGCCACGCGCAGCATAGAGCCTTGCAAGCAATGGATGAAGACCGCTTTGCTGTAACCAGCTAGCCGCTCGTTCAGAAAATAAACGTTGTGAAAAATGACTCATATGATTCATTATTACTGAGTAATCTGCTTCCAGGTCAGCACTTGCGTTTTCTTCCAAAACATCCACGATTTTTGATATAAATCCTTGCTAGTAAAAATACGCTCTCGTTTTTTACCTGCTGGAAAATCAATGATGAGAATTTCTTCTAAGTATTTTGCTTTTAGCGCATTGCATAGTGCTGGCCAAATTTCTATAGGATTTTCAAGCCAAGCAAAACATCCGGATAAATTTTGCAGATCGACTTTCTCGCCATAGCTTATCTTGAAGTATTTAGCTAAGCCAGCAAGCAAGGGGTGCGCTCCATAAAGACACTGTGTATTTTGAATCACTTCTGGAGGATGAAGATCAGCCAATTTTCCAATTCCACTAATCCATAGAGAGTTGATACTGGGTAAGCCACTTAGTGCACGTGTTTCATTTACTGGGTCGATATGCCAAAGCATCTGAATTTCATTCTGGAGTTTGCGCCAACGTTTTGCCATTCCGACTTCATCAGAATCCCGAGGCATCCACCAATCGATGTTTCTGCCATGGGCTTGATCTACGCTATGGGTCACTAGACTGGCAAAGGGGCCCGCCGGAATAAACCAATAGTGTTGCCCTTGATATAGAACGGCCGACTGAAAATCTTCCTCTATAAATGGCAGCGCTGTCTTGAGCAGGCCGGCTGATTCAGTTGATGTCAGATCTACCTGATTTTGACCTATCAAAATGAGATGATCACGAGTGGCATGAAAATGAACGGGCTGTAAGCAGGCAATGGTTTCTTGAGGGTTTAATGGCTGACGGGACTGTCCTAGCAGTAGTACAGGGGCAATTGGTACTAGATCCCCTAAGAGAAATCTTTCATGAGGCAAGCCTTGGGGTGGCCCTTCTAACCTTTGTGTCTTCTCAGAATCTAGGGCGTCTTCCCCTGAAACCATCAGGGTAAAGCGTTTGCTAAGCTTTTGGGGGGAATCTAGATTCACTGTCATTTCCCTGATTTTAGGTGGCATTTAGATATTCCATCAGTTTGTTTGGCCGATTGTCTAAACTATGGCTATGTTAAGACTTCCAATCGAGCTAGAAATTGGCCTGCGCTATACCCGATCAAAGCGTCGTAAGACGGTAGGTAAGCGTGATGGCTTCCTATCCTTTATTTCGGGTATTTCGACAGCTGGTATCGCCTTGGGTGTTGCTGCATTGATCGTGGTGCTCTCGGTCATGAACGGATTTCAGAAGGAAGTACGGGATCGGATGCTTTCGGTCTTATCGCATGTTGAGATTTTGGCACCGGATGGCTTGGCAAACTGGGAGCCCCTCGCATTAAAAGTAGCGGCCCAACCTCATGTTATCGGGGTTGCGCCAATGGTAAGTTCGCAAGGTCTAATCACTCGCAATAACATGATGCGCGGAGTATCTATTCGTGGAATTTCACCTGCAGATGAAGGCAAAGTCTCAGATCTGCCAAAACAATTTACAGTGGGTAGTGTTAATGATCTTCAGCCTGGTAGTTTTGGAGTGGCATTGGGGGCTCAACTGGCGTCGATTGTGGGCGCTCGTGTAGGCGATCGCATTAATTTAATTGTTCCCGAGAGTGATTTAACTCCAGCGGGTGCGATGCCCAGAATGCGAGCACTGACAGTGGTGGGGATTGTGGATAGCGGTCATTACGAATATGACAGTTCCTTAGCCATCATGCACTGGAAAGATGCTGCTGCCTTATTGCGATTGCAAGATCCATCAGGTCTGCGTGTCAAAGTAGATGATATGCAGCGTGCTCCGGAAGTAGCCAGTGAGTTGGCGGCAGTGGTCCCACAAGCCCTTTGGGTAACTGACTGGTCTCGCTCTAATCGTAATTGGTTTGCGGCGGTTCAAACCGAAAAGAAAATGATGTTCATTATCTTGACTTTGATTATTGCCGTAGCTGCATTTAATTTAGTTTCCACATTAGTGATGACTGTTAATGAAAAACAGGCTGATATTGCTATTCTTCGTACTATGGGTGCCAGCCCAGGTTTAATTCAGAGAATCTTTTTGATTCAAGGCATATCTATTGGCTTGCTAGGTTCCTTAGCTGGTGTTGGTTTAGGTTTATTAATTGCCTTAAACATTGATGTGATTGTTCCTGCGATTGAAGCTATTTTTAGAGTGCGCTTCTTACCTCGCGAGGTGTATTTCATTAGCGAACTTCCCTCAGACGTAAGATTGTCAGATGTACTCACAGTAGGATTGATGGCATTTGGCCTATCGATACTAGCAACCCTTTATCCAAGTCGTCGCGCTGCAAAAGTACAGCCAGCGGAGGCGCTGCGCTATGAGTAATCAAGCAGTGTTAGTGGCAAGAGGCTTAGCAAAAACCTACGGACGTGGCCCCACTGGGGTCGAGGTTCTGAGATCGATTGATTTAGATATCCTACCCTCTGAAAAAGTAGCGATTGTGGGCTCTTCTGGCTCTGGCAAAAGTACTTTGTTGCATCTGCTTGGCGGCTTAGATAGTCCCAGCGCTGGCTCTGTGATGTTAGCTGGCTCCAATTTAAATCAATTATCGGTCAATAAGTTAGATCAACTACGTAATCACAGTCTTGGATTTATCTATCAGTTTCATCATCTCTTAGATGAATTTAGTGCTGCCGAAAATGTGGCCTTACCTCTGCGTATCCGAGGATTAAGTAATGATGAGTCCATGGAGCGTGCTAGCAAGATGCTTAAGGCAGTTGGCTTGGCAGCTCGAGAGTTGCATACCCCAGGTGAGCTTTCCGGTGGAGAGCGTCAAAGGGTTGCAGTTGCAAGAGCCTTGGTGGGTAATCCTACATGTGTTTTGGCGGATGAGCCTACTGGTAATTTAGATACCGAGACCGCTGATAGCGTATTTGACCTGATGCTAGATATTGCTCGTGAACAGGGTACTGCCTTTGTCATTGTTACCCATGATTCTCTGCGCGCTAAACGTTGTGATCGCATTTTGCATTTGGAGCGTGGAGTCCTAAATCCATTTACCCAATGAGTTGCTGATCAATGCATCCTATTTGGATTGATACACATTGTCATGTAGATGCGCCAGAGTTCGCTGCTCATTTGCCTGTAGTCATCAATGCTGCCTTACAAAATAATGTGCAAGCAATTTTGTTGCCAGCAGTGAGAGCGGCAGATTGCCAACAAGTAAGGGCAATGGCAAATCAATATGGATCACTGATACCTGGCTTGGTCTATACCTTAGGTATCCATCCGCTATATACCAATCAGGCCCAAAAGAGTGATGTTAAAGTCATTGAACAACAGCTTAATCAATCATTATCGGACCCACGCTTTGTTGGAATCGGGGAGATCGGCCTAGATTATTTCGTTGAGGATTTAGATCTTCGTCAGCAAGACTATTTCTTTAATGCCCAATTAGATTTAGCTGAACAATTTCAGCTCCCAGTCATTTTGCATGTTCGTCGCTCACAAGACGCTATCCTAAAAGCATTACGTAGTCGAAAAATTCCTGGTGGAATTGCGCATGCATTCAATGGCAGCATGCAGCAAGCAGAGCAATTTATTGGCTTAGGGTTTAAGTTGGGATTTGGTGGTGCCGCAACCTATGGGCGTGCATTGCAAATACGTCGATTACTAAAGGAACTTCCGCTCGATAGTATCGTCACTGAAACAGATGCGCCTGATATTCCTCCTGCGTGGCTTAGAGGTGAAGGAATTGCTTTTAATGAACCAGCATTTTTGCCTCGAATTACAAAAGAGTTAGCGGTAATTCGTGGAATAGATGAAGCAGAATTTGCTAGCGCAGTTTGGCGTAATGCCATGCAGGTACTGCCGCGTTGGTCGGCGCTATGTACTTCTAGTTTAACTTTCCCAATCATTTCTTAAAGTAGTGCGCCTAGCGATTACGGCATTCATTGCCGGGGGATCCCTCCTTTTCTTTTTGCCTCGCGTACCCCAATATTGGCTGCTAATTAGCTCGGCCTTGGCAATCTTGTGTCTTGGAATTGCGTTGACATCATCTTGTTCTCAAAAAGTGCGCCAAGTTGCAGTTGTGGTCATTGCTTTTACTGTTGGTTTTGCATGGAATGCACATTATGCAGAAGATCGTCTTAGCAATATTCTTGTAAGCGACTTGGAAGGTCATGAGTTAAGCATAGAGGGGCGAGTAGCTGCACTCCCTCAGGGTGGTGTAGATGGAGCAAAGTTTGCTTTTGCAGTAGATAAAGTGATGAAGGGTCAACAGATCATTGATCAATTCCCCGAGAAAATTTATCTCAGTTGGCAACCAGCTTGGAGAGATCCCCAGAATATTCCAGAGATGATTCCAGGTCAGCGGTGGCGTTTAAGGACTAAGCTCAAGCAGCCATACGGGACCCTTAATCCCTATACCTTTGATTTTGAACGCTGGTCTTTTCATCAAAATTTTGGAGCTAGTGGCTCAGTGAGAAGTGGGCTGTTATTGCAGGCGCAAGATATTAGACTGATGGATTTTGAACTACGAATGGAATTAGCGCGCTGGCATTTGCGTAAAAAAATTCAAAACTTACTTCCTAGCGATGCTCGTTATGTTGGGGTCATCATTGCTTTAGTGATGGGTGATCAGAATGCGATTGATCAGGAGGATTGGCGAGTATTTAACGCTACAGGTATTGGCCATCTTATCTCTATATCTGGCCTACATGTCACGATGCTTGCTGGAGTTGGAGCATTGCTAGCTAGTTTTATTTGGCGCCGTCATCATTTCCCTTTATTGATACCAGTCAGTAAGGTTGCAGCAATAGCTGGATTTTTGACAGCTTTTATTTATGCTTGGTTAGCTGGATTCCAGATACCAGCTCAAAGAACGATGTTTATGGTTGGGGTAGTGAGCTTTGCCTTATGGACAGGCAGGAATCCTAGATCATTTGATATTTGGTGGTGGGCACTATTCATTGTCTTATTAGTTGATCCAATGGCGCCTTATACACCTGGATTTTGGTTATCTTTTGGTGCAGTAGCTGCCATTTTGTATGCGATGGGAAATTCATCAGGCTTACTGGGTATTCCCACTGGAAAAGAATTCGAAGTACATTGGACCGATAGGGCAGTTAAAGCTTTACATGAGGCATGTCGCGTTCAGGCAGTAGTGACGCTTGCATTATTACCTTTCACTTTGTTTTGGTTTTATCAAGTATCAATAGTTTCACCATTAGCAAATGCTTTAGCTATCCCACTGGTGAGTTATATCGTCACACCGTTAGCAATTGCTGGAGCACTATTGCCAGATTTTATTGGGCGCTGGCTCTTACTTGGCGCACATCTCTCAATGGAATATCTAGCGCAACTGCTGCACTGGATGGCAAATTGGAAATGGTCAGTGATTTGGCATCAAGAGCCTAGCTGGTGGGCATTAGTTCTTTCTGGCATCGGAATTGTGTATGCCATTAAACCTGGAAGCCTATCTGAAAATTGGCGCTCAAGGAGTGCTGCGCTTTGCTTACTTTTTCCTCTATTTATTCAGTTTGATAACGCATCCATCTCTCCAGGAGGATTTCATGCAACGGTATTTGATATTGGGCAAGGTACAGCCGTATTAATAGAGACAGCCTCAAAAAAATTACTGTATGACACTGGCCCCATTCAGGGTAAGAAGAATGATGCTGGGCAGAGAATCCTATTACCCTATTTGCAAGGTAGGGGCATTAATCAGATTGATCTGATGGTGATTAGTCATAGTGATAGCGATCATGTTGGGGGAGCAAATACACTTTTAAAGCATATCGAATTTTCCTCGATGATGGGCTCTCTTCCAAGCACTAACCCTTTGCTAGAAAATCTTCAGACTAAGAGAGTCCCCAGCATTCCATGTCGTTATGGGCAATATTGGATCTGGGATGAGGTTGAGTTTTATATCTGGCACCCACATGAGCACTCTCTTTTTGAGAGGAAGTACTCCAGAAAACCCAATGAAATGAGTTGTGTACTAGAGGTACGGAATAAAACCACTTCATTTTGGTTAACGGGTGACGTGGAAAAACAAGGAGAAGCAGAAATCGTAGATCGTCTGACGCAGACTATGCTTGGGCAGATTGGTAATAGAGAGCTAATTTTTATGGCGCCTCACCATGGCAGCAAAACATCTTCTTCTGAACCTTTATTAAAAAGACTCACGCCAGATCATGCATATGCCCAGAATGCTTATCGCAACCGCTATGGTCATCCTCATCCAACAGTTGTAGATCGTTATCAATCCTTAAAAATTCCTTTTTTACAAACCCCTAAAACGGGGACTCAGTTTTGGAAGTTTGGACAAGATGAGGGGGCGCTTCAGATATTTTGGAGGGATCACAGTCGCCGCCTATGGCATAGAGAGAAAGTTTTACCCTAAAAAGCAAAAAGCCCTTATTAAATAAGGGCTTAGAGCTGTAATACTGGTTGCGGGGGCAGGATTTGAACCTACGACCTTCGGGTTATGAGCCCGACGAGCTGCCAGACTGCTCCACCCCGCGTCTGAGCCATCGATTCTACCATTTTTTGAGGGGTCTTGTCGAGGTAAACCTTGAAAAGAAGTGTAAATAGGGGCGCTTTTTAGGATTTTCAGATCTTTAAAGAGTACTTTTAAGGAGTAACATATTGCCACGCAATAACCCCTTAAGGTTCTGAGATGTCCATTAGCAATCCTGAGTTTTCAAGCTCCACCCTTTTAAAGCCTGTTGAGGTTCATGGATCTGGTAGAGAGCATAAAAAAAGTCTTGGGGTAATGATGTTGGCCGCCATTGGCGTGGTCTTTGGCGACATTGGAACAAGCCCTCTTTATGCGCTAAAAGAATGCTTTGATTCAAAGCATGGTATTGCCTATACGCCCGAAGCACTTTTTGGTGTGATCTCAATGATGATCTGGGCATTGATCTTAGTTGTGACCGTTAAATATGTATTGTTTGTGATGCGCGCTGACAATAAGGGGGAGGGCGGAGTGCTCTCACTGATGGCATTAGCGCTACGCTCATTTGATAACAAATCAAAAAGCCATTACTTTTTTATGATTATTGGAATGCTGGGGGCTTGCATGCTCATTGGCGAGTCAGTCATCACACCTGCAATTTCAGTTTTATCGGCGGTTGAGGGAATTAATATTGCTGCGCCCGGATTAAGCAAATACATTATTCCTATTTCACTAGGGATCCTGGTGGCCCTATTTGCGATTCAAAAATATGGCACTGCTGCCGTTGGCAATTTATTTGGCCCCATTACCCTTGTATGGTTCTTAACGCTCGCTGCATTGGGAATCTGGAATATTGGTGATGCACCTCAGATCATATCGGCCTTTAATCCCTGGTATGCCATCACTTTTATTTCGCAACATCCCACAACTGCTTACATCGTCATGGGGGCGGTAGTGTTGGTAGTTACTGGAGTAGAGGCGCTTTACTTAGATATGGGACATTTTGGTCGTAATCCAGTTCGCTATGCTTGGCTTTTAATAGTGCTGCCAAGTTTGCTCATTAACTATCTTGGCCAAGGCGCTTTGCTACTTTCAAATCCAGAAGCCATTAAAAATCCTTTTTATCTGATGGTTCCCGATTGGGCGCTATGGCCTACTGTTGGTTTGGCAACAGCTGCTACTGTTATTGCATCTCAAGCCGTGATCTCAGGTACTTATTCCTTAGTGAGCCAAGCAATCCTCTTGGGTTTTATGCCCCGTATGAAGATTTTGTTTACCTCAGACTCTGAACAAGGTCAGATCTATATTCCTATCGTGAATTGGGCCTTACTGTTTATGGTGGTGGTCACCATCGTTGAATTTAGGGAATCGGTTAATTTAGCAGCAGCTTATGGTATTTCAGTAACATCCACTATGTTAATCACTACCATTTTGCTTGCAGTAGTCATGCTTAAAGAATGGAAGATGAATGTTGTTTTGGTGACTTTAATTACAGCCACTTTCTTCATTGTTGATTTGGCTTTCTGGAGCGCTAACCTGATTAAGATTGAACATGGTGGCTGGTATCCATTAGCTCTTGGCTTGATTTGCTTTACTTGTCTAATTACCTGGTATCGCGGACGTCAGATTTTACGTAAAAGAGCTATCGAAGGGGGTATTGAGCTCGGTAGCTTTATTGAGGGATTATTGGCGCACCCACCACATCGCGCTGAGGGAACGGCTGTCTTTTTAACTGCTCATGTCGACTATTTGCCAGTATCTTTCCTGCATAACCTTAAACATAATCACGTTCTTCATGAAAGAGTCTTTTTCTTAAAAGTGAGCATTTGGGATGTGCCATATGTCAACGATGACGAGCGCATTACTCTCAAAGATTTGGGTGGCAATATCTTCGTAGTTAGGGCGATTTATGGTTTTAAAGAAACTCCAGACATGGCTTCCATCATTCATCTGATTGAGCATCATTTCAAGATGCACTTCGACATGATGAATACCTCTTTCTTCTTGTCCCGCGATACGATCGTCCCGTCTCCAACTCCAGGTATGGCTTTGTGGCGTGAACGCTTGTTTTGTTGGATGTATCAAAACGCAGGCCGGCAGTCTGACTTCTTTAATATTCCAGCTAATCGTTTGGTTGAACTTGGTGCTAAGGTGGAAATTTGAGAAAACAGCTGTCTTTTCGCCCTAAAGTATTTTTTGGAATATTTTTGACGGTTTGCTCATTGAGTGGATTGGTATTTGCTACTCCTGCGGAGGAGGCTGAGCTAGAGCAGTTAGTGAAAATAGAACAAGAGCTGGAGCTTCAGCGAGAGTGGACTGAGTTCAGATGGAAGCAAGCTTCTTCACAGTGCTATTTAAATTTTTGGGTTGAATACTGTATAGGTAATGCTAGAGCAGAGTATCGAGCAGAATTAGATCCCATTAGGGCGCAGGAAGTACAAGTGCGTAACACTCAGCGCAAGCTCCGTGAGAGCTTAAAGAATCAGGAAGATATTAAGCGAGCAGCTGAACGTGCTTCAGCTGAAAAAGAGGCCGAGCGAGCTGCGAATCAAAGAGAATTTGAAGAGAAGCAAAAAGCTGCCGCTGCAAGAGCCGCTGATTTAGAGCAACGTCGTAAGGATGCCCCTAAGCGGGCACAAGAAAATAGAGCAGGAACCCAACTCGACTAATTCAGTTGAGTGCATATTCATTAGGTAATTTCTTGGCTAAAGTTAAAACAATCTACATTTGTCAATCCTGTGGCGGTACTTCTGCCAAATGGCAAGGACAGTGCCCTTCCTGTGAAGCATGGAACACGATGGAGGAGGGCTTACCAGAGCAAAGTTCCAACTCTCGGTTTCAAGGCTTGGCACAATCATTACCAAGACAAAAACTATCCGCCATTACTGCGGAAGATTTGCCTAGATTTAGTACTGGTGTTGAAGAATTTGATCGCGTCTTAGGTGGCGGTCTAGTTCCAGGCGGGGTTGTGCTCTTGGGCGGCGATCCCGGAATTGGTAAATCTACATTACTTTTACAAGCCTTAGCTCAAATGAGCTCTGCTGGAATGAATGTTCTTTATAGCAGTGGCGAAGAGTCTGCGGCTCAGATAGCCTTACGTGCAAGGCGCATTGCATTAGAGGCGCCTCAATTAGAAGTCTTAGCTGAAATTCAGCTAGAGAAATTGTTGTCCATTATGCATACCGTAAAACCGCAAGTCTTAGTGGTCGACTCGATTCAGACTTTGTATTCTGAAGTATTGAGTTCAGCACCAGGTTCTGTAGCGCAGGTCAGAGAATGCGCAGCTCAACTGACAAGGGCAGCAAAATCGAGTGGTATCTGTATCTTGATGGTGGGTCATGTTACTAAAGATGGCCATTTAGCTGGCCCGCGAGTCTTAGAGCATATTGTGGATACTGTCCTTTATTTTGAGGGGGATACCCACTCTTCATTTCGTTTAGTGCGCTCTATTAAAAATCGTTTTGGTGCCGTTAATGAGTTGGGCGTTTTTGCTATGACAGAAAAGGGTTTGCGAGGTGTCAGCAATCCTTCTGCAATCTTTTTATCGCAACATGAGCAGATGGTTCCTGGTGCCTGTGTGTTAGTAACTCAAGAAGGTAGCCGCCCCTTATTAGTTGAGATTCAGGCATTAGTAGATACAGCTCATGTGCCAAATCCACGTCGTTTGGCTGTTGGTTTGGAGCAAGCCCGTTTAGCAATGCTCTTAGCAGTATTGCATCGTCATGCCGGTATAGCTTGTTTTGATCAGGATGTTTTTTTAAATGCAGTGGGTGGGGTAAAAATATCTGAGCCAGCAGCAGATTTAGCAGTACTTCTGGCAATTCAATCTTCGATTCGCAATCGTGCCCTGCCAAAGGAGTTGATCGTATTCGGAGAAGTTGGATTGGCTGGTGAAATCCGACCATGCCCACGCGGACAAGAGCGTTTGAAAGAGGCTGCTAAGCTTGGATTTATGGTGGCCATCATTCCAAAGGCCAATATGCCCAAGGCAAAGATTCCAGGATTAAGAGTCATTCCCGTAGAGCGCATTGATGAGGCGATTACGGCTGCTGCGGAACTCAATTAAGTCTTAGCGTAGGTCTTCTGCCTGTATTAAGAGTACCTGCTCTTGGCCAGCAGAAACTTCCATCCAGATCACCGGAATTTGAGGAAAGACTTTTTTGAAATTCTTAAATTCATTACCGATCTCTAGCAACAAAGCTCCCCTCTCAGATAAATAATCTGGCGCGGCTGCAATGATGCGACGAATTAAATCCATGCCATCAGCACCCCCGGCTAATGCAAGAGTAGGTTCAGCCTGATATTCGGCAGGTAGTATGCTCATAGAGTGAGCATTGACATAGGGTGGATTGCAAATAATGAGATCAAAAAGATTGTCATCGTTTGGCTCAGCTAGGGCATCCCATAGATCCCCATTGAGCAGTTCAATTTGTGAATTCAGGCGATGGCGGTCAATATTACGTGCTGCTAGAGAGAGGGCCGGCATGCTGATATCGCAAGCACTCACGTGAATATCTGGACAGGACATTGCAAGCAAAATGGCGAGAGAGCCATTACCAGTGCAAAGATCTAAGACTTTTCCATCTGCTGGCAGCCAAGACTCCAACATACCCTCTACGATGAGCTCGGCAATCCAAGAGCGGGGTACGATACTTTGCTCGCTGCAATAAAAAGGAACCCCCATTAACCACGCTTCACCTAAAATATAAGCGAGGGGCTTACGGGTTGAAATTCTTTCATTGGTAATGTGTATCGCGTTTTGAATTTGATCTGTGTTGATGGTTTGGTCTAAGCAATCGAGCGCCTCGCTAGGACTTAAACCAAGTTGTTTGCTAGCAATCCAAAGAGCCTCGCTATGCGAGTCAAGGGCTCCGTGACCGTAATGCAAATTGGCTATTGCTAATTTTTGCGCAATATTTTCAATGCACTGATTTAGGGTGAGAGATTGTAAAGGCTCAGGGTCCATGATCGATTGAGAATGCAATTAAGAAACCAATTGCTCTAGTGTTCTGCGATAAATATTTTTCAGAGGCTCAACGTTATCTACGATGACGCATTCATTAATCTTATGGCTGGTAGCGTTTATGGGTCCAAACTCGACAACTTCCTTACATACTTTAGAAATAAAGCGACCATCGCTTGTGCCACCGGTAGTCGATAATTCGGTGAGCACACCAGTTTCGGCTTTGATGGCTGAGCGCAAGGCGCTTGCTAAAGTGCCGTCACTAGTAATGAACGGGCTGCCACCCAAGTGCCAGTCAATTTTAAAATCAAGTCCAGCGTCTTTAAGAATCTTTTCAACTCGCTCGCGCAGTTGTTCTGGTTTGCTCTCGGTAGAAAAACGGAAGTTAAAGTCTATTGCGAGCTCGCTAGGGATGATATTGTTAGCCCCAGTCCCTGCGTGAATATTAGAAATTTGAAAGCTCGTAGGCTGGAAATATTCATTGCCTTTATCCCATTCAGTCTGGGAAAGGGCAGCAATTGCTGGAGCTGCAAGATGAATGGGATTCTTGCCTAAATGTGGGTAAGCAATATGTGCCTGAATCCCATTGATTTTCAATTTGCCTGAGAGTGACCCACGTCGACCATTCTTGATCATGTCGCCAAGTTGATCTACTGAAGTAGGTTCGCCAATCACACAATAGTCTAGTCGTTGACCTTGCTTTTGGAGGCGCTCACACATAATGACTGTGCCGTCATGTGCGGGACCTTCTTCATCGCTAGTAATTAAAAAAGCAATCGAACCTTGATGATCAGGATGGTGAATGATGAATTCTTCTGTAGCAACCACGAAGCCTGCTAATGAGGTCTTCATATCGGCAGCACCGCGACCATAGAGCATGCCATCACGAATAGAAGGTGTAAACGGATCGCTGGTCCACTTTTCTAATGGACCTGTTGGGACAACATCGGTATGACCAGCAAACATCAAAACTTTGCCTTGATCTCCGGCCTTGCCTTTTTTAATGGCCCACAGATTAGTGACCTGAAAATCTTCCGGACCACTGACAACACTTTCTGTATGAAAGCCAATGGCTTGCAATCGTTTTGCAATCAGATCTTGGCAGCCGCCATCGACTGGGGTAACAGAGCGGCAGGCAATCAGAGCTTCGGTCAGGTCAAGGGCTGCACTCATAAATAATCTTTATTGAATTTAATCACGAAGTAATTCATTGATGGCAGTTTTTGCTCTAGTCTGAGCATCTACTTTCTTGACGATCACCGCAGCATATAAGCTGTATTTGCCGCAAGCTGATGGAAGAGAGCCTGAAACAACTACTGATCCAGCGGGCACTCGACCGTAATGTACTTCGCCAGTTTCGCGGTCATAAATCTTGGTGCTTTGGCCGATATAAACACCCATGGAAAGTACTGCATTTTCTTCAATGATGACCCCTTCAACCACTTCTGAGCGGGCGCCAATAAAGCAGTTATCTTCAATAATGACTGGCCCAGCCTGGATCGGCTCTAAAACACCACCAATCCCTACGCCACCAGAAAGGTGAACATTTTTACCGATTTGGGCGCAAGAACCTACCGTAGCCCAGGTATCAACCATGGAACCCTCGCCTACATAGGCGCCAATATTGACGTAAGAGGGCATCAAAACAGCATTTTTTCCAATAAATGAGCCTCGGCGAGCTATCGCAGGAGGTACTACCCTGAAACCACCCGCAGCAAAGTCAGCTGCTGTGTAGTTTTCGAATTTGCTCGGAACCTTGTCATAGAACTGGGTATAGCCTCTAGCAGCCATGGGTTTATTGTCCTCTAGGCGAAATGAGAGCAAAACAGCCTTCTTAACCCATTGATTCACTTCCCATTGCCCAACGCTACGGCGTTCGGCTACGCGAATACTCCCGTCATTTAGACCGTCTAATACCGTATTTACAGCGCTACGAACATCCGCAGGGGCGCTTTGTGGAGAGAGGTTTGTACGATTTTCCCAGGCTTCTTCAATGATGTTTTGTGGTGATTGGCTCATGCTTTTCAGTTAACTATCGGATTGTTAAGGGATTTTGTCCCTGGAGGTAGATTGATCATTATATCGATGGGGCAAAAACACGTCTAAGTTGCTTCAAGCTTGCTATCATCTTCTCACTTTAGGTGTAAATTTTTACACCTTTTATTTGAACCCCTTTTTTCCCTGCAAAGTATGCCGTGCAACTGAAATCTATCAAACTTTCCGGCTTTAAGTCCTTCGTTGACCCAACCCATTTTGAATTGCCTGGCCAATTAATTGGCGTTGTAGGGCCTAATGGTTGCGGAAAGTCAAACATCATTGACGCCGTCCGTTGGGTTTTAGGCGAATCTCGCGCTAGTGAACTTCGTGGTGAATCCATGCAGGACGTTATTTTTAATGGTTCTGGTTTACGTAAGCCATCGGGTCGCGCCAGTGTCGAACTCCTTTTTGATAATTCTGATGGACGCGCTCAAGGACAGTGGAGCGCATTTACTGAATTAGGTGTGAAACGGGTTTTGACGCGTGACGGTAATTCAAGTTACTACGTTAACAACCAAGTTGTTCGTCGTAAAGATATTCAGGATATTTTCTTGGGAACTGGTATGGGCCCAAGAGGTTACGCCATTATTGGTCAGGGAACTATTAACCGTATTTTAGAATCTAAGCCAGAAGAATTACGCGTGTTCTTGGAAGAAGCAGCAGGTGTTTCTAAATACAAAGAGCGCCGCAAAGAAACTGCTTCTCGTTTGGAAGACACTGTAGAGAATCTCACTCGTGTTGAAGATATTTTGCGAGAGTTAGATCAACAATTAACGCGCCTAGAGAAACAAGCAACAGTCGCTGAGCGCCATGCTGAGTTCTCTATGCAGATGAAGTCCCAGCAACAGTTGCTGTGGTTTGTACGTCAAACAGAAGCCGGTAAAGAGCAAGAGCGTCATGCCAATGGTATTCGTGATACTCAGGTCGGACTAGAAGAGCAAACTGCGAAGTTACGTCACGCCGAGGCAGAGCTAGAGACCATGCGCACTCAACAGTACGCATTGCAAGATAAGGTTTCGCAAGCCCAGGGTGATTTATATCAAACCAACTCCGATGTGAGTCAGGTTGAATCACAGATTCACTATGTACAAGAAGCCCGTCAACGCTTGCAACAACAAATTCAAGATTTACAAGCCCAACTCCAGCGTTGGACGGTGCAAGAAACAGATGCTGCCCAAGCGCAACGTACGGCCGAACATGACTTAAGTTTGGCTGCTAAAAAAGAGGCTACTTTGTTAGCTGAGCTGGCTGGCTTAATGGATCAAATGCCAAGTCGTGATGATGCTCATCAAAATGCTAACAATGGCTTGAATGCAGCGCGTGATAGTTTGGCTGCTATTGAGCAACGTTTGGCAAGTCTGGGTGAGCGCATGTGCGCAATGACTGCTCAGTCAGATGAGTTGAAGGGGCGTGAAGCTCGTTTAACAAGTGAGTTAGATGGTATGCGCCGACCCGATGCCCAAGCGCTTCAAACGGCGATTGATCGTCAGACCATGGCGCAGCGCAAAGTAGATGAATCCAAGCAACGTGCTCAAGATACTCAGCAACGTGTACCTGCAGCTGATGAGGCCAGAAATACTGCTCAACAGAATGTTCAAACAGCGAACCATGATGTCGCTCAAACAGAAGCTAAATTAACAGCCTTAACCGCTCTCCAAGCTAGTGTCCAGGCCCAGGGAAAGATTGGTTCATGGTTAGAAAGCAAGGGCCTTAAAGCAAGTAAGCGTCTCTGGCAAGAACTCAAAGTAGAGAGCGGCTGGGAAGCTGCGCTTGAGTCAGTATTGCGTGAGCGCTTAGCCGCAGTCACTGCAAAGAGCGTGCAAGAAACCCTTGATTTGGCTAATGATGCGCCACCAAGTCGTTTGGCAATTTTGCTGGCAGATGACATTACCCCAGCGCATACATCTACTCCGGCAGATTTTGCACCATTGCTAAGCCGTGTTAAGAGCGCTGGCGCCTCTAATCTAACTTCTGTTTTGCAGGAGTGGTTGGATAATATTTATATTGCATCAAGTTTAGAAGATGCTTTGCATCGTCGCGAAAAGTTACCTGCTGGAGGTGCATTCGTTACTCAACAGGGTCATTTAGTTAGTCGTGTTGGTGTTCAGCTCTATGCTGCTGATTCTGAGCAAGCGGGCATGCTTGCTCGTGCTCAAGAGATGGAGAGTCTTGAAAAGCAACTCCGCGCACAGCAGCTGATGCAAAGTGAATTGCAGGGTGAATTGGATCAATGTGCTGCCAATTACCAAGCCGCACATCAAGCAGCTGAGCAGGCTCGGATAAATGCAGAGCATGCTGTTCAAGAAGCCCATGGTTTTGAAGTTGAAAGAATGCAGTTGACTCAGGCTGAGGAGCAATACAGTATTCGTGCTGCTCAAATTCAGAATGAGTTGGATGAATTGCTTCAACAAATGCAACAGTTGAGTTCTATCCAGGAGCAATCTGCTAGCGAATTATCTGAGTCCGAAGACTCTAAGCAGGGCTTACAGACTGCATTAACATCTGTACAAGAAAAGCTTGAATTAACGACCCAAGAGCGCGATCGCTTACGTGATTCATCGCGTGCTGCCGAGATGGCTGCTCAAGAAGCTGCTTTTGCAACGCGTTCGCTACAGCAGCGGATTACTGACTTACAGCGTGATCAAAGCACTGCTCGTACTCAAATCATGGAAATTCAGGATAAACATGATTTAGCTACTCAAGAACTGCAATCCTTGAGCGATGAAGAGGCTCAAGAAAAGTTACAAGGTCTCTTATTGGCGCGGAGTGCACGTGAAGCTGCATTAGCTAATGCCCGCACTGAGCAAGATGCGTTATTGCATCAATTGCGCGAAGCTGATGAAGCTCGGATGCAGGTGGAGCGCAGTTTGCAGCCAATGCGTGACAAGGTAGTCGATTTGCAGTTACGTGAACAGGCGGCACGTTTAAATTACGAACAATTTGCTACCTTATTGGCTGACGCTGAAGCAGATTTAAGCGCCTTAGAGGCGGGTTTTAGTACTGATCTAAAGATTAGTGTTCTGCAAAGTGAAGTTTATCGCTTAAATGCAGAAATCCAATCTTTGGGTCCTGTCAATATGGCTGCGTTAGATGAGTTAGCAAGCTCCCGTGAGCGTAAGCAATTCTTAGATGCGCAGTCGGCAGACTTGAATGAAGCCATGCAAACCTTGAAAGATGCTATTGCAAAAATTGATGCTGAGACTCGTGATCTATTGCAGGGAACGTTTGATCAGGTCAATGGCCATTTTGGTAAACTCTTCCCAGAGTTATTTGGTGGTGGCCATGCAGAGTTGGTGATGACTGGTGAAGAGATTCTAGATGCTGGCGTGCAAGTGATGGCTCAGCCTCCTGGCAAAAAGAATAGCAGCATTTACTTATTGTCTGGCGGCGAGAAGGCCTTAACCGCTATTGCTCTGGTCTTTTCACTTTTCCTCCTGAATCCAGCACCTTTTTGCTTGCTTGATGAGGTAGATGCGCCATTAGATGATGCAAACACCTTGCGCTATTCTCAGATGGTTGCCAAAATGGCAGATAAGACACAGTTCGTATTTATCTCGCATAACAAGATCACTATGGAAATAGCCCATCAATTAATTGGCGTGACGATGCAAGAGCAGGGTGTATCCCGAATTGTTGCAGTCGATATCTCCTCTGCGGTTTCAATGGTGGAGGCCGCCTAAGTGTACTTAGAACAAATCATGACGATGTTGGGTTTGTCTGATTTGCAATTCGCTTTAGCTGTTATTGGTGTTCTCATTTTGTTATTAATCATCATTTTTAATATTAAAAATGCGTATGCTCAAAAAAAGGCCCAGGAACAGGATGAGTACTCATCAGATGATCGGTTTCCTCGAGAGCCCACCTTTGGTCAGAGTCTTACTGATGCTGAATCTGAAGAGCGTTCTGAACCCTCATTTGATAACAGACTTTATCAATCCAATTTACAACCAGAAAAGTTTGCAATTGATCCACGGATTGATTGTGTTATCACACTCCGATTTGATGAGGCCATTAGTGGTGCAGAAATTTTAGATGAGGTGTCAACCTGGACGGATTTAGGATCTCAAGCTAGCGCACGTTGGATGTGTGAGGGGCTAAATGCAGATGTTGATGCCGCAGAAGCATGGGAAGAGTTAAACCCTGAGGCCACATATTCTGAGTTGCAATTGGCTATTCAACTGGCAAGTCGCCGCGGGCCTATTGGTGTGCTGGAGTTATCTGATTTTTGTTCTCGCGCCCAAGCTCTTGCCGAAACCTTGGGTTCTCAAATTGATATGCCCAGCGTTAGCACCATGCTCGAAAGTGCAAAAGAGTTGGATGGAATGGCTGCTGACAGTGATATTCAACTCAGCATTAATATCCTATTAGATGAACCTTGCCCTTGGGGAAATTTTGATGCGCTAATGCGTCAACGAGGATTTAAGTTAGCGCGTAATGGTAGGCAATATGACTACTACAGTAATGGTGCACTCATATTTAGCAGTTCAGAATTAGATCCGAACAGAACGGTTACACAATTAACCTTGCTACTAGATGTCCCTTTGCTTGCGCAAGATGAGCGCGCTTTTGAAAGAATGCTTGATGAAGGTGTCGAAATAGCTAAGGTAGTCCATGGGCGTTTAGTAGATGACAATGGAATTAACTTGTCAGAAGCGGCTGTTATTAGTATTCGTCAACATCTTGATGTGCTTTATGCCAATCTTGAGAAGAGCGGAGTTCCCTCAGGTTCCTCTACGGCCAGTAGACTCTTTAGTTAGGAAATTACCTTGTCGTCTCAGAGTCCGGTCAACTTAGCGGATCGTTATGCCTATTTACAGGCAGAACTTGCTCGTCTTGAGCATGCCTACTACGTGTTAGATAACCCATTGTTGCCAGATATTGAATACGATCGCCTCTATCGTGAGCTTTTAGAGATTGAAGTTAGTCATCCTGAGTGGGTAACTCCAGAGTCTTTATCTCAAAGGGTGGGCGGAGCTGCTTTAAAAGAGTTTGATTCAGTAGTACATGAAGTTCCAATGCTGTCGCTCAATAACGCATTTGAAGAGGCTGAACTTATCGCCTTTGACCGTCGATGCCGAGAAGCATTGCATATTGAAAAAGTAACTTATGCGGGTGAATTGAAATTCGATGGCTTGGCTATCTCTCTTCGGTATGAGAACGGCTCTTTAGTGCGTGCTGCTACTCGTGGTGATGGGGCTAGCGGTGAGGATGTAACAGCAAATATCAAAACCATTCGCGCTATTCCACTAAAGCTAATTGGAAATAATATTCCTCAGGTATTAGAGGTTCGTGGTGAAGTCTTTATGTACCTTAATGATTTTCAGAGAATGAACCAACAGGCAGCAGCTCTTGGTGAAAAAGAATTTGCTAACCCACGTAATGCTGCAGCCGGGAGCTTACGACAGCTAGACTCAAAAATCACAGCTAAACGGCCACTATCTTTTTTTGCTTATGGCCTAGGGGCTTTAGAACCCCAATCATGGTTACCTAAAACCCATGAAGAATTACTCAATGCCTATGCGGAACTGGGATTGCCAGTTTGTACAGAGCGCAGAGTTCTACACTCTGTTGCCGAAATTCTGGTCTTTTATAAGGAGATTGGTGCCAAAAGAGATTCATTGCCTTATGACATTGATGGAGTTGTTTATAAAGTAAATTCTTTTGTTGAGCAGACAAAATTAGGTTTTGTATCGAGGGCACCTCGTTTTGCCTTGGCCCATAAATATCCCGCCCAAGAGGCACTCACTACTGTCTTGGGTATCGATGTCCAGGTGGGGCGCACAGGCGCGATTACACCAGTAGCCAGACTGGCACCAGTTGAAGTCGGCGGGGTAACAGTAACTAATGCCACCTTACACAATGAAGATGAAGTTAGACGTAAAGATGTACGTATTGGCGATACCATTTCTGTTCGCAGAGCAGGCGATGTGATTCCAGAAGTAGTTTCAGTCATTAAAGATCGTAGGCCTAACAACACAACTGAATTTGTCATGCCAAGAAATTGTCCGGTATGCGATTCACATATTGAACGTTTGGCAGATGAATCTGTAGCAAGATGTAGTGGTGGATTATTTTGTGGTGCTCAACGTAAACAAGCTTTGATTCATTTTGCGCATCGAAGGGCTTTAGATATTGAGGGGCTGGGTGGGAAGATTGTTGATCAACTAGTTGATCAAAACTTGGTCAGAACCCCTGCAGATTTATATCGCTTGGGTTTTACTGCATTAGCCAATTTAGATCGCATGGGGGATAAGTCAGCCGATAACCTCATACAGGCAATTAACCAGTCCAGAAATACTACCTTAGCCAGATTTATCTTTGCATTGGGTATTCGTCATGTTGGTGAAACCACTGCAAAGGATTTAGCAAATCATTATCAATCAGCACATGCATTGATGGATGCAAGTCTTGAAGATTTATTGACTGTTAAAGATGTTGGTCCAGTGGTTGCGGACTCGATTACCAGTTTTATGCAAGAGGCCCATAACCGCGAGGTGATTGAGCAACTCTTAGCATCTGGTATGCAATTGGCTGTTGAGGAAAAAATAATCAGCGCTGCTGTTGCAGGCAAGACATTTGTCCTCACGGGGACTTTTCCAACGATGACACGCGATGAGGCTAAGGATCTTTTAGAAAAAGCAGGCGCTAAAGTAGCTGGCTCTGTTTCTAAGAAGACAGATTATGTTGTCGCAGGTGCAGATGCAGGCAGCAAGCTCACTAAAGCCGAGGAGTTGGGCGTTTCAGTGATTGATGAAGCGGCCATGCTGAATTTATTAAAGTAAGGTAGTTTTTAGATGAATACATTACTTGATCAATTCTCAATGAACGCAGTAGCTTGGGCTGCTCTGGGACCCATTTCTGAGCAAGAAAAACAGCTTCGTATTGATCTAGCTACGGCCTATCAGTTAGCGTATCTAAAAAATTGGGATGACGGAATCTATACCCACATATCAGCATCTATTCCTGGTGAGGATGGCGCTTATTTACTCAATCAGTTTGGGCTTTGCTTTAATGAGATCACCCCACAAAATTTAGTGAAGGTCAATATTGAGGGTCGGATATTGTCTGGTGATGATCCAGTCAATCAGACGGGTTTTGCCATTCATGGTGCGGTACATGCAGCAAGGTCAGATGCACATTGCGTATTTCATTTACATGTGGATTCTGTAATTGCTGTATCAGCCCAGAAAAAAGGATTACTACCAATATCCCAACATGCTTTGCGTTTCTATCAAGATATGGGCTACCACGCATACCAGGGCTTAGCACTCTCATCGCAAGAGCAGACCTCCTTGATTGCAAACTTAGGAAATAAGAAGGCCATACTTTTGCATAATCATGGCAGCATTGTTTGTGGGGCTAGTATTCAACAAGCATTTTATTTAATGGATGTTCTAGATAAAGCCTGCAAAATTCAGCTACTAGCTGGGTCAACTGAGGACCTTATCATTCCTGATGATGAACTATGCCAGTTAACATATAAGCAATTGTGTAGTGATGGTGATCAAGAGGGCCAGTTAGAATGGCCTTCATATCAACGTTTATTAATTAACTATTAGTCGGAGGTAAAGGTGCCAGTCATTCAAGTTCAATTATTTGAAGGTCGTACAGAGGATGTAAAGCGTGAGTATGCGAAAGCAATTACTGAGGCTGCTGTCAAAATTATGGGCTGCTCTGCTGAGTCTGTAGATGTGATTTATCACGATATCAAAAAATCAGATTGGGCTACTGCAGGTAAGCTATGGAGTGATTAGTGACAACTTTTATACTACCAAGATCCCCATCGATTGGGGATTTTTTATTCAATTTGCTCCGAGGGAAGGCCTTTCCACCACTCTCCTTTGAATTGACCTTGTAACCAATCAATACATTGAATCACTTTGGTAGGTACGTGTTTAGGTGATGAAAACACAGCATGAATTTCTTGGCTAGGCAGCAACCAATCTTCCATTACTGCTTGCAAAGCTTGATCTTGAATAGATTGGTGGGCTACATAGCAGGGTAGTGCTGCCAAACCCATTCCCGCTCTGGCTGCTGCGAGAATGGAAGAGAGGTTATTGGAAATAAATGGCCCCTTGACCTCAACGATTTCAGTATGATTTTGAGGACTCGTAAAGCTCCATCGATGATCACTTTGTGCTGTTGTATAAATGAGGGCTCGATGCTTTTTGATATCTGCGGGTATCTTAGGTGCTGGATGTTCCTTCAGATAATGGGGGTTGGCAACCAATATCCAGGGATTCATACCAATAAACCGGGAGCCCAGCGAAGAGTCTGGCAGATTTCTCATCCGAATGGCTAAATCAACTCCTTGCTCAACTAAGTTGATGTAGCGATCATCCATACTCAAATCAACTTCTAACTCTGGATGATGTGACATAAACCCTAAGATGGAGGGCGTTAGTACGCGGCGCCCAAAAGCAACAGAGGAGCTAATAGTTAATTTGCCACGAACCTTAGACTGCATTAATGAGGCTAGATCATCAGCCTCATTAATTTCCTGAGAAATGAGCTTACATTTTTCATAATAGAGCTTGCCGATTTCCGTAGCGGTGACGCCACGTGTGCTGCGATGCAGCAATAAAGTGCCCAAACGTTTTTCCAGGCTAGCTACAAACTTAGTGGCAGTTGGCTGGGTAATGCCTAGGTCCTCAGCAGCCTTACTAAATGAGCCTGTCTCAACAATTCGTACAAATAGAAAGATGCCTTGAACGCGATCCATTGTGATTTTTAATGATTTTGATGCACTATTTTTACACTATTCCATGGTGGAATACTAGATATAGATTTACTGATCTTCTCAAAAAGCCCAAATTTCAAGATCATAGCCTTACAACAACATTGGGAGACGAATCATGGCAAAAATGAAGGCAGCAATGGCAGCAGTTTTAGTGATGGAAAAAGAGGGCATTACGACTGCTTTCGGTGTTCCTGGTGCTGCAATTAATCCGCTCTATGCACAACTTCGTGAACGTCAGTCGATTACCCATATTTTGGCGCGACACGTAGAGGGTGCATCGCATATGGCCGAAGGCTACACACGTGCAAAGGCAGGCAATATTGGCGTCTGCATTGGCACTTCCGGCCCTGCGGGAACCGATATGATTACTGGCCTCTATTCTGCTATCGCCGATTCCATTCCAATTCTTTGTATTACTGGTCAAGCGCCACGCGCACGTTTGTACAAAGAGGATTTCCAAGCTGTTGATATTGAGAGCATTGCTAAGCCTGTCACCAAGTGGGCTGTTACGGTTCGTGAACCAGGTTTAGTGCCACGTGTATTTCAGCAGGCGTTTCATATCATGCGCTCTGGTCGTCCAGGACCAGTGTTGATCGATTTACCAATTGATGTCCAGATGGCTGAAATTGAATTTGATATCGATACTTACGAGCCATTAGCGGTTTACAAACCTACAGCAAGCCGTAAGCAAATCGAAAAAGCGATAGAAATGCTAATGACCGCTGAAAAGCCATTGATTGTGGCTGGCGGCGGAGTGATTAATGCAGATGCTTCCAAGCTATTGGTAGAGTTTGCCGAGCTGATGGGCATTCCAGTCATTCCAACCTTAATGGGCTGGGGATCTATTCCAGATGATCATCCTTTAATGGCAGGTATGGTCGGATTACAAACCGCACATCGCTATGGCAATGCGACTATGTTAGCAAGCGATTTTGTATTAGGGATTGGTAATCGTTGGGCTAATCGTCATACTGGCTCAGTTGAGGTTTATACCAAAGGCCGTAAGTTCATTCACGTTGACGTTGAGCCTACCCAAATTGGTCGAGTCTTTACTCCTGATTATGGAATTGTTTCTGATGCCAAAGCAGCTCTTGAGTTATTTGTTCAAGTTGCAAAAGAGTGGAAGGCAAAAGGCAAGTTGAATAATTACGCTGATTGGGTAAGTCGTTGCCAAGAGCGTAAGAAACTCATGTTGCGTAAGACAGATTATGACAATGTTCCAGTGAAGCCACAACGTGTGTATCAGGAAATGAATACTGCATTTGGTCGCGATACTGTCTATGTCTCAACTATTGGTTTATCACAAATTGCTGGCGCGCAGTTCTTGCATGTTTATGGTGATCGTCAATGGATTAACTGTGGGCAAGCTGGACCTTTAGGTTGGACCATACCTGCTGCTTTGGGTGTACTAGCTGCTGATCCTACTCGTACCGTTGTGGGTTTAGCGGGCGATTATGATTTCCAATTCTTAATTGAAGAGTTAGCTGTGGGTGCGCAATTTAAATTGCCACTAGTGATGGTTTTGGTGAACAACAGCTATCTTGGCTTAATTCGTCAGGCACAACGCGGTTTTGAGATGGACTACTGCGTACAGTTAGCCTTTGACAATATTAACGTGGACGATACAACCCTCAAGGGCTATGGCGTTGATCATGGCAAAGTAGTTGAAGGTTTGGGTTGTAAATTACTGCGCGTGACAGATCCTGCCAAGATTAATGCTACCTTAGTTGAAGCACAAAAAATGGCTAAACATTTTATGGTGCCAGTAGTGGTAGAGGTAATCTTAGAGAAGGTCACTAATATTGCTATGGGCACGGAGATTGACAATATCAATGAGTTTGAAGAAATTGATTGTCGTCACCCAGCCGGTCGTGAGGGATTACAAATGGCAGGCCTCTTAGACTAAGCATTCATGTAGTCTGTAATACAAGAGCCCAGATTAAAACCTGGGCTCTTTCTTTTGGTGGGTAATTACGCCCCCAGCACCTCTAATAACTCTGTCTCAAGTTGAATTTGTAACTTGGGATTTTTGCTTAAGTTCATTGCGTCTAGTAACAGTACATCTTCTACTCGTTCGCCTAGCGTGTTAATTCTGGCGGTATGAATCGATACCTGATGTTTGGCTAATACTCTAGAGATCGTATAGAGCAGACCTGTCCGGTCGCTAGCAGACAATGCCAGTGTGTAATATCTGCCACGATCATCGGGGACCATATGGACTCGTGGTTGAATAGGAAAAGTCCGGGACTGTCTGGAGAGTCGCCCCATACTAGGGTTGGGAAGTGGCCCAGCATTTGTCAACGCTGCCGATAATTCAAACTCGACCAATTGAATGATGTCACGATAACTTCCGCCTTCATCCACTAAGTTACTGCCTGAGATTTGAAAGGTATCTAAAGCATAGCCATGACGAGTAGTATGAATGCGAGCATCCCAAATTGAGAATCCATGTCTTTCAAAGTAGGCGCAGATTCTGGCAAAGAGATCTTCTTGGTCTTTCACATACACCGCAACTTGAAGTCCCTCACCAATTGGTGAGAGGCGGGCGCTGACGATGGGCTGTACGCTATTCACTTTGTTGAAAAGGTGTCGGGTCAGCCAGGCAATATCCTCTGAATCCTGTCTTAAGAAGAAGGCTACATCAAGTTGCTTCCAGAGATCCTCATAAGCATCATCCTGAATGCCATATAAACGCAATTTAGTCCGAGACTCTTCTTGGTGCTGCGCCAACTCTGAAGAAGCATCGGGTTTAGCTCCACCCAAGACTCTGAGTGTGGCACGATAGAGGTCCTCTAGGAGTTTGCCCTTCCAGGCGTTCCATACCTTAGGGCTTGTGCCTCGTACGTCTGCCACAGTTAATAAGTAGAGCGCAGTCAGGTGGCGTTCATCACCTACTTTTTTGGCAAAGGCTCTCACTACATCTGGGTCACTAATATCTTGTTTCTGGGCAGTCTGGCTCATATTGAGATGCTCTGCAACCAGCCATACTAATAGTTCAGTATCTTTTTTATCTAAACCATGCTCTTTAGCAAACTTTCGCATATCTGCTTTACCCAATTGGGAGTGATCACCACCACGCCCTTTGGCAATGTCATGGAAGAGAGCTGCAATTACTAGTAGCCATGGTTTCTCAAAATGGGCAATCAAGCTACTACAGTACGGAAATTCATGAGTATGCTCAACTACCATGAAGCGACGCACATTGCGTAACACCATCAAGATATGTTGATCGACTGTATACACATGAAATAAGTCATGCTGCATCTGTCCAACGATTTTTCTGAAGACAGGTAAATAGCGCCCTAGAACACTACTGCGATTCATTAGCTGAAATGCACGGCTGACACCATCGGGTTGCTGAAGAATCTCGATAAAGAGAGCGCGATTCAAGGGATTAGCGCGCCACTTGCTATCCATTTTTTGGCGGGCGTTATAAAGGGCTCTAAAAATAGTGGCAGAAAGACTCTTTACATTAGATGTTTTTGCAAAAACTAAAAATGTTCGCAGTATTTGCTCGGGAAGTTTTTGATAGAGCTGTGGATCAGTGATGTCCAGCACACCCTGTCTTTCAAAAAAGAATTCATTACCTTCACCGGGAATGGGGTGAGTCGTTTTCGATTCTTGGGGAAATAGTAAAGCTTCAATATTTTGAAGTAGGACATCATTTAACTGAGTCACTGCTTTAGCTGCCCAATAGTAGCGACGCATAATCGCTTCGCTAGCTAGGCGGGGGTTATCTATTTCGATGCCCATTGAGGCTGCTAGTGCTGCTTGCAAGTCAAATGCCAGCACATCTTGCCTGCGGCCTGCTAATAAATGCAAATTGGCGCGCAAGGTTTCTAAAAAACGCTGATTACGATTGAGTTCAGTTAATTCACGATAAGTTACTAGGCCAGCTTGATTTAAATCTTTAAAGGTATTACCCAGTAGAGCAGCCTTACTTACCCAAGAAATAATTTGCAAATCGCGCAGACCCCCTGGACTTTCTTTGCAATTAGGCTCAAGAGCGTAGGGGGTATCTTGATACTTGTAATGGCGCTGGATTTGTTCGGCTTGTTTTGCTTGAAAAAAAGTCTTAGGGTCCAAGGAAGATTCAAAAATCTTTGCAAATTCTTTAAAGAGCTGCCTATTGCCGCAGATTAAGCGGGATTCAAGGAGAGAGGTTCTCACGGTGATGTCTTGTTCTGCCTCTGAGATACATTCTGAAACTGTTCTGACAGAAGAGCCAATTTCGAGACCAGAATCCCAGCACTGAGCAACAAATTGCTCAACTCCTTTAGATAGGGCTTCTATTTGCTGGGTATCTGCCGGCAGCAATATCAAAATATCAATATCAGAGTATGGAAATAAAGCCCCCCTACCAAAGCCGCCTACCGCAACAAGTGCAGCCTCATTGTTTAGGCTACAACTACTCCATAGATGACTTAAGTGCTCATCACTCAGTCTACTTAATTGCTTAGTTAACTTACCTACTGCTTGAGTTTTTTTAAACTCACTATAGGCAATTTCCCGTCCAGCCCGAAGGCTAGCTGCATCTTTGATATCGCCAGTGGCCTGAGACATGCTCATTGGTTTAGGCGTTAGCTAATGTGGGTCTAAACGAGAGGTCCTTGACGCAATCGGGTGCAGGGTTACTTCCTTTGGACCATGTTAGGACCTCAACGCCGGTCGAGGTCACCAGTAAAGTGTGTTCCCACTGGGCTGACAAACTTCGATCTTTAGTTTTCACTGTCCATTGATCGGGCATCGTCCTGATTTCGCGACGGCCTGCGTTAATCATTGGCTCAATCGTAAATGTCATACCAGCAACTAATTTTTCACCGGTGCCGGGGCGGCCATAATGCAAAATTTGGGGATCTTGATGAAATACTTTTCCAATGCCGTGACCGCAGTATTCGCGCACAACTGAATAGCCTGCTTTTTCTGCATGAGTTTGAATCACGTGCCCAACATCACCTAAAGATGCTCCAGGTTTTACTTGTGCAATACCAAGCCACATGCATTCAAAAGTCACTTGTGTAAGACGTTTGGCAAGTACGGAAACTTCACCAACCATAAACATCCGACTGGTATCGCCGTAATATCCGTCAGGCGTTATCACAGTGATATCTAAATTAACGACATCTCCGTTTTTCAGAATCTTTTCCCCAGGGATTCCATGACAAATGACATCATTTACTGAGGTACAAATGGAAGCAGGAAATGGGGGATAACCTGGTGGCTGATAATTCAGTGGAGCTGGAATCGTTTTTTGAACATCGCGCATGTACTCGTGACAAATGCGATCTAATTCTGCTGTACTGACTCCCGCTTTTATAAAAGGGCCTATATGATCCAAAACTTCGCTCGCTAGGCGACCCGCCTCACGCATCCCAAAGATGTCTTTTTCTGCAGTAATTACACTATTCATACCTTGATTATCAACGACTTGCTAATATTTAATAGCCCATAACTGCCTAAAATTTGGGCAGTATGTCACTGTGATGGCCTCTAAAGCATTGTTGCGAGCTTTGCTCTTCATTTGCAAGAGGGACGACACTAGCTAGACCATTGATATATAAGCTATAATTTTAAACTCAGGTCTATTTTGGACTTGAAATCCCGAGTTGGGCCTTCCAGGGTGGCGCTTTTTAGCGCAGCTAGGACCCAACTTTAGAACGAACCCTTAGGAGAAGTTATGTCAATAACGATGCGTCAAATGCTGGAAGCCGGTTGCCATTTTGGTCACCAAACCCGCTTCTGGTCCCCAAAGATGGCCCCATTTATTTTCGGTCATCGCAATAAGATCCACATCATCAACTTAGAAAAAACATTGCCAATGTTTCAGGACGCCCTGAAAGTTGCAAAACAAGTTGCTGCTAATCGTGGCACGATTTTATTTGTTGGTACTAAGCGTCAATCACGCGAGATCATTGCTGAAGAAGCGACTCGTGCTGGTATGCCTTACATTGACAGCCGTTGGTTGGGCGGCACGCTGACTAACTTTAAAACTGTTAAAGGTTCCCTCAAGCGTTTGAAGGATATGGAAATTGCTAAAGAAGCTGGTGACTGGGAAAAGCTTTCCAAGAAGGAAGCTTTGACGAATGATCGTGATCTCGACAAATTGCAAAAAGCGCTTGGCGGTATCAAAGATTTGAACGGCGTTCCTGATGCTATTTTTGTTGTAGACGTTGGTTATCATAAAATTGCTATTACCGAAGCGATCAAATTGGGTATTCCAGTGATTGCAGTTGTGGATACCAACCACTCACCAGAAGGCATTGATTACATCATTCCTGGTAACGATGACTCTAGCAAGGCAGTAACTCTCTATGCTCGTGGGATTGCTGATGCGATCCTTGAAGGCAAAGCAAATGCAGTACAGGAAGTATTGACTGCCGTTAAAGAAGGTGAAGAAGAGTTTGTTGAAGAAGGGAAAGCTGAATAATGGCTGCTATTACCGCTGCAATGGTTGGTGAGTTACGCGCCAAAACTGATGCTCCGATGATGGAGTGCAAAAAAGCTCTAACTGAGGCTGCTGGTGATATGGCTAAAGCAGAAGAAATTTTGCGTGTCAAGCTGGGTAGTAAGGCTGGTAAAGCTGCTTCTCGTGTTACCGCTGAAGGTATCGTTACATCATTTATCGATGGCACTAACGGAGCTTTACTTGAAGTGAATTGTGAAACTGACTTCGTTTCAAAGAACGATGACTTTTTAGCTTTCACTAATGATTGCGTGAAGTTAGTTGCGCAGAAGAATCCAGTCGATGTAGCCGCTTTGCTTGCACTGCCAATGAATGGCCAAACTGTAGATGAGGTTCGTAGCGCATTGATCGGTAAGATTGGTGAAAATATCATGCCACGTCGTTTTAAGCGTTTTGTTAGTGGTGGTAAGTTGGCTTCTTATCTGCACGGCACACGTATTGGTGTGATGCTTGAGTTTGAAGGCGACGAAACGTCTGCTAAAGATGTGGCAATGCATATTGCTGCGATGAAACCAGTGGCTTTGTCTATGGCGGATGTTCCTGCTGAGTTAATTGCTATTGAGCGTAATGTTGCAGTTCAAAAAGCTGCTGAGTCTGGCAAGCCACCTGAGATCGTTGAAAAAATGGTCGAGGGTTCTGTCCAAAAATACCTCAAAGAAGTTTCTCTGCTCAACCAATCATTTGTTAAAAATGATAAGCAATCCGTTGAGCAAATGCTCAAGGCTGCCAATACCAACATTCAGAGTTTCACTTTGTTTGTGGTTGGCGAAGGGATTGAGAAGCGTCAAGACGACTTTGCGGCTGAAGTAGCTGCGCAGGTGGCCGCTGCCAAAGCAACTGCTTAAATAGCTATTCTGGGCCCAGCCCGCTAGCTTGGTAGTGCCTCATAGGGCATAGAAACCTTGGTTTCTGTGCCCTTTTCTTTGATCTAACCCAAGCCCTTTATAATTTGGCAGAGAAATTAAAAATCGCTTGAAGATCAATAAGCTAAGCAAGTAAATTGCTGGGCAAATTACGGAAAAATAAGATATGCCAGCCTACAAACGAGTCCTCCTAAAACTATCTGGTGAAGCCCTTATGGGCGATGATGCTTTTGGTATCAATCCAGTCACAATCGATGCCATGGTTGCAGAAATTGCAGAGGTTGTGAATAGTGGGGTGGAGTTGGCCATTGTGATTGGCGGAGGAAATATTTTCCGAGGTGTGGCAGGCGGCGCAGCAGGTATGGATCGAGCAACTGCCGACTATATGGGTATGCTGGCTACTATGATGAATTCTTTAGCGCTACAGGATGCATTGCGTCAAAAAGGTGTTGAGGCTCGGGTTCAGTCTGCTCTCAGAATGGACCAAGTGGTAGAGCCGTATATTCGCCCACGCGCTATTCGTGCGATGAGTGAAGGCAAGGTAGTTATTTTTGCAGCAGGTACAGGTAACCCTTTCTTTACAACCGATACTGCTGCAGCCTTACGGGGCGCTGAGATGGGTGTTGAAATCATGCTCAAGGCTACCAAGGTTGATGGTATCTATAGTGCCGATCCTGTGAAGGACCCTAAGGCGACTTTGTATAAGACGATTAGCTTTGATGAGGCACTCATTAAGAATTTACAGGTCATGGATGCAACTGCATTTGCGTTGTGCCGCGATCGAAAATTACCAATCAAAGTATTTTCAATACTCAAGCCTGGCGCTTTGATGCGCGTAGTGCAGGGTGAACCTGAAGGTACTTTAGTTCACGTTTAATAGGAGGCTTGATGTCTGCAGCAGAAATTAGAACAAATACCGATCAAAAGATGCACAAGTCTCTTGACGCATTAAAAACCAATTTGGCAAAAATTCGTTCTGGACGAGCCAATCCTGGAATTTTGGAGCATATTCAAGTTGATTATTACGGCAATCCAACTCCTTTAAGTCAAGTAGCTAGCCTTGGATTAGCTGATGCTCGAACGATTAACGTACAGCCCTTTGAAAAGACCATGGTTGCGGTGATTGAAAAAGCCATTCGTGACTCTGACTTAGGATTAAATCCAGCGTCACAAGGCACAGTCATTCGTGTTCCAATGCCGGCATTGACTGAAGAGCGTCGTCGTGAATTAAACAAAGTAGTTAAAAGTGAAGGTGAAGAGTCAAAGATCGCAGTTCGTAACTTGCGACGCGATGCTAATGAGCACCTCAAGCGTTTAACAAAAGACAAAGAGATTTCTGAGGATGAAGAGCGTCGCGCAACCGATGATATTCAGAAGATGACCGATAAAGCTGTAGTCGAGATTGACAAGATCATCTCAGAAAAAGAAAAAGAGATCATGACGGTTTAAAGCCAGACTGTACCCCCCATCCTTTATGATCAAACACCCTAGTTCAACCCTGACTATCCCCCAAGTAAGCGCGATACCGCGCCATATTGCCATCATCATGGATGGTAATGGTCGTTGGGCTAGTAATCGATTATTGCCTCGAGTGGCAGGCCATGCCGAAGGTTTGGACGCAGTTCGTAAAATTGTTCAAGAGTGCCGTCGTATTGGCGTCGAGTATTTAACGGTCTTTGCATTCAGTTCTGAAAATTGGCGTCGCCCACCCGAGGAAGTGAGCTTCTTAATGAAACTCTTTCTGAAGTCCCTTAAAGGTGAAGTTTCGAAACTGGCAGAAAATGATATTTCATTACGCCTGATTGGTGATATCAGTCGCTTCGATTCCTCAATTCAGGAGATGGTGCAATTTTCTGAGCATAAAACGGCTGGATGTAAGAGTCTGACATTTACGGTTGCAGCTAACTATGGTGGTCGTTGGGATGTATTGCAGGCTATGCGTCAATGCTTGACAGCAAATCCAAACTTGCAGCCAGATCAGCTTACTGAAGAATTATTGCAGCCTCATTTATCTATGGCTTATGCCCCAGAACCTGATTTATTTATTCGCACTGGTGGTGAGCAGCGAATTAGTAACTTCTTATTGTGGCAGTTAGCCTATACCGAGTTGTACTTCACGGATGTTTTGTGGCCAGATTTTGACGAAACCCAATTGCATAAAGCCTTCGAATGGTATAGCCAGAGAGAGCGCCGCTTTGGCCGAACCAGTGCTCAGCTTGCATCAAAAGTCATGAGCGAAGCGGTTTGATTTTTCCTGTAGATAATTCATGTTAAAAACTCGAATTATCACTGCCGCTATTCTTTTGGCAATCTTGCTGCCAATCCTATTCTGGCTACCCTCCGTCTATATTGCTGTATTTTTCTTGTTAGCTCTATTAGCTGCCGCCTGGGAGTGGAGTCGTTTACTCTATCCTCAGGTTGGGCGGGCTGCCTGGCTCTATGCTGCATTTTGTTTGGCGATTATTTTATTTTTATTGGCCATGCAAAATGTTGCCTGGCAATTTGCTATATTGTTATTGGCAGTGATTTTTTGGTTTTTCTTGGCCCCATTTATTTTGGCTAAGGGTATGCTCGTTTCTCTCGATCGGCTGAGACCTTTTTATGTAGTACTCGGACTTATTTTATTGCCTGCAACTTGGTTTGCTTTGGTCTTTTTGCGTGATCTCGGGCTAGTATTTTTACTCAGCACGATGGCTTTTGTATGGGTTGCTGATATTGGTGCTTACTTTGTTGGTAAGGCCTTTGGAAAGCACAAACTTGCAGCACAAATTAGCCCCGGGAAATCCATTGAGGGTGCTCTAGGCGGCTTATTACTTTGCTATGCTTACGCTTTACTTTGTGTATTCTATTTACCATTTGAGTCGACGCTATTTGGTGCCTGGGCAATTCGCTTTGGATGGGTGCCGATGTTCTTGATGGCGACTGTCTTAACAGCGTTTAGTGTATTTGGTGATTTATTTGAATCTCAATTAAAGCGCATGGCAGGTGTTAAGGATAGTAGTCACTTATTACCAGGGCATGGAGGCGTGCTCGATCGTGTCGATGCTCTCATTCCGACCATGCCAATTGCGGCCTTACTCGCGGGACTAGTGTAAGAGTGATGAGACAAATTTCAATTCTAGGATCAACTGGATCTATTGGCCTTAGTACCTTAGATGTGATTCGGGCCCATCCAGAACTCTTTAAGGTATTTGCTTTAACTGCTAGTAAGCAGGTCGAATTATTGGCGCAGCAGTGTATTGAATTTTCACCTGCCCTTGCAGTCATTGGTGATGCACAAGGGGCTGCACGCTTAACGGCCTTACTGCTTATAACAAATAGCCGTACCCAAGTTTTGTATGGGCCAGATGCATTGGTGAATGCAGTGACCGATTCTGGTTGCGATACGGTGATGGCTGCCATAGTTGGGGCCGCAGGTTTGGTTCCCACTTTAGCTGCCGCAAAAGCCGGCAAAAGAGTATTGTTGGCTAATAAAGAAGCTTTAGTGATGTCTGGCCATTTATTTATGCAGGCCATGAAATCTGGTGGTGGTGAGCTCCTCCCAATTGATAGTGAACACAATGCCATCTTTCAATGTCTGCCGCCTCAATTTACTAAAGCATCACAAGCGGCTTTAGGAGTTGAAGAATTATGGCTCACAGCTTCTGGAGGCCCATTTAGAGATACTCCACTTGAACAATTAACCACCATTACACCAGCGCAAGCATGCGCTCATCCTAATTGGGTGATGGGCAGAAAGATTTCAGTAGATTCTGCAACCATGATGAACAAGGGGCTTGAGGTAATCGAGGCCTTTTGGTTGTTCGGTTTGCCCCTAGAAAAAATTAAGGTTCTCATTCATCCGCAAAGTGTCGTTCATTCGATGGTGCGCTATGTTGATGGTTCTGTGATTGCCCAATTGGGTCAGCCTGATATGCGCACGCCTATTGCATATGGTTTAGCCTGGCCTAATAGGATAGAGGCTGGTGTAGCCCCTCTCAACTTGGCACAATTGGCTGCCTTGAGTTTTAGTGAGCCAGATTTGATCCACTTTCCTTGCCTTGCACTTGCTTTTTTAGCGGCTCAGGCGGGAGGGATTGCTCCAACAGTTTTAAATGCTGCTAATGAAATTGCAGTTGCTGCATTTCTAGATGAGGGGATGCCATATTTGCAGATACCTAAAGTGGTCGAAAAAACCTTGAATGCCATCCAAGCCTGCCCAGTTGAATCGATTGAAGTTATTTTAGATATTGATGCGCAAGCTAGAAGAGTGGCAAGCGATTTTATTAAGGTAATTTAGTTCGAGTAAGCAATAAATTTACTAAGGAGTTTTCATTGCAAGCATTAATGACCCTAGCTGCTTTTTTAGTGACTTTAGGCGTGCTAGTGAGCTTTCATGAGTTTGGGCATTTTTTGGCCGCACGGGCTTGTGGTGTTCGAGTATTGCGATTTGCTGTCGGATTTGGTAAGCCGCTTTTTACCTATCGAGCGAGTAATCAAACTGAGTGGGTATTGGCAGCGATTCCTTTGGGCGGTTACGTTAAGTTATTGGATGGTCGTGATCGTGAACAAGTCATCACCCCACAAGAAGAAGTAAATGCTTTTGATAGTAAAAAATTATGGCAACGATCCTTTATTGTTGCGGCGGGACCTTTTGCAAATTTTTTGCTGAGTGTGATTTTATTTGCAGTGATTTATGTCTCAGGAGTTCCTCAATTACCGGCCATTTTGGATGCGCCACCTGAAAATTCCCTCGCTGCTAAATTAGGCTTATCTAAGGGCGATAGGGTGGTTGCCTGGCAAGATTTATCTGATGATAAGGCGCTGATTCGGCAAGGGGAGTTTGATCCTATTCCCAGTTGGAATGCCTTACGCTGGGACTTATTAAATTCGATCACAGCTCATCAAGGATTTGCCTTAGAGATGCAAAGCCCCAATGGAGGAAGTTTTACCAAGGTTTTTCCTGCGCGAGATTTACCTCAGGTGACGCCCGAATCTGACCCGATGCAGGCTTTGGGAATTAGACCAATCATTACTCCTCCTGCGACCTGGCAAGAGCTGCAATTAGGTCCTATTGATGCCTTAGCATATGCTAGCCATCGCGTCTGGTTGATTACCAAGGTTTCCGTACGGCTAATGGCCGGAATTTTTACTGGTAATACCTCCATCAAACAGCTCGGAGGACCTTTGAGTATTGCAGATATGGCTGGGAAGTCTGCCCAGGTTGGTTGGCAACCTTTTTTTGCCTTTCTAGCGCTCATTAGTATTAGCATTGGCCTTCTGAATTTGCTCCCTTTTCCCATGTTAGATGGGGGTCAGCTCCTGTATGATGCATGGGAGTTGGTTGCTGGTAAGCGAATCTCGATTTCCATGCAAGAGCGGTTCCAAAAAGTGGGCTTTCTTTTGCTAATTTCTCTCTCGCTCCTAGCCTTGTTTAATGATTTGCAACGCTATCTCTTACCTTGAATTTTTTGATTTCTCCCCTTCCTGCTTTTACCCGATTTTTGGTTCAACTATTGTTAGTTGTTACTGCTGGTATGAGCTTGAATGTCCAGGCAGCAGATTCTTTTGTGATTAAGGATCTTCGCATTGAAGGTCTGCAGCGTGTAGAGCCTGGGACAGTTTTTAGTTACTTACCTGTCCAAGTAGGCGATACCTTTACCGATGAAAAAGGTGCTGAAGCGATTAAGGCTTTGTATAGCACCGGCTTTTTTAGAGACGTTCAAATTCAAGCACAAGGCAATGTATTAATTGTGATTGTTGAAGAACGGCCAACGATCTCTCGGATTGAATTTACTGGTATGAGGGAGTTCGACCAAGAGATCGTTCGAAAATCTCTCAAAGCTGTTGGCGTTGCAGAAGCCCGTTTTTATGATAAAGCCCTGATCGACAAGGCTGAACAAGAATTAAAGCGTCAGTACATTGGTAAGGGCATGTATGCCGCTGAAGTTGTAGCTACGGTTACTCCAGTCGAGCGTAATCAGGTTGCAATTTATTTCAATATCGATGAGGGTCCTGTCGCAAAGATCCAGGAAATCAACTTCATTGGAAATAGTGTCTTTAGTGAAAGTACTCTCAGAGGAGAGATGCAATTAAAGACGGGCGGTTGGTTATCTTGGTATAGCAAAGATAACTTGTATTCAAAACAAAAATTAACCGCTGATTTAGAAAATATTCGCTCTTTCTATTTAAACCGCGGTTACCTTGAGTTTGTTATTGAGTCCACTCAGGTATCGATCACCCCAGATAAAAGAGGCATTTATTTAACGATTAGTATTCGCGAGGGTAATCAATTTACTGTTAAAAATGTCCGCCTTGCTGGTGACCTACTGGGTAAAGAAGACGAGCTGATGCGTTTAATTCAGCTTAAGCCAGGCGATATCTTTTCATCTGCCAAGTTAACTGAGAGCACTAAGGCTATCGCCGAGGTCCTTGGGTCTTATGGTTACGCATTTGCAACTATCAATCCTCAGCCTGATATCAGGCGTGAACTTAGTGAAGTAGATTTGACCTTGGTTGTAGATCCCGGTCGTCGTATTTATGTTCGCCAAGTAAATGTCACTGGTAATTCTAAAACTCGCGATATGGTGATTCGTCGTGAGGTGCGTCAATTTGAGAGTTCATGGTTTGACAGTGAAAAGATCGATCTGTCGAAAAAACGCTTAGGACGTATGGGCTACTTTACTGAAACTGATATCACGACTATGGATGTTCCGGGCTCCCCTGATCAGGTCGATGTCAACATCAAAGTTTCTGAAAAACCAACTGGCTCAATAACACTTGGTGCTGGTTTTTCTACAACAGAAAAACTTATTTTGTCTGCAGGTATTAATCAAGATAATGCATTTGGCACTGGAACTGCGATTGGTCTAAATATTTCTACGGGTAAGATTAATCAGAATCTAGCGCTATCTCAGTATGACCCTTACTTCACTGAAGAAGGCATTAGCCGCTATACCGATTTGTACTACCGCTCATCTAAACCCTTGTATTACACGGGCGATCCTGATTACCAAATTAAGTCAGTCGGCTCCAATATTAAGTTTGGCGTTCCTTATAGTGAAGTAGATCGGGTATTTTTTGGAACGGGACTGGAGTTCTATAGGATCAGTACCTCCTCTAGTACTCCGCAACCTTATTTAACGTATGCAGAGAGTTACGGAATTGCGCCTCCGGGTTACCCTGCTACATTAACGACCTATAACGTCCCGATAACGGTGGGTTGGTCTCGTGATGGGCGAGATAGTGCCTTGATTCCATCCTCAGGATCTTTACAGCAGTTATCAGGTGAGGTTGGTACCCCTGCAGGAAATATGACCTTTTACCGTGTATTCGGTCAATATCAGAAATACCATTCCTTTTCCAAAGGAAACATTCTGTCCTTTAACGGGGAGGTCGGTTACAGCCAGGCTTACGGCAATAATCCCTTCCCAATCACCAAAAACTACTATGTAGGTGGTATTGGCTCAGTTCGTGGATATGCCCCTGGATCCTTAGGGCCTACCTTCTATAACACCAATACAGGCCGTAATCAGCCCACTGGCGGACAGTCTAAAATCGTCTCCAACATCGAATATACGGTACCCGTTCCAGGCTCTGGCGCCGACAAAACCCTTAGGGTATTTGGGTTCGTGGATGGCGGTAACGTTTATGGCGAGAATATCAACCTAGTTTTACGCTATTCTTATGGCTTAGGTTTATCATGGATATCACCGCTGGGACCACTTAAATTTAGTTACGGTATCCCGGTTAAGTCTTTGCCAACGGATAATATCCAGCGTTTGCAGTTCCAGATAGGTACAGCGTTTTAATTGTTTAAGGAAAGTTTTATGAAGCTTCGTCGTTCTTCAAAGTGGATTCAAGCCAGCTTAGTAGCGGTGGTAGCAGTATTTTTTACATCAAACGTTTACGCTCAAGATTCTGGTTTACGCATTGGGGTAATTAACGTTGACAAGGTTTTGAATGAATCTAATCTCGCGAAACAAAGCAATGCTAAGTTGGAAAAGGAATTTTCTAAACGCCAAAATGACTTGCGTGATATTGCTCAAAAAATTAAGGTAGCTGCTGAAAAACTCGATCGTGATGCTGCCGTAATGGCTGAGCCTGAGCGTATCCGTCGTCAACGTGAATTAGGCGATCAAGATCGCGAACTACAGCGTAAGCAACGTGAGTACTCCGAGGATTTAAATATGAGAAATCTTGAGGAGCGTAGCAAGCTTATTGAAAAAACAAATATTGCTCTAAAGCAGATAGCTGAACAGAGAAAATTTGACTTGGTAATTCAGGACCCCGTGTATGCAACTCCTAAAGTTGATATTACCGATGATATTATCAAGGCTTTGAATAGCCTCAAATAAGCTTTATGCCTACCGCCATCGAGCTGGCCAAACAGTTTCAAGCAAGCTTGGTGGGGGAGGCCTCCCTCTCATTTAATAGCCTCGCTCCTTTAGAGCGTGCGCAGTCAGATCAAATATCTTTTCTTTCTAATCCACTATATCGTCAGCAGGCAAGTGACAGTACTGCCGGTGCTTTGATTTTGAGTCAGTTGGACCTTGATTTTTTACAAGCAAACCCTAGCAACAATTCTGCAAAGCGTGTTTACTTTGTCTCTAAAAATCCTTATGCAACCTTTGCCAAAATGGCACAGTACTTTGCTCAAGCCACTACATCGCTATATAAACCTCTATTACATCCTAGCGCTGTAATTGATCCCAGCGCAATCATTCCAGCATCGTGTCATATTGGCCCCTTTGTGAATATTGGCGCAGATGTGAAGTTGGGAGAGCGTGTGGTGGTATTGGGCAATAGCACTATTGCTAGAGAGAGCGTGATTGCTGATGATTCTGTCATCTACCCTGCCGTATCGATTTACTATGCTACTCAGATTGGAAAGCGCTGCATTATTCATAGCGGTGCCGTAATAGGGGCTGATGGGTTTGGTTTTGCGCCCGACTTTACCGCGACTGGCGGTGAGTGGGTGAAAATACCTCAGACTGGAAGAGTCATCATTGGCGATGATGTTGAAATCGGCGCGTCTACAACCATTGATCGTGGTGCAATGAGTGATACGGTGATTGGTGCAGGTAGCAAAATTGATAATCAAGTGCAAATTGCGCACAATGTTGTGATTGGAAACTGCTGCGTCATTGCGGGCTGTGCCGCGATTTCAGGGAGCACCCAAATTGGCCATTACTGCATTATTGGTGGAGCAGCAAACTTTGCTGGACATCTGACGATTGCTGATCGAACGACCGTTTCGGGCAATACTTCCATAATTCGCTCTATTACTGAGCCTGGTCAGCATTTCACGGGGGTCTATCCATCAATGCTCCATGGTGCTTGGGAGAAAAATGCTGTCATCCTACGTGGGCTGGATAAAATACGTCAACGCTTGCGTTTATTGGACAAAAACCAAAACAAGGAGTCTTAGGACTCCGCCATCCCAATTAATTTATTAAGTAGGTAATTTATGAGCAAAGCGATTGCGATCGATATACATGAGATTCTAAAGTTGTTGCCACATCGCTATCCTTTTTTACTGGTGGATCGCGTATTAGAAATTACACCTCGTGAAAGTATTACCGCATTAAAAAACGTCACGATGAACGAACCTTTTTTTCAAGGACACTTTCCAGATTTTCCAGTGATGCCAGGGGTGTTGATCATAGAGGCGCTAGCACAAACTGCAGCCTTACTGACTTTCTCGGAAGAGCGTCAGGAAAATGCCGTGTACTACTTCGCTGGTATAGATGGTGCGCGCTTTAAAAAGCCGGTATTGCCAGGAGATCAACTCATCATGACCGCCAAGTTAGAGCGTGAGCGCGCTGGCATTTATAAGTTCCAAGTAAAAGCTACTGTAGACGGTGAATTGGCTGCTGAGGCAAATATTACCTGTGCAGTGCGTATGAAAGGCGCTTAATGACTCGGATTCATGTTACTGCTGTAGTTGACAGTAAAGCAGAATTGGCTAGCGATGTTGAGATTGGGCCCTATTCAGTCATTGGTC
The DNA here is from genome assembly GCF_040400325.1 of Polynucleobacter sp. Lineage (GTDB taxonomy): Bacteria > Pseudomonadota > Gammaproteobacteria > Burkholderiales > Burkholderiaceae > Polynucleobacter. Next base: position 303,332 of record NZ_JBBAQK010000001.1, read on the forward strand.
CCAACGTTAAGATCGGATCAGGTACCAAGATTTGGTCTCATACTGTTATTGAGGGCTACACCAGTATTGGAAAAGATAATTACTTTGCACACTTTGCCGCTATTGGTGGTCCTCCACAAGATATGAAATATCGCGGTGAGCCAACCCAATTAATCATTGGAGATCGTAATACGATTCGTGAGTTCACGACGATTCACACGGGGACCGCTCAAGATGAGGGCATTACACGGATTGGTAATGACAATTGGATCATGGCCTATGTTCATATTGCCCACGATTGTCAAATTGGCGATCACACAATATTTTCGAGTAACGCCCAAATTGCTGGCCACGTTCATGTGAATGATTGGGCCATTATGGGTGGCATGTCTGGTGTTCATCAATTTGTTCGCATCGGCCAGCATGCTATGTTGGGCGGTGCTTCTGCTTTGGTACAAGATATCCCACCTTTTGTGATTGCTGCTGGTGATAAAGCCTCTCCTCACGGTATTAACGTCGAGGGCCTCAAACGCCGTGGTTTTTCCATTGAAACCATTTCTGCTTTGCGTCAGGCTTATAAAGTACTCTATAAAGATGGCCATAGTTTTGAAGAGGCTAAGGTAGAAATACATAAAATGGTTGTGGCAAGTACGGGCAATCCCCAAACTACAGAAAAACTAGCCCAGTTTTATGACTTTATTGCCGCATCTACGCGCGGCATTATTCGTTAAGGTTTCCTTTGCCTAAGTTAGCTTGTGTAGCTGGTGAACCCTCCGGCGATCTTCTTGCTGCGCCAGCATTAAGTGCGCTCAATCAGATTCCAGATATGTCAGGTCTCGATGTATATGGGATTGGCGGGCCTCGGATGCAGGCTGAAGGCATGGATTTAGTTTGGCCAATGGAAACTCTCAGTGTTCGAGGTTATGTTGAAGCGATCAAACAGCTACCAGCTATTTTGAAGCTGCGTAAAGAGCTCATTGCGCATTTATTGGGAGAAGGGCGACCAGATGTCTATCTGGGTATAGATGCACCAGATTTCAATTTAGGTGTTGAGTTGCAATTACGTAAAGCAGGTATTCCCACGCTCCATTTTGTCTCCCCATCCATATGGGCTTGGAGGGCTGGGCGGATTAAGAAGATTGCACAAGCAGTTGAGCGCATGCTCTGCATCTTTCCCTTTGAAACAGAAATCTACGATCGCACTGGAATTGCGTCTACTTATGTGGGGCATCCCTTAGCAAGTGATATACCGCTAGAGCCAAATACTGGAACAGCCAGAGAAAAAATGGCAAAGACTTTGAATATCGGTAGCGGTTCACTTGATGGGCTTGTTATTGCTGTTCTGCCTGGCAGTCGTAGCTCAGAGATTGAACTCATTGCCCCAATCTTTTTTGAAACGATGCAGCTACTTACTGAGAAATTGAAAGGACAGAAACTCCACTTTTTAATTCCAGTAGCAACGCCGCGATTACATGCACCTCTTGAGCAGTTATTACTTAAGGCAAAAAATCTCAATCCAGATATACAGATTCATTTGCTAGATGGTATGGCTGATGAAGTATTAGAAGCTTCTGATGTGGTCTTAATTGCTAGCGGCACCGCTACATTACAAGCAGCTCTCTGGAAAAAGCCGATGGTTATCTCTTATAAGGTGCCTTGGTTAACCGCGCAAATTATGAAGCGCCAAGGATATTTACCTTATGTTGGCCTACCTAATATCTTATGTGGTGAGTTTGTGGTCCCAGAATTATTGCAAGATGAAGCGACCCCAGAAAAATTAGCAATGGCCATCTTGGGGTGGCTTGAAAGCCCTGTAAAGGTCGCTCAATTAAAAGCACGCTTTACGCAAATGCATGAGACTTTGCGTCGTCCGACAGGCTTGTTGGTAGCCCAAGCGATTTCCCAGACGATTGCTAGTGCATCTAAGATGCAACGGTCTGCTCAATGAGTATGATTTGGGTCTGCGGTGTTGATGAGGCTGGACGTGGGCCTTTGGTAGGGGCAGTGGTAGCAGGTGCAGTAGTGCTTGATCCGAGTCAACCGATCGAAGGTTTAAAAGACTCCAAGAAACTCTCACCAGCGCGTCGTGAATATTTGTATGAGCAAATCGTACAAAAGGCTAGGGCCTGGGGCATTGGAGAAGCTTCCCCAGGTGAAATTGATGAGATCAATATTTTGCAAGCTACCATGCTGGCCATGCGCCGCGCTATAGAAGACTTATCAATTCGTTTAGGCGCTTGGCCTGATCAGGCGCTTATTGATGGCAATCGTTGCCCAGAGTTACCAATAGCAGCACAAGCTATTATTAAAGGCGACTCTAAGGAGCCAGCTATCTCTGCTGCATCGATATTGGCTAAAGTGACCCGAGATAGACAGATGCAAGTCTTACATGAGCTTCATCCGCAATATGGCTTTGCGCAGCACATGGGATACCCAACTGAAGCCCATTTTGCCGCACTGAAACAATATGGAGTTTGTGTCGAACATAGAAGAAGTTTTTCTCCCGTGAGAAAAGTACTTGAGAGCATTGTGAGTTAGCTATGAACTTTGATCTGATTAGCTCTAAAGAGAATCCGCTTTTTAAAGAGATACGTCTCTTGCAGGCAACTGGCTCAAAGGGACAGAAGGCCAGACTTGCCAATAGCCAAGCGTTATTGGAAGGCATTCATCTTATACAGACGTGGGTAGGTGATCCCGCCCTAAAGACTTTGTTGACTTCAGAATTAGGCTTAAAAAACCCCGAAATCTCAGAGGCAGTCTACTCACATCTAGAGATTTGTCCTGCCACTAAGGTGTTTCAGTTAGATAGCGCGCTCTGGGAGCTATTAAGTGATTTGGTAAATGCACCGCATATTGCTGGCTTATTAGATTTACCAAAATCTTTATTAACTCCACCTCAGTCAATCAGCACTTTATCCGGGGACGTTTTGATCCTAGATCGCATTCAGGATGCAGGCAATGTTGGCTCTATTTTGCGAACAGCCGCAGCTACGGGATTTACTCAGGTGATTGCTTTAACGGGTTGCGCCCACCTATGGTCAAGCAAAGTCTTGCGGGCAGGTATGGGGGCACATCGTTTGCTAGATCTTTATGAAGGCTGGTCTAATCAACAGGTATTAAGTGCTATTACTGCGCAGCTCCTAGCTGCAACAACTGATGCAGAACAAGATCTTTTCTCTTTAAAAAAAGAGCTACTGCATCCTATTGCCTGGGTAATGGGTAGTGAAGGGCAGGGCATATCAGAGGATCTTCTAGCACAAGCTAAAGGAATATCTATTCCAATTGATCCAAGAGTGGAGTCCTTGAATGTCTCCACTGCAGCAGCTATCTGCTTGTTTGAGACGATGCGCGTAAGGCGTAGTTAATTTCTAGGTAATAGCCTAACCTAAGATTGTTTTATCCGATTTAATTGCCTGCAATACAGTCGTAGCAATTTCTTCAATAGACTTGCTAGTAGTAACCACCCAAGGGATTGATTCTTTTTTCATCATGGCTGTCGCTTCATTAATTTCGTAACGACAGTTTTCAAGCTTGGCGTAATTGCTACCGGGTCGTCGTTCATTTCGAATCTCACAAAGACGCTCTGCATCAATCATGAGTCCAAAAATCTTGTGGAGAAAAGGGGCTAAATCCTTGGGAAGGCGTCCTCGCTCGAAGTCTTCCGGTATTAAGGGGTAATTAGCTGCCTTTAAACCGTATTGCATCGCTAAATAAAGGCTGGTAGGCGTTTTACCAACCCGGGAGATCCCCACCAAAATAACATCAGCATCTGCTAGATTTTGATTTGACTGGCCGTCATCGTGGGCTAAGGAGTAGTTGATCGCTTCAATCCGGTTCTTGTAGGCATCGGTATCCGCATTGTGATGAAGGCGGTTCATGGCATGGGTAGATTTCATCCCCAGGGCTTCTTCTAAGGGGGCTACAAAGGTTTGGAACATATCCAAAATCAAACCATTTGCTTTGGCAACAATGGCATTCAGTTCAGAATTGACTAATGTAGTAAAAACAATAGGTTGAACCTCATATTTACTAGCTGCTTGATTAATGCTGCTAACTGCATCATAGGCCTTGTCTACACTATCTACAAATGGCACACGAATGTACTTAAAACTGGTCTCAAATTGGGCCAAGATCGATTGGCTGAAGTTTTCTGCGGTAATGCCAGTGCCATCAGAAACAATAAAAACAATGCGGGTTTGGGTGGACATGAGATTGGCCTATTAGTCGAGGTCAGCACTACAATGGATATTAAATGAAGTATGCCCCATTTTGAGTGGCCGCTTGACCAGTTTCCTTATCTTTTGAGAGTATTTTATGTCCAACCAACAGCAACAAAATAGCAGCATGGCAGATGCCTATGTTTTGCCCTTTGAGCAACTCCGCATGACTGATGTTGAGTCAGTCGGCGGAAAAAATGCATCATTAGGAGAAATGATTTCTCAGTTAGCTACTACTGGGGTTCGTGTGCCAACGGGTTTTGCGACGACTGCTTTAGCGTTTCGGGATTTCTTAGAGCATAACAATTTGACTGAGCGCATTCAAAAGCGTTTAGAAAATCTGAATATCGATGATGTACGTGCCCTTGCTGAGGCAGGTGCAGAAATCCGCCAATGGATCGAAACCGCCCCATTCCAATCAAAGTTGGATGAGGAGATTCGTAGAGCATTTGCCATTCTGGATGATTCAGGCAAAGGGTCCTTTGCTGTGCGATCCTCAGCTACTGCTGAAGACTTGCCAGACGCTTCTTTTGCCGGTCAACAAGAGACCTTCCTCAATGTGGAAGGTATTGATGATGTTTTGCATAAGATTCGCGAAGTTTTTGCATCCCTTTATAACGATCGCGCTATCTCTTATCGTGTGCACAAGGGTTTTGCTCATGCTGAAGTAGCTCTGTCTGCTGGTATTCAGCGTATGGTGCGCTCAGATCTGGGTGCTGCGGGCGTGATGTTTACTTTAGATACTGAGTCAGGCTTTGAGGATGTCGTATTGATCACTTCAAGTTATGGCTTGGGCGAGACAGTAGTGCAGGGTGCAGTGAATCCTGATGAGTTCTATGTCTTTAAGACAACATTAGCTCAAGATAAAAAGGCGATTATTCGTCGCTCCTTAGGTTCTAAGTTAATTCAAATGCAGTTCGCTCCTAAAGGTTCTGCTGAGAAGGTGCAAACTGTTGATGTCACCCCCGAAAAGCGCAATCGTTTTTCACTAGAAGATGCTGATATTACTGAGTTAGCAAAGTACGCCGTCATTATTGAAAAGCATTACGGTCGCCCCATGGATATTGAGTGGGGTAAAGATGGTCAAGATGGCCGTATCTATATCCTCCAGGCTCGCCCTGAGACTGTGAAGAGTCAAGCTGCAGGGCAGGTAGAAATGCGCTACAAGCTTAAGGGTAGCTCAAAGGTATTAGCCAAGGGGCGCGCAATTGGCCAGAAGATTGGTGCTGGTCCAGTGCGCATCATCCGTGATCCTAGCGAGATGGATCGAGTGCAGCCTGGTGACGTATTGGTTGCTGATATGACCGATCCAAACTGGGAGCCAGTCATGAAGCGCGCTTCTGCAATTGTGACTAACCGTGGTGGCCGTACTTGCCACGCAGCGATTATTGCGCGTGAGTTAGGCGTTCCTGCTGTCGTTGGTTGTGGTGACGCTACCGATCAATTACAAGAGGGTATGGTGGTGACAGTCTCCTGTGCTGAGGGTGATGAGGGTCATATTTATGATGGCTTAATTGAGACTGAAGTGACCGAAGTATCTCATGGCGTGTTGCCAGAAATTCCAGTGAAAATTACCATGAATATTGGTAATCCTCAGTTAGCATTTGATTTCTGCCAAATTCCTAATGCGGGTGTCGGCTTAGCTCGTCTCGAATTCATTATTAATAACTACATTGGCGTTCATCCGCGCGCTGTATTAGAGTACCCGAATATTGATCCTGAGCTAAAGCGTGCAGTTGAGAGCGTTGCTCGCGGTTATGCTAGCCCACGTCAGTTTTACGAAGATAAGTTAGTTGAGGGTGTTGCAACTATTGCAGCTGCTTTCTATCCAAAACCCGTTATCGTCCGCTTGTCAGACTTTAAATCCAATGAATATAAAAAATTAATTGGTGGTTCGCGTTATGAGCCTGATGAAGAAAACCCAATGCTTGGTTTCCGGGGGGCTTCACGTTATGTTTCCAAGGACTTTGGTGAAGCATTTGCATTAGAGTGCGCTGCTATGAAGCGGGTGAGAGAGGACATGGGGCTTGATAACGTAGAAATCATGATTCCATTTGTTCGTACTACCAAACAAGCAGAGCGCGTTATTTATATGATGGAGAAGTTGGGACTCAAGCGTGGCGTCAATGGCTTACGACTCATTATGATGTGCGAGATCCCTTCTAATGCCATCTTGGCAGATCAGTTCCTCGAGTACTTTGATGGGTTCTCTATTGGCTCTAACGATATGACACAGTTAACCTTAGGTCTTGATCGTGACTCAGGTATGGAATTACTTGCCATTGACTTTGATGAGCGCGATCCAGCTGTTGAGTTCATGATTGCTCGTTCAATTGAAGCGTGCCTTAAGCAAAATAAATATGTCGGTATTTGTGGGCAAGGACCTTCTGACCATCCTGATTTTGCTCGTTGGTTAGTGGAGAAGGGTATTACTTCAATCTCACTAAATCCAGATAGCGTGGTTGCTACTTGGGAGATGCTGGGTAAGAAGTAATAGTGGTCAGTGGTTTGTATGCACTAAGAAAGTGCATACAAACTGATTTAGGCGTTTAAATCACCCCTAGCAATACGTCCCTTTTGGACTTCCCATTCACGCTCTTTGGTAGCAGCACGTTTGTCGTGTTGCTTTTTACCTCGAGCTAAGCCAATTTCACATTTCACATTCCCTTTGGAGAAATGTAGGTTCAGTGGGACAAGGGTGTAGCCCTTTTGCTCAACCTTACCAATTAACTTCTTGATTTCAATAGCATTCAGAAGGAGTTTTCGAGTGCGTGTACTATCCGGAACAATATGGGTAGAGGCCGAAAGTAGGGGGGTAATGTGGCAACCAATCAGAAAAAGCTCCGCCTTGCGGATGACGACATACGCTTCTTTGATGTGCGCGCGACCAGCACGAATGGCTTTGACTTCCCAGCCTTCGAGCACTAGCCCTGCCTCAAAACGTTCTTCGACAAAATAATCAAAGAAGGCTTTTTTGTTATCGACGATACTCATAGTTATTTAGCTTCTCAAGATCGATTATGGCAGACGTCAACAAGACCGTTTTAATTGGCCAATCAGCCGACCGAATGTATGGCTTGGTTACTGATGTGGCCCGTTATCCTGAATTTCTCCCTTGGTGTGGTGGGGTCGAAATCTATGAGCAAACGGAAACCATCCTCGATGCCAAAATTAAGATCCATTTCAAAGGTATAAACCAGTTTTTCCATACTCGGAATATTAACCATCGACCTGAAACGATTGATATGGTGTTTGTTGACGGCCCTTTTAAGCGCTTTTCAGGGCAGTGGAACTTCATTCCCTTAAAGGAAGATGCCTGTAAGGTGGAATTTAAGCTTCAATGGGAATTCAAGAGCGCCATTTTGGATAAGATCATTGGGCCGGTTTTTGGTTATATTGCGGGCACCTTTGTGGACTGTTTTGTAAAACGTGCCGAAGAGCTTTATGAGTAGGCGTTCCTTAGATATTGTGCTCTGTGATGCAAGGCAGGGCGAGCCTGTTTTAAAGCCATTCCGATTACTTTTATCAAATGACGAGCTACCTACAGTAGGTTTGGCCCTGGTGAAAGCAGGAATTGCCAAGGGCCCAAATGACCCCATTCTTTCAAGAAAAGGCTGTTTTGGGGTCTTTGGTAAGCGCAAAGAATGGGATAGCCCTCTTTACCCTGGAGATCGTCTAGAGCTTTATTCCGCCTTATTGATAGACCCTAAAATAGTTCGTCGGAAGAAGGCTAATCAGAACCAAGACGCCAAATTCCAAGCTGCAGCAGCTAAAAGAAAGGCTAGGAGGCTATAATCTGTTTTTGTGACTAGGGGTTTTGTATGCGACTCATTCAAAAAGCACTCACTTTTGACGATGTGCTCCTCGTACCGGCCTATTCTTCGGTACTCCCTCGAGATGCCAGCTTGGCAAGTAAATTAACTCGGGATATTTCACTTAATACGCCATTGGTATCTGCTGCTATGGATACTGTCACTGAAGGTCGTTTGGCAATTGCCATGGCCAGTGAAGGCGGTATTGGCATTATTCATAAGAATCTAAAGCCATCTGAGCAAGCTCGGGAAGTAGCAAAAGTAAAGCGTTATGAGTCAGGCATTCTTCGTGATCCCATCACGATTAGTCCTGAAGTCACATTGCGTCAAGTGATTCAACTTTCTCGTGAACATGGCTTCTCTGGATTTCCAGTTTTAGTTGGCAAAGAAGTTGTTGGCATCATTACCAACCGTGATTTACGTTTTGAAGAAGATTTAGATGCATCAGTCAAGACCAAGATGACTCCTCGTGAACGCTTGGTGACTGTTAAAGAAGGCGGCTCACTAGAAGAAGCTAAGCGCCTAATGAGTCAACATCGTTTAGAGCGCGTCTTGGTTGTCAATGACAAATTTGAGCTACGCGGGCTCATTACAGTAAAAGATATTTTGAAGGCCACCGAACACCCAAATGCTTGTAAGGATAGTGAAGGTAAATTGCGCGTCGGAGCTGCGGTAGGTGTTGGTCCTGACAATGATGAGCGTATTGAGTTGCTAGTGCGAGCCGGTGTCGATGTGATTGTGGTTGATACTGCCCACGGCCATAGTCAAGGCGTCTTAGATCGCGTTAAATGGGTTAAGAAAAATTACCCACATGTGCAAGTGATTGGCGGAAATATTGCTACGGGCGACGCTGCTAAAGCATTGGCTGATCATGGTGCTGATGGCGTTAAGGTAGGTATTGGTCCAGGATCAATTTGCACTACTCGTATTGTGGCTGGAGTAGGGGTTCCCCAAATCACGGCAATTGTGAATGTAGCCGCTGCTCTTAAAGGCACTGGCATCCCACTCATTGCTGATGGTGGTGTCCGTTACTCAGGAGATGTTGCCAAGGCATTGGCAGCCGGCGCAAGTTCAGTGATGATGGGTGGAATGTTTGCTGGCACAGAGGAAGCTCCTGGCGAAGTATTTTTATATCAAGGTCGCTCATACAAAAGTTATCGCGGCATGGGTTCAATGGGCGCAATGGCCGATGGCTCAGCTGATCGTTATTTTCAGAGTGATATAGCGGCCAGCGCTGAAAAGTTAGTGCCTGAAGGCATTGAAGGCCAAGTGCCATACAAAGGTAGTGTGCTTGCAATCTTACATCAATTAACAGGTGGCATTCGATCTTCTATGGGCTACCTTGGATGTAAAACCATTGCTGAATTACATGAAAAAGCCAATTTTGTGGAAATCACTTCAGCTGGTGTGCGCGAATCGCATGTGCATGATGTGAAGATCACCAAGGAAGCCCCAAATTACCATATTGATTAAGACTTAAATAAAAGACTGCTTCTTTCGTGCACGACAAAATACTGATACTCGACTTTGGTTCCCAAGTAACTCAATTAATTGCTAGGCGTGTGCGTGATGCGCGAGTGTATTCAGAAATCCATCCTTATGATTGCGATCCAGAATTCATTCGCAAGTTCATACAAGAGCAGGGCGGCAAAGGCATCATTCTTTCTGGTGGCCCCAGCTCTGTCACTGAAGAAGCCAGCCCTCGGGCGCCACAAATTGTTTTTGAACTTGGCGTTCCTGTATTAGGTATCTGTTATGGCATGCAAACAATGGCTACTCAGCTCGGCGGTGCAGTTGCTTCAGCTGAAGCATTAGGTAAAGCGCGTGAGTTTGGTTATTCAGAAGTACGGGCACATGGGCACACTAATCTACTCAAAGGAATTCAAGACTTTTCAACCAGCGAAGGTCATGGCATTTTGAAGGTTTGGATGAGTCATGGCGATTCCGTAACTACCTTACCACCAGCATTTAAGTTAATGGCTTCAACTGAGTCCTGCCCCATTGCAGGAATGGCTGATGAAGAGCGACGCTTTTATGCGTTCCAGTTTCATCCTGAGGTAACACACACCTTACAGGGCGCTGCCATTATTGAGCGCTTTGTGCATCAAATTTGCGCTTGTAAGCCAGATTGGATCATGGGTGATTACATCAGTGAAGCAGTTGAAAATATTCGCAAGCAAGTAGGCAATGATGAAGTTATTTTAGGTTTATCTGGCGGGGTTGATTCTAGTGTTGCTGCAGCCTTAATTCATCGTGCGATTGGGGATCAGCTTACTTGTGTATTTGTAGATCATGGCTTGCTTCGCTTGAATGAAGGCGATATGGTGATGGAAATGTTTGCTCGCAACCTGGGTGTGAAGGTTATCAGAGTTGATGCGGCACAAACATTTATGTCGAAGTTGTCTGGCGTTTCAGATCCCGAAGCAAAACGAAAAATTATCGGCAAAGAATTTGTAGAAATATTCCAAAGTGAATCTGGCAAGATTCAGAATGCTAAATGGCTTGCCCAGGGAACTATCTACCCTGATGTGATTGAATCAGCAGGTAAAGGTAAGAAGGGCGCTCATACCATTAAGAGTCACCACAATGTTGGTGGTCTTCCTGAAGATATGCATCTCAAGCTGCTTGAGCCATTACGTGAATTATTCAAAGATGAAGTACGTGAACTTGGGGTTGCACTAGACTTACCAAGAGAGATGGTGTATCGCCATCCATTCCCTGGTCCCGGTTTAGGTGTTCGTATTCTGGGAGAAGTAAAAGCAGAGTATGCAGATTTACTCCAGAGGGCTGATGCCATTTTCATAGAAGAGCTGCGTAATACGATGGATGAAGTCAGTCAAAAGTCTTGGTATGACTTAACTAGTCAAGCCTTCGTAGTATTTTTGCCAGTCAAATCAGTGGGAGTGATGGGCGATGGACGCACCTATGAATATGTCGTTGCCCTCAGGGCAGTTCAAACACTGGACTTTATGACAGCACATTGGACTCATTTGCCACATGAATTGCTGGGAAGAGTTTCTAATCGCATCATCAACGAAGTGCGGGGCATCAATCGAGTTGTCTATGACATCAGCGGTAAGCCGCCAGCAACTATTGAGTGGGAATAACTTTTTTAAGTCTTCTGATCCTCTAGATACGTAGCAATATTTTTCAGTAATTTACTGAGGTCCTTTTGTACTATATGGAAATGATCATTAGGTATTCGAGTTATTTCATCCATATAAACGGGTCGGCGAAGTTCAATTTGTAAGCTGTGCCTATTTTCTTTTGGCTTTCCTATATTGGCAATCAATTGCATGCCTTTATACGGATCGTTGCGACTTACAGAGTACCCCATTGATCTTAAATTTTGCTCAATTAATTCTATAAATTCGGGTTCGCAGGTAGTGCCGTCTCTATCACCAAGTACGAAATCCGCTAGCGGATGAGGAGGGTTTATGATCTGCAAACGTTCATATGCATTATTTGGCATGGAATGAAGATTCAGATGCCAAACTCCACCAAAGCGATCCACTTTGTTTTCAATGGCCCTATTCAGTGCCTCATGATAGGGGAGGTAATACTGATCAATGCGATGTTTGACCTCAGCGATGCTTAGTTGGCGATCGTATATTGGTGTTGTGGCGTTTAGTTGTCGCCAAATTAACCCAAATCCTAGGCGACTTTTTTCTGAGGGCTGAAGTTGATCTGGCCAAACATCATCTAACAATAGTTGATCAATATCATTTAATGTTCGATTAGGGTCAATATAGGTTCTCGGAAAATTTGCCATAAGGAGAGTGGCTCCAACATGAGGTGCTGCAGACCATAGTTGATCAATATGGGTATCCTCTCCTGCTCTTAGCAATGAATGAGGAACAGCATATTGAAAGTCGTCAGGATAAAACGTTCCGCTATGAGGTGAATCGCAAACTAAAGGAATATCGCCTACTTCAGGCTCAAATAAGGTATATGGCAGAATCACTTGTGACATATAGATTAGTCAATCTGTATTTTGGCAATCTTAGCAATGCGTTGATAGCGGTCTATGGCCTGCTGAATCTGTGCTGCAAATTCAGCAGGCGTTCCTGGGATAGCAACCGCCCCAGACTCATCGAGCTTTTTGATTAACTCTGGATTTTTCATGGCTTGCAGAATCGCTTTATTAAGTTTTGTAATAATGCTAGGAGGCGTGCCTGCTGGTGCCACAATTCCGAACCACCCACCGCTTCCCATCTGTGGAAAACCGAGCTCTCCATAGGTGGGTATATCGGGTAACGCAGGTGAACGTTTGTCAGATAGGATTGCGAGTGCACGTAAACGACCTGCTTTGATATGAGGTAATGCTGTGGGAAGATTATCGGTGATGGTATCGACTTGCCCTGCTAATACATCATTCATTGCTGCCCCTGCGCCTTTATAAGGAACATGTAACAAGCGGATATTGGCCAAAGCTGCAAAGTATTCCACATTGGCATGCCCAAGTGATCCTGTTCCAGGAGTAGCAAAGCTATATTTATCTGGATTAGCCTGAGCTAGCGCAATAAATTGCTGCAGATTGTTTGCAGCAATTTTCGGATTGACTGCAAAGACACTTGGGGTTGCAGCTACATTAGTAATTGGTGCAAAATCTTTAATAGGGTCGTACTTTAATTTATTGCCATACACAGCTGAATTGGCGCCATGAGTACTCATAGTCGCCATGCCAAGTGTATAACCATCAGGCTTTGATTTGGCAACATACTCCATACCAACGGAACCGCCTGCTCCAGCTCGATTTTCCACAATAATGGATTGACCTAATTCTCGCCCTGCGTATTCTGCAATTAAACGTGCTGCAAGATCAGTTGATCCACCAGGGCCAAAAGGGACGACAAGCTTGATTGCTTGTTCTGGATAGCCTGTTTGAGCCGTTACCATATGGCTAAAAAAAATAAATAGAGCAGTTACAGTGAACTTTAGTTTAAGAATATTTTTCATAAGATCTCCATTGGGTGCTGTGGATATAATCAACACTTATTATTTACATTTAACCATACGTATAAAACTTAGAAGAATATTTCAATATTGACTCTGTAGTTATCAATATTTATATATGAGCCATATCCTTTTAAGATAAATGACTGAATTACGCCAATCTGCCCTCGACTTACTGGTAACTTCTGATCCCCAGTTAAAAGTTACTGGTATTCGTCAATTATTCGACGCCTATCATGCCGGTCAAGTCTTACTGAACGTTGATTTGGATTTAGATGCCGGGATACTCTCTATTCCTGGGCGACCACAAAAACCTGACTTGGTTCCGCCATTAGAGGTTCCAAAGCGTGCAATGAATACTGATCAAGGTCGTGCTTCTTTATTACACTCGCTGGCTCATATTGAATTTAATGCCATGAACCTTGCTTTAGACGCAATCTGGCGCTTTCAGGGTATGCCAACACCATATTACGAGGACTGGATCAAGGTAACGAAAGAAGAGGCTTATCACTTTAGTTTGCTGGAAGCCTATTTAAAGCAGATGGGTTATGGTTACGGTGATTTTCCAGCGCACAATAGCTTGTGGGAGATGGTTGAAAGAACCTCCGATGCAGTGATTGCCCGTATGGCCTTGGTACCTAGAACAATGGAGGCTAGAGGCTTAGATGCGGTTCCGATGATCCGTGAGCGATTTAAGCAAATTAAAGATATACAAGCAGTAGAAATATTAGAGATTATTTTGAAGGATGAAATTGGCCATGTATTGATCGGCAATAAATGGTTTAATTTCTTATGTGAGAAAAACAATCTCTCGGCCATCACAACCTATAAAGAATTAGCAAGGAAATATCGTGCACCCGTTTTAAGAGGGCCCTTTAATCTTGAAGGTCGAAAACAGGCTGGATTTACAAACGAAGAGCTTGACCTTTTAGGCATTGACTAATGTATTGAATATCAGATCAATTTGGAGAACCAAAAATGAACACATCACGTAGAACTTTTATCGCTTCTATTGCATTAACTCCAATAGCTTGTGGTACACCGCTGGGGTATCAAAGGGGTACGCCGATCACGCAACCTCTGCCTACTCCTGTTATCCGCGCACCTAAGGTAGGGCAGGAATGGACCTATATTCAGCGCGACCTATTCAATGGGAAAAACTTAGGTCTTGTAACTGATCGAGTAGCTAGCGTTGGTACAACGATTACCATTGAAAGAGCGAATGATAATGGCGAAAGATATTCAAACGAGGTCCAGGGTCCTTGGGGCACTGTGATTACAGACCCGCATTGGTCACGAACGATCAGCTATAACCCACCTATTGCCCTGTGGCCCCAAGAGCTTTCAGATAGATGGGCCAAGCAATTTATTACGAAATACTCAATAGCTGGCTATCCTGACAACTTATATAACTGGCAGGAATATATGAGTGTTCATGGGTGGGAGCAGATCACAGTACCCGCAGGAACGTTTTTAACCTTACGCTATCAAAACCTGATCCATTATGAGAGTGATGATGCTAATAAAGTGAACTGTATTCGTAAAGAAACGATATGGTTTGCTCCCAGTATTGGTCGCTGGGTAGTACGAGAGATTTCTGGCACATACATGATTTCGGGACAATTGGGTGCTGCCAATTTAGAAGACAGTTATCAGTGGCAATTAACTTCATTTAAATAATAATGTGGCATAAATTATGCTCATTGGTATTGCCGATGCTTTTAGTCAGCTGTATTACTTCTCAACCCTATCCCACTACAACCCCATTATCTGCTCCTATTCATCCACCGACTATGCGCCCTCCACAAGTGGGGCAGCAATGGGTTTATCAGGTACGCAATGTTTTCAATCAAGAGCTTGTCGATATCGTTACAGAGACCGTGGTCTCACTCAAGCCACAAATACGAATTGAGCGAACTAGTCAAAAGTTAGGAAGATTACCTGATGAAATTCAAGATTCTTGGGGTTATGTAGTACAAGATCCTCAATGGAATCCAGCGCAACGATTTCAGGATGCTTTACCCTTGTGGCCAGAAAAATTAACTCAGGGCTGGTCTGGTTTTTATCGCACTCGTTATCAAATTCCAAATAATTCCAATGGAAGTTATTACTGGGGTTTAGTCAGTAAAGCACTTCAGTGGGAAAGAATTTCTGTCCCTGCTGGCCAATTTACCGTCCTCAAATATCATCATGAGAATCCTTATTTTGAGAGCAATGATGTATTTAGAGTCGGAAACTATCGTGAAGAAGATATCTGGTTATCCCCAGAAATCGGGCGCTGGGTTGTCCGCAGATCCTTTGGTCGATATATTACCCAAGGTGTTTATTGGTCAAATGCGTATTGGGAGGACTATCTTGAGTGGGAGCTGATCTCCTGGAAGTAAATCAAGGGTATTGGTAATGCGCTTAAAATAGGTCACTACCATGTATACCGTTAAAGAACTTTTTCCAACCCTTCAAGGTGAGGGTACCCATAGTGGCAGAGCCGCAGTCTTTTGTCGTTTTGCTGGTTGTAATTTATGGAGTGGTCGAGAGGAAGATCGTGCCACTGCCATTTGTCAGTTTTGCGATACTGACTTTATAGGTAGTGATGGAGATGGTGGCGGAAAATTTGAGAACGCAGTTGATCTTGCCGATAACATCGAGCAGGCTTGGAATAGTACCTTAGCTGGACCACAACAACGTTATGTCGTTTTTACTGGCGGCGAGCCTTTACTGCAACTTGATGCGCCATTAATTAATGCGCTTCATCAAAAAGGCTTCGAAGTAGCGATCGAAACCAATGGCACTATTAAGATTCCAAAAGGGGTAGATTGGGTTTGTGTCAGTCCTAAGGCAGGTTCAGATTTAATCGTATTACAGGCTGATGAGCTCAAACTTGTGATTCCGCAATCCAATCACCATGCGCTGGAGACTTTGTTAGCTCGTTTTGAAAAGATGGATTATCGTCATCGATTTTTGCAGCCGATGGATGGCTTAGACCTTCAAAAGAACACAGAATTAGCGGTTCGCTTATGTCAAAAGAGACCACTTTGGAGATTAAGCCTTCAATCCCATAAACTTATTGGAATTCGTTAATTTGGCACTAGCCAGAAATACTTTTAAGCCAGAATGACTACTAAATCACCTATTGTCTCTATCACCCGTCGTCTTGAATTTGATTCCGGACACCGCATTCCAAATCATGACGGTCAATGTAAACATTTACATGGTCATCGCTATGCGATTGAGGTGACCTTAACAGGTGAAATTGCAGACCATCCTGGCAAAGCAGACGATGGTATGGTGCTGGACTTTGGTGATATCAAGCGATTGACCAATCAGCATATTGTAGAACTTTGGGATCATGCCTTTCTAGTAGCTAAGGAGGATGAGGTCTTAGTGTCTTTTCTAAATTCACTGCCTAATCATAAGACAGTGATCATGGAGCATGTACCTACAGTAGAAAATTTAGCCAATACCGCCTTTGCAATATTACAGCCAATTTTTCAGCAAGCTTTTGGGGGGCATCTAGTATTAACAGCCCTTCGTCTTTATGAGACCCCCAATTGTTGGGCGGATGTGAACGGTTAGTAAATTATGCAAGCAGCACTTGACCGTCAATTTATGCAACAAGCCATTGAGCAAGCTCACTTGGCCGCTATTGCAGGAGAGGTTCCGGTTGGTGCCGTACTGGTGCGTGATGGACATGTAATATCTAAAGCCTTTAATCAGCCCATCACTAATCATGACCCCAGTGCTCATGCAGAAATGTTAGCCTTAAGACAAGCTGCGCTGACAGAGCAAAATTATCGTTTGCCTGGAACCACTCTATATGTCACTCTGGAGCCATGCGCTATGTGTGCAGGCGCCATGTTACATGCTAGAGTAGATCGGATTGTGTTCGGAGCGCCAGACCCCAAAACTGGGGCAGCTGGTAGTGTGGTAGATCTATTTGCCATGAAGCAGATTAATCATCAGACTAGTATTGAAGGTGGAATCATGGGTGATGAATGCGGTCAATTACTAAAAAACTTCTTTAAGGAGCGGCGTTGAAAACAATTCAACTGATAGCTCCTTCGGGTGCGACTTTAGATTCAAAGAGTCCTTTGCTAGGGATCGAATGGCTTAGAGCTCAGGGGATCCAAATTGAAAATTCTGTCTGTGTAGAGAGGGTTTCTGAACGATTTGCTGGTAAGGACGCGGAGCGCTTGGCTGAGTTAAACCTGCTTGCTCAATTAACACCTCATAAACTAGTAATGGCCATGCGAGGTGGTTACGGCATTCACCGCTTACTACCTAATATTGAATGGTCAGCAATTGCAAAAGCAATTGAGAATGGTTTGCAGGTTTGTGGTCATAGCGATTTCACTGCCTTTTCCTTGGCTTTGTTAGCAAAAACTGGCGCAGTGACATTGTCAGGGCCTATGCTGAACTATGACTTTGGACGAGTTAATGATGATGGTCAGGCCATTCCACCTAATGAATTCATGTGGGAGCATTTTCAAAGGGCAGTTGATCAGCGAAGACTTGACTGCAAAGTCTTAGCCACACAAGCTTACTTGGGCAGTCAATCCTCTAATTCGATTTCAGGATTACTTTGGGGCGGCAATTTAACGGTTATCACGAGCTTGATCGGCACGCCTTATATGCCTACTAGTACTCAAACGCAGGGCGGCATTCTTTTTCTAGAGGATGTGAATGAGCATCCTTACCGGATCGAAAGAATGTTGATGCAATTACTCGATGCAGGTATTTTGAAAAACCAAGCGGCGATTCTATTGGGAGGCTTTTCGGCATATCGTTTATATGAGAATGACCGAGGCTATTCTTTAGAGAGTGCTATAAAGATGATTCGAAGTCGTTTACCGAGCACAATTCCGATTCTGACTGGATTACCTTTTGGGCATCAGACAGATAAGTTGACATTGCCTGTGGGTGCAACAGCTTCCCTTGCGTACAGCGCTGATCGCTTTAAGCTCAGCGCCCAATGGTAGAAAGTCCATTTGAAAAAGTCCCCATTCCAATACTGCGCATTCCTGATATGGACTGTTCTCCAACTATTTACTGGAGTAGCGATGGCAATTGAAGAGCCAAAATATTCCATCATAGAAAAAGTAGAGCCTTTTGAGCTTAGGCTATATGCCCCAATGATTGTGGCTGAAGTCAAAGTAAACGGGGATTTAGATGATGCTTCCAGTCAGGGATTTCGTTTAATCGCAGGCTATATCTTTGGGCAAAATCAAGTTACTGAAAAAATAGCAATGACGTCACCAGTTGCGATTGAAGAGCAGAGTGCTAAAAGTACCAAGATAGCAATGACTGCGCCTGTCAGTATCGAGCCCAATGCAGAACAATGGGTAGTATCCTTT
The DNA here is from genome assembly GCF_040400325.1 of Polynucleobacter sp. Taxonomy (GTDB): domain Bacteria; phylum Pseudomonadota; class Gammaproteobacteria; order Burkholderiales; family Burkholderiaceae; genus Polynucleobacter. The sequence continues at coordinate 321,647 of NZ_JBBAQK010000001.1, forward strand.
GTGATGCCTTCTGCATATACTTTAAATAGTCTGCCAAAGCCTTTAAATCCAAGAGTACAGTTACGAGAAATTCCTGCAGTCAAAAGAGCAGTAATACAGTTTTCTGGTTTTAATAGTGCACAGAAAGTAGCTGATAAAACGCTGGAACTTGAGCAGTGGATGAAAGCCCAAAATTTACAAGCAACTAGCGCACCAAAGTTTGCCCGCTACAACCCACCTTGGAGTTTGCCGTTTATGCGGCGCAATGAAGTGATGATTGATGTCGGAAACTAGTATCTAGTTTAGATCTCAACACTTTTTAATAAAAATTGCGCACCATCACCAATCTCTAAGGCTTTCACTAAGGAGGGTAGGGCTCCCGATAGATGTTGCTTGAGAGTCCATGGGTGATTAATGATGAGCATGCCACTCGCCTGAAGACGCCGCTCGCCAGGTGCATTTTCAACACGTAACTCTACATGCAGCCAAGAACGACTGTGGGCGCTAGCAATTTTCTTGATGCGATCGGGCAGGGCAGCAGATTCTCGTCTGGAAAGCATTGGATACCATATCGCATAACAACCTGTAGCAAAGCGTTGTAGTGCCTCCTCAAGAGCGACTTCTAAGTAACGATAGTCTTGTTTATCTTCGTATGAGGGATCTATCAGAACAAGACCGCGTCGACTTGGTGGCGGTAGCAAGCCTTTTAATCTGGCAAAGCTATTTTCTGCATAAATATCAATTTGTTTTGCTTGTGGTAGTTGTTGAATATTGTGCCGCAGGATATCAATTTCCTTGGGATGCAATTCAAATAGCTTGAGGCGATCTTGTGGCCTGAGCAAACGAGCCAGAATAAATGGAGAGCCAGGGTAGACAGAGAGTGACTGATTGACATTTTCAGATTGAATGCATTTGAAATATTTTTCGATCCCAGGATCTGGCAAGGAGTGAGCATGAGTTGCTGATGCAATATATTTAGCTAGACGAAAAATGCCATTCTCTGCTTCATTGCTGACTTTGGCATAACCATCCTCTAGGTTATATATTCCTGCACCAGCATGAGTATCAATCATCGTCAGTGCGCCAGATTTTTCCTGAAGATACTCCACAAGATGGATCAGTACTAAATGCTTCAGTATGTCAGCGTGACTTCCCGCATGAAATGCATGTCGATAGCTAAACATGAGCTACTTCGTCTTAATGAATTGTGCTTTGATAAATACAACCAAAGTCATGAGAATGATGGCAATTGATGCGAACTGTAATGGGAGATTTAACTCATGGTCCATGATTTGCGTTAGATGGACGTAAATAGAGAGTGCGCCAGCGATGGCAATCACCCGCGGCCACAAGTTTTTAGGACTTAGTCTGCTATCAGAGATATGCTGACCTAGCATTGCTCCAAGTAGGCCGCACCACATACCGACACCAGCACCAGCCAGAACATCCGTAAGCCAATGCGCCCCAATAGCATTACGAGATAGGCCAATCAGGATAGCAAAGACAAATATCAGGAGCATCGGCCCACGTTTGCTGTGATCGGCAGAAAAATAGAGTGCGCTGGCTATTGCGAAGGCGGTAAGGGTGTGCCCTGAAGGAAGTGCTCTATTGAGCAGTGGTTCCCCAATTCGATAAAAGCTGCCATCCAGCAAAATGCCTGCAGGTCTTGGCAGATCAAAAAGAGACTTTAAGGTGTAGCTTGCTATTGAAGCAAAAGCACCTGCAATGATCCCCGCTGTTAATAAGCGTGGTGCCAATATTAGTAAAGGGAAGGCCATTGCAAAAATACCCCACCCATTTCCAAAAAAGGTGAGCCAAGTCCAAATGGCATCAGGAAGTAATTGAGTAGTCTGGTTGATGAACAGAAAGCTGCTGCTTTGAACTTCACCGAAAAAGATTGCAGCTGCTAGAGCAATCGGGATGACTGGAATAAACCAAGCGATTGTCGGAATTGCCTTTTTAACCATCCGACTTAATGACCCTTTGTTTTATCAGCAGCTTCTAGTTGCAGATTCACTTTATCTAACACCTGAGTTACGGTGATAGCTTGCATGCAGACATTGTCATTACAAGGTGTCTTACGATGATTAGCAGCGCTCACACAGGGAGAGCAGGCTAGGTTAGCTGTGATAGGTATAGAGTTACCAATAGACCCATATAAGGCTGGGGTTTCAGGACCAAAGAGTACTACCGTTCTCAAAGGCGTCACAGCTGAAAAATGTCCTGGGCCAGAATCATTAGTCACCATCACATTTGAGAGGGTGTAGAGCGGCGGCAATTCTGCGAAGCTCACTTGCCCAGCAAAATTGAGAGCATTTTTTATATTAGCAACGGAGCGCACTTTTTCGACGTAATTGAATTCAGCAGGAGAGCCTGTAATCAAAATCAAATCATGTGGATAACGTTGATGAATGGCTTGAATGAGCTCAGAGAAGCGCTGCTGGGCCCATCTGCGTTGCGGTAATAAATCGCTTGCATTAGGATTAATTAAGATCAAGCGTTCTTTTCCGGATGTAAAAGTGATGTCAGATGCCTTAGCCAGTTTTTCAATACGGGTACGAACAGTTTCTAGCACAGTAGGATTGATCACAGCTTGTTCTAGACGCACTTCAGAATCAGAAATTTGAATTTTGCTAAACGGGACCTCAATCTCTGTTGCAAAAGCAGCATGAATTAACGAGAGAAAGTTTTTGGTAATGTGCATGTGGGGGTTGTAGTGCACTTTGCGGCTCAGCATAAAACCGCGCCATAATCCCTCGCCATGAAAAATGTGGTAACCGACGCGACGCCGAGCACCGCAAAGCCCCGTTAGGATTGCGGTAAAGCGTGAGAACAGCTCTAAGTCAATCACAGTATCAATCCGATGGCGGCGAGCAAGGATTAGAAAGCTCAAGGTATCTTTAATCAGGCCACCAATACTAGAGGAGTCGATAGTAAAAATATTTTCTGATTTGACTGTATTTAATAAAGTCAGGCTGGCACGATTACTTTTGAAAATTAAAAAATAGAGTTCAGCGCCCCGTGCTTGGGCATTTCGCATGGCTGGATCAACCAGGATCGCGCTGCCCATTTCTGATAGCTCTATAAAAAGTAATTTCTTTGGTTTGTGTGGACCACTTGTAAAGATATTTTGAATGCCGTCCATGAGTGCCACTACTGGACTAATGAGAGCGCATAAAGGTACGCCTACCCAGTGATCAATCGCTCGCATTGTATTGACGCTAATAGCCATGGTTTTTGCTTTGAAAAATTATTTACGTTTTAGTAAAAAGTACGCGCCAGGCAGAACAGAAACAATGGTAATGGCACCAAAGCTAATAGAGGCTAAAACAGTGATGGATTGATTTACGCCCCATAAAGCTAAAACGGAAGAAAGGGTAGCTTCACGTAAACCCCATCCAGAAATACTGATAGGGAGCATGAGCAATAAGCTTAAGGCAGGTAAACCAATCATGAGACTCGCAATTGGAGCCACGACACCGTAGGCTCTTAGACAGCAGAAGAAGGTGAAAATCAAGAGGCAGTGAATGGCAATTGCATAGCAAGCTTGACCCACGTTATATGGCCACGAAAAAGCAATCTTAATTCCTGGCATTGCACTGCTCATTTGAAAGCGCTCAAGGATCTTGATAAATAAGTTGTAAGTAGGTGTGAGGGCTAATCCTAAGGCAATCAATAAGCCAGAAAAAATCATGACGCCGGTGACGAGATAACCTAAATCCTGGCCCCATGCAGCCAAGGTGGCGCCCCCAATAATTAAGCCAATACCGCCTAGTAGATTATTACCCGCTAGTCCAAGCAAGCGATCAACAAAGACCATGGTAAAACTTAAGCGCAAGCGGGGTGTGGCGTGCTCAAGGTCAACAGAATGATGTAATTCTTCATCCAAATCTTTTTTGCCTGTTAGTGATCCAGCATTATTTAAATGGGTGGCAGCAATAGCACGGTAGCTATCGCCACCTAAGGTGCTGGGTAAACCTTGGTTTACTAGAGCGCCGCTAAAGTAGAGCAAGATGTAACTTCTGATGCGACCTTGAAAGCCTGATCTACGCATCAGGATGGCCCATCGTAATCCCCCGCAAAGACATGCAGTAGTGGCACTGATTAGGGCTGCTAAAAACCACCATGGTTCCATCTGAATTTCAGATTCAAAAATAGCATGCCAGTCAATGCCGCTGGTCGCTTTCCACAAAAGACCAATGGAAAGCAGAATCCGTATAGTAGGCCAAGCGCGTTTGAGGGCTGATTTCCACCCAGAAGTGGGTTTTGGAGTTGATTCTGAATGTAAGCTCATGGGCATAAGGATAATGCCTAGCGCATATAAGCCCTTGAATTAGGTGAATTAGTCTGCCGAACCAGCATCTTGCCAGTTAGTACAAAGACTAAATTCAAATTTAAATAAAGATTGACCAAAATGCCTAATTTCGAGGCTATCTATGGGCTGGCAGGCTTCAAATGCCAGATTAGGCCCAATGGGGGCAGCAAAAGGCATGCCCGACCAATTGACTAGGATCAAGTTTGCTCCTTTGGCTAACTTGCCAAACCAGAGGTCAAACTGATCTTGGCGTTGATCTAAAACATATACGGGAAGTGGTTTTGCATACCAAGCGGCCCTACTACCCAGGGTCCAATTTTGGACAGCGATTCCATTAGCATTCGTTCCGCGGACCAATTCAGCTGCTTTGACTCCAGCAGCCTTCCAGCCATAGAGATCAGCGATTGGGTTTGATTTAATAGCCACCGATTGAATGCCACCCGATAAGACATATCCAAAGCCAATCAAACACAGCGCAATTTGAATACAAAATAAAATGCGAATCCATTGGCGATGCTGCATAGCCCACATTTTCGCAAGTCCTATACCAGCAAAAGGCGCCATACAAAACCATGCTGGTGTTGTCCAATGCGGTAAACCACCCCCACCAGAAAGACTTGCAAAAATTATAAAAGGAACTAAAAAGAATCCTAGTAAAGCCATTAAAGAAAGTTTATTGGTATGAACGAAGTCTTTGATAAAAACGGTGCCACCCAAAATTATCATCGGCCCAAATACAATTATTTGTATCAATAGGAATACGCCAACACCTCGCCAAAGCCAAGTACCGCCTCCACCATGCGCGATTTGATATTTAAAAGAAATCCAATCATTAGTCCAATTCCAATAAAGGACTGGGCTAATTAAAATTAGTGCCAGCAGGGCAGCTAGCCAAAAACCTAATTGGGTAAGCCAAGATTTTTTTGGAGTACTCAAAAAGATAAGTAACAATGCAAAAGCTGTGAAGGCAGCTGTGTATTTACTGAGTCCTGCTAGTCCTAGCAAAACCCCTAAGAAAAGCCATTCACCAAGACTTAAAGATTCAGGGCGCAACCATCGAAGAGCCATCCACAGAATGCCAAGACTTAATGGTGCCAGGATACTGTCTGGAAGTAAGCCAACCGCCAAGATGTGGGGCATTGGGCCTGCAATGACTGCGAGCACTGCCATTAAACCGCAAAGATTGGGAGATGGTAGTGCAGAAGTCAGATAAGCAGTGTTGCGACTTTGCATGAATTGATGGAGCTCTAGCGTTACTTGGTATACCAAAATGCACGCGATCACCCACAGTAATTCTGGTATTAAGCGAATCCAACCCTCGGAGGAAGTGAGTGCAACGAAAGGCCACTGGATCCAGCCTACGAGAGGAGGATGATCAAAGTAACTCCAGGCAAGGTTTTTCGCATATAAGGCATAGTGGGCTTCATCAACAGAAAATTCAATTGTAAAACCGAGCCCAAAATGGACTAAGGCAGCAATAGTGATGGAGATTGCAGCCCAGGCAGAGGGTGAGTAATTGCGCATTAAAGGATTTTAGACTCACTTGGTAAATTCTTTGGGACAATTGTTGTATGAACATTTATCGCCATTTTCTTTTTATTCCTTTTTTGGCCACAGCATTGGTGGGCTGTGCTGGATTTGGTAGTGGCTCAGTTCAGGATGAGTTTGGTCAGACTGTCAATCTGGATCAAGTGCCTACTCAAGATGATTTACCTAAATTTTCTAATCAGACTGTTCGTGAAGGTATGCCAGGAGGATGGCATTTTTATCGTATTGCCCCTAATAAAAAGAATACCGTCTACCGTTTGGAGAACTACCAAGGGAGAACTGTATTAAGCGCGAACTCTAAAACTTCAGCCTCTGGATTGGCTGTCAAGTTAAGGCCTAGAACTGCACAAAATTTATGGTTAAAGTGGGAGTGGAAGACGATGGTTCCTATTCCTGCTGCAGATAATACTGAGCGCATACTTGATGATGCGCCACTTCGAATTTTAGTCGCCTTTGACGGCAATAAATCAAAGCTGACTCTGAAGGAAAAATTGACCTTTGAGATGGCTAATTTAATCAGTGGGCAGGAATTGCCATATGCAACACTGATGTATATATGGTCAGGTAAATCACCGATTAATTCTATTTTGGATAATCCACATACTTCACGCATCAAAATGATTGTTGTAGATTCTGGTTGGGATAGGCTTGGGCAATGGCACATACATCAGCGTGATCTTGAGGCGGATTATCGTAGGGCCTATGGTGAATCGCCTGGCGAGGTGATCGGAATTGCCTTGCTTACTGATACCGACAATACTAAGTCGGAAACAAAAGCCTTCTATGGCGATATCGAATTCATCCGCAAAACGAAATAGTTCATTTAGCGTTGAGTAGGGCGCCAGCGCTTTAGTAAGAGCGCATTACTCAGGACACAGAAGCTCGATAGTGCCATGGCACTTCCTGCGAGCATCGGTGAGAGAAATCCTAGTGCTGCTAAAGGAATGCCAGTTGTATTAAATGCAAAAGCCCAAAATAAATTTTGTCGAATTTTATTCCAAGTTTTTTTAGAAATATCAATTGCATCCGCAACCAGCGTTGGATCACCCCTCATTAGGGTGATTCCGGCTGCTTGCATCGCCACATCAGTTCCAGTAGACATCGCCATGCCGACATCAGAAGCAGCAAGTGCTGGCGCATCATTGACACCATCGCCAACCATGGCAACCCAGTGATTTTGCTGATCGTTACTAGGGGCTTGGAGTTTACGGATTATCTGAGCTTTATCGCCAGGCATGATTTGTGCAAACACTTCATCAACGCCAATCATCTTACCAACGCGTGACGCTGCTGCTTGGTTATCTCCAGAAATCATGACAGTGCGAATGTGTAATTTGTGAAGTGCCTCAATCGCTTCTTTAGCGTTGCTCTTGAGCTCATCTCCAAAACCAATCACTGCGATTGGTGATAGCGAGGGTTCAACTCGCATCAAAATAGAAACGGTCTGACCTGCTTCAAAACAGGTTTTTGCTTTTTCTAAGATTGCTGAGATATCGGAGCTAGTCTCTAAAGAAGCAATACTTTGGAGACATAAAGTTTGATTGGCCCACAGCCCTGAAGTGGGTTTACCTTCAATACCAATACCCGCTAGTGCTTTACTAGCAGAAGGAGGAATGGGAGAGATGTGCTGCTCTTTTGCAGCATCTAATAGCGCCTTTGCTAATGGATGCTCGCTACCCAATTGCAAGCCAGCAGCACTTGCCAAAATATCATGGGGATTGATACTGGTATCAAAAGGTATGAGAGTAAGGAGCCTAGGCTTGCCAATGGTAAGGGTGCCAGTCTTATCAAACGCAACAATATTCAGACGATGGGCTTGCTCAAGTACTTGTGGATCCTTAATTAAGATGCCAAAGCGCGCTGCCACACCAGTCCCGGCCATGATGGCGGCAGGCGTAGCCAATCCAAGCGCACAAGGGCAGGCAATGACCATTACTGAAACAGCTCGCAATATAGCGATAGAGACAGAATCTAAATATATCCAATTGGCTATTCCAGTAATGATGGCAATAACGATGACGCTCGGAACAAAAACGGCACTCACCTGATCAACTAATTTTTGTATTGGCGCCTTCTGAGTTTGTGCATCTTCTACTAATGAGATGATTTTTGAGAGAACACTTTCAATCCCCACTGCTTGTGCTTCAACTACCAAAACACCTTCGCCATTCAGAGCCCCACCAATTACTAGATCGTTAACCTGCTTCTTTACGGGTTCACTCTCTCCAGTGAGAAGGGATTCATCAACATGGCTTTTGCCAAACAGAATTAGACCGTCAACCGGAATGCGCTCGCCAGGCAAAACCAATACACGATCTTTTGGAAATACTTGCTCTAGTGGGAGATCGCGATATTGATCAAGGGGAGACCCCTCAGCGATCATGATTTGAGAGTCTAGAACTTTGGCATGTTCTGGCCACAGTTTTTGAAGCGCTCGAATGGCTTCACTGGTTTGTTGTTTTGCTCTGGCCTCAAGCCATTTTCCTAAAAGCACCATGCAAATGATGACAGCAGAAGCTTCAAAATAGAGCTCGTGATGCTCATGCGAAGAACTCGGCATTTGATAAATACTGAGACCATAGGCTGCACTGGTACCAAGTGCTACTAATAGATCCATATTGCCAACACCTGACATTAAGGATTTAAACCCTGCTTTATAAAAACGCCATCCTAAAAAGAATTGCACAGGAGTTGCTAGTAATAATTGCCATTTTGGTGAAAGCGCCCAATGAACTCCAAAAGGCATTAAGAACATCGGCAAAAAGAGTGGGGCAGCTAAGGCAAAACCCAACAAAACACGACCTAATCCATCGGAACCCCAAAAGCTTTTATTCGAGGAGATGGCTGGGACGCTATGGGGATTAGTTAATTTGGCTTCATACCCCGTTTTTTGTACCTGTGCGATGACGTCTTCAATCCTCGTCTTGGCTCCCACTTTCAAGCGAATTCTGGCTTGCTCGGTGGCTAAGTTAACCGTTACAGCCTCAATTCCGGGTACTTTATCTAGCGCTTTCTCGACTCGACCTACACAGGAGGCGCAGGTCATTCCACCGATATCTAGAGTAAATAGTTCGGAATTCGTGTCTTTTGGCGTACTCATATAGAAGATAATCTACTGCATACCAAGCAATATCAATATAAGGGGTTGCGATGTTGAGTCTAAAAGTATCTGGAATGACTTGTGGAGGCTGCATTAATGCCGTAACTAGGGCCATTCAATCCCAGGATCCCCAAGCCAAGGTCCAAGCCGATTTGGCTACCCAGATGGTGAATTTAGAGACTTCACTCTCAAAAGCACAGGCCAGCCAGCTCGTAACAGATGCAGGATTTCCAGTTTTAATTTGAAACTCAGAATGTAAGGGCGGCTGAATCCCCCTATAAGCAAATATTCCTTTGTGCGGTTAACCTACTCACTAATTAAATATTTGTAATAAATATAAAAATTACTTTATGTCTCTCATTTTAGGGAGTGGTTTCTTAGGAGAAAGTAGTGGCAGTTACTGTTGAAGTAGTTCAAGCGGCATTAAAAAACTTAGTTGATCCCAATACGCAGATCGATTATGTAACGGCTAAAAACGTTAAAAATTTACGTGTTGAGGATGGCGATATTTCTTTGGATATCGTTTTGGCTTATCCAGCCAAAAGTCAATTTGAGATTGTTCGCAAATCAATAATTAATGTATTGCGAGAGCTACCGGGTGTAAAAAATGTCAGCGTGAATGTGAGTAGTCAAATTGTTGCTCATGCAGTACAACGTGGTGTAAAACTATTGCCCAACGTTAAAAATATCATCGCTGTAGCGAGTGGCAAAGGGGGGGTTGGTAAGTCAACTACTGCTGTGAATTTGGCCTTAGCTCTTGCAGCTGAAGGTGCGCAAGTTGGTATTTTGGATGCAGATATCTACGGGCCCAGTCAACCAATGATGTTGGGCATCACGGGCAGACCTGAATCGATTGAAGAGAACACCATGGAACCGATGGAAGGACATGGTTTACAAGCGAGCTCGATTGGTTTCTTGATTGATGCTGACGCACCGATGGTATGGCGTGGCCCAATGGTGACTTCTGCTTTAGAGCAGTTGCTGCGTCAGACCCGTTGGCGCGATCTTGATTACCTGATTGTCGATATGCCACCAGGTACTGGTGATATTCAGTTAACGCTCGCGCAAAAGGTGCCAGTAACGGGCGCAGTCATTGTGACTACCCCTCAAGATATTGCTTTGCTTGATGCACGTAAGGGCTTAAAGATGTTTGAGAAGGTCGGTGTTCCGATCGTAGGAATTATCGAAAATATGAGTACTTATGTGTGCCCAAGTTGTGGCCACGAAGAGCATATCTTTGGCGCAGGTGGCGGCCAAAAAATGTGTAAAGAGTATGGCGTTGATTTCTTAGGCGACCTGCCATTAAATTTATCGATTCGTGAGCATGCAGATGCGGGTCGCCCTACTGTAGTGGCCGATCCCGATGGAGCGATTAGTGTAATTTATAAAAACATCGCTAGACAAGTCGCCATTCGAGTTGCTAATCTAGCTAAAGATATGAGCAGTAAATTCCCTAACATCGTCGTTCAAAATACCTGAGGAAATATGCGCTTTGTAGTATTGATGCGTAAGCAGTTTGTTGATAACCCCTGGATTACCTATCGGTGGTTACCTCAGGCAGTGTTGCCTGATTTTAGTGAATCTAGCCCTGAGTCTGGCGAGCCTAAAGACCGCATTACTGGGCACTTTTTGAGTCGCGATGAGCAAGGCGAACTTTGGCAATTTTCTGGCTATGAGTTAAATCTTTTTCCTGATGAGGCTGAGGGCTACTACCTGAATGTCTCTTCACCAAACTCTTGTTGGTTTGTGATGTGGCGCTTAGAGGAAGACGTTGAGCGCTATGTTGAAGCGCAATCACTTGAACTCGCAAAAGTGGAAGCGAACTTTGCTGTTCCACATCGAATCTGTGTGAGCTATAACGAGGCAGCGCGCTTGTCAGACGGTGGAGAAACGGTCGATACAGTCCTGATGAGTGATGAGCATGCGTCGTGGCTACAAGATTATGTCAATGAGCATTACCGCCCAGAACCTAAAAAACGGCATCGTCCTGAATCCTTTAAGGGCGCCAATCGCCCAGTGGAGGACTGATGGCTGATGGATTTCTCAATCGTTGGTCACGACGTAAGCTAGGTGAGAATCTTGAACCTGAGAAAAAATCGGATGAGCAGACCAAGCAAGAATTAAACAGTAGTCTTGAAGTAAAGGAACCCTCTGTGGATACTCCGGATGCTCTCCCATCGGTGACTCTGGATGACGTAAAGAAGATTGATAAGCTTGCGCCAGATTTTTCTGCATTTATGCAGCCAGGTGTAGATCCATCCGTTCAACAAGCTGCCATGAAAAAGATGTTTACTGATCCGCACTTTAATGTGATGGATGGTCTTGATATTTATATTGGTGACTATTCTAAGCCTGACCCCATCCCCTTAGAAATGCTTAAGCGCATGGTGCAATCGGACATGCTCAATATCTTTCGTAAAGAGCCTGACGAAAAAACTCAGGGTGAGACTAAAGTTCAGGATCTTGCTGGTGGCTCAGAGCAGGCCGAGCAAACTAGTCCTGAACCCACTTTACCAGCTGCTCAGCTGATTGAATTAACATCCACCCATCCAGTCGCGGAACTAGAGGGCAAAGATAGCGCCCCAGTTGTAGCGGAGAAGAAAACGACATAAGAAGAGTATTGATGAGCCAAAAATTAGTTTGTAATTGCAATGGAACCATGCCTTTAGATGCAAAGGCCTTGGGTGTTCCAGTACACACTTCACTATGTCGTCAGGAAGTAGGGAGTGTCATCAAGGCATTTGAGAGCAGTGATTCCCTAGTAATTGCTTGTACTCAAGAGAGCGCATTGTTTGATGAGCTTGCGGGACAATCTGAAAAAGCCTTGGTTGCTCCTTTGAGGTTTATCAATATTCGCGAGGTTGCTGGTTGGACGCAAGAAGCGAAAGAATCTGGTCCTAAAATCGCTGCCTTGCTCGCACTGGCAGATATGCCCGAAGCAGATCCTGTGCCCGTGGTCAACTATGCCAGTGAAGGTCGTCTACTGATCGTCGGTTCCGGTGCTCAGGCTTTGCCCTGGGCTGAAAAACTGAGTACCCCCCTCGATGTCTCCGTGTTGTGCACGGAACCAAGCGCATTGCCGATTGCAAGAAACTTTCCCATTTATTCGGGTAAGGTCACCAAGTTAGACGGCTATTTAGGTAACTTTTCAGTAGATTGGGATCTGCAAAATCCGATTGATCCAGAAATGTGTACCCGCTGCGGTGCCTGTGTTGAGGTATGTCCTTCGGGCGCCATTGATGAATCGTTTCAGATTGATTTAGACAAATGTAAATCACACCGTGAGTGCGTCACTGCCTGTGCTGGAATTGGTGCAATTAACTTTGATCGAGTTGAGCTTAAGCGCAGTTCCGAGTTTGATTTAGTCATGGACCTACGCACAGATCCACAGATGCGTATGAGCCAGACACCTCAAGGCTACTTTTCTCCAGGGCAAGATCCCTTTGAGCAAGCTCTCGTTGCCAGCCAGCTATTGGGCATGGTCGGCGAATTCGAAAAACCAAAATACTTTGCCTATAACGAAAAAGTATGTGCCCATGGTCGCAACGGTAAGATGGGTTGTAGTGCTTGCATCGACGTGTGTTCTACCGCGGCGATTACATCACTATTTAAAAATGGGCAAGGCACGGTTGAAGTTAACCCCAATCTTTGTATGGGTTGCGGCGCTTGCTCTACTGTTTGCCCCTCTGGTGCCATGCGCTATAACTACCCCAGCGTCTCGCATCAAGGCAAGGAGCTTAAGACCTTAGCCCAAGTTTTTGTTGCTGAAAGTGCCAAGCGCAAACAATCTGTAGCACCTAGTTTATTACTCCATACTTTGACATCAGGTACCCAAGCACTTGATCTTCTGGGACGCTCTGCACACCTCAAACCAAAACAAGTTCATGGTTTGCCAGCTTACGTATTACCCTATGGTATCGAGCATATTGCCTCTACTGGTTTAGATTTATGGTTAGGTGCTCTCAGCTACGGCTTTGGCGAAGTCACTCTCTTGCTCACGGGTGATGAAGATCCATCCTATCGTGCTGCCCTGCAAACACAAAGTGAGCTAGCGAATGCCATTTTGAAAGCTTATGGATTTGACTCCCGAATTTCTTTAATTCAGATGAGCTCACCCCAAGATGTAGATTCAGTTTCTCAGGCGATGGGAGCGTTAGGTCAACGCGGTGCTCTGTCTGCGATTTGTACCCCAGCTAGTTTTGGTTTAAGTACCCAAAAGCGTGAAACGGTTGAAGCCGTGTTAGAGCATTTGGAGAAGCAAGCGAAAACACCACTGCCAGTCGGCGGGCTTGCCTTACCTACGAGCTCTTTCTTGGGCGGCCTCACCATTAATAAAGAGGCTTGTACTTTGTGCATGTCCTGCGTTGGCAGTTGCCCAGAAGGGGCTTTGCTAGATAACCAGGATGAACCTAAGCTTTCGTTTATTGAGAAACAATGTGTTCAGTGCGGCATTTGTGTCACAACCTGCCCAGAGCAAGTTTTGGCGCTAGCCCCTCGTTTACAGACTGTTGAAGAGCGTAAACAGAGGGTAGACCTGAATGAAACCAAACCTTTTCACTGTATTAGCTGTGGCAAAGTGTTTGGTACATCCAAGATGGTTGATTTGATGTTGACCAAATTAAGTACCCATGGTGCATTTGCAGGCGCTGCAGTGGATCGACTAAAAATGTGCGGTGAATGCCGTGTTGTAGATATGGTGAACAAAGAGCTATGAGCGAATCAACAAAAGAGATACCCTCGACAGAGGTCGGCGACGTAGGGTTGCCAGAGGATTTAGCAAGATCAGATCTTTATGGTTTGATTGCGAGATTTTTTCATTTAGCGCCAGATCAAGAGCTACTTGATCAAATCGCTACCTCCATTACGAATGATCAAGAAGCTCACGATAAAAATGCCCCTTTGGCTAAGGTTTGGCGAGAAGTAGTAGCAGCAGCAAAAAATAACCCCGCTAAAGTTTGGCAAGACGAATTTGATCAGAACTTTATTAGTGTGGGTAGGCCCAATATTATTTTGAACGGCTCTTTTTATATTGCGGGCCACTTAAATGAAAAGCCCTTAGTTGAATTACGTCGCGCCTTAGGTGCTCTAGGCTTGGAGTCCGCAGAAGAGATCGCCGAGACCGAGGATCACATTTCGGCATTGTGTGAGGTGATGCGCTATCTCATCGCAGGGGATGACGTTGAGGTTTCTAACCTTACTAATCAAAGGGTCTTTTTTAATGACCATATTCGTTCCTGGTACGACGAATTATGTGACGCAATTGAAGCGATTCCAGAGATGCGCCTCTACCATCCAGTAGCCGCCTTAACCAGAGAGTTTCTTGCGGTCGAGGCTCAAGGCTTTGACATGGTTTGATGTTGCAATGCATCAAAGGGAAAGCCCCAACATTTTTATGCAAACAAAATATGTCAAAAATGCAAATACGAATTAAACTAGCTGCAGATCAAGAATTATCAAATAGGAGCATGCCATGAACGCCAAATCCACTACAGAAATAATTGAAAAAGAAAAGCCTTCTAGAAGGAAGTTTTTCATTGGAGCGGGTGCCACTGTTGGTGCCGTTGCAGTTGCTTCACAAACCTCGATTGTTAAAACAGTGATTCAAGAAGTTGGCAGCACTGTTCAGGGCAAAGAAGAAGGTTACCGCTTGTCCGCACATATTCGTAAGTATTACGAAACAACCATGCTGTAAACCCAGTTAGATTGAGCATTTTTCCAAATAATTAATTAAAAACATTTTCAGGGACAACATATGAGTCTGACTCGTAAATCCAATACCCCACAGAGCAGTCGTGCCACACCTGCATCACGTCTGATTGGCAGCCTGTCACGCGGATTGCAATCTGCGGTGCCAACAATGGATCGTAGAGCCTTCTTAAAGCGCTCCGGTCTTGGTGTAGGTGCCGGAATTGCTGCAAGCCAATTAAACTTTGTTCAAAAGGCAGTTGCTGAGCCAAATAGGGCGATGTTGGATGGCAAAGGCAAGATTGAGGTTAAAAGAACCATTTGTTCACACTGCTCAGTAGGTTGTGCAACGGATGCAACTGTTGAGAACGGTGTTTGGGTTCGTCAAGACTCCGCATTTGATTCCCCGATCAATATGGGTGCTTACTGTGCCAAGGGTGCTTCACTGCGTGAGCATGGTCACGGTGAGTTTAGACTCCGTTACCCTATGAAGTTAGTTGACGGCAAGTACCAGAAGATTTCTTGGGATCAGGCCTTAACAGAAATTACTGCGCAGATGAAAGATCTCCGCACTAAATACAGCCCAGATTCTTTATTCTTTATCGGGTCATCCAAGCAAAGTAACGAACAAGCCTACTTGCTACGTAAGTGGGTTTCTTTCTTTGGAACTAACAATACAGACCATCAGGCCCGTATTTGTCACTCCACCACAGTTGCCGGTGTTGCCAACACCTGGGGTTATGGTGCCATGACTAACAGTTACAACGACATGATGAACTCCAAGGCAGCCATGTATATCGGCTCCAATGCAGCAGAGGCTCACCCAGTGTCAATGTTGAGCTTGCTCAACGCAAAAGAAAACGGTTGTAAGGTAATTGTTGTTGATCCGCGCTACACCCGGACTGCTGCTAAGTCTGATCAGTTTGTCCGAATTCGTTCTGGTACTGATATTCCATTCTTGTTCGGTGTTCTGTATCACATCTTTAACAATGGCTGGGAAGATAAGAAGTACATCAACGATCGCGTTTACGGCATGGATGACATCCGTAAAGAAGTAATGGAAAAGTGGAATCCAAAAAACGTTGAAGAGGCTTGCGGTGTTCCTGAGGCAGAAGTGTACAAAGTTGCCGAGACTCTTGCCAAAAATCGTCCTAGTACTGTTGTGTGGTGTATGGGTCAAACTCAGCACACGATTGGTAATTCAATGGTAAGGGCCTCCTGTATTTTACAGTTGGCATTAGGTAACGTTGGTAAGTCTGGTGGCGGAACAAATATTTTCCGTGGTCACTGTAACGTACAGGGTGCAACCGACGTTGGCCCTAATCCAGATTCTTTGCCTGGTTACTATGGTCTTGCCGCTGGTTCATGGAAACACTTTGCGAGTGTATGGGGCGTTGACTACGATTGGATCAAGGGACGCTACGCACCTGACATGATGGAGAAATCCGGCACTACGGTTTCTCGATGGGTTGATGCTGTTCTTGAAAAGAATGACATGATGGATCAGGAAACTAACATCAAAGGTTTGTTCTTCTGGGGTCATGCGGCTAACTCGCAAACTCGCGGCTTAGATATGAAGCGCGCGATGGACAAATTAGATCTGCTCGTTGTAGTTGATCCATACCCAACAGCGGTAGCTGCGATGGCTGCAATGCCACCTCCAGAAGGTGGCTCAGTAAACAAAAATCGCAATGTCTACCTCTTGCCAGCAACGACTCAGTTCGAAACTTGCGGAACAGCTACTGCATCGAATCGCTCATTACAGTGGCGTGAGAAAGTTATTGACCCATTGTTCGAATCCGTGCCTGACCATGTGATCATGCAAGCTTTTGCTGATCGTCTTGGTTTTGGTCAAGAACTCTCCAAGAATTTCAAGATGCAAAGCTCCAAGTTTGCAGGTAAGCAATGGAAAGAACCCTTAATTGAAGATATCTTGCGTGAAATCAACCGCTCTGTTTGGACGATTGGTTACACCGGTCAAACTCCTGAGCGTATTAAAGCGCACATGAGAATGGCAGGAAATTTTGATCCGAAGACACTCAAGTCCAGAGGTGGCGTAGACCCAGTAAGCGGCTATGACACAACCGGCGATTACTACGGCTTGCCTTGGCCTTGTTACGGCACTGCCGCTATAAAGCACCCAGGCTCACCAAATCTCTACGACACCAGTAAGACTGTGATGGAGGGTGGCGGAAATTTCCGTGCTAACTTTGGTGTTGAGAAAGATGGTGAGACCCTACTTGCTGAAGATGGTTCTTTTTCTAAAGGCTCTGCAATCAAGACCGGTTATCCAGAGTTTGATCACGTGCTCGTGAAAAAACTGGGCTGGTGGAATCAGTTGACTGAAGATGAGCAAAAAGCTGCTGATGGTAAAAACTGGAAGACTGACTTATCAGGCGGCATCCAGCGTGTGGTGATGAAGAACGGTTGCCATCCATTTGGAAATGCTAAAGCCCGTGCGGTTGTTTGGAACTTCCCAGATCCGATTCCACTCCACCGTGAGGCTTTGTACAGTACTAACGAGCCAATGATGCGTAAGTACCCAACATCAGCCGATAGGAAGAATTTCTGGCGCTTGCCAACCCTTTACAAAACGGTACAAGATAAAAACTTGAGCGATAAGTTGTACGAGAAATTCCCAATCATTCTGACCTCAGGCCGTTTAGTTGAGTATGAGGGTGGTGGTGAAGAGACTCGTTCCAATCCTTGGTTGGCAGAGTTGCAACAAGAGAACTTTGTGGAGATTAACCCTAAAGCTGCTCAGGCACGTGGTATTAAGCACTGGGACTATGTGTGGGTGAAATCGCCAACTGGAGCCAAGATCAAAGTGCGCGCGCTGGTTACTGAGCGGGTTGATCAAGGAACTGCCTTTGTACCATTCCACTTTTCAGGTTGGTGGGAAGGTAAGGACTTGCGCAAATTCTATCCGGAAGGTGCGTCACCAATCATCCTGGGCGAGTCCGTTAATACCGCGACTACCTATGGTTATGATCAGGTAACGATGATGCAAGAGACCAAAACCACCATGTGCCAAATCGAAAAATTTGCCTAAGTTAAAAAATAAAGTCAGGAGAACACAATGGCAAGAATGAAATTTATTTGTGATACAGAACGCTGCATCGAATGCAATGGTTGTGTCACTGCTTGTAAAAACGACAACGAAGTACCTTGGGGTGTTAATCGCCGCCGTGTAGTTACGGTGAACGACGGCATCATCGGTAAAGAAAAGTCAATCTCAGTTGCTTGTATGCACTGTTCAGATGCGCCTTGTATGGCAGTCTGTCCAGTAGATTGCTTCTATCGCACTGACGAAGGCGTGGTCTTGCATGACAAAGACATCTGCATCGGTTGCGGCTACTGTTCATTTGCTTGCCCATTTGGTGCGCCTCAGTTCTTGACTTCAGGCGCATTTGGCGTGAGAAGCAAAATGGACAAATGCACCTTCTGTAGCGGCGGTCCTGAGGCCAATGGAAGCGTTGCCGAGTTTGAGAAATATGGACGCAATCGTTTGGCAGAAGGTAAGTTACCTTTGTGCGCAGAGATGTGCTCCACTAAGGCATTGATTGGTGGAGACAGTGAAGTCATCTCTTCTATCTATGCCAAGCGCGTTTCAGTTCGTGAAGCCAACGGTAAATATCCAAGTAAAGACATTTTTGGTTGGACTACTGCGTATGGTCCGATGGACTCACCAGCACCAAAACCTACGCCTGCTGGAAAAATTCCTGGAGCCAAGTCATGAAACTGAATTTGAAAACTTTCGGCTTGTGCTTGGCAGCAGCAGCTTTTCTCGCAGCGTGTTCTGAGCCCCCCGAGATTGCTGCAAAAGCAGCCAAGCGTCCTGATGTTGCACCTTACATGGGGGCGGATAATGGCTTCATGACCAAGGGCTGGACTCCTACCAATGACCCAAGCTGGACGGAATCGATCAATAAGCGCAGTCAGAATCAATCTGAGTACTCACGCTTTAAGTGATTAGTTAAATAACAATAAATAGAACGAAAACGTTTAAGGATATTTGCATGAATCGATCATTCTCTAGTGTTAGTCGCTCTTGGGTCATGGCCCTGGGTGTTTCACTCAGCCTGCTTAGCGGTGTCAGCTTGGCAGAGCGCGCACCAATGCCGCCTTTACCTTCTCCAAGCGGTATTGATTTTCCAAAGAATGCGGCTGACGGAACACAGGCTCAATCTCAGCCTGCGAATTCTGCTCAGGTCGGAGAGAAGTTCCTTTGGAATTCTGCTAACAGTGACCCATACAACACTATCAGTATTCCAGACAAAGAGGCTAGCGTTTTAATCCAACGTGCTGGCGAGCAATGGCGTGTTATTCGTAATGGTGTGATAACTGTTTATGGCGGTTGGTTATTGGCGATTGCCTTCTTTGGTATTGCTGCTGTGTTTTTGGTCAAAGGTCCGATCAAATTGCATGCCCCGATGACTGGTCAAATGATCAAACGCTTCAGTGGTTTTGAGCGTTTTACCCATTGGGTAATGGCAGCCAGTTTTATTGGTCTCGCTTTGACTGGTATTTTGATTTTGTGGGGTAAGTTTTTTGCATTGCCGATCATGGGTGGAGTTGCTTATGGCACCTTCCTCAATATCTGTAAAAATATTCACAACTATTCTGGCCCGCTGTTCACTTTGAGCGTTGTTATTTTCTTCCTGCTGTTTGCAACTAGAAATATCCCAGGGCAAGGTGATCTCACTTGGATTAAGTCATTTGGTGGACTGTTCGGTGGAAAGCATCCACCTGCAGGCTTTTTCAACTTTGGTGAAAAAATTTGGTTTTGGTTTGGTATGACCTTCTTAGGTCTGGTAATTTCAGCCTCTGGCTTTGTGCTTGACATGATTGTGCCTTTCATGGAAATTCAGTACATCCGCGGAACCATGCAGTTAGCAAATATCATTCATAGCGCAGCATCTGTCCTGATGACCGCTATGGCTATGGGTCATATTTATATTGGATCAATTGGCATGCAAGGCTCCTCGGATGGCATGATGACAGGTTACGTTGATGCAACCTGGGCTAAAGAACACCATGAGCTCTGGTACAACAAAGTGAATAAATAAGGACAAAGCCATGAAAAAGATCATTACTTTTACATTCTGCGCATTTACCTCTGCTTCAGTATTTGCAACTTTGCCTCCATTAACTCCGGAAGCGAAAGAGGCCAAGGCGCTGGCTGATGCAAAGACTGCTTATGCGGGTCGGGTTGGTGCATATCAACTTTGCCAGTCAATCAATAAAGTGGCTGATCAATATAGAGTTCCAGGTACACCAGCGCCCGCTGCCTGTGTAGCACCACCACCTTTTGTTGCGCCAGTTGCGGCAGCACCAGCGGCAAAGTAATTAATCGACTAACAATTCTTGATGTAAGTAGCGTTTAGCAGCTTGCGTTTGAGGATTGGAAAAGAAGGGGCCCACGGGTCCCTTTTCTTTTATTTCGCCCTGATCAATAAAGATGATGTATTGCGCTAGTCTTTTTACTTGAGCTAGCTGGTGTGATGAAAAAATAACATTGGTATTTTGTGTATCAAACTTGTGAATAATCTCTTCAACTTGCTCGGTTGTATTCGGATCTAAGTTTGCAGTAGGCTCATCTAGTAAGACTAAGTTTGGCTTTTGTAAAATGGCACGCCCAAGACAAAGCTTCTGCTGCTCCCCGGCAGATAGCTTATGGGCAGGGCTAGATACTAGATTCCCCAAGCCAACCTGTTCGATGACTTGCTCAATTTCTGCCGGAGTAATGGTGGAGTCCGCATCCCTGACCATACTGATATTCGCTCTAGTAGAGGCTTTAATCATGGGAGTGTGATGTAAAACCAATGCAGTCTTATTGGCAAATGAGTAACTCACTGTTCCAGTATCTGGTTTGATGAGCCCATCTAATAACTTTAAAAAGGTAGTTTTACCTGCCCCATTTGGGCCAATGCAAGCAGTAATGCGGTCAGCCGGAATGATCTCGTGTTGAATATTGAGAATGACGCGACCATTACTTTTAACAGTGATATCGCGTAGCTCGATAAATTTTTCAAATTGCTCGGTCATATTAACCATAACGACGCTCCGCTACTTGACGAACTACAAACGTAAATAGGTTTGCTATGAGAACAATTCCAAGCAAGACAATACCTAAGGCAAGCGCTAAGGGCAGATCACCCTTGCTGGTTTCAAGGGCAATCGCGGTAGTCATCGTTCGGGTAGATTGATCGATATTGCCACCGACGATCATGACAGCACCAACCTCAGAAATGGCTCTTGCAAGACCTGCCAGAATAGCGATGGTTAGTGAGAAACGGCAGTCCCAGAGAAGCCATTTCAGACGCGATAAAGCAGGTAATCTGAGGCTTAAGAAGGAGTCGCAGTGAATGCGCCAAGAGTCCTCAAGGATCTGACGGCTTAGGGCTGCAATTAAAGGGGTTGTCAGCAGTGTTTGGGCGATGATCATACCCTTGGGGGTGAAAAGCCAGCCCCAAACCCCTAGTGGCCCTGAGCGAGAGAGCATAAGGTAAACCACCACGCCTACAATCACAGTGGGAACCCCCATCAAGGTATTGATGGTCACAATAATGGCTTTTTTCCCTTTAAATTCTTCCACAGCCAAAAACGCCCCCAGGGGCAGGCCTAATAAGGTCCCAAAGAGTAGGGCAGTAAAGCTCACCTTTAAGGAGACCAGCACAATACCTAAAACACCCGCATCTAAGTGGGCGAGCAAGCTAAAGGCATCTTGAAAGGTAGTGAACATACGCTCGATTCTATCAAGGCGATGGCAAAATGGGCTTTGTGAACGATTTAACTCCTCATTTTGACCTATGGCCCAAGTAGTTTGCCTTTGTAACGCAATAGTTGACGAAGATCTTCGTGACTATCTCGATACTCATCTGATCAACTCAATTGAAGAGTTGCGTGAGCAGGCATCCATTTGCAATAAATGTATGCAGTGTCAAGAATGGGTTGAGAGTGAAATTTACTTTGCTAGAGTCAGACGCCAAAGTGCGTCAGGACAAAATGAATGAGCTTGGTTAAAGGCGGTCGATTTACAGTCATGAGCATGAATGTCCACAAGGGGCTTTCTCCGCTGCATCGACACTCAACGATTTATCAGTTGCGCCAAAATATGCGTAGTCATCATCCTGATCTTCTTTTCTTACAAGAATTACAACAAGAACACCGCGGTAGAGTTCGTCGTTTTGGACAGTGGCCATTGATGGAATTAACTCACTTTCTATCAGAGGATTTTTGGCGTGACTGGCACTATGGCAAGAATGTTGAATATCCTGATGGACATCACGGTAATGCGATTTTGTCTAAGCATCCGATGCAAAAAGGGGAAAACTACGATATTTCTGCTTGCCGGTTTGAGCGTCGTGGGCTATTGCATAGCGTGACACAGCTTGAAGGCTTTGATAAACCCATTCATTGCTTTTGTGTGCATCTAGCATTATTTGAGCGCGGTAGAGAGCGTCAACTCGAAGAAATTATTCAGTACATTAAAGTTTTGGCGCAAGATGGGCCTACTATTGTGGCTGGGGACTTTAATGATTGGCGTAACCGGGTTAGTGGGCCGATGCGTACAGCAGGCTTTGATGAGGTCTTCGAGACCTTAACTGGTGCGCCAGCTAAAACCTTCCCAAGCATTAGGCCATTATTGGCCATGGATCGTATTTATGTTCGAGGCTTAAAGATTCATTCCGCAAATATTTTGCATGAATGGATGAAGCTATCGGATCACCTTGGAATTACTGCTGAATTGGAAATGCTATGAATGACCTGCTAAGTATTTTTTTAGAATCTTCTTTCAATTTAAGTGTAAATGGATTTCTTCTAGCCCATTTTTTACTAGTGACTTATTTTATCGGCGTTATTATTTCTGTCAGAAGGCCAGTTGGCGTTGCCTTTGCTTGGATTTTTATTGTTATGACATTTCCTATAATCGGAATCAGTCTCTATGTCTTGATCGGTGAGCGTCCAGTAGGTCGTAAGTTAACGCGAAAAATTACCCGCATGAATCGTGAATACGAAAAGATCACTGAGGACATGCGGACTATGTATGCTGCAGATAAGCTGAAGCTACCCATTGAAGCTCGCTTATTTAGTCTTTTGGCAGAATCTAATAATGGCACACCGGTAGTTGCTGGAAATAAGGTTGAGTTACATACCAATTCATTGCAAATCCTGCAGCTCTTTATTGATGAGATTAATCTGGCGAAAGAAAGTCTTCATCTTGAGTTCTATATATGGGCTTTGGGTGGCGACGCAGATCGTGTTGGCGAGGCAGTCATTACAGCGGCCAAACGAGGCGTTAAATGTAAGGTATTGCTGGATTCATTGGGAAGTAGTGCATGGTTTAAATCTAAATGGTCAGCTTGCTTTCGTAATGCAGGAATAGAGGTCACGGAAGCATTGCCTATTCAAATCGGAAGGTTTCAATTTCGTCGTGCGGATTTGCGTTTGCATCGAAAAATATTTGTGATTGATAGTGCTATCGTATGGACTGGCAGCATGAATTTGGTTGATCCACGCACATTTAAGCAAGATTCTGGAGTGGGTGAGTGGGTGGATGCCATGGTTCGGGTTGAGGGACCAATAGCGGCACAGTTTGAACTAACATTCGCTTTTGATTGGAGTGTTGATAATCCAAAGATTACCAACTTTAGAGATCAAAAGCCTTCAATAGCTCCTTGTGTGGGTGGAGTCATCGCGCAGGAACTTGCATCAGGCCCGGTGTATCGTGACGATATTTTGTATCAAGTGATGCTGTCGGCAATTATTGATGCGCAAGACGAGTTGACAATCACTACTCCCTACTTTGGTCCGGATGATGGACTCATGCAAGCACTGATGGCCACTGCTAGACGTGGGGTGAAGGTAACCTTAATTGTGCCCAAATTAAATGATTCAAAACTAGTCGCCTGGAGCAGTAGAAGTTATTATGAAGATCTCCTGAATTCAGGGGTACATATTGCTGAGTTTCATGGTGGTCTGCTGCATACCAAGAGCTTATTAGTAGATCAAAAAGCAGCCATCTTCGGTTCAGTGAATTTTGATCAGCGTAGCCTACGTCTCAACTTTGAAATTAGTTTGATCGTATATGACGAAGTATTTTGCGCTGGTCTTGAAAAACTTGTGGAGTCTTATATTGCCGATTCGGACTTTGTAGATCCTCAGGTATGGGCTAAGCGCCCCAAATGGCATCGTTATTTAGAAAACGCTGCCCATTTAACATCGCCCTTGCTTTAAATTGCGCCACTTTCACGCATGCTGGCGATTTCAGAGTTAGATATGCCGAGCTCTTTTAAGATGGCGTCGGTATGTTGCCCTACAGAAGGAACTGGACCCATCCGATATTTATAGCTGTCATTAAGGCCTGGTGGGAGTAGGGCGGCAATCTGACCATTCGGAGTGCCCACTTCTGTCCAGCGCTTACGCGCCTTCAACTGCTCGTGTTTCCACAAGCCCTCCATATCATTCAGATGGGCGTTAGCTATCTGCGCTTTTTCTAATCGCGCAATGAGTTGTTCAGAGGTGAGCTTGCAAAAACAGGAGTTAATAATCTCCAATAATTCAGCGCGCTTTTCATTACGTTTGAAATTTTTATCAAAGCGCTCATCTTTAGCAAGTGCTGAATTTTCCAGCACAATCTCACAGAACTGTCCCCACTCTCGTTCGTTCTGAAGACCCAACATCACCGTTTTACCGTCACCTGCTTTAAAAGGGCCGTATGGATAAATTGTGGCATGCGATGCGCCATTTCTGGAGGGTGGGTTCGCACCCTTGTAGGCGTAGTACATCGGGAAGCTCATCCATTCACTCAAGGCCTCCAACATTGAGATATCAATGACAGTGCCTTTACCTGTTTTACCTCTTTGCAATAGTGCAGCCAGGATATTGGTGTAGGCATACATACCTGCGGCAATATCGGCAATGGAGTTGCCGGCTTTGCTTGGTGTCTCAGGCGTACCTGTAATCGACAGAAAGCCTGCCTCACTCTGAATCAATAGGTCGTAGGCTTTTTTGTCGCGATAGGGGCCATCATTTCCATAGCCGGAGATTGCACAGAGAATCAAACCGGGATTATCTTTTTGTAAAGCCTCAGCAGTTAGACCCATGCGTGCTGCTGCGCCGGGTGCCAAGTTTTGAATAAAGACATCTGCAGTTTTTAATAAATTCTTCAATACTGCGATTGCTGATTCTTGTTTAAGATCGAGGGTCAAACTTTCTTTAGAGCGATTAACCCAAACAAAATGAGAAGAGAGCCCTTCTACTTGTGTGTCGTACCCCCTGGCAAAGTCACCATCTCCAGGGCGTTCAATCTTAATGATGCGTGCGCCTAAGTCGGCTAACTGACGGGTACAGAATGGCGCTGCAATCACATGCTCTAGTGCGACAACAGTAATTCCATCTAAAGGGCGAATACTCATATTCAGTATGGTCAAAAAGATCTAGGCAAGCCAAGAATATGCTCGGCCACGTAAGAGTAGATCAGGTTAGTGGAGATGGGAGCAACTTGATATAAGCGAGTTTCTCTAAATTTGCGCTCTACATCGTATTCATTAGCAAAGCCAAATCCACCATGAGTTTGAAGACATACATTAGCGGCTTCCCAAGAGGCTTTTGCAGCTAGGTACTTAGACATATTCGCTTCTGGCCCACAAGCTTGATTGTTATCAAATAGCTCGCATGCCTTAAATCGCATCAGGTTTGCCGCTTCGGTTTCAATATAGCTATCTGCAATCGGAAATTGGATGCCTTGATTTTTGCCAATCGGGCGATCAAAGACTACGCGATCATTAGCGTAACGCCGAGCACGATCAATAAACCAATAGGCATCTCCAATACACTCCGCGGCAATCAGAACACGTTCTGCGTTTAAGCCATCCAAGATGTATCTAAATCCCTGTCCTTCTTCTCCGATCAGGTTTTCTGCAGGAATTTCTAAGTTATCAAAGAAGACTTCATTGGTCTCGTGATTTACCATGTTGGCAATAGGTCTAACCTCCATGCCTTTGCCAATCGCATCTTTGAGATTGACGATAAAAATCGACATTCCTTCAGATTTACGCTTTACCTCACTTAGTGGAGTAGTGCGCGCAAGCAAAATCATGAGATCTGAATGTTGAATTCGAGAAATCCAAACTTTTTGGCCATTGACAATATATTTGTCACCTTTTTTAACCGCGGTAGTTTTGAGTTTGGTGGTATCGGTACCGGTAGTAGGCTCAGTAACGGCCATACTTTGTAAACGTAATTCACCCGTAGCAATTTTTGGGAGATATATTTTTTTCTGCACATCGGATCCATGGCGAAGGAGGGTGCCCATGTTATACATTTGCCCATGACAAGAACCAGAGTTACCACCAGAAAAGTTGATTTCTTCCATAATGATTGAGGCTTCAGCAAGACCTAATCCTGAGCCACCATATTCTTCAGGAATCAGTGCGGCCAACCATCCTGCTTCTGTCATTGCGCTGACAAAGGCCTCAGGATAGCCACGTTCGTGGTCAACTTTTTGCCAATATGCAGAGTCATAACGATTACAAAGGTCGCGCAGAGCTTCGCGCATGTCTTGGAATTGGTCTTCCTTGGGGATGGGGTGATTCATGAAGGTCTCAGTTAAGGGATGGATGGGTTATTGAGTGATTTAGACGATAGTTTAAGCAAGATTTGAAAATCCGTGAAAATAGCCAAAAGAAGTGGAAAATATCTCTCAGAAACGTTTAAGGACATAGCTAGGCGATGGAAAAGAACGACCACCAGATTCTCTCGGGAATTAAAGTCTTGGAATTAGGACAGCTCATTGCTGGGCCCTTTGCCTCTAAAACATTGGCTGATTTTGGTGCCGAAGTGATTAAAGTGGAGTCTCCGAAAGAAGGTGACCCTCTGCGCAAATGGCGCATGCTCCATAAAGGAACGTCAGTCTGGTGGCAAGCACAATCTCGTAATAAGCAATCTATCTGCTTAGATCTTCGCGTCAAAGAGGGCCAGGATATTGCTCGTCAATTAGCGCTAGAGGCAGATGTGGTAATTGAAAACTTCAGACCAGGGACATTAGAAAAGTGGGGGCTTGGCTGGGAAGAATTGCATCAGATCAATCCTAAAATAATCATGTTGCGCATTTCAGGCTATGGGCAGGATGGACCGCGCCGTGATGAGCCAGGGTTTGCTGCGATTGGCGAAGCAATGGCTGGTCTTCGTCATATCACCGGTCATCCCAATGAGGTACCAGTCAGAGCTGGCGTTTCTCTTGGAGATACGATTGCCGGTTTGCATGGTGCTCTCGGAGTAATGTTGGCTTTATATGAGCGCGATGCCCGAGGTGGTAATGGTCAAATGATTGATGTGGCCTTATATGAGGCAGTATTTAATCTCACGGAAAGTTTGTTACCTGAGTATTCTGCCTTTGGTGCGATTCGACAGCCAGCTGGTGGTGCATTACCTGGAATTGCCCCCTCGAACGCATACCGCTGTAAAGATGGTCAATATGTCTTAATTGCTGGCAATGGGGACTCTATCTATAAGCGCTTAATGACATTGATTGGTAGAGCCGATTTAGGAGAAGAGCCAGATCTTGAGCGCAATGATGGACGGGCTAAACGTGCCGAAGAAATCGATGCTGCAATCAATGTATGGACTGGGACTTTATCAATAGATGAAGTCCTAAAAGCCCTTACTGGAGCTCAAGTGCCATCAGGAAAAATCTATACAGCTAAGGATATTGCAGAAGACCCGCACTATCAAGCCCGCGGCGTGATAGAAACCGTAGAAGGAGCGGATGGCCTTAAAGTTCAAGTGCCTGGGATTATTCCGAAGCTTTCTCAAAATCCAGGCGCCATTCGGTACCGCGCTCCAACCTTGGGTGAGCACACCGACAAAGTACTACAAGCCGCCGGTCTTACAGAAGAACAAATTACTCTTTTGAAGAAATCTGGAGTACTCGCTTAATGGAGGAAATATTCGGGCATTTTTTTGCCTGGTTTGGTTTGCCATCAGTAGGCTTACCCGCGGTATTTATCAGTGCCTTTATTTCTGCCACACTGATTCCGCTTGGATCAGAACCAATACTCTTTAGCTATGTTTCAATCAACCCCCATTTGTATTGGATAGCTATCTTGATTGCCACGATTGGAAATACTGGCGGTGGTATGTTTGATTGTTGGCTTGGCTTAATCGCTCGTAATAGTTTTGAATCTCTCAAAGGGCCTACCCATGGACGTATGCAAGATTGGCTGGAGGCTCGTGGCCCCAAAATGCTGCTGCTTGCTTGGTTGCCAGTATTTGGAGATCCCCTCTGTTTTGCTGCAGGCTGGTTACGTTTAGCTTGGGCACCCTGTTTAATCTACATGTTTTTGGGTAAGTTATTACGCTACTTAACCATAACCTGGTTATTGACGCTAGTACCCGAAAGTTTTTGGCATCAACTCGGCCATTGGTTGCGTTTAATTTAAACAGCGCAATACTTTTGCTGAATCTCTTCGTTATTGAGCAGATTTTGAGCAGTGTCATGAAACACAATTTCACCCTGATCCAGAATGTAAGCTCTATCTGAAATTTTCAAAGCTTGCTGCACATTCTGTTCAACTAAAAGGATGGTTACGCCTTTATGTTTGAGATTAGCAAATAGCTCAAACATTTCATCCACTAAGACCGGCATGATGCCTTCAGAAGGTTCATCTAATAAGATGGCTTTGGGTTTGCCGATCATGGCTCGGGCAATAGCTAACATCTGTTGTTCGCCCCCCGACATAGAAGAGCCATCTTGATTGAGGCGCTCCTTGAGGCGAGGGAAGGTTTCCGCAATTTCATCGACCATCGCGCTCATATCACCGCGATTCTTTTTAGCAATGATGCCAAGTTCGAGATTTTCTTTGACAGTAAGTCCAGGAACAATTCGGCGATCCTCTGGGACATAAGCTAAACCGAGGTGAAAGCGGGTATGGGCAGGCATATCTAAAAATGATGTACCGTCAATAGATGCAGATCCTTGACGCTTTGATAGTAAGCCCATTAATGAGCGAAGGGTAGTGGTTTTACCAGCACCATTACGCCCCATTAAGGTCACAATCTCACCTTTCTTGACTTCAAGCGAGATGCCTTGAAGTACATGACTACGGTCATACCAAGCATTTAAATTTTCAACACGTAACATAGATGACTTTCAGCTTAACCTTGACCCAGATACACACGACGTACCTCAGCATTATTTTGAATTTCTTCTGGCGTACCTTCAGCTAAGAATTCACCATGATGCAAGACAATGATCCGTTTGCATAAACCCATAATGAGTTTCATTTTATGTTCCACCAAAATCACAGTACGCTCATTAGCAAGGGTACGAATGAGATCCATCATGACCAGAGTTTCTTCTGGAGACATCCCAGCGGTAGGCTCATCTAATAAAAGTAAACTCGGATTACAGGCTAATGCCATTGCAATTTCTAGGGCTCTTTGTTGGCCATGCGCTAAATCACCTGTTTTTTTATTGCGCAGGCGTTGAAGATTTACGCGATGAAGAAGTTCATCTGCTAATTCGATAGGCCCAAGATAGCTTTGAGCATTGCGTAAGAAGTTATAGCGTGCTGTTTGCATTTGTGCGGCAACGCGAACATTTTCATGAACACTGAGCTGCTTAAATACATTCGTAATCTGAAAGCTTTTCGAGATACCAATGCGTGCAAACTCATGCTGCTGCATTCCCGTAATATCTTTACCGTTGAAAAGAATTTGACCACTTGTGGGAGGGAAGGCACCACTGAGGGCGTTAAAGAAGGTGCTTTTACCTGCACCATTGGGTCCAATGATGGCAGTTAAGGATCCAGGCATAAAGCTAGTAGAAACGTCTTGTAAGGCCTTGAACTTTCCAAAGCTCTTGCTGACATTACGAGCTTCCAAAATAGGGGTGTTGTAGATGTTATTAGCGCTATTCATTATTTAGCATCTTTCTGAATTTGTAGCTTACTCAGAATGGTTCCCCAGATCCCCGTGGGGAAGAACAGTACAAAGAACATAAATACCACCCCGATCACTGCCATCCAATGCTTGGTAAAGGTAGTAACAACATCCTCAAGGTATAGCATGACTGCTGCACCAACAAAGGGGCCAAAGAAAGTGCCCATGCCGCCTAGGATGCTCATCATGATGGCCTGCCCAGACTGCAAATAATGCAAGGAGTCAATTGGAACAATGGATAAGTGTAGCGCGCGTAAGGAACCCGCTAGCCCACAAATTGCTGCTGATAAAACAAAAACGAGCAATTTGGTCCTGGCCACATCAAACCCACAAGCAGCAGCACGCTTTTCATTTTCTCGAATCGCTTCCATGATGGCGCCAAGAGGAGAATTCAAAATACGTGAAATAAACCACATGGCAATCACTACAAAAAAGAGAATGATGTAGTACTTCACGAGTGGGTTTAAGAAGTCTACTGGGATGCCAAAGATATTAAAGGAATCTACTCTAACGCCCCGTAAGCCATTTTCACCACCCGTCAAACTCTCGGCCTTGTAAAAAATGTAGTAAACAATTTGACCTAGGGCGAGAGTTACCATTGAGAAATAAATTCCACGAGTACGGATTGCCAAAAATCCCATGATGAGTCCGCCAATAGCTGCGCCGATGATCCCGAGAAGAATGGCTGTACCCCATGGAAGACCGTAATGTACGATGCTAATTCCAGTGAGATAGCTACCTATTCCCAAAAACGCAGCATGCCCGAATGAGAGCAGGCCCATATAGCCAAAAAGGAGATTAAAGCCCATGGCAAATAAACCAAAGATCAGAATATTAATTGCCAGCGCCTCATAGGGCATGATGAATGGAAAGACCGCCAAAAAAAGCGTACTCGCTAATACTCGATGGCGTGCAATCAGTTGTAAATATGAATTCATATATATTCGGAGCCTTAGCCCATCGCCCCTGCTTTGCCAAATAAACCCTGCGGACGAATTAAGAGCACCACAGCCATTAGTACAAAAATAGATAGCTCAGCAAACTCTGGAAAGAATAGAGAGGTCATGCTGTAAACAACCCCAACCAGTAGACCTGCAATGACTGCGCCGACAGGCGAGCCCATTCCACCTACAACAGTCACTACAAAAGATTCAGCCAAAATAGGAATGCCCATTTCTGGATTTACTGAGCGGGTTGGGGCTGCCAATATTCCAGATAGGCCAGCAATCGCACATCCCAGCCCGAATACTAATAGCCATACCTTGGCAATATCTACACCAAGAACTTTGACAATTTCTTGATCAGCAGCACCTGCCTTGATGATGAGACCATAACGAGTTTTTTGGATCAAGAACCAGATACCAAAAATGATGACTGCCGTAGCGGCAATTAAAAAGAGTCTGTATTTAGGGAAGTAACCGAAGCCTACATTAACGGTTCCGGTTAAACCGCTAGGAGTGACAGATGGCATGCCTTCAATCCCGAAGGTCACTCGCACAGCTTCAATGAAGACATAGGAGAGGCCAAAGGTCAGTAGTAATGGATAGTCTAGGCCGCGACCATATAGAGGTCTTACTAAGAAACGCTCTGTTACTAAACCAAGGCATCCAGTTACTAGCGGTGTTAAGACAAGGCTAAACCAAAAATTACCAGTGACCCCTAAAAAATAGACACCTAAAAATGCGCCAACCATAAAAAAGGCGCCATGGGCAAAGTTCACTACATTTAGCATCCCAAAGATAAGGCATAAACCCAGTGCTAAAAGCGCATAAATACTACCTAGGGCAATTCCCGTAAGCAGTTGCATGCATAAAAGTTCGAATGTGAGACCGGTCATAAATGTACTCAAAAAAACTCCCCATGATTCAATGGAATCAGGGGGAGTAGTTCAGGGCGCTCAGTTGATTACCCTGATATTTGCCCTAGGCTTTGTGGCCTAACTCTGCACAAGTACGCATGTTCTTTTCAGTGGTGGGCTCAATCGTCAGAATATTGAAGACATCATATTTATCTTTCATATTCTTTGATTTGGATTCCACAATGATGACGGTCTGAACTGCTTGGTGGTCACACTTACGATAGTATTCGGGGCCTTTGTACCAGTCGTATTTGAGATTTTCCATGACACTAATGACTTTCATGGTATCGGTTGACTTGGCAATCTTGACGGAAGCCAGAACACTCCTAATACCTGCATAACCTAATGCGCCGTAATCGGATGGTACTGAGCCGTTATACATTTTTCGGAATGCATCATTAAATATTTTGGCCGTAGGAATACGATCTTCAAGACCCCAGTAATAAGAAGTGCCACCGATGATTCCTTCAAATGCCTCTGGACCACCTGCAAGACGTGCGGTGTAAAGCAAAACAGGTGCCATAATTTTCATGCTCGACTTGAGGCCAAAGTCGGTACATTGTTTGGCCGCATTCACTAGGTCACGACCGAAGTTACACAACACCAAAATATCTGGGTTTAATGCTTTAATGCGTGGCAAGAAAGCAGAGTAATCAGAAGCACCCAATGGATGGCGAATATCCGCTAGCGTTGTAGCCCCCATTTCTTTGCCGGCGCGCTCAAAGGCACGAACCATTTCATGGCCATAGGCATAGTCAGCAGTTAAAAACACAATCTTTTTACCAAAGCGTGGAATTGCGTAGCGAGCCAGTGCACCCGCAGTCATATGAGGGTTTAATGCCTCGTGGAAGGTATATATACTCCAGTCTTTTATTTCATTAATAGCATCCGATTGACTGATGGAGTTAAAGAGAATCTTACGTTCTTTGCAGACTGCATTGATGGAGAGTTGAGTGGCAGCTGATAGAGAGCCCACCACGTAGTTCACCTTGTCTTTTTCAATCAACTCTAGGGTACGAGTCGCAGCTTCGCCTGGATTCAGTTTGTCATCACGCACTAAAAGTTCTGCTTTACGACCATTAAAGCCACCAGCATCATTAAATTCTTTAATGGCCAGTTCCGCGGCTTTGACTTGGTCTTGCGCCTCGGCAGAGAAGGGCCCCGTTAATGGTACTGGAAAGCCGATCTTGATTGTGTCAGCCTGGGCATTGGCAACATTTAACCAAAGAGGAGTGCTAGCTACAGTAGCTCCACCGATTAACACTTTTCTTCTTGTTTGATTCGTTACTTTTTGTTTCATGGTTGTCTCCTCCAGATAAAACTTTGTTTAAATAAGAATACTTTTTATTGTGTAAATCTTAACTGAATGCACCAATTAATGCGTGGATTCAGGCACTGCTTTCCCTAAAACTAGTAAATCACTGATATCAATTGCAGTCTCTGCCATCACGGTATCGGCATTTCTCTTGAGGTTTTCGCTATTTGGAGCCCCTTTACTGCCCTGCGCTTGCATATAACGCCCTAAATATTGAGCTCTGGCTACTACTTGCTGGCCTAGCTTGAGGCGTTCATCTCTGTAGGCTTTTAAAGCTGCAGGGGTGGCACCTAGTTGCGTTATATATTTAGCAATCACTATCGCCTCGTCTCCAGCCTTAGTGACACCCATACCCACATGAGGCCTACCCACAAATGCGGCATCACCCATCAGGGCGATTCTCCCAAAAACAATTTCTTCGGAGCGCACATCATAAATTGGCTGTAAGAAGGGGGCTGCTGTCTTTTCCAGAATTTCTGCAAACTGAGGCGCTAGAATTTCTTGAGCCTTTTGTCGCATCTTCGCAATGTGTTTCCACGAAACTTTTAGAGGGGGAATACCAGTTGGATAGTAATGGCCATCATCATCTGTTAGCAGATTGACTAGCTCCTCGTTTTCTGAAGCGGGTCGATACCATACAAAGTTGTAGCGACGCTTACCTGGCCGAGTATCGTTTCCATGACCAGCAACGGGATAGCCTAACATTTGCTCTCCTTTGGGGAGGCAGAAACCAAATCGATTAAACAAAGTATCTAAGGTATAGGCAGAGAGGCAAGCCTCGTCACAGACGCCACGCCATGCAATGTAACCCGCATATTCTGGTTGTATCTCGGGGGCAACTTGAGCTCTCACAGCAGAGCGTATTCCATCGGAAGCGATTAAAAGTTCTGCTTCATAGCGACTGCCATCAGCACAACTTACTTGAACGGCTTCAACAGTCTGACTTACAGTTTTAACAACTTTTCCTTGAACATAACGCTCTACTGGAAAGCATTCTTTTAGCATGTGATACAGACGACTCCAGGATGTCAGTATTTGTGGCAATTCCATCATGCCTAAAATTTGACCGTCGGCACCAAGAGTGACTCGCTGTGTTACAGGCACACCGAGCGTATCGTCCACCTTAACACCAGCCTGACGCAGTGCATCTGCCAAGGCATCGTACGTCACAATACCCGCCCCACGGCCATCTAAGGAGCCCGTCGCTTTTTCTAGCAAAGTGACATCGTGACCTTGGCGCAACAAAATATTAGCTGCAAAGAGCCCACCTAATGAGCCGCCGACGATAATGATTTTGGCCATAGATAAGTTTTTATGCAGTCTTAGCGTCTAGCGCAGCTTTTTCGTCTGCAGGATAATTTAATTCAATCACCACTCCATTAGGGTCATCCAAAAAGATCTGGTGCAGCTTGAGGACTGGGACAGTGCGCTCGCGATAAGGGACATTTAATTTTTTGAGAAGTGTAATTTTTTCTTCAAGACCATTTGCAAAGAAGGCAATATGATCCACTGCGCCAGATCCATGCAAAGAGGAGGGGTCACGCTCTCCAAGATATTTCTTTAAGCCATTTGGATCATTTTTATCAATTGCAATGAGATGCAAGACAGCGTTGGACCAGCTATTTTCATCGCCGCTGTAGAGCCAAACTCCTGGAAAAGGAAACTCTGGTCTGGGCCCCACAGTTAAACCCAATATCTTGCTAAAAAATTCTGTCGTTTTTTCGATCTCAAGACTGCGAAGAGAGAAGTGATTTAGGCTTAAATTTGACATAGTGACCTTTTAAGTTACGCGAATAAGGATTTGGCAGATTGGAGGTAGGACTGGACGCGATCATGAATAATTTCTTGTTCGGTATTGGGGCTCTCGACTGCATAGATAGCTTGTCCATAGATCCAACGCCGCATTCCGATGTAGAAAATGCCACCATGGAGCCCCATTAAAAACTCTAGCTCACGTTGGGTCGGTTTTGACGTAGTCGATCGTTCGCAGTACTTTCTCGTTTCACGAATTAGCCTTGGCAGTAGGCGGGAACGTAAAAGCTCAAAAAAGCGATCGCTGATGGAGTGGTCGCTTAAGCCTGAAAAAATCAAGATTCGAACAAAGTCATGAGTTAATACGGTATTGGTGTAGTCCAAGTAGAAGGCATTAAATTTTTCTTCGGGGCTTAGTTTCTCATCATCTAATAATTCTTCCCACTCTGGCTTCCATCGAGATTCAAATACTTCCTTATAGACTTCTTGAATAAGAGCGTCCTTTGTTGGGAAATAGTGATAAAGCAGGGTATGGGTAACGCCTAGCTCTTTGGTCAAATTTCTGAGTTGACCATCTATGCCATGTCTAGCGAAAAATTGAATAGCCCGGTCCAGAATCTGGCGTTTACGCTCAACGGTATTCATTCTCCGCTTGGCTGGCGCCATTAAGCCTACCGAATTTTCGGCTGAATTTACGCTAGAAATCCTATCTTCGATTAAAGGCATGGGCTCTCAGGGTTTATCCGAATTTGGACCTATTGACCAAAAGTTAAATAATGGTACATTGTTGAACAATTGGTCTATAAGACTCTATTCGTACAAACCCCAAGGAAAATTAATGGAACTGAATGGCGAGCAACTGATAGCTGCTCCAATCTCCGATGTCTGGAAGGGCTTGAATGATATTGATGTGCTGGCCAAGTCAATTCCTGGTTGCGAGGAGATTAGCCGCATTTCTCCCGAGGAGGTCCATGCCAAGGTAATGTTCAAGATTGGACCTGTTAGGGCTCGTTTTTCAGGGAAATTACTCCTAAGCGACATCATTCCAGACCAGTCTTGCTCAATGGCATTTGAAGGATCTGGAGGTGCTGCTGGATTTGCTAAAGGTAAATCACGAGTGGAATTAAAGCTAGTTGAGGGTGGTACTTTGGTTTCTTATACAACCGAAGCTTCTATTGGCGGCAAGTTAGGTCAAATTGGTGGGCGCTTAATAAGCGCATCTGCTAAGAAGATCGCGGATGATTTTTTTCAAAAGTTTGCAAAAGAATTAGGCGGGGAAGCAGTTACTTTAGAGTCTGATACGAGTAAGAAGTAAACAGTAGTTTATAAAAATTAGTGGTGAAGGAGACACAATGAAAGCCGCAGCATTTGATTATATAAAGCCAAAGGCCTTGCCAGAGGCTCTTTCTTTATTGGCGGAAGCAGGAGAGGACGCACGCCTTATTGCAGGCGGCCAAACTTTACTGGCCACTTTAAATATGCGTCTTTCGGAACCAAGCATCCTCATTGATATCACTGATATTAGTGAGCTTAAAGGCATTACATTACAGTGCGATCATTTGCGCATTGGTGCATTAGTCACCCATACTGAGATAGAAGATTCGGAGCTGATTGCTAAACATGCGCCCTTACTAAAAGCTGCAGCGCCTCATATTGCACATCGTGCTATCCGTAATTTAGGTACCTGGGGTGGCTCCTTGGCGTATGGTGATCCTGCTGCTGAGTGGCCTGCGTGCAGTCTCACATTAGGGGCTACCATGATTATTCATGGTCCTGCAGGTGAGCGCCGAATATCTGCACAAGACTTTTTTATTGATCTCTATACAACCTCGCTTGAGCCTGATGATATTTTGGTAGCAACTGAAATTCCAATTGCGAGTAGCAATCAAGTTTTTTATTTTCATGAGCTATCGAGACGCCATGGAGATTATGCTGTAGCTGGATTGGCAGCAGTGGCAAAGAAGCAGGGCGATGCATTGACTGATTGTGCCTTTACTTTTTTCTCGGTTGGTACCACGCCTGTCATGGCACCCCAAGCCCAGGAAATTGTCAACGGCCAAGTAGTGAGCCCAGAGTTAATTACAAGAGCAGTTAGCTCTGCACGATCTGAAATTGAAGCCATTGCAGATATCACTAATAGTGCAGAGGCCAAGCAACATTTAATCGGCGTATTGCTTGAGCGCGGCCTTAAGCACTTAGTTTCCTGACATATCAAATAAGAATGCGGAGATCTTAATGAGCCTCAAGAAAAGAATTTCATTGACAGTCAATGGGCTACCAGTGATTGCAGATGTGGAGCCACGTACCCATTTAGTCGATTTTTTGCGTGAAGAGTTGCATTTAAAAGGACCTCATCTAGGATGTGAGCAAGGCGCCTGTGGTGCATGCACTGTTAAGGTTGATGGTCATATTATTCGTGGCTGCTTATATCTAGCAATACAAGCAGATGGCAGTCAAGTAGAGACAGTAGAGGGTTTGACAAAAAGTGGCGTCTTGGCGGATCTTCAAGAATCATTTATGCGGCGTAATGCCATGCAATGTGGCTTTTGTTCCTCAGGAATGCTTTTAGCTGCTGCAGAGTTAATTGAAAAGCGACCCAAGGCGACTCGCGAGGAAGTACGTGAATGGATTTCTGGTAATTATTGTCGTTGTACAGGCTACCACTCAATAGTAGATGCCATCGTTGATGTATTAGTTGCGCGTGCTAGTGGCCAAAAAATTAAACCAGTGATTGCTCACGCTTAATTAATTTAGGAAAACGCATTATGAACAAGCCAAGTGATTTGAAGGGACTGGTTCTTGATCCAGTGACTAACGACCAGCGCTATATCGGCGTTAGTGAGCCAAGACATGGAGCTCGCCGCCTTTTAGAGGGACAGGGCACCTATATTGATGATATTAAGTTGCCACGGATGGGGCACGTTGTTTATTGGCGATCGCCGGTTGCGCATATGAAGATTGGCAAGATTCATCAAGAGCAGGCTAGAAAGATGCCAGGTGTTTTGATGGTGGTCGATGGTGTTGAGATGGCGAAAATTTGTAAACCTTGGGTTGCCACTTTGGGGCACTTGCCAGGCATGAAGTCAGCACCACAATATGCTTTAGCAATTGACCGCGCATGCTGGCAAGGTGAGCCAGTGGTGGCAGTAGTTGCTGAAACCCGTGCGCAAGCTGAAGATGCTTTGCAACTGATTGAAGTTGAGTGGGAAGAATTACCAGCCGTGGTTTCCATGGAGTCTGCTTTAGATCCAAAAACGCCAGTTATACATCCAGAGCTTGGTGATAATTTATGTTTTACCCGTACCCTAGATGTTGGTAATGTGGATGAAGTTTTTGCAAATGCTGATGTAGTTGCTGAGGCTACCTTTGGTTTTGGTCGACATACCGGTGTTACTCTTGAGCCGCGCTGTCAAATTGCAGATTACAACCCAGGCGATAAGCGTTTAACGGTGTATCACTCGCAGCAAGCGCCACATATGATGCAAGATTTATATTGCCGTCAATTTGGCTTATCTGAATCTGATGTGCATGTCATTTGCAAAGATGTTGGAGGCTCATTCGGCATTAAAGTTCATGCATACCCAGATGACTTTGCGACAGTTGGCTTGGCGATGATGCTTGAGCGGCCAGTAAAGTTTGTGGCTGACCGTCTTGAATCTTTCACTAGCGATATTCACGCAAGAGAACATCGCATTAAAGGGCGTATTGCTGCTAATAAAGCGGGCGATATTTTGGCCTTTGAGATCGATGACTTAACAGCTATTGGACCTTATTCAATGTTCCCTAGAACTAGTGCAATTGAAGGAAATCAAGTAGTGAACTTGGTGGGCGGTCCTTATAAACATCAGCACTACCGAGCTAAATTAGATGTGGTCTTTCAGAACAAAACACCTACTTGTCAATACCGAGGAGTAGGCCACCCGATTGCATGCGCGGTGACAGAGGGTTTGGTTGATTTAGCAGCACAAAAGCTGCAGATGGATCCCCTGGAGTTTCGCAAGCGAAATGTCATTCCCGATGACGCCTATCCCTGTACTGGAATTTCAGGGATTAAGCTCGAAGTTTTATCGCATGAGCAATGCTTGCGTACGATTGAAAAAATGATGGATTATTCTGCCCTGCGTAAAGAGCAAGAGCAATTGCGTCAACAGGGAATTTATCGCGGCATTGGCTTTGCCACACTGATTGAATTAACTAATCCAAGCCCTGCTTTTTATGGTGTAGGGGGCGCACGTATTGCCTCACAGGACGGCGCAACTGTGCGCTTGGATCCAAGTGGTGTGGTGTCAGTATTGATCGGTGTTGGTGAACAGGGGCAGGGTACAGAGGGTATTTATGCCCAAATTGCTGCAGATGCAGTAGGTGTTTCAATTAATCAGGTTCGCATCGTCACTGGTGATACTGACGTTACGCCTTATGGTGGCGGTACCTGGGCCTCTCGCGGTGCTGGTGTTGGCGGCGAAGCTGTATTACTAGCTTGCCAAGCTTTACAAGAAAATATTCTGAAACTAGCAGGCGTCATTTTAAATCGACCTACTTCTGATTTATCGATTCGCCGAGGATATGTTCTAGATAAGACAACGGGTGAGCAATTATTGCCATTTGGTGAGATTGGCCGCATCGGTTATTTCCGTACCGATACTTTGCCTGCTGGATTTTCAGCTGACCTTATGGTAACGCGGCATTACACTCAAAAAGAATATCCCTTTATCTTTACTAATGGCGTTCAAGCCTCATATGTTGAAATTGACCCAGAAACTGGATTTGTAAAATTACTCAAGCATTGGGCTGTTGAAGATTGCGGACGCGTTCTTAATCCGATGTTGGTGGATGAACAAGTGCGAGGAGCGATTGTTCAGGGCATCGGTGGTGTGTTATTTGAAGAGTGTCTCTATGATGAGAGCGGTCTGCTTAGAAATGGCAGCATGGCTGACTATCTTGTACCCATGGCAAATGAAATGCCTGATATCGAAGTAGCTCACGTAGAAACACCTACTCAGTCATCTAAGCTAGGCGCAAAAGGGGCTGGAGAAGCTGGGACAGCTGGCGCTCCTGGGGCCGTCCAAAATGCAATCAATGACGCTTTAGCACCTTTTAACGTTGCAGTGTTTGATCAACCTATTACCTCCGAAAAGATTTTACGGGCGCTGAAAAAGATCTAAGTCCTATTTTGGTCCTCAGAGTCTTGGTACATACCCCACTCTAATGGGGTATGTAGATCCTGTAACATCAAGTGCTTATGCCCTTTGTGGGCGAGACTTTGATTAACTTGATACGGTATTGAAAGATATGTCTACATTAAAAGGTAAAACAGCCCTGGTGACAGGTTCAACCAGCGGTATTGGCTTAGGAATGGCTATGGCATTGGCTAAGCAAGGCGCCAATATTATGATGAATGGTTTTGGGGAAAAAGATGCTGCTATGGCCCTTATCAAGTCCTGCGGCGTAGAGCTTGACTATCACGGCGCCGATATGAGTAAGCCAGTCGAAATCGAAGAACTCATTAAATACACTGAAAAGCGTTTTGGCTCTTTAGATATCTTAGTAAATAACGCTGGTATTCAGCATACGGCAAACATTGAAGACTTTCTCACAGAAAAATGGGACGCTATTATCGCGATTAACTTGAGCTCTGCATTTCATACGACGCACCATGCACTTCCTGGTATGAAGAAACGCAATTGGGGTCGGATTATTAATATTGCCTCAGTCCATGGTTTAGTAGCTTCTACACAAAAGTCTGCTTATGTCGCTGCTAAGCATGGCCTTGTTGGCTTAACCAAGGTAACTGCTTTAGAAAATGCCCTCACGGGTATTACCTGTAATGCAATTTGTCCTGGCTGGGTACTCACACCTTTAGTGCAAAAGCAGGTCGATGCTCGCGCTGAACGAGAGGGTATTTCGAATGATGCGGCGAAGCAGGCTTTAGTTTCAGAGAAGCAACCCTCAGGAGAGTTTGTAACTCCTGAGCAGCTAGGGGCTTTAGCCGTATTTCTCTGTGGTCAAGACGCCTCTGAGATTCGAGGAGTGGCTTGGAATATGGATGGTGGTTGGGCCGCTCAATAAGATCCTAGCCTGTATTCTTATTCAATTACAGCCGGGTAACTTACTCGGCTGTAATTTTTCTATCGGTAATAATTTTGCCCCAAGTGCTAGATTGACTTGCAATGTATTTTGCCAAGTCTTCACGGCTTCCTGGATTAGGAGTTAAGCCATGTTCAGACAATTGCTTGTTAATTGCTTTGTCATTGAGTACTGCAACTATCGCTTTATTCCATTTTTCTAAAATGAAATCTGGTGTTTTGCCTGGGGCAACAAAAGCATACCAATTTTCAGCATCAAAGCCAGGGAAACCTGATTCAGCGATGGTGGGAACATTAGGGAGGGTAGGGGCGCGCTTTAATCCAGTAGTAGCGATGGTAATGAGTTTGCCATTCTTGATATAAGGATCGGCAGTGGCTAAAGCAGCATAGTACGAAGAAATACGTCCACCAAGAAGATCTATCATTGCAGGACTGCCACCCTTGTAGGGAACGTGTACGGTATCAATATCAGCACGCACATTCAATAGTTCACCCTGTAGATGTGAGGCAGATCCGCTGCCAGTTGATGCGAATGTAATCTTGCCTGGATTCTTTTTGGCCATTGCAATATATTCTTTGAAACTTTTCACACCCAATTCAGGAATTACAACCAGCACATTGGGGAAGGTAACGCCCATAGTGAGTGGTGCTAAATCCTTTTGAGGATCGTAAGGTAGCTTCATGAGATTGGGCGCAATTGAAAGGGGACCAATTGAGCCAAATAAAATGACTGATCCATCTGGTGTGGCATTAGCAGTAAATGCATGTGCAATATTGCCGCCAGCCCCAGGCTTATTATCCACAATGACATTCTGACCCAAGTCTTCACTAAGCTTTTTGGCAATCAGACGAGCAGCAGTATCTGCTGAGCCTCCAGGCGCAAATCCAACTACCATCGTGATGGTTTTCTTTGGAGGAAATTCTTGAGCATATGCTGCTGATGCAAGATTGAGGATCGCAAGAATGAGAGTGGTCAATACTGTATTCAGATGGATGAATTGCATGATGATGTCTCGTGTGTATTCACTTTAGGGTTGACAAGGAGCAATGTGGAGATTATCTACTTTTCCAGCCATTAATAACTGACTGGGTAAGGTGCGACCAATCAAAGACTGTAGATCTTGAGAACATGTCAATAGTGTATCAATATCCATATGAGTATCAAAACCCATTAGATCAAACATATGCACTAATTCTTCAGTACAAATGTTTCCTGTAGCCCCTGGGGCATAGGGACACCCGCCCAAGCCGCCTAGAGAAGAATCAAATCGATCAATACCGCTATTCACGGCTGACAGTGCATTGGCAATGCCCATACCCCTCGTATTATGAAAATGTAGGGTCCATTGCAATCGAGGATACTTACTCAGTACAGCTTGGCATACAGTTTGAACTTGTTCAGGGTTTGCCATACCAGTGGTATCACAAATCGTAAAGCCTCTTACGCCTAACGCTGCAAAACGATCGACCCAATGCATCAGATCTGCGAGAGAGGTAATGCCGGTCATGGGGCAGCCAAAGCTGGTTGAGAGGGAAATATTGACCGGTATCTTTTGTTGGTGAGCTAATTCGATGACGGAGCTTAAGGCCTTAAAGGAGTCTTCGCGTCCCATCTTGAGGTTGGCCAGATTATGAGCTTCGCTGACTGACATCACTAAATTAAATTCATCAACACCCACATGGACTGCACGCTCAGCACCTTTTAGGTTAGGAATAAGGACCGTATACTCCACACCCGGAAACCGATCGATTCCCTTCATGACTGCTTCTGCATCAGCCAACATGGGGATTGCTTTTGGGCTAGTGAAGGAGGTCACTTCAATTTTCGCGTACCCAGCCCGACTCAAGCGATTAATGAGAGCAATTTTTTCTTTAGTTGCAACAAAATGACTCTCCGCCTGAAATCCGTCGCGCGTTACTACCTCTTGAAGATAAAGTCTTTTTGGGCTGCTAATGGTCAATAGCTCCGGCATTATTTTCCAATCCTACCAGGGTTTATTGCCCTTAGGGGATTAAGCACCTATCTTAAGTAAGAATTCCATTTTTGACTCGAATTCAACAAGATTAGTGGAATCGTTTATAGTAACATCGCATTCTTATATAAAGGAGATCCTCTCATGGCTTCAATTTTGACCTCATTAGGGCGCACAGTATTAGCAGGGTTTGTGCTCCTCGTTTTGATTATTCTGGCTTTTGGGAATAACTTTAGCTCTCCTGAATGGCCATTTATTTTCCGTTGGTTGCACGTGATGGTTGGTACGATGTGGATTGGCTTACTCTGGTACTTCAACTTTGTGCAAATTCCTTCCATGCCAAAAATTCCTGATGAGCAAAAACCTGCCATTAGTAAAGTCATTGCCCCAACAGCTTTGTTTTGGTTCCGCTATGCAGCATTATTCACAGTAATAACGGGTTTGATTGTGGCTTATTTGAGTGGTTACTTGCATCAAGCATTTACCTTGCAAGCGCCATTTCGCGCAATTGGTTTAGGGATGTGGATTGCTTTGATCATGGCCTTCAACGTTTGGTTCATTATTTGGCCCAATCAAAAACGTGCCCTAGGTATTGTGACCGTTGAAGCTGCTGTCAAAGCAAAGTCCGCGCGGGTTGCAATGTTGACATCCCGTTTGAACACAGTGCTTTCGATTCCTATGTTGTTCTTGATGAGTGCCCAATCACATAATACAACTTGGTTTGTTGTCGTTTCATAAACTAGATTTACAAACAGTACTTGTTGCAAAAGGCCCGCACAGCGGGCCTTTTTAATTTCATCCATCAATGTCAAATCCATTTAACTGAGTAGAGGGGGTAACTCTTT
This sequence comes from Polynucleobacter sp., assembly GCF_040400325.1. GTDB lineage: Bacteria > Pseudomonadota > Gammaproteobacteria > Burkholderiales > Burkholderiaceae > Polynucleobacter. The sequence continues at coordinate 365,046 of NZ_JBBAQK010000001.1, forward strand.
TATAAGCACTGCGCGCTGCGCTGTAGCACTTCCCATGAGGGCAAAGCCGAGTAATTTCCCATCTGCAGACTCAAAACGGGCTTCTAAACCACCATCAATGATTTTTGTTTTCCATTGCCCATTGGCATTTTTTGCAGGTGGCGAAACTATAGTGGGCATTGCAGGGGTCTTCACCATCACTGGCATTGCTGGATAACTGAGAGCTGTTCTTTGGCCAATTAGGCTTGGTGCTAAGGCTCTCGCAGCTTGCATGATTGGCATGACATAAGGGAGCACTAGACCATCAACTTCAGCACAATCTCCAAGTGAGTAGACATTCTTTGCACTTGTCTCTAATTCGCGATTGACGATGATCCCAACATTTGTTTGTATACCAGCAGATTTAGCTAACTCAAGTCTTGGTTTTAATCCTATTGCTGATAACACCGCATCACAGAGTAATGATGTGCCATTCGCAAGAGTGAGTCTCAGAACACTAGCTTGATGATCTATGCTTTGCAAGGTAGTGCTAAAGTGCCAGCTCACCCCAGCCGAGTGTAATTTACTTGCCAACTCTTGAGATGCTTCTTGCGGTAATAAACGACCAAGAGCCTGTGGTGCCATGTCAATTACATCGACTTCAAAACCACCTAAGACAAGATCATTCGCAAACTCACAGCCAATCAGGCCAGCACCGAGAATTGCTACTCTCTTTTTCCCGTGAATTTGCTGACGAAATTTTTCGTAGTCCTCTAAATCATTGACAGTCAGTATTTCATTTGATGCACTCCCTTGGAGTGGCAGGTGTATTTGATCTGCTCCCAGCGCTAAGACTAATTTGCTATAGGGAATAAGTCCCTGTTGGGTTTTGATCTCTTGCTGTTCTAGATTGATTGCACTCACCTCAGTTTGGCCTAGGATCTTAATTGATAATTGCGAGGCCATTTCTGCTGATGGAGTAGAGATCAATTGCTTCGCATCTTTCTTGTTTGCGAGGGCAGTAGAGAGCATTGGCTTGGAGTAAAAATAGCCAGGCTCCTTAGTGATCAGCGTAATCGGAACATACTTATCTAATTTGCGAATCTCTCGAATCACGGTGTATCCCGCTAAGCCGCTCCCAATGATGGTGATACTTGCTTGCGTAGATTGAGTTTCTTGATTCAAGGTGAGGCTCCCTAATGAGGTACTACAAATTTAGTGGCTTAGCTGATTTGAACCATCTCAAAGTCCGATTTTGAGACGCCACAGTCTGGGCATTCCCAACTGTCTGGAATATCAGGCCAGGCAGTGCCAGGAGCAATTCCATCCTCGGGTAAGCCTTTGACTTCCTCATAGATAAATCCACATACGATACATTGCCATGTATTCATGATTTTTTCCTTAATGGTCATTTGATTTTAAATTGAATTTGAGTCCAGCGTTCATTTAGCGAAATTAAGAAAAAACTTTTTACAGTCATCGATTCCAATATATTTTTTAAGTTAATAGAAGGATTGCTTATGTCTAGCAAAGAACTGATGTTTTCCACCGTAAGTCTAGGAGCAATTGAACTCAAGAATCGCTCAGTAATGGCTCCACTTACCAGGATGCGAGCTGTGGCAGATCATGTTCCAAATCCCCTGGCTAAAACATACTATGCGTAGCGTGCTAGTGCCGGCTTGATTATTTCTGAGGCTTCTCAGATCTCAAACTTGGGGATGGGCTATCCTGGGCTGGTGGCTATGATCAGGCAACGGGCGAGGAGGTGCAAGAAGATGGCTTAGCAGATGCAGTTGCCTATGGGCGCTTATTTATCTCTAATCCTGATTTGGTAGAACGTTTTATGGTGGCAATGAGCTTGGCTATACCGATTACCCAGCCTTAAAGTAAATTCCTCTTTAGGGAAATAGATAAGATCCTTGAATACTCTAGAGATCTTATTTTTTATCTTCCGGATCTTTTAGAAGATCGTAATGGTTTGCAACTAAAAGTAGGGCGATAGAGGCGCAGCCCATGGCAAAGAATTGCCATTGATGTAGTGTCGCAGTTCCAATCACCGTTATTAATATTGTCCAACCAATCGCCATCTTTGCTTTTTTACTAAGGGGTTTCATTTTTTAATATTCCTGTAAGGTCTTTCAAGTCCCATATATTGCTTCATGCAAATTCTAATATGTACTCAATGATTGAGCCGAACTTTCGCGCTCAGCTCATTTGCTGCGCCTCTCTTGTCTATTTGAGAGAGCCTTAAGGCTTCTGCCTCAAAATCAGCTTGTCCAGGATGAAATTCTTCATCATTTCGTAGGTCAATGACATATGTCCAGACCAGTTCGCGACCACGATTTTTAAAAATATCTACTACTCGTTTCATGTGTACCGCCTATAGGTTGATGCTTACTTGACGCTGTTAGGTTGATTGGAACTGCTCTTTGCCTTATTTAGATTGTCTTTTAAGGTGATTAAATTTTTTGGTTCAATACGAATAACGCCCCCTCTAGGACTATCAATATCTGCAATTAGGAAAAAAGAAACCGAAGTAACAAAAGGAAAGATCATAAATAAACCAATATTCTTTTTGAAGTTACGGGCACCAAAGCCAACCAACAGATTAGCGCATATGGCAATAGAGGCCATTAACGCCCAAGCAGTATTAGGGATGCGATTCCACCATGCAGCCTGAACATAACCTTGAGAGTTTAAAACATCATTCATGCCAGATGCTACCAATGCCATCATGGGAGTTTGTTGTGCCCGCGCCGATGGAAGGATTTCATTCCATAAGGCATCTTGTAGTACTTCAGTTCTTTGTTGAATTTTGACTACTGCTTCATAGGGTTGTTTGGAGTAGAACAAAATTCGCTGGTCTAAATAGTCTTTCAGAAGATCCTTGGTTTTGTTTGCTGCTGTTGTAGGCAAAAGATCAGATCTTAAATACTCAGTTCCAATGGCATTTGCCTCACTTTCCTCCAGGACTTCTCGCTGATCATGTCGAGCAATCGCCATAGAAAAAGTAAAACCAATAATCAGCGCTAAAAGTGTGAGTGTCGCAGTTTGAATGACCCCTAAATCTTGTGATGTCTCGCTATCCTGAGTTCGATAACGGCTAAGTACAGCATTGCCGAACCATACGGATACAGAGAACACTAAAAAAGATAGCCCAAAAAGAATAATGGGTTGATTAAGTAAATATTTAATTTAAAAGCTTCCCGGATACAAGATATCGCTAGTGACATTTTGAATATCGCGATGACCAACATGTGCCATCGTAATATCTAATTCATTGCGAATGATTTCTAAGCATTTCGTGACACCAGGCCCACCCATAGCACCTAGGCCATACAGGAAAGGACGGCCGATCATCGTGCCGCGGGCACCAAGCGCCCAAGCTTTCAGTACATCTTGACCGGAGCGAATGCCGCCATCCATCCATACTTCAATATCTTTCCCAACTGCATTCATAATTCCAGGAAGAGCTTGAATGCTCGAAACAGCACCATCTAGTTGACGGCCACCATGATTAGAAACAATTAAAGCATCAGCGCCAGTATTTGCTGCTAAGCGGGCATCTTCCTCATCCAGAATGCCTTTGATAATCAGTTTTCCGCCCCAAAGTTTTTTGATCCACTCTACGTCTGCCCAGCTTAAGCTTGGATCAAATTGCTCAGCTGTCCAGGAGGAAAGGGAAGACATGTCGCCAACCCCAGAAGCATGACCCACAATATTTCGGAATGTTTTGCGGGGGGTCATTGCCATACCCAAGCACCAGCGTGGTTTAGTTGCCATATCGATCATATTGGCGATAGTTAATTTTGGAGGTGCAGTTAAACCATTTTTCAAATCTTTATGGCGCTGACCTAAGATTTGTAGATCTAGCGTTAAGACAAGAGCAGAGCATTTTGCCGCCTTAGCTCGATCAATCAGGCGCTCGATAAAACTACGATCCTTCATGACATATAGCTGAAACCAGAATGGCTTGGTTGTTCGCTCTGCCACATCTTCAATAGAGCAGATGCTCATTGTGGACAGGCAAAAAGGAACTCCAAATTTCTCTGCTGCTTGCGCTGCAAGAATCTCGCCGTCAGCATACTGCATACCAGTGAGACCAGTAGGGGCCAATGCGACTGGCATCAATACTTCTTGCCCCACCATTTTTGTTTTGGTGGTGCGATTATTCATATCTACAGCCACTCGCTGGCGGAATTTGATTTTTTGAAAATCAGACTCATTGGCCCGGTAGGTTGACTCAGTCCAAGAACCAGAGTCAGCATAGTCATAGAACATCTTGGGGGTGCGCTTTTTATGAAGTACTCGTAAGTCTTCAATATTCGTAATGAGTGCCACTAATAATCCTTCTATTTAATGAGTATTGACTGATTTAAGCTCTATCTTAGCAATACCGAGGATTTGTTTCTACAATAAGAGGATAACCCTTGCTTGGGGCCCTTGAATACCCACTGTCTGGATCAATCCTGAATGCCTCAGCTGAATCTTGCTACTATTTTTTATTTGTTAACTGCCACCATTTTGTGGGCCGGTAATGCCATTGCTGGCCGTGCTTTAGTTGGCAGCGTATCACCAATTACATTAACTGCTGTGCGTTGGGGTACTGCGGCCTTAATATTATTGCCCTTTGGCTGGCGAATTTTTAAACCCGGCAGTCCATTATGGAAAAATAAAATCCGCTTTTTGATACTCGGTTTATTTGGTGTTGGAAGTTATAACGTATTACTCTATTCAGCACTGCAAACCTCCTCAGCCATTAATGTAACGCTTATTGGTGCAAGTATGCCAATTTGGATGTTATTAATTGGCGCAGTGTTTTATCAAGTCAAGCCTAGAGTTCTTCAGATGATTGGTGCAGTAGTCTCGCTCTTGGGTGTATCAGTGGTATTAACTCGAGGTGACCTCAGTACTTTATTGTCGATGCAAATGGTGATAGGGGACCTCTTGATTATGCTGGCCACTTTTCTATGGGCCTCCTATAGTTGGATGTTGAGTCGTCCCGGCTCTAGCTCTGAGCACGAATGGCCTTGGGCTGGTTTCTTAACAGCACAGATTGTGATTGGTTTGATGTGGACAGGAATTTTTGAAGGCTTTGAGATTGCCTCCGGTCATGCCTATTTAGACCTCAATCTTTGGACCGGAACATTGATCTTGTTTATTGCGATTGGGCCATCCTTGATTGCTTATCGTTGCTGGGGTCAGGGTGTGAATGGAGCGGGACCTACAGTAGCAGCTTTTTTTGCCAACTTCATCCCTTTGTTTACCGCACTTTTTTCTGCCGCCATTCTGGGTGAGCCTCCTGGCTTATTTCATGCGGTAGCTTTTGCCTTAATTGTTGCTGGTATTTGGGTTTCCTCTCCTAAGAGTCGAATGGCTAAGCTTTGATAGTGCCATCGTGGTCTAGGAAAGAATCTCAAAAAAACAGTACAGTTAGTTCTTTTAGTTTTTAAAGCTTTTTAGAGTCTATGGTTGATGTCTTAGTAATTGGAGGCGGTAATGCCGCCCTTTGCGCTGCTCTGATGGCCCGAGAGGCTGGCGCTAGCGTCTTGTTATTAGAGTCAGCCCCCAGAGAGTGGCGGGGTGGAAATTCCCCCCATACTCGCAATATACGCGCCATGCATGAAGGTCCTCAAGATGTTTTATTGGGCACTTATTCAGAGGAAGAGTATTGGGAGGATCTTTTAAAAGTAACGGGTGGACTCACCAATGAAGAGCTTGCCCGACTGGTGATCCGCTCATCTTCTAGTTGCCGCTCATGGATGATGAAACACGGTGTTCATTTTCAGGCACCACTATCAGGTACTTTGCATCTTTCGCGTACTAATGCTTTTTTTATGGGTGGTGGAAAAGCCTTAGTCAATGCCTACTATCGCAGTGCTGCAAAGCTTGGAATTGCGATCCGTTATAACTCTTTAGTGGATTCGATTGAAATGCAAGAGGGTCAGTTTGTTGCTGCATATGTTGGTAATGAGCGGATTGAAGCGAAATCCTGCGTGCTAGCCGCAGGCGGTTTTGAATCAAATCGCGAATGGTTGAAGGAAGCCTGGGGAAAGAATGACTCAGGCGAATACCCAGCGGATAATTTCTTGATACGTGGCACTAAATTTAATATGGGCGTGCTACTCAAGCACATGATTGAGGCAGGGGCAGATTCAATTGGGGACCCTACACAAGCCCATATGGTTGCGATTGATGCACGCGCACCACTATACGACGGTGGTATTTGCACTCGGATTGACTGTGTTTCTTTAGGTGTGGTTGTTAATAAAAAGGCTGAGCGCTTTTATGATGAGGGTGAAGATTTTTGGCCTAAGCGTTATGCCATATGGGGCCGACTGGTTGCACAACAAGCTGGTCAAATTGCATACTCGATCATCGATTCCAAAGCGCTTGGGCGCTTTATGCCGCCAGTTTTTCCAGGTGAGAAAGCTGATACGCTTGAAGTTTTGGCGGATAAGATGGGGATAGATCAAGCCACATTTGTGAAGACGATTCAAGATTTCAATGCAGCGTGCGTAGAGGGTGTCTTTGACCATACTGAATTAGATAATTGTCATACTGAAAATCTCAGCCCACCTAAGACTCATTGGGCAAGAAAAATTGATGTAGCTCCGTTTTATGCTTATGCCGTTAGACCTGGTGTGACTTTTACTTATTTAGGGTTGAAAACCGATCAAAATGCGGCTGTCTATATTAACGGTAAACCATGCGAAAACTTGTTCGTTGCTGGCGAAATGATGGCAGGCAATGTATTAGGTAAAGGCTATACCGCTGGCATTGGAATGACTATTGGAACAGTATTTGGCAGAATAGCTGGAGTAAGCGCTGCAAAAGCAGTTGGCTTGAAAGTGGAGTTAAATGATGCAACAGCTTAATTCTTTAATCCGAGAGGCATCAAATTTAGGCAATGCCAGAGCTGATCAAGAGGTCGCTCGTGTTATGCAGATTTGTAATGCTTGCCGTTACTGTGAAGGATTTTGTGCTGTCTTCCCGGCAATGACAAGACGTATTGAATTTAATACTGCTGACGTACATTACCTAGCAAACTTATGTCATAACTGCGGAGCTTGTTTGCATGCTTGTCAATATGCGCCTCCACATGACTTTGCAGTGAATGTTCCTTTGGCAATGGCTAAGGTCCGTCAAGAAACTTATATTGATTTTGCATGGCCTCATGCCTTAGGAAGTCTCTATAAGCGAAATGGCGTTACGGTGGCTTTGGCAAGCTCCATTTCCCTGATAGTCTTTTTACTAGTCACGCTTGTGCTAAAGGGCACTCTATTTGTGGTTCCGAATGGCGGAAATTTTTATGCGATTTTTTCTCATAACACTTTGGTCTTGATGTTTGGATCTGTATTTTTATTTGCAATTTTTGCCCTGGGTCTTGGCGTTATTCGTTTTTGGCGCCAGATTTCACCGGGGACTATATCTAGTGCAGCTGCTGCTGAAGCTACCCATGACGCCTTAACCTTGAAATATCTTGGCGGGGGTCATGGTAAGGGTTGCAATAATGAAGATGATGCTTTCTCGCTGTGGAGAAAACGTTTTCATCATTTCACTTTCTATGGTTTTATGTTGTGTTTTGCATCAACTAGTGTTGCCACCTTGTATCACTATGTTTTAGGCTTGTCAGCACCTTATGCCCTTAACAGTCTGCCAGTCATATTAGGAACTGTAGGCGGAATCGGTCTTCTCATCGGACCTGCAGGATTACTTTATCTAAATTACAAGCGTGATAGCGCTCATGGTGATGCAAATCAAAAGCCCATGGATAGAGCATTTATATTGTTGCTTTGGTTAATCAGTGCATCAGGTCTTGGGCTCTTGGCTTATCGTGATACCTCTTGGATGTCTATTTGGTTAGCTGTGCATCTTGGTTTTGTGATGAGCTTCTTTTTGACAATGCCTTATGGAAAATTTGCCCATGGCATCTATCGCACTGCAGCATTATTGAAAAATGCGATAGAAAAACGGCAAAAAAGTAAGCTCCAGCTTAGTTCTGACTAAGCAGCCAAATCTTTAAAAATCGAGATTAGAGCCTTTATGGAGGGCTTAAATGCTAGCATTTGCTTCAGATCAAACAGAGGCAGGCTTAAATCGGTATCATTTAGTACTTATCTCAGAAATTTTTAGGAAATGACTATGCCAGGCTTGCTACCAAACGTTGATCCAGATGGATTGTTGGAGTTCTCGGTCGTTTACACCGATCGCTCCTTGAACCATATGTCTGAGGAATTCAAGCGGGTGATGGTGGATATTTCCAGCGTCTTGAAAGATGCTTATAACGCGAGCTCAGCGGTCATCGTCCCGGGAAGCGGCACTTTTGGTATGGAAGCTGTTGCACGTCAATTTGCAAATCAGCAAAAATGTTTGGTTTTGCGTAATGGTTATTTTAGCTATCGCTGGACACAAATTTTTGATTTGGCCAATATTACGAATGACGTTACTGTTATCAAAGGTAGGCAGTTGGAGGATTCTACGCAAGGTGTATTTGCTCCTGCGCCAATCGAAGAGGTGGTCGCTTTCATTAAGAAAGAGAAGCCTGCAGTCGTATTCGCTCCCCATGTTGAAACCTCTGCTGGAATTATTTTGCCGGACGATTATCTAAAGGCAGTAGGTGAAGCTGTTCAATCTGTTAATGGCTTATTTGTTTTAGATTGCATTGCATCTGGCGCTATGTGGGTAGATATGAAAGCCTGTAATGTCGATGTTCTCATTACTGCCCCCCAAAAAGGTTGGAGTAGCTCCCCTTGCTGTGCATTGATTGCCATGGGCGATCGAGCTCGTGAGCGGATTGAGTCTACTCAAAGCAGTAGTTTCTCGATGGACCTCAAGAAATGGTTACAAATCATGGATGCTTATCTGAAGGGCGGTCATGTGTATCACACTACAATGCCTACCGACGCTCTGAAAATTTTGCGTAATGTGATGAAAGAAACACAAGCACTTGGATTTTCTGCTCTTAAACAAAAGCAAATTGAATTAGGTTCTAAAGTTCGTGAGTTACTAGTATCAAAGGGATATGACTCTGTTTCTGCAAAAGGTTTTCAATCACCAGGCGTTGTCGTTAGCTACACCAAGGATCCCGATATTCAGTCCGGTAAAAAGTTTATTGCTCTTGGTTTGCAAACTGCTGCTGGAGTACCGTTACAGTGCGATGAAAGGCCAGATTTCCGTACCTTCCGTATTGGCCTATTTGGCTTGGAAAAATTAGCCAATGTTGACCGTACAGTAGTGCAATTAGCCAAAGCGTTAGAAAAAATTACTGAAGCTGAAGTACTACCAGCTTAAGTAGTTAATTAAAAACACAAGGCCATCATTTGATGGCTTTTTTTATTTCTTAATTAATAGGCTCTACATCATCGAGGACATTAGATTTTTTAGGGTCCAGAGACTTTTTATTATTAGGATCATTGCGAACTAAAAGCCACATAGCTGCAATGACTAAAGTCATACCACTAATCTGCATCAACGTAATTGGCTCAGATAAAAAAGCATAGCCCATAAAAATAGTAGAGACAGGGCCAAGCATTCCAGCCTGCGCAACTAAGGGTGATCCAATTCGATTAATGGCAACCATAATCATGAGCATGGGGATCGCTGTACATACGCTGGCATTAATTAAGCTGAGCCAATAGATATGTGGGGTCTGTTCAAATAAGGCTGTCGGGTTATGCATTAATGACTGTATCAGACTGAATACGGTTGAGGCCGAGCTTGCATAAACTACTAGGCGGACGCTACCAATGCGTTTCACCATCTCTCCTGCACCAATCATATAAATAGCATAGAGGCACGCACTTAGGAACACGAGAATCATTCCGAGCCATGCGCTTACACCAGTCGAGCTAGCATCCTGAATAAAAACAACGATCACGCCGAGATAACCAACAACTAATGCGTACCACTGCAAACGCGAAATCGATTTTTGTAAAATAAAATAGGAGATGAGCAACACAATGGTTGGCGTGAGATAAAGAATCATTCTTTCCAGGCCTACAGAAATATATTGCAGCCCTAAGAAATTGATATAACTAGAAAGAAAGTAACCTAAAAATCCAAGACCAATCAACTTCAGTCTATCTGGCCAGACCAAGGGATTCATAGGTCTTGTGCGTGAGTGCCACCAATATATCCCCCAAAATATCGGAAAGGCCATCACCATTCTTAGGGCGAGGAGTGTCTCTGCATTTGCACCATCGATAAAAGCAAGCTTGATAAGAACAGCTTTACCTGAGAATAGTATTGAACCAATGCAAGTAAGGAGGATGCCATAAAGATAGCGTTGATGATGTGTTGGGCTAGAGAATTGCATACTCTTTTAGAAGCTTATTCAGCAAGCTTCTCATCTTCTTTGTGATCAGAAAGTTCTCGCTTTAAGCGTCTCACTAATTCGAGTACATTGAGTTTTTGGGGAGAGACGATCATAAATTTAGTATTAATCTGATTCGGGGGATTTTTTACTCAGCGACTTTTGCACCCTCGATTCCATGACGTTTCATTGATTCTGCAACAAAGCTAGAGGACTTTAAGTCATCAATGATGGCACTTAAGTAAGCAGTTGTTTTTTTATACTCAGTGCGAGCCTTTGGAACTCCAATCGCTTGATTAATAACCATAAAGCGTCCAGGAATCATACGTAAGCCGTTATATCGTTTGGCATCACTCTCCAGTTGCTGCTTTACGCCTGCAGCTACATTTCCCTTGCCGGCCATAAAGTCATCAATCACCGCCTGTGAACTAGCTGCTCGAAGTAGCGCTGCATTTTTAATTTCACGCGTGAGAAAGAGATCGTATGCACTTCCTTTACCGACAACGATTTCTACTCCTGAACGGTCTACTTCTTCATTTGTCTTGAATGTAGAGTCACCTTTCACCATATAAGCCCCTTCAATCTGAATATATGGTGGGGTGTAGCTTACATCTGCCCCTCGTACTGGATCAATTGCAACAAAGATCAAATCAATATTGCCTGTCTTAATCGCATCTACGGTAGAGCCTGCCGATTTAAAAGAAATTAATTCAACTGGAATGCCAGAACGTTTTCCAATTTCATTAGCAATATCAATCGTTACCCCTTTAGGCTTTTGGGTAGTTTTATCAAGACCTGCTAAAACAGGATTGCCTAAATTGATGCCTACTCGTAAGGTTCCAGTAGGCGCAAAGGATTGAATCATTTTGGGGTCAATTGAGTTCATTGGCTGACTAAAGCTCGTTTGAGAAAGAAAAAAGAGGAGGAGAGTAAGTGTAATCTTCATAGCTTGATAATATAAAAAACCGCGGCGGACCGCGGTTTTATTTTCACTGAGCCTAATTACTTTTTAACTTCAGCTGCTGGTGCAGCTGCAGGAGCGTCTTTCTTAGCCTCTTGGATATGAGCTGCTTCAGCACCATGCTTCTCGCCGCCCATATCAATATCGCCGTCGCCTTTGATGAGTAAATAAGCAGTGGCACCAACTAATACCAGTACCATGATGATGAGTGAACGATTGCTCATTACTATTCCTTCGATTTGGTTGTAATTGCCGCAATACTAAACCTTATTAGGGGTGGGGTATATCCATAAATCCACCTAGTCTTGACCCAGGCTTTAGATAGGTGCAGACACGGGTTTTCACTTTCGAAGCCAAGTATTCAATCGAGTATGGCCTAAAAGGTAAGATGGAGCTAATTTACTTAGCAAAGGTTTTAACATGAGCTCAAAGCTCCCAACGAGTAATTCTCAGACCATTACAGATTTTTTGAATATCAAAAAAAGTCAGCTTTCTGAAGAAAACTCAATAGATTCTTACAAATTTGCCTTTGACGATGAGGCTTTTCTTTCCCGTCGCGAAACGATTGGTATTCGCTTTGAACTCGAATTACTCAAACCAGAAATTCTATTAAATGAACATGGTATTGAGCACACGATTACCGTTTTTGGCTCCACTCGTTTTGTAAGTCATGAGCGCGCCTTGGAGCTAGAGGCAAAGGCAAGCACTTCAGAAGAGTTGCAGGAAGCCAAAAAAGCCTTACTACATAGTCAATATTACGAGTCAGCTAGAGAGTTTGGTAGATTGGTTGCTCAATACAATGCAATACAAGAACAGGGTAGTAGTAAGTTATATATTTGTACTGGTGGCGGTCCAGGAATTATGGAAGCGGCTAACCGAGGAGCATTTGAAGCTGGTGATCAAACTATCGGATTTAATATCAGCTTACCTAGAGAGCAGCATCCCAATCCTTATATTAGTCCTGGCCTGAGTTTCCGCTTTCATTACTTCGCCTTACGTAAGATGCATTTCATGATCAGGGCGAGAGCAATTGTTTCTTTTCCTGGGGGGTTTGGATCCTTTGATGAAATATTTGAAGTATTAACCTTGATGCAGACAAAAAAGGTTGATCGTTTCCCGGTTATTTTGGTGGGCAAGGCCTTTTGGACTGAAATGGTTGATTTCAAAAAAATGATTGAGTTTGGCGTGATTGATGAGAATGATATGCAGGCACTCCATTTTGTCGAGACCGCTCAAGAGGCTTGGCAGATTATTAGTGAGTGGTATCAATTAAGCTGACGCCCCTGTAAAATTAGCCTCACTTTTAAAAATATGAACACCCAACAAACGCTTACCACTAGTCTAGATCTCCCCAGCTATCTCCTGGGAGCCATTATGTTAATAGTGGTGATGGTCTTTCATGGCCTTTTATTACTTCAAATTGCTAAACGTTATGAAGTAAAAACTTTCTTGTTATTGTCCGAGCATAAATATGCTGAAGTCAGTATCTATTTTTATTTGAGTGTGTTATTTTTATTTTTGACTCACATTGCTGAGATCATGATTTGGGGATTATCTCTATATTTCTTGAAGCTATTGCCCACTCTAGGCGAAAGCATATTATTTAGTGGTAGTGCATATACTGCCATGGGCTTTATGGAAGATATCCTGCCTGATGGCTGGAAGATGCTAGCCGTCATCATCGCTTTTTCAGGTATGTTTGCCTTTGCCTGGACTGCAGCGACGATGATTTCAATGACTAAAAATTTTCGCCAAGCCTATACCAAGCGTCACATGGAAAAGCTCAAGATTTCTGCGGACACTATAGATCGCTTCAATTAACACATGAGCAAAATATGGGATGCTGTCATTGTTGGCGGGGGTGCTGCTGGACTATTTTGCGCTGGTGTAGCTGGTCAACTGGGTAAAAAAGTTTTAGTACTAGATCATGCTGAGATCTTAGGAGAAAAAATTCGGATCAGCGGAGGGGGACGCTGTAATTTCACTAATATCCATAGCAGTCCCGCCCATTTTCTTTCTCTTAATCTACATTTTATTAAAAGCGCTCTAGCCAGATACCCCGCAAATGAATTTATCAAACTGGTCAGCTCATACGGAATCCAATATCACGAAAAGCATCAAGGGCAACTATTTTGCGATGATTCTGCAAAACAAATTATCGAGATGCTCTTAGTAGAATGCTCTAAAGGGGCAGTAAAGATTTGTTATCCCGTGAGCGTTCAGTCTATTGCTCAAAAAGGTAGCGAATGGCATGTCCAAACAAGCCAGGGTGAGGAGCGAACATTAGCAGTAGTGATGGCAACAGGAGGTTTACCCGTGCCAGCAATTGGCGCTAGTGCTTTCTCGCTGGATATTGCTAAGCAATTTAACTTAAATGTAATTGAACCAAAACCTGCTTTGGTGCCGCTATCTTTTACCGCAGATACATTTGGCAATCTAAATGATTTGGCTGGCCTTAGTGTGCCAGTCAGAATTGCATCTGGATCCAAGGGATTTCGTTACGGTGCTTGTCGATTCAATGAAGATTTGCTATTGACTCATAAAGGGCTTTCAGGACCAGCAGTATTACAGGCTAGTAGTTACTGGACTGAGGGTGAACCTATTCACGTAGATTGGTTAAGAGCAGTTGAGCGCCCCGGAGGATTTAATTGTGATGAGTTATTTAATAGCGAAGATAATCGTCTAAAGCCAACAGAAATAATTTTGGCATCTGTTTTACCTCAGAGGCTGGCAAAAGCATTTGCTGAACAAAAAAATCTTTTAGGGCGTAAATGGGCAGAGGTCTCAAAAAAGGATCGTCAAGCCCTTAAAGAATTACTCACTAATTGGTCAGTAAAACCAGCAGGTACTCTAGGCTGGAAGAAAGCTGAAGTGATGCTTGGGGGAATCGATACCAATGAATTGGATGGTCAAACAATGATGTCACGCAAACATCCAGGACTATTCTTTATTGGAGAGTGTGTTGATGTCACAGGCCATTTGGGTGGGCATAATTTCCAATGGGCTTGGGCAAGTGGTTTTGCTTGTGCGCAAGCTTTTTAATTGATGCCTTTTATATTAATGTCCAGAAAGTAGGTAATTGGCAGTTCTGTGATTTTGGTATAGAGTGGTAGATAAGGAAGTTTCTATAACGCTAATTTAATGGGAGAGTAAGAATGGACACCAAAGAAATTCAAAAATGGCAGCAAGAAAAGGCAAAAGAGCTCTTTGATTATTCTCACAAATTGTTAGATGCCGCTAAAGATTTAGGGGCTCATCACATTGCTGAGATGGAATGGAGCATGAAGAATGCTATGGATAGTGCCAAGTCAGCCGCTAAAAATGACCTAGAAAAATTAAAAGGTTTGCAGGAGGATGCAACAAAAGAAGCTGCTAAGAGAGCTGCGACCTATCAAAAGAAAGTCAAATCAGTACTCAAGGATTTAGGAGAGAGTGCTGCTGATGAGACAGAAAAGCATCTTGAGAAGGTACGTAGCTCCCTAGTGTCATGGTTAGAGGATGCGGAAAATAAAATGCCATCGCATGCCGATAAATTATCTAAAGTGGTACACGAAATGTCTACCACTGGACAAAAGATGTTTAAGGAAGGCCGAAAAATTGTTAATCAGGTCGCTGATACTGCAGAAAAGAATATTGATGACTTAGTTAAGAAGTCTTCTGGTGGCAAAAAATAAGTAGTATTAGTTTTTAAAAGCTAAGCTGTTCTTATGAGGATAAGAACAGCTTTTTTATTTCCACCCCTGAGTCCAATGATCACTATCGCTGAGCTCGCGCCAACAAATTTGCTTGGTTTTTTTGCTATAGACCGCCTCAATCTCAATCAATTCGATTCCCTGTTGAGGATCCTCTCGCAGAATGACCTTACTCACCAAAAAGTGTTTTTGTTTACCCATGGGATGGACTGCAGTCCACTTACTTAAAAGTAATTTTTTTGGGCTGATACGATTCATACTATTAGAGGACCGTGCACTGATAATCTTGAGCGGTACTATTCAGTGTCCCTGACGAAGGTGTGAATACATAGTCTGCATCTTGAATGTTTGCGGGGCACTTTTTTGAAAAATAGCTGCGCTCACCTAAGCTCCCGCAATAATCTAGACGATGTTCTTGCAGCTGCATTTGGGCCTTCTTCAGTACCATTGTCATTTTGGATTCTTTGGAAGATGTACAGTTCCAGGTACTGTAATTGTCTCGTTCACAGGCTATTGAACTCATGCAGGCCAATAGAATCAGTAGGTATTGCGGTCTAAGGTAAATCATAGGCAAAGATAGCCTTATTAAAGGTGACTTATAGAACCCAAAAATGATGGGTTCCATCTTTGCCTAGTTGCTCTACCAAGCCAAATTCCCAATCGAGATAGGCCTGCATGGCTTGAGGATCAATACTTGTACCTTCATATGGGCGTTTATAGCGGTCCAGAGGAGGGGAGGCTAAGTGAGTTGCCCCCTTTTCTAATTCCAGCCCATAATCCATCCAACTTTTGTTGCCACCATCAAGAACAAATACCTCGGCTTGTGTGAACTTCTCCAGTTCTGGCGCAGCAAATAATGCGAGCTCACTAGGACTACTCGTCAGAACGTAGCGATCTACTTGGGGTATTTTTTTAAGCGCATCTTCAAGTTGAGAGCGCAATGCATACCAACCTCCTGGAATATGGCCTTTGATGTAATGAGCATGGGTACTCAAATCAATCGCAATGGTATTGCTGTCTGTCTTGAGCCAAAGTGAAAGTGTTTTAGCATCAACCAGATTAGCCTTAGGTAGCTCAGGAATTGGTGGCTTCCATACTCCTCGTTCAGTCAAGTGGCTAGTGTTGATGCCATCCAATACGTATACATCCCATGCCATTTGCGCCAACCATGAGGCGGGCATATTCGCTCTAACGCCACTTGGATCTGCTAATACAATGCGTGCTCCGCGAGCGGGCGCAGTCATTTCTGTTTCTTGTACGAGCTGACCTCCGGGGACGGAGCGAAAACCTGGAAGATGGCCTGCCTCATATTCCTCTGGAGTGCGGGTATCGAAGAAGTAGGTAGTGCGTTCGACCTGTGATTGCCATTGCACAACATCATCTAAACTGGCGCGCTTTACACCGGCCTGATCGGCAACACTGCGAGCGCGATCAGCTGCTTCTTGCGCATTTTTATCGCTGACTTCAGGAAAGCGACGGGTCTGTCCTTTATCTAGTTCTTGCCCTGCTAAGGTCCAGCCTATCGTGCCATTGCGTAAGGCGTTGACTTCATTAGGAATGCCAGCATTAATCAGCGACTGTGTACCAATAATACTCCGAGTCCTGCCAGCACAATTAACAATAATTTTGGTTTTGGGGTTAGGTGCCAACTCAGGTACGCGTAATACTAACTCTGCGCCTGGCACGCTAATGCCGGTGGGAATACTCATGGTGTTGTATTCATCAAAGCGCCTTACATCTACTACCACTACATCCTCTTTAGCATCCAATAATTGTTTGACTTCTTGTGCTGAGAGGGAAGGGGTATGACGCTTTGATTCAACAAACTCCCCAAACGATTTGCTGGGTACATTAACGTCTTTAAATACTTCTCCGCCCGCAGCCTTCCAACTAGCCACACCACCAGCAAATACTGAGACGTCATGATATCCAAGTAATATCAGACGTTCAGCAGCCAGTTGTGCAAAACCTTCGCCATCATCTAATGTCACAATCGGCAAATCCTTGCGGGGTAGCTTGCTAAAAGCGTCTATTTCCAACCGTGAAAGGGGTAGATTTGCAGCAAAGAGAGGGTGCTCTTGCGCATGTGGATTCTCTTCTCGGACATCTAGAAACGCAATCTCTTCTTTCTTGAGAAGTTTGTTGCGTATAAATTCATAACTTATGGTGTCGATGCTCATCTTATCTCTACTGATTTTCATTTAATCTAATTTTACGTTGGATTTTTTGACGACTGTATTCCCCATACTATTTCCTGTTTGATATCAGTGGTGAGCTTAGGATGTTTGTTGCTAGCAATGAGCAGCAAGGTGTTGATCACACCTAAAAAATGCACTAAGAAGCCCCATCAGCATCAGGTGGCATTTTGGCTAGTGCTGGGGCGCCATAGGCATCTAATACCCCACAGGCGGGGAGGAGGTGTTAATAGAGGCAATTGACTTGCCTAGGCTTAGCTAGGAGCCTGCTGGGGCCATAACTGTCATGGCAATAAGACTGCTAAGCCCCAGAATATCGGCTTTTTGCAGCTATCTAGCGTTCTTTTCATTAAAGGCGCCCATTTCGCGGATTCCTGCTTTCTAGGCGTTATCCCTGATGAAATAGGCTGATTTCTATAGTTTTTATAGAGATATACTGACTTCGTGGTTAAAAAGTATATTTTTTAGATGATGAGGAGAGAAGATGTCACAACACGATACATTGTTGGCTGCTTTTGAAACATATAAAGCTGAAAACGAAAAATTTATTGAAAAGGGCATTAAGGCATCTGCTGCCCGTGCTCGCAAAGCCTTGCAAGAAATTGCTGGAGCATGCAAAGAGCGTCGTAAAGAAATTACTGCTGCAAAAGAGGCAATGGAAGCTAAGAAGTGATTCTTAACACCACTGATCTGTAAGCCTAGCCTTAAACCGCTAGGCTTTTTTATTGCCTTGCTTCAAATAGCAATTCCGAATAGTGTTAGTTTCATAGCTTGATTTCGAATCGGAACTAATGACTGGTATTGCAGGCTATGTGCCCAAGCATGTGCATCTTCTTTGCTTGGAAAATGTAGCTCAACATAGGTGCTAAAGGGCATACATTGAAGTTCATTCCAAAAGATCTCGGTAATTACACCGCGGGCTTCAATGTGCCCTTGATAAAGCGCTACAGTTTGGCTAACCTGCTTGCGGTATTCCTCAAATGCACTCGGGTCGGTTAAATCTATTAATCCAATGACTTTAAATACCATGTGTCCCCCTCGTTAAAAATAGAATATCAGCAGTTTATAAGCACGCTATAATTACTATATGAATCGCGATCAATTTATTCAAATCTCAGGGCAAGAGGGCTATCCAAATCCTGTTGAAGTGCTGCGCGAACCCAATGGGCACTTAGATCATCACACACATCCATTTGAGGTGAAGGCGCTTGTCTTGAGTGGCAGTATTGACCTAACTATCAAGGGAAGCACAAGCCATTACAGCACAGGCAGTGTTTTTCATCTAGGTTTTGAGGAGCTACATTCAGAAAGCTATGGACCCCAGGGCGTTCATTATTTAGCCGCCAGAAAAGAATGACTTCCGTTAGTGCAGAAGTGTAAATTAAGAAATAACCAAAGCTTTTTCTTGGCGCTTACTCATTTGACCTATGGCACGTGCCCCAGGAAATATTCTTATTGGAAAAGGCAGCTGAGGAACGTCCTTCACAACAACAGATTTACCTACTAAAGCTCTTCTTTGGCGGGGCACTGCGCTTAGTTGATGGCTTACCTCGTGGTGCGCTTGAGTTGCCGCTAGCTGACTTCTGGCTACCGGGTTTTCTCGACTGTTGATGTTGCTGACTCCGAAGTTGGATAGGTTGAGCAACAGCATTGGGATCGGGCTCAAATCCAGCGATGATCTCTTGCGGTAATTTTTGCTTAATCAGCTTCTCAATATCTATGAGCATTTGATGTTCATCCACACATACCAGGGATACGGCAACCCCATTTGATCCTGCGCGGCCTGTTCGACCAATGCGATGGACATAATCTTCCGATACATTAGGTAGGTCATAGTTCACTACATGGGGTAGTTGATCGATATCAATCCCTCGTGCGGCAATATCAGTGGCAATCAAGGCGGTTAATTTACCTGCCTTAAAGTCAGCCAATGCCTTGGTACGAGCTGTTTGACTTTTGTTGCCATGAATCGCCATACAAGTGATCCCATCCTTTTCTAATTGAGTCACTAGCTTATTGGCACCATGCTTAGTGCGTGTAAAGACTAATACCTGCTTCCAATCGTTTGACTGAATCAGATGCGCCAGTAATGGTTGCTTTTTATTTCTATCAACTGGATGAATCAATTGTGCAATCGCTTCATTAGCGCTATTACTGCGCGCTACCTCAATTAATTCAGGTGAATTGAGTAAGCTACCCGCAAGTGATTTAATTTCTGTAGAGAAGGTTGCAGAAAATAAGAGGTTCTGACGCTTTTTAGGTAAAGCTGCCAGAATCTTTTTAATGTCTCGTAAGAACCCCATATCCAGCATTCGATCTGCTTCATCGAGTACTAATATTTCAATATCATTTAATGAAACATATTTTTGCGACATTAAATCTAAGAGGCGACCTGGAGTGGCAACCAGAATATCCAAGCCAGCTGCAATTGCCTTAATCTGTGGATTGGCACCAACTCCACCAAAGATCACAGCAGACTTTAGGCCAGTATATTTTCCATAGGTCATGACAGATTCTTGGATCTGCGCTGCAAGTTCTCGGGTAGGAGTCAGAATTAGCACTCGTAGGGGGCGTTTACCGCTTGGTTTAGGGCTAGTACTTAAACGTTGCAAAATCGGAAGTGTAAAGCCGGCAGTTTTTCCAGTGCCGGTTTGTGCTGCGGCAAGTAAGTCACCGCCCTTTAGGACGGCTGGAATCGATTTAGCTTGTATGGGGGTAGGGCTGGTATAGCCCTCTTCAGAAATTGCACGAAGAATGGGTTCGGATAAACCGAGATCAGTAAATAACATAGGAACCAATAAATGATTGGCCCGTATTCAATGAAAAGACAATCCCGGCCAACAGGGTGAGCTGCTACGCTAAAGCATTTGCAGTAAGAGCTACTATTTTACATTCATTACTAAAGGTGAATGAATATGGGGCGGCCTAGAGCTTTGGAGCCGCTGTATTGGCATAACCAGAAGTAAACTTTTTTTCAAGGCCTGTGTCAGGATTATAAGTAGTACGCTCTACTTTTCCAATGTTGGCACCATAGACATGAATGCTGATTGAGGTCTGGTCATGATGGTTATTGGCTACTTCATGAATGTCATGGCTATTTGGAGAAACAGTATCGACATGACCTGGTGATGAGATGACGATGGTGCCGGCTTGATAGCTGCCGTCAGGCTGTTGGTGATAATGAGTCCCTTTTTCTTCTCCGCGTAGTTGACCCACCATTCCCCAAACAGTGTGATTGTGCACGGGTGTTTTTTGACCTGGTCCCCACACAAAGCTCACCACTGAAAAGCGATCCAAAGGATCTGCGTAAAGCAAATATTGCTGGTAATGCTGAGGATGTGGTTTAGTAAATTCCTCAGGAAGCCAGTCATCTACTGAAATGAGATTCTTAAGCAAGGCTTTTCCTTCGACAAAGATGATCTCTTCGCTTGGATTTTGCTCAATCAAATGCGTGAGTTTTTGAACAAAGCTGAGTAATTTTCCGTCTGTCATGATCTGCTTAATTGATAAATAACCATTCAGGCAAAGCTTTGGGTTTGAGTGTTTTTGTATCCACGCAAACAATATGTATCAAAGCACTTGCAATGATTTGTAAATCATTTGTGTCGCCGTCCTGAATCATACGGCTAGCCGTTTGCTTTACTGCTACTCGCGTTCTTCCTCGATTCTCAATGACTTGATCGATATAGAGAAGGTCATCCAATCTACCGGGCTTATAAAAATGCATGCTGAGTTCGTGCACAGGAAGCAATATGCCAAACTCATTGATTAGTTTAGTAGGACTCAGATCTCGCTGATACAGCCATTCCGCACGACTGCGTTCGAAAATTTCTAGATAACGACCATGGTAAACAAAACCAGCGGCATCGGTATCGGAGTAGCAAACACGATGTAAATATGGAGTGGGGGGAGTAGTCATTCTAAATTAGTGAGAAATAGGCAATAGGATAATCATATTACGATGATCAATGCCGGCCTCTTCATAGATGGGTCCTTGAGGAGTAAAGCCGTATTTTTCATAAAAAGGGATTGCTAGCACCTGAGAATGAAGCATCAGGCTAGAAATATTTTGAGACTGAGCTAGTTTAATGAGCTTAAGCAGTATGGCTTTTCCGGTCCCCTTGCCACGAAAGCAAGGCAAAACTGCCATTCTTCCAATTTGCCCTTCATTGACTCCCATAGCAACTAACCTTCCAGTACCAATGCATTGCGTGCCTTCAAAGGCTAAGGCATGCCAGCATAAGGGGTCAAACTCATCTAATTCGAGTTCTTGAGGTACTCCCTGTTCCTCAATGAACACTTGTTTACGAATAGCATGGGCATTTTTGGATGCTTGCTGCCAGGATTGAATCAATATCACTATTAGTCTAATTTACGTGAGAAAAACAATTTTAAGTAGTTTCGAAATGAAATATACCGTAGGTAAAATGATTGAGCAGCTATTTGGCTGATATGACCCTTCACTCTATTAGGAGCAATTTTGAAAAAAACGATTATTTCCAGTTTATTTGCCGCTACAGGCCTTGTATTTGCAGGTGCCACTTTTGCGCAAGCGCCAGCCAAGATGCTTCCGTTGGCTGCTGAAGTAGCGGTATTAACTGCCACTGTCGATTCGGTAGACCTAAAGAAGCGCATCGTAGTTTTGAAGGACTCTAATGGAAACTTGGCTCAGATGAATGTTTCCAAACAGATTAATGATCTAGAAAAAGTTAAAAAAGGTGATATTTTTGTAGTTGAGCATGCGCAAGCAATCGCTGTTGGTTTAACAGCGGCAGGCAAGGATGCCAAACCAGGTGTTTCAGGTGTGCGTTCTTTAACAGTCGCGGGTAAGGGCTCAGCAAAACCATTTGAAGAGACAACAGATACTATTTACGCTACGGTAAAGATTTCTACTATCGATGCTAAGTCACGCGTTGTTACTTTCACTATGCCTAATGGCGAGAAGCAAAAAGTAAAAGTAGATCAAAGCGTGCTAGGACTTGATAAATTCAAGGTAGGCGATGATGTCATGATTGAGTACATCGACGATACTGCAATTGGATTTGTAACGCCTAAGAAGTAAGGCTTTATTGCTAAGAAAAAGCCCGCAGATGCGGGCTTTTTCTATTTCAGTTGATGTCTTACTTTTTAGCATTCGGAAAAAAGAGTTGTTCACCGCCAATTTGATAACTAGCAATCACATCTTGGCCATTCTTGGAGAGAATCCAATCAATAAAGGCTTGTCCTTCAGCCTTTTTCACACTTGGATATTTGCCTGGATTAACTAACATGACGCCATATTGATTAAAGAGCTTAGGATCGCCTTGTACTAGGATAGTCAAATCACCACGGTTTTTAAAGGTAAGCCAAGTAGCGCGATCGGCCAAGATATAGCCGTTCATTCCTGAGGCAGTATTCAGGGCTGGCCCCATACCAGAGCCCGTCTCCTTGTACCATGAAGTGCTGGGAGTAGGTGTGATTCCTGCGTCTTTCCAATAGCGGAACTCTGCTGCATGAGTACCGCTTTTATCTCCACGAGATACAAATGGCGCTTGAGAAGAAGCAATTTTTTTAAAGGCTGCTTGAATATCTTTACCACCCGCAATTTTAGCTGGGTCAGATTTAGGGCCGATTAATACAAAATCGTTATACATTACTTCATTACGTTGAGTCGCAAAACCCTCGCTCACAAATTTTTCTTCAGCGGGTTTGTCATGTACAAAGACAACATCGGCATCACCTCGACGGCCAATATCTAATGCTTGACCAGTACCTACGGCCACTACTTTGACATCGATGCCTAATTTCATTTTGAAGATTGGCAAGATGAAGCCAAATAGACCAGATTGCTCAGTAGAGGTAGTGGATGAAACCACAATACTTTTTTCTTGAGCAACAGCATTTTGGCTTAGCAAGCTCAATGTTGCGATAGAGATCGCTAGGAGGCGAGCACAGAAAAATTGCATATGGTGTCCCCAGTAATGTTCAGTTAATATCTGTCATACTACAAAACATCAATATGCAAAAAATTACATATGCGAATCCAGATTAGACCTACCCTAATATTTGGGGGTAAAAATGCCAAAGACCCAGCCATCATTGATCTGGTATGGCTAACAAGCTTGCTAAGAGATATTGACCAGGGCAAGACTTTGATGTCTGCCTGCAAAAAGGCTGGCCTGTCCTACCGAAATGTATGGCAAAAAGTCAATGAGGTGGAGACAGCACTAGGTTTCAAATTGATGGAGCGAGTCCGGGGGCATGGCTCACAACTCTCTGAATATGCGAAATACTTGATTCAATTTACCGAAGATTTTGATGAAAAGACTCATAGGCTCGGACAAACAAGCCTTGCTCATTTAGAGGAGGGGTTTGCATTGTTTCGGAATAAGTCCGAGAAGCGTTGGAGG
The DNA here is from genome assembly GCF_040400325.1 of Polynucleobacter sp. GTDB lineage: Bacteria > Pseudomonadota > Gammaproteobacteria > Burkholderiales > Burkholderiaceae > Polynucleobacter. The sequence continues at coordinate 388,556 of NZ_JBBAQK010000001.1, forward strand.
TTTGTAAGCAGTAGTGATCCTATTATTCAGGCTGCAGTTTCTGGTTTTGAAAAGTTTGAACTCGGTACCGCAGGCTCTGGTGAGGCCTTAGAGCGTCTCCTCAATTACGAGACAGACATTGCCGGCTATCACGTTTCTGATCTGCAGGCTTCAAAGACAATTGCTAAGCGCTTGCAAAAGGAAGGGATGCAAATATTTCCAGTCATGAAAAGAGTGCAGGGTCTGATGATTAGTAAGGGGAATCCTCTTAATATTACAGGCGTACGAGATTTGTTACGCTCAAATATTCGATTTATTAATCGGCAAAAAAGTTCTGGCACCCGTTTACTGTTAGATACAGTATTGAATAAAGAAAAAATTGATCCCAAGAAGATCAGGGGCTATGAGCATGAAGAATTTACCCACACTGCGATTGCCACATCTATTTTGGCGAAAAAGGCGGATGTTGGTATGGGGGTTAAAAGCATTGCAATCGAAAATGGCCTAGACTTTATCCAACTAAAGGATGAGCTCTTTTTCTTGGCCATGTCAGATGAATTGGCGGTAGATAAAGATGTAGTGAGGCTGATTCGTAAGATTCGACAGTTGTCCGAGGAGATTCCCGGCTATAAATCGATCGGTTTAAAGCGTCAGATTGCTGGCTGGATTTAAACTGAACCTATTGTGGTTTATGTAAAAAAAACGATGCGCTCTATTCTTGCTGCTCTTCTGTTGTTTTGTGCTCAAATCTTAGGAGCCCAGCCAGTCACAATCGCAGTTGCGGCGAACATGAAAGACGCCTTTGCTGAAATCAACACAGCATTTCGGGCGACTAGCAAGCCTGAATTTAGGGTTATATTCGGATCATCAGGGAACTTTACTGCTCAAATCATGAATGGAGCTCCTTACAATCTGTTGATTGCGGCAGATGAATATTATCCGCTTGAGTTGCATAAAAATGGCAAAACAGTCGATGAAGGGAGTATCTATGCCATTGGTAAATTGGTATTGATTGCTAAAAAAAGCTCAAATCCCCCTATCGTAAACAATAAGACTGATATCGCTAAGGCAATCTCTAGGGCGAATAAGCTTGCGATTGCTAAGCCAGAACTTTCGCCCTATGGAAAGGCTGCTGTTGAATATCTTAAGTCAGAAGGTTTATGGGAGCTTGCTAAAGATAAACTCATCTATGGAGATAACATTAGTATTGCAACAATGTATGTCGCGACTGGTGCAGCTGATTTAGGTTTTACTGCTCTGTCTTTGGCCACATCACCTGAAGTGATGAAGCATGCTAGTTATGTTTTAGTCGACGATAGACAGTATCAACCGATTCAGCAGCGCATGGTATTAATGAAGGGGGCACCACCCGAGGCATTGAATCTATATCGATTTATACAAAGCCCTCAAGCAAAGAGCATTTTGCGTCAGTATGGCTACATTACGCCCTAAGTGGGCTTCATAAAGTGAGTCATGTCTTGTAACTCTTGATTTGCAGAAGCTCTTAATTCGTTCAGCACTGCTTCATAATCTTCTGCTGGACGATTTTGGCTTAATTTAAATTTGCCTACCAAACTGGTGATTTCAATTTCAATACCAACAATCGCATTAAGCATCATTTGTATATATTCATCGGGAGCGTCGTCTACCTTCCAAAGGAATTGATAAGTCGGCTCATGTGTATTGGTCATTTGGGTAACATGACCATGAAGCCATGCAGTGTCTTGAATCACGCTGATTTTTCCTTGTGCATGCACTACAGCGTAATTCCAAGTGGGAACCACCTTCCCAGTTTCTTTTTTGGTGAGGTACCAAGATGGCGTGACATATGCATTGGGGCCATTAAATACAGCAGTTAAGTTGGGTACTGCTTGCTCAGCGATCTTGAGTAAAGGATTGGCTTTGGCAACATGCCCAAACAAGCGCGAGCGATCCTTACTTAACATGAGGGGAAGGTGATTGATTTCCATCGTATCCCCTATTGATCCAATGAGCGTAGCCAATGGATATTTCTCAATCAGATCAGCAAGGATTTCAGAATCAGTTACTTCAAAATGCTTTGGTAAGTACATGGAGATCTACCCTAGAGTGAATTCAATGCTAATGACGATGTCTTACGGCTCTATTTTTCAATAAAGGTATTTTCTAATTTGCCAATACCTCCCATTTCAACAACGACTACATCACCATTGACTAAATACTTTGGAGGTTTAAACCCTATCCCTACACCCACAGGTGTGCCTGTAGCGATGAGATCACCAGGGTAGAGCGTGATGCCGGCAGATACGGTGGCAATCATATTAGGGATATCAAATATTAAATCTTTAGTATTGGAATTTTGGCGTAACTCGCCATTCACCCAGCATTTCACTGAGATATCATTGGCATCCAGCTGATCGGCAGTTACCACCCATGGGCCCATAGGGCAAAAAGTATCAAAACTTTTGCCTAAAAACCACTGCTTATGACGTTGCTGCCAATCACGAGCTGTGACATCGTTAATGGCGGTGTAGCCCCAGACGTGCTTCATTGCAACTGCTTCGCTAATGCCTTTGCCGCCTTTTCCAATCACGATAGTGAGTTCTGCTTCGTAATCTATCGCAGTTGATATTGCAGTAGGGATGATGACGTTTGTATTGGGGCCAGTAACTGACTCTGGAGGTTTGGTAAAGAAAATAGCGTGACTTGGAATATCTTCACCTGGTTTAACACTACTATCAAATCCACTATTAGAAAATTCTTTAGCATGTTCGTGATAGTTTTTGCCAACACAAAAAATATTTCTACGGGGTCTTGGTACGGGGGCAAGCAAACGGATCTCGTCAAATGCATGACTAGCAATTGGTTTTGGTAATTTGCCATGAAGGTCAGCTCGCAAAATAGCCACAATGCCATCTTCGCTCACATCAACCCCCAGGTCGAATTCTTCGACCAGCGTACCGTCAGCTGAAATTGAGCCAACCCGTGTTTTACTCGAATCGCTATTTAAACAAAATGCTGCATATTTCATAATTACCATCTCCGTTGGGGGTTTCTATAGGAAAACCCCTGTTTATTGGGCTGAATCTTGTAGTAGGATAAGACTATAAATAATAACTAATTAACAAACGTGAGACAAAAAATGAATACTAGCCGTTTACTAGCTTTCTGCGTATCGTGTTTTCTGGTGTCTTCTGTTGGGGCTCAGGCTCCCGAGGCTTGGCCCACTAAATCTATCACGATGGTTGTGCCTTTCCCTCCTGGTGGCGTAGCAGATGCCGTGGGTAGGCCTGTTGCTGAGGCTCTATCTAGAATTTTGGGGCAGCCAGTAGTAGTTGAAAATAAACCGGGAGCTGGTGGTGGAATTGGAATGGCTTCAGTTGCTAAATCAAAACCAGATGGTTACACCATTCTCATGGCTTTATCGTCAATCTCTATTATTCCCGAGGCAGATAAGATTGTTGGGCGTGAGCAATCTTTTCAGTTGAATCAACTCAAACCGATTGCACGTTTTACTGCGGATCCAACGGTCTTAGTAGTGAGGGCAGATAGCCCCTGGAAGGATTACAAATCTTTTATTGCAGCAATGCGAGCCAATCCAGGCAAATATAACTTTGGATCTTCTGGTAATTACGGCACGATGCACGTCCCAATGGAAATGCTGAAATCTTCTGAAAAGTTTTATATGGTCCACATTCCCTACACGGGAGCAGGTCCTGCAATTGTGGGGTTGTTAGGTGGACAAGTTGATGCACTCGCTACAGGCCCATCCTCTATTGTTCAGCAAATTAAAGCGGGCAAGGTCCGAGCACTTGCGCATTGGGGTGATGGCAGGTTGGCGAGTATGCCAGAGGTGCCTAGTTTCAAAGAAATGGGCATTAAGATCGAATTTGCTCAATGGGCCGGGCTTTTTATTCCCAGTGCAACGTCTGACAGTATCACGAATAAATTACGTGACGCTGCAAAGCAGGCTGCGGTTGATGACCGTGTCCGTTCAGTCATTAATTCAGCAGGCAGTCCCATTCAGTATCTAGATGCCCCGGAGTTTAAAGTGTATTGGGACAAAGAGTCTTCCCAAATGGTTGATATCGTGAAGAAAATAGGTAAGGTTGAATAATGCTTTGAGACTGATTTCTGATCGCTCTTGTTTGGAACAATAAAAAAAAGCCACCTCATGAAGGTGGCTTTTTAACATGATCAAGTTCGATCAATCAGGAATATTCGCTTTACGAATGATAGGACCCCACTTATTGATCTCTGCATCAAGATGAGTTTTAAGACCATTCTCAGAAATCTTGCCTACGGATACGATATCAATATTTGCATCCTCTAGACGTTTTTTGACGTCAGGTGATGTAAGGGATTTCTTGAGTGCAGCATTGAGTTTATCCAGGATTGGCTTTGGAACTCCTTTTGGAGTGTACATACCATGCCATACCTTCACTTCAAAACCTTTAAAGCCTTGTTCGTCTAGTGTCGGTACATTTGGAATAGCAGGCAAACGTTTTAAAGTAGTGGTTCCATAAGCCTTAACGCTGCCATCCTTAATGTAAGGAATCGTCTGAGTTGTTTGATCACAAAGTAAATCTACTTGACCGCCTAAAAGATCAGTTAGGGCAGGACCAGTTCCCTTATAAGGAACGTTGGTTAACTTGACACCGAGGCGGCTTTGAAACAATAGTCCGCAGAGCTGTGACACAGCACCAGGGCCAGCATTGGCCATAGTTACTTTAGAGCCATTCGCTTTGATATAGGCTTCTAGTTCTTTAAAATTGTTTGCTGGCAAACTTTTTTTACCTAAGAGCACCATAGGTACATCAGCCACTTGGCCGATATATTCAAAGCTAGTCATTGGGTCATACGGGAGCTTGTCATAGAGCGCATTTGCTGTTGCCATTCCCATATGGTGCAGGTAGATGGTGTATCCATCAGGCGCTGCTCGAGCAACTTTAGTAGAAGCAATGGTGCCACCAGCACCGGGAACGTTCTCAACCACTACGGTTTGACCCAAAGCTTGACCCATGGGCACTGAAATTAAGCGTGCAACAGAGTCAGTTGGTCCACCAGCGGCGAAAGGCACGATTAAAGAAATCGATTTAGTTGGCCAAGCATTTTGTGCAGCTGCAGATTGGCTAGCTAGAAGTGCACCAGCACTTGCCGCAGCAAGTATTCCAGCGAACAAGGATTTTTTGAATTTCATAGAAGTCTCCAATTTATACTTGGAAACTATTTTGCCATTTTTTATGGTATTTTTGGGGCCTCTAGCCTCAGTATTTACCAGCAAGCGCAAGGGTTCTTTGGGCTAAAAGTACCACAGGGCGGTCAATCATGCGGCCATCTAACTTAACCGCCCCACCTTTGGAGGCTTTATCGGCCTCAATCACTCTTTTGGCCCATGCCAGATCTTCTTGGGTAGGCATAAAGGCTGCTTGAACAATCGCCACCTGTTTGGGATGAATGCACAGCTTTGCACCAAATCCCATACGTTTAGCCCGCTCGGCATCATGGGTAATTTGCTCAATGTTGTCAGTAGATGGAGTAACCCCATCAATTGGAGGGGCGATTGCCGCCAGACGTGAAGCCAGAACGATTTGGAATCGTGCAGTTTGCAACTCTGTTTCATCTGCATTGCAAGTCATCCCAAGATCGACTTGTAAATCGATATTACCTAAAGCTAAACGAATGACTTGATTGGAGTTTGCAATTTCACGCAAATGATCAAGACCAAGTGCTGTTTCAATCATCGGAATAATGGCAGCGTTAGGTAATACCAATGCAGCACCATTAATCTGATCAGGCGACTCACTTTTAGGAATCAGAATGCAGGTGATATTGAGTTCTTTTACCAAGATCAAATCTGCAGAGTAGAACTTGCTTCCAGGTGAGTTACTGCGAATTACTAGTCGACCTTTTTGTTCTTGTGTGAAAGATGACCAGGCAGAGCGAATCGCATTGCGGGCTAGTTCTTTTTCTTCCGCAGGGACGGCATCTTCGAGATCCAAAATAACAGCATCAGCTCCGCTATCCAAGGCTTTTTGGAAGCGCTCTGGGCGTGTGCCAGGAACAAATAGAAAATGACTGCTAAGGGCTAAAGTGTTATCAACGGAGCTCATATAAGAAGAGTATTAAGACTGAGGAAGTAATAGTCCTATCTTGGACTGTTTGCGAATATTCCACAAGAAATCAATTGCAGAAGTCATTTGTGCTGGAGTAGCGCCACCACTAAAGGCGGCAAGGCGCATTGCTTTATCGGTAATCTCAGTGCGGCTCAAGGTATTACCAGGATCGCCTTTAGGTTCATCTACTCTGCCATCGAGAATTTGGCCATTATTGAGATGCACTTTAACTTTACCGATCCATCGTTGAGGATAGGCGGTATCAACCTCAGAATCCAGTGTCATCGTGACGCGATCGCGAAAAAGACAAATAGCATCATCCTGAAAATGCTGATCAAATTCTTGCAGACCAGCAAATTGGTAATGGGCAATAATTGCCAAAACCGTACCCATGGAAAATTTTGACTGATGCACGGTGCTAGGGTTAATAACTGGGCCAAGGACATCAATGGCGCCTTGATGCACTAGTGTTTCCACTCTAGCAATATCACCTGGCTTTAGTTTGTGTGCCAGCATCACTTGCAGCAAGGCATCGGCAGCAGGGTGAGTATGTCTGCAGGAGGCATGATATTTAAAACTGGTTTCTGCAAGTGCCCAGCGCGTACCAAGTTGGTCAACTAACTTACTTGGATCGGCATCACTAGACATTCCTGCCGCCAAACCTTGTTTGCCTTCCAGAATATGTTGAGCACCTGTAAATCCTGCCTGCGCAATATAAGCAGACATTAAACCAGTCGAAGCAGCATGAGCAGTATGTAGTTGTTTTGAATCAGCAGCATCTCGCAGGAATTCCCAAAGTCCAGCAGACTGAGTTCCTGCCGAGCCAAAGGCATGTAGCATTTGATTGGGATTGAGGTTTAATAATCTTCCGACAGTTGCAGCAGCAGCGATCGGACCAGCAGTACCAGTTGTGTGGAATACCTTGTAATGCGAACGACCTAAAAATTCACCGACTCGAATACCCACTTCATATCCAGCAACTGCAGCTACCAGCAGATCTTCACCTGAAGCACCAATTGCTTGAGCACAGGCAAGTGCAGGGGGGAATACTACCGTGGCCGGATGAAAAACTGAGCCATTATGAACATCATCTTGTTCTGCAACATGAGAGGCAGCAGCATTCGCCATCGCTGCTAAAAAAGGACTTGAACTTTTACGAGTCACTAAAATTTCTGAGGGTCCTGGATGAGCCTCAAAACCCCCCATATTTTGAGCAAACTGGGCAATGATTTCAACCGGTCGAGAGCCTTTGCCTGCGACAGCAGAGCCGAACCAATCCACCAAAAAATCTTCAGCACGATTCATGACAGAAGCGGGAATATCTTTTGCTTGTAGCTTGGATGCAAAGCTGGCTAATTCTTGAGATAAGTGTTGATTTGGCATAAAAATAATTTACCTTAGGCAAGTACTGCACTTGCTTGCATGGTGAGCCATCCTTCATGATCTTGCGCCCAAATGGCAATCGTTTTTCCTGAAGGATCTTTTTCTAAATCGGGCTTGGCACATACTTTAAAAATTTTGATATCAAAAGTAGGGCGAATAGCGCGGAATTCAAAACTCTTTAATCTGCAAGCGGGAATACTTTGGCGGACCAGATCTACCAGTAAGGTTGCAATCAGAGGGCCATGAACAATTAACCCTGGGTAGCCTTCAACCTCAGTGACATATTTGCGGTCGTAATGAATGCGATGACCATTAAAGGTGAGAGCTGAGTAACGAAAAAGAAATACATCATCTGGAGTAATCGTCTTACTCCATTCAGCATCTGTAGGGGCGGGCGCAGGAGTAACTGGCTTGTCATCTTGACTAGGCGCATCGCGATAGACGATGTCATGTTCTTCAATGATGGCAAGACCTTGCTGATTAGAAATTTGGTGTTGAACTAATATAAAGATGAGATCACCACTGCGTCCAGCTTTGTGGGTAACCGACTCAATAGTTGAGATGCGCTTAATTTCATCTCCAACAGAAAGCGGGGCCAGCCACTGAATTCGGCTGCCTGCCCACATCCGACGAGGAAGAGGAACGGGAGGTAAAAATCCACCGCGTTTAGGGTGGCCATCAGGCCCGATTTCTGACTCGCGAGCATGGGGTAAGAAATAGAGCCAATGCCACAGTTCAGGCAGAAAAGTAGCTTTAGTGGGAGCGGGGTCCTCTCGGTCAAGAGTTGCCGATAGTGCTCGAACTGGGGCAGCGGTGACGGTATCCGAAAGTGATTCGGATTTGCCGACCCACTCTTGAAGATGGGTGATAGTTTGAGGTTCAATACGCATAAGTTCCATTATGCCAATCTTGTGAAAATACTTAAGGCATCAAAACAGCTACAAAATAGCTCAATAAGCCTGCTAGGGCAGAGCATCCAATCACAGTTACAACCCCTTTTTGAAACTTAAATAGGGCTAGGCCGGCCAATAAGCAAATGATGATGGATATCCAAGAGATGGATCCCCCAAAGCCTCGTGGTAAAAAAACATGATAGGCAAAAAATAAACCTAGGTTGGCAATCACACCAACAACTGCTGCTGTAATGGCAGTGAGGGGTGCTGTAAAGCCTAGCTTGCCGTGGGTTGATTCAATCAGCGGCCCACCAACCAGAATAAAAAAGAAGGAGGGTAAGAAGGTAAACCAGGTAGCAACACAGGCGCCCAGAACACCAAACCAAAATGGGTTAGCGCTTCCGATTAGGTGCTGAATATGTCCAGCAAGATATCCGACAAAAGCAACCACCATAATAAGTGGACCTGGAGTTGCCTCTCCAAGAGCCAGTCCATCAATCATTTGATTGGCACTCAACCATTGAAAATGATCTACAGCTCCTTGGTAAACATACGGTAGTACTGCATATGCTCCACCAAAAGTGAGAAAAGCAGCTTTTGTAAAGAACCATGCTAATTGTGGGTAAAGCGTCTTCCAACCAAAATAGCTTATCAATATTCCAATCGCAAGCAGCCAGCAACATAGTGCAATAGCACTATGGCGTAAAGTTTTCTGAAGATTAAATTGTGCGTGATCTGGGGTTGGTGTGTTATCATCAATCATGGCGGTTCCGTGACCAATATCTTTTGTATTGCCATGACTGCTGCTTTGTTGGAAATATTCTGGATAGCGCTTACCACCCCAATACCCAATGATTGCTGTAATGATGACAATCATTGGGAAAGATACATTGAGAATGAAAATGGCTAAAAAGGAGCCAAGCGTAATCCACTTCAATGCTTGATTATGAATGGTCCGCTTACCAATCCGAACGGCTGCATGCAAAACAATCGCAACGACTGCTGGCTTAATTCCAAAAAAGAGCGCTGCAATCCATGGCACCTGTCCAAAGGTGAGATATATCCAGGACAAAGCAATCAGAATCACCAGGGAAGGCAAGACAAAAAGTGTGCCAGCGATAATGCCGCCCCAACTGCGATGCATCAGCCAGCCTATATAAGTGACAAGCTGTTGGGCTTCGGGTCCTGGAAGGAGCATGCAATAGTTCAACGCATGCAAAAAGCGCCGTTCGGAAATCCAGCGACGTTTTTCAACTAATTCTTGATGGAGGACTGCGATCTGTCCGGCGGGCCCACCAAAGCTAATAAAACCGAGCTTGGCCCAAAACTTGAGGGCCTCGCTTAATGGAATGCTCATATTGAGCCCATTCCGCCCACTACATGACTATAGCCATTATCTACATAGATGATTTCAGCGGTAATGCCGTTGGCTAGATCAGACAAGAGGAAGGCAGCCGTGTTACCTACATCATCAATGGTGACATTGCGACGTAAGGGGGCATCTTGTTCAACAGCCTCCAATATTTTGCTAAAGTTTTTGATACCAGAGGCAGCCAAGGTCTTAATAGGTCCAGCTGAAATACAGTTTACGCGGATATTCTTAGGCCCTACAGAACCAGCAAGGTAGCGTACGGATGCTTCTAATGATGCCTTAGCTAATCCCATAGTGTTGTAGTTAGGAACGTTACGAAATGAGCCTAGGTAGGTCAGTGTGAGTAAGGCAGATTTATCCCGCAACATTGGGAGGGCTTCTTTAGCCATTGCCGGAAAGCTGTAGGCGGAGATGTCATGGGCAATTTTGAAGCCTTCACGCGAAAGGCCTTCCAAAAAATCACCTGCAATTGTTTCACGAGGGGCAAAGCCTATAGCATGCACAAAACCATCGAACTGGGGCCATGTTTTGGCTAAATCCTTAAAAAGGGCTGAAATTTGCTCATCACTCCCCACATCACAGTCAAAGATCAGTTCTGTATTAAATTCTTTTGCAAAATCAACGATCCGGTCCTTAAAACGCTCGCCAACGTAGGTAAAGGCCAATTCAGCACCCTCACGATGGCAGGCCTTGGCAATGCCATAGGCGATAGAACGGTTGGAAAGGAGACCGGTAACGAGAATTTTTTTGCCGGAGAGAAAGCCCATATTGTGTCCTTTGCTTCAAATATGATTTGCTATCTACAATTGTTGCATATATGCCTAAGCTAAGCCCTATTCGTCAAATAGTTCATTTTTGCTTTTTAGCTCTCCTCATTGGAGTCGGGGTGAATGCTGCGCAGGCTTCGCAAGGTATCGCACAGTATGGCAAGCCGAAGTATACCGATGGCTTTAGCCACTTTGATTACGTTAATCCGAATGCACCGAGGGGTGGCACCTTAGTTTTACCCAATCCAGATAGGCGCACGAGTTTTGATAAGTTCAACCCATTTACTTTGCGTGGCGTAAACGCACCTGGTGTTGCGCAGTTGATGTTTGAATCTCTTGCAGTTGGTAGCGCAGATGAAGTTTCCAGTGCTTATGGATTAATCGCAGAAGATATTTCCGTTGCATCGGACAAGATGTCAGTGACATTTCGGATTCGTCCAGAGGCAACATTCTCAGATGGCAGTCCGATTTTGGCGAGTGACGTTAAATATAGCTTTGATACTTTAATGAGTCCGCTTGCTAATCCACAGTTTCGTACAGTCTATGCTGATGTGAAACAAGCGGTAGTAGTTTCTGAGCGAGTGATTCGCTACGACTTTAAAAATCGGAATCCTGAATTACCGGTGATGGTCGGTACTTTGCCAGTGTTTTCGCGTAACTGGGGCAAGAAGGCGGATGGATCGATTACGCCATTTGATAAATTGAGTTTTGAGTTACCAATCGCTAGTGGCCCATACATTATCGAGTCTTACAAAGCAGGTAAGACCATGATCTTTAAGCGCAACCCAAATTACTGGGCAGATCGGGGCGGCAATACTTTAAATGTGCGTGTTGGCTTTTTCAACTTTGATCGCATCGTGTACAAACTTTACAGTGACGATACTGTTCGTTTAGAGGCATTTAAGGCGGGCGAGTTTGATGCTTTAGTAGAGTACCGCGCAAAAAACTGGGCAAAGAGTTATGTTGGACCACGTTTTAATGACGGAACTCTCATTAGGAAGTCCTTCTTAAATCACAACGGCGCTGGCATGCAAGGGTTTGCAATGAATTTGCGTCGACCACTATTTCAAGATCCGCGGGTTCGTCAGGCATTGGGTTATGCCTTAGATTTTGAATGGCTTAATCGCCAACTCTTTTTTGATCAATACAGTCGTATTAATAGCTTCTTTACAAATAGTGACCTCAGTGCCAATTTCGATGGACCTCGCAAGCCAACTGAGGCAGAGTTAAAACTATTAAAGCCTTTGAAGGAAAAGTACCCTCAATGGGTACCTGATGCCGTCTTTGGTCCAATGCCCCCAGCGCCCTCCACTGCAGAGCCGTCTAGCTTGAGACAAAATTTACGTAAAGCAAGAGAGTTATTGATGCATGCTGGATGGCAGTATCGGGACGGCGCTCTGAGAAATGAAAAGGGCGAGCCATTTCGTTTTGAAATGGTCGAAGATGGACCATTCTTCTTAAGGGTGCTTTCTTCTTATGTGCGTAATTTAGAAAAGCTTGGTATTCAAGTGGATATTCGAACCAGTGACTTTGCTTTGCATCAGAAGCGGATGGATGAATATGATTTTGATATGACGACAATCCGCTTTCCTGATTCTCAAAGTCCAGGCAATGAATTATGGGACCGCTTTGGTAGTCAAGCGGCCAAAGAAAAAGGCTCTGATAACGTGATTGGTATTCAGTCACCAGTCGTAGATGCTTTAGTACAAGCGATCACTACAGCTGAAACACGCGAACAGCTTCAAGCTGCGACTAGATCGCTTGATCGAGTATTGTGGAATAGCTACCTTGTGATTCCGCAGTGGTACAACCCTACACATCGCGTTGCTTACCGAAAAGAAATGCAATATCCCGATCCGCCTTTGTATTACAGCGCTGAGATGTGGATTTTGATGAATTGGTGGAAAGGAGGGGCTCAATAATGCAAGGTCAAATGTGGTCTTATATCCTCAAGCGAGTACTCCTCATGATTCCTACTTTGCTGGGCGTCCTGACTTTGACTTTTGCAGTGGTGCAATTTGTTCCTGGCGGACCTGTAGAACAGATGATCTTGGAGTTAAAAGGCAAAGGTGATGCTGCGGTCAGCGGGGCAGAGTCTTCTGGTGGCGGCAGCACTTATCGCGGGCGCCAAGGAATTGATGCGGAACGTTTAGCAGAAGTAAAGGCTTTATACGGCTTTGATAAGCCACCCTTAGAACGTTATTTTATGATGCTCAAGCGCTTTGCTCAATTCGATTTGGGCCAAAGTTATTACCAACATCAAAGTGTATGGCAGTTAGTAGTATCTAAATTACCGGTATCGATCAGTATTGGTCTGTGGACTTTCTTTCTCACCTATTTAGTATCGATACCTCTGGGCATTGCTAAGGCCGTGAGAGATGGATCTCGTTTTGATGCAGTGACTAGTACGATGATTTTGGTGGGCTATGCGATTCCAGGCTTTGTGCTTGGCGTGTTATTGCTAGTTATTTTTGGTGGCGGTAGTTTTCTGCAAATATTTCCTCTGCGAGGCCTTACATCGGATAACTGGAATGATTTGACTCTCATGGGCAAGGTGATGGATTATTTGTGGCATTTAGTCTTACCCATTACCGCTTCTGTCTTAGGAAATTTCGCTGTCGTGACGATGCTCACAAAAAATTCATTTTTAGAAGAAATTCGTAAACAATATGTATTAACTGCAAGAGCCAAAGGTCTTACCGAAAAACAGGTACTTTGGAAACATGTATTTCGCAATGCTTTGTTGCCCCTAGTAACAGGTTTCCCAGCGGCCTTTATTGGGGCCTTCTTTACTGGCTCCCTTTTGATTGAAACTTTATTTTCACTTGATGGGCTAGGTTTGCTCTCTTATGAATCCGTGATGCGCAGAGACTACCCGGTTGTATTTGGCACCCTTTATCTCTTTACCTTAATTGGGCTATTTACAAAACTGATCTCAGACCTATGTTACGTATACGTTGATCCGCGCATTCAATTTGGTGCTGGAGGTGGATCATGAGCCGTTGGCATCGCTTCAAAAATAGTCGTATGGGGTATGCCAGCTTATGGATCTTTATGATTCTTTTTGGCCTCTCATTATGTGCAGAGTTGATTGCTAACGACAAACCCTTGGTGGTCCGTTATCAAGGACAATTTTATTTCCCTATTATTAAAAGTCAGCCTGAGACAGTCTTTGGCGGTGACTTTGCTACACCAACTGATTTTTTGGATCCCGATATTCGTCGCAATATCACTAGTAATGGTAATTGGGCTATTTATCCACCCATTCCTTACAACTATCAAACACTCAATTACTTTTCAAAAGCGCCTAATCCAGCCGCGCCTTCTTGGGACAACTGGTTAGGTACGGATGATCGTGGACGTGATGTATTGGCTCGTTTAATTTACGGATTTCGCTTATCCATCCTATTTGGTTTGGCGCTGACCATTGTGGGCGTTAGCGTTGGCATTTTGACAGGTGCCCTGATGGGATTTTTTGGTGGCAAATTTGATTTGGTATCGCAGCGCGTAATTGAAATTTGGTCGGCGATGCCAGAGCTGTATTTACTGATTATTTTTGCCTCTATCTTTAACCCCAGTATTTGGCTTCTGATTATTTTGCTCGCGGCCTTTGGTTGGATGGGGCTTTCTGATTATGTGCGAGCAGAATTCTTCCGTAACCGCGCCTTAGAGTATGTGCGCGCTGCACGTGCCTTAGGTTTGACTAATCTTCAAATTATGTGGCGTCATATTTTGCCCAATAGTTTGACGCCAGTAATAACCTTTCTACCCTTCCGCATGAGTGCCGCTATTTTGTCTTTAACCAGTTTGGATTTTTTAGGTTTAGGCGTACCACCCGGAACACCAAGCTTGGGGGAGCTTCTCTCTCAAGGTAAAAGTAATTTAGATGCTTGGTGGATCTCTTTATCTACTTTTGTCGTTCTGGTCGGCACCTTATTACTACTTACTTTCATGGGTGAAGCATTACGCAATGCATTTGATTCTCGTAAGGCTGGCTTGATGAGTGGAGGTCGCTCATGAGTAAGGCACCCATTCCCCCGCTATTAAAGTATGAGGATCTGAGTATTTCATTTGGGCTAGGGCGTCGCGCAAAGTTTGCCGTCAAAAATCTCGATCTTGAAATTGGAATTGGTGAGCGAGTTGCCTTGGTAGGCGAGTCTGGTTCTGGTAAGACATTAACTGCCTTGGCGCCATTGAGATTAGAGCCTGAGGGTGCACAAGTTTCAGGGCGGATATTGTGGAATCAGCAGGGCGCTCATGAGATGGTCGACTTGTTGTCATTGCCTATGCAAGAGATACGCCAAATTCGGGGTAGTGAAATTGCGATGATCTTTCAAGAACCCATGACAGCACTCAATCCCCTATTTACGGTAGGCAATCAAATCATTGAAGCAGTGCAGATCTATCAGCCACTCATTTCTAAATCAGATAGTGTCGATGCGGCGATTGATTTGTTGAAGAAAACTGGTATTCCAGAACCTGAGCGCCGTTTTCATTCTTATCCTCATCAACTCTCTGGAGGGCAAAGACAACGGGCGATGATTGCGATGGCACTTGCCTGCAAGCCTCGTCTCTTGATCGCTGATGAGCCCACTACTGCGCTGGATGTCAGTTTGCGCTTGCAAATTCTCGAACTACTTATTGAGTTACAGGAAGAATCTAAAGATGATGGCGGTATGGGGATATTACTCATTACCCATGATTTGAATTTGGTAAAACATTTTGCACAACGTGTTGCAGTACTAAACCAGGGTAATCTAATGGAGGCAGGCCCAACTAAACAGGTGTTTGATCATCCCACGGATGCTTATACCCGGACCCTAGTCAATAGCGAGCCTTCTCGGGATATAGCGCCAGTCATGCCTTTGTCCCCAGTGTTACTAAAGACTGAAGATTTGTCAGTGGCTTATCCAAGTACGCAATCTTCCTGGTTTCAAAAACCACTGCCACATAAAGTATTGCGTAAAGTGAGCTTTAGCTTAAAGCAGGGTCAAACGATCGGCATTATTGGCGAGTCTGGATCAGGTAAGACCACTCTTGGTATGGCAGTGCTAGGGTTACTTGGCGATTCCGCTGCTCAGGTGAGTGGCGAGGTGGATATATTAGGTAATGACTGGCAAACTTTAAAACCAGTCGAGCGCCGTGCAATGCGCTCTAGTTTGCAAGTAATCTTTCAAGATCCCTTTGGTTCCTTATCACCGCGAATGAATGTGATGCAAATTGTCTCTGAAGGTTTAGATATTCATTTCCCTAAATTATCCAATGCGGAACGCGAAACACGTGTGGTTGATATGTTGCGCGAAGTCGGAATAGAGCGCTCTGCATTAACGCGCTATCCCCACGAGTTCTCAGGAGGACAGCGCCAACGCATTGCCATTGCGCGAGCCTTAATTTTGCGACCACAAATCTTAGTGTTGGATGAGCCAACTTCAGCATTAGATGTATCAATTCAAAAGCAAGTACTGGCTTTATTGTCTGAATTACAGAAGAAATATAACTTGGCCTATCTCATGATTAGTCATGATTTAGCGGTTATTCGAGCTATGTCACATGAGGTGATGGTCTTAAAAGATGGCAAGGTCATTGAGTTTGGTGACACAGAACATATGATCAAAAATCCCAAACAGGTCTATACCAAAGAGCTATTTGCAGCTGCTCAGCTAGTTTAATGGGCCTACTCATCCTCGCTGAAATAGCCTAATTTGGTGCTTTTGCCCTAATTATTACAAAAAAACCAATATAAACAATGGCTTAAGCATAAGCTCTGGAGTTGGTTATTCACTTATTCTTTGTTAAACTGAGAAAATGTCGGTTAAACACACACCCATGACAAAGCTAAGCGCATTTTTTAGCTTAGGGCTTGCACTCTATTTTGCAGTCGCTATTTCTGCGCAGGCTGCAGATAAGGTGCTTGACTCTGCTCCTGAATCAGGGGCCTCTAAAGAGACGATGTTTCAGGCGGGTAAGTCGTATATTTTTAGAGCATCAGATCGCTTAGTTGATACCGTTTCTGGTAAATCAGATGAACTTATTAATCGCGCCATGGAAGTGATTGGTGTGCGCTATCGCTGGGACACAGAGTTACCTCAGTCGGGTTTAGATGGCAGTAGCTTTGTTGGTTATGTATTTAAAGACAAGCTAGGATTTTTATTGCCACGTAAGTCAACTCAGATGAGTCGTGTTGGTAAACCTGTTAATCGTGAGGAGTTGCAACCTGGAGACCTCGTATTTTTTAATACGATGCGCCTGACTTTCTCACATGTTGGTATTTATGTTGGGGATAATAAATTTATTCACTCTCCCTCAAAAGGGGCTAGTGTTCGCCTTGATGATCTCAATAGTTTGTATTGGGATAAACGCTTTGATGGTGCACGACGTTTGGACGGTAGTGATAATTTGAGTGATACTGAGCGTCAAGAGCTTCTAAAAGAAGTCAAAAATCTCAAACGTAAATCTCGCAGCCTCTAAGACATCAGCCTTAGCTTCTAGCCCTTCAGCTTCTCTTTAATGAGCGCCATTTGTTCCTGGGTTGCTATCTCTCCAGCAAGGATAGCCGCATTTCTGGATTTGAAATCACTACCACCCATCTGTAATAGTTGAGGTTGTATGACGATATCGGCGTTTTTGAGTTCGTACTGATTAATGCTTCGCTGCATGATGGAGATCGTTTGCTGTAATACGCCCAAGGTGCCACTGGCATCCTGATGTACGGGTTCAGAGGAGATATTGACAGCAATCACCAGTGTTGCCCCCATCTGTCTTGCATAGCTCACGGGAACTGGTGCGACTAGGCCTCCATCAACATATTCTTTACCGCTAATCACAGCAGGCTGAAATACACCTGGTACGCTGCAGGATGCGCGCACAGCAAGACCCGTATTCCCCGAGCGAAACAAAATTCCTTTTCCAGATTGCAGATCAGTCGCAACGATTCCAAGAGGAATGCGCATTTGCTCAATCGTTTTATTTTGGACTTCCCGGTTCACCATATTTTGAAGTGCATCGCCTTTAATCAGTCCGCCAAAACGACCAACGAAGGGCAGCCCCCAGTCTGCAATAGTAGCTTCATCTAAATTGAGGGCTAGACGATTGATTTCATTTCCGGTTGCGCCAGAGGCAAGCAGCGCTGCAATAACGCTACCAGCACTACTGCCAACCACCAGATCAGGCCGAATATCTTGAGATTCCAGAGCTTTGATCACTCCTACATGGGCAAACCCACGGGCAGCCCCGGCACCTAAAACTAGACCAATAACGGGCTTGCGAGGGCTAAAAATACCGCAGGAACTCAGACTTCCTGCTCCTAGAAGGGCGCTCAGTCCAATTCCAAGTCCCAAGGCGCGACGCCTTTCTTGGGAATCGAGTTGTATAGAGGGGGTTTGGTCTAAAAAGTCATTCATTTGGCTATTGTATTGAGCCTACCTTATAATGAGTACTAGGTGAACGAAAAGTACTTCGTCTCGGTACGGACATGCCTTCCAACTAGAAATATTGAGATTAGTTGTCCGTAGTAACTTAAGAACACCCCAAACCCATTACTGAAATACATTTTTTTAAAGCTATATCAGGCGTAATCCTGATGGCCCGACTTTTATGGATGATCACAACAAGCGCGTAATTGAAACAGCTCTCCTGTGCGCGCAGGAGCCACTCACCATTGCTGAACTGTCTCGTTTATTCGTTGAGGATATTTCTAATGCTGATATCGATGAAGCATTAGTGGAGATGCAGCGGGCATGGGATGATAAGGGGATGGAGCTGGCGCATATTGCTACTGGTTGGCGTTTCCAAAGTCGTCTATCGATGCGTGAGTATCTTGATCGTTTGACTCCTGAGAAGCCGCCAAAGTATTCCCGTGCTGTCATGGAAACCTTAGCCATTATTGCTTATCGTCAACCCGTTACCCGGGGTGAGATTGAAGAAATTCGCGGTGTAGCAGTCAGTAGTAATGTGATGAAACAACTGGAAGATCGTGGCTGGGTTGAAGTGATTGGTCATAAAGAAACGATTGGTCGTCCTGGTCTTTACGCTACTACTAAACAATTTTTAGATGATCTTAGTTTGACTAATCTACAAAGCTTGCCAATGTTAGAAGATGCTGCCCCAATGGCCGCAGCAGAACAGTTAGGTCAAGCAGTGATGGAATTTGATGCCAATGCCACTGTTGAAACAGTTGTGATTCAGCATGATCAAGTAATAGAAGAAACAGAAGAAACAGAAGAAGTTAGCGAAGCAATAGAAGAAGTTACCCCAGAGTCTGAAAATAAATCAGACGAAGCAAAATAATTATTAATGACAAGCTCAAACGAAAACGATTCAACTCCGGTAGTTCATTCATCGGCAGCCCCCTCTAATACTGATGGCACCCCAGATGGTGGCGTTAAGGTCGACGGTCGCGAAGGGGGCGAGCGTCGCCCACGCCGACCTGGTACCGGTAAGCACCCATTTAATAAAAAGCGTCCTTTCAATAAAGATAGGCCACGCCGTGAAGGGGATTCTGCCAATACATCAAGAGAGGGTGGCGGCAATCATGCTGCTAAGTTAGCCCCAAACCCGGCGGATGTTGAAGCATTATTTGCTTCGGTAGTGTCTGGAGAATTTGATGCAGCCTTAGATGCCCCAGAAGTATTGGAAGTCAAAAACCCTGATGGTCTAAATGAGAGTGAGATCTCTCATCAAACGGGAGCAGAGCGTCGGGCACAACGCGCTCAATCACGTGATGATGAAGATTCAGATGGGCCTACTGAAGAGGAACTCAATAGCCTGCAATTTGCAAATGTTGACGAGTTGCCTCTGAGTATGCGTGATGAAGTCTGGTCTGATCTTGATGGTTTAGATGATGATGCTGATGACGAAGATACTGTCAAACTCCATAAGGTCTTGGCCGACGTAGGGATGGGTTCACGACGTGATATGGAAGACTTGATTATTCAGGGTCGTGTATCAGTCAATAGTTTGCCAGCACATATTGGGCAACGAATTGGACCTACTGATCAGGTGCGTATTAATGGCAAGCCAGTACATCGCAAGATTCAGACAAAGCCACCCCGCGTGATTCTTTATCACAAGCCATCAGGTGAGATTGTTAGTCAATCAGACCCTGAAGGCCGTCCAACTGTTTTTGATCGTTTGCCTAAGCCTCGTCAAGGACGTTGGATTGCAGTAGGTCGACTAGACTTTAATACTGAAGGCTTATTACTATTTACTACTTCGGGTGAATTGGCTAATCGCTTGATGCATCCTCGTTATGGTGTTGAGCGTGAATATGCTGTCCGTATTTTGGGTGAGCTCAGTCAGGAAAATACTGCTCTGCTCAAAAGCGGCATACAGCTAGATGATGGTCAAGCCAAGTTCTTGCGTTTAGCAATGGGTGGTGGCGATGGTGCTAATCGTTGGTATCACGTTGCTTTGACTGAAGGACGCAATCGCGAAGTGCGTCGCATGTTCGAAGCAGTGGGTCATACCGTTTCACGCCTACTTCGTACTCGTTATGGCATGTTCTTGTTGCCTCCACGTTTAAGACGAGGAAAATGGGAGGAAGTTGAGGCGGGTGGCATATATAACTTGATGAAGTTTGCAGGCTTGAAGATGCCTCAGCCACAAGACAAAGGCCGCAACCCAAATCATCAGGGGCGTGATCGTAACCCTGCATCTGGAGAAAATTTTCAGCCAGATCCTATGCAAACCTCAGTTTCTTATTGGGGATCTCG
The DNA here is from genome assembly GCF_040400325.1 of Polynucleobacter sp. Lineage (GTDB taxonomy): Bacteria > Pseudomonadota > Gammaproteobacteria > Burkholderiales > Burkholderiaceae > Polynucleobacter. Next base: position 408,755 of record NZ_JBBAQK010000001.1, read on the forward strand.
TGATGCTTTAACGATGGCTAGTGGCCATAATGGCCTGACCCATCAGGGCAAAAACGGTAAACCAGGCGGGGGATCTGCAGAGGGGCGAGGCTCCTTCAGAGGTCGAACACAAGGTGGCAGGCCTGGTCAAGGTACTCAGGGTGGACAAGGCGGCCAGGGCCAAAATCGCAATAAGGCCAAAAAAGTACACCACGGGCAGTCAGCATTTGTGACTGGAAACCCCCAGGATCCAGGAAATGGCCCTAAAAGAAGCGCCCCAAAAGGCAGAAAACCATTCAATAAGGGTCCGAGAAAGCCTCGAAACCCCGGCGAAAGCTTCTGATTTCTAACAGTTTTCCTTCAAATCAGCTATAATTTTGGTCTTACTGCAGGCATCTGCGGTACTAAGTTGTTACCGACTGATGTTGCGATCAACGTAAGTCGGCCTGTTCTGAATTTCAAGAATATGGGCTTTAAGGCCCATTTTTTTTTGCCATTTTGGTATGAAGGGTTGTTGTGAAAGATCAGCAGATTATTTCTGCAGAGCTGGAAAACTTGGGCTATACGCTGGTAGATATTGAGCGTGAAGCTGGAGGTTTGCTGCGTGTCACGATTGAAAACCCAGATTATGAGCGTTTGATTTCTGTTTTAGATTGCGAAAAGGTGAGTCATCAATTGAGCTACGCCTTGCCTGTTGAGAATATTCCTTATGAACGTTTGGAGATTTCTTCACCGGGTCTAGATCGCCCTGTCAAAACAGCAATTGATTTTGAGCGCTTTACCGGAATGGAAGTGGATTTGAAGTTACGTGTTGCTGTTGGTGGTCGCAAGAATTTTCGTGGTGTATTGCAAGGTTTGCTGAGTGGTGAATTGAATTCACCTGATGCGAAATTTAGTTTGTTATTTGAGGGTGCTGATGGTCAGCCCTCTCAGTTGGAGTTTTCTTTAGCCGAGGTCGATAAGACTCGGTTGGTCCCTGTTATTGATTTCAAAGGAAGAAAGTCATGAGTCGAGAAGTTCTCATGTTGGCAGATGCCTTAGCGCGTGAAAAGAATGTTGATCAAATGATTGTGTTTGAGGCGCTAGAGATGGCATTGGCATCAGCCACAAAAAAACGTTACACAACAGAAGATGTAGATATTCGCGTATCGATTGATCGTGAATCTGGCGAATACGAAACCTTCCGTCGCTGGTTGGTTGTGCCTGATGAGGCCGGACTTCAGGAGCCAGATAAAGAGATTTTGCAATTTGAAGCTCAAGAGCAAATTCCTGATATGGAAGTTGGCGAGTACATTGAAGAGCAAATCGAATCTCTTGCTTTCGGTCGTATTGGTGCCCAAGCAGCTAAGCAAGTGATCTTGCAACGCATTCGTGATGCTGAGCGTGAGCAAATCTTGAATGATTATTTAGAGCGCGGCGAGAAAGTCATGACGGGTACAGTGAAGCGTGCCGATAAGAATGGCTTGATTATTGAATCTGGTCGGGTTGAGGCTTTATTGCGTCGCGATCAAATGATTCCTAAGGAGAATTTACGCTCTGGTGACCGAGTGCGCGCATATATCCTGAAAGTCGATCGTGAGGCACGTGGCCCACAAATCGAACTTTCTCGTACTTGCCCAGACTTCTTAATTAAATTATTTGAGAATGAAGTGCCTGAAATGGAGCAAGGCCTATTGGAGATTAAGGGCGCCGCTCGCGATCCTGGGATCCGTGCAAAGATCGCCGTTATTACCTATGACAAGCGCATTGATCCTATTGGAACATGTGTTGGTGTTCGCGGAACTCGAGTGACAGCAGTGCGCAATGAAGTTGCTGGTGAAGCAGTTGATATTGTTTTATGGTCTGAAGATCCAGCGCAGTTTGTGATTGGTGCATTAGCCCCTGCTCAAGTTTCATCAATCGTAGTCGATGAAGAACGTCATGCTATGGACGTTGTAGTTGACGAAGAGAATTTGGCAATTGCGATTGGTCGTAGCGGACAAAATGTACGCTTGGCTAGTGATCTGACAGGTTGGCAGATCAACATCATGACTCCAGAGGAGTCTGCTGAGAAAACAGAGAAAGAAGCTTCTTCAGTTCGTCAGCTGTTCATGGACAAATTAGACGTTGACCAAGAGGTTGCTGATATCTTGATTGAAGAAGGTTTTAATACCTTGGAAGAGGTTGCCTATGTTCCTCTCTCTGAAATGCTAGAAATTGATTCATTTGATGAAGATACCGTTAATGAATTACGCAATCGTGCGCGTGATTCCTTATTAATGATGGAGCTAGCAAAAGAAGAGCGGATTGGTGAAGTGTCACAAGATTTGCTTTCCTTAGAGGGAATGACAACCGAACTGATTGCTAAGCTTGCCGAGAATCAAGTTCACACCCGTGACGACCTTGCTGAACTGGCTGTTGATGAGCTGGTTGAGGCGACACAAATTGACGAAGAAACTGCGAAAACGCTCATCATGAAAGCGCGCGAACATTGGTTTACTTCATGAGAGGAAGTAGTGCATGGCAACAACAACAGTAAAAGTACTCGCTAAGGAACTCAAACGAACTGCGGCTGACCTCTTGGAGCAATTGAAGGCAGCTGGGATCGACAAAGGTTCAGAGGACGATAGCATTACCGAAAAAGATAAAACTGCATTACTTGAGTATTTGCAAAAAGCTCACGGTAGTACTGAAGCTGGCTCGCGCAAAAAGATTACCTTGATCAAGCGCGAGAGTTCAGAGATTCGTCAAGCAGATTCAACGGGGCGTACGCGTACTGTGCAAGTTGAGGTACGTAAAAAACGTGTCTTAGTTAAGCGCGGCGATGAAGTGCCAGCCGAAGTAGAAGCGCCAGTAGCAAAAGTAACTCAAGTAGAAGCCCCTGCTGCGCCTGCTAAACTGATTCTTTCTGAAGAGGAGCTAGGGAAGCGTGCTGCTGAAGCAACTCGTCAAGCTGAATTACTGGCTCGTCAAGAAGCTGAAATGAAGGCGGCTGAAGAAGTCCGTCAAAAACAAGCTGCAATCGTAGATTCTGAAAAAGAGACTAAGTCTGGGGATAAGGCTGCGGCTTCTGAGAAAAAGGCGCAAAGTGATAAGGCAGCTAAAGAATTAGCGGCTACTAAGGAAAAAGAATTAGCGGAGATTCGGGTTCGTCGCGCTGCTGCTGAGGCAGAAGCTTTAGCTATTCGCGACATGATGAGTACTCCTGCGCGTGTGCTTAAAGCTCCAAGTGAGATTGCTGCTGAAGATAGCAAAAAAGGTACTTTGCATAAGCCTGCCAAAGCTGAGGGTGCAGATGATAAGAAAAAAGCGCCAGCTAAGGTTGGTGGCAAAACAATTAAATCTTCTGAAACTTCATCCACTTGGCAAGAAGAGGGTGCCAAGAAGCCAGGTGGTCTTAAAACTCGTGGTGATTCATCTGGTGGTGTTGGTGGTTGGCGTTCTGGTGGTGGCAGAAAGAAACAACGCCAAATTGCTGAAGCAAACGTCGATACCAATTTTCAGGTTCCAACCGAGCCTGTAATTCATGATGTGCATGTTCCTGAAACGATTACTGTTGCTGAGTTAGCTCATGAAATGGCAGTAAAGAGTGCAGAGGTTATTAAGTTGTTAATGGGTATGGGTCAGATGGTGACCATTAATCAGGTGCTTGATCAAGATACTGCGATGATCATCGTTGAGGAAATGGGTCATAAAGCTCATGCCGCAAAATTAGATGATCCAGATTTAGATTTGGGTCTAGACGGGCATGATGCAGAGCTCTTGCCGCGTCCACCTGTAGTGACTGTGATGGGTCACGTTGATCATGGTAAGACTTCTTTACTCGATAAGATTCGTTTAGCAAAAGTTGCCTCTGGTGAAGCTGGTGGAATTACTCAGCATATCGGCGCATATCACGTAGAAACTCCTCGCGGCATGATTACCTTCTTAGATACTCCGGGTCACGAAGCTTTTACAGCAATGCGTGCGCGCGGTGCTAAGGCAACTGATATTGTGATTCTGGTGGTTGCTGCTGACGACGGTGTTATGCCGCAAACAAAGGAAGCGATTCATCATGCAGTAGCAGGTGGAGTTCCGATTGTTGTAGCTATCAATAAGATTGATAAACCAGATGCCAATTTAGAGCGCGTTAAAACTGAATTAGTTGCTGAGCAAGTGGTTCCTGAGGAATATGGCGGTGATGTGCCATTCATTTCAGTATCAGCAAAAACGGGTGAGGGCATTGATGCCTTGCTGGAAAACGTTTTGTTGCAAGCAGAGATTTTAGAGTTGAGGGCGCCAAAGGATGCTCCAGCCCAAGGTCTTGTTATTGAGGCGCGCTTAGATAAAGGTAAGGGTCCAGTTGCAACAGTGCTCGTACAGTCTGGTACGCTAAAGCGTGGCGATATGTTGCTAGCAGGCTCGACTTTTGGTCGTGTGCGTGCGATGTTAGATGAAAATGGTAAGCCTTGTTCTGAAGCAGGCCCATCCATTCCAGTAGAGATTCAAGGTTTATCTGAAGTACCTGCTGCAGGTGAGTCAGTGCAGGTAGTTCCTGATGAGCGTAAGGCACGTGAAATTGCTCTATTCCGTCAAGGTAAGTTCCGTGATGTGAAGTTGGCAAAACAACAGGCATTCAAGCTCGAAACCATGATGGAGAATATGGAAGAAGGCGCTGTTGAGGCGAAGTTGTTGCCGCTCATTATCAAGGCAGATGTTCAGGGTTCTCAAGAAGCTTTGGCTCAATCCTTAATGAAGCTCTCTACACCAGAAGTTAAAGTACAAATCGTTCATGTAGCTGTGGGCGGCATTACTGAAACGGACGTGAACTTAGCAGTAGCTTCTAAGGCCGTCATTATTGGCTTTAATTCTCGTGCTGATGCTGCTGCGCGTAAGTTAGCTGAGAACAATGGTGTAGATATTCGTTATCACAACATTATTTATGACGCTGTTGATGAAGTGAAATTAGCGTTGAGCGGTATGTTGACACCAGATAAGAAAGAAGAAATCACCGGCTTAGTAGAAATCCGTCAAGTCTTCCTGGTATCTAAGGTTGGCGCCATTGCAGGTTGCTTAGTGGTTGATGGAATCATTAAACGTGCCTCAAGTGTTCGTCTCTTGCGTGAGAACGTAGTAATTTGGTCTGGTGATCTCGATTCACTCAAGCGCTTTAAAGATGATGCAAAAGAGGTTCGTGCTGGTGTTGAGTGCGGATTGTCATTAAAAGGCTATAACGACATAAAAGAAGGCGACCAACTTGAGGTATTCGAAGTTACTGAAGTTGCACGCTCACTGTAAACCAAAGTATTATGCATAAAACTAGCCCGCATCGTAACCAGCGTCTTGCCGATCAAATTCAGCGAGACCTGGCCGAACTGATTCCTCGTGAGCTACGCAGCCCTAGTTTAGGATTGATCACACTGCAAAGTATTGAACTCACGCCGGATTTAGCCCATGCCAAAGTATTTTTTACTGTTTTAGGTGCTGAGCCAGAACATGTACTTAAAGCACTGCAAGAGAAAGCAGGCTATTTACATTCTTTGTTATTCAAGCGTTTACATATCCATACTGTGCCAACATTGCATTTTCACTATGACAGCTCAATTGAGCATGGCATGGAAATGTCGCGATTGATCGATCAAGCGGTAGAGAGCGATCATAAAGACGAGACTAAGTAATTTATATGCCTATACGGATCGATGGCGTAGTGCTGCTAGATAAACCCGCAGGAATGAGTTCACAGGGTGCAGTCACTGCCGTAAAGCGTGCATTGAATGCTGAGAAGGCAGGGCATACTGGAACATTGGATCCAGTGGCGACTGGTTTGTTGCCTATCTGCCTTGGAGAAGCCACTAAGTATTCACAAGATCTATTGGATGCCAATAAAAGCTATATAGCTAGAGTGAAATTTGGTGTTCGTACTGATACCGGGGATGCTGAAGGCCAAGCAATAGAAGAGAAGCCTTTACCAATATTTGTAAATACAGTAGATCTCAAAAAATCTTTAGACGGATTGCTCCCAAAGTTTACTGGAGCTATTTCTCAAGTACCCCCTATGTATTCCGCATTAAAGCGTGACGGTAAACCACTCTATGAGTATGCTCGCGCTGGAGTGGAGTTAGAGCGTGCACCTCGAGAGATCACGATCCATCAAATTCGCTGGACGGATATTGGCTGGCCTGAAGCCACATTAGAGGTGAGCTGTAGTAAGGGGACTTATATTCGTGTCTTGGCTGAAGATCTTGGTAATGCATTAGGTTGTGGCGCGCACTTGGTTGGTTTGCGTCGTACTGAGGTAGGGCATTTAAGTCTTGAGCAGTCTTTTACGATCGAATCTATTCAACAAGGCCTTCAAGATAGCGCTAGTTACATTCTACCAATTGATGCCTTACTGCAAACCTTGCCTCATTTAACTGTAGATGAGCAGCAAGCTAAACGTCTTGAGATGGGGCAACGCGTCCCGCTCAATTTACCCTCGATTGAAGCGCTAGTCCGGATTTATCGTGCTACTGCTGCACCACACAACTTTATTGGCACTGCTGATTGGCGATCTGGAGTTCTCCATCCAAAACGCTTAATTTCTCAAGCCCATTAACCTTTTTATTGATCCTTAACTTTAGAAGCTTCACATGACTAAACGCGCACTTCGTAATATTGCTATCATCGCCCACGTCGACCACGGCAAAACCACATTGGTTGACCAACTTTTACGTCAATCAGGCACCTTTCGCTCGAATGAAAAAATGACCGAACGCGTCATGGATTCAAACGACTTGGAAAAAGAGCGTGGTATTACTATTTTGTCCAAGAATTGCTCAGTAGAGTACGACGGTACCCATGTCAATATTGTTGATACCCCGGGACATGCCGACTTTGGTGGTGAAGTAGAGCGCGTACTCTCGATGGTTGACGGTGTGTTGCTTTTAGTTGATGCAGTTGAGGGGCCAATGCCACAAACGCGTTTTGTGACCAAGAAAGCACTAGCACTCGGTTTGAAGCCGATCGTAGTGATTAACAAGGTTGACCGTCCAGGTGCACGTTGCGATTATGTTATCAATGCAACCTTTGAGTTATTTGACAAACTTGGCGCTACTGAAGAGCAGCTCGATTTCCCCATCATTTATGCATCTGGCTTAAATGGCTATGCAGGTATGAAAGAAGATGTGCGTGAGGGTGATATGCGTCCATTGTTCGATGCTGTCTTAGAGCATGTTCCTGTTCGTGACGATAATCCTGATGGTCCTTTGCAGTTTCAGATCTCATCAATTGACTACAACAGTTATGTTGGAAAGATTGGTATTGGTCGCGTGAACCGTGGCCGTGTTAAGCCAGGCATGGAAGTGATTTGTATGAATGGCCCAGATGCTGTGCCATTTAAAGGACGTGTTAACCAAGTATTGAAATTCAAAGGCTTGGAGCGAGAGGTTGTTGATGAAGCCTTTGCTGGTGATATCGCACTGATTAACGGCATTGAAGAGTTGGCTATTGGTACCACTGTTTGTGCGGTGGATACGCCTGAAGCATTGCCTATGCTCAAAATCGATGAGCCAACCTTAACCATGAACTTTATGGTTAACACCAGTCCATTTGCAGGTCGTGAAGGTAAGTTTGTGACTAGCCGTCAGATTCGTGAGCGCTTAGATCGTGAATTGAAATCAAATATGGCGCTGCGTGTCAATGAAACTGATGACGATACAGTGTTTGAGGTATCTGGTCGTGGCGAATTACATCTGACAATCTTAGTTGAGACGATGCGTCGTGAGGGTTATGAATTAGCAGTATCTCGTCCTCGGGTAGTGTTTCATGAAGAGGATGGCGTCAAGATGGAGCCTTACGAAAACCTTACTGTGGACCTTGAAGATGCTACTCAAGGTGCAGTAATGGAAGATTTAGGCAAGCGTAAAGGCGAACTGCAAGATATGGTGAGTGATGGTAAGGGCCGTACCCGTCTTGAATACAGAATTCCTGCACGTGGTTTGATTGGCTTTCAAGGCGACTTTATGACCATGACTCGCGGTAATGGCTTATTGAGCCATACCTTCGATTGTTATGCTCCTGCTAAAGATGGTATTTTGGGCGAGCGTCACAATGGGGTATTGATCAGCCAGGATGATGGTGAAGCAGTCGCCTATGCTATTTGGAAATTACAAGATCGTGGTCGTATGTTTGTTAAACATGGTGACCCTGTGTATGAGGGCATGGTGATCGGAATACATAGTCGTGACAATGACTTAGTTGTAAACCCTATTAAAGGTAAGCAATTAACCAACGTTCGTTCTTCAGGTACGGATGAAGCTGTACGCTTGGTCACTCCAATTGATTTAACTTTGGAATACGCTGTGGAATTCATTAGTGATGATGAGTTAGTCGAAGTAACGCCAAAGAGTGTCCGAGTTCGTAAGCGCTTCTTAAAGGAACATGATCGCAAGAAGGCATCGCGCGAATAACTTTATATTCAGCTGATCATTGAGAGTCGCCTCTATGGCGGCTCTTTTTTATAGGACTGTCATGAAGCTGTCATATATTTCTATATAATTGGAAATATAAAAAATACAATTGCTATACAAGCTTTTTTAGCTCTAGGGCAGGAGTCTAGGCTTAATATCTTCTGCTTGATTGTTCAGCGTGGTGATCATGGCTTAACTCCTAGTCAAATCATTGAAAAATTAGGCATTCCTAATGCGACTCTAAGTTTTCACTTAAAAGAGTTGGTTAATGCAAATCTACTGCTAGTAGAAAGACAAAGTAGAAATTTAATTTATCGACCTAATGCCGATTTAGTTCAAGCGCTAAGTGATTTTTTGCTCGAGAACTGCTGCGATGGAGCACCCTGTATTCCTATAAAGACATCTCGGAAAATGAAACAGTGATGAAGACTTACAATATTCTCTTTTTATGTACCCATAATTCAGCACGCTCTGTTATTGGTGAAGCATTGGCTTCTACGCATCCTAGCGGAAAGTTTAAGGGTTATTCAGCTGGGTCTACCCCAGGCACCAGGATAAATCCATTTGCTGCTGAAATTGCCAAAGAGTTAGGCATGGATGTTACGCTGCTGAAATCCAAAAGCTGGGATGTATTCAGTGAGCCGAATGCGCCACAAATGGATTTTATTATTACTGTTTGCGATAACGCTGCAGGGGAGGTTTGCCCTTTTTGGCCTGGACAACCAGTCAATGCTCATTGGGGCTTTCCAGATCCTTCACAAGTGTTAGGCACCGACATGGAGAAGAGGGTAGCATTTAATCAAGTGATGAATGGCCTAAAAAAACGCATTGATATTTTGGCATCTATGCCCCTAGATAAGCTTGACGCAATGAGTCTCAAAGAGATTCATACGAAGTCATGAACACTTTAACTAAAAAACTCTCTTTTCTTGATCGCTACCTCACGATATGGATTTTTACCGCCATGGCCATTGGTATAGGTCTAGGGTACTTTTTTCCCGGTGTCGAAGGGCTGATTAATAGCTTTCAAGTAAGTTCGACCAATATTCCTATTGCAGTGGGCCTCATATTAATGATGTATCCCCCATTTGCAAAAGTGCGTTATGAAGATTTGCCCGATGTCTTTAAAGAGAAAAGAATTTTTGGCATTTCTTTATTGATGAACTGGATTATTGCACCAGCCTTGATGTTCTTTTTAGCGATTACTTTTGTCCCAGATCGACCAGAATATATGGCAGGTTTGATATTGATTGGTATTGCGCCGTGCATTGCGATGGTGATTATCTGGAATGACCTTGCTAAAGGCTCTACTGAATATGCCGCAGGCTTGATAGCATTTAATGCTCTCTTTCAAGTGCTGTTCTTTAGTATCTATGCCTACTTTTTCCTCACGGTGCTTCCGCCGTACTTTGGCTTAACTGGATTAGAGATCAGCGTCGGTATGGGGCAGATCACTCAGAGCGTATTGATCTATCTTGGTGTGCCATGCATTGCTGGCATTTTGACTAGAGTAGTGATGCTCAGGTTTGTTTCCAAAGAGTGGTACCACGAACATTTTGTTCCGCGCATTAGTAAAATCACTTTGATTTCATTGCTTTTTACTATTGTGGTAATGTTTAGTCTCAAGGGTAATTTAATCTTGAGTCTGCCAATGGATGTAGTCACTATCGCTATTCCATTGCTCATTTTCTTCCTCGTGATGTTTTTATTAACCTTTTGGGTCACTGGGAAAATGGGGATTGATTACAAGCGCTGCTGCACTCTGTCATTTACAGCATCAAGTAATAACTTTGAGTTGGCAATTGCTGTTGCAATAGCGGTCTTTGGGATTAATTCTGGAGCTGCTTTTGCAGCAGTAATAGGACCCTTGGTAGAAGTCCCAATTATGATTGGCCTGGTATCGATTGCCCTCTGGATTAAAGAGCGTTACTACGCTCGGTAAGGTCTTATCAGACTTTCGAGTCCATCAGTATCATTGTGGGTTCGAAGCTGATCGATATTTTCTCTTAATTTTTTAACTTCTTTGCACTGTAGAGCCCGTAACTTATTACGACTCAATCCATAGGTATCGACTAAATAGCGAATTCTGGAAAGACATATTTGCATCCGAATAATCCAATAGATTGCAAATATGCCCGGAGCAAGCAGCAGTATGAGTAAGCTCATGCCTCAGAAATTACTTCACTAGTAAAACAGCCTGCTTTGCCGCTGCAGATACTTTTTGTGCAACCGACCCCATTAAAGCATCTAATATGCCTGTCCTGCCTTTAGAACCCATCACAATTAAATCAAACTTTTCTTTATTGGCAAGATTGATGATTTCTTCGGCAATATTGCCGCGCCTAATGACCATATTATGATTCACGCTAGCAGCGTCCAAAGTTTTTTGGGCGGGCTTTAACTCTTTTTCACTGACTTCTCGCAGGTAGTCATCCACTACACTTTTAGCTACAAATTGCTTGACATGACCAAGGCCGATGTCATCGTGGATGCTGACTAAGGTTACAGAGCATTTGCTACGTAGATCTTTTGCAAGCTTGGCAACATACTTTGCAGCATTGAGAGATGATTTTGAGCCATCTACTGGTAGTAATATTTTCATATAGCCTTTCGAATGAGGGTGAGCTAAAAAGTCATTATTTTTATAATTAATCTGCCTCAATTTTAGCCCAGAAATAGGGCATTCCCATATTTAGAATCTAAAAAATGAACTTCTCTAAAGAGAGTTAGATTGCCGCAAAGCTATTTGCCTGAGCCTTGTGCCAGTAAAGCTCATAGACTCTTGATAGATGATGAGATTCATCTAGGAAATAATCTTTTAAAAGGAGGCCCGCAGGCATTTCAGGTAGAAGAAAAGAAAGTAGGCGGACCTCATTCGCACTGACACGCCTCATAATATGTGGCGCATCGATTTCTCCAGGGTGACGTAATCCTGCAGCTTCAACCAATTCTTTTAAAGCTCTGAGGGTTTCATGGTGGAAGTTGAAAACTCGTTCAGCTTTATTGGGAACTACTAAAGCTTTTTGACGAAGAGGATCTTGTGTGGTGACGCCAGTAGGGCAAAAGCCAGTATTGCAAACTTGCGCCTGAATGCAGCCAATCGAGAACATAAATCCTCTAGCACTATTACACCAGTCAGCACCCAGAGCAAATGCAACAGCCATGTCAAAGGAGCTAATGATTTTTCCTGAACAGCCAATCTTAATCTGATCACGTAAATTGACACCCACCAAGGTATTGTGTACCAAGCGCAACCCCTCTTGTAGTGGAGTGCCGACGTGATTAGTAAATTCAACAGGGGAGGCGCCAGTCCCGCCCTCAGAACCATCCACCACAATAAAATCTGGATAAATATTGGTTTCTAACATTGCCTTGACAATCGCAAACCACTCCCATGAATGGCCAATACATAATTTAAAGCCTACTGGCTTACCGCCAGATAGATCTCGCAGTCTCTGAACAAAGTGCATTAACTCTAGGGGGCTAGAAAATTCACTATGTGAGGCAGGGGAGATGCAGGCTACGCCTTCAGGTACTCCCCGTGCAGCAGCAATCTCTGCTGTTACTTTCTTACCAGGCAAGATGCCACCGTGACCGGGCTTAGCTCCTTGACTCAATTTGATCTCGATCATTTTGACTTGAGGATCAAGTGCATTCTCGGAATATTTTTCTGCATTAAAACTACCATCGTGATTGCGACAACCAAAGTAACCAGAACCAATTTCCCAAATTAAGTCACCACCATGAATACGGTGATAACGAGAGATCGAACCTTCCCCGGTGTCATGGGCAAACCGTCCCTTTTTGGCTCCTAAATTAAGAGCCATCACTGCATTAGCACTCAGAGAGCCAAAGCTCATGGCGGAGATATTAAAAATACTGGCGTTATAAATTTGTTTGCAGTCTTTGCCGCCTATCACGACCCGAAAATCATGAGTAGGCAATTTAGTGGGGGCCAAGGATTGATTAATCCATTGGTATCCAGGAGCCATAACATCTAAGGTGGTGCCAAAGGGGATTGAGTCAGAAACTGCTTTAGCACGTGAATAGACTAGCGATCTTTGTTCTCGAGAGAAAGGCGTTTGGTCGTTATCACCTTCGATAAAGTATTGCCGAATTTCAGGGCGGATATATTCGAGCAGGAAACGTAAATGCCCAATGATTGGGTAATTACGTAGGATCGACATTTTGGTTTGGATTAGATCATAAACTCCAACTGCTGATAAGAAACTGAAAAAAATAAAGAATTGCCAAACATTCTCATGCATCCCTAAGCCAATCAAGCTTGCAATAGCCCCTGTAGTACATAGTACAAATGGGGTATAACGAATTGGAAAAATGCCACTCGTTTTGCTATTCATAGATCCTCACTTTTACCCAGTAGTATAAGCTTCTTAGGTGTATCAGTAATTACGGGATAATCATTAAATTGTGAATGATCTGGTTGCTGGAATGAAAGTGAATTCTGAGGGTGTCTCTTCATCGAGGGTATATTTACCGAAAGGACGAAGTTTTACTAATTTACTGGAGTTTTTTGTAGCAAACTTTCCTCATATCGAATCAAGCGAATGGCAAGCCCGCTTCACAGAGGGTCTAGTAATGACATCAGATGGTCATGTGCTTGCATCTACTGATCCCTATCAAGCAAATATTCATCTCCTGTATTTCAGGCGCCTTAATAGAGAGCCGGAGATTCCTTTTGAAGAAACAATCCTTTTTCAAGACACACATATATTAGTAGCTGACAAACCACATTTTTTGCCAGTGACGCCAAGTGGTTTGTATCTGCATCAGACCTTACTCAACCGTTTAAAGAAAAGAACAGGAATACAAACTCTGAGCCCTATTCATCGGATTGATCGAGATACTGCTGGACTTGTAGTATTTTCAGTCAATCCAAAAGAGCGAGCGCAATACCAGAATTTATTTAGGGACCGCTTAGTGAAAAAAATCTACGAGGCGATTGCGCCATACTCAGAAAATCTTGATCAGAGGCTTCCAATGACCTATCGAAGTCGTATCGAAGAGTCAGATCATTTTCTCCAGATGCAGGAAGTAAACGGTGAAGCTAATTCTGATACTTATATAGAGCTCATTGAGAAAATAAAGCCTTGGGCAAGATATCGCCTGAGTCCTGGGAGCGGAAAGAAGCATCAATTACGCTGCCATCTCAATGCACTCAATATTCCCATCAAAAATGATCAGATCTATCCAGTACTGACACCATATCAAGAGTATGACTTGGACGTCTCTAAACCTTTGCAATTACTGGCAAAAGAAATCTATTTCAATGATCCTATTACAAAAGAGCCTAGAGCCTTTATTAGTCAAATAAAAATGATTTAAGTAAATTCTTAAGTCATTTATTAAAAGTCGATTATCTGGGTGTATTCTGATCTAAATCAATGATTGTGATAGTCCTCTATATAAAAGAGAGTATTCTTATCGTTTAAACATCATCAACATAGGATAGCAATGTCATTAAATCATGCAGTTATTTGGATTGACCATCAAGAAGCACATGTGATGTTTTTGAGTGAAGCAGCCAGTGAGGCTGAAGTGATTAGAAGCAAATCTTCTCATCAGCATTTGCATCATAAAGGTGGCGCAGTGGGAAGCGGTAGACTCAAGTTGGATGAAAAATATTTACATTCTGTTATCAATGCAGTCAATGAATCAAAAGAAATCTTAGTCTTAGGGCCTGGTTCAGCGAAGCTTGTACTCATCAAGCATGCGCATCACCACGATGCTAAGATCGCTGCCAATATTGTTGGTGTGGAAACCATAGACCATCCTAGCAATAAAGAAATTTTGGCTTATGCCAGAAAGTTTTTCTATAAAGCAGATCAAATGCTATGAGCGAACCCTTAGATTCCAATGGATTGCCAGGCCATGACTATTTTCTAGATGCGGTTAATCGTATTGATCAGGCAGTGTTTAGTAGTGCGATTCCGGCAAGTGCTGCAAAAGGGATTGTTTATAGTCTAGTAGAAACTGTTGGGTAGATGGTAGGAGACCCCGATCTTCCAGTGGATCTGAAATCTGCTTATATGGATGATTTAGATTTGGTAATGGATTTTGAGCAAAACTCACTAAATTAAGTTACATATGCCCTTAATTGCTCCATGGATTGGGTTAACTTTAGGGTAATTTTCCTTGCCCCTTTTAATTGTTCGTTCATTTACATTGCCAGATTAAGAATAAGATCTTAATCATCCCATATCCTCAAGCTTTCAGCTATAAACACACGCTTCACGGAAGCCATTAGCAAGTAAGAATGAATATTTAATAATAATTGTGAAAAATTCTGTTACGATTTAACTTGAATTTCACAGTTACTAAGTCGATGCGGCAATTTTTAGCTTAGGGTAGTTTAGTTCAATAATTAATTTAAACAATCGTCTACATGAAATATAAAATTTATATTCTTAGTATAGCTATTTTAATACTATGTTTTAAGCTGTTGCGAAATTTTCTATCCTACGTTTTCGAATCTTATCATATTCTCCCGGAGGAAATTACCATACCTTATCACATCAATTTTATTGAGCTTCTCTATCCTGTGGTAGTTTTTGCTGTTACTATGATTTTGGCTAGGTTCTTAATTGAGAGGCCAACTATTTTTGCCAGAAATCTTTTTATTCTTATTCAAATTATTGTCCAATTCTATATGATTATTTTTGGACACTTGGAATGGGTTGTGTCTAAAGGTGCCTCTGAGCTTGTCATGCAGATTGTTGGTCTTTATATTGTTATAGCATTCATTAACTTTATGCTAACGTCCATATTAATCTACCTTGCCTATCTGATTGAGCGCGATAGTCGCCTAACATCCAATGCTGTAGTGGGTAATCTTAGCTGATAACCAATAATACTGGAGGCAGTATTTCGCGTTGCAATTGCAGCGGAATATTTATCATCAAGAGCTAATTCGAAAATTTTCCAGGAAGCATCCTCGGTAAGTGAGTTTAGGCTAAATGAGTTCAGCTCTTTCCTCATTCCAAGGCCTATCGCCTTAACAACCGCCTCCTTTTTAGTCCACATGCTATAAAACAGACGTATTTTTTGGCTTGGATCTAATGTCATTAATAGTCTAATTTCATCTGGATGCATTGAATGTTCTATCAATAAGTCTAAATCTTGTAATGGAGTGATTTTTTCTATATCCACCCCAAGCGCTTGCTTAGAAAAACTAAGTATGACCCTTTTATCGGTATGCGAGAGATTAAAGTGGATTGGATAATTTTGAATAAACGGTTTGCCATGCTCGTCTGTTAAAACAATGGGTTTAATTTCAAATAACGACTCTAGAATAAAATCGAGCGCAAAATGTGCCGTAATGAACAAGTTCCTATCCTTATCTTTTGCGAACAAAGAGGCTCTTGTCTTATTCTTATCAGAAAGAAGATGATAAAAATTTATAAAATGTGATGGATCTATATTTTCTAGGTCTATATCCCAATAAGTAATTTCATTATCAGATAAGTTAAATTTATTACTGGACATCGGCGTCTTCTGTGCAAAGGAGGGTGCAATAAATATTAAAGTATGATAGTTTAGAACCTTTGTTGGGGTTAAGAACTACCGCCACCATCAATTTCTATTGTTTTACCTGAAATAAAATCACATAATATTATCGTTTCAACTAGCTTAGCGAGTTCGTATGGCCTCCCAGCTCTCTTTGCAAGTGTGAAAGAGATCATTTTATTTCTGTCCTCTTCCTCGAGATTGAGAGCCATTGGGGTATCAAAAATACCCGGGGAGATTCCAACAACACGGATTCCATATTCTGAAAATTCTTTAGCCCAACTACTTGTTAGCGCATTCAATCCTGCTTTAGAGGCAGAATAAGCACTTTGTCCGCTATTGCCCTTGGCGGACATAGATGAAATATTAATAATCAAGTTTGATTGCGTTCCTGATGGTAGCCAATGCAGCAAAATCTCGCGTGTCATTAACATTGGTCCTGTCAAATTAGTATCAATCACCGATGCCCATTGGGCTAAAGGAAGGCCAATGCATTCGCCATTAGGATCAAGTTGAGCTAATTTTCCATCGCGAAGAATGCCGGCGTTATTAACTAAGACATTGCAAGAGCCCAACTGCTGATACGCAAGATTAATGCAACTTTTGACATCACCCTCTTGAGTAATGTCACAAAACGTAGTTAATAAGGACTCCTTAAATTCTGAGCATTGAACAGCTAAGTCATTTAAGCCATCTTCTTTAACATCGCAAGCCAATACTTTAGCACCTTTCTGCAAAAGGTCTAATACTATTGCTCTGCCTATACCGCCAGCAGCTCCAGTGATGATTGCAGTTACTTCATTAATGAACATTTTTTACCTGATTTTTGAAATGGTGGGTGATATGGTCTGCTACTATCTTGGAGTATTTTTCATCCACCATTTGTGAGTGTATAGAATTTAATTTAACAATATCAATCGTAGAATTGGTATATGGGGACCATTCAGTTTCTGAGCCATTCTTAGTATCTTCTGCCGCGAAAAACAGAATAGAGGCGGCACATTTTCTAAATGTATGATGATTTAGTCGCGTAACTGATAGTGCAAATTGATTGAGACTTCTTTCAATCCAGGATAAGGGTGTATCCTCTGAAATATGACCGTTATTCACTAGAATTTTCTTAGCCAAGATTAATCGTTCAGCAAATTTTTCTGGAATATCCTCGGGATTAAGTTCAAGTGATTGACTGGAATTGCTATGCTCCTTGATCAGTTCGAACAAAATGACATCAATGCTGGGTTCAGCATCATTTATTTCGTGCTTAGCTGGAGAATCCAAAAGGATTAATTGGCTTATAGGATGACCCAACTCCTCAAGAACTACTGCCATTTCTTGGGCAATAACACCACCAATTGACCATCCAAGCAATCTAAATGGCCCTGATGGTTGAATTTCCAATATCGATTTGATATAGTTTTTAGCCATTTCAGAGATAGAGGAGTCGGGATTTTCCCCAGGCTCTAGACCTTTGGCCTGTAGGGCCCATACCGGTTGATCTTTTCCTAATGCATTTGAAAGGTGCTTATAAACCATACCATAACCGCCAGCAGGATGAATACAAAACAGTGGCGATTGACTTCCATCTGCATTTAGTGGCAATACCTTTGCTTTTTCAATTTTATGTTCAATTCCTTCATTTATATAATTTGCCAATGCTTCAGGACTGGGGTGCGAGAACACAATGCGTACTGGGATTTCTTTGTCAATTGATGATAATAATCTTGACACAAGTTTGATGGCTGATAAAGAATGGCCGCCTAAGTCAAAGAAATTATCTTTAATCCCTACCGTATTAGTCCCTGTGATTTCAGAATAAATTTGGCAGATTAATTTTTCTAATGGTGTATTGGGTTCTATGTAGTTAGAGCTGGATTTATTGATCGTAGGTAAGGGTAGGGAATCAAAATCGATTTTCCCATTTGCTGTAAGCGGAATCTTTGCTACTTCAATGAAGGCAGATGGAATCATATAGTCCGGCAATTTTGTTTGCAACTTTGACTTAATCTCAGATTCATTTAAAAGAGAAGATGAATTTCGAGGTGAGTAGTATGCGATGATGCGTAACTCATCTAAAATCATTTGGGGGTATATCACGATTTGAGTCATTTGATTGGAGAAAAGATCGGCTAGGATTGCTTCAATTTCTCCCAGTTCAATTCTGTAACCACGTAACTTTATTTGCCTATCTACGCGGCCAATAAATTCGAGGTTACCATCATGATGTCTTTTGACTAAATCACCAGTCTTATACATCCTTTTGGATTCATTATTATCACTATCTAGATTAAAAGGACAGGGCAAAAATGATTGAGAAGTTAAAGAAGGCTTCTCATAATATCCCCTTGCAATTCCAATCCCGGATATATAAAGCTCACCAATAACACCATCAGGAACAAGATCTAGATACTGATCTAAGATGTAAGTCTGCACATTTGCTATTGGATTTCCAATTGGTGCATTTCCGCATTTCAAGCTATTGAGATTAATTTCATCCAAGGGCTTACTTATCGTGGCACAAACGCTTGCCTCAGTTGGCCCATAAGCATTAACCATTCTCAAGCTGTTTGAATATTTTTTGGCAACCAGCAGTGGACATGCTTCGCCAGCTACTGCCAGATTTTTTAACAATTCCAGTGATCCTAAGTCCAAAGCTTCGAGCAGTGATGGAGGTAGGGTGATATGGGTAATTGAGTAATGTTTGATGTAATTTGGTATAGCAAAGGCAGTATCCATTCGCATCTCTCTAGAGGGCATTACAAGCGTTGCTTTAGCATAAAAGGCAGAAAAAATCTCTTGTATGCTTCCATCAAAGACTAAGGAGGCAAATTGTAATACTCGATCATTTGAATGAATATCAAAAGCGATGGTTTTTTCTCTAGCCATATTAATCACTCCAAGGTGGGGAACGGCTACACCTTTTGGAATACCAGTGCTACCAGAGGTATAAATGATGTAGGCAAGTTGCCCAGAATGAATTTGAGAGAAGTTATTGCATTGAGGACTTACATTTACTTTATCTAGCCCCCAATTATTTACAGTATTCGATTTTTGCGAAAGATTAAGAATCTGTATTGCAGGAAGAATATTTACTAATTCATCATGTATTAAATGGTCTATGATGTCATCTATGATGACTAAAGTCGTTTGACTATCCATGAGCATAAATCGAATTCTCTCAATCGGATATTCGTGACTAAGGGGAAGATAAACATTTCCTGTTTTTAGAATTGCGAGCATACAGATAATAAAATCAGGAGATCGATCTAAAAGGACAGCTATTGTATTTTCTGAACCGGAAACATGCCGTCTAATTTGGTCAGCGAGAGTATTTGCTTTTTTGTCAAGATCTTCGTAGGTATAACTGGTATCCTCCGTTAATATTGCAATTGTATTTGGAGAGTAATGCAGGCTACGCTCAAAGAGTTCAACAAGGTTGGCGGGTTCATGCGCCATATCAATATTTTTTCCTATAGAACTAATTAGGACTTGTTTTCTCAATTTATTATTTAATAAGGTGAGTGTATTGATCGAGGCATTTGAGTCTAGTGCTATTTGGTCAAGTATATGTATTAAAAAATCGGCCCATTGAACCACTGATTCATATTCAAATAGATCGGCATCATATTCGAATGCCCCCATAAGTTGACCAGTTTTTACATTTGAAAAGTGGAGCGTTATATCCGTTTTTGCAGTTGGAATGGAAATTGCTTCAGGGATAATTTCAAGATCGGGTAAACGTAATTCAATATCTGCATCTTCTTGAAAAGCAAACATAGCCTGGAACAAGGGAGTATGCGAAAGGGACCTCTCTAAATTCAGTTCTTCTATTACTTTTTCAAAGGGAAGATCTTGATCAGCTAAAGCGTTTTCAACCTCATACTTAGCGAGATCAAAAAGTGAACTAATACTTAAATTCTTTTCAATTGAAAGAGGGATCGCGATTGTGTTAATTAGAAAGCCAATAAGATCTTCAGTTTCATGAACATTTCTCCCTGAAACTGCAGTTCCAATCACTACTGTATCTTGCCCAGAAAGTCTATAAAGCAGTAGACCATAAATGCCAATAAGGAGAGAAAAAAGAGTCATCTTTTTTGTTGATGCAATTTGCTTCAGTGCTTTCGTAGTCTCTACAGAAATCTGAATAGGCACTATTCCCGCAGTACGCTTTCTGTCTGGATTGCGTTGAAAATCTAAGGGCAGGGATAGGCAATCCGGAGCTGTTGAGAAACGTTTTTTAGCGCGCTCTATTTTTTCACCCAATCCGTCAAGCACTTCACCTTGTTGCCAAAATGCCCAATCATAGTATTGTACTGATAGAGCCCTGAGGCTTGAAGGTCGATTTTCTATGAATGCTGAATAATGCTCAGCTAGTTCACTGGCAATGATTTGCATAGATTTTCCATCACCTACCTGATGATGGAGGGTTAGGACCAAAATATATTCATCTTGATGAATTTTAATTAGCAAGGTGCGTAATGAATAATCTCTTTCTAAAATGAATGGTTTAGAGATTTCATTATCAATTTCAATTTTAAGTTTATTGGGTAGATCTGTACTTGATGTTTTTGATAAATCATGAAGCCTTAATACATCCTCTGGGCTTGGGGAATTCAGAATCCAGCCCTTAGCTTGTCCCAAATGGTCTTTTTTAATTACCGTTCTCAGTGACTGATGTCTCTGATATATACCCGCGAGGGCTCTGCGTAAACTATCAATATCTAATTTTCCGCGAAGTCTAATTGCTTGCGGCATATTATAGGTTGATGATGGTCCTTGCAGTTGGTCTAGTAACCATAGTCTAGCTTGTCCAAAAGATAGACAAACGGTACCGTCTTCAGATATACCTGAATTAGCAATTACAAGATTGCTATAGTCTTCACCATTCTGTTGCAAATATTTAGCAATAGCTTCTGGTGTCGGGTCATCAAATAAAACTTTTAGCGGGATGTTTACTTTAGTTTCATGCTTAATTTTAGTAATTAATTTCATTGCCAAGAGAGAGTGTCCCCCAATAGCAAAAAAATTATCATCAATGTTTATATTTTGGACGCCAATCAGTTCTCTAAATAGCTGACAAATAATCTCTTCATGTTGATTTTGAGGTAGCCTGATATCTCCCTTAGCGGCCCTAGATTGAATAGCAAATTCAGGCTCCGGTAGCCCCTGGCGATCTAATTTACCAGTGGGCGTCAGCGGAAAGCTTGATAACGCAATAATTGCCGAAGGTACCATATGAGGTGGTAATTGCTCTTGCAGATATCGTTTTAGCTCTGACAATAAATTCAGTCGTTTATTAAGTGCTAGTGGATCGCTGTATTGGCTCGGCATTGAGATGCCTAAATTCTTTAAATCAATATGTGCAGTGCCTTGCGGCGCAAATACAAAACATATTTTCCCCATGCTTTCTGGATTATTCAGTGTGGATTCCCTCCAGAAAGAGGCGCAGGGCCGGTTGAGCTCATCCCCAATCTGATAGAGCCGAGTCACATCAGAGTATCTAGCATTTTTAATTGGAATAAACTCTAAGTCATAAAGAGTTGAAATCTCATTACTAACACGCGAATTAATAGCCCCATTAATTACGAGCCACTTATGAGGATTGGCAAGTAAGATTTGACTAAGAATCTTATACTCCACTTGTAAGTCTTCATAATAAGTGACAGCATCTTTTGCAATTACTTCCTTAATCTGATCTAATTTTAAAACCACGTCATAACGAAATCTAGAAAGCTCATTATTAGTATTGGAATCCTTTAGTTTGGGCCATGCAGATGCATTTCTGCTTGCCAACATTACCTCAAGTGCTCCAGGGTCAACTAATAATTCAACTTCTCTATCTTTTGAAAGAATTAGACGTTTTTTGAGTGTAGATAGTGCAATTGGAGTATTGCCTTGATCAAACAGCGATAAAGATAGGTGGTGCATATCTAGCGTTGCATTGGCTCTTAAGTCACCAATAAAAATATGTCCATTTGGGCGAACTAACTTAGCTGCTTGAACAAGTGTATCTCTCAGATAATCTTTTGATGGAAAATACTGGGCTACAGAGTTAATAATCACTAGGTCATACATTTCTTCAGATGACCCAAAAGATGGGGCATTCAATATATCGCTAGCAGATCCTATTGCTAATGAAACGTGCGACCAGTCTTTTTCGTCAACTTGTTTTCTTAGTTGCTCGATTACTTTTTTAGACATGTCAAAGCCAAAATATCGTTCTACATGTGGCGCTATGCCGGCTAACATCATTCCCGTACCGCAGCCGATTTCAAGCACAGATTCAGGCTTTAATTCCTTAATTCTTTCAAGTGTCTCGTTTAGCCAAATTTCCATTTCACCCCTAGGAATCTCCTGCTTGTCATAGCTAGAGTTCCAACCAGAAAAATCTGGCTTATCTAGAGTGCACTCAGCCTCTGAATAGGTTTCATCGAATGTATTAACCCATCCACTCAATTGATCATTAGAAAGATCCTCCTCTCCCGTCTGTGGTACTACATATGCCAGAATACGGTCATCATCTTCTAAGTTTCTTTGCACTACGATTTCTGCTGCTTGAACATCTGGATGTTTGGAAAGTGCTGCCTGTATATCACCCAACTCAATTCTAAAGCCACGAATTTTGACTTGTTGATCAGCTCTTCTCAGATAAACCAACTCTCCATTCTTGCCAATTCGTGCGAGGTCACCACTTCGGTATGATATGGACTCATTATTTCCATCAAATACTTTCACGAATCTGGCTTTAGTCAAATCATCACGATCTAAGTAACCTTTTGCAACGCCTTCTCCGCCTACCAATATTTCACCCACGCCACCTTCTGGAACATCATGTAAATGCTTATCTACCAATCTCAGGGAGAGATCTGGAATTGGAATACCAATTGGAGATGAGTGAAACTGATCTATATCCTTTAATTTGATCGGTCTATAGGTAACATGTACTGTAGTTTCTGTGATGCCGTACATATTGGTTAGCTGAGGCATTTCATCGCCAAAATATTGAAACCAGTGTCTCAGATTATTTAGATCAAGGGCTTCTCCGCCAAAAACAATATGCCGAAGTTGGAATGAAGGGATGCGTTTAGCCTCGAACAGGCTGGATGAAAATTGCTTAAAAGCGCTTGGAGTCTGACTGAGCATTGTAATTCGACGGGATCTGAGCAGATCAATAAATGCAATAGGATCACGGCTAATTAAATAGGGAACTATTACAAGTCGCCCCCCATAGAGTAATGCCCCAAATATTTCCCACACTGAAAAGTCAAATGCATAGGAATGAAACATTGACCATATATCTTTATCAGAGAATTTGAACCAATGATTAGTAGATTCAAATAGTCTTGACACATTCTTATGTGAGACCATGACACCTTTTGGTCTGCCAGTAGACCCAGAGGTGAATAAAATATAGGCGTTATCTTCAACAGAGAGTTGAAGATCTTTAAGTAGTTTTTTGTTGCATTTGATTTTCCGCAGTTGATTAATATTATTCCACTGCAACGATTCTGGGAAGAGATTTATTGCCTGAACGGCCTCATTGCCTAGGCAAATTTTTAAATGCGCATCTTCAATCATCATTAATAAGCGCTCTTGGGGGTACTCGGGATCCAGAGGAATATAAGCAGCGCCTGCTTTAAGGGTTCCTATCATCGATGCGATTAAAGCGATGGATCGTTTATAGCTGATACCCACTAGGTCATTGGGTTTAATTCCTTGCTCAATAAGCATCGCTGCAATTGCATCGGACCAATCGTCTAACTCTTGGTAACTAATTCGGTCCTCTTCATATTCGACTGCAATTTTTGAGCTAAATTGGCTCGCAATCTCTCTAAATCGGTTATCAAGTCGAAATGAATGAATCGGATTGATATTCGAGATTGGAAATAGCGGTTTTGCAGCCACATCCAATAACTCAACATTTGTATCAGGTGCTTGAACTGCATTACTAAGAAGGGTATTAAAAGTCTTAGAAAAACTTTCCATCGTCTCTTTGGAAAATAAATCTGATTTCCAAAGAAGCGTTCCTGTAAAGCAATTTTCATTCGGACGCATGAGGAGTTCTATATCAAATCGAGCAGCCGTTTGCTCAGCAATTTGTTCAACAGTACAGTCTTGAAAAATCTTAAAAGATTTATGACTCTTCTCCCCGAAAAGCGAAAGTGAGACTTGAAAGACAGGATGTCTAGTGCTATCGGGATTAAGTCTAAGTGCTTTTACAACATCTGTAAAAGATACATCGGCCTCGTTTACAGCAGATATAGTCGTATCTTTAAACCTTCTTACTAAAGATCTAAAGCTTGGATTTTCAGTGAGATCACACTTTAAAACAAGCATAGATACAAAGTAACCAATCACGCCTTTTAAATTTGGATCTCCTCGATCAATAAAGGAGGTGCCTAACGCAAACTCTTTCTGCATCGTAAAGCGAGAGAGGGTGGCTGAAAAGGCGGCAGCAAGAACCATAAATGCAGATGATTGTTCTTCTTGAGATAGCTTATAAATTAGTGTAGCAACATCTTTTTCAATGCTGATGGTGAGTACTTCCCCTTTTGAAGAGGCGATTGAGGGTCTTGAAAAATCAGTGGATAGATCAATAGGTTCAATTCTTGCTAGTCTGTTTACTGAGGTACTCACTAAATTACGATATTCTTCATGACTAGTTTCAGTTTTTTTTTGCTCAACAAACTCAGCAAATTGAATTTTTAATGGCTCGAGCGTTTCTCCGTTATAGATTCTGTCGATATCACTAATGAGAATATCGATTGAAAAAGCATCAATGATTATGTGGTGAATGGAAAATGAAAAAATATATTCATTTTCACTAATTTGAAAAACTCTAATCCGAATTGGTAAGGTACTTGTGAGATCAAAATAGTAGTCCGATTCTTGTGAAAGCTTCTGTTTAATGATGTTCTGATTATTAGGAATGATAGAAAATTCGTAAGCACTAGAAATATCTTGCATCGGTTCTTGCCAGACAATTCCTTGGTCATCGACATTAAATACCATGCGAAGTGCTTCATGGCGTTGAACTACCTGTAGCACTGCATTTTGTAGCTTCGCATTATCAAGGTTTCCTATGACCTTAAAGGCAGAAAAAATAGTATAGGCAGTAGATCCTTGATTCAGCTTATGAATAAAGTACAAGGCCTCTTGAGCAGGGCTTAAAAGTCTCTTTACGCTTAAGCCTGAGGAAGCTTTGTGAGTGGTTTCTAATCCACCAGATTCATGCTTATTTCCTTCGAATTCACTCAGTAGACTATCAAAGTCATCATCAAATAGTTCATCCGAAGAATGATCATCCTCAATTAAGTTTTTGGATTTATTCTTATTCATTTTTTTCACTAATTATTCAGGCCGTGATTTTTTATAGCTGCTTTTTGCTCTTTTTTGGCTATTGAGAGTTTGATAAAAGCCTTAGCAGTTTCCAGAGCCACGCCTTTCTGATTCTCCTTTTGCAGGATTAATTCCTTGATATGAGCAGCGGACCCTAATTCAAAGATGCTGCCTAGAGGTAGATTCATTTTAAAAAGACGCTCTAGCCTTCCACGAATGATAGTTGCAGATAGTGAGTTACCGCCATATTCCATGAAATGGTCATCTGGCCCCATTTCAGATGAGGAGAGTGTGTTAATTAGGATGGATAAAACAACCTTTTCTAGCTCATCTTTGGCGATTCGTTTATTAGCATTACCGAGCGAATTTGGAAGAGAAAGGGCATTAGAGTTTACTTTGCCGTTAGCAGTTAGCGGAATTTCATCAACAAAGATGATATGTCTGGGCACCATATAGTTTGGTAATTTACTGGCTATATGGTCTAGGATTACCTTTTCTCTAACAGATGATTTATCTTGATTTATCACCCAGGCAACTAACATGGGTGCTGATAGATGGCTTACTACAAGGGCAACGGCATCCTTAATGCTGTCTAGACTCCTGATGACAGATTCAATTTCGCCAAGCTCTATGCGAAAACCATTGATTTTTATCTGTTTATCTAGCCTGCCTAAAATGACTATATTGCCGTCTTCAGTCCAGTAAGCCTGGTCTCCAGTTCTATATAAGGTTTCCCCTGTGGAAAATTGATTTGGAATGAATGATTGTGCTGTGAGTCCTGGCTTAGCAATATAGCCCCTAGAAATTCCTTTACCTGCAATACAGAGCTCGCCTATCGCACCAGGTAAGGTCATATCCCCATTCTTACTCAAAATAATAAATTCTGTATTTGCGATTGGTTTTCCAGCCGTAATTTCCTGTGAGGATAATTTGCAGGTGCTTGACCAAATCGTAGTTTCAGTTGGTCCGTAAAGATTCCATACCTCTTGAAATGAATCCTTCATCCAATGCGCTAGATCCCTTGGAAATGCTTCTCCGCCGCACCATGCCCGTAATTTTGGAAGCTTTGTCTGTACGGCTTGAAGTATTTTCCAGGTAGAAGGGGTTGCTTGCATAATATTGATGTAATGATCTTCTAGGTATTTCTTTAAATCATTTCCATCCTTGGCTGTCTCTTTGCTAACGAGGTGAACGCAAGCACCTACAGTCAGTGGTCCGAAAATCTCCAGAAGAGAGATATCAAACGAAATAGTCGTAACTGAGGCTAACTGATCGCCTTCATAGATGCCAGGGAATTTAACAAAATAGGTGAGCGCATTAGAAAATGCTCCATTTGAAATTTGGACACCCTTAGGTCTCCCTGTTGAGCCCGAAGTAAATAGGACATAGGCTAGGGCCATTTCAGGCACTTTAAGTTCAGGCTCGTAAAATTCTACACAATTTTTATTCTCTAGGATCTCCTCAATACATATATGTGGACGATTTAGTAAGGCGGGATGATCTAAGCAAGTTTTCTCAACAAGAATTAGCGAGGGAGTTGCGTCTTCAATAATTGTGTTTAATCGTGCCGCTGGAAAGTTGGGGTCGAGAGGTATAAATGCTGCACCTGCGTATTGGACACCTAGCATCCCTATAACTGTATTAATTTTATGATGACCTAAAACGCAGATTCTATCCTCATAACCAAAGTCTTGATGCTTAATACGAGCACTGATTTTCAATGAGCTTGCAACTAGATCACCATAAGTAATGCTTTTTAAGCTCGATTCTTCTTGTAATGCAATACGCTTAGGATCTAATGCAGCTTGTTGGTAAATGCTCTCTGCAGGGGTAACTAAATTTAATTCTTTTGCACCAGAACCCCATTTGAGGAGATTTAATTTACTCGTAGATTCAGTTAAATTGGTTGTGCAGATATTTTTATTTTCATTTTTGCTCCAATAATTCATGGAAGAGATGATTGCCTCTAAAATTATATGAACAAGATTAGAAGAAATTTTTTGGCGATCGTATCTTAAAGTAAGCGCTATCGTTTCTTTATCATCCACATATAAAGATAGTGGGTATTCATTTTTTTCAATAGTCTCTGCAGCAGTAATCTTTAGAGAGTCACTTTGTTCTACTATATTTTTTTCTATTGGATAGTTCTGAAAAACAACAATGCTATCAAATAGGGGTTTTGATTGATTGACCCACATTTGAATGTCGGAAAGCGAATCTTGGGGTACTGTATTCAAATCAGCAAGATTTTCTTGTATCTCTTTAAGCCAAGAAGCCACTGATTGATCTGTTTTGCAATTGACATAGAGAGGTAAGGTATTGATGAACATCCCAACCCAAAGTTCGGATCCCTGCAATTCAGATGGTCGACCAGATATAGTTACGCCATGTACCGCATCATCACGGTCTAATAAGTTTGCCAATGTATACGACCATGCAGCATTAATAAAGGCAGAAAGTGTTAATCCGTTGCGCTTTAAAAAATTTCGAATATTGTTGGTGAGTGGCAGAGGCATTTTCCACTCTAAAACCTCGCTAACATTTGTAACTTCTTGAGTACTTTGATTTTGAGTGTGTGGAAGTTGAGCAACGAGGCAGGATCCCTGTATATTTTCAAAACGTTGACGCCAAGTAACAGATTTTTCTTGAGCACTTATTAACGTTTTTTGTCTAGTTAACCAGTCCCAAAAGATAGAGTGTGAGGCAGGGGTTGTGATTTCTACACCTGCCAATTTTTTACCTAAATCGTTAATAATGATGGGTACGGACCATCCGTCAAGAATTAAATGATGATGGGTCCAAAGCAGCTTCCACTGATTGGCCGTAATTTTGGCTATGGTTGTTCTTGCTAGGGGAGCATTTTGAATTTGAAAGCCTAATTTTCTATCATTTGTAACGGTTTCAGTCCATTTTGTAGCGGGATCTGCAATATGACTAAAATCATATACAAGATGTTGCATTTGAGTCGATGGGTAAACAATTTGTGCATAAGAGCCATCTTCAGATTGAATGATTGCAGTCCTAAGGGACTCATGAATATTT
This sequence comes from Polynucleobacter sp., assembly GCF_040400325.1. Lineage (GTDB taxonomy): Bacteria > Pseudomonadota > Gammaproteobacteria > Burkholderiales > Burkholderiaceae > Polynucleobacter. Next base: position 437,044 of record NZ_JBBAQK010000001.1, read on the forward strand.
GCTACTTCATTAAATGCATTTGCAATATGTTCTGGATTGAGATCTCCTTCAATATTGAATTCAATTTGCTGAATATACTTTCCTGAAGATTCGCCTTCAAGTTCATGCCTGTAAGCAAGACCTTGTTGTACTGGTGTGGTTGGTAATATCTTTTCAAAATTTCCAGCTTGCTCGATGAAGTTATGAAATTGATTTGAATCATTTGAGCCCAACCAAGGTATATCTGAAGGAATCCAGGATGCATGAGCGATCTTCAATGGTGCGTTGATGAGTACGTCTAAGGATTCGTTAATTCTTTGAATTAGTATGTCAAATTGAACTTGATTAATAAATAGTGGGTCAGCAGAGAGACTAATGCGTAATTCGCCTTGATCAATTAGGCCTACAAGCTCTAGTAGGGAAGTTCTGGGATTGGACGGATGGGTTGTTGGGCCTACATCTATGCCTAAAGGCTCAAAAGCACTATTAGGCTCAAAACTACTATCAAACCTTCCCAACCAATTAATCAATATAGAAGGTACTGCCGGATTTCCAATGCTTGGATCAGTGGATATAGCAGTAAACCAATCCATATCTGGTAGGCTGAATATAGATCTTTTAAGGTCTTGGATTGCTTGAACCGGATCCTTATTTGGCTTAAGAAAAAATGGATACATTTTTGTAAACCAACCAATAGTTTGATCAAGCGAAGAGTTGGAGTCGATATCCCTCCCATGTCTTTCAATCGCAACCGTAAGCTCATTTTGGAAAAATTCTGAGAGTGAGTTTGATAGTGCAGTTATTAATAGCACTTCCACATTTGCAGACCAGTTTTCTGTAGTATTTTGATAAAAGGTAGAGGTCAGAGCCGGTAATAATTTGATTGAACCAATTATTGATTCAGCTGCAATGGAATTTGGCAAAATTGGGTTTAGAGCTCCTGCTTGCTTAGAGAATAATCTCCAGTGCTCTAGGCCCTCAATATCAGCCGTCTTCATTTCTAGATATGAGGCTACCGATGCAGAGCTTGGTCCCGCTATCGGTAATGATTTTTGATCCATCAATGTATTGAGGTCATCAAAAATGACGCGCCAAGAAACTCCATCTGTTGCAATATGGTGAATTGCGATGATTAAAGTATTAACATTTTGATCTTGATCTTTTTCTATGACGGCACCCCAAATAGGACCCTCAACAAGACTTAAATTCTCTTGAACAATTTGAGTTGCTTTTTTTAAAAACTCTAGAGATGACCCTTCTTTATCTTTTTCAATGATTTGGAGGTAAGGATTGCCATCCCCATCTGATGCATGCAAAGTTCCTGATTCCGTAGTGATGCGCATACTAAGCGCCCTATGTCTAGTTCCAAGAGTAGTCAAAAATGTAATTATCTCCAACGCAGGAATTTTTTTGCGTAATTTGAGACTTACAACCTGGTTCCACCAATTAGCTTCTGGTAGATTAAGTGAGAAAAACCATTTCTGTGCAGGCAAAAGTGGGTAATTGCCTGGCATTGGTTCTACATAAGTGCTTGTATTCGAGTAGTTCAGGGATCCAATTGCCCTGATGGTGCGATATTTAAAGATATCCCTTGGTGTTAATTCCAACGATTCTTTCCGTGCCCTAGCCACTAACTGCATCGCACTGATGCTATCTAATCCTAAGGTGAAGAGGTCATCATCAAGATGCACTTTTGATTCAATTAAAGTTTGCGCAAGGGAGAGCAATTTTTCTTGCTTCTCAGAAATTCCTACAAAATAATAATCTGTAGATTGATCAATTTTTTCTGTATCCTTGGTGTCAAGGCTTAGAAGTATCAAGGCATTTCGATCAGTTTTTCCACTTGCTAGAGTAGGCCATATCGGGATAGATCTATAAATTCCTGGGATCATATACTCAGGCAATGACTTGGCGAGCTCTTCGCGAATCATTTGAGTATCTATTTTCTTGGTATCCCGCTCTTCAATATAGGCAATCAAGCGAGAATAATTATCAAGTTGCTCTGATTCAATAGCAATTCTTTGGCCTGGAATCAATTGCGATAGTCTGTTTTCAATCTCAGCAGGCTCGATACGATTTCCGCCAATTTTTAATTGACGATCAGATCTGCCTTGATACAGAAGCTTGCCATCAGGGAGTAGACTTACTAAATCACCAGTTTTGAAGAAGATCGAGTCAGATCCACTTTGCGGGTATTGAATGAAGCGCTCTCTTGTTAGATCTGGAAGATGTAAATATCCCAAGGCAGGGGGTGTGCCGCCGATAATAAGTTCACCCACTACTCCAGTTGGAACCTGAACCAATTCTTCATTTACAACAACAGCAATTGCGCCCGAAATAGGTCTTCCAATTGGTATTTGTGAGATAAATGGGTTCAGTTCATTATTCTTAACAATTTCAAAAGTGCATTGAACTGTTGTTTCACTTGGGCCATATAGATTAATTATTTCAATAGAAATCAGATCTAAGATGCCTTTAACTAAATCGGCTCTGAGAGGCTCTCCTCCAACAAACAGTTTACGTAGCTTCGTGATTGCCGCTAGGGAATTGCTATCAACCATGGTCTCTAAGATGCTGGGCACCAACTGCAAGATAGTTGCATTTGTAGACTGAATCAATTCAGCAATAGATGTAGGATCTTTTGATGACGATTCTGATGCGATGACTAGTGCTGCCCCTGTCATCAGAGGAGACCAAATTTCCCAGATAGATGCATCAAATACAGGATTAGTCCTATGAATGATTTTTTCGTTTGGTGAAAAATTAAATTCAGAATTCATCCAGCTCATGTGGGATGCAATACTTTTATGACCAACTAAGACCCCTTTTGGCTCACCGGTAGATCCTGAGGTGAAGATGGCATATGCAATCGCATCTCCAGCTATTGGAGCACTTCTGGAAAGTAGTAGTTCTGAAGCTCTGAGCCCATTTAGCTTGCTAGAGTTATCAATTTGATCAATATTTACAGTTGCGAGGGCAATTGTTGATAATTCATGTACATCAAAATTGCTATCCTTAATTAAAATTACTTTGCCTAACTGCTGAACTATTTTTATATTTCTAGCGATGTTAATACTGGGGTCTAGCGAAACAAACCATGCCCCCAGATTCAGTGCAGCAAGCTGGGCTATCACATGGTCTAGGGATCTGGGTAGCAAAATAGCGATTGCCATACCGGGTAATACACCCACCTCGCTCAATAGGGCAGAAAGATTCTCGGCTCTAATTTGTACTTCCTCGGCAGTATATTTCGCTCCGTCATGATCAATAACTGCAATATCTTTAATATTGCTTGTTAAGTTTTTAATTGCTGTTATGTGAATTGGCTCAGGGCTTAAGACAGCCGATGTCAATTGACTTGCTTGATAATTGGGGAGCAGTGGGTCATGGATGCTCGGTAAAGCGTTTGGACTGAGACTAATTTTTTTGATAATTTCAGCAAATCGGTCTGACATCCATTGGATTTGTTTTTCGGTATACCGAGGTCCATATAGAATGCTTATTTCTATTTCATCTGAATGGGGGTTAATGGAGACATTAGCAGTTAAAGGTATCTCAGTTAACCAAGAAAAGTCGACTGCCTCTATAAGTTCAAATTTATTCTCATCTAATATATTTGAGAATAATCTGAAATGTACATAATTAAAATTGGCCTCAAAAGGTCTGATCCCGCCATTCAGTTTTTGAATTTCTGCCAATGGCATTAGTCTATCGTTATATATTTCCGCCTCTGCTAAAAAGGCAGCCCTGGCCATATCAATCCAAGTTCCCTTGGTATTTAGACCAACAGGAATGGTGTTTAGGAATAAACCTAAGGCATCTTTGCTAAGCTCATTTTCCGGCCTCCCATTTACAACTAATCCCACAGCAGAGTAGTTTTTTCCTGATGACCAGGCAAGCAGGTAAGAAAAGGCTGTAAATAGCCAGGCTTTGAGCGGTATTCCGAACTCCTGGGAGATGATTTTTAATCGTTCACTTGTTTCCTTGTCAACTAAAATCTGTTTTTTTCCGCCTTTTGACTTCATTCCAGGCCAAACCGGAAGTTCATAACTCTTAAACTGAGTTAATCGATCACTCCAGCGTTGCTGTGCCTGAGTATCATCAAGAATCTCTATTTCAGATTTAGCTATATGACTTTGCAATGGAGGCGCACTATCTGCGCTCAAGATTTGTTTATTTAATAATGCAAAATAGTATTTGATTAATTCAGAAGTTAAAATCGAAATAGACCATCCATCAATAATCGCATGGTGCGTACATACAATGAAATTAATGACATCATCTTCAGTCTGATAGATGAGGAACTTAGCAAGACCTGGTTTACTAAAATCAAATTTATGCTGCTTCAGCATTTCTAATCCATGCTTAATGGTTTCTCCACGCACCAACTTACTTTCATTTCGGAGATCATGCCAGGTAATATTTGGCTGTACATCTGCATGAATTAACTGAAGCGGTCTTTCAGAATCAAGTGAAAAGCTTGATCTCAGAATTGGATGTTTTTTGTATAAGGAATAAAGAGCTGATTCAAATACAGTTTTGTTTACAGGTAATTTTAGCGAATAGAGCCATGTATCAATATAGTAATTATTATCGTCACCATACTCAGAGTGAAAAATCATGCCGCACTGTATTTTCGTAGCAGGCCATGCATCTACAATATTTTTAGGTATGACTGCTTTTTCCTTATCATTGAGTAACTCAAACTCTTCATATACTTTTGACTTTAGTTGCTCATTAATAGCACCTGAAGGAGTCAGAAACTCTTCATTTTTTCTGGATTGCTCTACCCATGCTGCTAATAGTCTAGGCGTAGGGTGATCAAATAAACGCCTTATTTCAAAAATAATCCCACGCTTTGCTGCCATGGATGCAATGCTTAGACTTCGAATTGAATCTCCACCAAGCGCGAAGTAGTTCTCTTCGGGGTAAACGCTCGCCAAGCCTAATACTGAAGCCCATATTTCACAAATTGCCGTTTCAAGTTCGGAAGTTTTCTCATCGGGTGGAGTTATAGTTTTGCTTACTTCTTGTCTGGTAGCCTTGCCAGCATCTTTGGGGTTTGGCAAATTCTTCTTATCGGCTTTACCATTGTGTGTCAAGGGTATGTTTGGAACCAGAATCAATAACTCCGGAACCATATAATCAGGCAGCCGTTGCTTAAGTCTGGTTTTGAGATTTTCAAAATTACAGCCTGACTCATTGGGCACAATCCAAGCGCAAAGTTGAAGATTGTCTTGAGTCGAGCTATTGCTATTATTCCATGTTCCAACGGCAGCAAATTTCACCTCTTCATCCAAAGAGAGTGCATGCTCAATTTCACCAAGCTCAATCCTAAACCCACGTATTTTTACTTGGTCATCTATCCTACCAAGGTACTCAAGTTCTCCCTCAATAGTGAAGCGTGCGAGGTCTCCAGATCGATACCTTCTTTTTCCCGGATGTAATTCATTTAAATTTGGATAAAATCGAGCGGCAGTTTGCTCTGCTTTATTTAGGTAACCGATCGCAACACCCGAACCACTAACATGTATTTCACCAGCAATACCATTGGGCACGGGAAAGTCATTTTCATCTAGTAATTCGATTTGTAGATGCTTTAGAGGTTTACCAATAAGACTTCCACTTTTAAGCAATATATCATTCCTGGTAATTTGTCTCCAGGTAACATGGACGGTTGTTTCAGTAATGCCATACATGTTAGAGATAATTGGTTGCGTATCTTCATAGCGTTCAAACCAACCAGTCAGCTTTCCTAGGATTAAGGCTTCGCCACCAAAGATAATATGTCTCAGCGAGCTTAATTTTTTATTAAGTGATTTTTCTGCCTCCATGAAGAGTCCAAAAGCAGATGGTGTTTGGCTTAATACGGAAACTTTTTCTTTTTTGCATAGATCAACAAAGGCAATTGGGTCTCTACTTGTTTCATAGGAAACAATCAAACAAGATCCCCCACTGAGTAGAGGGCCAAAAAGCTCCCATACGGAGAAATCGAAAGCAAAAGAGTGAAACATCGTCCAAATGTCATCCGGACCGGTTTGAATATGCTCTTGGCAAGCCTTAAGCAAGGCAAGCACATTACTGTGGGGAATAATCACGCCTTTAGGTTGTCCTGTCGAACCTGAGGTATAAATAATGTAGGCTGGTGCATCTGATCCAACGTCGGCAGGAGCCTCATTGCTGGCAATACCGATGATCAATGATTTTGATGTCACCGTAGGGACATTAAATACCTCTTCAGAATTTTGAACTAATAAATCTGGGCTGCAATCATCTAGGATGATCTTGCGGCGGGTGGCTGGATTGCTGGGATCTAGTGGTATGTATAGCGCTCCCACATAAAGTACACCAAGCATTAAGGCTGGCAAATCCTCATTTCGATCGATGCAAAGAGCTACTTTATCTCCAGATCGAACCCCTAGTTTTGATAAATTACTTGCAACTACGAGAACTTTTTGTAGCAAGTCTTTATAAGTGATGTCTATATCACCAAACTTCACTGCAACATTTTGAGGATAGAGTTTTACCTTTTGAATAAAGCTCGTAATTAGGGGGTTGGATAGATTATGAAAATCATTAATAAATTCTTCATCACCTGAATGGTGACTTGAATAAGCCATTAATAAATTACCAATCTTCTCGCTAGGCTTTTGAATTATCTTTTTGAGAATCCCAATAAAGTTATCTAATATTTGTTGGCCAAAATATTCGCTAACAATGTTTCCATCGCACTGTAAGGAGGTGCTCCACTTATCCCCTGGAACAATTACTAGAGCGGCAGATAAATTTGTTCGCTCATCAGATTGCAGATTAATAAATTTGATAGGTGACTCATCGTGGCTATCTGCTGGAAAGTTCTCAAATGCTACCAAGGTATCAAAAAGAGGATTATTATGATCAGCCAATGCTAGTTTTTGTAGTTGAACAAGATCAGTCTGCTCCCTTAAATCAATTGAGCGAACAATGAGATGTATCTTTTCTAGCAAGGAGATTAAGTTATCCTCGGGACATATCTGAATTCTGATGGGTAAGGTATTCACAAACATACCTACGGCCTTAAGAGCATCGAGAGAGCCAGATCTTCCTGAAACAGTCATTCCAAACGTAATGTCTAGTTTTCCTGTCCAGCGACATAAAACCAATGCCCATGCAGCAAATGCAAAAATACTTTGTGGAATTCGTATCTTTTTAGCAATATCAGAGAGGTTGCTTGAAAGTACAATTGGAAGGTCCATAGATGGGCGATGTGATTTGGTAGCCACATCTTTATGTCTTGGTCCTATGTCTGGTACAGCGGAAGCTTGCCAATGATTGAGATACTGAATCCAAAACTCATCATCACGCGCATCTAGTTTTGGGAGCTTATCTAGTATTACCTTAGGTCCAACAGGCTCGTCGAGATTTGCAGGGAAACCACTAATCAATCCTTTTAGGATTTCCTGTAATTCTGCAATAACAATGGATTGTGACCAGCCATCTAAAATTAAATGATGAATAGTCAATAAAAATTGCCACTCATTTTTGTCTATTTTAATTAATGTGACACGAAGTAATGGTGGTTTTAATGGATTGAAATGGTTTTCTTTATCACTCTCCCTTAGTTCAACTAGATTCAATTGTTGCTGCTCAGGGCTTTTGCTCGATAAATCTATTTTATGTATCGCAAAAGGAATCTCTCTTAAGATTACTTGACGGGGGCTTTTATCAGCTTGAATTATAAAAGCTGTGCGAAAGGTTGCATGTCTTTCGATTAATAACTTCCAGGCTAATTCAAATTGAACAAAAGTAAATTCACCTAAGATATTTCCCCACATTTGGATTAAATAGGGGTCATCGTGGATAGTATCTTTTGCAAGAGCATGAAAGAGCATGCCATTTTGCAATGGTGTTAACGGAAGTATTTCAATTATTTTATTTTTAACGGTATTCATAAAAAACTAATTTTGATTTGAAGATATCAGGGTATTCAGAATTTCATCAGAAAATTCATCTGACTCAGATTCTGTTGCCTTGAGATAGTTCAGCAGTCCTTTTTCAAATTCTTGTATTCTCTCTTCACTGTCCGGAAAAGACTTTGGATTGAAAGTGAATTGGACATGAAGACCATCGTTTGAAATCCATGATTCAACGGTCAGTGGGCGAGGGCGGGGTAAGTCAGGATCGCAATCAAGTCCTTCAACAATTGGTGAAATGAGCTTTAAGCTTCGCTCTTGAGAGTCTGGATTCTCAGAAAGGTTTCCTAAAAAATTAAATCCTAGCTGACAGCAGTTTGATAAATCAGTCTTGATCAAGAATTGGCTACTATCGTTACGCCAACGTCGTAATGCTAAGAACCCAGCTCCTCCATTGGGAATATTCTGGAGCATCTTACTCAGATGATTCAAGGAGTAATTATTTGCGCCATTTCTTTTGATTCTGACTGGGAATGAGGCTGTAAACCATCCTATAATTGAGAAGGCTTCTATATGCTTAAGTGCATCTCGCCCATGTCTTTCTAATTCAACTAATATTTCAGGTTGCGATTCACTTGTTAATGTATCTGCTAGTGCCTGAAGTAATGCTGACTCAATAAATGTATTTGTCTTGCCTTTAACTAGAAAAATAGGCTCAATCAATTTAGTCTTTACCACTGAGCTTTCAACGGTGGCATCTATTAGCAGTGGTTTACTGAGGGCGCTTTGATATTCGAAAAGCCGCGTCCAATAATCGGCTTGTCTATCGAACCCACCTTTAGCCGTGAAGTCTGCAAGTTCACGAGACCATTCCAGGTAGGAGGCAGATTTGACTTTATTAATTTTTCCCGTCGCGATAGCATTATTTAATTCATCAACCATGATATTTAAACTAACTACATCAATCCAAAAGTGGTGTGCAGCTAACAATAGTCTTCCAGGTGCAATTGCAGCAGCGAATCCTGGTCCTTCAATTGCATTTATAGATAATCTCGCATTACTAAATATTTCCTTGGTTAATAAGTGATCTCTAGTGAAATAAATTCTTTCTAATTGACTGCTGTTATGTGTTTGCTCAAGATTATCTAAATTGATTGATGCTTTTAGGGCGGCATGCCTATTTGCAAGCTCTATGAGTAAACTTCTTAAAAAATTCAAGTCAACGTTATCTGCAATTGATAATTCGACGCATAGTACCCAGCGTGGTGCTTTGCCATGATTCCTCAGAAGAAAATCATATTGAATGGGAGAGCAGGGGGCATTTGTAGGCCCATCTGAATTCACCGAGATGATTGAGAGAATTTTCGCGTCAGCATCAGCGTTGATTTTCTCTGCCAACTCAACAGGAGTGCAGCCACTCATTAAATCTTTAGCTGTAATTGCTAATCCATCCGCCGTAAGCCTTGCTGCTAGCCTCATAGCAGTAATGCTATCGCCTCCTAAGCTATACAAGTCATCTGTAGGAGCAACTTCAAGTCCGAATATAGCATTCCAGGTTTTAATGATTGAAAGTAATAAGTTACTATTTTCAACATTATCTATACTATGTTTTTTCGAAAAATAACTTAATGGATGGGGGGTAGATATCTTTTTAAAATCAATCTTACCGGATGCATTTAGCGGCCAATTATATACTATTGCCCAAAGCGAAGGAACCATAGCGGGTGGCAATTTATCTAGCAAGATCTTGCTAATATCTCTAAGATCAATTTGCTCGGAATCAAGTGGCTCAATCCAGGCGGCCAATCTTTTTTTAGAGCTATCCTCCAATATATCTATATGAACTCGTTTGCAGCGAGCGCTCTTCATAATAACGCTCTCAATTTCACCAATTTCAATTCTTTGACCATGAATTTTTATTTGATGATCAATTCTTCCAATATATTCAAGTTCGCCTAATTTATTGCGTATTGCCATATCACCAGTTGCATAGAGGCGACTGCCAGGTATCTTAGACCAAGGATTAGGCAAAAACTTAGCAGCAGTATGTGCGGGATCATTGAGATAGCCCCATGCAAGTCCTAGACCTCCGAGATATATCTGCCCAATAAAGCCTGGAATTGTAAGATCGTAATTTTCTGTCAATAAGAAATTATCAACACCCCTCATTGAAAAGCCTAGCGTTGGGTCTTCATCATTAACCCATTCCGACATGGAGGCACAGATCGTATTTTCACAAGGCCCATAGGCATTAAATATTTTGCGGTGTTGAGCTCTCCATCTTAATAAATCCTGGGCATATGGTTTCTCACCACATACAAAAAGTATACGCACATCATCTAGGGCATCAATAGGTAAAGAATTTAGTATTGAGGGTGTTATTTGAATATGAGTTGGTTTAAATTTCTTCAACTCATGCACTAAATCTAAATGGACAATTGAATTCCCATCTTTGGGTAGACATAGTGTGGCACCGAAAAATAGTGCGCTAGATATTTCTGCAATAAAGGCATCAAAACTCGGGGAGGAGAGTTGGTAAACCCGTTCGCCGGGCGCACTTTTAATCACTTCATTTTGAGACATTGCAAAATTTGCAATTCCTGTACTTGATATCGCAACTCGCTTAGGATTTCCAGTTGATCCAGAGGTATATATAAGGTATGCCATATCATCAGGATGTATCTCCATGGAGCTTAGAGTAGATTCCTGATCTTGATTAAGGTCTTCGATAGCAATAATTTTTAAATCAGGGATTGTCTTTGCGATCAGTTCTTCAAAATGCGTAGCGCTATGTTTATCTAGCAGCAGAAAATCACTATCAGATTGAATTAATAGATCAAGAATTCGTTCGCTAGGTAGTTCAGCATCAATTGTTAAAAATGCAGCGCCAATGCGGGAGCTGCCAATAATTGATTTAACAAGATCGATTGTCCGCTTGCTAATGATGCTTATTAGATTACCTCTTTTAACACCGCTTTCATTTAAAGCATTAGCTAAACTCTCAGTTTTAGCTAATAATTCTGCATATGAAAACTGTATTAATCCATCATCAACGGCTATCGCTGCTGGATATAAATTTGCGGCTTTATTAAATAAATCAAAAATACTGATGGGGTGAAATGCCTCTTTACTTGACGATTGCCCAATTAATTTATGTTTCAGTGTATCGGGGAATGACTCAATATTTTTGCATTTCACATCTGGATTGTTGACAGATGAAGTCAATACTTTCTCTAATAATTCAAGAATATACTCTCCAGTATATTTTTCTATTCGACCAGTTCTTAGACTGAGGCGAAAGTTAGTTTTTTGTCCTGGCATCACTGCAAGCGAGATTGGATAATGTGATTGCTCGCGCATTTCAATTGCGCTAACTTGAAAATACTGTCCTTGCGATCTTGATTGAGGATAATTTTCTAGAACAAATAAAGAATCGAATATGGATTCACCTTCATTGGGAATCATTTTTTGAAGCTCTGACAAGCTAGTTTGCGCATTATTTTGAATCACAGCAGACTGTAGGTGTACTTGTTTTGCTAATTCAGAAAAAGGCTCTTCTGGTTTTATAGACACCACAGTTGGCAAGGTATTAATCATTAGTCCAACATATTGATCGATACCATGGATAGGAATATCTCTTCCTGAAACAGTGGTGCCAAAGCAAGGAGTGCTTCCTGCACCAAGATATTGAAGTACTATGGCCCAAGCTGCTTGGTACCACGAGCCTGAAGTAACTCCTTTGCTCGCTGCTATCTTGCTGATTTGGGAGGTTAAATTCTCATCAATACTCAAATCAATATCAACATCTGCGCTATTAGCATTGATTGGTAAGGGAAGAGGTCTACTATCAGTACGTTTTGCTAGAATCTCGCGCCATTCTAATTTTGATAGCTCATCATTTTTCTCCGATTGCAATCTAACGATCGATTCGGGAGTAGGTGGGAGTTTTTTTAGTAAAGGCTCATTGGTATCGTAGGCCTCTAGGAGCTCATCCAAGATAACCGGCAAAGACCAGCCATCAACAATGGCATGGTGATGAGTCCATGAAAATTTCCATTTTTTATCATGCAATTTAAGCAACAGTAGTTTTGATAGTGGGGCACACCCAATATCAATTGCCTGTTCAATTTCCTTCTGTTCGGCAAGTGCGATTAAATCATTCATTGATTCAGTTTGAATGTTACTTAAATCAATAATCTTTAAGGGAATTTTTGCTGCTGGTGCAATTTGACACTTTAGGCTGCCATTTTCACTTCTCAAAAAATAGCTACGTAAATTCTGGTGTCTTTGAATGAGGTGATTCCATGCAGCCTCAAATCGCGTTGCATCAAAGCTCCCTTCAATAATGCCTCTTACCTGACCAATGTAAGATTTTTTTTCACCTGAGTCTTCAGAGTGATATAACAAAGCCTCAGCCAGTGGGCTGACGGGCAATCTCTTTCCTTCAATGGATACCGCATTGAATAATGTTTCAAGGTGGTTTTCAATCTGATCAAACCAGGCATGAATTAGATTGGAATCTACTGTCTTGTCAGCCATCCACATGAGATTCAGATCTGTTGCATCACGCCAGAGTAAAACATCATGTTTGAATGGCCTAATTCCTAACGGATCATTTAAAGTCAAATCTGTTACTGGGCTAATGTTAAAAATACTGTCATTTTGATTGCCTAATTTTCCAAGATTATTAAAGGAGATATCAGGCAAGATGGCATTTTCAGTTTTTAATTCTTTTGCACAAGGGAGCCAAGATGGGCTGTATCTTTTCCATTGAGCAAGATCTTCAGTAATGCAAATTAATTGCTCCAAAGAGTCGTGTCCGGTTTTTTGAATAATGAAGGGGGCTAATACTGTATGCCATCCCACTGTGATGCCAGCATCAGGGTCATTATCATTTCGCCCATGTGCTTCTAATGTAATTCCCAAATTAAGCTGGGAATTTTCACTAGCAGATATATGGGCCAATGCAGCTAGAAAAATTTCATCTAGAAGAATACCTTGCTCTTGTAATGCATCGATTCTTTTTACTAAACTAGGATTGATAGTTCTATGGTATTTAAAAACATCTACATATCTACCCATACTGCCTGGTAGTCTTTGGCAATTCTGGATCTGGTTTATTTTTTCATTCCAGTATTCGATATTCTGTTGAGTATTTAACTCATTAGCATAATTTAGTAGGATCTGTCTCCTATCTGATTTTTGCTCCTGAATTTGAGGATTTAGTAAATAATTTTGTAACTCCTGAATCAGGATATGCCAAGAAACTGTATCAACGCATAAATGATGTATCAGATATAAAAACTCTGAGGGATTTCCTTCTTTAACAATAACAACAGATGTAGGACCAGTTTCAATATTGAGGGCATTACAAGCAACAGAAATTAATTTTTCAAGAGGTTCATTGCTTCGATCAATGATGAAATGACAATCTCTATTGGGGCTAGGTTTAAGCTTAATTTGTTCATTTTTGGAAACCCACCTCCAGGAAAATGCAGAGTATCTATTTTGAACTGCGTTGATTGCTTGTTTTAGTATCCCAGGTTCGAATGTAATTTTAGATGTAATACTGATTGCTTGAGCCCAATGATTGTGATTGACTAGTGGAATATCAAAAAACCACTTCTCGATTGGTAATAGTTCATCAGTGGAGGCGGGCTCAGTCATTCCGCTAGCATGACTGGTATTGTATTGCCTGCTAGTAATTGCCTTAGCGAATAATTTGGGTGTTGGATTTTCAAATATATCACGCGCTCTGCAAGTGATTCCAGACTCTCTCATTTGAGCTACAAGTCTAATTGCCAGAATGCTATCACCACCAAGCATAAAAAAATCACCCTCATCATCCACATCAGGCTGATTGAGAATTGATGCCCAGTGAGACTTTAATACATTGAGTTCAATTAATTGATTAATGGGTGCTTGAGACTCAATAAATTTTGGCGAAGTTATCGCAGCTTGTTCACCGGTTCGTTTTCTCCAACTAACTGAAAGTTGATCCCTAGTGATATTGGGTGATCTCACAAGCGTGCTGAAGGCAATCAAGATATCACTCATAATGACTTTAACCTCTTCATCGCTAAATAACGAATTGCGATACTCCAAAGCTAAATTCGGGGCGATGTCTTTAGAGGAGGGTTCAATTCTTAGGGCTAAATCATTTTTTGCCCCATTATTGTTTATGTCTAGTACTCGGACATATAAGTCATCCCATTGATTTATATTTGGCAAAGGGAGTTGTAAGGCTAACATCGTCGATGGTTGCCAAGAGGTGCCAGAGGGCGCCTTCGTTCGCAATAGGGAGTTGATGGAAGCAGATGAGAAGCCTGCATTTACTAAATCCAGTCTTACTAAATTTGCGATTTTTAATACATGTTCATCAAATTGATCCGATGAACAATCTAAGCGCAATGGAATAGTGTCGATAAAACAGCCGATGGTATTAAAAAATTCAGGTTGATCCCTATTAGCCCATGGTGTTGCTACCCAAATCTCTTTTTCATGCGTGTATTGGGATATTAAAAAACTCCAAGCAGAGACTAGCCACTCAAAAGTTGTCACCCCTAATTTACTTGAGGCTTCCTTAATCAATCGCCATACTGCTAAATCAAGTTGCCCGTATAGTGTTGAGGATGTAAATTGCTCTTCTAATATATATCTATCTTGAATAGTCTTTGGGGGTATTGAGAGCTCAAGTCTCTTTGCCCAGTGCTCAGCTGAAACTATATCAATTTCTGAGCTATTTTTCCATTCACTCCAGTCAGCAAATTGATAATCAATTGGGTTAAAAATCTGATCTGGCTGCTCATCTTTTAAGTTGGCTAGGTTATAAAAGCTGTATAACTCCTTGGCAAAAATTCCAATTGACCAGCCATCAAAGGAAAGGTGATGGATATCAACAAAAAGGATGTGTTGATCTTCCTTTATTTTTAGTAGAGATACTCTGATTGTTTCAGAGGTAGGATCCAATGAAAGCGCTAACTGCCGCCGAATAAAATGATCAATAAATAAATCTAGATTGGATTCGTAGATGTTAAGCTTAGGTTGGTACTCGTCAAAGATTCTTTGGATTGGAGAGCCATTCACAAGCGGATAAAGTGTTCTAAGGGCTTCATGCCTCTTTACCAGTGCATTTAGGGCAGACTCAAGCGCCAATATATTTAGCGAGCCATTTAATTCGAGAGCAATAGGAATTTTGAATGCATTTGTATTTGACTCCATTTGCTGCATGGCAGCCCAAACATTTTTTTGGGTATGTGCTAGAGGGAAGTCTTGGTAATTTACAAAATTAGACATATTAGACCTTTTCTGAGCTAGCTTTTTTGCGACGCACAGCATGCGGAATCGGTAGTTTGTTGTTATTGGAGTTAGTTTTTTGCGATTCAGAAATCAAGCCCACCAATCCTGTAAGACTTGGATTACTCATAAAATCTCTCAACGGCAAGTTGATCGAAAATTGTTTTCTGATAAGCATGACCATTCTAGTTGCGAGAATGCTATCGCCCCCAATTGAGAAAAAGGATTGATTCAGGTCATACTCATCCCTCTGAAGAAGTGTTCTCCAGATTTCAAATACTTGGTTTTCTATTTCCGATAGTTCATTATTTTTATACTGAGGAATGAGCTCAGACTTATTGGCTGTATTTGAATTGATATCATTAGCTTGGGTAGTATCAAAGCTTCCCTCATTTGATATGTGATGATGAGTATATGGTATCTGAGAAATTAATGTGATCGCTTCGACGTATTTAGAAACGTAATATTGCAGATTTTCTTGCGGATAGAGCTCTTTCTGGGTAACTAAAGTAAGTTCTAGGTCATTATTACGGGGGTCAATACTAAATTGCGCAAGAAATGGAAAGTCGGTTTGTTCGTAGACCGTAAAGTTATCAATTGAAATACTATGATTCTGTAGTAATTCGTTGTAGCTATGAAAGTGGACAAAATTAAAGGCATTATCAAAGAGCGGAGATATTGTGGATAACTTCTGTATCTCTACCAGCGGTAATTTCCGTTTAGAAAATAGGAGCGACTCTTCTTCTTTAAGATTTCTTAGCCACATACTCAAATCAGTTTGTTGTGGAATATCCGTTTTAAGGGGTATGGTATTTAAAAAAATCCCTATCGCGAGATCAGCATTTTCAATCTCAGGCCTGCAATTGACTACATATCCAGTAGTAATTCGTGAGCAATTGTTCAATTTTGACTGCGCCAATAAATGTGAAGCTAGTAAGGCGAGTTTCAAAGGAATGCCATGTACCTGTGCCATTGTTTGCAAAGCATCAGTTTGCTCAGCTGATATTTTGAATATATTTCGAATTGAGTCTTTTGGAGCCTGATCTTTTAGAGTCCTTAAGGTGTTATGGGGCATATCTTCAAGATATTTTCCCCAGAACTGGTTTAAGGTTGTATCTTTAATAGCCTTCTTTTCTTCAGCTATAAATTCTTCTTGAATATCTTCTGGCAGAAGCGAAAGACTTTGGCTGTCTGGATTTAAGGCGTAAAACAGCATTCGGGACATTAATAAAGAGAAGCTCCAGCCATCCAAGATTGAATGGTGGAATGCAATAGTTATACGACAGTTTGAATTTGAAAGTTTATGATGAGTTATTCTAAATAATAAACTTTTTTCAAGATCGAAGTGACTTTTCTTTTCCTGATAGGTAAATGCATCTAAGATTTTTTCTTGCGTACGTTTATCTTTATTGCTGAGATCCTCAACCTTAAGTTTTATCTTTGAATTGTTCCAAATAACTTGAACGGGTTCCGGATGGTTAATCCAGTCAAATGATGTTCTCAGAGCTGGGATTTCAGTACTTAATTTATCAATAGCGTATTGAAGATTGACGGGGCTAATATCACCTGTAATATCGAAATCAAATACATCTAGAAAAATAGAAGAGTCTGGGTCAAGTTGGTTATGAAACATCATTCCAGCTTGAAGTGATGAAAGAGGCAGAATTCTTTGAATATCTGCGGTGAGTTCAAAATTGAAAACCGTTTTAGAAATTTCTTGATGTTCAGTCGGTATGCATTTATCTACCAGATCAGCTAATTTTGGATTTTCATAAAGTTGCGCTAGCTGCAGAGATAGCCCAGATTTTCTAAGTTGGGATATAAATCTCAGGGCGTAGATACTATCGCCCCCCAAATTGAAAAAGTTATCCTCTTTAAATACTTCTGTTATGCCAAACATATCCTGCCAGATGCCGCTAATGAGTATTCCATTTGCATCCGTTGGGATCTCCTGCTTTTTTGTTAGCGCTGAATTTGAAGATATTTTTTTTAATAATTCTCTATCTAATTTCCCATTGATTGTGAGAGGAATGGATTCAATAAATACAAAATGAGATGGAATCATGTGAGAGGGCAAAGCTGCCAATAATTGCTCACGAATAGCAAGCTCACTAGGGGCTTGTCCGATAGTTGCCGGAACAATCCAGGCAATTAATTTATGCTCCCCTGTACTTAAATCCTTATCTGCTAAAACAATTGCATCCTTTATTGAGTTCATTAGAAGTAATTCATTTTGAATTTCCCCAAGCTCAATCCTAAATCCGCGTATTTTGACCTGATGATCTGCGCGACCAAGGTATTCAATTTCGTTGTTTTCTACTAATCGTGCAAGATCACCAGAGCGATACATCCTTTGTCCATTATTTGCAAATGGATCTGGTAAAAAACGTTCAGCAGTTAAAGAAGGTCTTCCCCAATAGCCATCAGACACTCCGTTACCACCAACATAAATTTCCCCAATAACTCCTTTAGGCAAAGGCTGCAGCTCGGGACCAAGAATATAAAAAGTCCACCCAGGGATGGGGTTGCCTATTAGGCTACTAGAGCTGAGTTGACTAGGTAAGATTTCTTTACTGGTTACATGAACTGTTGTCTCAGTAATTCCATACATATTAATTAAATTTGCAATTTCTCCATGTCGCTCAAACCACGGCTGAAGCATCTTGAGGTCCAGGGCTTCACCCCCGAAGATGATTCTTCTGAGCGCCAGATTACCTGGCAATTCTCCGGCATGTTCATTCAAAAAAGATTCAGCTTGTAATAGATTTCTAAAGGCAGTGGGTGTTTGGCTTAATACAGTGACTGATTTATTAATCAAAAGCTCATAAAAGTATTCGGCATCTCGACTGGTATTTTGAGAGACAATGAGTAGGCGACCACCAAATCCAAGTGCGCCCCAAATTTCCCAAACGGAAAAATCAAACGCATACGAATGAAACATGGTCCAAACATCGCTTGAATTGTAGCCGTGTAGCTTTTTGACAGATGCTAATAGAGATAGTACATTGTGATGTGTAACGGCACATCCTTTAGGTAGTCCGGTCGAGCCGGATGTATAAATGATATATGCGTGCTCACTGGGCGAGGATTTGCGTGGAGGGAGCTTGCTATTATTGAATTCCGCCTCTCGAATTGAGATTAAATCAATAATGGGTGCATTTAATTCAGATTCTTTGCAACGAGCTTGGCCTTCAAGGTCTGCCAATATAAAACTCAATTTTGAATCGTTGGTCAAATAGCGTAGTCGCTCAGCAGGATAGTCAGGGTCAAGGGGTACATAAGTTCCACCAGCGCTCAAGATCCCGAGCATTCCAACAATTAAATGAATATTTCTTTTGCAAGAGAGGCCGACTCTATCTTGTGGATGCATCCCATTTTTATTGAGAAGATCGCCAACATACTTGGCACGTTCATAAAGCTGTTGATAGCTGAGCCTTTCGCCATCCTCATCCTCTATCGCAATTTGGTTTGAATATAAGCCTACGTTATTTTCGAATAAACTCCATAAATTATCGTAGGGAAGCATCGAGAGGCAATCTATTTCCGATTTTAGAATTGGGGTTTCACTCTTTTGAGTGGCACATTCATCTAATCGTTTAACCCATCCTTCCAATAGGGAATGGCTGGCTTGTCTCGAAAAAAAGCTGTCATTTGCATACACATCAATACGAATTGGAGAGCCCACTTGGTATTCTCTTACGTAGATCTGTAGGGGTCGTTTTTGCTGCAAGGGGCTAAATGCAGTTACAGAGTACGAAAAATTTTCAGTATTAACGTCGTAATTATGCTTCTCAAAGCTCAAAGTGACTTGTAATGGGTCAGTACCCGCTAGAGATGTTCCCCAGGCGCGTGAAATATCATCAATGGATACCATGCTATGACGGTAGTCTTGACGCTGCACTTTTCCTAAGCGTTCCGCAAGGCTGAATAATGATTCATTGGCCTTTAATTGAGTACTTAACGGGATGATATGAGTGAATAATCCGAGTGTATCTTTTTGCTCTCTAGTGGATCTATTGAGGACAGGTGTGCCGATAACAGGGTCTAAAACCCCGCTTATTTTTCCTATCTCCTCAAGTAATGCTGAAATAATGAGAGAGGAGATAGTGACCTCGTACTGGCTTGCTAAAGCTAGCCACTTTGAATATCTACTGGGCTCTATGTCAATCGAAGTTAAATGGGCCTGAGTCGTTTCACTAAACTTCGGTGTAAACAGTCTCTCTGGTGTTGCTTTATATTTATGGCCCCAATATTCAAGGGCATTTTGCTTGGATTTCCTCCCTTTATCATCCTGATTATTTTTAGCCGTGATGACTTTAAGATAAGACGGGGATTCAACTGTTATATCTGCGCCGTTATAGTGCTTTAGAACATAGGTAACTAGTAGTGAAAACCCCCAACCATCAATCAGGGCATGATGTCCAAAGGGATGATAGCGAAATAGGTCTTCCCTAACTTTAATCAATAGATTTCTAAAGGGTGGAGTGCCATCAAATAAGTTAAAAGGTGTGGCAAATTTTTTTTCAATAAGCCGGTCAGCTGCTTGGATCGGATTACTTTCGCTTGAAAGGTCAACGAGCTCTAATTCCACCCTTCGAATATTGGACGAAATACTTTGTAATATTTCTTCGCCAACTTGAGAAAAGGAGATACGCAAGGCATCAAAATGGTCGATAGCCATTTTGATCGATTCGGCAAAACGTCCTACATCTACGGCACCCCCAATTTCTACCGTTCCACCTGTAATGCAGATTGGTATGGTGGGGCTTAATAATGAAGAAACAATCAGACTTCTTTGGGCAGGCGATGCTGGAAATAACTCAGTATCGGTTTTGTTCTCCGAATTCATTTCAAAAGTTATACGTTCTTCTTGTTATCAGCAGAGTCATTCGCATGCTCAGCAAGGTATTTCCTTAGGCTTAGGGGGCGCATATCAGTCCACACTTTTTCAATGTATTCAAGGCATGCTGCTTTTTCCATTGGACTGTCGATAGCAGTCCATCCAAGCGGAACATCTTTCCAATGAGGCCAGATTGAGTACTGCTCTTCGTGATTCATGACAACAAAATAAAGTTCTTCTTTTTCTGGATTCATTTTTTATAGTTTGTTAATTATGATAAAAATTAATTAAAGTTAATTTTCTACATTAAAATCAGTTCTTCACATTAGCAATTGAGTTGTTTTATGCGTCTAGAAAAGTTTATTAGTCCAAGTTTGTGGAGTGATAGGGCTAATAATTTCAACATCTAAGTGATATCGGAATCTTTTGGGGCCGGCCTTCTTGATGCAGTTAACTAATTCAGTAAGCCCTTCTCTTAGGGGGACAGTAGTTTTGTACCCCAACATTTTTCTAGCTTTGTTCGCAGAACAACTTGCTAACTTGACTTCTTGAGGCCTAGAGGGCATATATTTTGACTCTAACTTAAACCCAATAATATCGGCAATCATTTCGGCCAATTGATTGATGGTTACAAACTCCTCATCAGGCCCAATGTTAAAAACTTCGCCAGATATACCCTCTAGAAAAGCTGTTTTTTCTAGGCAGCTAATGCAGTCATCCACAAATGAAAAACAACGCATTTGATTTCCATCGCCATAAATAATGGGTTGTTTTCCTTGAAGCATCATATTGATCATAATGGAGGCTACATTACGAAATGGATCATCGTATTTCTGGCGATTACCAATAATGTTATGCGGCACAGCTATTACATATTCCATATTGTGAACTTTGCATAAGTTCTTGATTAACAGCTCAGACGCATGTTTCGCAATGCCATATGGATCTTCGGGGTTGCAGATCATATCTTCTGTAAATGGAATTATTTCCTGAGATCCATAACGCGCCATGCTTGAGCAAAATACAAAGCGCTTTACCTTATTTTGAATTGCAGCACTTAATAGGGTGGATGTAATTTGAAAGGTATTTTGCGTCACTAGGCTGGGAGAAAAAACTGATAGCCCCTCGTAGGCAGTGCATGCGGAGTGTATAACAATGTCACAGCCAGCCATATGCTTGGTCATTGCTGTCAGATTTGCGCAATCGGCAATGGCAAACTCTGCATTTTCGGGCACATTAGCTTGTTCCCCTCCAATTAGAGAATCAACGCCCATTACTTCATGTCCTAAAGCGATCATGCGATCAGCGAGATGGCTGCCAAGAAATCCAGCGATGCCGGTAATAAAAATTTTCATATTATTTAAGTTAGTGATTTAAGGTGGTCTGAAATTAAATCGGCAGCACGCTGCGCTCCGCCAGATTCTCTGCATTGCTCGCCAATGAAACTACTACGGTCCGCGTATTTTGGTTTACTTAAGAGTGTGTGTATGGCACTTCCAATGGCTTCTGGAGAGCAAGATTTATCCAACACAAGGCCCGCTCCAGTCTTTTGCATCTGTAATGCAACGCACTCTGTTTCAAAGGTGGTTGGAATAGCCAGCATTGGGACCCCAAACCAGCATGCCTCTCTTGATCCTCCCGTGCCACCATTCATAATAAATAGGGAAGCGTGAGGTAATATTTGCATTTGAGGAGCCATGCCATCATCCTTCAGGCTCCATAGGATAATGTGATCAGGCACGGCACCTATGTCTGCTTTGGACGTACTGTTACTTAGAATGACGATTGCTTGTCGATCAATTTTCTTTAAAGTATCTACACAATTTTTAAAAAACTGTGTTCCGGGATCACAAATTGTCCCAAACCCCACATATATAAGACCAGGTTTTAATATCTTTAAATCGAACTGAGACTCATCTTTGAGCGGTCTGCTATGAACAGATCCAACAAATTGAAAACGTTTGTCAAAGCATTTTCGTAAAGGCTGCAAGTCTTCAGGCAAATGACAAATAATTAAATCTTGGGTACTAGTAAAAGTATCAAAAAATTTAATCCGCTTTAACTGATATGTTTCCTCAACTTCAGACTTTAACTTTTTGTACTGACCTTTAATTTTTTGCCAATTTTTTATTAACTTTGGCCCATCCTTCCACATTCTTGGGCTAGCAAAAGCAGCTTTTAGATTGAATGCAGGAGGGTGTACGCTACAAATGCCAGGGATGTTGAGCTTTTCCGCAATAATCTTTCCCCATAAACAAAGTGAGTCATGCACAATGTAATCAGGCTTGAGTGCTTTAACGCGCGGTAGTAAATCAGGTAAAAAGTGCTTTGTACACCATAACATTGCCACGGAAAGATCTAATTCATGATGAAATGGGTCGCCAATTAATTTCAGATCAAACGTATCGGGGTGAGGCATTGGGTGAAAAATGCCACCTAAGGCTTCAATTTCATTTTTGAAACGACCATCTTCAAAGTAATGAACTTCATTACCGCGGGCTACAAGTTCTTTTAGTAGTCCATAGGTGGCAATAACATGCCCACCACCAGAGACGTTCATAAAAATCACAGTACTCATTTTGTTTTAAGGTTTGAAAGTAAGAGAATTGCGGAGTGGTAAGGCCTTAGAAATAAAGCCTCCAGACTCCGTCGCACTTGATGCCGTGTCCCTGAAGAGTAATTCTCCTATCTGTTGCCAGGAGTGGATTAGCTGCCGGAATTTGATGGATGAGATGTCCAATAAAGTAGGTCAAGACTCCAGGTTCATATTTTGCTAGCTTTGCATCACCTATCAATTTCGCTCTTTCATCTAAAGTGGTGTAATTAAATGCTTGCGCTTCAACAGGAGACTCAATTGAGTGCCAATGCCTCAAAGCCGAACCAGATTCTGGTAGCTCAAGACTTAGAGTAAATGACATCGGATTGAGAAGTTCAACCTCGGAGAATTGATCCCATGCTGGCTGATGGGGGAGGTATTGAATATCGACATGTAAATGTGACCAAGAATCCCCTACAAATGAATCGATAAACTGTTGATCCATTTGCCCTTCGAATTTTGTTGCGCCATAAATATGAAAACCGGGATATCCCAAATCATCAATCAGTTGGCATGGTGTATTTAAATGCTTAGAAAGGGAGGCACAAAGCTGTTCATATAGCTGAGAAAAATGGCGCTTAAAGACGGGGTTCATGAGCGCTTTATGAGCGTGATAAGGCCCTAGTTGACTGTAAGGTAAAACCCCTTTTTCATTAAACGCCTCTAAATAAGTAACGGCGCCAAAAGTGTTGAAGTATTGAATTTGGGTAATCCAAAGATGACTTAGGGCCAGCACTTCATCAGCATATTTTTGGGCTAAGGCTGGTTCCAAGACTCGAACAAAATGGACTATCCCATGCTCTTCAGCGTTTTTAAACATAAGTGTTCTTATTTGTGAATATTAGTTAATCAAACATATTAATGCCCTAAAAACCCAGAATCTATATATTGCTATGATGGAAATTGGCTAGGCTAATTAGTTGAGCTCTACCCAAAAGAGGTATTTCAAATGGGCTAAATCTGGGTTCTGAGTTGCTGGCGGGAAATTCGCTTGTTTGTGGAGGATAGCCGATATTGCGAGATGACCTTATTTGAGGCGGAGGCTTATTTTCCAAGCTCGTCAGAAACCAATTGGTATTGATGAATATCGTCCGGAAACTGGGTTAATGGTAAGTCAGGATTCCTTTTAAAATCAAAGAGTAAGACTACTCTTGTAGAGCCACTTCTATTCCAAGCTTCATGCTCTTGGGTGTCGTCAAAGACAAAGGACGAGCCTGGATCCCAAGACCTGATTTCAGAACCTACCCGAATAGCGCAATTAGGAGGGGTTATCAGACCGATATGACACCTGAGAACCTCTTTGGTGTACCCGTAATGAGGGCCGATATATACGCCTGATGCCAAGGAGGAAAAGCCGGCATTGACTAGGCCAGGAACCTTTTCTAGCAATGAGGAGGTAATGGGGCATAAGAGATTGTGCAACTGAATATGTTCGCCAAGACGAAATAAGGCAAAGACGGTCCAATTACCATCGTAGATACTTCTTTCTGGCCATTTTACAAAATACTCTTTCTCTAGTGCAGACAACTCAGAGAGAATATCCCGCCACTGATCTTGAATAGGTTTTAAAAAAGGATATTCAGTTGACTCAATAAACATACACGTGTCCCATAAAGTTAGTCTTTTACTATTGCCTTAGATTTTGATATTGAATGAGTACGCCATTCAATATAGATTATTAAACTACAGCCTTTTAAGGCATTATTACGGCTAAAGTGTAACCAATATTCACCAAAAAAGACAATTAGATTATGGCATTTTATTTAATTAAAGCAAAATATTCAGCTCAGGGCTTCAGGGGGCTTTTGGAGCGCCCGCAAGACATGGCCGACTCAACCAAAGTCGTTTTAGCTGCTTGCGGGGCAGGGCCATGCGAAATTTTTTATTCGATCTCTGCAGGCGCTTTGATTCTCATTCTAGAGTTAGATGCTCGCCAGATTGGGGCATTAGAAATTGTGATTATGTGTGGGGGTGACTTTCAAGAAGTATCGAGCGAGGAAATGATGCGAACTCAGGAGTTTAAATCTAGCTCCATACTTGCGAAGGGGATTATTGATGTTCTTCATGGAGAGGCAAAGCCCGCAGCAGAATGATGCTCTGATTCTGCTGTAATGGGCTCGAGTCTCATTAAATCTTTATTTTCTTGGTAATGGATGTAAACATCAATGATTGATTCGTAATTAATATCAATTCTCATTTTGAGTTTTAATAGTAAATGATACAAATTATCTTGTTTAACTTCTGGGCTTATTGCGCCTAGATTGCCACTATAAAATCCTTTGATAGGCGTTAGGTAGTTATTTTCGGATAAATGACGCAATTGTTTTTGCCATTCATATAGCAACATTTCTTGAGTGGGATAACCCCGTCTCGTCAGGATACTGAAATAATCAGCTGTATCAAGTGTTACTGGATTGGTAATGTTGTATACCCTCAAACCATCTTGGTAGGTATTGAGAAGTTTGGATATCAGATTACAAGTGATATCAACAGGCAACATCTCTACCTTAATTTGCAGTGTAGGAAAGCTTCCCAGCTGAAGGATACCTTTTGTAAAAGACCAAAAATGATTATTTTCATAAGGTCCATATCCTGTCTTACTGTGGCCAGTAATATTTCCTAGACGCAATATGGAAAAGTCCAAATTAAAATATCTTGCATACCTGGATATTAATTTTTCCGATGTCCATTTGCTTAATAGATAACCATTGCTCTCAGTGGGTTCGATGAGTAATTCGCCTTCAGGGACAATTTTTTGATTTGGTGAGCAGTTTGCTACAGAAATGGAGGAAATATAGCAAAACTTTTTTGGCTTAACGGCCACACAGAGGTCCAATAAAAACCTAGTACTGTTGACATTAGTATTTCTTAGTCTTGCATATGAATGTAGGTGATGTGTGTCGGCACCGCAGTGCAAAATAGTGTCAATATTACTTCTTAAGCTTTCTTCATCTGCTGGCGATAAGCCCAGTTTATGAACATTTAAGTCACCCTTTACAACAGACACTAAATCCTAATTAATGATGAGCTCGGCTTGCTGACTTTTTTCTTTAAGGGCTAATATACCCACTTCAGGTGAACCACATCGAATCAGGCAGGTCACAGCATGTGCGGCATCGGTAAGAGCAAAGAGAAGATGGATTCCTATAAAACCTTTAGCGCCAGTAAGAAAAATTTTTTGAGGAAGTAACGTTGGATTGGAATTCATTGTGGGCATTTGACTGCTCAGATAATCGATTGGATTCCATGCATCGCTGAGTGCTTGAACAATAGATTCATTCTTGACATCTACATCAATATTGCCCTCATATAACGATAGTAAATTTAAATTCATATAAGTGGATCACTCCCAAATTAGTACATTTGGTATTTTATTGGGCTTAAGCTGTCTCAATATTGAGTATCCAATACCGGAGATTCCTGTAAACAAGCTGACATTGTATTGAACAGGTGAGGCATGGGCGAATTGATAACCATCGCTTTCACGCGCCTGAATTATTACTTGGCTGAGCATTTTTCTAGATTCATATAAATCGTCTGAGTTTCCAAGTTTTAATCCAGACTCAAGTAGAAGCTCTGCATTGCCAGTATTCCCACAACATAAATGATCCAAGTCATGTGGCCAGTTTTTTTTAATACTTTGAATCGCCCTAGAAATATCCAAATCAGTTGACGTGTCTCTTTGATCGCCATATTGCTTCATTGCAATTCTAGATAGGCCAATACCGCCTGATCCGTGACACCACTGACATAAAAACAATAATTTCTTACTTGGATTCTGAAGGTTTGTTGTATTTCTTTTATCGGGCCAATTCCCTTCATCATGTGAAAATACACTTTCATCGTAGTCAAGGCACTCTTCAGCAGCATTATGATATTTTGGGTTATTGGTTGCCTTGGCTAGCAATGAAAAGGTATAAGCATAGCCAGCAGTACCATGTGAGAAGCCGGTTAAGGCGCGATTAGTTTCATCAAATGGCCACAATACAAAGCCATCAATGGACTTTCTTGAATCTAGGAGAAACTGTGCAATCTCCTCCGCCTTGGCAAGAACACGCTTTTCATTTGTGGCTCGATATAGCTTCATTAGGCCTAGGATGGCTCCTGAGCCACCACCAATAACGTCAAATTTTCTATCGGAATGGATCATATCTGTGGTTATTAGATCCGCCAAGATAACTGCTCGTTCTTGAAGTTCATCGCTCTCCATTAGCTCAGCAAGTGTTGTTAGGGTATAAATTTGCCCGCCAACTCCGGTTGCACCACCCAAGCCAATTTGTCGAATCCATGCATTAAAGTCTTGCTCGTCCATCGCCTTTAAGAATGGTTTAAGGACTGCCATTGCATTATTTTTAGAGTCTTGATCGGCAAAAACATTTGCATAGGCAGCAAGAAATAGCGCCATTCCAGCATTACCCTCGTATAAATTCAGTCCAAGTGGAGCCAATTGCCCAACGCGATTATGTGCATCTATCCATTGAAATCCTAACCAAGTACAACTGCCATTGATTTCAATTGCGCTTTGCTTAATCTTGTCATAAATAGATTTAACCTCGTCTTCTAATTCCTGGTCACTTAACATTTTCGAGTTAGATGCGAATATCGATCTAGGTTTCGATGCATTGTGTTCTTTTGAGGTAATTGAGTAAGCACTCATTTCAATTAGATGTGATTGCCATGCTATTTCATCAAAAGTGAAATTATTAAATCTCTCTTTAGCGTGGTCAAAGCCTGATTTTTTCCCTGCAGCTTCGGAACATCCCATCTCATCGTGTAGCGATAATCCATTTGTAGAGATTGTAAAGTAGGGAATATTTAAATTGAGTAGGGCATTGATCTCTGAAAAGATCAAAGTGGTCCCAAATTCATTGCTACCATCAAGCTTAAAAGGGCGGACAAGAAAATCTGCTTGAGCACTCCATAACACTCCATTACTAAGAAATTGTGGATCTTTAAGCCTGTGGACGAGCATAAAATAAAAATGAGTGCGCCTTAGGGCGCGTCGCGAAGTGACTTCATTCAATGCATGCAATGAGGCGCTATTAAGAATGGCAGATCTATTTTCAATTAAAAATTTGGCGAAGGAATTAAAACCATCAGTGATATTGGGTATGTATTTCTTTAAATCAACTGGAGATTCTTTCAGCTCGGGTACATTGAAATAGGACTTGTCATTTTTTTTAAATTTTGCACGCCTCATATTTTTACTGTTGATATTTGCCCAGCCTTCTACAATCACTGGGTCTGTCTCGGGCTTTAAGCCATATGAATATAGTGGCTCCCCATTTGGCCCATATGAAAAGCTTGGTAGCATGCCGATCATCATGACGGATGACATTAATATATTCTGAGCTTCTTTGGATGCGTCCTGAGAAGCTAGCGTGATGTCCTCATCACGTATTAGTGGATGTAGCATCATCTCTAAGTCAATTGGATAAGGGGTTTTCCCGTGTGCAATAAAGTTTTCTTCATGCATATCCGTTGCTATAAATATATAGAAAAGGGCCAACCATCCGCCCATCTGAGTAAAAAAATGTTTTACTTCCTCGTCCCGAAGACAGGATTTGTAAGTAATAAATTCTGTGTAACCATAATGAGTAGCAATAAATACCCTTGGGATTTCCAAATGCATTGGAGATCCAAGTGAGGAAATATATTTAAGAAATTTCTCAAATTCAAGATCAAGTTTTAAATCTTTAGGTTTGTACACAAGCTTAATGCCATTATCAAAGCTGATAATGGCTACTGATTGACCATTGTTATGTGCATCAGATACATTAATGTCAATTGCGATAATCCGATTCGAATCTTGTGGGGTCTTGTATATTAAATTCTTTGCTTGGTTAGCAGTTTCAGATAATCTGTGAATGATTTGGGAGGAATTGTTTATCCATTGTCTGGTTGCTACTGCTAATAATCTGATGAGAACTGGCCAGCGTTTTAATACTTCACTCCATCCGGCTACCCTCATCCATGCTAAAAACTTTAAATAATACAAAGAGTCATTTTCTTGGGATGACTCCTCATTAGCATCCACTACTTTTTGCCCTATAAATAATTGATAAATTACCTTTGCAGATAAGTCAGTCAATTCCTTTAATAGGGCACGCGTTAAGTCATCAAGCGCTTCTTGACTGAATATTTTTAGGTCGATTGATTTACATTTTTGAGTTTGTGCAGCAAGGCTCGCTTCAATTACCTCGTTAAATAAATCAGAAAATGGATACAGAAATTCACAGTTCCGCCTATTTAGTACAGGTTTACTTAAACTTTCACTAGTTAAGGCTCGTATGATCCATTCGGAATCTTTTATCCATTCGGGGTACTCTACCTCTGGATTTTTATGAAGAGTTGATAGCCTAGATAAAGCTTTATCGAATGAAGTCTTTCTACATGAAAGCCAAGCTGCAAATTTTTTCCAATCTCCGCTTGTGCTAGCGTTACACCATTGCGCTAATTGTTCCGCCGCTTCAAGAGTGTTTATTTTTTGACTAGAAATTTCAATAAATAAAGCAGAAAGCCTCTCATCGATCGTTGCTGTTTTTAATAGAAATTCATCTAAATTGAGCTTGAGTCCTGACTTGTGGTCCATGTCTTTATCTTAACAAATGCTTATTAACAAGTTATGTTATTCATGCATAGAAATTCATAGAAATAGAATTAATAATTAGTTTATAAAATAAATGTAGGTTTTTTTTACCTACTTTTGATTACCTATTTGTAGCACAAATTTCATTCACCTAAACACCTGGAGACACACATGAATTATGCAAATTTTCAAGAAATTCAATTTGACGATGTAGTTAGTATTAACTTGACCGATGACTTACTTGAGCAAGACTCTGGTTTATTGGCCAGCTCATATCCAACAACGTCGAGCACATGTATTACTTGTGGCTCTGTAACTACTTGCGGATGTTAATCTGGTAGGTTGCTAGTAATGTGTTCTAGTTATCCCTCACCAGAGGGATAACTAGTATTTGTAATGTAAAACCTATTTAATGTATTAGAGTATTTTGCTAACAACCCAAATACCAGCTATGGATATAAGGCCAAAAAAGAATAGCTGAATCAAAAAAGAGAGGGCTATTAATAATCCGCCAGCTGCACCTTTTGCAGCATTTTCTTTCGTGCTTTTGCCAAAAAATATGGCCATAGCAGACCCAATCAGCGCAGATATTAAAAGTATTTTGATTAACATGGTGTTATTCCTATCAGTTTAATGTCTCTTAAAACTAAACTATATTAAAAAGTCTACTTACATTATCCATTTAATAAGTCACTTAGAAGTCTTTTATGCATCAAAAAGGGGCATTTTTAGGCCATCAGCAGAAGAGAAATGAAGATTATTTTTAGAATTGACGGCCTAAAATTTGCTATTAAGGACGCGGGGGTGGATTGAAGGATAATCTAGGAAGACTTTAATGGGGGGTCTAATTACCCCTAAGATTTTTTGGAGCGCTCAAATGAGAATAATTGCCGTCGCCAATCAAAAGGGCGGATGCGCCAAAACAACTACAGTTGTCAATCTGGCTGCCTGCTTGGCCGAACTGCAGAATAGAGTGTTGGTGATTGATCTTGACCCCCAGGCTAATGCAAGCGATTGGCTGGGAGCGAACGGCCCTGAGGACGGGGCTATGCTAATTTTTAAGTCCACCGAATCCTTGACCAGTGTTATTGGATCCTGCGGTTTTCCTGGGGTAGATATTATTGCTGCTTCTCAAGAACTGGCTCAAATTGAAAAGGTCTTGTCTGGTGAGCTAGCGGTTGAGACTATTCTCAAAAGGCGCCTTAAAAAAATGCCAGTGGATGCTTATGATTATGTATTAATTGATACACCACCAACGCTAGGCCTACTAACCTTAAATGCGCTTGCTGTTGCAAAGGAATTATTGGTACCTGTGACCACACATGTCATGACCCTATCTGGAGTAACTCAGCTTATTAATACTATCCAAGATGTGCAAGAAATCCTAAATCCTGATTTGGAGGTATTGGGTTTTATTGCATCGAGATTCGACTCTAGGACAAGGCACGCTCACGATGTATTGGAAAACTTGGTCCAGCAATTCGGCGATCAGGTTTTTAAAACAAAGATTAGAGAAAATATTAGATTAGCTGAGGCGCCATCATTTAGCGAAAGTATAATTGAATATGACAAAAATTCTTATGCCGCTGATGATTATCGGGCTTTAGCTAAAGAAGTTACGCAAAGAACTACTTCAAATAAAAAGACTTCTTAATAATTTCAAGGTTTATTATGATTTTTGATGCTCCCTTATTTCGTTTTATTCAACGAGAGGGTACGGTTAAATTAAAGCAGCTCATACTGCTCTCTTGCTTAGGGGGTTTAGCCAATACTGGGCTAATCGCTTTAATTAATAAATCAGCCAGCATTGCATCTACTGGCAAAACTGCCGTATGGCAATTCTTTGCATTCATTATTTTGCTCTTTATCTATTTATATGCTCTAAGAAAATCTAGTAAAGAAAATGTCATTTCGACCCAGTCTCTGATGCATACTTTTAAGATACGCATTATGTCGCAAGTTTTAAAGGCTGACTTAAAGACGATAGATGATATTGGTCGGCCTTGGATATTACAAATTTTGGTAAGAGACACACAAACAGTTTCTCAGTCTATCTTAAGCATCGTACAGATTGCCCAATCAGCCTCAACTTTAATTTTTCTGCTGATTTATATTGGTTTCGTATCAGTTCCAGCTTTTTTAATTGTTTTAGTCGCATCCTTTATAATATTTTTTCTTGTTTCCAATCGAATCTCAAAGACAACCAAAGCATTCAGTGAAGCATGGCATTACGAGGGCGAGAGTCTAAAAGTTCTTTCTGATTTCATGGATGGATTCAAAGAAATTAAGATGAATTCCAAAAGAGCTGCAGAATTATCTAGCGAAATTGTCTTTGGATCTAGAAAATCTAAGTCCATGAAGATTGAGGCAATGTTTGCCTTAGTGAATGCGACAATTGCTCCGCAACTTTTCTTTTATATATTGGTAGGTATCGCAGTATTTGTGTTGCCAGTTCTTTTTAAAGATTACTCTAACAGCGTCCAATCCATTACGACTTCGATTATGTTTTTAGTTGGAGCGCTTGGAGGTATTGTTGGAAACATTCCTCCGTTGGCACAGGCGAGCGCTTCAGCAGAGGAGCTTTTGCTTTTAGAGGAAAAGCTCAATAAGATTGAGGCCAGTGAAGACAATTCTAAGGGGGATGAGAATTTTTCTGCGATGAAGTCACTAGAGTTAAAAAACCTTGTTTATCAATATGATGAAAATAAGAGTGATAAGTCCTTCTCTATTGGGCCTGTCAGCTATATTTTTGAGCCAGGAAAAATATACTTTGTAAGGGGTAATAATGGCTCCGGAAAATCGACGCTAATTCGATTATTAATTGGCCTATATAAGCCAACATCTGGCGGTATTTATTTTAATGGAGATCTCGTAAGCCAACCTGCAAGTCCCGCGTATCGTAAT
The DNA here is from genome assembly GCF_040400325.1 of Polynucleobacter sp. Lineage (GTDB taxonomy): Bacteria > Pseudomonadota > Gammaproteobacteria > Burkholderiales > Burkholderiaceae > Polynucleobacter. Next base: position 469,140 of record NZ_JBBAQK010000001.1, read on the forward strand.
TTATTTTCAGTTGTTTTTAGTGACTTTCACTTATTTAAAAGGCTGTATGGTATTTACACGGCAGATGACAAGGTAATTTCTGCTGCTATTGATCTGCTTGGGATGTCTGAAAAGACTAAAATCTCTGATAACAGTTTCTCCGATATCAATCTCTCTACAGGTCAGAGAAAGAGGATTGCCTTGATAACTGCAATATTGGAAGACAGGCCCATAATTGTTTTAGATGAGTGGGCCTCTGATCAGGATCCAGAGTTTAGAAAATATTTCTATGAATTTATTCTTCCCGAACTTAAAAATCAAGGTAAAACTATCATTGCTATTACCCATGATGATCAGTACTATTCTAAGTCTGATCATCTTATTAAAATTCAAAATGGAATGCTAGCACAGAGCACCTAAACAGTATGAATGAATTGGTTCAATCGAAGATCGCCTATCTGAAGCTTTTGATAAAAAAGAATTTACTTGCTATCGCCGTTGGCGGCATTATTTTTGTATCAAGTTTCATAGTTCTATTGCCGGAAATACTGCATGTAATTCCTGCTGGGTATGTAGGTGTTATTTATAACCCCTTAGCTAATGGTGTAAACACTAAAAATATCTTAAACGAAGGTGCCCACATTCTTGTGCCATGGAGCAAAGTTACTCAATACTCAATCCAAACTCAAAGTCAAACGCTTAACCTCGAAGTACTGACACTTGATCAGTTAAAAACGAAGGCTACAGTTATATTTCAATTCGAGATAGATTCCAAAACAGTGCCTTATCTTCATAAATATATTGGCACTGATTATGTTAGCAAAATTGTTACGCCTGAGGTTACACAGATCACCCGACAAGTAATTGGGAAATTATCATCCAAAGATGCATTCACATCTTCTCTTACGGCTGCAGCCAAAGATATAGCTATCGATACCAATGAAAGAATTATTAACTCATTTAATCCAGATGGTTTAATTAAATTGCATTTACTTGATATCAATAGCGTTCAAATTACCAATGTTGAATTTCCTGAATCTGTCTCGCAGGCAATACAGCAGAAAGTAACTGAACAAGCAAAAGCGGATGCAATGGTTTTTGTTCTACAGGCTGCTCAAAAAGAGGCTGAAAGAAAGAAAATAGAGGCAGGCGGAATCAAGAGTTTCCAAGATACTATAGGATCCGGCCTGACGGACAATTATTTGCGTCTTACTGGTATTCAGGCAACTGAGAAATTGGCAAATTCAAACAATGCAAAGATTGTTATTTTTGGCTCTGGTCAGAGTGGTCTACCATTAATTTTTGATGATTTCAAGAATGCCAACTCTAAAAATTCTGTAGCTAAATAATTTAAGATTTACTTCGTAGCATTTTTTAAGTCTACCGTTACTTTCAGATCGGCTTTAACGTAGATGTTGCCTAAATTATCGTAAGTCATGATTTGTGTATAGGCCTGCTCAGATCCCTGAGTTATCCATATTGGTTTTATGATTTCTGCCTTAACAAATTTCCAATTAGGAGGAAGAATGAGAAGTTTATTTAAGGACAATAAGTTGTAGCGATTGAGGCCAGGCAGTAGCTTTACGCTGTAATGCGTCATGAGGTACGTTTCACCATTTGGAGTTATCAAAACATAGGCTGGTTCTCCAGGCGACCAAAAAGCGTTCATATCCTGTTGAGCCCTTAGAGGGAAATACTGAGCCCTTCTGATAACACTAGCGCCAACCAAAAACTCTGGATTACGGAGGATGTCAAGCCAACCTATCTTTAGGCTAATAGTTTGTGCAAATCTCTGGCTACCAATGAAGGTGAACTCCCTATCCGAGACAGTTAAATCCTTTGTTGCGGTAGTAAAGTAAGGCCCAGTTTTGGTTGTGTGAAAGTTCTGGTTGACGGTTCCTACTTGAGCGCCTGCAGAGGCAATACTCATCGTTTTAAAAGCCGTGACATCGCAGCTTTCACTTGCAAGATTTGTGAACACGGTGGCGAAGATTCCTTCCCATTTAAGATCTACGCTGGTTACCATACAGATACTTCTAGGAAGTGTTGCACCCTCAGGTGGGGGTTTGTTGAGGATGGAGATCGACTCTTCGCCTGTTTCCGGCTGGGAAGGGGTTTCAGTCTTGGTATTTGTTGGTTTTTCAGTTTGCAGACTCGAAATTTTATTGGAGTCGTCACTGGAATTAGCAGCAAGCAAATCTGGGTTTTTACTTTTATCCGAGCTATTAGTATTGCCACTTTCCAGCTTTAATGGGTCGAAAGAATACTTTTTATCAAGCCAATTTAGGGTAGGTATGAACATTACCAAAAGAATGGCAAGTATGCCTATAAGATAGTTTTTAGTATTCATAGCGCAACGCTAACCTAACTATGCAACGATATTATTATTTAAGAATTAACGCAAATACTTACGATAACACAGCCGAGATAGAAATTAAGATATTCAAATATAAGTACTTTTAAGCTCTACCTCTTTGAATTGAAATCAATTTGTTCTATTTGGGCGCTACCAAATGACAGCATCTTTTTTTTGATCAGCCACTTAATTGCTAGCCTGGCATGGGGTGGGGATCAAAGAAACGCCTGTATTTTGGGCTTTCCAAGATTAGCCTGAAGAAAAGTCAAAGATTGAGTCTGAATTACCCCCTTTGATATATGTAGGCTAGATATTGATTTATTTGATCCATAGCATAAATTCATGAACTTATTATGAATACCCACTTATTTAAATAATGACTTATCTTATGTCATCTTTATGTACCATTTTGGGTATTTATTTAAAACTTTAAAAAATGATTGCTTATGTTATAGTCTCTTGATAAATTAAATTTGATCTATTTTTTTTGATCCACCATTAATGAAAGAATTTTTTGCTTACGCTAACAATTGCCCTAAAAATCATTTTAGTTTCAGTTGTACTTGGGGCTTTATTTATGTTTTTGTCTTGGTTGAGGGTTGCAAAAACCAGTCGTAGTGGTTTTCTTGGAATCATAATGCTTTGGTCTTATTTTCTGATACAGGTAGTGCTAGTTACCCTGTTTTTTACATGTTTCTTTTTTTTAATGAGGTTCATTTTAGGATGAAAAGTCATACTTTAAAGAGGGCATTAGCAGTTGCGACTTCTTGTGCGTTTATTAGCGGATGTGCTGTGCGGAGCCCGTCCTTTAACTCAATGGCTACGGAATATCAAAATACTGTTGAGCAGTACAATTTTAATAATATTTTATTAAACGTTGTTCGCGCTGCAGATGGATTACCCTTGAGTTTTTTAGATATCCCTAGCATTATTGGAACAGGAAACTTTTCAGCGAGTGTTGGCGGAACTTGGAGTAATAGTGTTCTTGGCGCAGGTGTATTCAGTGCTGCTACATCAGCTTTATCCATTACTCCAAACGTAAGCGTAGGTAGCTCTTTTAACTATACGCAGTCCTCCTTAGATAATGCTACCTTTCAAACCAGTTTCAATAGCAGAATTCCTCTATCAACGGTAAATTACTTTGCCTCTGGAAATGTACCGGGCGAATTGATGATTTATTTGCTGGTAGGCTCGGTTTCTTTTGTAAAGCCGGATGGAAAAGTTGAGATGTATATCAATAGCCCATATGCAGAGTCTTTTAAGCAATTTCAATCGGTTGTCGATTTACTAATTAAGTACAACTTAACGACCCAGACAAATCATTTTGAAACCCCCATGGGGCCTCAGCTAACGCAAACTTTAGCGGCAACTATCATGCCATCCTATCTTTCGTCCAAAAATGTCGATAAGTTGAATATGAAATCTTTTCCAGCAGTTGGTAAGAAGGAGGCCTACTATCAATTAATGCAAATGAATGAGGTCATCACTCTCTGTTTCGGCGAAAGTGCGTATATGGACGAGGTTAAGAATGAGTTCGGTTCTTCTTACTTTTGCGCCAAACCTGTGGCTAGCTCAAAGGACAAAATAGAGAGCTCTGGTATTACTTCTGATTCACTTCCTATTACAGGTAAGACCTCGATTGCTTTTGGGGTTAGATCTAATCGTGATATCTACCAATACCTCGGTGAAATCTTAAAATTACAAAGTAACCAGGCTGATTTTCAGGTAACTATTAACCCTACGGCTGGTGTTGTTCAAAAAAGCTCAGACCTAGTCCCAATATTTGTAGTGAAGAAAAATCAGAAACTAGAGAACCCATTGGCAAGTGTGAATTACCGTGGTAATACCTATGAGATACCCTCAAAGGATAATGGGTTCTCCCCAGTAGTAATTAATATGATGGCACAGTTACTAAATCTCAATAAGGTGAATGGTTCGATTCCTGCATCACCTGCTGTTTTGGTTAAGTAAATGATGTATTCAGAGTAATTTTTATGCTAGGTGTCATAAAAAATAAATATATAGATGTTTTTTTTTCACTTTAAACAGTAATTAATAGGAGAGTAAAGATGGAAGCAATTGCAAATGCATCGAATGAAGTCTCATCAATAACCCCTACTCGGGAAGATTTAAGCAATCAACTAATCACTTCTGCATCAAAATGGGCTGCTGCTGCAACCCTCATTCCTGTAAATGGACTGGATCTTGCTGCTTTAGCAGGTGTACAGGCTAATTTGATTGTCAATATTTCTGCTTTATATGATGAAAAACCATCTAAGTATGTTGTTAGTGGCGTCATCTCCACTTTGCTAGCGACTCTACTTCCTTCCTATGGAGCGCAACTTGCCGTTCCTGTTTTATTGAAGTGGATTCCTTTCGGTAATTTAGTTGGGATCGCTACTATGGCTGGATTTGGTGCAGCTGCTACTTATGCTGTTGGAAAAGTGTTTGTGGATCATTATGAAAATGGCGGCACATTTGCAGACTTCAGTGCAACTGCAGCCTCAGGTGGATTAAAAAGTGCTTTTACTGCAAAGGTAGCAAAATCATAGATTGATTTAGGTGTGCTTACTGCGTTGAGAAAAAAGACTAAATATTTTTTAGTCTTTTTTCTATTAATAAAGTTTTAAAACTGCTTCGTCTTTTATTGCCCAAGCCCAATGACTAATATTGCAATAGTTGAAGATCACGAGATACTGCGCGAAGAGCTGTCGGCAACCTTAAGTCGAGAGGGTTACTCTGTATTCACTTCAGATTGTGGAGATGGTTTAAATAAAATCCTTTCAGATACCAACATCAGCATTATTATTTTAGATTTAAATCTTCCAGATGAGGATGGTCTTGAAATCATTAAGCGCATAAAAAGGTCTATGCCAAATGTGGGCATTATTACTCTTACCGGCAGAATTAGAAGTCTCGATCGAATGGCAGGTTATCAGGAGGGGGCGGATATTTATATAACGAAGCCTTCTAGGCCGGAAGAGGTGGTGTTTTCTGTAAAGAATTTAATCTCACGCCTTAACCATTCAATTTCGGCAAGAAAAGTATGGACTCTGGATTTAAAAAAGGCTATATTGACTTCTCCTAAAAATGATGTCATTAATTTATCCAATTCTGAATTTTTAGCATTAAAGCTGATGGCTTTAAGTGCCTCAGCCAACTTGTATCAATTCCAAGAATTTTTAAGATCCAATGGAAGAACAATTACGCGTGAGCAGTTGGAAAATTTAATTAGTAGATTAAGAAAAAAATTGAAACCTTTTTTTCAAGATTCAGATGAACTGATTAAAAGCGCATGGGGAGCATCGTCGTATAGATTATGCTTCGATCTCGTTTGCATGAACCATTAATATTTTTTAGGAATTCAACGTATGCCGAAATCATCAAAAACTACAATTAAGGCTAATCCCTTAAAAAATATTAAGCCTGCACCAGCGAGGAAAAGGGCGACCTCAGGAAGTTCAATAACGAGACCATCGAAAAAACAAGTTACACAAAGCCGTACTATGAATTCAAGCGTTGATCCGAGCAGGTCAACTAAAAAATCATCTCCAACACTTAACTCAAGCAGACAAGGTAGAAAAAATATGGAAAATCAAGACACATCAATCGATACAAAATTAAAATCAAAGGAAATATCCGCGGATCAGGTCTTTGATGCCGAGGTCAACGGGGCTCGATCTGCTATGCCTGAAGCAGATAGCTTAGTTATTGACTATCGTCGTAAGCTGGCAGATGCGACCATAATGAATGCTTCTCAGTGGGCCACTGCTGCAGGGTTTATTACTCTCCCTGGGATTGATACTCTCACAATTTCTGGGGTTCAATTGAAAATGGTTTATGACTTATGCAAAATTTACAAAATCCCATTTAAGAAGGAGGCTGTTCTTGCCGTTGCTGGTGCTGCATTAGGTGGTAGCTTAACAACGACCGCCTCATTTAGTGTAGCGTCATTTGGCTTGAGCAAAATTCCTTATATTGGCTCAATATTGTCTATTGCCACTCAACCAGCAATCTCTTTTGCATCTACCTACGCTGTCGGCATGATTTTTATCAAGCATTTTGAGAGTAATGGCACTTTGATTGATTTTGATCTTGACTCAACAAAGGCGGTATTTGATGATCAGTTTGAAAAGGCTAAGGCCCTTTACAAGGGTCAGTTAAAAAGTGCTAAGGCTATTTATTTTGAGCAAGTTGAACGTGCTAAAAAAATGCTAAATAAAAATTTAGGCAAGCCTGTTGACGGAGAAGTTACTGCCAGTGTTTGATGATTAAGCTATGGTTACATAACGGGGGCTTAATAAGCCCCCTTATTTATTGATCAATTGAAAGTCGCATCCTTCAGAATTCTATTTTTCCTGATAGTCTTATCGGGGTTTATTGCAATCAATGCATTTTTGTTTCCAGTGAGCGAAGAAAATGCCAGCGCAAGTCAGTTTTCTTATGAGCTCTTTATTAGTCAAGCCGGTCAGGATAAGAATCTTGATAAATTTGTAGGGGAGGATATCCGATCGTTTTCCCGTATTCCTGGCATCAGCTTTAACGCATACAAACCATATCAAAATTTCTTATTAAAATTAAAGTTTAATCACCCTTTAGGTGATGATTTGGCATTACATATACGTCCAATCTCAGCTTCAATCGGGGCTAAAATTTATTCAAAAGACCTTGTTCTTTTGGATTCCCTCCCAAATCCTTCAACAGGAGTGCAATTAAACACCTCTGTATCTGAGCTCAAGTTTAGACAAGTGGGGCATTCGGAGAGCCCAGAGCTGTATATAGAAATAAACAATAGAGTAAGTGAAGTTATTACTATTAATGCTGAAAAGAATAACAATATGTATGGTGATTGGCTTTTCACTAGCGGTCTTTACTTGGGGGCTGGTATCTTATGTGGTCTATTGCCCTTATTTTTCTATTTTCAATATAAACAAAAAATCTTCCTCTTTCTTGATGCTTTTATTATCAGTTTGATACTGAAATTTCTGTTTACTAATGCATTAATTTCTTGGGATTTTTTTGAAATTTACGGGGTAATTTCGCATTCCAGCAAAGTAAGTGGAATATTTTATTTAATTAACTTATTGCAATCATTATTTATAATATACTTTGTAAAATTAATCATTAATAACAAATATGTCTATATTGTTTCAATAATTAATACCTTTATTTATTTAATTTATATTTTATCCAATAATTCATTATTAGATATTATATTGTTAAATATATTTTATATATTCAACTATTTATTAATATTATCTATATTTATCATATATACGAATAATCTTAAAATCAATAGATTTATGTATTTTATGGGTTATGGGATTCAATTCTTCGCCCTCTATCTTTTATCTATTAGATATCATTTTATTGATTCACTAATTGATTATAGTTACTACTATTTTAGTATTTTACCTCTGGGATATTTCATATTCTTTATGTATATACTTGTCTATCACTATAATTTAATATTATTTGATCAAATTTATCAGCAAAACGAATCCAATATAAAAGCCACCCATCAATTAGAATTAAGCAAAACCGTTAGTAATAGTCAGGTCTTACTTCTTGAGGCGATTTCTCATGAACTTAAGTCTCCATTAATGGCCCTATATTTTCTGATTGATAGAATTTCTCCATCGGGCGAAGGTTTGACTAGATTAACTCAGAGAATTAAAAGTACATTAAATCAGATTAACTACATTGTTGAGAGATTTACTTCCTTAAGCAAATTCTACTCAATTAATGAGTTAGAGATTAGGAAGAATATTGATATTTATACCCTTATTACTTCACTTTTAGAGGTCAGGCCAGAGCATAAGGGGATCATTCTATACCCTAATAGCGATACCATAGTTGAATCAGATTATGTTTTATTACAGATAATTTTTCAGAATTTAATTGAAAATGCCATTAAATATAGGATGGATTCAGAATCTTCGATAACTATTGATATTGATCGCTTTACTGAAAATATATTAAAGATTGATATCTCTAATAGCCTTGATAAAAATATAACAATAAATTTAGAAAAAGTATTTGATATGTATTATCGCGGGGCAAACGTAAAAGATGAGCCTGGAATGGGAGTTGGTCTATGGATTACGAGGGAGATTGTCAAAAAAATTAAAGGCGAAATCAATGTTAGGAGGGATGGTGACAGGGTAATATTCAGTATTTATATCCCGATTAGTTTCTCAATTTAATTCATGATGACTTTTGAAGAATTTGTGAGTTTAAAAATTCGGAGAGTATATCTAAATGCTCTCTTAGGTAGAAATGACCGCCTGGAAAAAACTGAATTTTTGTTGTATTTTTAGAATAGTCTTTCCATTCATTAAATTCAACTTCATTTAGCCAGGGATCATTTTTAGAGCCAATTGCGATAAGCGGACTGTTGATTTTTGAGTTAGCAGAGCTCTTATAAGATTCGCTAATTCTGAAATCCGTTCTAATAATGGGTAATAGTAGCTCCATCAGTTCAGCATTTTCAAGAATGCGGCTATCTGTACCCTCTAGCTTATGCAGCTCTGCGATTAATTCTTTATCAGCTAGGTGGCTAATTGGACTCATCCTTAGGCCAAACTTTGGGGGTGGCCTGCCTGAAAGGATAACTAGTTTAGGGGCGAGCTGCTCTGCTTCTAATTTTTTTGTAATTTCGAATGCAAATACTGAGCCCATACTATGTCCAAATAGTACAAATGGCCTTTGGATGAGCTGTTTTAGCTCCTGAACTGCATTTTGAACCAGGATATTGAGATCTTCAATTAAATCTTCTGAGATCCTATCTTCTTTGCCGGGCGCCTGAAATCCATAAATATTAATCTTTGGGTTTAGATAATTAGCCCATGTATAAAATATTGAGGCTCCCGACCCGGCATATGGAAAGCATATCAGGTCAATCGTGGCATCATCGCTGACGCGTATGGGTTTGAATGATTTTCCGGCCATGATATTTTAAAAAAAGTAGATATGAAATCTTGTCATTAATTTACTAAAGATATGGGTCAAAAAAAAATTATCTACAATAATCATTAATGGATACATTGACTAGTATAGCAATTGATAGAAAGTTATATTGAGCATTCTTAAAATAACCCAATGGTAAAGTCTTTTAAAACTCCTCCTCCACATCCAACTCAGTTGGCTGACTATGTTCCGGCCAGAGCGGACTGGATAATTGATCAAAATTGGGAGTCATATAGCTCTGGAGATCACCAAATTTGGGCTAAGCTTTATGAGGATATGCTACAAAAGCTTCCGGGAAGATCATCCAAATTATTTCAAGCTGGAATTGAGCGTCTTCAGTTGGATGCAACTCAAATTCCTAATTTTGTAAATTTATCAGCGAGATTAAAAAAGTTTACTGGGTTTGAGGTAGTAGCAGTTCCAGGTTTGATTCCTGATTTAGTGTTCTTTGAGCACTTGGCTAACCGTCGCTTTCCAGCCGGTTGTGAGATTAGGCAGCTGAATGGTTTAGATTTTCAGGAGTATCCAGATGTTTTTCATGACATCTTTGGTCATGTTGCCTTGTTGGCATTTGATGAAATTGCTGATTTCATGGAGGCCTGTGGAAAAGCTGCCGTTTTGGCACACAAGAAAGGCATGCTCGAATACGTAGCTAGGCTTTATTGGTTCATCATAGAAGTAGGGCTCATTCTCGAAGACGGCAATATTGTCTCGATTGGTGCCGCAATCAACTCCTCAGAAAAGGAGTTAAACTTTGCCTTAAAGGGTGCCTCTCCTAATCGAATTCAGTTTGATCTTGAGCGGGTTATGAGGACTGATTTTTGGATTTATGATCTACAAAGTAGTTACTTTGTCCTCGATGATATTAAGCAGTTAAAAGAGGTGCTGACAGTAGATTGGGATAGCGTCATGATAAAGCTAGAAAGAGCTCCGATTATCGAATTGGGTGCTGTGATAGATGCCGATAGGGTGATTTCATTTGGTGACGGGTCTTACCATGCTGAATATTTCGCTGGTGAAGAAATTACATTAGCACTGTAAAGCACCCCAGTCTTTGGTTTTAGATGCCAAGATGATCAAAGCTAATGATTGCATTGATTGATTCCGACTATTATTTGTAAAATGGAAATGCAAAACTATGGAAATTGATAAAAATGACGTGGTCTCTTTTAGGGCCTTTAGCAACTTGGCAGGTGTCGCATTGTGTTCAATGGGTTTATTAAGTTTTTGGCTTTCAAATTATCGGACAAGCGACAACATTAACGTATTTCTAAGCATACTGTTTGTTTCCTTATTGATTCGTTTTTGTGCAATCTTTATCATTACTAAAAGTGTTGATCGAGTAAGAATAGCTACATTTTTGCTTATGGTTTGGTTTGTTATCTTCTGTTATTTGGTTCAGAGTGACGCTTTAGAGGGTCAATATCTCAATTTTTGGATGGGTCTGCTTTTTATCCTAACTGGTTTTGTCCGTGTTGCTCAATCCTTTGACGTCCTTGTCGCACCTTTTCGATTCCTCATAGCAGGTCTAGCAATTCTCAATTTTATCGTCGGAATTTGTCTTCTTGCTAGCTGGCCTTCCTCATCAGTTTGGAATACTTGGGTCGTAGTAGGTATAGATCTCATCTGCACTAGTATCAGCTATCATTTATTTACAACTAGCATTTTGAAGATGAAAAATTACTTTCCTCAATTTGAGGCTTAGGATTACTGCTTTCGTTTCGTAGTCATCATTCATTGTCTGGCAGCATTCACGATTAAATATCTATCTGTGAATTGGGCTTCGTCAAATTGATACTTGGTATGTGTTTTTTTGTGCCTAATGTTGCTAAGATGACGTCGTACTCTCTATAACTCCCTATCACCTGAAAGATATTACCTTGTTTACTTCTTTTTTCTTTTCAAAAAAGTGGATTGTATGGTCTTGGGGTGGATCTTTTTTGATATTACTTGGATCTTGGATTCAGGTAGAAATCGATGTCAGGATGAATGAATGGTTTGGCCAGTTTTACAACACCATTCAACAGGCGCTCTCATCTCCAAATAGTATCGAGATCAATGATTACTATCGACTTCTATTGGATATTTTCATACTCGCAGGGGAATTTATTTTTATCGCAGTCATCCTTAGTTTTTTTGCAAAACATTGGGTTTTTCGTTGGCGTCAAGCAATGACAATTTATTTTTTAAGTCACTGGCAAGAATTACATCACATAGAAGGTGCTAGTCAAAGGGTTCAGGAGGATACCAAGCGATTTGCAAATATTATGGAATCTCTTGGATCAAGTCTTATTGAGTCAATTTTAGTTCTTTTAGCATTTATTCCAATCCTTTGGCATTTATCAGATTCGATTAATATTCTTCCCCTTATTGGAAAGGTTGATCATGCGCCTGTCTTTGTTACTATATTTTTTGCTTTATTTGGAACCATAGCCTTGGGCTTTGTCGGTATTAAATTACCGGGCTTAGAATTTAATAATCAAAGGGTTGAGGCCGCCTTTAGAAAAGAATTAGTTCTTGCTGAAGATAGCCCTGATCGCGGTGAAGTGGGTTTAATGCGGGGTCTATTTAATCAAGTCAGAATGAATTACTTTCGTTTATTTTTCCATTACCTCTATTTTGATGTAGCAAAATTTAGTTACTTACAAGCTGGCGTGATTCTTCCATATGTAATACTAGCGCCAACAATTGTTGCTGGAATTATTTCCCTGGGAGTGATGCAACAAATCATTCGTGCTTTTTACAGAGTTTTAGATTCATTTCAATTTTTGGTTAAAAGTTGGCCCACTATCGTTGAATTAATTTCCGTCTTTAAGCGTCTTAGGGCATTCGAAAAAGCTTTAAAAATTCAAGGACAACGCTAAATTTGCTATATGTTTTAATAGGCTGAAATTACAATGCTTTATAGATTAAAAATGCTTAGAATCTACTTTTTGACCTAAAGATAATGTGACAATTTTCCCTAAAAAATGCGTAGCCGTTGCACCGATGATGGAGTGGACAGATCGTCATTGCCGCTCATTTCATCGTACGCTAACTAAAGAAGCCGTTCTTTATACGGAAATGGTTACAACAGGCGCATTAATGCATGGCGATGTTCCTCGTCATTTGGACTACTCAGAAGATCAACACCCAGTGGTATTGCAATTAGGTGGTTCAGAACCAAGTGATTTGGCTAAAGCTGCAGAGCTAGCGCAACAGTGGGCTTATGACGAGATTGATCTCAATTGTGGCTGCCCATCAGAACGCGTTCAGCGAGGATCATTTGGTGCATGTCTTATGGCTGAACCCAATTTAGTAGCAGATTGTGTAAAAGCCATGAGGGGTGCAGTTGATATACCCATTTCAGTAAAGCATCGCCTTGGCTTAAATTCGATGGACGCTGCTCATTCAGAAAAAGATTATCAATTTGCGCTTGATTTTATTTTAGCGGTTGCTGATGCGGGAGCAAGTCAGGTGACGATTCATGCGCGCAATGCGGTTCTCAAAGGTCTATCTCCTAAAGAAAATCGCAGCAAGCCACCGCTGCGCTATGAAGTAGCTGCCAGACTGAGAGTAGATGCACAAAAACAATTCCCCAATTTAAAAGTACTGCTCAATGGTGGCTTAGAAACGAATGAGCAAATTGCTGGTCATTGGGATGATTTTGATGGCTTCATGGTTGGTAGGGCGGCTTATCATTTCCCAGCATTACTATTGGGTTGGGATGATCTGATGAATACCAATGGTGAGGCAGCAGGTTATCTCTTTAGCGAAACCGAATGGCATCGTATTCAGATTGCATTAGTCAAGCAAGTGCACGCATGGTTTGATGAGTGCAAAGCCAAAAGCAAACCTTTTTATATAGGCTCATTCACAAGACATATTTTGGGATTGGCGCATGGCAGGGCAGGTTCACGCTATTGGCGCCAACGGCTCTCAGATCATCACGCTTTAGCGAAGGTTCAGAGTAAAGCGGCGATTACCGACTTTTTCATTGACGCCAGTCTTTGTCTTGGCGATTGGGCTGCTTTTGAGTATGAAAGTGCTTAACTAAGTGCTTAAAACCATCGTTTTTGACAGGTTTTTGATCAAAAAGCTATAATGGTATCTCTACAACGGCGGACGTAGCTCAGTTGGTAGAGTCCCAGATTGTGATTCTGGTTGTCGCGGGTTCGAGCCCCGTCGTTCGCCCCAAACTACTTCAACAAAAGCTCCTCAATGGAGCTTTTCTATTAGAGTAATGCCTTATGAAAAAGTTCGATATTTATCAGATTCTATTCGGTGTAACACTTTCAGTGATTGCCCTGTATTTCATGCTCAGGCCAACTAGTGGTCAAAGTGCTCCAAGTTCAGCCATCCCAACAGTTCAAATCGGCAAGGTCATTTGGGATCAAACAGAAATGACGATAGGAGATGTTAAGGGTTTTGCAGCCGCTACTGGCTTTGTCAGTGCAGCTGAAAAAAATGGCGGCGGACTTTCTTATGAGGCAGGATTTGTTAAAAAGCCTGGCTGGTCATGGAAAACCCCTTACGGTGTTCCTGCGAAGGATTTAGAGCCTGCTGTTCACCTCAATCAAAAGGAAGCTGAGTCCGCCTGTCGTTACTATGGAAAACGGTTACCCACAAATGATGAGTGGATATCAGCAGCATTCTTGGAGCAGCGTGCTACTCCGTCAGCTGGATACGTAAAAGGTCAGCGTTACCCTTATCCAGGCGGGAGCACTCCAGTGGTTTCGCATTGTCTGAATGGCTGCGGAGATTACAAAGGTTTAGCACCGGCAGGGGCACTCAATCGTGGTACGGGCCATGTCATTACAGGAACAACTAAGCCTGGTGTGAATGGGCTATTTGATATGGGTGGCAACGTTTGGGAATGGACTGCTACAGAGAGAGGTGGTGGTTACATTACACGCGGCTCCTCATGGTGGTATGGTCCAGAAAGACAGCAAGAAGCAGATGTGGAATCTAAGTCTGGTGATATCGCTGTGGTTTATATCGGATTTCGGTGTGTGGCCGATGCCGTGAAACAATAGGGAATGTCAAACCCAGCAATTGAATCTTCTGAAATTGAAGTAACGCCTGATTATCAGGCGGTCATCGATGCGATTGAACGTCGCGACCCCTATATCTTTGTTAGCGGTAAAGCCGGTACTGGTAAAACAACCCTGATTGGTTATCTTCGAGAAATTATCTCTGGTAATGTCGTCGTGGTTGCGCCAACAGGAGTTGCCGCACTCCAAGTCAAAGGAGTGACGATTCATTCCTTCTTTAGACTGCCACCTCGATTAATCTTTCCAGAAGAAGATATCAAGCCACTGCGTGATAAGCGACTCTATAAAGATATTCGCCTCCTCATCATTGATGAAATCTCGATGGTCAGGGCAGACGTGATTGATGCAATGGATTTATTCCTACGTGAAAATGGTCCGCAAAAAGGAAAACCCTTTGGCGGCATACAGGTAGTATTTGTGGGAGATTTATTTCAGCTGCCGCCAGTGGTGTCGAGTGCTGATATGCAAGTGCTATCGGAACGCGGCTATGAGGGGCCCTATTTTTTCTGTGCTATGGCTCTACACCGTAAGGATGTCACGATGGTTGAGCTATCCAAAATCTTTCGTCAAAAAGATGAACATTTTGCAAGCCTATTAAATCGAATTCGTATCAATCAAGATGTAGATGAGGCTATCGATATCCTCAATGCCCAATGTTTTCGTCACGATGCAGTAACCGATGAAGACACAATCACTCTGACTACTACGAATGTCAGGGCAGATCAGATCAATGGTGCAGGTCTTCGTGCGATTGAAAAGGATGCCAAAGTATATCTAGGTAAAACAACAGGCAAATTCAATTTAGACGAGCGTAATCTACCGTCTGCCAATACTCTGGCCTTGAAGGTTGGTGCCAAGGTGATGTTTACGGCAACGGATAGCAATTTTCCTAAACGCTGGGTTAATGGCACGATCGGTATCGTGCGTGAACTCCTTCCTGACAAGGTAAAGGTGATGGTAAAGAATGGCCCATACTCCAACACTCTTGAAGTGACAGCGCATCAATGGGAATCCTATCGCTACGACCATGACATGATGTCTGGAAAGATCTCACCCAGCATCATTGGTACCTATGAACAAATTCCACTAATGCTGGCATGGGCGGTAACTATTCATAAGAGTCAAGGTAAGACGCTAGAAAAAGTGAAAGTAGATCTTTCATCAGGAGCATTTGCATCTGGGCAAGTCTATGTTGCACTGAGTCGTTGCAAAACGATAGAAGGCATTTCTTTACAAAGACCGATTGAGCCCAAAGATGTGAGATGCGATCAAGAGATCAAGCGTTTTTACCTTAACTGCCTTATCACATAGGGTGAATTTATAGGGTCTTGACACCCCTTTTTTATAAGTTATAATATCGTTATAACTATGAATAAGAAAATAAGCCCTCTTACCCATCCAAGCCCATCAATCCAGGTTACGGTCAGGGCTATTGGTAACTCAAGGGGGGTTGTTATTCCAAAGCCCTTCCTTGAGCAAATTGGAATTCAGGAGGAGGTTGATATGTCAGTTGAAGGCGAAAAAATTATTCTAAGCAAACCAAAACACTTTCTTCGAAAAAATTGGGCAAATGATGCCAGTGCGATTGCACATATAGGTGAAGATCATTTGGTCCTAGGCGACTTCAATAATGAGCAGGATGGAGATTGGGTTTGGTAAGGAGTATGGTTACTCGTGGAGAGATTTGGTTAATTAACTTAGATCCTGCAAAAGGTAGTGAGATTAAAAAAACTCGACCATGTGTCGTAGTTTCACCTCAAGAAATGAATGATTATTTGCGTACAGTCATCATTGCGCCAATGACAACTAAGGGTAGACCAGCTGCATTTCGTGTGCCTATTACCTACGAACGAAAGCAGGGACTTATTTTGCTTGATCAAATTCGGACAATAGATAAGGCGCGTTTAGTGAAAAAGATTGGCTCTACCAACCCCAAGACCTTGCACGCTAGCTTGGCGGTTTTGCAAGAGACTTTCGCAATTTAGTTTATTTAAAATCCAGCAGCCAAGCCATCTCGCCGATGATCACTACCAGCGATATATGCAGTACCGGTATCTTCACTTAGCCTAGCAATCGCTTGGGCGCTACCAAAGTCCAAGCTATTCGGAGCTTGGATAGCCACTTCATGGCCGAGTGCTTTAAGTCCATCAATAATACTTTGCGGCATCGCTGCTTCAACAGTTAACTTACCTAAGTCATCAATACGCCAGCGCGGAGCATCTGAACAGGCTTGCGGATTAAGGGAGTCATCCACAAAGTGCATCACAAATTGAACATGACCTTGAGGTTGCATATTGCCGCCCATCACACCAAAAGCCATCGCGGGCTGATTTCCCTTGGTTAAAAACGCAGGAATAATTGTATGGAAGGGGCGTTTACCTGGGGCCACTTGATTAGGGTGCCCATAAACTAAGCTAAAGCCCATGCCGCGATTATGAAATGCAATACCACCAGGTGCTACCACTCCCGAACCAAATCCTTTGAAATTTGACTGGATATAGGAAATCATCATGCCAGATTCATCTGCAGCGCAAAGATAGACAGTGCCACCGGAGTGAGGGTCACAAGGACCGTAAGATCCTGACTTGTTGTGATCAATTAAAGCTGCGCGACTTGCTAAATATTTTTTATCTAAGAGCGCGCTTGGAGGTATCTTCATAGAAGATGAGTCAGATACATAAGCATAGGCATCTGCAAAAGCCATCTGCATTGCCTCGACTTGCAAATGAATGCGTTTTGCAGAATTGGCAGGGTATTGTTTTACGTTAGCCGCTTCTAAAATGCCCAGTGCAATTTGAGCGGCGATACCAGAACCATTTGGAGGTATCTCATGCAAGGTGTATTCACCATAATCAAATGCCAGAGGCTCAACCCGTTCTATTGTGTAGTTGGCAAAGTCCTGCATCGTAAAGCAACCACCCGTTGCTTGCGCAAAATCTACCATTTGTTTTGCCAATGGACCTTTATAAAAAGAGGCTGTTTTTGTTGCAGCAATCTCTTTCAGAGTTTTAGCCTGCTCTGGGTAACTCCAAATCTGACCTGCAGCAGGTGATTTACCATTTAATAAAAATGATTCAGAAAATCCAGGTTCATTTTTGAGAATAGGAACTGCTTCACCCCATTGACGTGCAATTACTGGAGATACTGGAAAACCATTTTCTGCGTAATCAATTGCACGCCTGAAGAGTTGTTCAAATGGTAGCTTGCCAAACTTGCGTGATAGTTCAATCCATCCAGCCACCATACCCGGGACAGTAACTGTTTTCCATCCAATCAAATCCATAGCAGCCTTACCTGCAAAATACTCAGGCGTCCAAGCAGCAGGAGCACGTCCTGACGCATTTAAACCATGTAGTTTTTTACCATCCCAAATCAGTGCAAAACCATCACCACCAATACCATTCATGGTGGGCTCTACAACTGTCAGAGTGATCGCAGTAGCCAGTGCGGCATCAACGGCATTGCCACCACTTTGGAGCGCTTCTATACCGGCTTGAGTCGCCAGTGGTTGTGAACTTGCTACGGAGTTTCTGGCAAGGACTGGAGCACGACCGCCACCAAAGGGAGGGGATATCAACATAGAGTATTTATAAGAGATAAGTAAGAAAAATTCAGTCGTTTAATCGACCTTAATATTGGCAGACTTGACTACTTTCTCCCACTTATCATGTTCTTTATTGGTAATTTCAGCCAGCTGCTCTGAGTTAGCAAATTGAGGATGAATTCCTTGTGTGGCCATACGTGCCTTGAAATCTGGATTAGTCAAAATCTTACGAATCTCACGCTCTAATTTTGCCACTACAGCTGGCGAAGTATTTTTAGGTACATAGACAGCAAAAAAGTTTTCAACTTCAAATTGTTTCATACCATCTTGGCCAAGGGTTGGGACATTTGGTATCAGAGGTGAGCGCTCTGTAGCAGCAATAGCGATAGGACGTAGCTTGCCACTTTGGACATGGGGCAATGATGCAGTCACACTATCAAACATCATCAAGGTGTTGCCGGCGATTAGATCGGGGAGGGCAAAACTACTTCCTTTATAAGGGATGTGTGTTCCGGTTGCTCCAATACGTTGCATGAACATAGTGGATTCAAGATGAGAGAGGCTGCCATTGCCTTGAGAGGCATAACTAAAGTCTCCCTTTTTAGACTTAATGAAAGCAATCAGTTCTGGTACATTTTTAGCGGGCACATTGGGATTGACGACAATTAAATGTGGCACTGTTCCGATCAGGGCAACTGGTATGAAATCCTTGCGTAAATCAGCAGGAGGATTTTTAAAGAGCGCTTGAGAAATAGCTTGATTTGTGAGGGCACTAATATGAATGGTATAACCATCGGGCGCTGCTTTTGCAGCAGCACCTAAACCAATCATGCCGCCAGCACCTGGTTTGTTTTCCACTATTACCGATTGACCCAAGGCTTCACTAAGTGGTGCAGTCACGGCGCGGGCAAATACATCAGTAGAGCCGCCAGCAGGAAAAGAGAGCACTGCAACAATCGTTTTTTTAGGCCAATCCGTTTCCGGTGCGCTGAAAGCTAAATTGACCAAGGAGAGAGATAGTAAAGCGCCAGTGATAAATCGATTAACAGAATTCATATGAGCCTCTTGTGATCCTTTGCGGAGATTGCAAAGTAAATGTATAAAAAAATGGTAAGTGTGGCATATCAATAAAAGTACGATAGTATTAAATTTAACTTCATTAGGCGCTAAAGAACATTAGGATTGATTATGCAGCCTTATCACCATTGGCCTTCATTAAAGAATATTACTCTCGAAGTAAAAAATGGCACTCGTTCAGCTCGCTCACAAGTTGAGCGCGCTTTGAGTTTAGCAAAGCAAGAAACCCTAGATTCTTCCATTTCCCCAACATTTATTTACTTGGATGTTGAAGGTGCGCTGGCAATGGCGGATGCCATTGATGCAAAAATCAAGCGGGGAGAGGATTGTGGAAATTTATGCGGCATTCCCTTTGCCGTAAAAGATAATATTGATTGGCTTGGTTTAGTCACCACAGCTGGAAGTCCCAAGGCATATTCCAAGAAGGCAAGCAAAAATGCTCCCGTTTTGCAGGGATTAATTGATCGTGGCGCCATTCCGATTGGAAAAGCCAATATGAATGAATGGGCTGTAGGATTAACTGGTGAAAATGCCCATTACGGAAATATCCCTAATCCACATCTAGAGGGCTGTCTCTCGGGTGGTTCATCGAGTGGCAGTGCTAGAGCAGTAGCAATCGGAATAGTGCCGATGGCACTTGGCTCTGATACAGGGGGCTCGATTCGGATGCCCGCTGCCTGGTGCGGAATCGTTGGTCTGCGGCCATCAAGCGAGTCATTCTCTTTGGATGGGGTAGTGCCACGCTCCAGATCTTTAGATGCTGTTGGTCCTCTGGTGAATTCACTAGAGGATTGTGATTACTTCTTAGGTAGCGCTTTTACTCCTAAATCTAGCCCGCTCACACCAGAAAATATCCCCAAATCCATCAAAATTGGGTGGGATCCTCGCCTCTTAGAGGGGATTGAGGCGCCGGTTCGCAAGGTCTTTATCCAATTTATGGACAATGCGCAGGCTAATCCTGCAGTTTCATTTGTAGAGCAGACTTGGCCTAGTTTTGCCGCAGCAACAGACTGCGCCATGACTATCTTACAAATCGAGTTTTTAAATGATTTCAAGGTGTTGTGTGGGGAAGTTGAGCTATTTACTGAGCATCTAGGTAAGCCCGTGATGAAGGAGCTTCGGCATTCTGTATCTCTTGAGCCCGAAGTACTAACAAAGGCATATGAGCAGTTGCTGCAGTTTCGTCAAGGCATGGACAACTTGCTAAGCTCAGTAGATATGCTTGCATTACCCTTAACGCCATGTGGTCCAGTTGAGGCAGCCAAACTCCCTGGGGCGGCTAAGCCCTTGAGAGAACTCAGTCTAGCAATGGGTGCCTCAGGCTTGCCTATTATAGGGATGCCTATTTACTCAGCAAAACATGGGCTAGGCTTGACTCCACCTAGTTTGGCGGGAGTCCAGTTTGTGGGCCAACAGTTTCAAGAGCACAAACTAATATATATGGTAAAAACTTACTTAGATGCACCAAGTTGAGGCGGTTAGGGTCCAAGTTGAAGCAATTAACCGATGCATTGGGATTGCACCCTTGTAGGGTTGGTGTTTGCAGTTAACAGACTGAAATGGTTAGTTTTGTAGTACGTTTTATTACGGAGACAATATGATAAATACATTAAGACGTTCAGTAATTTTGGCAGTAGTTCCTGTAGCTTTGGCATTTAGTGCCGCTATTATTGCCTTGCCAGCGCAGGCTCAGCAGCAAAAGACCTTAAAGTTTATTGCTCAGGCGGATCTGAAACTCTTAGATCCCATAGCGACAACTGCATACATCACTCGTAACCATGGCTATATGGTGTATGACACCTTGTTTGCTATGGATAGCAAGTTTGATATCAAACCGCAGATGGTTGATAAGTTCACCGTCAGCCCTGATAAAAAAACGTATACCTTTACATTACGTGATGGATTGAAGTTCCATGATGGCGCGCCAGTGAAGTCTGCTGACGTCATTGCTTCTATTGACCGTTGGTCAAAACGAGATGGCCTTGGTCAAAAAATGGCTGAGTCTACCGAGTCTTGGTCTGCTACGAATGACAAAACATTTGTTCTTAAGCTCAAAAAGCCATTTGCATTTGTATTGGATGCGCTAGGAAAGCCTTCCTCAAACGTGCCATTCATCATGCCTGAGCGGATTGCAAAGACCGATGCATTTACGAATATCACTGACCCTACAGGTTCAGGTCCGTTCAAGATGGTTAAGGATGAGTGGGTTCCTGGCAGCAAAGTGGTTTATGTAAAGAATACTGACTATGTGCCACGCAAAGAAGCTCCATCTTGGGCCTCTGGTGGTAAGGTTGTAAAAGTGGATCGCGTAGAGTGGCTTTACATCCCTGATTCAGCTACTGCTGCTAATGCTTTAGGCAATGGCGAGGCTGACTGGTGGGAACAGATGCCACCGGATCTCATTCCGCTCCTTGCTAAAAATAGTAGCGTGAAGGTGGAAAACATTGATCCCTTAGGTTCAATGGGGATGATTCGCTTTAATTTCTTACACCCACCATTTAATAATGAAAAAATGCGTCGTGCAGTAGCGATGGTTGTAAATCAACAAGATTACGTACTAGGGATTGCTGGTAGCGCAGATAACGGTAAGCCCTGCGCGTCCTACTTTACTTGTGGCACACCCTTGGCGAGCAATGTTGGCTCATCTTTATTGACCGGTAAGCGTGACTTCGAGGCAGCTAAAGCGCTGATCAAAGAATCTGGTTACAAGGGTGAAAAGATTGTCATTATTTCTGCAGCTGATCAGCCTATTGTTCAGTCTCAGTCACTTTTGACAACTGAGTTGCTGCGTAAATTAGGTTTGAACGTAGAGTTGCAAGCAGGCGATTGGGGTAGCTTAATTACTCGTCGTACTTCTAAAGAACCAGTTGAAAAGGGTGGATGGTCGATTTTCCATACATGGTTGGTTGGTCCTGACCTTCTTAACCCTGGTGTGAACTTTGCAATTCGTGGCAATGGTGACAAGGCTTGGTTTGGTTGGCCTTCAGATCCTAAGATAGAATCATTGCGTGAGGCCTTTTTTGAGGCTCCAAACGCAGGCGCAGCTAAAAAGGCAGCGGAAGCGGTGCAGGGACGTGCATTTGAGTTCTTGCCTTATGTTCCAACTGCCCAGTTTATTTTGCCAACCGCATATCGCACTAATTTATCTGGAATCATTGTGGCACCAATGGCATTTCTTTGGAATGTGGAGAAAAAATAATTTCCTTTTTGTTTAAGAGTGTAGGGGTTATTTTTTGCTTTCATACATAGTAAGGCGTTTGGGCGCAACGATAGTTGTTATGGCTGTCGTTGCGTTCTTTGTTTTTTCACTGCTCTATCTCACTCCTGGGGATCCTGCGGCAGTGATTGCAGGGGATGTTGCCACCGCAGAAGATATCGCGCGCATTCGTCAATCCTTAGGATTGGATCAACCTTTTTTAGTCAGATTTGGTAATTGGGTTTGGGCCCTTCTTCATGGTGACTTAGGCACCTCTATTTTTAATAATCTGCCCGTATCTAAGTTAATTTCTCAGAGGGTAGAGCCCACCTTATCCTTAACCATTTGTACCTTAATTGTGGCTATTGTGACTTCTGTGCCTTTGGGCGCTATTGCAGCAGCCCGTGCAGAGAGCAAGTTAGATCACGCCATCATGGGATTTTCGGTACTTGGATTTTCTTTGCCGGTCTTTGTGCTTGCTTATCTATTGATCCTACTTTTTTCATTGCAATTACAGTGGTTGCCAGTACAAGGTTATCGACCGATCAGTGAGGGTCTTTGGCCTTGGTTCCGCCATTTAATTTTGCCTAGCTTGGCCTTAGGAACAGTGTATGCAGCTCTGATAGCCCGCATTACTCGTGCCAGCGTTTTGGATGTTTTGTCCCAAGACTATATTCGTACAGCTCAGGCAAAGGGATTGAAAGAGCGAGATATTATGATTCATCACGCTCTTAAAAATGCGGCTGTACCTATTATTACGGTGATTGGTATTGGCATTGGTTTATTGATCTCCGGTGCGGTAGTTACTGAAACGGTATTTGCTATACCTGGAATTGGAAGATTGACCGTTGATGCCATTTTGCGTCGTGACTATCCTATTATTCAGGGGGTCATTCTGATTTTTTCAGCGACCTATGTGATTATCAATCTTGTGATTGATCTGTCATACGTCTTTTTTGATCCGCGCATTCGCTACTAATGAGCATGAGCAATCATTCAAGCCTGAACTCCGCCGATTGGTCGGGAAGACTCTTTAGAGTGAGTCATTTTTTTAAAGAGAAATTACCAGCTCTTTACAAACGCTATCCCTTTGCCGTCATTGGAGCTGCAACCTTAATCTTGATGAGCTTTATTGCCATATTTGCCCCTTATTTGGCTACAGTAGATCCACAAGCGGTCACTCCTTTGAATCGCTTGAAGCCTCCAAGTTGGGAGAATTGGTTTGGCACTGATGCACTAGGGCGAGATGTTTACAGTCGGGTAATGTATGGAACACGTGTATCTCTGACGGTAGGAATTGCAGTAGCTTTTTTAAGTACAGCGATCGGCATGGCCATCGGATTGATAACCGGTTTTGTTAGGTGGTTGGATCCGATTGTGATGCGGATCATGGATGGATTGATGTCGATCCCCTCTATTTTGCTAGCGATTGCTTTGATGGCCTTAACCAAGGCAAGTATTGAGAATGTCATCCTTGCGATTACCTTGGCAGAGGTGCCTAGAGTCGTGCGTCTAGTCCGTAGTTTAGTTTTAAGTTTACGAGAGCAACCCTATGTTGAAGCCGCGGCTGCATCTGGAACGCCCTTGATCAAAACTTTATTACGACATATTCTTCCTAATATTGCCGCGCCATTGCTGGTTCAAGCAACTTACATCTGTGCTTCTGCAATGATTACTGAGGCAATATTATCTTTTATTGGCGCTGGAACGCCGCCCAATATTCCTAGCTGGGGAAATATTATGGCTGAGTCACGCAGCTTGTTTCAGATTGCTGGCTATCTAATTTTGTTTCCTTCTATTTTTCTGTCGGCAACAGTCTTGGCAGTGAACTATTTGGGTGATGGCTTGCGCGATGCTTTAGATCCTCGCTTATCCAGGAGAATGTAGGCGATGAGTCAAACCACTGGAAAACCGATTTTAGAAGTGAATGATTTACGTACTTATTTTTATACGCGTGATGGTGTTGTGCGTTCGGTTGATGGCGTTTCTTTCTCTGTATCTGAAGGTGAGACACTAGCAATCGTCGGCGAATCAGGGTGCGGTAAAAGTGTTACCTCTTTATCAATTCTGCGTTTAATTGCATCTCCTCCAGGGAAGATTGTTTCTGGTTCGATCAAATTTCATGGTGAAGATTTATTGGGCTTCTCAGACGAACAGATGCGCGATATACGCGGCGATAAGATCTCCATGATCTTCCAAGAGCCGATGACCTCTCTAAATCCAGTACTCACTATTGGTAGACAAATAGGAGAAGTTCTAGAGTTACATCGTCAGTGCACCAAAGAGGAAGTCCGCACCCGGATCCTCGAGCTACTGAAGATGGTCAATATTCCTGAACCAGAAAGTCGGATTGACGAATATCCTCATCAACTTTCAGGTGGTATGCGCCAGCGCATCATGATTGCCATGGCTTTGGCTTGTGATCCTGAAATTTTGATCGCAGACGAGCCTACAACAGCTTTAGATGTCACGATTCAGGCACAAATTCTTAATTTAATGCGCGAACTCAGAGATCGGACTAGGGCGGCGATTATTTTGATCACCCACGACTTGGGTGTTGTTGCAGAAATGGCTCAACGTGTGGTGGTGATGTATGCCGGTCGTAAGGTTGAAGAAGCTAACGTATTCGATTTGTTTGAAAAGCCTATGCACCCATACACCCTGGGTCTTTTAAACTCTATGCCACGCTTAGATGATGCTGCATCAAAGCGCTTAGTAGAGATTCCGGGAATGGTTCCTTCAATGCGAACCGAGATTGTGGGTTGTGCTTTTGCTCCGCGCTGTTCATCTGCGACTGAGCGCTGTACCCAGGAGTCTCCAGTACTCAAAGATTGCGGTGATCAGCATTGGGTGGCATGCTGGAACCCTGTTTTGGTCAAGGCTAGTGTATGAGTAAGACTGCAAATAAGCTTTTAGAGCTTAAAAATTTATGCAAACACTATCCTATACGTAAAGGGATCCTCAGTCGAATTTCTGGCTATGTACATGCAGTTGATGGAGTCAGCTTTTCGATATATGAAGGTGAGACACTGGGATTGGTTGGGGAAAGTGGCTGTGGAAAATCCTCTGTTGGACGCACAATTCTTCGTCTAATGGATCCCAGCGCAGGTAAGATCTATTGGAAGGGCGAACGAATTGATCAACTGACAAGATCCCAAATTCGCCCCTACAGAAAAGAAATTCAAGCAGTATTTCAAGATCCGTACTCTTCTTTAAATCCGCGTATGCGAGCAGCGGACATTGTTTCGGAGCCTTTGAGGAACTTTGAGAAACTCTCCCAAGCCGAAGGCCGAGAGAGGGTACGCGAACTTTTTGCCTTGGTAGGTTTGCGTCCCGATCAAATGTTGCGTTACCCGCATGAATTCTCAGGTGGACAGCGCCAACGTTTAGGTATAGCTAGAGCACTATCAGTTAAACCTAAGCTCATCATGTGTGATGAGCCAGTATCCGCATTGGATGTATCGGTTCAGGCTCAAGTGATTAATCTTCTGGGTGATTTACAAAAAGAATTCGGTGTCTCCTATCTATTCATCGCCCATGACTTGGCAGTGGTAAAGCATATTAGTCATCGTATTGCAGTGATGTATTTAGGACGCATTGTTGAGCTAGCAGAAACAGCAGATCTATTTAATCGCCCATCTCATCCTTATACAGAAGCCTTGCTCTCAGCAGTACCTATTCCCGACCCTAAGCATCAGCGTAAGCAAATTGTGCTGGGCGGTGATGTCCCAAGTCCAATCAATCGACCAAGTGGCTGTCATTTCCATACCCGCTGCATTTATGCTCAAGAGCGTTGCAAGGTAGAAGAGCCTAAATTAGAAGAGACTTCGCCTGGACATTTTGTTGCTTGCCACTTTAAATTAAATACCTAGTCAGTTAAATACTTAATGTCCAAATAGCAGTAGCGATCAACAGCGCGGCTAAGAAGTAGTTAAATACAACAAGACGTTTGCCCGTGCCAAGCCAGGTCTTAAAAAGAGCTCCAGCTAGGGCGTAGCTCATATTGCTAACAAACGCAAAGAACATGACTACCGCACAAGCTAACATCAGGCGTTCGTCCGGATTGGTGCTCGGCTGGCCTTCTGCATAAATAATCCAAGAGCCCATGATGGTAACGGCCAATAGCCAAACTTTGATATTCAGAAATTGAATGAATACGCCTTTGATGAACCCCATGTTTAGCCTAGCGGGATTGACTTCATGAAGCTGCTTACTTTTACAAAGCTTTAGGGCTAACCAAATTAAATAGGCGCAACCCAAGATTTTGATGCCAAGACGAATACTGGGGATTTCAGCGACTAAAGCGCCAATACCAAAGCCGCAGGCAAGCATAATCATCAGCCATCCAAATGGCACAGCGCAGGCAAAAGGGAGTGTGCGTCGTAATCCCTCATTAGTCGCGATGGCAGTTGTGAGCATTGTGTTTGGACCAGGAGAGAAGGTCATCGCTGCACAAAAAAAGATCAGAGCAATGAATTCATTGAAGCTAAAAATAGATAGCATGTTCAATACCGTATAAATTAGGCTAGATTTTCAGATCTAGTGGGTATATCGGACGCCTAATGTGCTGAATATCAAACCAATCATAGTTAGAGCTTGTAGGGCCGCCTTGATCAGAGTCACACTCAACAAAGCCTTTGCTGAATGGGAAAAAAACAGGTCGACAATACATTCTGGACTTGAGCAGCACATAGGTTTTAGATTGCAGATCAACACCAAGGCTAGTCATGACAGCAATGTCATAAGGTTCAACCCGTTCTGAGCTAATCACAATTTGGGCATCCTTTGTTTCAAATAGAACACTTGGACCCATATTGAGAATTGAGCCATTAAATATTGGACCAGTGACTTTGATCTTGCCATCACTAATCGCTTTAACAACGCCGGTAAGTTTTAGGGGTTGTTTGCGTACACCGCGATAAGTCCAGCCAGATTTATTTCCAAGCTCAATGTCTACGGGCTGATGGAGTCCGACCTGAATGAGTTTTTGCACGGTCTCTGGGTCAGCGATAGGTCCAGCCGCTATATTACTTAAACCAAATTGAAGGGCAGATTCTAAAATATCGGTGGTATCACAAGGTCCACCAGACATCACGTTATCGCTGTGATCTAGTAGTAAAACCGGACCTGGTGTTGTCAAGCTCGCGAGTTCACGTGCTGTATTGAGTGCTTGCTCAATGGGAATGCTCTCATAAATAAAGCCATCTGCTTGGGACAGAATCATTGCTTGGAGTTCATCGGCAACTTGATTCTCCAGTTCAGAAAAGTGAGGGTGATGTTGATCGGCAACCACTATTACAGACATCCCGGCATCATGAAAGTCGGCCAGACTAAAGCCAGCCAAAATAGAGATTCCTAAAATACCTGGCTTTTTTTCCATTGTGATAGCTGCTTGCACGGCAGCTTTCATGGCACCCTCATTGGTATTGCTTCTCAGAGTATGAGATAGCAAGGGAATTTGACGATAAGCCATTAAGGGCTTGATTTTCCCCATAAGCATGTCTCGTAAAAGCTCGCCAGCGTGCAGGCCCGTTTCATACATATCAATATGAGGATAAGTTTTGAAACTCACCATAACATCACAGTTCTCAACCATGGCAGGAGTGACATTAGCGTGTAGATCAAGTGCTACTGCAACTGGGATATTGGGTGCAATCGAGCGAATGCGTTTTAAGAGGTCACCTTCACCGTCCACTGCGAACTCCGAAACCATGGCACCATGCAGATCGAGCAAAACAGCATCACAACCTTGTTGAACAGCGTCCACAATGCTATTACAAATACGCTCATATGCTTTTCTATCAACGGTTCCGCTGGGATTAGAAAATGCACATACCGGCGTCACAATTTGCACATTCTCGTTTTTGGCAATCTGGATAAAGGCACCCATTGCCGTTCTTGCATTTTCTTGATCTTGATAAGCATCCTGATTCCAGAGTGGATTGAATGCCTCTAGTGGAGTGGGGATAGGCGAGAATGTATTGGTTTCATGCTGAAAGCGCGCGATGACCCATTTACCTAAACTCTTTTTCTCTTGCATCAGACCTACCGTATAGATTAGTTAGTGACTGGCTTGGCAAATGCCAGCATGGAGTGAAGCAGAACATTGGCTCCGGCTTCGAGATGCTCAGATTTAGCATCTTCAATTTCGTTATGGCTAACACCATCTTTACAGGGTATGAAAATCATACCAGTAGGAGCCAAACGATTCATATAGATAGCATCATGCCCAGCTCCCGACACCACATCCATCTGTGAGTAGCCTAAGTCAATGGCTGCCTGCCTAATGGTATCAACGCAGTTGGCATCAAAATTACAGGGTGGAAAGTAAGACACTTCCTTTAAATCGATTGCAATCGATTTCTCACTCGATACTTGCGCAATGTAGTCCTTTAGAAGGGCAGTCATCTTTTCCAGTATTACAGAATCTGGATGCCGTATATCAATCGAAAATTGAACTTGGCCAGGAATCACATTTCTACTATTTGGAAAAACTTGAACCATGCCAACAGTACCTCTGCCGTGCGGCTTAAATTCATTGGCAATGGCCACTACCTTTTGCATAATACTTGTCGCATGTTGTAGGGCGTCAATTCGAATATCCATGGGTGTTGGGCCCGCATGAGCCTCAAAGCCTTTTACTGTGCAATCAAACCAGCGTAAGCCCATGACAGCAGGCACCACCCCAATGACCTTATCTTGATGTTCAAGAACGGGGCCTTGTTCAATATGCGCCTCAAAGTATGCGCCACACGGATGTTCACCTGGAGTTTGTTCTCCCAGAAAACCAATACGTTGCAATTCATCTTTCACTTTTTTGCCTGCAGTATCGCTTGCCCCATAAGCATGTTCCAGAGTGACCGCTCCTGCAAAGACACCAGAGCCCATCATGACTGGAGTAAAGCGCGAGCCTTCTTCGTTTGTCCAAAAAACCACCTCAATCGGGGCTTCGGTTTCTATTTCATGATCAATCAGTGTCTCAATCACTTCTAGGCCAGCAAGCACGCCATAATTGCCATCATACTTACCGCCAGTAGGCTGTGTATCGATGTGACTGCCGGTCATGACAGGAGGAAGTTGTGCATTCTTACCTGGGCGACGCATAAAGGTATTACCAATTTGATCGGTAGTAATCTCAAGACCTAAACGACGGGCTTTTTCTACCACCCACAGACGTCCTTGTTTATCAAGATCAGTCAGCGCAAGTCGGCAAACTCCACCCTTTGGTGTAGCTCCAATTTGTGCGAGCTCGAGCAGTGATTGACATAACCTATCAGCGCGGATTCGAAGATCGCGTAATGGACTTGCGCTAGTCAAAACTAAAACGCCTTCTTTAGAACCTTACCAAAGGTCTCAAGGAAAGATTGGACTTCAGTTGGAGTGGCAACGAAGGGTGGTGCAAGTGCGATGGTATCTCCAGTGATGCGAACCAAGATGCCATTTTCTATACAGCTCTCTAGAACTTGCATACCTCGTAAGCCAGGCTTTCCTGCAATTGTCTCTAAATCTAAGCCAGCAGCAACCCCGCAGTTACGAATGTCTAATATTCCAGTCATGCCTTTAAATGAATGAGCACCTTCTTCTAAAACCTTTTCTAATACTTTGGTTTTTTCCATGATGCCATCGTTCTCAAAGATATCTAGTGAAGCATGAGCTGCTGCAGTCGCAATAGGGTGGCCGGAGTAGGTAAATCCATGGAAAAATTCTACGGCTTGTTCTTGACCGCCAGCATTGACGATCGTGTCATAAATATCTCCACGAACAATCACGCCGCCCATCGGGATGACGCCATTGGTAATGGCTTTAGCAAATGTGATCATGTCAGGTTTTACGCCAAAACGTTCTGCGCCAAAATTAGCAGCTAAACGGCCAAAGCCTGTAATGACTTCATCAAAAATCAAAAGAATGCCGTGTTTGTCGCAGATCTCACGAATTTTTTGCAAGTAGCCAACCGGTGGAACAATCACACCAGTAGAGCCTTGAACGGGTTCTAAAATAACAGCGGCAATATTGCTAGCGTCATGCAGCATGACGATGCGCTCTAAGTCATCAGCCAAGTGGGCTCCCCAAGTGGGCATCCCTTTTGAAAACGCCATCTGAGAAAGATTCAGTGTATGGGGGAGGTGATCAACACCAGGCACCATCATTGAGCCAAACGATTTTCTATTGGTTGGAATCCCGCCAACTGAGATACCCCCAATACAACCACCATGATATGCACGTTCACGTCCTATGAAACGAACGCGACTCGCATCACCCTTAGCCCGATGGTAGGCAATGGCAATTTTGAGTGAAGTATCTACAGCTTCTGAACCAGAGTTCACAAAAAATACTTTATTTAAACCTGGAGGTGCGTACTGAGTGATTCTTTCAGCAAGGCGAAATGTTTCTGGTCCAGCCATTTGAAAGGCAGGAACATAATCCATTTTTTGATATTGCTTTTGAATAGCTTCAATGATGCGCGGGTCACCATGCCCGAGGGGCGAAGTCCAAAGACCAGAGGCGCCATCAAATAATTTACGGCCATGATCATCCGTGTAATAAACACCTTTAGCGGCCACCATAATCTTTGGTTTACTTTTAAAGTAACGATTCGGTGTGTAGGGCATCCAATAGGCATCCATATTGATGGCATTGGCAGATGATTCTGTTTCTTTAAATTGTGATGTCTCAATTTTCATTATGTTCTTACCCCTAGGTGATCAATGTTGCTGCCAATCAATGATAAGCCTTTCAAAGAGGGCTGTAGATTGGGTTATTTTCTCGGTATAGCAAAACTCGTTTGTTTGATGTGCCATTTCTGGCTGCCCTGGGCCTAAGATCACCGTTGGAGGATCGCCAATCAGGCCCTTCAGGGCTGATGCATCAGTAAAGTAAGAGATCGACTTAGGGGTGGCCTCTATGCCATTAATTGCCTGGCATTGAGCATAGACGGTTTTGATCCAAGGGTCGTCTGGCGAGGTATATATTCCCTCGACATCCATGATGGTTTCTAGCTTGATATTAGGCCCAAGTACTTTGCATAAACAGCCATAGATGTGTTTATGACTTTGTCCAGGTACGGTGCGAATATCTAGAGTCATTTCTGCTGCATCGGGAACAGAGTTGATATTCAGACCAGCCTTAGCAGTACCGACATTCATTGTCCCTTGGCCCATTAAATCGTGGGGCGGGGTGTCGAACTGAAACGATTCCATCAGGAGCGCACCCTTAGCCAGTTTGTAGAATGCGTTATCTCCTCTTTCGGGCATCGATCCATGAGCTGTAATACCTTCTGCTTTTGCTCTTAACCAATAAGCCCCTTTATGGCCAATGATGGGTTCATTTGCAGTAGGCTCAGCAACAATGAAGCAGCCTACATGACTAATGAAATCGATTACCTGTTTTTGGGCTGCTATATAAAAAGCCCCCTCACAGCCTGTCTCTTCGCCTGCAGTAATAATCAGGCTGACTCCATTACCATTTTTGGATTGTTCAGCAGTGCGCATGGCGGCCACCACAAATGCCGCAATGCCACTTTTCATATCACTTGAACCACGTCCATAAAGCTTGCCATCATGAATCTCACCACCAAATGGGTCATGGTCCCACTGACGATCTCCTAGGGGAACCACATCTACGTGACCTGTAAAGCAGATATTGGCTTTTCCTTTGGCACCTGGAATACGTGCCACGATACTGCGCCTTCTCGGAGCAAAGTCGACATTCATGAATTCAAAATGAGCAGACTTTAATAATTGCGTTAAGTAATCGCACAGCTCATCCTCGTTGCCAGGCGGATTAATTGTATTAAAGCGAATGAGATCTTGGGTTAACTGAATTGGGTCTGGAATATTCATTGAGTGATTAGGCTCTATCTTGTTTCTGCTGATAACTTAGTATAGTAAGTCACTTGTTAAAAAGGTGATAAATCACTGGGATAGCTACTGCGCTAATCACACCATTTAAACCCATTGCTAAGCTAGCATAGGTACCCGCCTCAGGGTGAATGCTAAAGGCTCTAGAAGTCCCTATGCCATGGGCACCTACCCCAATAGCAAAGCCTCTTTGCCACCATGCTTTAATGCCAAGGGCATTGAGAACAAAGGGCGCCAAGATAGCCCCCAGAATTCCGGTACTGACCGCAAAAATGGCCGTAAGGGTGGGGGAAACGCCAATACGCTCTGCAATACCCATGGCAATGGGCGCAGTGACTGATTTAGGGTACATCGCACCAGTGATGCTGGAATCGGCGCCAAGTAGGGTTGCTATGCCTACTGCACTAGCAATGGAGATGAGCCCGCCAGCGGCCAAGGAAAAAACCAGCGGAATAGATCGGCCCTTAAGGCTATGTAAGCCCCGGTAAATAGGAATGGCTAAAGAGACCGTTGCAGAACCAAGTAAGAAGTGAATAAA
Source organism: Polynucleobacter sp. (assembly GCF_040400325.1). Lineage (GTDB taxonomy): Bacteria > Pseudomonadota > Gammaproteobacteria > Burkholderiales > Burkholderiaceae > Polynucleobacter. Next base: position 501,689 of record NZ_JBBAQK010000001.1, read on the forward strand.
TTGAGCGCCTTCAAAGTAGGTGGAATAGGGCATTTCTATGACTTGAATCATGCAGGCCACCAGAAGAATAGCGATCGCTACAGGATTGGCTAGAGGGTTTTGTTTGCTCTTCTGATATAAAGTAAGGCCGATCTGGTATGCAGCCAGAGTAATAAATAGGGCAAATAGTGGGCTTCCAGAAAGGTAGACCCAAATTTCAACAATGGAATGTTGTTTACTCATGAACCGTTTTTTTGCTGAGTAAGCGCGCCACCACGGCACTTACTGCAATCGTCAAGACCACACTGCCAACTAATGCACTAATAATGGCTAAGGCATTGGCTTTAAGCTGAGGCAAAAACAGCACCACGCCAACAGCAGCTGGCACGAAAAGAAGTCCCAAATGCTGACTAAAGCCATCTGCCACCATCGCTAGTTCTGTATTAACCCCCTTGCGAATGACGAGCCATATAACCAAGAGAACTAGCCCAATGACAGGGCCTGGAAGGGAGGGTAATAAAAATTGAGAGACTAATTCACCAAGACTTTGAAAAAGCAGTATTTGGACAAGACCGAAAATCATTCTTTGATCTTACTGCGCCCTATTTATGTTGCAAAGCAATATTTCAATTTATCGTTAAGATAAGCACAACATCAGTAGGGTATAAAAGCAGAGATTCATTCTCAGTAGAGGAATTTCTAGATTACAAAAACCAATAGGAGAGCATTTATGGCCGATTTAAACATCAACGGCAAGAAGTACAAGATCGACGTAGATCCCAATACACCATTGCTGTGGGTTATTCGTGAGCAGGTTGGCCTTACCGGCACTAAATATGGTTGCGGAATCGGTGCTTGTGGTGCTTGTACGGTACTGTTTGATGGTCAGGCGTTACGTAGTTGTGCTATTCCGGTGTCTGCTGCCCAAGGCAAGAAAATTGAAACGATTGAAAGTCTAGAAAAGAATGGTCAACTTTCGAAAGTCCAAAAAGCCTGGGTTGATAACCAAGTCCCACAGTGTGGCTACTGCCAATCTGGCATGGTGATGGCAACTACAGCGCTTTTGCGCAATAGCCCAAAACCGACTGACGCACAAATTGACGCAGCGATTACTAATATCTGTCGTTGTGGAACTTTTCAAGAAGTACGTGCAGCCATTCATGCCGTCAGCAAAGCCTAAGGGAATCGAAATGACTACTAATACAAATACTTCCCGTCGTCACTTTATTGTTGGTTCTAGTGCTGTTGCTACTGGTCTTGCAATTGGTTTTGATCTTTCTTTTAACTCTGCGGCTAACGCTGCAATTGGAACTGGCACGACTGCCATGACTCCACTAGTTACACCAGAAATTGGCGTGTGGGTGGTGGTAAAGCCAAACGATGATGTGGTCGTTCGTATTGTGCGCTCAGAAATGGGTCAAGGCACGATTACTGGTTTGGCACAAATGGTTGCTGAAGAGCTCGAGTGTGATTGGAAAAAAGTTTCTTATGACTATCCATCGCCTGCGGAAAATCTCATACGTAATAAAGTATGGGGTAGTTATTCCACCGGTGGCAGCCGAGGCATTCGAACATCAGAGCAGTATGTTCGCAAAGGCGGTGCGGCAGCGCGAATCATGCTAGTTCAAGCGGCAGCCAATCAATGGAATGTGCCTGCTTCTGAGTGCGTAGCTTTGAATAGCGTCATTACTCATACCCCTTCGGGACGTAAAACTACTTTTGGTAAGGTTGCTGTTGCGGCATCTCAGTTAGAAGTGCCAAAAGAAGTTCCTTTAAAGGATCCAAAAGACTGGAAGCTGATTGGTAAATCAGTCAATCGAATTGACGGAACGGCAGATAAGGTTACTGGTCGTCAGGTTTATGCAATTGACTTAAAGCTACCCGGTATGTTGGTGGCCACCATTAAAGAGTCACCAGTATTTGGTGGCAAGGTTAAGAGCTACGATGCTAGCAAAGCTTTGAGCATGAAGGGCGTTAAGAAAGTAGTGCAAGTAGGTGATACTGCAGTAGCAGTGGTTGCCGATACTTTTTGGCAAGCCAAAACTGCTTTAGATCAAGTGAACATTGTTTATGATAACGGCGCGAATGGCAATGTATCCAGTGCTTCGATAAAGAAGATGCTTGAAGATGGCCTAAATGCAGAAGATACTTTTGTTCACAATTCCAATGGTGATGTCAAAGCAGCTATCACTGGAGCTTCCAAGACTATCGAGGCAACTTACTTCTATCCATTTTTAAATCATGCGACTCTCGAACCACAAACTGCTACGGCAAAGTGGACGGCAGATTCCTGTGAGGCATGGGTACCAACCCAAGATGGTGAAGCCTCATTGGCGGCAGTGATTGCTGCCTCTGGATTGCCTGCTGAAAAATGCAACGCTTATAAAGTCAACTTGGGTGGTGGCTTCGGTCGTCGTGGTGCTTTTCAAGATTACACCACTCAAGCAGTCAATATTGCCAAGCAAATGCCTGGTACGCCAATCAAATTGATCTGGACTCGTGAAGAGGATATGACTCAGGGTCGTTATCACCCGGTGACGATGTGCAAGATGACAGCGGCTATTGATGATCAGAAAAACGTTACAGCTTTAAATATCCGTTTATCGGGGCAATCTATTTTAGCTGCCGTTAGGCCTGCAGTAGTGGCGGCAAACAAAGGTAAAGATCCAGTGACATTCCAGGGACTGGAGCCTCTGGGTGAGCATGCCATTACGTATAGTTTCCCCAATTTAAAGGTTGATCATGCAATGCGCAATACGCATGTGCCTCCTGGTTTCTGGAGAGGCGTGAACGTTAATCAAAATGCAATCTTTATTGAAACCTTTATGGATGAAATGGCAGAAGCTACTGGCATGGATGCGGTCGAGTTTCGTCGTAAACACATGAAAGAGTTCCCGCGTGCAGTTGCAGTATTGAATGCTGTAGCTGATGGGATTGGCTGGACTAAGCCAGCAGCACCTGGTGTTTATCGTGGCGTTGCTCAAATGCGATCCTTTGGCAGTTATGTAGCTGCAGCCTGTGAGCTTTCTGTTACTAATGGTACCGATGTGAAGATTCATCGCATCGTTGCCGCGACTGATCCAGGCTATGTTGTTAATCCTGCACAGGTTGCTCGTCAGGTCTCTGGTTCATTTATGTATGGATTATCAGCGCTATTTGAAGAAGAAATTACGATCGAACAAGGTGCTGTAGTACAGAAGAACTTCGACACCTTTAACTCCATTCGCCTCTACCAAATGCCTAAGGTTGAAACCATCACTATTCAAGGCGGTGGCAAGGACTGGGGTGGTGTAGGTGAGCCAACGATTGCAGTAGCAGCACCAGCAGTGCTCAATGCTTTTTACCGTGCAACAGGTAAACGCTTGCGGACTGTGCCTTTGAAAAACAGCGGCATTAAGCTGGTTTAACAGTATTACTGTGAAACGGCTACGATGAGAATGAGGTATGTACTAGTATCGCTGTTACTAGTCATCCTCAGTCTTGGTTCTGTGCACGCGCAAACCACGGGAGGGGATTTACTGATTGAATCCCTTACAGCATCACCAGGCGATTCAGTAAGAGGGCGATCAATCGTTGCAAGCCGTCAAACAGGACTATGTCTGTTGTGTCATAGCGGCCCTTTTCCTGAAGAGCGTTTTCAGGGTAATTTAGCACCGGACTTGACCGTTAGTGCAGGAAGGCTAACCACTTCCCAGTTAAGGGCACGAATCATCGATGCTAGTCGATTTAATTCTGGTACGATCATGCCGACCTATTACAAAGCGCAGAATCTTCAACGTGTAGCACCAAAGTTTATTGGCCAATCCATATTGAATGAGCAAGAGATTGAAGATGTGGTGGCTTTCTTAGCAAGTCTTAATAAGCAGAGCATGCAATGACAATGAAATTTAATCTTCCTTTCACGATCAAAAGACGTCAGTGGTTAAGGCGCATCCAAGATCTTGGATTAATCGCAGTTGGCGTTTGGTTTAGCCCTGGAACAGTATTTGCTAAGCCTGAAGATGCACATGCTGCAATAAAAACAATTACTGGTGGAGCAACAATCAATGAGGGTCGAGTGAAATTGATCATCCCACCATTAGTTGAAAATGGTAATTTAGTCGTCTTAAAAGTTAGTGTTGAGAGTCCGATGACGGCCAATAATTACGTCAAGGCCATTCATATAGTGGCCGAAGGTAACCCTGTCCCTAATATTTTTACTGCATACCTGACACCTCGATCTGGTAAAGCAAACCTCACGACTCGTGTGCGGCTTGCCGATAGTCAACTGGTCTGGGCTATAGCCCAAATGAATGACGGGAGTTTTTGGCAGGGCTCAGCTGAAACCTTAGTCACACTTTCTGCATGTACGGAGATGGTATGAGTAAAACATCACGCACCTCTCTTACAGTTCCTGCACAGGCAAAGAAGGGTTCCATCATTGAGATTCGGGCAATTGCACAACATGATATGGAGTCTGGTTTTCGATATACCGAGAGTGGAAAACTCATACCCCGCGATATCATCCGTGTATTTACTTGCACTTATAACAATGTAGAAGTGTTCAAGGCCGATTTCTATGCTGGCATTGGCGCTAATCCATTAATCATCTTCACGACGGTTGCAGTAGAAAGTGGTGAGCTAGAGTTTAAGTGGGTAGGGGATGATGGTTATGAGGCAGTGAATCGGGCACGAATTACGGTTTCGTGAAACAGCAACTAGCCCTTTACCTCTTAGGCGCCTATTGCGCTCTGCTATTTACCTCACCAGCAGTATTTGCAGCAACAGATGCCCATTCCAAAAAGCAACAATCAAGCTATGAACTCATGTCGGCCGAGAACAAGGCTATGCAAGACGACCCTAGCTTAAATCCTGCATTGTTTTGGGTGGGAGATGGTGAAAGCTTATGGAATACACAGCTAGGCACTAAGAATAAGAGTTGTCTAAGCTGTCATGGTGATGTCAAAAAGTCGATGCGAGGTGTCGCGACCAAATTTCCAAAAATAATCAATGGAAAATTACAAACCCTGGAAGGTCAAATCAATCAATGTCGAGAGAATCGACAAGGCACAGCAAAGCTTAGCTATGAAAGTAAAGAGCTCTTAGCATTAACTGCCCTGATTGCTAGCCAATCAAAAGGTATGCCGATTGCAGTAAAAGAAACACCAGCTAATCAAGAATCTTTACAAAAGGGGCGCGATTGGTTTAACCAAAGAATGGGACAACTCAATTTATCTTGCGCTCAATGTCATGAGGACAGAGCAGGGCTTAAGTTGGGAGGGAGTTTGATTCCCCAAGGTCACCCCAATGCCTATCCTATTTATCGCTTGGAATGGCAAACCTTGGGATCTTTACAGCGGCGTTTACGTAACTGCATGAGTGGGGTGCGAGCTCAGCAATTTGAGTATGGATCAACAGAGATGGCCCAGCTTGAATTATTTTTAATGTGGCGTGCACGGGGTATGCCGATGGAGTCTCCTGGGGTAAGACCCTAATGAGTGATCTTATAAAACTTAGTCAGACAAGACCTCTCAAAATTCTGATTGCTACTTTGCATTCAGCGGTGCAAGATCTGCTGGGCCCCAATAGAGTTCGCTTTTATCCGTAATGCCAGGCATTGCAATATCTACACATATCGCTTTTCCCCCAACTAGATTAAACAAACTACAGTCTTTCTTAGTTGCGGCGGAAGTGGCATGTTCTAAGGGAGATTTACCAGTGGTCACAGTAGAAGCCACACTTGCAGCTGTAGCAGGATTAGCAACGGCTGCTGTGGTAGCTGCAGAACCAGCCGTACTGGCAGAGGCAGTTCCCATACTGCCTAAAGCTGCTAATGGTGCAGCACAGGCGTTGAGTAATAAGGTGAAAATGAGTAGTGCCCCCAATTCGAGGGCAGATAGCGAAGAATGATTAAATCTACTTACTACGGCACGCAACATTAAATACTCCTGCAGCCCATGACCCATTTTCAACAGGTTCAAATGCACTATCAGGTGTTTTTACAGACTCAAAGATGTAAGGTTTTTTAACGACAGTAGGGGGAACTTTAAGATCTTTACCGTCCCTACTCGGATACATTTTGACTTCTAATGGGCGATATTGTACGGAGCTGCAATCATATTCATTTAGCCCCACAATCGAGTTTACAAATTCATCCGTTTTTGGATCCTTACCAGTTTTCTTAAAGCTCAGCATAGACATGATTTGAGCTTTATCGCCATCCAGCTTTAATGTGGTGACGTCTACTAGGACAACGGTTTGCTCATTTTGACCAATTTCTTGCCACGCCGCCAAAACATTCCCTGTTAAGGAAAGAGAGAGTACGGCGATAGAGAGGTGGGCGATACTTTTCTTCATGGATCTGATTTCCTATGGGGAGATATTCTATATACCTTCATTCTAAACGCCCTACACTGATATTTCCTTATTTAGCTATTAGTTCAAGCTGCCGAGTGATGTTTTCTGGTTTCATTTGTAGCGGTAAATACTCATTTTTTGCCCAAACAGGGTTCATATTCCGATACATGGCGCTTTGCACCCAGCCAGATTGTCCAGTTTGATAAATAAATACCGATTTCTCTAAATCAGATAAGTCATAGACGGTACGTAGACTCGCTGCTTGCACAGTCTCATAAGGATTAGTCGATCTTAACAACTGTAATCTCCCCACATTAATCGAAAAGCTATCTCCAGCAAATGGAGTCTTGAGGTTAAAGAGTGAGCCTAAAAAAGGTACTTTAGTTAAGGGACGATGCTCAGAAATTGCAGTATGGGCATTACCCCAAGACCATTTACTAGGATCTGTGCCGTATTTACCACTCAAGTATTCAAGCGCTTTACCAAATGCTTTATTAGAGGACTCTTGACATGTTTCGACTGCAGCAGATTTCGGGTCATCGCACCAGGGGCTATTTGGGTTTTGTAATTGAGTGATGAGTGGGAGTCTGAAATGACGAGCACCATAATTTTCAGTGAATAAATAACTCAATCTAGAAAAGAGGTTGCGTGTCAGTTGATCAGCCCAGGCATTAAAAATGAGTGCAGCAGCGCTATCGACTTTCATATCACCATTAAAATTTTTGCTGATCTCTAAAGCTTGAACGCCCAAGGGATGGCTGGGTTTACTTGATTTGAATAATTCTAATAAAGGAGTCGCGCCTAATGAGAGGGTATCTGCTTGCATAGCCTTCATTGACTCTAGATTGTGGCTGCTCTTTGATTTAATCAGATCAACAATACGGTCATAGCGGGTAGGCAAATCCCAGTCACCCGTGAGTGGATTGGGGTTATTGCTAGCAATGATCTTTTGATTGGCTGTTGCTAACCAACCTTGTTCAGGATTGGAGCTCGATGGTAGTTGGTCGAACGGTATATATGCAGTCCAGTCATACTGTCGCTCCCACCCAATTGCGGGGGCTACGCCATAAAGCCCCTGATTTAATGTCCTTTTTGGAGCTACACCTGCAGTCTGATAAGAAATATTTCCATCGATATCAGCCATGATGACGTTTTGCATCGGCGCATAATTTTTTGACAATGATTTTTTAAAAGCATCTAGCGTACTTGCTTGATTTAAATCTAAGAGGCCAGCGACAGATTGATTCTGAATATCGAGTGCGGTCCAGCGAAGAGCCAGGGCGAAGTGATTTGTATCAATTGTCCGTTTAGCCCGCGCATAGGAATCAGAGATAACGGGGCCATGCCTGGTTTCTTTGACAAGAAAAGTAAGAGAAGGTGCACCTTTGATGTCAATGATTTCTTGTCGAACCTTGAAAGCTAAGGGCCCATCTGGGCCGCGATACATACCTGGATTTTTGGGATCAATTTGCTCTATATATAGGTCTTGAACATCGGGTCCGGTATTCGTGAAACTCCAAGCGTATTGATCGGTTCTGCCTAAAACGACTCCAGGAATACCAGGAAGAGTTGCACCAATGACATTCATGCCAGGGGCATCAATATGTGCGAAGTACCAAATGGCAGGCGCAGAGAGACCAAGATGAGGATCGTTTGCTAGTAGCGGTTTTCCACTTGCAGTCAGTTTTCCGCTGAGGGCCCAGTTATTGGAACCTAGGCCATCCTTACCGCCTGGTAACTCGTGCATTGCCAGTTCAGTTGCAGGTAAATCTTTGGACTTACCTTCGGCCGGGCCAGTTTTGGGATTAAAAACATTTAAATCTCGATACATTTTTGCAAAATCAAGATTGGTCAGTATTTCATTTTGATTATGAAGTGGAATCACCTCCCAAACTTGCTTGGTGCTTAAAAATTGTGATAGTTCTAGACGCTGCAATTCCTTTTGCCAATTTCCGCCTAGATCGTAGGCCATCATGAGCATCCAAGCAACGCTATCAGTAGGTGACCAATGCCCTGGCTTTGAGCCACTCAAAAAATATTCAATGGGTAGAGCCCATCCAAGTTGTGCATTACCGGCATTCACTCCATCTGCATACGATTGCAGTAAATGCTTTGCAGCAGCGGGGTAGCGATCATATTGACGTTCAGCAGCACGCTTGATTCCTAAGGTGCGAATGAAACGATCAATTGATACGGTATTTTTGCCCAAAATTTCAGAGAGGCGTCCACTACCAATGCGCCGGTTCATTTCCAGCTGCCATGAACGTTCAGTAGCATGCAGATAACCCAAGGCAAAGAGGGCATCAGCTGGACTATTGGCTTTGATATGAGGAATTGCACTCTGATCAAAAGTAATTGTTACCGAATCTCCTAGATTCTTGATCTGGTGCTTACCGGAGATTGCTGTTTGGGCAGAAAAGTAATATGAAATGACAAGCACTACTGTAGCTAGCAAAACGGCAGAAGTGAGCCACAAAAGAAGCCGTAAGGGCTTAGCCAGCCTACTTGTTTTGCCTTGAGATTTCATGTGCTTAGTTTAGTGGTTTTAAGCTTGGCTGGGCTTCATAGGGCTTGATGCGCTCGCATGCTAAAATTTGGCTTGTCTTGATTTATATAGCGCGGCAGTTCCTGCTAGTGCGAGCCCGAGTGGTGAAATCGGTAGACACAGCAGATTTAAAATCTGCCGACTCAAAAAAGTCGTGCCGGTTCGATTCCGGCCTCGGGCACCAATCGAATACCAGTATTTAGCGCAAAGATGAAGAGCCTACTGGCCTATTGACTTCAAAAATATCGTGACTGCGTAAGTAAAACGATTTACCATGCATTCTAGCGACTAAACCTAATTTTTCTACTAAAACATAGCCGTTTTTAGCATCATAAAATTGATCATCAATATGGTAGTGAATCACATTGCCAATCACGATGTTTCTGTCATGACCAATATTAAGAATTTCGACAATACGACATTCCATATTAATAGGGGATTCTGCAATCCTTGGAGGTTTGACCTGAATCGAGGGCGCAGCAGTGAGACCTGAATACTGTAATTCATCCTCTCCTGCTGGAAGAGGGCTCGAGCATAAGCTCATTTTTTCAACAATCTCCTCGGAGACCATATTGATCACAAACTCTTTGGTGAGTTGTATATTCCGCACAGTATCTTTAGGGACCCCTGGACTTTTGGAGTCAATCCCTAAAACCACAATGGCTGGTGTACTTGCCATGATATTAAAAAAACTAAATGGTGCAGCATTGACTCTTCCTTCATCGTCTTGGGTAGTTACCAAGGCAATCGGTCGAGGAAGAATGCTACTCATCAGTAGCTTGTAGCGATCTTTTTTATCGGCGGCGGTCAGATCAAGATTCATGTTCAATAATGTTGAAGATATTTAGTCAAGGGTAATGCTTGCTTTATTAATGACGATCTTCCACTCCTGAATTTCTGACTGAATTTGCTTATTCATTTGTGCTGGCGTAGTGTGTACCGTTGTCCAACCCTGCTCCAGTAGTTTGGCCTTGATCTCTGGTATAGCAATAATTTTTCCAAGCTCAAGGTTGATCTTATTAATGATGCTAGGCGGGGTACCGCTAGGCGCTAAGATGCCGTACCACGAGCTCACTTTAAAACCTGGAACACCCTGATCTTTAATAGGTTTAATGCCTGGCAATGCATCAAGTGGTTTCTCACCAGTGACTGCAATCGCGCGTAGCTTTCCTGATTTAATGTACTGGATAGCTGCGGGGACTGTAGAAAAGCTCATTTCAATATCACCCGCCAGTAAAGCGGAAGTAACAGGCGCACCACCCCGATAGGGGACATGCACAATGTCTACCCCAGTAAGTTGGTTAAAGACTTCTAAAGAAAGGTGACCTGTTGTAGCAATCCCTGATGATCCAGAGTGCAGTTTCCCGGGATTAGCTTTGGCATAAGCAATGAGTTCGGGGATATTTTTGACGGGAACTTGGGTGTTCACAACGACTACATTCTCTACGTTTACCAAGATATCTACGCCAGCAAAATCTCTTTCAGAGTCGTATGGCACCTTTTTCATAATGCTTGGCAAGACTTCTACGGGGCCTACTGAGCCAAGCAAGAGGGTATAACCATCTTTCTCTGCCCTGGCGACTTCCGTAGCTGCAATCACACCACCACCGCCAGACTTGTTATCCACTATGACAGTTTGTTTCCAGGCCTCGCCAAGCTTTTGCGCTAAGGTTCGCGCTAGGATATCGGTTGCGCCACCAGGAGCAAAGGGACTAATAATTTTGATGGTCTTATTGGGATAAGTTGCAGCAGGATCTTGTGCTTGACTTAGAGTGCTCAAACTTAATAAAAGTAATAAAGGAATGAGCCGAATTATTCTGCTCTGGAATAGGGTCATATTAGCGTCTCACTAAGGGTTTTATTTGTATTATTTATGTAGTTTATCTTTAAATGAGTTTATGTGAGTGATGAGCTTGAGATAATCAGATCATCTTTTTCCTTATTACTGCAACTGCCATGAAGAACCCATCCTTTTGCCGCCTCCTGCTGATGGTCTTATTACAACTATTTTTTGCCTCTGAGATTTTAGCGAATACGCTTACATTGATGTGTACTCGTACCGAGCGTGATTTTTCAGAAACCTATGAGCTTAAAATACAAAGCGCTAGTTCGGCAAATTCCAGTCCAAAGGTTTACTTGGATGGACGTGACTTAGATGTGGTTGGTTCAGAAGGCCGACAGTTTGTTAAAAATGTCACCATTACAAAACAAAAAGCTTCTTATTTATTAAGTACTCAATTTGATGCCGAAGTTCTGGAAGGAATATCCTATTCAGCAGGATCTGTTACATCTATAGTGATGATTGATCGTGAAACAGGAAAGTTACGTAAACTCGACACTATCCAAGGCGGTATATTGGGCGCAAACCTCGGTGATGGTACTAAATCCTATGAAGAGCAGTGCGTTGCACGGCCTTAAGGGCCTTCTTCTTTAATTGGGATCAGTCACAAAGCCCAGCTTAGTTAATCCTGCACGACGAGAAGCAGCCAAGACCTGTGCCACATATTCATATTTAACGGATTTGTCGGCGCGCAAATTAATCTCAGGTTGAGGCTCTTTCTGAGCTGCTTTTTCTGCATAACCATCAAAGGTCTTGAGATCAATCGCCGTACTGTTCCAAAAAATCTTCCCATTAGCATCAATCGATAACTGTACAGATTCTGGTTTGATTTCATTACGCACGCTATTGGCTTTTGGTAGCTCAACCTTCACTGCCTGCTGCATTACTGGCAAGGTAATGATAAAGATAATCAACAATACCAACATGACGTCCACCATCGGCGTCATGTTGATTTCAGCCATGATGCTATCTTCGTTCTGTTCATTTTGCAGATTAAAAGACATGTTTATTCTCCAGAATGAACGCGTGCACCGGTGACAAAATAGGCTAGCAAGTCATTCCCAAAACGATTGAGATCGGTGACTAGTAGTTTATTGCCACGATTAATGGCATTAAACCCAAGCACGGCCGGAATTGCTACTGCAAGACCTAAAGCAGTCATGATTAATGCCTCACCAATGGGACCGGCGACTTGATCAATCTGCGCACTTCCAGAGCTGCTAATTGCAATAAGAGCGTGATAGATACCCCAAACAGTACCAAAGAGGCCAATGAAGGGAGAGGTAGCGCCCGTAGAGCCTAAGAAGGTTAGACCTTTTTGAAGTTTAGCGGCAAGGCCATCAATGCTATTTTTGATACTTCTAGCCATCCACTCCGAGTAGTTCAGAGTTTGCAAAAGTTCGCGATGATTAGTGGTTTGGCTTTGATGATGGAGTGAGGCTTCAGTAGAAGCCTTAGCAATTTGGTAGTAAGGATTATTAGTGTGACCACTAAATGCTTGCAGACCCTGCTCAAAAGAGGTCGCCTGCCAGAATTTTTCAATCTGTGGCGTGAGTTTACGCATATTACGTAACTCCCAAAAGCGGGTGAGCAAAATGACCCAAGTTACGATCGAGCAGAAGAGCAAGGCTAGCGCTACAAAACGCGTCACGGCGTCACCTTCAAGCCAAAGATTTGCTAAGCCAAATGGTGTATTCATAGTTATTGATTCTTTAAATTAAATTTGATTAAAAGGTTAGTAGAAATTCTGGTTGGCGTTCCATTTACTAAAAACGGCTTGAAGCGATAACGTTTGCCAATTTCTGATGCTGCACGATCCAATCTGGGGAAGGTGCTTGATTTAAGCATTGCCACCTCTTCAACTGCACCAGTTTCATCGATAATTAATTTCACAACTACCTCACCTTGCTCGCCTGAGCGCTTTGAAAACGAAGGATAGTAAGCATCAGCATCAGGCTGATAGACGACGACTAGTTTACCAATGTCGGTCTGAATGGGTGTGCCACTCGCACCGCCGGTGGTCGAAGGCGCCACATTGGCAGTGGGAGGGGTGACTTCACTCTTCGTTTGTGGGCTGGTCGGTGGTGTTTGGGGCTGCTGCTGGGGCTGTTGTTGGGCTTGGGTGGGGGTTGGCTTATCGGCAGATTTTTCATCTACCGTTTTTTTCTTGGGTTCGGGCTTAGGCTCGGACTTTGGTTTGGGTGGCGGTGGGGCAGGGGGCTGCTGACTCTTATCAGCAGCTTCAGGGCTTACTAGATTTGCCATCACCCGTGTGTCTTCATCTGGTTTACTGGGCTTTGCACTCCATTGGAAAAAGTCTAAGGCGGGCAAAACATGTAGTAACAGCACAATGACAATAACAATGCGTTCTGTTTTATTAAACGGAATATAGGAATCCACTTTTTGCAGAAAAGTGCTCATCTGATATTGCCTAATAATTTAGCCTGAATATGATGTGACTGCATATCGCTGTACATCAATTCATTAGCCATTGCCAATAGACTGTGCTCATCCTTGCTGCTAATAAAAGTGAGCTGCTGCTTGCCATGCTTAGAATTTGGAACTGCTGTTGCTTCTAGCTGCCTTTTCAGTTGCTTGACTACAGCCTCACTCGTATCGATGATGGCAATGGACTCCCCGAGCAGCTTTCGAATCGCTTTCCGTAAAAAAGGATAGTGGGTGCATCCTAAAACCAAAGTATCTGCACCAGCATCTTGGATTGCTTGCAGATGGATGGCCAGTAATTCTAGAGCTGCTTCACTATTGGCTTTGCCTGCCTCAATCAGCGGCACCAAGCCAGCGCCTGCTTGCTTGATGAACTGACAGTTACTAGGAAGTGTGGCTAACAAGGCGTTGAACTTGTCACTATTTAAGGTGGCTTCGGTAGCCAAGACACCCACAATGCCATTTAGGGTTTGCATCGCTGCGGGCTTGATTCCAGGCTCTACTCCTATCACTGGAATCGCCAAGCTATCCCGAATCTGTGCAATCGCTTGCGCAGTAGCAGTATTGCAAGCAAGCACTATAGCGTCACAACCTTCTTCTAAGAGATGGCGACATAGCACCAAACTTCGATCTGTAATCCAATCGCTAGAGCGCTCTCCATAAGGGGCGTTTGCTGAGTCGGCTAAATAGATGTAGTCGTGCTGCGGCAATTGACGAATGGCCTCATCCAAAATGGATAAGCCTCCTACGCCAGAATCAAATACGCCGATGAGTGCCAACGTGTGCTTTTTAGTTAACTGGGTTGATGAACTTAGATAATCTTGACTGGAATGCCGGCAATTTTGGCTTGCCAATTACGAGGGCCTTCGTGGTGCATCGAAATACCTTCAGAATTCACGGCAACGGTAACCGGCATATCTTTGACATCAAATTCATAGATCGCTTCCATACCTAGGTCTGCAAACCCAACGACTTTGGATGTCTGAATCGCTTTTGATACGAGGTAGGCAGCGCCACCAACAGCCATGAGATAAGCGGATTTGTGTTTTTTAATTGCCTCAATTGCTTCAGGCCCTCGCTCTGCTTTACCAATCATTGAGATTAGACCAGTTTTTGCCAGCATCATCTCAGTAAATTTATCCATGCGGGTTGCAGTAGTAGGTCCAGCTGGACCAACAACCTCATCACGAACCGGATCGACTGGACCGACATAATAAATCACGCGGTTTTTAAAGCTCACTGGTAACTCTTCGCCTTTTGCCAACATATCCTGAATGCGCTTATGTGCTGCATCACGTCCTGTCAAAATTTTGCCATTAAGCAATAGTGTTTCACCAGGCTTCCAACTTGCGACTTCAGCAGGCGTTAAGGTATCCAAATTCACGCGTTTTGATTTCTGAACATCTGGAGTCCAAGTGACATCTGGCCAATCAGATAAAGAAGGCATTTCTAATTTCGCTGGACCATCACCATGTAAATGGAAATGAATATGACGTGTGGCTGCACAGTTTGGAATCATCGCCACTGGTAAGGAGGCTGCATGAGTTGGGTATTCCATGATTTTCACATCTAAGACAGTCGCTAGGCCACCTAGACCTTGAGCTCCAATACCAAGCTTATTCACTTTGTCATAAATCTCAAGACGTAACTCTTCGGCTCGTGTTTTAGCACCACGAGCAATCAACTCTTGAATATCAACAGGCCCCATTAAAGATTCTTTGGCCATGACCATGGCTTTTTCTGGTGTACCACCAATGCCAATTCCGAGGATTCCTGGTGGACACCAACCCGCACCCATTGTAGGAACAGTTTTTAATACCCAATCTACGATGGAGTCAGATGGATTGAGCATGACCATCTTCGCTTTATTTTCAGAGCCACCACCTTTAGCAGCACAAATCACTTCAACATCATCACCCGGCACAATTTCATAATGGATGACAGCAGGGGTGTTGTCACCCGTATTTTTGCGTTTGCCAGCAGGGTCACTCAACACTGAAGCACGCAGCATATTGTCTGGATTGAGATAGGCGCGGCGTACACCTTCATTCACCATATCAGTGACACTCATGGTGGCATCGGGCCATTGAACATTCATACCAATTTTGAGGAAGACAACAGCAATTCCCGTGTCTTGACAAAGAGGGCGGTGACCTTCGGCGCACATACGGCTATTGGTTAATATTTGGGCGATCGCATCCTTAGCACCATGACCCTCTTCAAGCTCATAGGCCTTACCCATGGCAGTAATAAAGTCCTTGGGGTGATAGTAGGAGATGAACTGAAAGGCATCTGCCACACTTTGAATCAGGTCGTTTTGTTTGATATTTGTCATTGTTTTTGCCTAATTTATAAGGTTTGAGCTATTTTAAGGGTTTGCCATAGAGCAAATCCCGAGTGTTTTCACTTATCTTCTAAGGTCTTGACTGGGTAATTCTGTCATTGTGCGATATTTTCGCAGATAAAGATTGATGATTATTAGATAGAGGGCTGGGAAGCATGGAATCGTTAAAGCAAGAAAACCGCGTTTTTAACCCACCTACAGACTTTGTCAAGGGTGCCGCCATTTCAGGCATGGAAGCGTATAACAAACTGTGCGCAGAAGCACAGAATGATTATGAGGGTTTCTGGGCACGCCTTGCAAAAGAGAATATCCATTGGAAGAAACCATTCACTAAGGTATTGGATGAGTCCAAAATCCCTTTTTATAAGTGGTTTGAAGATGGCACAACAAATGCTTCTTATAACTGTTTAGATCTCAATATTGAAAAAGGTCTAGGCAATAAGACTGCCATTATTTTTGAAGCAGATGACGGCAAAGTGACCAACGTCAGCTATCAAGAATTACTGAATCGCGTTTGTAAGATGGCCAATGCCTTGCGCAAAATGGGCATCAAGTCTGGTGACCGCGTCATTATTTATATGTCTATGTCAATTGAAGGCATTGTTGCCATGCAAGCGTGTGCGCGTATTGGTGCAATACATTCAGTGGTATTCGGTGGATTCTCTGCAAAATCTTTGCAAGAACGGATTGTTGACGTTGGTGCTGTAGCAGTGATTACTGCCGATGAGCAATATCGTGGCGGTAAAGAATTACCTCTCAAGATCATTGTTGATGAAGCTATTACATTAGGTGAGTGTGAAAAAGTAAAAAATGTTGTCGTATACCAGCGCACTGGGCGCACCATTCCGATGCTTGCTGGTCGTGATGTATGGATGCATGACCTTGTCGCAAATGAATCAGCCACTTGTGAGCCAGAGTGGGTAAGCGCCGAGCATCCTTTATTCATTCTGTATACCTCAGGGTCTACTGGTAAGCCAAAAGGCGTTCAGCACTCTACTGGTGGGTACCTCTTGTGGGCAATTCTCACAATGAAGTGGACCTTTGATATCAAGCCAACTGATGTGTTCTGGTGCACAGCAGATATTGGTTGGGTAACTGGCCACTCCTATATTACTTATGGCCCATTGGCTGCAGGTGCTACTGAAATTGTTTTTGAAGGTGTACCAACCTTTCCTAATGCAGGTCGTTTCTGGGATACGATTCAAAAACATAAAGCGACCATTTTTTATACTGCACCTACTGCCATTCGTTCACTCATCAAAGCATCTAGTAATGATGAATTGGTTCATCCAAAGAGCTATGACTTATCTTCCTTGCGTCTCTTGGGTTCAGTTGGTGAGCCAATTAATCCTGAAGCATGGATGTGGTATTACGAAAATGTAGGTGGTTCACGTTGCCCAATTGTGGATACATTCTGGCAAACCGAAACTGGCGGCCACATGATTTCTCCATTGCCCGGTGTTACTCCCATGGTTCCAGGGTCATGCACATTACCTTTGCCAGGCATCATGGCAGCAATAGTGGATGAGGCGGGCGTTGATATTCCAAACGGACAAGGCGGCATCTTGGTTGTGAAGCGTCCATGGCCTTCCATGATTCGTAACATTTGGAATGATCCAGATCGTTTTGTGAAGTCGTATTTTCCGGAAGAGTTAGGCGGCGCTTTATATCTTGCAGGTGACGGCGCAATCCGAAATAAAGATACTGCTTATTTCACCATCACTGGACGTATTGATGATGTCTTGAACGTTTCTGGTCACCGTATGGGTACCATGGAAATCGAGTCGAGCTTAGTAGCCAACCCATTAGTTGCTGAGGCAGCAGTAGTGGGTCGTCCTGATGATATGACTGGTGAGGCTATCTGCGCATTCGTAGTACTCAAGGGCGGTCGTCCAACTGGTGATGAGGCTAAAAAGATCGCAACTGATTTGCGTAATTGGGTAGGCAAAGAAATTGGCCCCATTGCTAAACCAAAAGATATTCGCTTTGGTGATAACTTACCGAAAACCCGTTCTGGCAAGATCATGCGACGTCTCTTGCGTGTGATTGCTAAAGGTGAGGAAGTGACTCAAGACACCTCAACCCTTGAGAATCCAGCAATTCTGGAACAACTCAAGCAGCCCATCTAGGCATTCCAAGGCAAACCCTTTCGGCAAACGTATAATCAGTGGTCTTACGGAAGGGTGGATGAGCGGTTTAAGTCACACGCCTGGAAAGCGTGCGTAGGTTAATAGCCTACCGCGGGTTCGAATCCCGCCTCTTCCGCCAGTAGCACCAAAACTACCTACGGGTGGTTTTTTCTTAGGCTCTTCGTTTGGGACTATTTAATCAAAGTCGCAATCGTCATCGAGTAAGCGGTACTCTAGACAAATTTCTTTACGAGCCTGATGCTGCCAAAGCAGTCTATCTTTTAAGAGTTGATGCTTAAGGGAGTCTGCATACTCATCAAAATAGTCATCATCTTCCGAATCGTAATGGTGGATCTTCATCATTACCTCCAAGAACTAGTTAGGTTTTTGACCTAAGAATTTAAGAAGTAATCCAGTGAACGGTAGTAAACCTTTTCACCCCTCAAACCCTTTAGTTGGATGCAGTGTGAGGAAGTCTTTGTGACATGTCTATCAAAGAAGCGATAATTTAAAAAGCTGATGTACAAAAACTACAATTTTTTAAAAAATGCTGATAATGAGGAGTGGAGAAAAAAATAGCTATCTTCTGCTCTTGTCTTAAGATTCTCTACAGCCTACCTAATTAATAAAGGAGACAAAATGTTATTTGCAATTTTGCTGATGGATCGCCCAGGAACTGGTAACTTACGTATTCAAGTAAGACCAGAGCATCGCGCTTATCTTGCACAATTATCTGATCGCATGGCCTTTGCAGGTCCTTTGATATCTGATGATGGTAAGACACCGATTGGTAGTCTATTGGCAATAGACTTTGCGAGTAGAGCAGATGTAGAGGCTTGGTTAAAAGATGAGCCTTACACCAAAGCAGGTGTTTATGAAAAACCAGTGATTCATGCTTTTAATAATATGTGGGCACAAAAGGTGGGCTTTCCGCCGGCCAAATGATGGTTGTTTACTTTATGCAATAAAAACAAGGCAACACTTCCCTGAACCCTTGTGCTCAGAATCCAGTAGACTTAGAGTATGAATTCAACAAAATTGCGTCTCCTTCTCGCTTCTATATTTGCTGTAATAGGACTTTCTGCTTGTGGCTCAATTGAATCTGCTGCTCAAGACGATTGCACCTCTATTGGCTGGCAAATTGGGAGTCCGGGCTACAACGACTGCTATCGTGCTCGTCTTTATGAGCGTCAGATAGATTATTCCCGTCCGCCTGGCGATAGACCTAGGCCTTCTTTACTTTAAAATATAAGGGTTTACCCTTATTTGAATACCTTGAGCGGCGTCAAGGACTTAGAGAGTGAAATAACCCAAAATCAATCGGTTATTTGACTAGTTTTTCTAGGCAAAGAGTTTGCCTGAATTGTACAAATGGAATATGAAAATACCTCTCACCGCTGATGGCGATGAGACAGAAGATTAGAGACTACAAGCCATGAATCATCCCAAGCCTTCTGAAGAAGTCAAAGCGGTTGCTGTTGCAACAGCTGATGATTTAAGGGAGACCATTCGTCGCAAAAGTAAGCTTAAAGGTCGTCAGCCTGACGATGCTTCTTTGGCAGAAGTGCGCCGTCTCGTCGGCGTAGCTGTTCATCGTCCTGATTTATTAATTGAAAATCTTCACAAGCTCAATGATGAGTTTCGAGCTTTGCATGATCGTCATTTAGTCGCTCTAGCGAAAGAAATGAATTTGCCAATGGCTGAGGTGTATGAGGTTGCCACTTTCTATCACCACTTTGAAGTGGTACGCGGCAATGATCCTGTAGCGGATATTACTGTTCGAGTGTGTAATGGGATCGCCTGTGAGTTAGCAGGTGCACAAAAGCTCTTAGAAAAATTACCTTCCATATTGGGTAATGACAAGATCAAAGTTATTCCAGCACCCTGTGTCGGTCGTTGCGAGCAAGCACCTGTAGCAGTAGTGCATCAATATCCTGTGCTCTTTGCCACGGCTGACAAAGTATCGGCTGCGGTCAACAATAATTTAACGACGCAACCCTTGGCAATAGATGATGCTAACTTTGATCCAGGATCATTAGTAGAGCAGGGTATTTCTCAGCAAGGTCAAAATCAAGCAGTTTCACCAGGGTATGTTGGCTACGAGTCTTATTGCAAACAAGGTGGCTATGCCTTGGCAAAAGATATTGTCCAAGGTAAGCGAGATGCCGAGAGCATTATTAAAGCAATGGAAAGTTCAGGACTACGCGGTCTTGGTGGTGCAGGTTTTCCAGCAGGACGGAAGTGGCGAATTGTCAAAGATCAGGTAGCGCCTAAGCTTATGGCCGTCAATATCGATGAAGGCGAACCAGGAACCTTTAAGGACCGCACCTACTTAGAGCGTGATCCGCATCGCTTTTTAGAGGGATTACTGATTGCTGCAAGGGTGGTTGGTATCGATGCCTGTTATATCTATTTGCGTGATGAGTATCACGGTTGTCGTGAGTTACTAGAGATTCAACTAGAGAAGCTCAAAGCGAATCCCCCATTTAAATTGCCGACTATTGAATTACGTCGTGGTGCAGGGGCATATATCTGCGGTGAAGAGTCTGCCATGATTGAGAGCATTGAAGGTAAACGTGGCGAACCCAGAATGCGTCCTCCTTATATTGCGCAAGTGGGTTTATTTGGTAGACCCACGCTAGAACATAATTTTGAAACGCTTTACTGGGTGCGCGATATTGTGCAGCGTGGCCCAGAGTGGTTTAGTTCCTTTGGCCGCCATGATCGCAAAGGCTTGCGTAGCTTTAGTGTTAGCGGCCGTGTTCAAAAGCCTGGCGTCAAGCTCGCACCAGCAGGTATTACGATTCAAGAGTTGATTGATGAGTATTGTGGCGGCATGCAAGATGGTCACAAGTTCTATGGCTATTTGCCGGGCGGCGCATCTGGTGGCATCTTGCCAGCTACGATGAATGACATTCCTTTGGACTTCGATACATTGCAGCCCTATGGATGCTTTATTGGTTCAGCAGCAGTGATGGTCTTTAGCGATCAAGATAAGGCGCGCGATATGGCGCTCAATGTAATGCACTTCTTTGAGCATGAGAGTTGTGGTCAATGCACCCCCTGTCGTGTAGGTACTGGTAAGGCAGCCAAACTGATGCAAGCTAAAACTTGGGATCAAGAAACACTGGAGGATTTAGCGATCGTCATGGTCGATGCCTCCATTTGCGGTCTTGGACAAGCTGCACCTAATCCAATTCGTTGTATTGCTAAATATTTTCCGAATGAAGTAGCTTGATCATCATTGGAAAAGATTAGAGAACATGAACGCACCAACTAATACTAAAGAGCTCGAACTGCAAACTGTTGAGTTCAAACTGGACGGTCAAACTATCGTTTCTTATGAAGGCGAGACTATTCTCAAGGCCGCAAAACGCCATGGCATTGATATTCCCCATCTCTGTTTTAAAGATGGTTATCGTCCCGATGGCAATTGTCGTGCTTGCGTAGTAGAAATCAATGGTGAGCGCACCTTAGCCCCTAGCTGCTGTCGCAGTGCTACACCAGGCATGGAAGTAAAAGCCAATAGTGAGCGCGCTATTAAGAGTCAGAAGTTAGTGATTGAGATGCTGCTCTCTGATATGCCAGATGAAGGCTTTAAGTGGGTTGGTGACACCAAAGCAGAAGAGCAAAAAAATCAACATGGTGAACTCAGTACTTGGGCAGCGCGTATGGATATTACTGTTCGCCCAGAACTAAAAGCCCTGCGTCGTGAAAAAGTATTAGCTGACATTTCACATCCGGCGATGGCGGTGAACTTAGATGCCTGTATTCAGTGCAATCGTTGTGTACGCGCTTGTCGTGAAGAGCAGGTCAATGATGTGATTGGTTATGCCATGCGTGGCTCCCATAGTGAAATCGTCTTTGATCTCAATGATCCGATGGGTGAGAGCACTTGCGTTGCCTGCGGCGAGTGTGTGCAGGCCTGCCCAACGGGCGCTTTAATGCCTAAGGGTTTAATAGGCTCACAAATGGTTGATCGTAAAGTGGATTCAGTTTGTCCGTTTTGCGGAGTAGGTTGCCAAATTACCTATAACGTCAAAGATGAAAAGATTGTCAGTGTTGAGGGTCGCGATGGTCCTGCAAACCATAATCGCCTTTGTGTAAAAGGCCGCTTTGGTATGGACTATATTCATAGCCCACAACGCTTAACTAAGCCCCTGATTCGTAAACCTGGTGTACCTAAGGATGAGACTACAACACAGAACCCTCAAGACTGGTCGAACATTTTCCGCGAGGCGACTTGGGAAGAGGCATTAGATTTGGCCGGCGGTAAGTTAAAGGCACTCAAAGACAGGCATGGCTTAAAAGTACTGGCTGGTTTTGGTTCCGCTAAAGGCAGTAACGAGGAAGCTTATCTATTCCAGAAATTAGTGCGCACTGGATTTGGTAATAACAACGTTGACCATTGCACGCGTCTTTGCCATGCATCGTCTGTGGCTGCGCTCTTAGAGGGCGTAGGGTCTGGTGCAGTTAGCAATCAAGTGAATGATGTCGAAAACTCCAGCATGATTTTTCTGATTGGATCAAACCCAACCTCTAATCATCCTGTTGCAGCTACCTGGTTTAAGAATGCTGCGAAGCGAGGTACGAAGATTGTGCTCTGCGATCCTCGTTTGACTGATATCAGCAAGCATGCTTGGCGTACGATGCAGTTTAAGCCTGATACTGATGTGGCTCTACTTAATGCGATGATCTACACGATTATTGAAGAGGGATTAGCCGATCAGAAATTTATTCAAGAGCGTGCTAATAATTTTGAAGCCCTCAAAGAAAATATCAAAGGTTACAGCCCTGAAGTGATGGCGCCAATCTGCGGCATTCCTGCAGAAACAATCCGTGAAGTAGCCAGAGAATTTGCTACCACTAAGTCAGCTATGATTTTGTGGGGTATGGGCGTCAGTCAACACGTGCATGGCACCGATAATGCGCGTTGCTTGATTGCCTTAGTCAGTATTACAGGGCAAATTGGTAAGCCAGGTTCGGGTCTGCATCCATTACGAGGTCAGAATAACGTTCAGGGTGCCAGTGATGCCGGATTGATTCCGATGATGTTCCCGAATTATCAACGTGTGGACCACGATGGGGCACATGCTTGGTTTGAAAACTTCTGGGATACCAAGCTTGATAAGAAGCCGGGCTATACCGTTGTTGAGATCATGCATAAGATTACTGCGCCAGATAGTGATCCCGATAAGATCCGCGGTATGTATATTGAGGGTGAGAACCCTGCAATGAGTGATCCTGATTTAAATCATGCACGTCATGCACTCGCTTCTCTGGAGCACTTAGTCGTACAAGATATTTTTATGACTGAAACTGCCTTGTTAGCAGACGTGGTGTTACCTGCAAGCGCATGGCCGGAGAAGGTCGGCACTGCTAGCAATACTGACCGCATGGTGCAGATGGGTAAAAAAGCAATCAATCCTCCTGGTGAAGCAAAGCCAGATTTGTGGATCATCCAAGAAATTGCTAAGCGTATGGGTCTAGATTGGAACTACCAAGGTCCTGATGATGGCGTAGCAGAGGTCTACGATGAAATGCGCCTCGCGATGCATGCTGCGATCAAAGGTATTACTTGGAAGCGTCTCGAGAGAGAATCCAGCGTAACCTATCCATGTTTATCTGAAGAAGATCCAGGTCGCCCCATCGTATTTGATGATCACTTTGCGACTCTTGATGGCAAAGTGAAGTTGGTTCCGGCAGATATCATTCCTGCAAATGAAAGGCCAGACTCAGAGTATCCATATGTCTTAATTACGGGACGTCAATTAGAACATTGGCATACCGGCAGCATGACCAGAAGAGCAACCATCTTAGATGCGATTGAGCCGATGGCCACCGTATCGATGCATGGTGAAGATATGGCCCAACTGGGCATTGTTGCGGGCGATGTTGCCACTGTGCAATCTCGTCGGGGAGAAGTCGGTATACATGTACGTCGAGATGATGGAACACCTCGTGGAGTGATCTTTATTCCATTTGCTTACTACGAAGCTGCTGCAAACTTAGTGACTAATTCAGCATTAGACCCATTTGGCAAAATTCCAGAATTTAAGTACTGCGCAGTCCAGGTCAGCAAGGGTGGGCAGGTAGCACCAGTAATGGGTTACGGAACAAATGATCCAATGAGGCAGAAGATAGTTGCTGCTGCATCTTAGCTTCACCGTTTTCTCCCAGCAAAACCCCGTTCTTGAAACGGGGTTTTTTATCACTTGCTTGAATTTATCAATGTAAATACTATGTATCTACATTAGATAAGGGGGAGATTCAATGCAAACGATCATCAAAAAGTGGGGAAATAGCCCAGCATTGCGCTTAAGTGCAGCCCTTATGAAGTCTGCCCATCTGAATATTGACCAGTTAGTTTCTGTAAAAGTGCAAAAAGGTCGAATTGTGATTGAGCCGCTGGTAAAGCAAGAGTATCAACTGAATGATTTGTTAGCAGGTATCACAGCTAAGAATCTTCATGGTGAAGTCGACATATGTAATGCTGAGCCTAGATCTCAAGAATGAGTACCTTTCATACCTCGAAGTTATTGAGTTAAAACTCAATACCAATATCACCAATGCCCTTTAGAATGATCTATGGCTAGTTCAAAACCCTCACCAAATTCCTCAGAAGCAAAAGCAGATCTACCAGTACTCATTATTGGGGCTGGTCTTGCTGGCTTAACTGTTGCACTCCATATGGCTGAGACGCAACCGGTGATCGTGATGGCTAAAAGGGGTTTAGGCGAAGGGGCAACAGCTTGGGCACAGGGCGGTATTGTTGGAGTAGTTGATAAAGAGCACGACAGTATTGATTCCCATGTAGCGGATACTTTAGATGCTGGAGCCGGTTTAGTAGTCGAGTCAACCGCACGTTATATCGCAGAAGAAAGTGCAGAAGCCATTCGTTGGCTAGTAGACCAAGGCGTCCCCTTTACTCCCGATGAAACTGGTCCCATGGGCTTGCATCTGACTCGTGAAGGCGGTCATAGTCATCGTCGAATTGCTCACGCTGCTGATGCTACTGGTAAAGCTATTCATGAAGTGCTACTTGATAAAGCCCGCGCTCATAAAAATATTCAATTACTAGAGCATTGGATTGCTCTCGATTTGATCACCAATCGGCATTTGGATGCCAAGATACAGCGAACTAAACCGAATCGCTGTTATGGAGTTTATGCACTCGATATTAACAATAATCGCGTAGAAACCATTGCTGCAAAGTCCGTTGTTTTGGCGACTGGTGGGGTAGGTAAGGTATACCGTTACACCAGTAATCCTGATACCGCTACAGGTGATGGTATCGCGATGGCTTGGCGTGCAGGCTGCCGCATTGGCAATATGGAATTTATTCAGTTTCATCCGACGTGTCTCTATCACCCCAGTGACCGGACGTTTCTAATTACTGAAGCCATGCGAGGCGAGGGCGGCATCTTAAAGTTGCCAGATGGCACCTGCTTTATGTCCGAGCACGATGACCGTAAGGAACTTGCTCCACGCGATATTGTTGCCAGAGCCATTGACTTTGAAATGAAAAAGCACGGCTTAGATTATGTGCACCTCGATGCAACCCATTTAGGCGAAGCTTTTATTAAAGAGCATTTCCCCATGATTTATGCGCGATGCTTAGCGCTGGGACTAGATATCACGAAAGAGCCCATTCCGGTAGTGCCTGCTGCGCACTATGCTTGTGGCGGTGTTGTTACCGACCTCAAGGGCCGCACAGACTTACCAGGCCTATATGCAGTTGGTGAAGCTACTTATACCGGTCTACATGGCGCTAACCGTCTGGCAAGTAACTCCTTACTGGAGTGCATTGTGATTGGTAAAGCAACGGCGCAGGATATTGCAGGGCTCAAAGCTCCAAACTTACCCAATCTTCCTCTATGGGACGAGAGCCAAGTGGAAGATGCGGATGAACAAGTGGTCATTGCCCACAACTGGGACGAATTGCGCTCCCTGATGTGGAACTACGTAGGCATCGTGAGAACAAATCGTCGTCTAGAGCGAGCCTTACACCGAATTAAGCTCCTCAGATACGAAGTGCAGGAGTACTACGCTAACTTTAAAGTGACACGCGATCTGATTGAGCTTCGTAACTTACTTGAGTGTGCCGAACTCATCGTGCGATCAGCTTTAATGCGCCGTGAGAGCAGGGGGCTGCATTACAGCCGTGACTACCCCGGTACTTGGGCTGTTTCTTATCCGACCATTCTGACGCCTCAAGCAGAGGGTACAGAAAATACCAAAGAAACTTAATGCATTTAAAGAGTGCCCTTTAACACTGCCTCTTTGATATGCTTGCTTAAGCGAGTTTGCCAACCCTTACCGCTTGCTCGTAATTTTTCGAGAACATCAGAATCGAGTCTAAGGCTGAGCATTTCTTTTGTATTCTTAATCGGTGGACGACCAACGCCTCTTTTAATCAGGATATCTCCGATATAGACGTGGGCATTTTGAAACCACTCTTCATCAAGTTCAGGAGCGTCATCAGGGTCAACCCATTCTTTTTTAGTATCTGGAGATTTCGCGCGCATTTGCTTTCCTCATGCTAATAATTCTTCGTTTATTTCCTCTGTATGTCCAAACTACAACTACAGCCCTGCTATCTAAGTAACCCATCGTGATAATTCTTTTTTCACCATAAGATCTGCGTGTATCAATTTGGTCAGTGTGAGTGTTTCTAAAGATCTCTATTGCCCTGGCCATATCCAACCCTCTTTGCGAAAGTGTTTCGTTTCGCTTCTTGTCATCAAACTCAATCACTCAGCGACCCCAATTAATGTATATACAAAAATAATTAATGTCAATACATAAATTGAGAAAAAAGGTGCTTAAGCCAATAAATGTATGGGCTTCAGTCTAGAAATAAAAAACCCCGCTGAACATCAGCAGGGTTTGAAGAGTGTGTCAGCTAGAAGCTAACGAAGAAGAGTCTTATAGGATGCGCATCGAAAAATCGACTGCATGAATATCCTTGGTCAACTTTCCAAGTGAAATACGATCAACACCAGTGGCAGCAATAGCCCGCATCTGGTCTAAATCAATACCACCCGACGCCTCTAAAAGAGCGCGACCAGCAGTAAAGACCACAGCCTCTCTCATTTGGTCAGTGGTGAAGTTATCAATCAAGATGCTTTTAGCGCCAGCGTCAATTGCTTGCGCTAATTCAGCCATATTCTCAACTTCTACCTGAATATCCACCCCCGAGTTCAAGGCTTGCGCTGCTTTGACTGCAGCGGCAACACCACCAGCCGCAGCAATATGATTCTCTTTAATGAGGATGCCGTGCCAAAGAGCCAAACGTTGGTTCTGGCCACCACCAACACGCACAGCGTATTTCTGGGCTTGGCGTAATCCAGGAATCGTTTTACGTGTATCGAGAACCGCGCAGCCTTTAGGATTGGGGCTGACGCCAGCAATCGCATCGACATGATCGCGTGCAATTGAAGCCGTCCAAGAAAGCGTCTGCAAGAAGTTAATACAAGGGCGTTCAGCAGACAGCAATGCGCGAGAGTCAGCCTCAATATCGCAGACTTTAGAATCGGGCTTCATTACATCACCCTCAGCGTAATGCCAAGTCACTTTGGCATTGGGATCGAGCTTCTTGAGGGCACCTTCAAACCAATCCACACCGCATAGAACGGCTGCTTGACGCACAATGAGCTGCGCTTTAACAGGCTTACTGGGGACCAGCATTGCGGTCCAATCGCCAGTACCAATATCCTCCATCAGGGCATCATCAATGTTGCGTTGCCGAGCTTGCTCTAAAGTTTCGTTAGCTTCAAACATGAAAAATCAATCAATAAGTACAGCAAAAAAAGAAAAGAAAAAAAAGAAAAAAGAAATTAAGCAGCGCCGATGTTTTTAACAAAGCCGTGTTGGGCTTTGGCTAAAAGGTCAGGATGGTTCTTAGTGAAGTCCAGCATGCGCTCAATACACACTAAAGCATCAGAGCGAGTTGGCTCAGGAACAAAGATTTCACCAGAGGCATTCTCAAGGCAATCTAAGATTCCTTGTAAGCCATTCATAGCCATCCAAGGGCAGTGGGCACAGCTCTTACAAGTAGCGCTGTCACCAGCAGTTGGGGCTTCAATCAGTTTCTTATTGGGAGCTAACTGACGCATACGATGCAAGATGCCTTTATCAGTAGCCACGATATATTCAGTAGCGCTACCTTCGACAACAGCCTTGATCATGGCTGAGGTGGAACCTACGACATCGGCTAAATCCACTACAGTCTGGGGAGATTCCGGGTGTACCAAGATCATGGCATCAGGGTGGGCAGCCTTGAGCATGCCTAATTCAACAGCCTTAAATTCATCATGAACGATGCAGGCACCGTTCCATAACAACATATCAGCACCAGTCTGTTCTTGGATGTATCGGCCTAAATGATGATCAGGTGCCCAAAGGATCTTTTTGCCCTCAACTTTGAGCTGATGAACTATCGCGAGGGCACAAGAGCTTGTGACCATCCAATCGGCCTGGGCTTTGACGGCAGCACTAGTATTGGCATAGACCACCACCTCACGATCGGGATGCAGAGCCCGAAAAGCAGCAAAATCACCAGCATCACAACCCAGATCAAGAGAGCAGGTAGCTTCTAGGTCAGGCATAAAGATTCGTTTCTCAGGACTCAGAATCTTGGCAGTCTCACCCATAAAGCGCACACCAGCCACGACGAGATTCTTGGCGGGATGATTCTTACCAAAGCGGGCCATTTCCAGAGAATCCGCCACAAAGCCACCAGTCTCCCAAGCAAGATCCTGAATATCGCCATCGACATAGTAGTGCGCTATTAGCGCAGCATCTTTCTCGACCAATAACTGCTTAATACGGGCAATCACAGAGGCCTTATCAGGTCCAGATAAGTAGGGTGGAGTCTTAGCCCAAGCTTGGGCAGTGCAGGTTGCACCAGCAGCATCTTGCTGGGGGTAATCAAAGGCAATAGGGGTGCTAACAGTTGAGTTCATACGAAATCTTAACCTGCCTATCAACTTTTGGCTCTAAACCTCATTTTGAGCCAATCTCGCATAAAATTTATCTATGACTAAAAACATTCTTAAATTAGCTGCTTTTACATTACTTACTTTAGCCACCCATTCTTTTGCTGCCGATAAACCCAGCAAAACAAATGATGTTGACTTCTTTGCCACAGTCAATGGCGCGCCACTGACCAGTGGCTTATTAGATCTCAATGTCAAAGCTGCTTTAGCGCAGGGTCAAAAAGACTCACCTGAACTCAAGAATGCCCTCAAAGATGAATTGATCAATCGTGAGCTACTCACACAAGAATCGATTCGCCAGGGCTTAGATAAAGATATTGATTTTCGGGATCAGATTGCACAACTTAAACAAACTTTAATGATTCAGGTATTTTTAGAAAATCACTTTCAAAAGAATCCTATTTCTGATGCAAAGCTTCGCGAAGAATACGATCGCCAGAGAAAACTCATTGGTGAGGGAGCATCAGCTACTCAATATCGTTTAAGCCAAATTCTTGTTAGCACTGAAACAGATGCGATTGATCTCATTCGCCGCATTCAGAAGGGTGAGTTGTTTGGAAAAATGGCGCAAGAGCATTCTATTGACCAAGCTTCCAAAGCGAATGGAGGGCAACTGGGTTGGGTTCTTCCTGGTCAAGTGGTCACACCAGTTGCTAACGTGATGGTTAATCTCAATAAAGGGGCTATTGCCAATGCTCCCATTCAAACCCAGGGCGGCTGGGTCATTTTGAAGGTTGACGATAAGCGCCCATTCAAATTCCCGACATTTGACGAGGCAAAGCCACAGTTGCGCCAAGCCATTGTGCAGCAGTATTTAACAGAAACCGTCAAGAAATTACGTGAAACTGCCAAAATTGTCCAGTAAGCTCTCTTAATGAGAAAAATTCTTCTATCAGTTCTATGTCTACTGAGCTTTCTATCTCTGCAGGTAACTGCAGGAGAAAAAGTAGCCTATCAAAACTGGATCGTTGATATCGGTGGCAGCACCACGGAAGGCGGCAAAGGGCGTACAACCTTGAAGCCAACCAGCCCCTGCAGTTCCAGCCCCACCAGCCAACTCCCCAGGCATGCGTGCCCTAAAGATATTTTGATATAAATCAAAGGACTTTGGAATGCGCCAGGCCATAGTAGTCTTCCTCAGTAGCTTATTGATTGCTTGCTCAGCATCAAAAAAATCAATGGTTGTGCAGATTCCCAATGATGCTTGGTGGCAATCTGCCAATGCAGACCCAAGTGCAAGTAGTTCAGAGAAAAATCTGGCTATCGTGCGCCAACAAATGATGAAGTCGGTGCCATTTCCATTTGTAGTGGGGCTCTCAGATTCAACAGAGATCAACGCTTATGCCCAATTACAAAATAATCAGCGCTATATCATCTTGACCAACGGTTTTATTACTCAATTTGGTAATGATCCGGATGTGATGGCAGCCGTATTAGGCCATGAATTAGCGCATCATCAACTGGGACATACTCAGCCAGACTATGCCAAGAATCGAGATGCAGCAATTGATGTAACCAGCCAAGCACTAGGCATGATTGCCAGTTATTTCATTCCGTTTAGCGGCTTAGTAGTTGGTAATGCTGCTAAAGGAATGGGCCTTACATGGAGTCGTAATGATGAGCGCTCAGCCGATGAGATGGGAATGCAATGGGCAATGCAAGCAGGTTATTCACCTTGCGGTAGCTATCGTTTTGCTGCCCAGATGAATGCCTTAGGAGAGGGTGCGGCCATTCCTTTTCTATCAACCCATCCTGGCAATAACGAGCGTATGGTAAACGCAGATCGCTTTACACAAAATAAAAAAGGCGCACCTTGCAGTAGTGACCCTGTGATGATTCAAACTAAGTAATTAAAACACTCTTAAAACGTGTAGCTTGCTGTAATCCATCTACGAGGATTGATGGTTGTGCCATCGGCATTTTTATAGACACCAAATCCTGCTCTTAGAAAGTTCTCCACTTATCTAAAGGCAGACCATCTTTTTCAGTAATTTGGTTATATTCATTGATGAAGTCCTGATTTTCAGATTTCCAGCGCCGCTCTTTTTCGCTTCTGACCAAGGATTCCAAAAAAGCATCACAAACTTTAGAAATATTAATCCCTAGCTTTTTTGCTTCTACCAAGACTTCAGTATTGAGAGTTAAGTTGGTCGCTTTTTTCATCGGGCGATCTGAGGTATTAGAGATGTCTTTTTTAAGCATACACCTACTATATGGGTAATTTATGCCCATGTAGCATGCGCATAAATAATAGGGATAATTAGAACGGCAACTTAGCGTCAGGCTTGGCAGCTAGTAGCGCAGTCTTAAATTCATTCTGAATACGTTTAATCGCCTCATCACTATCAGCTTCAAAGCGCATCACAACTACTGGGGTTGTATTGGATGGTCTGGCAAGACCAAAGCCATCAGCGTATTCAACACGCACGCCATCAATCGTATTGATTGCTTCTGATGTTGGAAACTTGGCATTTGCTTTAATCTTTTCTAGAATCGCAAAGGGCTCACCTTCACCACAAGCTAACTGCAACTCCGGTGTGCAAATCGCATTTGGTAAATCATTGAGAGTCTGATTGGGATCCTTTTCTTTGCTGAGAATCTCTAGCAAACGCGCGCCTGTATAAAGACCATCATCAAAACCAAACCAGCGATCTTTAAAGAAGATATGTCCACTCATCTCACCAGCTAAAGGTGCACCAGTTTCTTTTAACTTAGCTTTAACTAAAGAGTGTCCAGTTTTCCACATAATGGGCTCGCCACCATGTTGCTTCACCCAGGTCGCTAAATTACGGGTGCACTTCACATCATAAATAATTTGTCCACCAGGATTGCGTGACAGTACATCCTTGGCAAAGAGCATCATTTGACGGTCTGGAAAAATCACTTGGCCATCCTTGGTGACGACACCCAGGCGATCAGCATCACCATCAAAAGCAAGGCCTAATTCATTATTGGTCGTTTGCAAGTTTTTAATGAGATCTTGCAAGTTTTCAATATGTGCTGGATCTGGATGGTGATTCGGAAAATGGCCATCGACTTCACAGAAGAGTTCTTGAACCTCGCAACCTAAAGCTCTGAATAGCTGACCCGCAAAGGCACCACCAACACCATTACCGCAATCGACAGCGATCTTCATTGGTCGAGCTAATTTCACATCACCAACGATGTACTTTAAATACATTGGGAAGATATCAAAGGTCGAGCGTGAGCCCGTGCCTGTAACAAACTGCTTGGCTTCAATGCGTTTACGAAGCGCCTGAATTTGATCGCCATAAATTGCTGCACCACCCAATACCATTTTGAAACCGTTGTAGTTAGGCGGATTATGACTTCCAGTAATCATGATGCCGGACTTTGGTTTCTTGCCATCGAGCACTTGATTATCACCAAAGTACACCATGGGTGTGGCGACCATGCCTAAATCAATCACATTAATGCCGGTAGATAACAAACCTTCAGTTAAAGCCTCAATCAGACTAGGACCAGATAAACGCCCATCACGGCCAATCACAAGCTCAGTCTCACCCAGCTCGCGCATCTTGGTACCAAAGGCTTGACCAATTAATTTAGCAATCGATGGATCTAGAGTGTCATCAATGATGCCGCGGATGTCATAGGCTTTAAAAATAGAAGCTGATAATTGCATATTTAATCCAAGTAAAAATGATTTCTTATAAATTTATTTTTTTGATATTAATTCTTGACCGACTGGCTGACAGACTATCACTCCACCAGAGTTCAATACTTCATTAAACTGATTTAGTTTCTTGCTTAGCTCATATTCTAAAATTAGATTTTTATCATCAGTATCAAAATAATTTATAGCTATTTTTGTGTGTTGATCTTTATTGCGCTTATTCATCGAATCTTTCTTAAAAAAATTTTTGTAAATGATCAATTAATGAGCTAGCTATTAAACAGATTAATACGCTGCGCAGTAATGGCATCAATATTGGCATCTGCAGCTACTGTCGCAGAATTGTTGAGCGCTGCTTCAATCGGCTTTGCTAAAACCTTGCCTAGTTCGACACCAGGTTGGTCAAAGCTATTGATATTCCATAGCACCCCTAGGATAGTGGCGCGATTTTCATAAAGAGCCAAAAGAGCGCCTAGATAAAACGCATTTAACTTAGGCAGAATTAGTAAGTTGCTAGGACGCTTACCAGGGTAGGTATTGTTGGGGTTATCCGTTTGTTTACCGTTTGCTAAGGCTTGCGCTTGTGCTAAACAATTGGACAGCAAAATACGATGATGTTCTTTTGCCTCAGGCAAATGGCTCATTGGTTCACGAATCGCAATGAAGTCAATAGGAATCACTTCTTTGCCCTGATGTAAGAGTTGGAAGTAAGAATGCTGTGCATTACTACCAGAGCTACCAAATACTACCGGGCATGAGAACTGAACGGGCTTACCGTTACGATCAACACTCTTGCCATTACTTTCCATATCAAGCTGCTGCAACCACTTCGGAAACCAATCTAAGGCATCAGCATAGGGAATGACCGCGAAGGATTTAATACCATGCTGCTCTTGTTGATAGAGCAGAGTTAGGGCCATGAGTACCGGTAAATTTTCTTCAAGTGGAGCAGTGCGGTAATGCTGATCAATAGCTTGAGCACCTGCCAAGAATTCTTTAAAAGTATCAAAGCCATACTGCAAGGCAATGGGTAAACCAACTGCTGACCATACGGAATAACGCCCGCCAACCCAATCCCAGAACGGGTAAATATGCTCTTCTTGAACGCCGAATGCTTTGGCAGCGGGCACATTGGCTGTCACAGCAAACAGCGCATTATGAATTTGACTCTCAGTACGACCACTATCCTTTAACCATCTGACTACAGCTTTGGCATTTTTAGTGGTCTCTAAAGTAGTAAATGATTTGGATACAATGATGACGCGAGTACTGTGTGGCAGGGCACGTTGCAGAATACGACCTAATTCAGCGGTATCGATATTGGCTAAGAAATGCATGCGCATGCCACGAGTTTCAATATCGGGAACATGGGCTAAGGCCTCAATTGCTAGGCGAGGCCCAAAATCAGAGCCACCAATACCAATATGAATAACATCTGTTACGCCGACCCATTTATTGCTCAGCGCTTCAATCCGATGCCAGACATCTGCTACTGCTGGCATGACATCTTTACCGTCGACTAATACGGGCTTTTGATCTAAGTTCCGTAGGGCAGAATGAAGAGCGGGCCGATCTTCAGAGGCATTCACATGCTTACCAGCAAATAGATCAGCAATGAACTGCTCTACCTTGGCAGAGCGGGCTTGGGCAAATAGAGATTGCCAGCTTTTAGTGTCGATACCTTGATAGGCGCTATCTAAAACGATATCTGCAGCGCGAAAGACGGATTTTGGGTTTTCTGAAGCAGGATTTAAAGACATCCACAGATTTTATCAATAAGTAGAGGGGTAAATAGCTCAAATCACCCTTAAACCACTGAAAATGTTACGATTTGTGCCTATTCTTACTATTAAATAAGTCAGGAACCAGTGGATGGAGCAGGTAGATTGTGTCGTGATCGGTGCGGGAGTGATCGGCTTAGCCGTCGCACGCGAGATGGCACTGCAGGGACGCGAAACCATCCTCCTAGAACGTGAAAATGCCTTTGGCACCATTAGCAGTGCCCGTAACAGCGAAGTCATTCATGCTGGAATCTATTACCCAAAGGATTCTTTAAAGGCAAAACTTTGTGTTGAGGGGAACCGTCTCTTGTATGAGTATTGCCGTACTCACCAAGTGCCAACACAGCCTTATGGAAAATTGATTGTTGCCAGTGACGATACGCAACTCGATGACTTGCAAGCCATTCTGTATAAAGCCCAAAATAATCAAGTTCCACACATTGAGATGATCTCTGGCGAGAAAGCCAAATCACTAGAGCCCCAACTTCAGTGCTCAGCAGCAATTCTGTCGTCAACTACCGGAATTGTGGATAGCCATACTTATATGCTTTCTTTATTGGGCGGCTTTGAAGATGCAGGGGGTATGGTCGCTTATCAGTCTCCATTGATTAGCGCTAAACCTATAGGCAACGATGCTGAGCAGGGCTTTGTATTAACTATTGGCGGTTCAGATGGTATGCAAATTCAAACTCGCTTATTAATTAATTGTGCAGGTATGAGTGCGCCTGCAATTGCACAAAAAATTGAAGGTCTTGCAAACGATCAAATTCCGAAAGCGTATTTTGCTAAAGGAAATTATTTTTCTCTCCCAGGAAAATCCCCATTTACCCATTTAATCTATCCCATACCCGAGCTAGGTGGATTAGGTGTGCACATCACACTAGATATGGCAGGTCAAGCTAAATTTGGTCCCGATGTTGAGTGGCTTGATATTGAGTCTGAGGATCTTATTGATTACAAAGTAAATGCTACTCGAGGTGAGGGCTTCTATGAGGCTGTCCGTCGATATTGGCCAGGTCTAAAGGACGGATCTTTGCAGCCGGATTATTCAGGGGTGAGAGCAAAAATTGTGCCGCCCAATGTACCAGCAGGAGACTTTTACTTTAATGGACCATCTGATCATAGTTTGAAAGGTCTATTCAATCTCTATGGATTTGAATCACCAGGACTGACCTCCAGCCTCGCTATTGCAAGGCATTTAGAGATCTTGATTAAAGACGCGCTTTAAGGTTTTTAATGCAGAGCATCAAATGGATTGAGTAGTGTAATTTTGAAGCGTCTAAAGTCCTTGGTGTTGCGAGTAACAACAGTTAGTTTTTTTTCAATCGCTGTTGCTGCAATCATGGCATCTTCCCTGACGGTATTTGACTGGGTATGCATGATTTTTGCCCATAAGATGAAAGTAGTGCCAGTCATTGGTAAGATATTGTGAGCATTAGCAATGTCTTGCAGCCATAACTCTAATAATTCAGCTTTTTTCTTGTCTTGCTCACGCGTTAGCTCAATGCCTGCTTGAATCTCACCTATCGATACTGCCGAGACGTAGAGATCCTCATCGGCAATATTTTTATACCACTCTAATACAGCCCCATGCGGCTTAGGCCTACGTAATTCAGAAATAATATTGGTATCTAGTAAGTACATGGAGGCACTTACAGTTTGACTGGCTTGCGAGATAGGCCTTGGCCGCGTTTTGGTAAGACTAACCCTCCTCTTGCTTCTTCTGATAGTAGAAGAGATTTAAGTGATGGTTTGGCTAACTTTTTCAATGTATTCCACTCCTTAATGGTTATGAGAACTGCTGTTTCGTGACCACGCTTCGTCACTACTTGAGGCCCTTGCTCTAAGCAAGCATTCAATAGTTCGCTAAATTTTGCCTTGGCATCTTGTACCGCCCAATAATTATTCATGATTAAGCTCCTGACTAGTTATCTGACTAGTTTAGCAGAATAGGGCTTGTGGGTAAGCCATTAAATCAACAGAATAAAACCGTGAAAGTCAGGAGAAATGTATCTTTATCTGAGTCGTTACTGATTTCCTTATAATGTGTTCTCAGCTAGCGTAGGAAGAGTGGCAGAGCGGTTGAATGCACCAGTCTTGAAAACTGGCGAGGATGAAAGTCCTCCGTGAGTTCGAATCTCACCTCTTCCGCCAAAGTCAATGGGTATTACAAGGGTTTGTGGCGATATAACGGCTTCGTTAAAGAGCCATTCCGTTATGTGGCTCTTGCTTATATAGAAAATGATAGAAAGCTTTAGATTGCTCATCTAAATTAGAAATGTGAGATTTGTCACATCAACCTTAGGAGACTTATATGTTAAAGATCGTTATTGCTAATTTATTAAACAAAAACAAAAAGTATGCTGCTGCTTCTAAGATCCAAGGTGGCACTGGCACTCTACTCGATGGGACCATGTATCACAATATCCCCACCATGTGATTGTTACTCATGGTACTCAAGCACGCCAATTTAATTGAGTATCAAAACTAAACCACTCTCAGGAGTGGTTTTTTTAACTTACTAGTCGTAAAAATGTTAGATATAAATGAATTACTACTCGCTTGCTAAAGAACACCGCAATACTGGATGGTACTTACATCCGCTCACCGGCAATCTGCATCAAGTGAGTTCTGATGCTTTAAGTCATTTTCAATTGGGTGTCTTGCCTAAAAAAGTATTAGATGCTCTGCAGTATTGCCAATATCCCTACAGTTTAAAAGCGCCCAATTTTGAACAAGCATGTGTGTTGGGTAAAACGCAATTACGTACGCTTGATAAATTCTATAATCGCATTATTTTTTTACGAAAGATGAACTATTGGCTTGTGAATCAATATGCCAGTAGCTTTTCACCACTATTTGAGAACTCATTACAAGCCTTTGAGGCTCTTGGGCAGCAAAATCGCTCTGCCTTAACAGATCGGCAAGGCTGCCTAAATCGCACCTTGGCGGCTGCTAAAAGTTCTATTGAATTTAAAAAATCAGGGGTTCTATTTATTGGGGCCGACCTACCTGTAACCAATCTGCATGCTTGGATTATTGAAAAAGACTATCAGCCTGATCCTTGGGATCGGGACTGGATTAATTATTTACCCATTGCTGCATATGCTTATTAAGGGTGGTAATTAAATGATTATTGATAATCCAAAGAATACGACTGCGTATTACTCCACAAAAGATCAATGCTTTGTTGATCAAACCCAAAAGGTTTCTAAAAGTCTATTTACAAATCAATCTTTTGCAGCGCATTTACAAAATGAAACGCTAGCACCGATTCATCTCAATGAGTATCAGCCAGTTTTACCCGATATTTATCCTATCCCTGCAAGAACAAAGTGGGCATTTGAAGGTGGAACTTTTAAAAAGTTAAAAAAGAACATCAAACTCACAGAGGGGCTGACCTTTGAATCATGCTTGAAAAATACTAATCGCCTACTGAAAGCTACTAAAGGCAAAATTGCTATTGAAATTAGTGGTGGCTTAGATTCTTCAATCATGATTGGGATGCTTGAAAAGCTGGGCTGTGAGCCTATTTTGATTGGCACTGTTAGTGAGCTGTATAAATTTCGGACCGAAAAGCATATTCAAGAAAAAATTGCTAAAAAATTTAAGAATGTGATTCTTAGTGAATCATTTTCAATGCAATTTACCAACTTACTTGAAACGCCTGCTCATTTTTTACCTAGCTATACGTCTTTACATCATAAAATTGGCGCTAATACGGTCAGGATGCTGCAAGAGCATGATGTGAAATATGTTTTCCAAGGCATCGCTTTTGATAGCACGCTTGTTGATGCAATAGATAACAATCCTAATGAAATACGCTGGCCAACTTTACAAGATAACTGGTTGCATGATTATGTATTTGCCCCACAAGGTTCAGCCTATATTGATATCGCTGCTCTAACGCCAATTAAGCAAATGCTTTTATCGCTTCGCAATGGTCAAGCTCAGGATACACAAAAATGGTGGGCAAGAAAGTTTTTCGCTAGTGTTATTCCACCAGAGCTGAGTAACTACGCTTACAAAGCGAACTTTGGCCCATTATGGTGGGATGGCCTTCAAGCTAGTTCTGAACAAATAACCCATATTGTAGATACTGCTTGGCAGATTACCGCACTACCTGTTTTTGAGAACTTTAAGATGCAATCGCTATTTGATGGCATGAATAATGGCTCTGGTCGTGTAGGGTTTGCCTTGCTTGGATATGCCAATTGGGTTCATGCACTGCATAAAGCGGATAGGTTAATGGGCTAATGCAAGATTAGAGTTGGTTAAGTAGGGGATAGGTACAAATTAATGGGGCTCTGCTTGACCTACCGTACCTCTTTTTTCTTTATTTTCTTGCAATGCATATTTATTTTCATAGGAAAATATAGAAAACTTTCAATTGTTTGTCTAAATTAAAGATGTGGAATTTTCCACATTAACTTTAGGAGAACGATATGATAAAGATTATGATTGTTAGTTTGTTTACTAAAAATAAGAAATATGCTGCTGCTTCAAAGATTGAAGGAGGTGCTGGCTACGTTCAAGATGGAATGTTACTGTATATAAAAGTATAAATTTGTTTATGAACTTTAGGAGAGCCATTTTATATAGATTCTGATTGCTATCTTGTTTGGAAAAGGCAGGAAGTATGCTGGTAGTAAAGCTTCTTATGAATACGATTGCATGTTTCAATAGTTTAAATTCTTTTTCCTAAGTGGCAAACAAAGCCTCCCAAATGAACTGATCCCCTTGGTTGGACATTAAGTCCAACCAAGGATCGGATCATTGGAACTTTCCGCACGGCTGGTGCAGCAAGGAGAGCTGTCAGAGGCCTGTTGGAATAACCGCTAGGATCAAATTTCTGGAGAAGGTAGCCATACGGCTAGGGATGATTTAAAAAAAGCGGTAATACCATACATATTTTTTTTAAACTTCACAACTTCACAACTTTTGTAGTATAGTATTGGTACTGGGAGAAGAAATGAAGAAACTGGTACCAAAAACACATCAAGCCTTGGAGTTGATAGGTAAAGGTTTGTCTGCAGCCCAGGCAGCTAGAAAGATGGAAATTTCAGAATCCAGTGTGTATGCCGCTTTGAGAAAAACCAGAGCTAAAGATCTGGGGTGTTGTCCAA
>NZ_JBBAQK010000001.1:540950-549784 GCF_040400325.1 Polynucleobacter sp.
AGTGTGTATGCCGCTTTGAGAAAAACCAGAGCTAAAGATCTGGGGTGTTGTCCAACTTGTGGTCACAAACTAAGGAACTAATATGAAAAAAACGCTTATAGCAGTCGTATCGATCTCTGTTGCTGCATTCGCTTATGCAAAATCT
The DNA here is from genome assembly GCF_040400325.1 of Polynucleobacter sp. GTDB lineage: Bacteria > Pseudomonadota > Gammaproteobacteria > Burkholderiales > Burkholderiaceae > Polynucleobacter. Next base: position 541,096 of record NZ_JBBAQK010000001.1, read on the forward strand.
TCAGCAACGGATTCATCTGCTTTAGTTCTACAACAATGCAAAATTTCCGCAGAAGCGGTGTCAACCCTTAAAGGTTTGCGTTATGGCAATACCTCGATTCGAAAGGATGTTTCAACCCTGATTCATCAGAGTCTTAAGACACCTGAAAACCGCGAGATCGCTCAAAAAACCCTGAATCTAATGGTCGATGACAGGGTAAGTGACGTGCGAACTTTAGAAGGTAAGTATTGTTCTTAAATAGAGTTACTCGAGTCATACATGCCGCAAGTTGCTGAGTGCCCTGAGTGCGGCAATATGCGTCCACTATTCGAACAGTGTCCGCATTGTGGCTCTACCAATGCGCCAAGATTACTGACCGACACGATTGAGATTAATCTTAAATTAGGTCAGCCCTTAGTTGAAGAGGCTATTGAAAATCTTGGCAATCAAATCAGAGATTCCTATGAGCTTGGCATTAAGGCCATCGTGCTGATTCATGGATATGGATCTAGCGGTGAGGGCGGCCACATTAAAAGAGCCGTCCATCAGGCACTAGAGGGCAATTATTTTTCTGATCGAGTGGATGATTTCTATTATGGTGAAACAGTGCCATATGGCAGTGAGGGCTACCACTCTCTGATAAAACGTAGGCCTGGCCTAAAGGCCTATCTGCAGCGCTTTAAGGCTGGTAATGCCGGTATCACCGTTCTGCTATTGAATACCCCGAGCAGAAATGCTTAGAATGACTATATGGGCAACTAAAACATTGGCAAAAAGGTAAATATGAACACAAAAAAATCAAGCAGTCCATCTGAACATAGCGAGATTTCTTCTGAGCAACTGATAGGGGATTTCAAGGCCCTGATGGCCGATGCTGAGGCATTAATTAAAGCGACTGCAAGTCATGAGGATGGTGCAATCGCCGCTGTCAGGTCTAAAGCATCAGAAACTCTCGCGAACGCCAAAGAAAAACTTTCCATGCTTGAGGGTCCCTTGGTTGATAGAGCCAAAGTAATGGCGCAGGGTACTGACGATTTTGTCCATCGCAATCCTTGGGAGGCAGTAGGTGTTGCTGCAGGATTGGGTTTATTGATTGGCTTACTCATTCGTCGACATTAAGGATCTATGTCACAAGAAGATCTCCTATCGTCGATTAAGAATCTAGCAGCCACTGGCGCATCAATTGCACAAACTCGTCTTGAGCTATTGTCGGTGGACGTGCAGATTGTACGAGCTAAATTCATTAGCTTATTAGTGATGATTGTTTGCGCGCTCTTCTTTTTATTCTTTGGATTGGTGATGCTGTCTCTGCTGATTGTGATTTATAGCTGGGAATCAGATCGGATGTTGGCTTTAGGTCTACTGACAAGTGGCTTTATTACGATTGGATTGATTCTGGCGATCTTAATTATGAGATCACTGCGCACCATGCCAAAGCTCTTTGAAGCTTCGATTGCTGAGCTTGCCAAAGATCGTGAGGAGCTTTCTTGCTAATGAGTCAGGATCTAAAAGTATTAGAAAAACGATGCCAAGAGTTACAAATTCAGGCTGGAAAAGAGCGTGGCAACTTAGCCCTGCATTTCGAGCCCTGGGAAAAGCCTTTGTCCTGGGCGGATAAAGGAGTCGATATATTTCACTTCTTTAAAAATAATCCCATCATCTTGACTGGTGCTTTTGCTACATTGGCTCATTACAAGCCTAAGTTAGCTAGTAGAATTTTGTCTGTAGGGTGGGGTGCTATGAAGCTTATCAAGAGTACAAAGTCTTTGATTTAATGCGCTTAGCTTTTTAGAGCAGAGCGGTTTTCAATTTGATGCTCATTTAAAAGCTTTCTGCCATTCAGTATTTCAATTTCTAGCAGAGTGAGAGATCCGGCCACTTCAAAACCAGCGCTGCGAATCAGTTTGTCTGCTGCCACTAGAGTTCCCCCGGTAGCTAGCACATCGTCTAGTAGTAGAACCCTCGCGCCCCTAGGTAGCGTAGATTGCTGAATTTCCAATGAATCTGTTCCATATTCCAATCCGTAAGCTTCTCGATGAGTAGCTAAGGGCAACTTGTTGGGCTTACGAGCTAAAGCCAGTCCCTTTTGAGTATGAAGTGCCAATGCAGAGCCAAAAATAAAACCCCGAGACTCTATACCCAGAATATGGGTGTATTCAAATTCACGGGCAAGCATTTCTAGCTGGCAAATAGCCTCTTTGAAGGCTGCGGGATTAGCAATAAGTGGAGAGATATCACGAAAGAAGATGCCTGGTTTAGGAAAATCAGGCACCCCAGGAAGATAATCTAATAAATCCATTTTGTTGTTTAATCTCTCATATGAAAAACGATTTACTGATTATCGCCGCCTTAGAGTCTGAACTCAAAAGCGATGCTTTACCGTCCGGGGTCAAGATTGTGTATACCGGGGTCGGTAAGATTAATGCCTCGATCGCTTGTTTTCAGGCAATTTATCAACATCAGCCAAAGCGCATTATAAATTTTGGTACCGCTGGAAAGATCAACCCCCAGATTCATGGCCTGCTAGAAGTGGGTACAGTGGTTCAAAGGGATATGAATGCTGAACCTCTAGCACCACGTGGCGAAACTCCATATAGTCACACGCCGGTCAAGCATCACTCTAGTAGCGGTCTTTATGTCTGTGGAACGGGTGATAGCTTTGTTAATTCACATGATGAATGGCTGCATCAGCAAAAAGTAGATCTAGTGGATATGGAGTTATATGCAATTGCTGCAGTTGCACATCATCACAACATTCCATGGCAGTCATTTAAATACATTACAGATGATGCCAATGAACAATCTGGCGATGATTGGCAAGGAAAGGTTAATTACGGTCAGGAGCTCTATTTAGCAAAGCTAGAAGAGCTGCTATCAGTTATAAAGTAGCTAATATGCCTAATCCCAGTAAGCCATGGCTACAGAGCTATCCCGACGGTGTTCCTCACACTATTGGTGAGCTTTCACACACCTCCCTAGTAGAGATGCTTGAAGAATCATTTACCAAATTTCCAAGTCGAAATGCTTGCGAATATCTTGGTCAGTTCATGACTTATCGTGAGTTGGATCAGCAATCTCGAAATTTTGCTGCATATCTGCAAACCTTAGGTTTTGAATCGGGATCCCGTATTGCCATCATGCTGCCTAATGTCATGCAATTTCAGATTGCCATGATGGGGGCATTGCGGGCTGGTTTAGTTGTCGTCAATGTCAATCCACTTTATACATCTCGAGAATTAGAATATCAACTCAAAGATAGTGGTGGATCGGCTCTTGTCATTCTAGAAAATTTTGCTCATGTCTATCAAAAAATTGCCCAAAAAGTATCTGTAAAGAAAGTGATTGTGACTAGCTTGGGTGAATTTATCGGTACCAAGGGTAAGGTAGTTGATTTTGTAGTGCGCCATATCAAGAAAGTAGTTCCGCCGTGGAATTTACCTCAAAGCATTCGCTTTAAGGAGGCGCTAAAAATAGGTGCTAGCTCGCCCTATGTGAAGCCCTCAATCTCAATTGACGATATCGCTTTTCTTCAATACACCGGTGGTACTACTGGCGTATCAAAAGGTGCTGTTTTATCACATCGCAATATCTTAGCCAACGCAAAACAAATTGAAGTTTGGCTAGAGCCTGGCCTCAAGGGTAAGCAAATTGATCAGATGATTTTTTTATGTGCTTTACCGCTTTATCACATCTTTGCCCTTACAGCCTGTGCTGTATTTGGCGCCCGCATTGGCGGCATGTTGATTATGGTTCCCAATCCGAGAGATATTCCTGGCTTTATTAAGTTATTGAAGTCTCACCCGAATATTCATATATTTCCCGGGGTCAATACACTCTTTAATGCGTTAATTCATCGTCCAGAATTTTCTAATATCAAACTACCGAACTTACTGGTCACCATTGGCGGTGGAATGGCAATGCAAAAAGTAGTTGCCGATGAATGGCAAAGACTGATTGGCGTCCCCATTGCCGAAGGCTACGGACTTTCAGAAACCTCACCTGTAGCCTGCGTCAATACGCCCCTTATTCAGAGTTTTACGGGGCATGTAGGTTTACCAGTGCCCGGCACAGAGGTAGTGATATTAGGCGATAACAACAACGAGCTGCCTTTAGGCCAAGCTGGTGAGATTTGTATCAAAGGACCACAGGTAATGACCGAATACTGGAATATGCCAGAAGAAACACGGAATGCATTTACCTCAGATGGATATTTTCGTTCGGGCGATATTGGTTTGATGGATGAAAATGGCTACGTCAAAATTATCGATCGTAAAAAAGACATGATTATTGTGTCTGGCTTTAAGGTATACCCAAACGAAGTGGAGGAAGTGCTGTCACTGATGCCGGGAATATTAGAATGTGCTGTGATTGGCACGCCCGATGAAGAAACGGGTGAAGCGGTTAAGGCTTTTATTGTCAAAAGGGATGCTGATCTTTCTGAAGATCAAGTACTAGACCATTGCAAACAACAGCTGACGAACTATAAGCGTCCAAAGAAAATTATCTTTAGAGCAGACTTACCCAAGACCAATGTGGGAAAAATATTACGCCGTGAACTAAGGGATTGAGTCTTTAGTGCTAATTTACATTCGTTCATTACTGTTTTATCTCTATTTAATTTCCATTACATCCATTGCTGCGTTTATTTGTATATTGATAACGCCCATTACTAGTGTCGCGCAGCGCTACAGCATAGTGCGCTTCTGGAGTTATTTAAATCTCCAGATGCTCGAAGTGATTTGCAAAGTTCAGTACCAAGTCTTGGGTATGGAGCATATTCAAGAGTGTGGCTCTCAACCTATGATTTTGCTGAGCAAGCATCAGTCGGCTTGGGAGACCATCGTTTATCCCTATATTTTTCCAAAAACACTGTGCTTTGTCTCCAAACGAGAATTGCTGTGGTTACCCTTTTTTGGTTGGGCCTTAGCCTCACTCAAGATGATTACAATTAATCGTGGTGATAGAGAAGTAGCTAGAGCTGCAGTTGCTGTTCAGGGCAGGGAGCGACTAGCACAGGGGCAGTGGATTGCAATCTTTCCAGAGGGGACTAGAACTCCTGTGGGCTCATACCGCCCTTATCGCAAAGGCGGCTTTCGACTAGCTCTTGCGACGGGGACAGATATTATTCCAGTAGCGCAAAATGCTGGCAATGTATGGCCACGCAATAGCTTTCTAAAATATCCTGGCATGGTGACTGTCTCTATTGGTCATGCCATTTCAGTTCAAAATAAATCAGAAGAGCAAATACAGGCTGAAGTAGAAGCTTGGATCGAAGGTGAAATGCATCGCATCGATCCAACTGCCTACCAGTAGGAAAAGTTTCAGCCCTTTGGCGTCTTGCCAACCATCTTGGCCGCCCTTAAGAAATCAAAATCCACGCCCTTGTCCGCTTGCATCACCGTATCGAGAAATAATTTTTGATATCCGCGGGCAGCAGTAGGTGAGGTAATGGGATTTTCCTTGGCACGTTTGGCCAATTCTTCATCGGAAATTAATAGGCTAATCTCACGATTTTTAACACTCAACCGAATTTGATCACCATTTCGAACATGTGCTAAAGGGCCGCCAATAGCGGATTCAGGAGTGACATGTAAGACAATCGTTCCAAACGCAGTACCGCTCATGCGGCCATCAGAGATACGAACAATATCTTTTACTCCAGCACGCGCTAGCTTCATTGGAATCGGAATGTAACCAGCTTCAGGCATTCCTGGGGCACCTTTGGGGCCGATATTCTTCAACACCAAAATATCATCTGCGGTGACGTCTAAATCAGGACTATCGATACGAGTAACGAGATCTTCGGAATTTTCAAATACCACTGCACGACCGGTATGCTCCATCAGTTTTTCATTAGCAGCAGATTGTTTAATGATGGCGCCGCCAGGAGCTAGATTGCCATGCAGCACAGCAATACTGCCTCGCGGATAGATTGGATTATCCAATCTACGAACGACATCTTGCTTAAAGCTTGGAGGAGCCGCATCAATTTCTTCACCGAGTGTTCGACCACTCACAGTCATAGTGTTGAGATTGAGGAGTGGCTTGAGCTCACGAAGTAGGGTAGTCATGCCCCCTGCATCATGGAAGCTCTCCATATAGTGATCACCTGATGGTTTGAGATCAACTAATACAGGCGTTTCATTACCCATTCTATCGAGTGCATCCAGATCAATTTCAAGGCCCATCCGTCCAGCAATAGCAGTAAGGTGAACGATGCCGTTAGTTGATCCTCCGATCGCCAGCAAGACACGCATAGCATTCTCAAAAGCATCAGCAGTCAAAATCTTGTCAATCGTTAAACCATCCTTGGCCATTTGCACAGCGCAAGTACCGGTTTCTTCTGCAACTCGTATTCGATCAGCTGTCACAGCAGGTGGTGATGCACCACCTGGCACAGTCATTCCGAGCGCCTCTGAGATACAGGCCATGGTGCTAGCAGTACCCATCACTGAACAGGTGCCAACACTAGCAACTAATTGATCATTGACTTCATCTTTTTCAATTTCATCGATCTCACCGGCACGGAATTTACCCCAATAGCGACGACAGTCTGTGCATGCCCCAACGCGTTCACTGCGGTGTGAGCCAGTTAACATCGAGCCAGTAATCAATTGAATCGCTGGTAGACCAGCAGAAGCAGCGCCCATCATTTGGGCAGGAACTGTTTTATCGCATCCACCAATCATCACTACTGCATCCATCGGCTGGGCCCGCAACATCTCTTCAGTATCCATCGACATGAGATTACGCAAATACATACTAGTAGGGGCAGCAAAACTCTCATGAATCGAGATCGTCGGAAATTCCATAGGAAGACCGCCAGCCAGCATGACTCCTCGTTTCACAGCCTCTAATAATTGCGGCATATTTCCATGGCAGGGGTTATAAGAGCTGCCAGTATTAATGATGCCGATGACAGGACGGTCTAGAGCGCTATTGGTATAACCAGCGCCTTTAATAAAAGCTTTGCGCAAAAATAAGGAAAAGGCTTTATCGCCATAGCTGGTGAGGCCTTTGCATAAACCACTTTCAGGGCTTGCCTGAGGGTCATTTTTTGGCTTGGTGCTCATATTTGTCTCTAGTATTTATAGTATTGATTTAGATTGTAGCCATTCAAGGATCGATCCGCTTACATGCCCCCGCCCCAGCGATACTGCCAAGAAATGCCTAATAAATCGTAGCTATTATTGGTTCGAGAGTATGTGCCAGTACTTCCATAAATCTTGATGGATTTTTGTTTATCGATGGGATAGGAAAAGGTAGCCCCAAAACGCCAATTTTCTTGTGAACCACTGACAGGTTTGCTATTTAAATAAGTCTGTCCACCAACGTAATAGGTGGCATCTGCAGAGAGCCAAGCTGTCGACGGAAAGTAATAAATCACGTGGGATTGGGTAGAGTAAATTGGGTTTTGTGACAAAGTATTGCCACCCAAAAAGCTGGTGTTACTAGTGTAGATAGTTGCTGCACCTGCTAATTCAAAGCGCCATGGACCAAGTGCCTTTGATGCACCTAGCCCCGGTTGGATAAACCAACGATTTGCTCCAACATTGATCATTTGCTCGTTGTTGTACTGGCCCCATGGAATGGAAGCAGCAAGACTTACTCCAATAATCAGATCTTGTTGGTAATTTTTAAACTGATCTAGTGTAAGAGCCGGTGCACCATAGAGATTGACGGAAGCTTTAATTAGAGGGTCTGATAAACCTTCTGATGTCGCGTTAATCGTTTGACTGCCTAATTTTCCAGAGCCGCTCAGTTGCGCATAAGGAAGTACTAGGGAAATTTTTCCAGATTGACCCGCCACATCCAGAATGCGGGTGTAGCTTACTGCCTCGGTAGTGAGTTTGTATGAGCTACTAGATGCTTGACCAATTCCAATACTGGCAAAGTTAATGCCAATCGGTGCATTAGAGTAGGCACGCGCTTCAATTTCTTGAGCTTTAGCCTGGATTCCAAGCGATAGAAATAGGCAAAGCAATGCAGTCCGCATACTCTGTAACACAAACAGGAAACTAGCTCTTGGAGCTTGGCTCATGTGGTTTGGATTTTTCACCAAACAAGATTGCTAAGGTTGCATTCGTTCCTAAAGCAATCTTTAATCCTTCTAGCGCTAAATAAGGCCAGACAATTAACAAATACACAATACACAGTGCGCTGACACGCAATGGATCTGCTTTACCAAATGCCTTTAACGAGTCCCAAAAGTCTCTTCCATGAATGAGGCCATTTGCACCTGCCTCAACATAATTGAGGCAAAGCACAATCCCAACGTAGATGAATGATTGCAATAGTAAGGACCTAATAAGCCCCTTAGACATACTAACCTTGATTGGAAAAGCTGCCTCACTTATCAGTAAGAACTTTGCTGATAGCGCACCTTTGATGATAGCAAAACCAAAAATAGAGAGCGGTATAGGATATTTATTGGCAAAAGTTGCTCCTAAAAAACTAAGAGCACAGAACCAGACCCCAAAGTAAATAGAAAGAACGATAGCCTTTTTAGCCTCATTCTCAATTTTTTTGACAAGTCTTGGATTAGGTGCTTGTGCTTGTTCTGAGGTAGTCATACTACTATTGTATGTGCTTGATATAAAAAAGAAAAAGGCCGCTAATTGAGCGACCTTTTCAGAGTTGGCTCCTCGACCTGGACTCGAACCAGGGACCTACGGATTAACAGTCCGGCGCTCTACCAACTGAGCTATCA
>NZ_JBBAQK010000002.1:0-182241 GCF_040400325.1 Polynucleobacter sp.
CTATAACCATGAACGGCCCCATAGTGCACTCGGTTACAGGCCACCAGCACCCCAAACCCAAGTACCCCAAATAATACAAAATCAACCCATGTTGCTGCAATGATTTACTATAGAAAAACTCTCTTTGGTAGTGGACCTAAATTGACAGCAGTTCAAAGAACCGAGTAGCGAGCTTAGATGACTCAGTAGTATTTTCAATGGAGTTTGAAAATATCAAGCCAGCCTATATGCGTAAGAAAGTAACGCAGGGCAGAAATTCAGATTCACAGAAGTAAAAAACTAACAATTCTGATTTAGGGGCGGGGAAGGTGAAAGCCTTTCCCACACCCAATTCATCCTTAATCTCTAGGCTTTAATTACTTAAAGCTCTACGCTGAATCTTTCTACATAAGGAGGATTCAGTTTGCGAGTTTCTATTGAGTGCTGCCACAAGCAATTACAACTATTTAGAATTTCCCTAGACGCAAGAACTGTCCTGGTCTTGCTCTTTATTTGGATGATTTGGGGGGTCCTGAGAGTGCTACGGATTCTATAATTAAGCTTCAGAAATCCAATTCCAAATCAATTCAATTTGGAATTGGATGTTCATTTATAAACTGTCGTAAAGATTTATCAATACGTGTTTGCCAGCCATTACCGGTAGCCTTAAATTTTTCTAGAACATCAGGCGATAGCCTAATAGTCGTTACAACCTTCTTTGCCGTTTTTTGTGGTCCACGTACACCGAGCTTTTTTAACAAGGAAGGGGGCAACACTTCTATTGCTGGCTTAAATAGCGCCATGTCTTCGCGAGTTAGCTCCCTAACTTCGCCTTCTTCATTAATTAGTGGTAATTTTTTGTTCATAATCTAGCCCCTCCCTTTTGTTGGCTTTGCGAAAACTAATGACTCGAATGCCTAGGTCAGTTTCCGAGAAGCACATTACGTGCAAGCGTTTATCAAGATAACCAATTGCTACATATCTGCGCTCGGGGTAATTCTTACGAACATCCTCTTTAAAAACAGCGCTATCCTATTTGAATTCGGCGACCCTAGTAAAGGGCAGTTGTCGTTCCGAGATGTTAAGTGCGTTTTTTGAGGGGTCAAAAGTGATTTTCACCAAGCAAATTATACTTACAATAAATCATACAACAATTATATTGTAAATACAATTAAATTACTTTTAACACTTATGTATCTTTAATTTGAAGAAATTAGAACTACATCAATAAGTAGCCTAAAAAGCTACTATAGTTGCCAATAAAGCAACATTAATGTAATATATTGTCTATGACAACACTCTCATCCGTTCTCTTTACAGACTATCGCAGTCGCGTGTTGGGTTTACTTCTGCTCCATCCTGAGCGTACCTACTATTTACGCGAAATTGCACGACTTACATCAACCATACCCGGCACACTAAAACGTGAACTCGATAAGTTGTTGGAAGTAGGTTTGTTAACTGTTAAAAAAGTAGGCAATCAAAATCATTACCAGGCAAATCGAGAGTGTCCTATCTATGAAGACCTCGCTAATGTTTTACGAAAGACAAGTGGCTTAGTTGATGTATTGATGAGTGGCTTATTACCTTTAAGTGAAAAAATACAAAGTGCATTTGTATTTGGATCAGTAGCAAGAGGTAATGTAAATGCTAAAAGTGATATTGATCTAATGTTGATTGGAGAGCTCACTTATGCAGAAGTAGTCTCTCAAATGCATCCATTGCAAGAGCAGTTGGGAAGAGAAATTTACCCCAAGATTTTTACAGTTAAAGAGTGGCAGAAGTTGATGCAAGATAATGGAGCCTTCGTCCATGATGTATTGAGTAAAACAAAACTCTTCATCATTGGAAATGAACAACAACTCCAAATTCATGAGGCTTCCCATCAATCTAAAAAACTTAATCGGAATCAGTCTTGATTCAATAGAACTCAATAACTTAATGATTCAAAGGCTACTAGAAGCCGCCCAATCAAGCTTACAAGATGCCAAACTCAATACCCTGAGTAATGAAAGCCGTTTTGATTTGGCTTATAAGGCCATTATGCAATTGGCCAATGCTGCATTACAGGCGAAGGGCTATCGAGTGCTCACTAGTAAGCAAGGACATCAACAGCTGATGATTCAGGCATCACCTTTAACGGTAGGTCTAGATAACACTACCGTTATTTTATTAGACTAACTGCGTAAGCAAAGAAATGCGATCGACTATTCAGGGGATATTGTTTCTGATGCATTGACGTCTGATGTAATTACACAGGCTGAAACTTTATTAAAGCTTGTTCAGAAAAGCATCATCCAGATATGAGTGCAGGTAATTTAAACCCTGAATGGCATGATCCTGATGATGCCCCTGAAATAACGGCAGAAGATTTAAAGCGTGGTGTATGGGCTATCGATGGAAAGATAGTTTCTGAGAATGAAGGAAGGGCTGCCTTTACTAGGAAATTACAAGAGCATAGAAGGGGGACAAAAAGCAAAAAGCCCTTATTAATAAGGGCTTAGCGCATCAATCAGATCACGTCGATCTGTAGGTAAATATTTGCATTTAGAAAGAATAGGTTAGCTTAATCCCATACTCGTTAGTTGTATTGGCAGGCTCCATAACACTATAGGTATAGCCTCTTCCGCCAGCGACAAAACTACCTGTATTGGTTTGTGAGTCTTGGATGTTCCAATACTTATAGTACGGGCCAAATCCCCAATTGTCTTGCTTATAGAGAATGGTTAGATTAACCCCGTAACCAGAATTTTGGGCATTATTTTGATTGCCTATATAGGGATTTACTGATCCTAATCCGCTATATTGATTGCCAGACATTAAATAATTATATTCAAGTATGGTTTCAATTTTCGCTTTGTTATCGTTCACAGCAAAGCGATGTATTGCGCCAATCGGAATGTAGTTGTAGGTACTTTGTCTATCGTAACCCTTGGCGCCAGTTGATGTTGTAGTGCCGCCAAGAGATTGATCTAAGAAGCGATATCCCAGTCCGATATAGGGCGAGATCACAAAGCCATCAAAAGCAAAATCATATCCAACCGCTGCTTTAAGGTTGTAGTAGTACTGCGGGATGCCGCTTGCCGTTCCAGAGCCACTATAGCTAACAGGGCCGTTGTTGTAGTCAAACTCGCCCAAGATATACCAGTTATTCTTAAAAGCGTAAGTTCCTAAATACTCAATGCCAACGTTGGTGGCATCCATCTTGACATTTAAACTAGGCTCTTCATACGAATAGCTTGAGACTGTTAAGCCGATTTGATTGGTAGTTTGTGTTTTTAGCGCATCAGATTTTGATTGTGCCTTGACTGGCAGACTAGAAAAAGTAGCTACACCTGCTAATACTAAAAGACTAGTTAATTTTTTCATTCAAACCCCCTGTTAATGATGATTTAAGTATTGATGCTTCTACTTTTTAAAACAAGTTAAATCGAAACCTAAATTTATGCATATTAAGAATGCATAGTTTTATTATTTTAAGATATCAATTGCACCAGAATCTAATAAACCATCAACCAAATGAATCAATTTATCTGTTGCTTTCACAATTCGATGGCGCTTGTCATGAACGCCATTTGTTAAAACTATCCAACCATCATCAATCAGAAGATTGATATGCTTTCTAGTATTCAGAGTACTTCTGATCGATCCAGTACACAATTCTTTGATGGTGAGATTCCTGTCCTGTATATGCGCCTTTAAAACATCAAGTATCAAATCATATGTAATTAAGGAATGACCGGAGTAGAGTTGCTGATTGAGTATTTCCCGTAGCTCAATAAGTTTGTCGATGTTTTTACCGTGCACTTTTCTCATCCGTATAGGTATAAAGACTGTTTATAAAAAAATCTATAAAAGAAATAGAATGAAAGTTAAGTCATTAACTATGCATAGTTAGGTTATCTATTTCCCATCGGCTTTCTGGGTCTGAGTAGATTAATTAGTTAACAGCTCATAAATTGAGCTTAACTAAAACAAGTTCAAATATTTATAGCTACTGTGTTTTTGTACAGTAGATACTGATCAAAATTAAATGTAATGCTGCTATCAAAACTTAGACAAGAAAGATAAGGTGAGGATTAAGTCTTCTTTCTTGATTAGATTTTTGAATTAACGACGAGATGGTGATTTTGTATTTACTTATAGTAAAAATAGTTTGTCTTTAAATAATCTTTTAATAAGACATGACAAGCTTCATATCCTCAAGGACTATTTGCGACCTAGGCCGCTCTCATCAATAACTGCCATAGATGAGGGTCCTTGTTTTCGGTATCACTCTTAGAGTGATAGGTTATGGGGCCCATAAAAACAAGAAAAGAGTGGACGAGCCTGACCCCCGGCACTGGCAGAAATTGGGTTTGGCTGCTCCGTTCCCGACCTGACCAGGTTATCCAACCCACCATGCGGGGAGGCCCGTCCAATTCCATTTTAGCTTGTTAGAATGGATGACATGACAGCACTAGCATTGGCCCGCTCCTGGCGCCCCAAAACCTTCGCAGAATTGCTCGGTCAAGACCATGTGGTCAAGGCTTTAAGTCATGCCTTGGATCAAGGCCGTTTGCACCATGCGTGGCTCTTTACTGGCACTCGTGGAGTCGGTAAGACCACGATTGCTCGCATTATGGCTAAAGCGCTCAACTGTACTGGTGAAGATGGCAAAGGTGGTATGACCTCACAGCCTTGCGGTAAATGCCCAGCTTGTATCGGCATTGATCAAGGACGTTTTGTTGACTATGTAGAGATGGACGCTGCTAGTAATCGCGGTATTGATGATATTCGCGACTTGCTTGAGAAGGCTGCTTATGCACCTGCTAATGCACGCTACAAGGTATACATGATTGACGAGGTGCATATGCTAAGTCCACCAGCATTTAATGCCTTGCTTAAAACCCTAGAAGAGCCACCAGAGCACATCAAATTCATTCTGGCGACGACTGATCCCCAAAAGATTCCTGTGACGATTTTGTCTCGTTGCTTGCAGTTCAACCTCAAGCAAATGCCAGTGGCACTGATTGTTGAGCATTTAGAAAAAGTCCTTGCCGCTGAAAAGGTAGCATACGAACTCAATGCATTACGTGTTCTTGCAAAGGCTGCACAAGGTTCGATGCGTGACGCTTTATCACTAACTGATCAAGCAATTGCTTATGCAGCAGGAAAAGTAAGTGAAGAATCGGTGCGCGGCATGCTCGGTACACTAGATGATGCTTATCTGATTCGGATTCTGGATTGCTTAATAGCAAAAGATGGCGCCAGTCTCTTAGCAGTTGCTAATGAGATGGGTGAGCGCAGCATGTCTTTCTCATTAGCCTTGCAAGATTTATCTAGTTTGTTACAAAAGATTGCTGCAGCTCAAGTAGTTCCTGAGTCAGTATTAGATGATTGGCCTGAAGCGGCTGAGATCCGTCGCTTAGTAACACAACTGACAAAAGAAGAAGCGCAGCTTTTCTATCAAATTACGATTACCAGTCGCCCTGACCTATCGCTTGCACCAGATGAGCAAACCGGCTTTGCGATGACCTTATTACGCATGCTTGCTTTTCGCCCCGGTGGTTCAGGTGGCTCAGCAGCACCGTCTGCACCGCCTGTAGCGAGCGCCCGCCCAGCAGCCACTCCTGTATCTAAACCCTTGCCTGCGCCAGTAACGAAGGCTGCATCAGCTTCAGCACCAGCAAGTACAGCTGTTGCTGCAGAGCGTCCAGATTGGCATGCCTTAATGCGTCAGTTGCCAGTAAAAGGAATGGTGCAGCAGTTAGCATTTCAGACAGAGTTGCAAGATTGGGTAGATTCAGTCTCTGGTGTCAAAGCCACCATCGTGACACCGATGCCTCAATTGGCCTCTGATGCTTCTATTGCCCGTTTAGCAGATGCGCTGACTGCTCACTTTGGTAAACCAGTAAAGATCGTGATTGAAAAAGGTCAGGTTGAGGGTAAAACAGTTGCAAAGGTTGATGCGCAGATTCATCAAGAAAAGCGGATGAATGCTGAGCAAATGATTGCAGCCGATCCTTTTATTCAGCAGTTACAAAAAGAGTTTGGTGCCACAGTAGTCGGCGGCTCTGTAAAACCTCTGTAGTTTTATTTAATAAATTATTTCAATTGATTCATAGTCATTAAGGAAAAAATACGATGATGAAAGGTGGACTTGCTGGCCTCATGAAACAGGCGCAGCAGATGCAAGAAAAGATGAAAGTAGCGCAAGAGCAATTAGCTGCGCTTGAAGTTACAGGTCAAGCCGCAGGTGGCTTAGTCAAAGTAACCATCTCTGGCAAATACGAACTCAAGCGTGTACAAATTGATCCAGATGCAATGGATGATCGTGAGATGTTAGAAGATCTGATCGTCACTGCCTATACCGAGGCATTTAAGCAAGTAGAAGCGGCTAGTGGGCAAATGATGTCAGGTGCTACCGCTGGTATGCCAATGCCCCCTGGCTTTAAGTTACCTTTCTAAAGATACCAATCTAATGGCACGTCAGGAAGCACCACAAGATGCACTCGGTCGTCTGATCGAAGCATTGCGAGTACTGCCGGGGGTAGGGCCTAAGTCTGCACAGCGTATGGCGTTTTATCTACTGCAGCATGACCGTAATGGAGCTGCCGTACTTGCCCAATCTTTAGGCGAAGCAGTTGAAACTGTGGGCCACTGTGCCCGTTGTAATACTTTTTCAGAAACACAAATCTGTATTACCTGTTCAGACGATCGTCGTGACCCATCCTTACTGTGCATTGTTGAGACGCCAGCTGATCAAGTGATGGTCGAGCAAACACTTAGCTTTAAGGGTAACTATTTTGTATTGATGGGGCGTATCTCACCCTTAGATGGCATGGGCCCCAATGAAATTCATTTCGATCGCCTACTAGCTCGTATTGAAACTCCCGATACGGGCGTAGCTATTCGGGAGGTAGTACTAGCGACAAACTTCACTAGCGAAGGCGAGGCCACTGCCCATTACATTGGTGAAGTGCTCAAAGTGAAGGGTATCAAAGTCACCAGAATTGCCAGAGGTATACCAGTCGGAGGCGAACTAGAGTACGTCGATGCTGGTACCTTAGCCAGAGCGCTGATGGATCGCCGTTAGTTCCTAATATCTAGTAATCCAAAAAGGTTGCAATATGCAACTTTTTGTGTTAAATTAGCACCTATTCAAGGGGGGCTAAATCATGTCTATTGCTATTAAGTTATCTGATCGCTTGGTGGAGGATGCCAAGCCTTATGCGCAGGCAATGCACCGCTCCGTTCCCAGGCAAATTGAATACTGGGCTCGGTTGGGTAAAGTAGCAGAAGAGAACCCTGATTTACCGGTTCAAATGCTTCAGGATATGCTGGTAAGTATTGAAGAAGTTAAGGCTGGAAACCTTAAGCTGTATAAATTTGGATGATCGTTTCAACCACTCCTCGATTCGATCGATCAATTAAAAAAATATCACCTGCCGAGAAAAAGTCTCTTGATAGCGCGGTGAAGTCTATCATTGCCAATCCATTTAAAGGTGAAATGAAAAAAGGTGACCTATCAGGTATTCAGGTCATTAAATTTAGATATCTTCAGCAGCAAATGCTATTGGCTTACTCGGTAAGTCTAGATGGAAGTCAACTCGTGTTGACGGGATATGGAGTCCATGAAAACTTCTATCGCGATTTGAAACGCTAGGATCGGCATTAACGAGACTATTGACTACTTTTTATTAAAATGTAGTCTTAATGCGATTGCAAATTTATTTTAGGATTAAGTGGAGAAGGGTGATGGCTATTTCAGATGCCTATGTAAGTGCCAAGATCGATATGGCTACTAAAAATCGAGCATCGGATGTCCTTGAGGCGATCGGTTTGACCATTTCCGATGCAATACGATTACTAATGTTGCAAATTGCAGATGAGAAGCAACTGCCCTTTACGGTTAAGGTGCCTAATGCCACAACCAAAAAAGCAATTGCTGAGCTTGAGTCTGGAGGAGGCAAGCGTTTTAAAACAAGGAAAGCATTAATGGCGGATTTGCATGCGGATGCTTGAAAGATCCCTGGTATTTAAAAGAAACTTCAAGGGTATGCATACAAATTTAAGATAAAAAAAGCATTTGCTTAAGTTGTTTTGAGGCAATCTTCCGCCCAATTCGTCACTAATTCGACATAAAGACTAGGTAAACAATTCTTTTTTGGGGATAATTTAGCTTGCGCTACCCTTGGGCTTCAATCTCAAGCTGTGAGCTGCCAGTTTTTCTCTATCGGCCTGTTGCCATGTAATTGTTGGTAACCCAATCAGAAATCGTGAATGACCCGCAAGATATATCTAACTCTCCTGCTGAGCATTATTTGCACTTTACTTAGTGCCTATGCGTTCGCGCAGAGGGCAGGGTCGGGCGCTGACCAAATTGCTAGCTTCGCATCGCCGATTGATGGTCTTCCTACAGAAAGCGATTTATGGGGCTTACCAGTAAATCTCCATGGCCAATCAACTTATATTAATCAGCGTTACAACAACTTCAACTCTGCTTATTCTGGTGAAAATAGTTTGTCGGCCATCAATTCGATGAGCTACACCTGGTCTGGAACTTTATTTTTTGGTGCACGTGTGGCGCCAAACACCGATGTGTACTTTAACCCTGAAGTAATCTCTGGGGTAGCATTTTCTGGTTTGGTAGGTTTGGGCGGATTTACCAACGGCGAAGGAACTAAAGCGAGTGGTGCGCAGGCGAAGTTTTATTCTGCACGCGCATTTGTACGTCAAACTATTAATCAAGAGGGCGATAAAGTTCTCTTAGAAAATGAAGCCAATCAAATTACCCAAACTGTTAGTAGTAATCGTGTAATCATAACAGGCGGCCAATTTTCTACACTAGATATCTTTGATGACAGTCGCTATGCCAAAGATCCCCGAATTCAGTTTATGAACTGGGGCAATATGACATATCTAGCGTATGACTATGCTGCTAATGCGCGTGGTTATAGCTGGGGCTTGGCGGGGGAATGGTATTTGGATCATTGGGTGATGCGTGCATCGCGGATGCTGGCTCCCAAAAATCCGAATGGCCGTGATTTGAACTGGCAAATTTTTAATGCCTATGGTGATCAAGCAGAAATTGAACGTCAGCACCATATTGGGAAGTTACCAGGAAAGGTGAGCGTACTGGCTTACCGCAACAAAATGATTTTGGCTCGCTTTCAGGATGCGACCAATTACGTCAATGCTAATAATGCCCAAGGCACGCAAGCTATTAATAATGTCCGAACTAACTATCAATATAAGACGGGTATTGGAATTCATGGGGAGCAAGCCTTGACCCATGACTTGGGAATTTATGGCCGCGCATTTACCTCTGATGGTCACACCGAGACCATGTCTTTTACTGAGGCAGATAACTCTATCTCTGTTGGACTAGGTATGAATGGCACAAGCTGGAGTCGTCCTAGTGACAGTATTGGTATTTCGATGATGCAAAACGGATTGTCTAATAATCGTAAAAATTATTTACAAGCAGGCGGCGTTTCCTATTTCATTGGTGATTATGCGGGACCAGGTAAGGCCATTAGTTATCGCCCTGAGCGCATTGCAGAGCTTTACTACAATGCTGCAGTTGTTAAAAATGTCTTAGCTGGTTTGAACTTTCAGTACATCAGCAATCCTGCTTATAACTCTGCCCGCGGACCAGTCAGCATCCTTTCCTTTAGGATTCATGCTGAGTTTTAAGTTATTTGATGACTTGAAGTTTCATTATTATCGTTAGAATCAATGAGATAGGTATTGTCGATAATTCGACTTTTATCTTTTCTACCCTATAATCTTCAGATCTCCCTGTAATGGGTATTGGAATGATCATAAACAGTATCAGGGGCTATAAAAACAGCTTTTGACTGATTTAGAGGTAGCAGCATTTGTTGATTCTTAACCAACGCAAAATGAGTACTGTAAGAGCTTTCAAAAGGATGGCCAAACTGGCAATCACTACTTTTGTTTTTAGCGCCTATTGTTTTCCAGTATTGGCACAAACAGGTGAGCAGAGCTCTAGCTCTGGAACAGTTCGAGTTCAGCCTGATCAAAGCAATCCACTAGGCATGCCTCCTACTATTGGGGCAAAGACTGCTGGCAACCAATCTAACAAGCAAATAGAGTCATTGCTGCCAGTCGATTCAGCTAATACTCCTAAAATTTATACCAAGGCAGCTTCTACGGGTCCTTCAGAGATGGACCTGCGTCAACTCTGGAATGAGCTCAAATTAAATAATCCGCAGTTAGCTTCCTTACGCGAATCTTATTTATCTGCCAAGGCGACCGTTCCTCAAATTGCAGCACCTGCAAATCCACAAGTAGGTTTCGTATGGTCAGGTATGCCGTCAAACTCACCATTGGCACTTGGGGGTGCTAATGCACCAACTACTCAGTACCCTGGCGGGATTAGCAATAACAATTCTATTTCTATAGCGCAACCCTTTCAGTTTCCAGGAAAGAGAAGTTTGGCTTCTGACATTGCCAATACCAATGCAGAAGCGCTATTAGCGCAAAGTGAGGCAAGCTATTTACAGTTAGGCGCGCAACTCTCATCTCTGTTCTTTAGCGCTTTAGCCTCGCAAAAGCAATTGCAGGTTTTAAAAGAATCCGTGATTCGCCTAGAAATGACTAAGAACGTAGCAAAAGCCCGTTATTCCAATAACTCCGCTGCTTATGTGGAATATCTCAATGCGCAAGTAGCGCAAAGTGCAGCACAAGCTGATCAATTTAATGCCGAGCGCCAGTTAGACGTAGCCATTAAAAGCATTAATACCTTGGTGGGGCGTCACGCCAGAGAAAAATTAATCTTGCGTGCAGATGTCCGTCGTGCCATAAGTAATGTACCCACCTTATTGGAGCTTGAAGATTACGCAGAGACGAGTCACCCGACTCTCAAGAGCTCTGCATTGCAACTCGAGGCAGCTCGCAAAGGTGTTGATTTAGCTAAGAAAGCCTATTTGCCAGATTTTCAGGTGATTGGATCTTCATATACTCCGCGTGGACCATTCGCATCGAATAACAGCACGATGTTTTATCAACTAGAGTTCGACCTCATTATTCCTTTATATTTCTTTACCAAAGAAAGATATGGAGTAGAGCAGGCGCAGCGGAGTCAAGCGGCCGCTGAGGCTGGCAATATTTCTTATCGTCAGCAAATTGTCTTGGGTGTTAACACGGCCTATGCTGTTTATGAGCAGGCCAAAAATCAAACCCAGTTTTTGAGAGACCGCCAAGTTCCCCAGGCAGAGGCGGCCTACAGAGTGGGCCTCACTCAATACTCAAATAATGGCCAAGGATTTAATGATTTATTGACTGCGCAGACACAATTGCGTAACTTAGAGATTGCTTTGGCGCAAGCTGAGAGTAATCTCATGCAAGCCCAGGCGGTTTTGTATGTTTCTGCAGGCAAAGAGCCTTTTTAAGGAGCAGTGTTGATTAATAAGATTCTGACGCAAATGAAGCGCTTTTATGAAAAGCTAAAGCCCCATTTGCATAATGGCGTGCATCATGGCTCACGCCATTCAAAAATTGCTCTTGCAGGCCTTGCTGGTTTGTATTGGAATCTCAGCCCAACAAATCGTAATCGTGTTCGTTTGTTGGCAGTTGCTTTTGCTATTCTCTCACTGGGCATCGTATTGGGCCGGGTGACTAACGTTAACCGTATGGTCAAAATTGAGGCTTCTGATAAAGCACTTAAAGTTGAGAAGAGTGGCATTGTTGAGCTTAATCTTCCAGGTATCAAACTCAACCCTGAAATTTATATCTTTCAATCGGCTGTAAAAGTTCAAGTACCCATTGATATTAAGGTCCCCGGAAGAATTGCCTTTAATGCAGAAAAATCTAAAGTATTGTCAGCGCGCGCGCCAGGTAGGGTCGAGCGTATTTATGCCTTCGAAGGCGCTCAAGTCAATGTTGGGTCTCCTGTCGTAGAGCTCTATAGCCCTGAATTTATATCTGCTCAGCAAGAATATTTACTGTCATCCAAAATTTCTAAGGTCTTCGTTTCGAATAAGGCCATGACTGATTTGTTAGACGATGCACATTTCACACAGGATGCCGCGGCTAACCGCATGCGAAATCTTGGAGCTAGTGATAGTGATATTAAGGCTATTGAAAGTTCAGGCAAGACTCAGCCCAATTTAGTTATGCGCTCACCTTTAAAGGGTGTAGTGGTCAAACGTAATGTAGAGCCAGGTACAGCAGTCAATTCAGGTGATGTGATCGCAACCTTGGCTGATCCTAAGCAACTATGGTTCTTGGGCAATATCTTTGAGCAAGACTTTAGGATGATTAAGCCTGGCCAGAAAATTATTTTACGTCTGGAGGCTTATCCTGATAAAGAGTTTGTCGCTTATGCCAATTACATTGCGCCAGCGGTCGATCCACAAACGCGCACTTTATTAATTCGTGCTGATGTAGAAAATACAGATAATCTCTTGCGACCAGATATGTTCGTTTCTGGACTATTGACAACAGGAACTGCCGATGCCATCGTAGTGCCACAAACTGCCATTGTCCGTATTCGCGAAGCGCGATTTGCCATCATTAGAGTTGGACCTGAAACCTTTAGGCGCATTCAAGTTAAAGGCTATGACTTAAATAGTAAGACTTTTGCCATTACTGAAGGCATTGAACCAGGCTGGCAGATATTGGCTGAAGGTGCGGTTCTTCTGAACGATCGTTTTGCCAAGCAGGAGGACTAAGTGAGCATTTTGACCTCCTTTATTCGCGGGGTTATTGAGAAGCGAGTGATTGTTATATTCGCTTCAATTGTTTTGCTCGGCTTAGGCATGTTCAGTTTGAGCAAGTTGCCGATTCAGCCATATCCTGGCGTTGCACCACTGACTATCCAGGCGATTTCTCAGTGGCCCGGCCGAAGCACTACGGAAGTGGAGCAACAAGTCACGATTCCAGTAGAAAATGCCTTAGCCGGTATTCCTGGTTTACAAGCTTTTCGTTCGGTATCGCTATTTGGTTTATCGGTCGTCACTTTAAAATTTAATGACACTACCGATCCCTTCAAGGCACGTCAAATCTTTATTACTAGTTTGGGAAAAGTGGATTTTCCTCCTGGGGTCAACTCGAGTATCAGCCCAGATTCTGATGCAACTGGCGAGATCATGCGCTATGAAGTACGCTCTGATTACGCTTCATCAAGACGACTCAAAACCTTACAAAACTATGAGATCTATAAGGAGCTCAAACAAACTCCTGGTGTAGCAGATGTTTCCTCTTTTGGCGGCGGGGTTCGTCAATATCAAGTGATTGTCAGCCCTGAAAGCTTGCAGGCTAAGGGCATCACCATCAACCAGATGATTGCTGCTCTGACTAATGCCAATAGCAATACTGGCGGTGGACTTTTGCCTAGTGGTGAGCAGCAGTTTGTAGTGCGCGGTGTTGGTCTTTTAAAAAATATCGAGGATATTAAACAAGTCGTCATCACTCTCAATGGTGGTGTTCCCATTCGGATTGGCGATGTCGCAAAAGTACAAATTGGAAATGCGCCACGTTTAGGTATGTTCCAATTTAATGAGAACGCCGACTCAGTTGAAGGGATTGTGTATTTACGTCGCGGTGAGAATGCGACAGAAGTATTGGCGCGCGTTCACAATACTGTCAATAATATTAATAAACATGTGCTTCCTCCTGGCATCGAAATAAAGCCTTTCTATGACCGTCAGGTATTACTCGATATTACGATTGGAACGGTTAAGCACACACTATTTTTTGGTATCTCATTAGTGCTTGGGGTGTTGTTTATTTTCCTGGGTAATCTGCGTGCTGCTGCAGTAGTAGCTGCGGTCATTCCTTTAGCACTTTGCGTCTCTTTTATTCAGATGCACTTATGGAGCGTGCCAGCAAACTTGATTTCTCTGGGCGCAATTGACTTTGGTGTAATTGTGGATTCAGCGGTGATCCTGACAGAAAACGTCATGCGTCATTTAGAGGAGGGTGGTAAGCGCTTAAACCAAAGCATTATTCAGGCTACCAGCGAAGTTCAGCGCGCAATGATTTATTCAACGGCCATTATCATCGTTGCCTATTCCCCATTATTTTTTATGGGTGGCGTAGAAGGCATTATTTTTAAACCGATGGCCTTTACGATGGGCTTTGCCTTAATCGCTGCCATGGTTTTAAGCCTGACCTTCTTGCCCGCGATGGTTTCTTTGGTCTTTGGTGAAAGTCTTACGCATAAGCCACCTTCATTTATAACCAAGATTCTCAATGGTTATAAACCTTTGCTCAGAAGATGGATGGATCGCCCATTAACAGTCTTCTCAGTAGCCGTATTTGTACTTGGGCTAACGCTACTGAGCATGACCCGTTTAGGAACTGCCTTCTTACCAACTTTAGAAGAAAACAATATTTGGTTACGCGTCACCTTGCCTAATACGGTAGATCTTGATTACTCCGTGAAGGTGGCAAATCAACTACGAGAAACCTTTATTAAGCAACCTGACATTGATAAGGTTGCCGTACAAATTGGACGCCCTGATGATGGTACTGATTCAACCGGAGTATTTAACCAGGAATATGGTTTGTATTTAAAGAGTCCTGACAAGATGCCTTCCGGTGTAACTAAGAAGGATTTGATTGCGCATCTAGAGACCGAGTTAAATAAGATCCCTGGTATCACTTATAGCTTCTCGCAATATATTCAAGATAACGTGAACGAAGCTTTATCAGGAGTGAAAGGTGAAAATTCTGTCAAGATTTACGGTACCGATCTTGAAGTGCTAGATCAAAAGGCGCATGAAGTCCTTGCCCAACTCAAAAAAGTCCGGGGTGTTGCTGATGAAGGTATTTTGAAAGAGCTGGGCCAGCCAACCTTGAATATTCAAATTGATCGCGACAGAGCTGCTCGCTATGGTATTAATGTTAATGATGTACAGACACTGGTAGCAAATGCTATTGGTGGAACTGCGGTTACTAGCCTGCTTGAGGACGAGAAGACTTTTGGTATTGCTATTCGCTTAAATGAAGGTAGTCGTAATGATGTGGCCGATGTCAGCCGTTTATTAGTAGATGCACCTGATGGTAAGGCCATTCCTTTATCGATGGTTGCTACGGTGCAGCTGTCCGATGGCCCATTCTTTATTTATCGTGAAGCTGGTAAAAGGTATATTGCAATTAAATTTAGCGTACGTAATCGCGATTTGGGTAGTGCCGTCGAGGATGCGCAATTTTTGGTTGAGAAAAATATCACTTTGCCTCCAAATTATTCGATTAGCTGGGATGGTCAGTTCAATCAGATGAAGCAAGCACAGAAGAAGCTGATGCTGATTGTGCCTTTAGCTTTATTGGGTATTTTCCTATTGCTAGTCAGCGCCTTTGGTAACTTCCGAGATGCCTTCATTGTGATGATTAATGTCCCATTTGCTGCGATTGGCGGAGTGATTGCTTTGCACTTAGCGGGGGAGACCTTAAGTATTTCAGCCTTCTTTGGTTTTTTATCGCTCTTTGGTATTGCAATCCAAGACGGGGTCATTCTCATTTCTTTTATTAATAAAGCAAGCGCTGATGAGCATAGCAAGATGAAAGATGTCATGGTGGAAGGAGCCGCATTACGTGTTCGCCCTGTTCTGATGACTGCCATGCTTTCGGGCTTAGGACTCTTGCCTGCTGCCTTATCTCAATCGATTGGCTCAGAAGCACAGCGTCCATTAGCACTCGTGATTGTTGGCGGTATGGTGACTACAACGATTTTGACTCTTTTGGTATTGCCGGTGATTTATGGCTGGTTTAGAGGGCGCGCCTTAACTCGAGCAAGTAATATTTAATTAACCGAAAGTGTATCGAAGTTATGAGTATTCATCAGCCCCATATCTTGGTTTCTAATGATGATGGCTATCTAGCCCCTGGCCTCTTGGCTTTAGTCGAAGCTGTTCGTCCATTGGGGCGCATCACTGTGATTGCTCCTGAGCAAAATCATAGTGGAGCCTCTAATTCATTAACACTATCTAGGCCTCTATCGATTCACCGTGTGGCTGGTGGTGAGCGCGATGGCTTCTTTTTTATCAATGGCACCCCAACGGACTGCGTGCACGTAGCGATGACCGGCTTCTTGGAACAAAAGCCTGACTTGGTCATCTCAGGCATCAATCAAGGTGAGAATATGGGCGAGGATGTTTTATATTCTGGTACCGTAGCCGCCGCCGTAGAAGGCGTGATGTTCGGCGTCCCCGGAATTGCATTTTCACAAATTGACCGAGGCTGGAATCGGATTGATGATGCTGCCAAAGCCGCGCATGATGTAGTGGCGCAAATGCTAGTCTCCAATTTAGCTAGCCCACAATTAGCACGTCAGGATGGCACCGCTACATTACTCAATGTCAATATTCCCAATCGTCCTTATGCTGAGCTCTATCGCTGGCGTGTAACGCGCCTGGGTAATCGCCATCATTCTCAACCAGTGGTAGTGCAAGATAGTCCGCGCGGTGACAAGATCTATTGGATCGGTGCAGCAGGGCATGTCAAAGATAACTCTGAGGGAACTGACTTTCATGCGATTGATGAGGGCTGTATCTCCATTACGCCCATGCAATTAGACTTAACGCACCATGCTCGTTTAGCAGCGATGCGTGCTAATGGCTGGGATCGCGGTTGAAGGCTCCAACAGAACGTTTTGCTGCTTATCGACAAGCATTAGCAGCAAAAGTTCATGCAGGCGGTATCAAGCACGGTAAGACTTTAGAGGCTCTTGCGACAGTGCCGCGTCATGCCTTTATGGATGCAGGATTGCATGCGCAAGCGTATGAAGACTCGGCACTTCCGATTGGTCATCAACAAACTATCTCCAAGCCTTCGGTAGTGGCGCGGATGATTGAGTTACTCCATAAGCCGAGACAAAAGTTGGGCAAGGTACTCGAAATCGGCACTGGGTGTGGATATCAGGCGGCGGTTCTGAGCTTGTTAGCCGAAGAGGTGTATTCGATTGAGCGCATTCGTCCTTTGCACGATATGGCCCGTGCAAAATTACGACCATTTCGGATCAAAAATCTGCGCTTAATTTATGGTGATGGTATTTTGGGCTTGCCGCAAGCTGCTCCATTTGACGGCATTATTTTGGCAGCTGCGGGATTGGGTATTCCTGATGCCTTGCTTGATCAATTGGCTATTGGGGGTCGTTTAGTTGCTCCAGTGGCTAAAAATCAAAAAGAGCAGCAGCTTGTTTTAGTAGAGAGGATGAGTTCTCAGCGCTATCAAAGAACTGTTCTAGACGAGGTCTTTTTTGTACCCTTACAATCAGGGGTAGTATGAAGATCCTATTTCCTCCAATGACTAAGTTTTTACCTAAAGCTTGTTTTTTAGTGCTTGTAGGTGCTGCTGTTGCTCTAACAGTTGGGTGCGCTACACCGCGTACTAAGCCTGCTAGTGTTACAGATCGTAGTGCTACTACTACCGCTAGTACTAGCCCCAGCACTAGCGTATCCGAATCAACTCCTCCGGGCTACTATCGCGTTAAACGGGGTGATACTTTAGCGCGCATTGCCTTAGATCATGGTCAGGCACCGCGTGATGTCGCCTCTTGGAATAGCGCAGCTAATCCCGGTTTTAATCCCAATATTATTGAGATCGATGATCTGATCTTGATCAAGCCACCAGCTGGTGCTAAATCAAGCAAACCCATGGAAGTGAAAGTGATTCCTGCGGATAAGCCAGATGCAGCCAAAGTAGACAGTAGCATACTACCAGTCACCAAAGCAGAGGTAGTGGCAGAGCCTGGCATACGCTTATCTTGGCCGGCTAAGGGAAAAGTGACTGAGGAGTTTACTGATAAAAATAAAGGCATTGATATTGCCGGTAAAGTCGGTGAACCTGTGCAAGCAGCCTCTGATGGCAATGTGGTTTATGCGGGCAACAGCCTAAGAGGTTATGGCAATTTAATCATTATTAAACATGACAATACCTATCTCACAGCCTACGCACATAACAGTAAGCTTCTGGTAAAAGAGGGTGACAATGTTCGCAAGGGTCAGAAGATTGCCGAAATGGGTGATACCGATACCAATTCACCCAAATTACACTTTGAGTTACGTGTAAACGGTAAGCCAGTTAATCCAACACCTTACTTGCAGTAAGCAGCTATGGCCACTGTGCTTGTTTTTGATATTGAGACCATTCCAGATGTCGCTGGTCTTCGTCGTCTAGAAGATTATCCAGCTAGTATGAGTGATGCGCAGGTTGCTGCTGCAGTAATGGCAGAGCGTGCGGCTAAAACCGGTAGCGAATTTTTACCGCTCTTCTTACAAAAGATCGTCGCTATTTCATGCGTTATTCGCAGAACAACCAAAGAGGGTGCGCCTCAAATTAAGGTGGGCACCCTTGGGACGCCACAAGACGATGAAAAGATATTGGTGCAAGCCTTTTTTGATTTGATCGAAAAATATACGCCCCAACTGGTTTCTTGGAATGGCAGTGGCTTTGACTTACCAGTGCTGCACTATCGCGCTTTAGTGAATCATATTCAGGCGCCACGTTATTGGGAGATGGGTGAGAGTCAAGAGGCCGATAGTCGTGACTTTAAGTGGAACAATTACATTAGTCGTTATCACATGCGCCATCTCGATGTGATGGATCTGTTAGCAAAATTTAATGGCAGGGCGAATGCACCGCTAGATGGTTTAGCAAAGCTCTGTGGCTTTTCGGGGAAGATGGGCATGGACGGTAGTCAAGTTTGGCCAGCTTATCAAGAAGGCAAAATTAATGATATTCGTCGTTATTGCGAAACTGATGTCGTCAATACCTATCTGATGTACTGTCGTTTTCAATTGCTGAGAGGTGGATTTACATTAGATGAGTATCAAGAAGAAGTTGCCTTTGTAAAAGCCTATCTTGAAAAAGAGGCAAAAGAACCTAACGGTGGTCAATGGCAAGAATATCTTCAAGGATTCTCTACGGATGCGTAGAGGGCAGAAGCCAGTCAATATTGTGGTGACTGAGGTAGTAGAAATTGAATCATTAGACCTAGACGCACAAGGCATCGCTCGCTTAGCCCCTAATGAAGCAGAAGCAGCCCTAGGGCAAAGCGGAAAAGTGATTTTTATCCGAGGTGCTCTGCCTACCGAAAAAGTGACTTATGTCATCACTCAAGACAAAGCCCGTTTTAGTAAAGCGAAGGTTTTAGAGATTCTAAAGCCAGCCGTATTTAGGGCGGAACCCCAATGTCAGTTTTTTGGAATCTGTGGTGGCTGCACCATGCAGCACTTAGATATTCGCGCACAAATTGCAATGAAGCAACGTGTTTTAGAAGATGATTTAGAGCACATTGCTCAGTTAAAGCCATTAGAAGTTTTACGCCCTATGGGCGGCCCCGCTTGGGAATATCGTCAGCGTGCACGCTTAAGCGTAGTGAACCGCTCAATCAAAAAAGGTACTGTACTGATTGGTTTTCATGAAGGTAAGAGTGGCTATGTTGCTGATATGACGGCCTGTGAGATATTGCCAAAGCATGTCTCCGATCTGCTTCCTAAACTTCGTCAGTTGGTAATGGCTCTTTCGATTGTGGATCGTATGCCTCAAATTGAAGTAGCAGTGGGTGAGCCAGAGGATCCTCTTTCAGATGACCCCAAAAAATCCAAACCAGTCACTGCCCTAGTATTTCGAAATTTAATGCCCTTAACTCCTGCTGATGAGCAACTGTTGCGAAACTTTGCAGATCTACATCAGGTTTGGATTTGGTTACAACCCAAGGGGATTGAAACGGTAGCGCCTTTTTATCCAGAGAGTGGCAAGCTTTGTTATCGCCTGCCTGAGTTTGATATTGAGATGCCATTTAAGCCGGCTGATTTTACGCAAGTCAATCATCTGATGAATCGTGCACTCGTGAGTAGGGCGATACGCTTACTTGAGGTAAGACCTAGCGATCGAGTGCTTGATCTCTTTTGCGGAATTGGAAATTTCACATTAGCACTTGCCAGAAAAGCAAAGCAAGTTTTGGGAATTGAGGGTTTAGCGAGCTTAACAACGCGTGCGGAGGAAAATGCTCAACATAATGGGCTTGACAATCAAGTTAACTTTATACAAAGTGATCTTTTTGAAGTAACAACCGAAACCATTACCTCTTGGGGAAAGGCAGAGCGCTGGTTGATGGATCCACCGCGTGAGGGTGCCATGCAAATTTGTCAGGCGCTAGCAGATTTACATTCCCAATCAAGCCCATTAATTCCCGAGCGCATTGTTTATGTATCGTGCAATCCTAAAACTTTAGCCAGAGACGCTGAGATTTTATGCCATCATGCAGGCTTCGTTTTGAGTAGTGTAGGCATCGTCAATATGTTTCCCCACACCTCCCACGTGGAGTCGATGGCTGTTTTTGACAGAATCAAGCCGTCAATTCACTAGCATCACCCCAATATTCTGGATTGTGTGATAAAAAACAGTAGTAATCTCTTTTCATTTCACACAAAGGAATTTTATGAAATCAATCCTTGCCCTTGCTCTTGGCTTAGGGCTCAGCTTCCATGTCAATGCCCAAGGTATTCCCACTTTGGCAAAGGTTTATAGCGGAAATACGACTGAAACTTCTATTAATGCCTCTAAAAAGAATCCTAAGACACAGAATCATAATGTAACAGCGACTTTGACGGTCATCAAACAAGATGGTCCGCATGTTGAGTTCATCTATCAAAATCCAAACTACAAAGCCTATGAAATCGGCACCATTTCTCCGGATGGGAAAAAGTTGCAGATTGCATACAAGGGCGGCTCAGGTGTCTATGACATTAGTGATAACAAGTTGGCCGGCTGTGGTGCGGGTCGAGTAAATGAAGGTCCATTTGCCCAATGGGTTAATACTTATTACGCATGGTGTGATGATCTGACCGCGAAGTAATAATTGAAAAGTAGAAAAGTAGAAAAGTAGAAACGAAAAAAGGCGCCTAGGCGCCTTTTATTCATTGAGTTCTAAGACCTGATTAATTAGTCTTTATTGCCACCAAAAATACCTAAGAGAGCGAGCAAGTTGGTGAAGACGTTGTACACATCTAAGTAGATCGCTAGGGTAGCCATCACGTAGTTTGTTTCACCACCATTAATGACGCGCTGCACGTCGACCAAGATGAAAGCTGAGAAGATCGCAATCGCCAAAATCATCACAGTCAACATCAATGCTGGTAACTGCAACCAGATGTTAGCCAAAGAAGCGACGATCAAGAGCAGTACTCCAACCATCAACCATTTACCCATGCCGGCAAAGTCAGTCTTGCTCACTGTAGCAATCGTTGCCATGGTGGCAAAAATCGCTGCTGTGCCGCCGAATGAAAGCATTACTAGTGTTGCACCATTGCTGTAACTGTTCAGGGTGTAGCCAACCAAGCGGGAAAGCATGAGCCCCATGAAGAAAGTAAAGCCCAAGAGGAGTAGGACACCTAAACCGGTATCCTTGTTTTTCTCGATAGCCCAAAAGAAACCGAAGGCAATTGCCAAAAACAAAATGAATCCCATGAATGGGCTTTGTGCCATGAAGTTAAAGCCCATTGCAATGCCAAGCCACGCTCCAATCACAGTTGGAACCATAGATAGCGCCAAGAGGGCATAGGTATTTCTAAGTACGCGGTTACGTACCTGCATACTGCTAATTGAGCTGGTCTGGCCAAAGCCGTAAGAGTTTAGATCACTCATATTGACTCCTTCTTTATCGTTATTACAAGAGCCCATATAGGGCCATTAACTGTAAGTATAGACAAAATGGGTGAATTTCAAGTGTCTAGTTAAAAAGATTACAAATTATAGGGTTATGCCCTGTAAATTCAATGGCTTAGCCCTACTTATATAGGGGTAAATAGGGTCGGGCAAGGTATAATTCGGGGGTCGTCGAAATAGGGTGGGGGTGTAGACTATTTTTCCTCTCAATTGAGGCTTATTTCACAAAAATCTTTGAAATCACTATTGGAGTATTGAATGGCAATTGAACGCACACTATCTATTATCAAACCTGATGCTGTCGCTAAAAACGTTATCGGCAAAATCTATGATCGTTTTGAATCTGCCGGTTTGAAGATTATCGCGTCCAAAATGGCGCATCTTTCGCAATCGGAAGCGGAGCAGTTCTATAGCGTTCATAAAGATCGTCCTTTCTTCAAAGATTTGGTGAGTTTTATGATTTCTGGCCCAGTCATGATTCAAGTATTACAAGGTGAAGGCGCAATTGCTAAAAACCGCGATTTGATGGGCGCGACTGATCCTAAGAAGGCAGACAAAGGCACTATCCGTGCTGACTTTGCTGACAGCATTGATGCAAACGCAGTTCATGGTTCTGATGCGCCTGAAACTGCTGCAGCGGAAGTGGCTTTTTTCTTCCCTGGCATGAATGTTTTCAATCGTTAATCAACCCCTGTTTATTCATAAGTAGGCGCATTGACCTCCCCGCGCGTAAATCTCTTAGATTTTGACGCTGACCAAATGGCAGCGTATGTCGCGGGCTTGAATGAAAAGCCCTTTAGGGCAAAACAACTCATGCAGTGGATACATCAGCGTGGTGTATCCGACATTAATGACATGAGTGATCTGGCAAAAAGCTTTAGAGCGATTTTGCTAGACAAAGCAGAAGTACTTTCTCTCCCCGTTATCAAAGATGAACATGCCGCAGACGGAACACGCAAGTGGCTACTGGACGTGGGCGTTGGGAATGCGGTGGAGTCTGTATTCATACCCGAGGATGATCGCGGCACTTTGTGTATTTCCTCGCAGGCGGGTTGTGCAGTCAATTGCCGCTTTTGCTCCACTGGATACCAAGGATTCTCACGTAATCTCACTTCTGGTGAAATCATTGGTCAACTATGGTTTGCTGAGCATCTTTTGCGCAATGATCCTGAAGCCGTCCGCAGAATTGAAAAATTTCCAACCCCTGGCTGGGAGCACACTGGTCGTGTCATTTCTAATGTGGTGATGATGGGTATGGGCGAACCTTTACTCAATTACGATAATGTGGTGTCAGCCTTACATTTGATGCTCGATGATAGAGCTTACGGCTTATCACGTCGACGAGTCACTGTTTCTACGTCTGGTGTAGTGCCAATGATTGATCGTTTGGCGCAAGACTGCCCAGTAGCACTTGCAGTGTCATTGCATGCGCCCAACGATGCATTGCGAGATCAGCTTGTGCCGCTGAATCAAAAATATCCGCTACGCGAATTACTGGCTGCCTGCGAGCGTTACCTACCTTTTGCTCCAAGAGATTTTTTAACTTTTGAGTATTGCATGCTGGATGGCATCAATGACTCAGATATTCAAGCTAAAGAATTGGTGCGCCTTCTCAAAAATATTAAGTGCAAGGTGAACCTGATTCCTTTTAATCCATTTCCTGAGTCTGAGCTTAAGCGCTCTTCCGCACAGCGTATTAGTGCATTTGCAAGTATTCTTCTAGATGCTGGCATGGTGGCGACTGTGCGCAAGACTCGTGGTGATGATATTGCTGCAGCCTGTGGTCAGCTAGCAGGAGATGTTGTGGATCGTACCCGCGTGCGCGAGCGTGCAGTTCATGATTCAGAGATTATTCATACACAAGAGCAGCCCATTGAATGGCTGAAGAAATTGGATAGCTAATGAGCGCCTTACCAACTTTGCCATTGGGCCCCGCCCCTAAACGCGCAACACGTCAAGCAACGGTCGCTTGGAAAACTAACATCATTACAGTTGGTGGTAATGCGCCAGTACGAGTTCAGTCCATGACCAATACCGATACTGCAGATGCAGTTGGCACTGCGATTCAAGTAAAAGAATTAGCGCGCGCTGGATCAGAAATGGTACGCATTACAGTTAATACACCTGAAGCTGCTGCCGCGGTTCCATATATTCGTGAGCAGCTTGATAAAATGGATGTGTTAGTCCCATTGATTGGTGACTTTCATTACAACGGGCACACCTTGCTCAGAGATTATCCCGAGTGCGCTAAAGCACTGTCTAAGTACCGCATTAATCCAGGTAACGTAGGCAAAGGCGCCAAGCGTGATCCACAATTTGCCCAAATGATCGAAGCAGCATGCAAATATGACAAGCCCATTCGGATTGGCGTGAACTGGGGTAGCTTAGATCAAGAGCTCTTAGCTTCTGTGATGGATAGCAATGCTGCCTTATCTGATCCTAAGACTGCACAAGAAGTCATGATTGAGGCATTGATTCAGTCGGCTTTGCAGTCGGCAGAAAAAGCGGTAGAGCTGGGAATGAATCCTAATCAAATTATGCTCTCTTGTAAGGTGAGCAATGTTCAAGATTTAGTGGCGGTCTATCGCGATTTATCGCGTCGCTCAGATTATCCTTTGCACTTGGGTTTAACCGAAGCGGGAATGGGTAGCAAAGGGATTGTATCTTCAACTGCGGCAATGGCTATCCTCTTGCAAGAAGGTATTGGCGATACCATCCGCGTATCACTTACTCCAGATCCTGGCGCACCCCGTGAAAACGAAGTCATTGTGGCGCAAGAAATTTTGCAAACGATGGGCTTGCGTAATTTCACACCAATGGTGATTGCTTGTCCTGGTTGTGGCAGAACCACGAGCACAACCTTTCAAGAGTTGGCGGCTAATATTCAGTCTTATTTGCGTCAGCAAATGCCCATCTGGAAAAAAACACATCCTGGAGTTGAAAATATGAATGTGGCTGTAATGGGGTGTATCGTTAATGGCCCAGGGGAAAGTAAGCACGCCAATATTGGTATTTCATTGCCGGGTACTGGCGAAGTGCCTGCAGCCCCAGTATTTGTTGATGGCATCAAGGTCAAAACATTACGCGGTGAAAATATTGCACAAGATTTTCAGGTGATTGTTGATGAATACGTCAAGCACAACTACGCAGCAAAAGTGTAATAAAAATAAGAATAAAAATGACCGATCAAAGTAATCAAACGAAAGCTCAGAAGGCGCAAAAGATTAATGGCGTTCGTGGCATGAATGATTTGTTGCCAGCTGATGCGGCTCAGTGGGCACATCTTGAGCAAGTATTACGTGATCTCACGCGAGCTTATGGTTATGAGTTTTTACGAAC
The DNA here is from genome assembly GCF_040400325.1 of Polynucleobacter sp. Lineage (GTDB taxonomy): Bacteria > Pseudomonadota > Gammaproteobacteria > Burkholderiales > Burkholderiaceae > Polynucleobacter. The sequence goes on from NZ_JBBAQK010000002.1 coordinate 24,943, forward strand.
ACCTATAGTAGAAGCTACTGCAGTATTTCAGCGCGGGATTGGTGAAGTAACCGATATCGTTGAAAAAGAAATGTATTCCTTCGAAGATCGTTTAAATGGTGAGCAGCTTACTCTGCGTCCTGAAGGCACGGCTGCATTAGTGCGTTCTGTGATTGAAAATAATTTGTTGTATGAAGGGCCAAAACGTCTCTGGTATACGGGGCCAATGTTTCGTCATGAGCGTCCACAACGAGGGCGTTACCGTCAATTTCATCAGTTTGGCATTGAGGCTTTGGGTTTTGCTGGTCCCGATATCGATGCAGAAATCATTCTCATGGGTCAGCGCTTATGGGATGAGCTTGGTTTAATAGGTGTCCGTCTGGAAATTAATTCTTTAGGACAAGCTCATGAGCGTGCAGAGCATCGCACAGCCTTAGTCGCCTATTTTGAAAAGCATCAAGCGCAATTAGATGAGGATTCACAGCGACGTCTTTTAAGCAACCCTTTACGAATTCTGGATACAAAAAATCCAGAGATGCAGGCATTAATCGAGGGTGCGCCAAAGTTATTAGATTTTTTGGGTGATGAATCGTTGCAACACTTTAATGCGGTTCAGGCTTTACTGAAAGCTAACAATATCCCGTGCAAGATCAATCCGCGTTTAGTGCGTGGTTTGGATTACTACAACCTCACTGTCTTTGAATGGATAACAGATGAGCTTGGCGCACAGGGAACGATTGCTGGCGGCGGGCGCTATGATCCCCTGATTGAGCGGATGGGTGGTAAAGCCGCTCCTGCTTGTGGTTGGGCTATGGGCATGGAGCGCGTCCTTGAGTTGATGATGGTTTCAAATTCACTTCCTGCACCACTGGCCCAATGCGATGTTTATGTGTTGCATCAGGGTGGGGAGACTTTCACGACCGCGATGATTATTGCTGAGCGTCTTCGTAGCGCCGGAATTGACACCATTCTCTTTTGCCCACCAGATGGTGATTCGGCTAGCTTTAAGTCGCAGATGAAGAAGGCAGATAGCAGTGGCGCTGCCTTTGCAGTCATTATTGGCCCCGATGAATTAGCTAGGAATGAAGCGCAATTAAAAGACCTGCGGGCCAGTGGTGAGCAAAAAGCTGTCCCTTTAGATGGGCTGCTAGAAGCCGTAATGGAAGCAATTGTTGGCGCCTCCGAATAGAATGAGCTTAGCCCTAAAAATAATGACCAATAAATGAGTTTGGATTGATATGCCTTTAGATTTACAAGAACAAGATCAGATAGACCAACTGAAAGATTTTTGGCAAAAATATCGTAACTTGATTGCTGGAGTTCTGACAACAGTTTTATTTACGTATGCAGCTTATAGTGCTTATTATTGGTGGCTCAATAATCAGGCTACAGAGGCTTCTAAGCTCTATGAAACGATGGTGACTGCAATTGCTAAGGGAGATAAAGATCTGACCTTGCGCGCCGCCAATGATCTACAAAAAGACTTTGCTCGCACTTCTTACGCTGCGATGTCTAGCTTAGTAGCTGCGAGAGTTGCTTCCGATGCTGGTGATAGTGCCAAGGCGATTGAGTATTTACGATGGGCTGCCAAAAATGCTTCTAATGATGCTTACTTAGCATTGGCAAAACTGCGCCTTGTCTCTCAGCTAATAGAGCAGGGAGGCGACCAAAATTTTGCTGAGGCTGATCAGATCCTGAAGGAAAAGCCTATTCAGGGATTTGAGGCTCTCTGGCTTGAGCGCCGAGGTGATTGGTACCTGGTGCAAAAGAAAAATGCTGAAGCAAAGGCAAGCTATCAAGATGCTTGGAAAAAATTAGATCAAGCAAAAGAATTGCCTGAAGAGGCACGCCGTCTCCTGAAGGTCAAGTTAGATGCGGTTGGAGGAGTGACTCGGTGATCAATGCAATGAACCATCAGAAAAAGCGGTTAGTAACCGCTCTTCTCATCGGCTCTCTTGCATTTACTTTGATTGGGTGCTCTGGTAGTGCGCGTGTCCGTAAGCCAGCAGAACTAACTCCGGTAACGAATCAGTTTGAAATGCTTCCTGTCTGGACTACCAATATTGGCTCGTCAGAAACATTTAATTTTCATCCCGCAGTTGCAGGAGACGGGGTTTACACGGCGTCTCATAGTGGGACTGTCACCAAAGTTGACTTAGCCACCGGTAAAAAAGTGTGGGAGGCCTCTGTGCCGGAACGCTTAGGTATTGGTCCTGGTACAGATGGAAATATTACCGTTGTTATTGGTATTAAAGGCACGGTTTATGCATTAAATGACACGGGTAAGCCGCTATGGAATGTCAATATTGCTAGCGAAGTATTGAGTGAGCCTGTAGTAGCAGGCGGCGTCGTAGTGATCCGAACATTGGATAATCGTTTCTTGGGATTAGATACCAAAACAGGTGCTCGTAAGTGGATTTATCAAAGACCGCAAGCTGCTTTATCTTTGCGCGTTGGCTATGGCATGTTACCCCTGAATAATGAGGTGGTAGTGACTGGATTTTCAGGTGGACGTTTTGGCATGATTGCGATTGCTAATGGCGGTTTAATCTGGGAGACCCCCATATCGTTCCCTAAAGGCTTTTCGGAAATTGAACGCCTTAATGATGTTACTTCTAAGCCAAGCTTAGAGGGGGATACCGTCTGTGCAGTGTCTTACCAAGGCCGTATTGGTTGTGGGCAAGTGAGGACTGGAAATCTCATTTGGTATAAAGATTTTTCTAGCTACACTGGAACCTCTCAAAGCGCCGAATTGGTTTTTTCGGCAAATGAAAAATCTGAGATCTCTGCATTCGCTACAAAAGATGGAACGCCAGTTTGGGAAAGCACTAAGCTCACATTCCGAGATGTAGGAGAATCTCTTGCCATTGGTCGTGTGGTATTGATGGGCGATGCTGAGGGTTACGTTCATACATTTACACAGGCGAAGGGCGATTATATTTCTCGCTTTCGTCACGATAGCAGTCCAATCTCAGCCGCCCCTGTTGCAGTTGGCGGCCTCATCTTGATTCAATCCCAAGGTGGAAAACTAGCAGCGTACAGTCCAAAATGAACCCAGTCATCACTATCGTCGGCCGTCCTAATGTCGGAAAATCAACTCTTTTTAATCGCCTGACTCGCTCACGCGATGCTTTGGTAGCAGATTTTTCTGGACTGACTAGAGATCGTCACTACGGTAAAGGTCGAATTGGTGAGCGCCCATTTATTTGTGTAGATACCGGTGGTTTTGAGCCGGTTGCCAAGACTGGCATCGTAGCCGAAATGGCTAAGCAAACGAAGCAAGCGGTAGCTGAATCTGACATTATTATTTTCTTAGTGGATGGCCGCTTAGGCATGGCGCCACAAGATCATGTGATTGCTGATTTCTTGCGTAAAACAGGTCGCCCCGTGATTTTGGCTGTTAACAAAACAGAAGGGATGCAGGCTGGCATTGTTACTGCAGACTTTCATGAGTTAGGTTTAGGCGAGCCCTTTCCGATTTCTTCAGCACATGGGGATGGCGTTCGCGGACTGATTGATGACGCATTAGATTCCCTGGGGATTGCCGAGCCTGACTTGGAAGATGTCGCAAATGACCCTAATCGTCCGATGAAGATTGCAGTAGTAGGGCGTCCGAATGTCGGTAAATCGACCCTCATTAATAAATTGATTGGCGAAGAGCGCGTCATTGCATTTGATATGCCTGGTACTACACGAGATGCTATTGAGGTGCCTTTTGAGCGCAATGGCAAACCTTATATCTTGGTGGACACGGCAGGTTTGCGTCGTCGTGGAAAAGTGTTTGAAGCGATTGAAAAATTTTCTGTAGTGAAAACTCTACAAGCCATTGCTGATTGCAATGTGGTTATCTTGATGCTGGATGCTCAACAAGATATTTCTGAGCAAGATGCACATATTGCGGGATTTATTGTGGAGGCAGGTCGTGCCTTGGTAGTGGCAGTGAATAAATGGGACGGCATTGACTCTTATGTAAAGGAACGCGCTCGTCTAGAAATTGCCCAAAAGCTCCGCTTCTTAGATTTTGCGAATGTACATCCGATTTCAGCCAAAAAAGGTACTGGTCTCAAAGAGTTGTTTAAAGATGTTGATGCGGCCTATGCTGCTGCCATGGCAAAACTGCCGACCCCGCGTTTGACTCGTATCTTGCAAGAGGCGATCGAGCATCAGCAACCTAAACGGGTTGGGATGGGACGTCCTAAATTACGTTATGCCCACCAGGGTGGTATGAATCCTCCTATTGTGGTGATCCATGGCAGCTCGCTCAGTGGCGTAACAGATAGCTATAAACGCTATTTGGAGGGTCGATTTAGGGACGTTTTCAAGTTGCGAGGCACCCCATTAAGAATTCAGATGAATACAGCGAAGAACCCTTACGTTGATGAGGATAAAGGAAAGAAAGGCAAAAAAAGGTGATTTCAGATAAGCTTTTCATTAGAGGCTTGATTTTTCATGAATTGGGCCAATATAGAACCTAGTCAGCACCACAAACGGATCATCAACATCATTACGGTTAGTAGCATTAATAAAAAAAGCAAGACTCCCAAACTAAAAAATCAAAAAGGAGCGGTATGAATAACAATAAAATCCAATTACTTCAGGATCCATTTCTCAATATATTGCGTAAAGAGCATGTACCTGTTTCAATCTACTTGGTGAACGGTATTAAATTGCAAGGCAATATTGAATCGTTTGATCAATACGTAGTGTTACTGCGTAATACCGTTACACAAATGGTTTACAAACATGCCATTTCTACAATTGTTCCTGCCCGTGCAGTTGATTTTCGATTAGAAGAAGGTAACCCTGTATAACACTGGAGTAGATGCGCCGCGTGCGGTCTTAGTTGGAGTCGACACTGGGCGGGAAGATTTTGCCGACAGTATGGCTGAGCTCAGTCTTTTGGCTGATAGCGCTGGCTCTATACCCACAGCCTCTGTGATTGCGCGCAAAGGTAAAACTGATCCCGCTTTATTTATTGGGTCGGGTAAAGTGAATGAACTCAAGCGCTTAATGGAGGAGCATGATGCAGAACTCGCCATTTTTAATCATCCGCTGTCTCCAACTCAACAGCGTAATTTAGAGCGTCATATTGGTCGTCATGTGATGGATCGTACGGGCTTGATTTTGGATATTTTTAGTCAAAGAGCTCAGAGTCATATTGGTAAGACTCAGGTTGAACTGGCGCAAGTGCGCTATCGGATGTCACGCTTAGTTAGGGCCTGGAGTCACTTGGAACGTCAGCGAGGTGGTATTGGTGTGCGGGGCGGTCCAGGTGAAACGCAGATGGAGCTTGATCGTCGTATGCTTGCTACTAAAGCCAAACGTCTTGAAAACGAGCTGGAAAAATTACAACGCCAACAAAGAACCCAAAGAAGGGCGCGTAAGCGTAAGGATATCTTTTCAGTATCTTTGGTGGGGTATACCAATGCGGGTAAATCAACCCTATTTAATGCGCTCACGAAAGCAGGCGCTTATGCCGCCGACCAGCTTTTTGCGACCCTAGATACCACCTCTAGAAAGGTGCATTTGGATGGTATTGGCTCCATCGTGGTTTCTGATACAGTGGGCTTTATTCGGGATTTACCTCACCAACTAGTGGAGGCTTTTAGGGCCACTTTGGATGAAACTATTCATGCTGACCTGATTTTGCATGTGATAGATGCTTGTAGCCCTGTTTCCAGGGAGCAAAAAGCTGAAGTAGAGGCTGTTTTGCAGGAAATTGGGGCTGATGAGATCCCCCGGATTGAGTTGATGAATAAGATCGACTTAATGCCTCAGACCTTTACCCGTGGGGCTGTTTTAGAGCGGGATGCTAATGGGCTTCCGAGTCAGATTTTTCTCTCTGCCCAGGCTGGATTAGGGCTAGATTTGCTTAGGTCAGCCTTAGCTGAATGCTCTCAAATGACTGATAGAATTAAGGTCGATCACAACCGTGCCAAGACGCAAATGGCCCCGGACGAGTTTTTAGCCCCTTTACCTGAACGACCAGAATCTTCTGAATTTAATCCGATTTCCAACCAAAGCTATTTTCATAATGATGCGTAAATTTTTAAATCTCTTTTCTGTTAACGATCCAGGTTGGGGCAATAGCCACAACACCGGTGGATCCAAAGATGCCAAAGGTGGGCAGGAGGGCGACCAGACTCCAAAAACAGATCCTGGAAACGGCAATCAACCAGTTGAAACCCAACCCAACAATCCCCCAGCGACTCCACCGGTAAAGCCGCCTGCTGCAAAGCCAGATGGACCACCGGATTTGGATGAGCTCTGGCGTGATTTCAATGACAGACTTGCCGGGATTTTTGGTGGCAAGAAAAAACCAGGATCTAGTAAGTCAGCTAATAAACCTAGGGTTGGAGATATTCCACCACCATCAGAGCGTGGTGGACAAGGTGGCGGAGGCGGTGGTGGCACCCCTAATTTCAATTTCACAAACCCATTTAGTTCTAAGACAACCGTTCTAGTGGCTGGGGGTGGCGTTTTCTTAATTTGGATCCTTAGTGGCTTGTTCATTATTCAAGAGGGCCAGTCTGGTGTGGTTACGACATTTGGTAAGTACACTTACACTGCAGGTTCTGGTATTAATTGGCGTATGCCTTGGCCTATACAGGCTGAGCAAATTGTCAATGTTTCCGCAGTGCGTTCTGTTGAAATTGGCCGCTCAATTTTGATTAAAGCAACCAATCAAAAAGATACTTCCATGCTCACTGAAGACGAAAATATCATTGATGTGCGTTTTGCAGTTCAGTACCGCCTAAAAGATCCAACAGATTATTTATTTAACAATCGCGATCCCGATACCACTGTAGTGCAAGCTGCAGAAACTGCTGTCCGTGAAATTGTGGCACGTAGCAAGATGGATACTGTTCTGTACGAAGGTCGTGAAAAGATTGCAATTGATTTGGCTGCCACGATACAAAAAATTCTGGATAGCTATAAAACAGGCATCTACGTTACAAGCGTGACTGTTCAAAACGTTCAGCCACCAGAGCAAGTACAGGCCTCATTTGATGATGCTGTAAAAGCAGGGCAAGACCAGGAGCGCTTAAAGAGCGAAGGTCAGGCATATGCTAATGACGTTATCCCCCGTGCCAAAGGTACAGCGGATCGACTGATTCAAGAAGCAGAAGGTTATAAGGCCCGCGTTATGGCGACTGCGGAAGGTGATGCCGCTCGCTTTAAGCAAGTGTATGCTGAGTATGCAAAAGCGCCTGCTGTTACCCGCGATCGGATGTACATCGATAGCATGCGCGAAATGTATAACAACGTTACTAAAGTTTTGGTGGATACCACCAAGGGTAATAGCATGCTCTATTTGCCTTTAGATAAGATCATCGCGCAAGTCAACTCAGAAAGCTCTCAAGTAGCAACTGGACAATCACCTGCGAGTACCCCGACTGGCTCAGTCACTGTAGGTGGTGCCACTGGTAATCCGGCTGCACCATTCTCCAATAACAGCAGTTCCCCGAATTTCAATTCAGGGTCTGCTAATTCTAATAATGCTGCAGATAAACGTGATGGTGGCTTACGTAGTCGCGATAGAGAGGTTAGATAATGAATGCAAATCGTCTCTTAGCTGGAGCTGCTGGGCTAATCGCTCTCATTTTTGTTTTGTCATCGAGTATTTTTGTTTTAGATCAACGTAACTTTGCTGTGGTCTTTGCTTTTGGGCAAATTGTGCGTGTGATCGAGCAACCTGGACTCCAAATTAAATACCCAGCGCCTTTTGAAAATGTGCGTTTCTTTGATCGTCGTATTTTGACAATTGATACTCCCGAGGCAGAGCGCTTTATTACCTCCGAGAAGAAAAATCTCTTGGTAGATTCTTTTGTGAAATGGCGTATCGTCGATCCCCGTAAGTTCTTCGTGAGCTTTAAGGGTGATGAGCGTTTAGCGCAAGACCGTCTGACCCAGCTAGTACGCTCAGCCTTGAACGAAGAATTTACTAAACGCACGGTTAGAGAGATCATCTCGGATCAGCGCGAAGAAGTAATGCAGGGTATTCGTAAAAAGGTAGCAATGGATGCGTCTGAGATTGGCGTAGAAATTGTGGATGTTCGACTCAAGCGCATAGATTTGTTAGCTGAAATTAGCGACTCCGTCTATCGCCGCATGGAGGCAGAACGCAAACGGGTAGCCAATGAATTACGCTCAACTGGAGCTGCAGAGTCAGACAAGATTCGCGCTAATGCTGAGCGTCAACGTGACACGATCTTGGCTGAGGCTTATCGTGACGCACAGAAGATCAAAGGTTCAGGCGATGCCAAAGCAACTGCCTTATATGCAGAAGCATTTGGGCGCGACGCTCAGTTTGCGCAGTTCTACCAAAGTCTTGAAGCTTACCGAAGCTCATTTAAAGATAAGAGGGACGTGATGGTAGTTGAACCGAGCAGCGAGTTCTTCAAGTTCATGAAGAAAAAGAATTAATAGCAAGTATTTGAGATCATGAATCGTTGGTTACTTCCTGAAGATATTGCAGATGTTTTGCCGGCTGAGGCTCGTAAGGTAGAAGTATTGCGCCGTGCCACTCTGGATTTGTACCAATCCTATGGTTATGAGTTAGTTGCACCTCCGATCCTAGAGTTTTTAGATTCATTACTAACAGGTACTGGATCAGATCTCAATTTACAAACCTTTAAATTGGTAGATCAATTGTCAGGTCGCACTTTAGGTTTACGTGCTGACATTACTCCTCAGGTAGCCCGCATTGATGCCCACCTTTTAAATCGTGCGGGAGTAACCCGTCTTTGTTATGCGGGTTCGGTTGCGCATGCGCGCACTCCGGTAGGAAGTTCTGCTCGTGAAGAATTACAGCTCGGTGCGGAGATCTATGGATGTGCAACTTGGGAGGCTGATTTTGAGGCCATTTCATTACTGTTAAAAACACTTGAGCTCGCAGGTCTAAGCAAGGTGTACTTAGATTTGTCACATGCTGGAATCTTGATGGGTATCTTGGATGGCCAAGACTTAGACAAGGAATCGATTGAGTCTCTTTATGATATTTTACAAAGTAAAGATCGCCCACGCTTGGGCCAATGGTCCAAATGCTTGCCAGCTAAAAAATTAGAAGCCCTTATGGCATTGACAGAGCTCAATGGCCCATGTGCACAAGTGATTATAAATGCAAAAAAGCTTTTACCTAAGCATGCTGCCATTGATCAAGCACTATCAGATTTAAGCCGTTTAGTAGATTCTTCGGCTCGTCTATCTAAAAATCTGGAGTTGAGTATTGATTTATCTGATTTACGCGGCTATCAATATCATAGTGGTGTGATGTTTGCTGCTTATATTGACAAGTTACCTCAGCCGATTGCGAGAGGTGGCCGTTATGACCATGTTGGACAAGCCTTTGGTAGATCTCGCCCAGCAACAGGCTTTTCTTTAGACCTTTTAACGCTTGCCCACTTATCGACTATGAGTGTTCGCAAGCCAGCGATTGCAGCACCCTGGATTGATGATGCAGCTTTAAATGCTTCCATTGCGCAGTTGCGTAATGCTGGTGAAGTCGTGATTCAGGTGTCGACCGGTGGATTAATTGAGTCAGCCGAGTATCAGTGCGATCGTGAATTAGTAAAGCAGGGTAACGCTTGGGAAGTTGTTCAAAAAAAGTAAGCGTTCGAGTATTTACTAGAAAAATTTAACCTTTTTTGTATTTATCTTTTTGGATTTCATTATGTCTTCAAAGCAGCAAGCTAAAGGTCGTAACGTCGTTGTCATTGGTACCCAGTGGGGCGATGAAGGCAAAGGTAAGGTAGTTGATTGGTTAACAGACCATGCCAAGGCGGTAGTGCGCTTTCAGGGTGGGCACAACGCTGGCCATACATTAATTATTGGTGGTAAGAAGACTATTTTGCGCTTGATACCCTCTGGAATCATGCATAAAGAGGTGATCTGCTATATCGGTAACGGCGTCGTTTTATCGCCTGAGGCACTCTTTAAAGAAATAGGCGAACTTGAAGCTGCTGGCTTAGATGTGATGTCCCGCTTAAAAATCTCTGAAGCAGCTACTTTGATTTTGCCTTATCACGTAGCCATTGATCATGCGCGTGAGAAAAAACGTGGTGAAGCGAAGATCGGTACTACGGGAAGAGGTATTGGTCCAGCTTATGAAGATAAAGTAGCGCGCCGGGCTTTACGTGTTCAAGATTTGTTTTATCCAGAGAAGTTTGCTCTCCAGCTAAAGGAGAATCTCGACTATCACAACTTCATGCTGACTAATTACTACGGTGCTGAGCCAGTGAGTTATGAAAAGACTTTGGCTGAAGCGATGTCTTACGCTGAGCGTCTTAAGCCAATGGTAATTGATGTATCAAGCGCTCTTTATGCTGCTGAACAAGCAGGTCAAAACCTATTGTTTGAAGGCGCACAAGGCACTTTGCTCGATATTGATCATGGCACCTACCCCTATGTGACTTCTAGCAATTGTGTAGCAGGGAACGCTGCTGCTGGATCTGGTGTTGGTCCAGATTCACTCCAATACATCTTGGGGATTACTAAAGCCTACTGTACTCGTGTCGGCGCAGGTCCTTTTCCAAGCGAGCTCTATGATCATGACAATCCTGCTAAAAAAGATCCAATTGGTATGCGCCTTGCGGAAGTGGGTAAGGAATTTGGCTCCGTCACAGGTCGCCCACGTCGCACTGGTTGGCTAGATGCTGCCGCACTAAAACGCTCAATTCAGATTAATGGTTTATCTGGTCTGTGCATTACCAAGCTTGATGTATTGGATGGCTTAGAAACGATTCGTTTATGCGTTGGTTATCACCTAGACGGTCAGAAATTAGATGTATTACCGCGTGGTGCAGAGTCCGTAGCGCGTTGTGAGCCTATTTATGAGGATTTCCCGGGTTGGAAAGGTAGCACTTACGGTATTCGAGAGTGGGATAAATTACCGGTTGAAGCTCAAACTTTCCTGCGCCGGATTGAAGCAGTTGCAGGTAAGCCGATTGCGATGGTCTCTACCGGACCAGATCGTGATGAAACGATCTTGCTGCAACACCCCTTTGAAGAGTAAAACACCATATTTGATTCAATTTTTTATTCACCTCCTTATTAGAAACCAAGGTTTACAAAATGACTGCCCGCACCACCTGTAATAGTCTCCAAGTTGCAACTCCGCTATATCGTTTTATTGAAGATAAAGTCCTCCCTGGGACCGGTATTAAAAGCGCGGATTTTTGGAAAGGTTTTGATGAGATCGTTAAAGATCTATCGCCCAAGAATGAAGCGTTACTTGCAAAGCGCGACCGCCTACAGGCTGATTTGGATAAATGGCACAAAGCTAATCTAGGCCCAATCAAAGATATGCCTGCCTACCGCAAATATCTGAAAGACATTGGCTATATCGATGATGTGCCTGCCAAGATTTTGGCTACTACTCATAATGTTGATGATGAATTAGCCCTTCAAGCTGGCCCCCAACTCGTCGTTCCAGTTCTCAATGCGCGCTATGCCTTAAATGCTGCTAATGCTCGTTGGGGCTCCTTGTATGACGCGCTATATGGCACAGACGTCATTTCTGAAGAAGATGGCGCTACCAAAGCGGGCGCCTACAACCCAATTCGTGGCGCAAAAGTAGTCGCATTTGCGCGGAACTTTTTAGATCAAGCTGTACCTTTAGCTAAAGGGTCCTACAGTGATGTAGTGGCGTATACCGTTGCCGATAAGAAACTTTCGGTTAAGTTAAAAGACGGAAGCACTACCGGCTTAATTGATGAGAAACAGTTCGTTGGCTATCCGGGCGATGCTTCTGCACCATCATCTATTTTGTTGCGTAATCATGGCATTCATATTGATATCGAAATTGATAAGAGCAAAACGATTGGTGCAACTGATCCAGCGGGTGTAAATGATGTAGTTCTTGAAGCTGCACTCTCAACTATTCTGGATCTAGAAGACTCAGTAGCGGTTGTTGATGCTGATGACAAGGTGCTCGCTTATGAAAATTGGCTTGGAATTTTAAAGGGCACCTTAGTTGAGCAAGTTAAAAAGGGTGACAAGACCTTTACTCGCACTTTAAATCCTGATCGTCAGTACAAAGCTGGGATTGGTGCAGTCAATGCTAAAGATGGTGTAGTGACTCTGCACGGTCGCTCACTCTTGTTCCTTCGTAACGTTGGCCACTTGATGACGAATCCAGCCATCATTACTGGTGAAGGTAAAGAGATCTACGAAGGTATCTTAGATGCAGTGGTGACCGTATTGATTGCTTTGTATGACATCAATCGTCCGGCAAGTCAGGCGATTGGCAATACCCGCAAAGGTTCTGTCTACATTGTGAAGCCAAAAATGCACAGCGCAGAAGAAGTGGCATTTGCTAGCGAGCTTTTTGCTCGGGTTGAGAAATTACTGGGCCTACCCGAGAACACAGTCAAGTTAGGAATCATGGATGAAGAGCGTCGTATGAGTGTCAATATTAAAGCTGCGATTGCTGCAGCTGGTGCTCGCGTTGCTTTTATTAATACCGGGTTCTTAGATCGTACTGGTGATGAAATGCATACGGGGATGTACGGCGGTGCCATGGTTCGCAAAGGTAGGATGAAGATCGCTAAATGGTTTGGAGCATATGAGCGCCGTAACGTATTAGCTGGTTTGGATTGTGGCCTACGTGGTCGTGCACAGATTGGTAAGGGCATGTGGCCTGCACCTGATCTCATGAGGGAAATGGTGGAGCAAAAAGCTGCGCATCCTCTTGCCGGAGCGAATACCGCCTGGGTACCATCTCCTACCGCTGCCACTTTACATGCAATGCACTATCACCATGTCAATGTTGCGCAGATCCAAGAGGATATGGAGAAACAAGATACTGCATCTGAGTATGAGGCCTTAACTGATGAGCTCTTAACTGTACCCATTGCGCTATATCCCGATTGGACTAAAGAGGAGATTCGCGAATCCTTAAATAACAATTGCCAAGGTATTTTGGGTTATGTGGTTCGCTGGATTGACCAAGGGGTTGGTTGCTCTAAGGTACCTGATATTTATAACGTTGGTTTAATGGAAGATCGTGCAACATTGCGTATTTCTAGTCAGCATATTGCTAACTGGTTACTACACAAATACGTCACTAAAGCGGAAGTTGAAGAAGCTATGCAGAGAATGGCGTCTATCGTTGATATGCAGAATGCCGGCGATCCCCTATATAAGCCAATGATGCCAAACTACAAAGATTCGTATGCCTTTCAGGCTGCAAGCGATTTGATCTTTAAGGGCCTTGAGCAGCCAAATGGGTATACCGAGCCATTACTTCATGCATGGCGCTTGAAGGTAAAGGCAGCACAAGCGAAGTAATTGATAGCTAAGGTCATCATGAAAATGGATTTGTCCCAGAGCAAATCCATTTTTCTTTGAACTTCTAGAATCTAATTGGCATACTGAACGAATGTTTGGCTTTTTAAATCCCTTTCGATCCCATCCATCATTTCCATTTCATCAAAATGATGGGGGTAGGGTAGCAGCAGGCTTTAAGGGTGGCGCTGGCGATTGTGTTGTGAGATCTATTGCGATCGCAGCTAATTTAGCCTATATCCAGGTCTATGAGGATCTGCGCGAGGCAAATGCTCGGTATGCGCTAGAGCGTGATAACAAGCTTTCAAGACTCTTAAATCAAAGAGGCTCCTCTCCACGGAACGGCAATCACCGCAAGGTATTTCACGACTATATTCTTGGGCATGGATTTGAATGGGTGCCAACGATGAAGGTGGGCTCGGGATGTCAGGTGCACCTCAGGCCAGATGAGCTTCCAACAGGCACTTTAATTGTTAAAGTTTCCAAGCACTTAACAACGATTGTTGATGGAATAATTCAAGATACACATGACCCTTCGAGAAGGGGAACTCGCTGTGTTTATGGTTATTACCTGAAGAAATAGAGATCAATTCAGTTAATAAAAAAGCCTCTAAACATTCTTAGAGGCTTTTTTATTAAACAGGCAATTTATTGCTTAAAAAGGCATTAAAGCACTGTTTTCTTACCAATTTCCGCTAAATTTATGGCTTTTCTGCTCCATATCCTTGGCTTCTGCCCATGCTGCTGAAAGTAGGGCAAAAAAGTCGCGAATTATGAATAAAGGCTTAAAACTGATGCTTGGTGAGGGTTGAAACTGCACTGTATTTGAGTGGTTCATTTTGCTTCTCCTTAAGGGTATACCCTATGATACACCCTATTCCCCAAAATTGTTGCAAAGCAACACATCAATGATTCCTGCGAAGATACTTTGCTCTCCAAGCTTCCCTGTAAATATTGGTCATACCGATCATGGCTGAAGTGGTCCAGGCTAATGAAAATAAGCCAGTAAAGGCAATAAAGAATGCGATTGTCTTCCATCCATGGGGAAGGTTGTCGGTAGCGAAACCTACTGTGGTGTAACAGCTGCCAGAAAAGACGATTGCCATTAAGGCATTGCTCACTAAATCGAGCTTCAACAGAAAGAAAGCCCATATCAATACTTCAAAGATATGAATCAGGGCAATAAAGATGAAGGCACCATAAAAGTGAATAAATATCCAGTTGTACTCTTTATGGGCCAAGTTACTTGTAGTTTGGCGTTCAAATCTCATGATGACGTGATTGATAGCGCTGCCATGAAAAATCAGCACTGCCAGTAAGAGTGCAGTGCCGACCAAAATCTCTCTGACTAGTAGCCAAAGAAATGAAAATTGGGTTATTGCAGTATCCATGGGAGTCATTTTAAGCTTATGAGGTCAATATCAGAACCCAATTGTGCTGTTCACATCATGATTGGCATGAAGGATGATAATGGCATACCCCCCAATTCAAGTAAAGCCAGCATTGAGCACACCATCATTTTTAGACAATAAGAGGCGAGAACGCTTCTTTTTATTTGCATTAGCTGGCATTCAGTTCACCCATATTTTGGACTTCATGATCATGATGCCCTTGGGCCCTGAATTTATTAAAGCATTCAATATCAATGCCCATCAATTTAGTTTCTTACTGTCTTCTTATACATTTGCTGCGGCCATTGCAGGGATCTTTGCTACCTACTATATTGATCGCTTTGAGCGTCGACAATTGCTCTTGAGTTTATATGGCTGTTTCATTGTGGCTACCTTGGCTTGTGGGCTGGCGCCTAGTTACGAAACACTATTCATTGCAAGAGCCTTTGCAGGTGCATTTGGGGGCATCTTAGGATCTCTAGTGCAGACGATTGTTGCAGACTCGATTCCATTTGAGCGAAGGGGTAAGGCCTTGGGGACAGTAATGGCTGCTTTTTCGGTTTCCACAGTAGCTGGCGTGCCCTTAAGTTTATTGCTAGCTGACCATATCACTGCATTGGGTTGGCGTGCCCCATTTATTTTTATAGCACTCGTCTCTCTGGTGATCCTGTATTTAGCTTATCGCAATATTCCCAAGATTGCTGGTCATCTAGATCACGTACATGAGGGCAGCAGATTGAGTCAGATTTTTAAGATTATGATGGCTCACAAACATATCAAGGCCTTTATCTTTATGGCCTTCATCATGATTACCGGGTTTTCTGTGATTCCTTATATTGCTCTGTATCTCACCGCGAATGTAGGCATTGATAACTCGTATATCTCACTCATTTATTTATGTGGCGGTACTGCGACCCTCATGAGCTCACGTTTTATCGGACATATGGCTGATCAATACGGTAAGGCAAAAGTCTTTAGAGTCTTGGCGGTGGTGAGCTTAATACCGTTACTGGTGGTAACGAACTTACCAGTAACTCCCTTATGGATTGTTTTAATTAATTCGACAGCATTCTTTATTTTGGTATCTGGCCGAATGATTCCTGCAATGGCAATGGTGAGTCAGATAGTAGACAATAAAATTCGTGGGACTTTCATGAGTCTGGTTGGCTCAGTTCAAATGTTGGCGTCTGGAATAGCAACAGTATTGGCTGGTATGGTAGTAACCATTGGGGCTGATGGCAAAATGGAGCACTACAACATCGTCGGTTATGGCGCTGCATTTTGTGGGCTTCTGACAATTTGGCTGGTAGGATATATTCATTCGGATAACAAAAAAACGTAGAGGAGTAGCGATGGTTCAATTTACAAGGCCTGATGGCAAAACAGTGGACGGCTATTTAGTGGAGCCCCCAAATGGGGCTAATGCTCCTGGAATAGTGGTTATTCAGGAATGGTGGGGCTTAGACGAGCAAATTAAAGAGGTAGCTAATCGCTTAGCGAATGCTGGCTACCGTGCTTTAGTGCCAGATTTATATCGCGGCAAATTGGCCCTGGAAGCCAAGGAGGCAGAGCACCTCATGAATGATTTGAACTTTGGCGATGCTGCTTCTCAAGATATTCGTGGGGCGGTTCAATACTTGAAAGCGACCGGTAGTTCAAAAGTAGCCGTAACAGGATTTTGTATGGGTGGTGCATTGACTGTGCTATCTGCGTGCTTTGTTCCTGAGTTGGATGCGACAGTCGTTTGGTATGGTAATCCACCTGCTGAGTATGTAGATGCAAACAATATTACTAAGCCTATGATGGGGCATTGGTCGATGCAAGATGAGTTTTTCTCTCCAGCTGGTGTAGATGAGCTAGAGAAAAAGTTACAGCTTGCAGGTGTGGATCATGAATTTCATCGCTATGACGCTAAACATGCTTTTGCTAATCCTCAGGCCGATGCTCGCGGTCTGGCGCCACTACAGTATCACCCTGAGGCAGCAGAATTAGCATGGAAGCGTTCACTCGACTTTCTGAATAAGCATTTATTTTAATGATTCTTTGAAGCCTTTTTTCTCATGCACCTTTTTGCAGAAAACCTAGCAGTAGAAGTTTCAAGCTATTACCGAAATCTGGTGCTAGGGCATGGAGTCACTCCCAAAGTCTTTACATTAGTAAATGGGCAAGGCGATCAATTTCTCTTTTTTATTGATGATTTAAGGATGGAGAATGATGAAGAGAATCAATTTTTGGCCTATATCATCAAAGAGCATGATGCAGTTTGCTATGCCAGGGGCACTTTAGTGATCGTAGAAAAGAATCAGCAATTTATTGAGTTTGCTGTGGTAGATCATGATGATCAGGATGCAATTGTTTGTTCAGCAGAATTAACCAGAGATCTCGAAGACAAACCGATTGGATTGAGTGAGTTTGATAAGACCTTAGTAAAAAAAGAAAGTATTGTTTTTGGAGGCCTCTTTCAAGCGGTTGAGCTATCCGAAACCAAAACCGAAGATTTTGACAGTCTTTGGGATGAGATGAAACCCAAGATTTTGCATCGAATGATGGGGATCTAGTCCTTGGCTATGACGTCCGAGCAAAAGCAGGCCTTTATTGAAGGCTGTAAGGAGATGTCCAAGACGGGCATCACGATTCTGACATGGGGCTTGGTAACTGGGATCGCCATGGCCAAGTCAACTCTCACGCTGTATGAAGCGCTAGCCATGAGCCTTTTTGTTTTTGCAGGCGTCGCTCAGTTAGCTTCTTTACCACTGATCGCTGCTGGTCTGCCAGTTTGGATGATCTTAGTCACTACATTTATGGTGAACCTGCGTTTTGTGATCTTTAGTCTTGGATTGCAGGCACACTTTTCATATTTGCCAGCTTGGCGAAGAGTGTTATTAGGATATTGCACGGCTGACTTTAGTTACCTCTTTTTTGTAAGGCGCTATCCAACTCCACCAACATCTGCGGAGCAGCAGGCCAATACCAAACACTTACAGATGTATTGGTTGATGGGGATGCAAGTCTCAAATTGGACTTTATGGCAGATAGGTTCCATTACAGGAATTGTGTTCGCTCATCAGATTCCAAATAGCTGGGGTCTTGAGTTTGCAGGTGCCATTGCTTTGGTTGCCATTATTGTGCCAATGCTGGATCGTGCTTCAGCGCGTTGGGCGGCAGTAACGGCGGGAGCAGTTGCGATAATGGCTTATGGCCTACCATTTCGATTAAATATATTGTTGGCAATTATTGCTGCCATCATTGTTGGCATGAAGACAGATCGCTCTCCTAAAGGACTCATCCCTTGAGTACTATAGATCTCAATTCTCATATTCTTTGGCTGATTCTTGGTATGACGCTCGTCACAGCGTGGACGCGTAGCTTCTTTTTAATTCTAGGGGAGAGGGTTAGGGTCCCCGCTTGGTTATTGGAGGCTATTCGCTTTGCTCCCTTAGCAGCAATGATTGCTATCTTGGTCCCTGAAATATTCATACCAGCAGGCGCCACTAGTATCTCTGAATTTAATCTCAAACTCCCTAATATTTGGGGAGGGATTGCTGCAGTCATCACTTTCTACTTTACGAAAAAGATGCTGAGCACCTTGATCATCGGTATGGCAGTATTTACCGCAGCGAGATTTTTACTCTAAGTAAATTTCTTGCTTTCATAACTGCTAAGGCTTTGGAATTCAGCCATCGTCAAAGGGTTTTAATTAAAAAAGGTCTTAGAGCTTCAAGATCAGGTTCTATTCCGAGTCCTGGTCGATCGCTTAAGCATACTGCACCATTCACAATCTTGGGCAGGGGATTGGCGAGAAGTTCCCTTAAGAGGTTTGGATTTGAGTCAACCTCCACAAATCCCGGCCCACCAACTGCAGCCTTGAGGTGCATCGAGGCCATTAAGCCAATACCACCGCCAAGCCAATGAGGGCAAAATAGTTTGTTTTGAAGATTGCTAGATCGACCAATCGGAATGCAGCCACTAAATCCACCCCACTTACCGAGGTCAGGCTGAATCACTGCAAATGCTCCACTATCAATCGCTTCGTGAAACTGAATTTCCCCGCGCATATTTTCACCAGCGGCTAGTTGAATTGGTGATACCGCCTTTGCCAGAGTATTCCATTCTTGCATTGCAGAATCGGCTGGTAAAGGTTCTTCCACCCAAAATGGATTGAGGGCTGATAAGTTTGCAATGTTTTGCGCAGCGTTCTGAGAGTTCCATGCTTGGTTGGCATCAACCATAATATTAACGTTATTACCAAAGGCATTTCTGAGAGTTTCTAGATTCTTAAAATCTCTATCCGCTCCAAATCCTACTTTCAACTTAAAGGCACGATAGCCTTCATTCCATTTTTGTTGTGCTAACTTTTCTGGATGAGTGGGACTCAAGCCAGATGCATAAGTCGATATATGAGGACTGCCACCAAATAGCTTCCAAAGAGCTTGCCCAGATTTTTTAGCAAATAGATCCCATAGAGCAATGTCTGCGCCAGCAATCACTTGTGCAATCGTGCCAGGTTCACCACACTGAATGCCTAATATGTGTAATCGTGTTGAAATTGTCTTGAATGCAGTCAGTGGAGAATCCCACGCTTGCTCAAGCAAAATGGGCGTTACTGTAGAATTGAACAGGCGTGCTCGATGCTCAGCGCCAACGGAAGGAAAGTTACACCAAACCTCACCCCAAGCAGTCAAACCTTCACTATCTTCAAGTCGTACTACGACAGCAGGTCTGTCATGCATCACCCCAAAGGAGGTTTGCACAGGCTCATCGATCGGGATGCGATAAACGCTGGCTTCTGCCGTTTTTAGGCGAATCGGTCTAAAGTCAAATTGAATGTCCACGCCAGATAATAGCGTGACCGCTAAATCATTTCATGAGTTTCTACTTCTGTTTACCTATAAAGCTGTAGACATGCGTTGAAAACGGCAGTTTCGTCCCCATATAGGTATTAGTAAGAGAGTTTGGTGCCCAGGAAGGGAATCGAACCCCCACAACCTTACGATCGCCAGCACCTGAAGCTGGTGCGTCTACCAATTTCGCCACCTGGGCATGCCACTATTATAGAGGGTGTGCCTATTGAGGGCATTTCTCAGTGAATGAGGCTTTTACCCTTCAGACTTGATGGTTTGATACAGTAGCCTTATTCATAACAATAATAGATATCAGCAGATATATAGATAGGGCATGTATTGCCGAAGGAATTAAATGCGTAAAGCAAAAGACTTGGTGCCACGCGAGGCTGACCGTTTAGGAACAGTGCAAGGACATCGAGATGGATTTGGATTTGTAATACCCGATGATGGTGGTGAAGATATTTTTCTCTCTGAAAGAGAGATGTCACGCGTCATGCACGCAGATCGAGTCAATGTCAGAGTATTAGGCACTGATCGACGTGGTCGTCCTGAGGGGCAGATCGTTGAGGTGGTGCTCCACGCCAATAAAGTAGTGATTGGCCGCCTCTTAAATGAAAACGGTGTCCTGATTGTTGCGCCTGAAGACAAACGCATTGGTCACGATATTTTGATTCCACCAAAAGGTCAAGGTCATGCCAAGTTAGGGCAAGTAGTCAGTGTAGAGATTATTGATTATCCCGATAGCTATCGTCAGGCAGTAGGTCGCGTAGTTGAAGTTTTAGGTGAGATTGATGATCCAGGAATGGAAATTGAAATCGCTGTTCGCAAGTATGGCGTTCCCCATGAGTTTTCAGTAGCTGCCATGAAAGAGGCTGCTGCATTACCAGATTCAGTTCAGCAAGAAGATTTAGAAGGTCGTGTTGATTTACGCGATATCCCTTTAGTCACGATTGATGGTGCGGATGCACGTGACTTTGATGATGCCGTGTATTGTGAGCCGGTGATGTACGGTCAGACCAAAGCATGGCGCCTGATTGTGGCGATTGCAGATGTCTCGCATTACGTAAAACCTGGACACCCCTTAGATGATGAAGGTTTACTGCGAGCTACCTCGGTTTATTTCCCTAGAAGGGTCATTCCGATGTTGCCAGAAAAGATCTCTAACGGTCTTTGCTCCTTAAACCCTGGGGTAGATCGTTTGTGTATGGTGTGTGATTCAGTGGTAGATAACAATGGAATTGTGTTGGCCTATCAGTTTTATCCAGCAGTGATGCATTCAGCTCAACGCTTTACCTACGATACCGTTTGGGAAATTCTATCCAATAGTAAAGGTCCAGAAGCAGCTCGTTTTGCCCAGTTCCGACCGCTACTCACTAATTTATATTCTCTCTACAAAATACTCTTAGCCGCACGAGAAAAGCGTGGAGCGATTGAATTTGATACGACAGAGACTCAGATCATCAGTAATGAGCTGGGCAAGATATTACGGATCGAACCACGTATTCGGAATGAAGCCCATCGCTTGATCGAAGAATGTATGTTGACGGCTAACGTCTGCGCAGCTGACTATATCGACAAGAACAAACACTTAAGTCTTTATCGTGTTCATGGTGAGCCTTCAGAAGAGAAGTTAGTCACTTTACGTCAAGTTCTGAGAACATCAGGACTTGCTTTAGGCGGTGGTGAGAAACCTAAACCAAAAGATTTTGCAAAATTGATGCGTGAAGTCAAAGATCGACCTGATGCCAATATGTTGCAATCCGTAGTACTGCGGTCGATGCAACAAGCCATGTATCAACCGGACAATGAGGGCCACTTTGGCTTGGCATATCCAGCATATTCACATTTCACAAGCCCGATTCGACGTTATCCAGATTTATTGACTCATCGAGTGATTAAGTCGATTCTGCAAAAAAAGCCTTATGTACCAGTCTTGCCGCCTAAGGTGCCACTAAACCTGATTCTGCCACGCAAGGGTAAGGGACGTGAAAATGCAGTCAATGCTAAAAAATCACAAAGTGATGCTATCGCTGGGCCTACCAAAGGAATGAGGCTGCCTAAAGGCGCAAATGCCGCTTTACCAATATGGGGGCAGTTAGGTGTTCATTGCTCTTCAAATGAGCGTCGTGCTGACGAGGCATCGCGTGATGTGGAAGCATGGCTTAAGTGCTATTACATGCGAGATCATTTAGGTCAAGAATATTCGGGTACGGTTACTGGTGTAGCTAACTTTGGATTATTTATTCAGCTAGAGAGCTTATTTGTTGAAGGTATGGTGCACGTCACTGAGTTAGGTGGTGATTATTTCCAGTATGACGAAGCTCGACAGGAATTACGTGGAGAGCGTACTGGCATTCGCTATCGCTTAGGTGATCGTGTACATGTATTAGTGAGTAGGGTAGATCTTGATGCCCGCAAGATTGAGTTCAGTCTAGTCAAATCCATAGGCATAGAACCAGGTAGCGCAAATAGTCGGCGACAATTAATTTTGGCAACCGATACTGGAAGACCTCATAAGAAGGCTGCCTCCAAAAGAAGTAGGCCGGCTAATAAGGCGCCACAAAAACCTGGTGGGATTAATGTCAATGCTGCTAAATCCGCGGGAACTTTAGGCGCTACTCAATCCAAAAGCAAGG
Organism: Polynucleobacter sp.; assembly: GCF_040400325.1. Lineage (GTDB taxonomy): Bacteria > Pseudomonadota > Gammaproteobacteria > Burkholderiales > Burkholderiaceae > Polynucleobacter. The sequence continues at coordinate 47,080 of NZ_JBBAQK010000002.1, forward strand.
CTAGTCGTAAAAATGGTAAAGCCAATAAACAAGGCAGGGTGGTTGGCAAGCCTGCAGGCTCAAAGCCTCCTGTGCGCACTACCAAAGCCCGGCGCAAATAAAGAATCGAATCGATAAAGAATGAAACAAATATTAGTAGGTTTTCATGCGGTACAAGCGCGCTTGAGAGTGGATCCTGATAGCCTGAAGTCAGTCTACTTTGACCCTAGCCGTCGCGATCGTCGCATGGGTGATTTTTTGAAGCAAGCAGAAGAAGCTTTGGGCGAAAGACTTCATGCAGCTGATGCAGAGCGTTTACATAAGCTAGCAGGACATGATCGTCATCAAGGTGTAGTGGCCTTGGCTGAAAAAATGACTATCGCTCGAACTATTACCGAAGTCATCGAGGATGTCGAAGAGGCTAAGAAAAAGCCATTATTCCTAGTTTTAGATGGGGTGACTGACCCTCATAACTTTGGTGCCTGTTTGCGTGTCGCTGATGGTGCGGGGGTAGATGCCGTAGTGATTCCTAAAGATCGGTCTGCTTCAATTAACGCAACTGTCAGTAAGGTATCTAGTGGTGCATCAGAGGTCATTCCTGTGATTACCGTTACCAATCTTGTTCGTAGCATGAAAGAAATGCAAGAAGCAGGCGTTTGGTTGATTGGCACCAATGATGAAGCTGAAAAATCGATCTATGACATCGATTTAAGTGGCTCAATAGCTATTGTGATGGGCGCTGAGGGTGAAGGAATGCGGCGCTTAACCCGTGAAAACTGCGATGAGTTAGTCCGCATACCAATGCAAGGCGTAGTTGAAAGTTTGAATGTTTCAGTCGCAAGTGGCGTATGCTTGTATGAGGCGCTAAGACAACGCTTATTGAAGGCTGCTAAGTAAAGAGCTAAGTAGAAGCCATCTGGCTAAATGAGTTCTGAAAGGGGCATGATATGAAATGCAATATTGGTCACACTGATCGCGTCTTGCGTATGACCGTTGGCGTAAGCTTGATGGGTTTAGCGGGTTTCGGTATTGTTGGCGCCTGGGGCTGGATTGGGATTATTCCTTTAGCAACCGGTATGTTAGGAAACTGTCCGGCTTATGATCTATTGGGTTTCAATACGGTCAAGAAGTAATTTACTTTGCGAGTAGGGCTTCTAGTTTTTCAGTATCGATACAGAAATTACGAATACCTTCAGCCAATTTTTCTGTAGCCATTGCGTCATTATTCAGTTGTAGGCGAAAACTAGATTCATCTAACTTTAATGCTTCAAGCTTTTCAGTATGACCGGCATCCAATTTTTTGCTCACAAGCATATTGCTATTTTGAAGCTCAGCCAATAGCTCAGGGCTAATGGTTAATAGGTCGCAACCAGCTAACTCTAATATTTGACTGGTATTACGAAAGCTTGCACCCATAATCTCAGTAGCGATTCCAAAGTGTTTGTAATAGTGAAAAATATGTTTGACTGAAGTAACACCAGGATCATTGGCGCCTCCATTATTAGCATCACTCCAATGAGCGCCTAATTTATTTTTATACCAATCCGTAATTCTTCCTACAAAGGGTGAAATGAGCTTTGCATGAGCAGCACCACAGGCTGCTGCCTGCACTAAGGAGAAGAGTAGGGTCATATTGCAATGGATACCCTCAGCCTCAAGTTGTTTGGCTGCAGCAATTCCCTCCCAAGTACCGGCTATCTTAATCAGAATACGCTTGCGGTTAACGCCGTGGGATTCATATAAGGCGATCAGGTGTTTAGCTTTAGCAACGGTAGCCTTAGTATCAAATGAAAGACGTGCATCGACTTCAGTCGAGACCCGCCCAGGAACGATTTTGAGAATCTCTAGTCCAAAAGCGACCAAAATGTTATCCACTAACTGATCAGAACTAAGGCTAGGATGAGCTGCCTTGACAGCGTCAACTAAAGATTGGTAATTGCTCTGTTGTGCAGCCTTCAGGATTAAAGAAGGATTAGTAGTAGCGTCCTGAGGGGCAAATTCTTTCATGCGCTCAAAATCACCCGTGTCTGCGACAACGGTGGTGAGGCTTTTGAGTTGATTTAGTGCTGAAGTGGCGTTATTCATGGCGATATAAGTATTCTAAATGGCTGTCTCTTCATTATCATATGATAGATGGATTAATTAATCTGTTCTAGTAAAGGCATTGTCTAAGATGATGAATCAGGATCAATTGAAGCAAATGGTAGGTAAGGCAGCAAGAGATGAAGTCTTAAAACTTCCAGCGGGCCATGTTGTAGGGGTTGGTACAGGCTCAACAGCCAATTGCTTTATTGATGCCTTAGCTCCTCATAAAGATCATTTTTCTGGGGTAGTTTCTAGTTCAAATGTCACAACTGAGCGCTTACTGAAGCACGGCTTTAAGGTGCTTGACCCCAATGAGGTCTTGAGTCTTCCCGCTTATGTTGACGGTGCAGATGAAATTAATCCCGCAGGACACATGATCAAAGGTGGTGGTGGAGCATTGACGCGCGAAAAAATTATTGCTTCGATGGCTAAGCAATTTATTTGCATATGCGATTCTTCAAAGCAAGTTCCCGTTTTAGGTGGCTTTGCTTTGCCAGTTGAAATTATTCCTCTTGCTCAAGGAGAAGTGACAAGACAACTCCAAAAGCTTGGTGGACAGGTTAGCTTACGCTTAGCTAAAACGACTCGATCTGATTTAGGACAAACATCAAGCGAGCCTTTTGTGACTGATAATGGCGGCTTGATTCTGGATGTGACTGGTTTGAAAATCACTGATCCTGTGACGATGGAGTCTCTCATCAATCAAATCGCTGGTGTCATAACAGTCGGTCTTTTTGCTAAAGAAAAGGCAAATGTATTATTGCTTAGTCGTGAAGCGGGTGTTGAGCGGATCGTATTTTAGGGATTAAAAAAACCCGACGGGGTTTCCCCATCGGGTTTGATTGCCATGGTTTACATGACTTAGGCGAACAGAAGGGTAAATGTTCCGCTGCCTTGAAACGCACAGATGCGTTTACCTAAAATGGCTTTCGCCAATGTGACCAACACCATATCTGCTAGGTCACAAGTTCATGCTATGCCTTCAATTTAAGAGTGTCAACAGCAGATGAAAGTATTTTTTTCAATCAAGCTATGCTGCGAAGTAATATTGTGTTGCAGCAATTATTCTGCGGGCGGTACATAGCCTTGAGCCATATCAGCACCACCTTCAAAGAAATACTTTTCTACTTGCTTGAGGAGGTATTGACGTGCCCTTGGATCAGCCATATTCAGACGATTTTCATTAATCAGCATAGTCTGATGCTTTAACCAATCCGCCCATGCTTCCTTAGAGACGTGATTCCAAATCTTTTTACCTAGATCTCCGGGTAGGGGTGCGAAATCCATTCCCTCTCCCTCTTTATTGAGCTTAATACATTGAACCATGCGTGCCATTTGTAATACCTTTCTTTATAAATCTTTAGTTAAAACCATGGACTTACGATCCCAGTTATAAATTTGTTTACGCTCTTCAGGTAAGTCATCTACTGTAGCGCGTTTAAAGCCACGCTTTAAGAACCAATGCTCAGTTCGAGTGGTGAGAACAAACAATTTCTTAATACCTTCTTGCTTAGCACGCATCTCAATACGCTTCAGAAGACGTTCTCCGTCTCCAGCGCCTTGAACCTCAGAATCGACAGCAAGGCAGGCTAATTCTCCAACGCCGTCAGGAAAGGGGAAGAGGGCTGCGCATCCAAATAGGACGCGGTCATGCTCAATCACCGAGAAGCGTTGAATATCTCGCTCGATAACGTCCTGTCCGCGTGCAGCCAAAATGCCCTCATCTTCTAGAGGCATTGTCAGTTGCAAAATACCCCCAACGTCATCTTGATTGGCTTCGCGTAAGTTTTCAATATCAGATGAAGCCAGCATCATGCCAATACCATCATGGGTAAAGAGTTCTTCAAGTAATGCACCATCTCGATTACATGGCAAGAAGTGCACACGGCCCACTCCTGCACGAATCGCTCGCCCTGAAATATTGAGTAGACTCTTCATGCCCATCTCGATCTTTTTATTTTCGGTGACATAGTCTTGTAACTGGGGAAGAGATAATTCAGTAATGATGTCGCCATCGACATCTTTGAGACCAGAATAGGGGCTTAAAAAGATCAGCTTATCGGCTTTTAACGCTACAGCAGTAGAGGCAGCAACATCCTCATAGGCTAAATTAAATGCCTGTCCTGTTGGCGAGAATCCAAGAGGGCTTAACAGTACAATTTTATTATTATCTAATGACTGCTTAATTGAAATAGAGTCAACTTTGCGTACTAAGCCAGTATGGATGTAGTCAATGCCCTCAACTACACCAACTGGCATTGCGGTAATAAAGTTACCCGATATGACGGAGATGCGTGAGCCTGCCATAGGAGTATTTGGAAGCCCACGACTAAAAGCCGCTTCAATATCTAAGCGAAGTTCGCCTGCAGCCTCTTTGACACATTCAAGAGCGGCGGCATCAGTAATACGGTAGCTGTGCATCGTACTTTTACCAAACTTACTTTTAATTTTGCGCAACATCAATTGCTCTTCAATTTGTGGTCGAATGCCATGAACCAAAACGATGCGCATTCCCATGGCATGCAACATGGCAATATCTTCAATCAGATTTTCAAGACCTATTTCTTGAGCGAGTTCCCCAGCAAAAGCGATGACAAAGGTCTTTTCTCGAAAGCTATGTATATAGGGTGCAACATCGCGTAACCATCCCACAAAAGGGAAATTGGAGGGAGATTCTTGGGCATCTGAGCCCAGGTTTGGAGCATTTGTCGACATAGTGAGAAAATTATAGGGTGCAAGAGCCCATAAACCAACAAAAACCCAAAGCAATCCCAAAGCCTGTGCCTGCTTCCAACACCTTACGCAAGCTCGAAATCCGCTTTCCCGAGGAATTACCTGTCTCAAGTCAGCGTCAAGTCATACAGAAAGCTTTGCAATCACACCAGGTGGTGATTGTCTGCGGTGAGACTGGCTCGGGTAAGACGACTCAGTTGCCAAAGATTTGCCTCGAATTGGGAAGGGGAACCATCAATGGTGGGAAATTGATTGGTCATACCCAGCCTCGCCGCATAGCTGCGACTGCAACTGCCAAAAGAATCGCCCAAGAGCTAGGCTCACCCATTGGTCAGGATGTGGGCTATCAAGTGCGCTTTGCTGATAAAACCAGCGCAGGAGCATCAATCAAATTGATGACGGATGGTATTTTGTTAGCTGAGACTCAGCGTGACCCTCAGTTACGTGCCTATGACACTCTGATCATCGATGAAGCCCATGAGCGTAGCCTGAATATTGATTTTCTACTAGGCTATCTTCGTCAACTGTTGCCAAAGAGGCCGGATCTAAAGTTGATCATTACATCTGCAACGATTGATGCAAAACGTTTTGCCGAGCATTTTGCAATCGATGGCAAATTAGCACCAGTCGTAGAGGTCAGTGGTCGCTTGTTTCCAGTTGAGCAGCGTTATGCCCCCCTAGAGCCTGATGCTAAACCTGACGGGAAAAAAGAATCCAAAGTTGTTAAAGAAATCCCGGATGCCGTTGCTGAAGAAATTGCGAATGTCTGGCGTGAAGGGGCTTCGGGCGCTGGCGATGTCTTAGTCTTTTTGCCAGGCGAGCGTGAAATTCGGGATTGTGCAGAAGTATTACGTAAGGATCATGTTTTACAGCAGCGATTTCATCCAGAGATACTCACCTTATTTGCGCGCCAATCAGTGGCTGAACAAGAGCGGGTATTTAGTACTGGTAATGGTCGCCGCATTATTCTGACGACGAACGTTGCTGAAACTTCTTTAACTGTTCCCAATATTCGTTATGTGATTGATAGTGGTTTAGCTAGAGTAAAGCGCTATTCTTACCGCAATAAAGTAGAGCAATTACAGATAGAGCCGATCTCTCAAGCAGCCGCCAATCAAAGGGCGGGCCGATGTGGGCGGGTATCAGACGGTATCTGTATTCGTTTATATAGCGAGCAGGACTATCAAAGCCGTCCGAAGTTTACGGATCCAGAAATTTTGCGAAGCTCATTGGCAGCAGTCTTATTGCGAATGAGTGCCTTAAGTTTGCCTCGGATTCAGCATTTTCCCTTCATCGATAAACCATTCGGAAGGGCTATCGCAGATGGCGTGCAGTTATTAGATGAGCTGGGTGCAATTGAGTTTGATGAGAGTCTTGATAGTGATAATAAAGACATCAATCAGAGTTTTAAATTAACGATAATAGGTCAGCAGTTAGCTGATTTACCCCTTGATCCACGCATTGGTAGGATGCTGTTGGCTGCCAAAGAACAGAATGCAATCAAAGAAGTTGCCATTATTGCTTCAGCTTTATCAACCCAAGATCCTCGAGAGCGACCGCTAGATCAAGCTGGTGCAGCAGATCAAGCACATTTGCAGTTTGCCGATGAACGCTCTGAATTTTTGAGCTTTGTAAAACTGTGGAACTGGTATCAGGACGCTTTGCAACACAAGCATAGCAATCGTCAATTAGAAAATCTTTGTCGGAGTAAATTTTTATCACCTAGGCGCTTACGTGAGTGGCGTGATGTGCATGGCCAACTTCATACCATGCTGGGAGAAAAAGGCTGGAAAGATAATGACTTACCAGCTACTTATGAGCAGGTCCACATATCCCTACTAACAGGCTTATTGGGTTATGTTGCCAAAAAAGAGGAGGATGAAAAGTCACAAGAGCGCGGTAGTAAAACCGGCGCTTATGTTGGTGCACGAGGCATTCGTCCTTTCATTTGGCCTGGATCTACCCTTGGTAAAAAAGCGGGCGCCTGGATTCTGGCCGGAGAGTTGCAAGAAACCACCCGAATGTATGCTCGCACAATAGCCAAAATTGAGCCACAGTGGGTAGAGCGCGTTGCAGTGCATCGCCTCATTAAATCCTTAAGTGATCCTTTTTGGGATAACCGCCAAGGTGAGGTGATGGCTTTTGAACGCGGCACCCTCTATGGCTTACCGATCTACCATGGACGCAAAGTGCGTTATGAGCCCAATAACCCTGTAGAAGCAAGAGAGCTATTTATTCGTCAGGCTTTGGTTGAAGAAGCGATGTTTGGGCGCATGGACTCACCAGCACTGCAGCGAGAAACCGAGGCTGATGCCAAGAAAAAGTACCCTAATCTGTTTAAATTCTTTTGGCATAACCGCCGTTTGATTCGAGAAATTGAAGCCCTTGAACATCGCTCTCGCCGACCTGATGTTTTGGTGGATGACGATTTACTCTTTGCTTTTTATGACTCACGCATTCCACAGTCAGTCTGTAGTCGAGAGCAACTGTTGATATGGTTAAAAAAAGTTCCTGAGGAGGATTCTCAGTTATGCCTATCTAAAGCCGACTTAATGCGTCATGAAGCTGCTGGCATTACAGTAGATCGTTATCCTAAAAAGATATTGGTAGGCGGTGCTGAACTAGGCCTGACATACCATTTTGAGCCTGGTAGCCCAAAAGATGGTGTCACTTTAGTGGTTCCGCTAACACAGCTCAACCAAGTAGATGGACGTCGTTGCGAGTGGCTAGTACCTGGGATGTGCGAAGAGAAAGTCCTATTGTTATTAAAAACACTTCCTCAAAAACTGAGGCGTCACTGTGTACCGCTTCCGGAATACGCTAAATCATTTTTAGAGCGTAAGCTGGAGCAAAAGCAGTTTGGCGCTGGTGACTTTTTAGAGGATTTGATGGCTGATGTGCGCCAAGAGCGCGGGTTAGAAATTAAGCGCACTGACTTTAGACCCGAAGTACTACCTTTGCATTGCTCAATGAACTTTAGGTTGATTGATGAGCATGGACGTCAATTAGAGGTAGAGCGCAATTTAGCACGCTTACGATCTGAGTTCGGCGAGTCCGCCCGCAGTGCTTTTCAGGCCATCGCTCAAGAGACCGCCCAGACTGAACTCGGTATTGAGATCACTCAAACCAAGCAGGAGGCTACCCGCAAGGTAGAGCAGAGTGGTTATCAAACTTGGGAATTTGGTGAGTTACCAGAGACGCTTGAAATTCAGAGGGGTAATCAAACACTCTTTGGCTATCCAGCCTTAGTCGATCGTAATGATTTTGTTGATTTAGAAGTATTTGATGATCTGCAAGAAGCTCGTAAACAGCATTGGCAAGGATTGCGACGCTTATTTATTTTGGCTAATAAAGAAACGCTAAAGTCCTTGCAAAAGCAATTACCCGGATTACGTGACTTAGGTTTGTTATTTTTTAATATCGGATCAGTAGAGAGCCTCGTAGAGCAGATTTTGAATTTGGCGGTTGAGAGAGCGTTGATGTCTGATGACCTGCCTATAACAGCAGAGCAATTTAAACAGCGCCTACAAGCAGGCAAGCCCAGATTAGCTTTAATAGCTCAAGAAATTAGCAAACATGCACTCGCTGCGCTGCAAGCAAATGCCGATCTACAGAAAAAACTGGCACAAGCAAAAGCAGCCTCCCCGAGTGCATACACAGATATTCAAGCTCAACTACAAGCATTGATTTTTCCAAAATTGGTATCTGAGATTCCCTATACTCAGTTGGTTCATCTGCCAAGATATCTCAAGGCTATCGCTCTAAGAATTGATAAATTACGCTCTAATCCTAGTCGTGATGCGCAATGTCAAAAAGACTGGGAGTCGGTCGCTAGGCCTTGGCAAAAGTTGCTCCAAGGCAATAAGGGGGCGGCCTCCTATACCTTATTTGAGGATCAGGGTTTACAGGATTTCCGTTGGCAGCTAGAGGAGCTAAGGGTGGCGCTCTTCGCCCAAGAACTCAAAACCCCGACCCCTATGTCCTTAAAGCGCCTAGAAAAGGTTTTAGCAAGCTTGCGCTAAGTCAAATCCTCGCCGCTTTGAAGGTCTTTTTTTGGCCTTTGATTGCTTACAATATGGCAATGTATATATTTACCACTTTTCTAAGATTTCGCATTCCCGGGTTCACTAGGCTTTTATTTCTTTTTCTCAGCCCACTCACGTTTGCGCTGCCAAGCGCTTTGGCTGAACCCAAATTGGCTGTCATTCTCAATTCAGGAGATGCATCTGTTAGCTTGATTGATATGCCAACACGCAAAGTGGTGAAGACGCTAGCGGTTGGCAAGGAGCCTCATCATTTAATGATGACACCTGATGAGAAGACATTATTGATTGCCAATGCTGTTGGTAATGATGTGGTCTTAATGAATCCAACGACTGGTGAGCTCACGGGTAGGATCCCAAACATCATCGATCCATATCAAATTGGCTATTCGCCAAATCATAAATGGTTTGTGGCTAACGGTAATCGATTAGATCGTGTAGATATTTATGCTGCTGATGGCGCAAATCTAAAGTTAGCCAAGACTGTAAAGCTAGCAAAGACACCAAGTCATATTGCCTTTACAGCGGATAGCAAAATTGCCTTTATCACTCTGCAAGATTCTAACGAGTTGGCCGCGATTGATTTAGATACGCAAAATGTACTCTGGAAAATGCCCACCGCCAAGGTTCCTGCCGGCTTATGGATGACTCCAGGCGATCAGTATTTATTGCTTGGCGCAACCGGCGAAGATAATGTTCAAGTTATTGACTGGAAAAATCGCAAAGAAGTAAAGCGGATTTTTACTGGTAAGGGTGCGCACAATTTCCGACCTCTCGGCGATAAAAAACACGTCTTTGTAACCAATCGTATTGCCTCTTCTATTAGTATGATTAATATGCAGACCTTAGAGAAGGTGGGAGACATTACCGGTTTACCTGCGGGCCCAGACGATATGGAAATTACGCCGGACGGTAAGACATTGTGGGTTACTCTTCGGTTCTCCAAAAAGGTGGGGGTGATTGATATCCCATCGATGAAGTTAATGACAGTCATTCCGGTTGGAAAGTCTCCTCACGGTGTTTTCTTCTATCCAAGAGCTGCGTGGGAATAGGATGTTAAGGCAGCTAGGGCAACTAAGTCATCTTTCTAGAGGTCTTATAGCCGCGGTTTTAATCGGCTGCTGTTCATTTAAGGTTAGCGCTCAGCCCCAGAGCTGCAATAAGACTGTTTACCTCTCGTTTGACACAGGCAATATGTCTGTCGCAGAAAAAGTGGCAGAGATTTTGAAGCGTCAAGATGTAAAAGCGACTTTCTTTCTTTCCAATGAAAAAACATCTCGGGGTGACTTTGCTTTAGACGATTCTTGGCAAGCCTACTGGCAAGCAAGGGTTCGCGAAGGCCATCGCTTTGGTAGCCATACCTATGATCATATGTATTTTGTTAAGGATGGACCTAAGGGTGAGGTATTTGAAAAGCCCCAGTTTGGACCGAAGGCCGGAATGACTTTGCTCTATAACGAAGCAAGTATGTGTAAGGAAATTCGGCGAGTTGATCAACGCTTTATAGAATTGACTGGTCAGCCTTTAGAAAAGATTTGGCGTGCACCTGGAGGTAAAACTTCTCCTACTCTAATTAAGATGGGGAATATGTGTGGATATGAACATATAGGGTGGGCGGGGGCTGGATTTTTAGGCGATGAATTAGATTCTGATAAACATCCCAATGAGAAATTGCTAACAAAGGCAAGCAAAAGCATTGCTGATGGTGATGTCACCATGGCCCACCTAGGTATTTGGTCTAGAAAAGATCCTTGGGCGCCTGCTGTACTGGAGCAATTGATTGTGAATCTCAAAAATCGTGGATTTTGTTTTGGACTTCTACCCAAATCCCATTTAAATAAGTCAAAATAAGCCATGGACTTTAATTTGATAGGCACTTCAATTTCGAATGCTCATGGCAGCGTTCAGGAATGGATTTTTACAAATATTGTAGGGCCCTTACTCTATCAATTCGACCTCATGTCTCTAGCAGAAGATGCATTTGATGGGATTGACTGGTTTCTATTTGGCTGTATGCAAGTTTTATTAATCATATTTGTTTTAAGAGTGTGGGAACGCTTCAAACCAGCAGAGGTACAAGAACATTTTTCAAAATCTAGCAGGGTAGATGTCATCTACTCCCTTTTCCATCGCTTAGGAATTTTTCACGGCATACTATTTATAGCCTTATCGGGTCTTTTCTTCGAAATTGATTCTGTTTTGCACGATTTTCGCTTTGAACGTCTGAATGTGGAATCCTGGTGGCCTGGTGTCAGTTCAATTCCTCTGGTGAGCTTTTTCATTTATTTGCTCGTGTTAGATGCTGTAGATTATTTATATCACCGTGCTTCACATTCTTTTAATTGGTGGTGGCAGTTGCACGCATTGCATCATAGTCAAACCGTAATGACTGCATGGTCTGATAATCGTAATCATCTATTAGATGACATCATGCGGGCATTAACTTTATCTTTAGTGGCTTTGTTCATTGGCGTGCCTCCAGGTCAATTTGTACTCTTGGTCGCTTTAGGCCAATTGATAGAAAGTTGGCAGCATGCTAATCTCAAGGTGGATTTAGGTAGGGCACGCTATTTGTTGATTTCACCGATGTATCACCGCATGCATCATGCGGTAGGCTATGGACATGAAGCTATAGGAAAGCCTGGTGTCTTAGGCGGATGTAATTTTGGTGTTTTATTCCCTTGGTGGGATATGTTGTTCAAAACAGCTATTTTTCCAGATAAGGTTTATCCCACAGGCGTGCGAAACTTAACGGTATCGCACAATATCCTGACTCAGCAATGGCAGGGATTGGTTCATTCAGCAAGAGCATTATTGCCAAAGTAGGTATGCAGCTTTGCATACATAAGGAATCATATGATTGGTTTACAGCAAGTATTGAAGTCTTTTGGCTTTGCCTTAGTCGGCACTATGCATCCACGAATGCTGTGGCTTAGTCTACGTCCTTTTTTAATCGTGTCAGTCCTCTGGGGTTGCTTAATTTGGCTGACATGGACTCCAGCCTTAGAGATCCTCAGTATTTTCTTAACAACATCCATATTTACTAGTTGGATTCAAGATGGCTTGATTTGGGCTGGATTTGAAAATGCGCGAGCATGGATTGCCCCATTATTTTTTGTCATGTTGATTATTCCGCTCATCACAATCAGCTTGCTAGTATTTATCGCCTTTTCGACTGTTCCAGCGATTGTGAATATTGTGGCCAAGCAGGCTGCCTATCAAGATCTAGATTACAAAAGAGGTGGAGGCTTCTTTGGTAGCTTGGTTTATACACTGTGGTCTGCGCTAATTTGTTTGGCTTTAGTGTTGTTGACTTTGCCGGTATGGTGGGTTCCCCCTCTAGTAGCAGTATTGCCCCCATTATTATGGGGTTGGTTGACGATGCGTTTGATGTCTTATGATGTGCTTGCTAATCATGCTAGCTCTGAAGAGCGCGATGTGTTGCTCGAAAAATACCGCTGGTCGCTACTGACAATGGGCATAGTGTCAGGCATGCTTGGGGCTGTCCCTACTTTCTTTTGGGCAACTTCGGCATTAGCTCTCATTTTATTTCCGATTGTGAGTTTTGTAGCACTTTGGATTTACTCTCTTATTTTTGTATTTGCGGCTTTGTGGTTTAGTCATTTTTTATTAGACGCTTTAAAAGAATTAAGGCATGAAGAATTGGCAAAATCACTTACTATAGAAAGTCGTGTAGTTGATATGGAGCTCCCGTACCATGGTTGATGCATTAAAAAAAGTGCTCATTGATGAACCAGCAAAAACATCTCGCCGCTTTGGTTTGATCGTGATTGGTGATGAGATTTTGTCAGGGCGGCGCCAGGATAAACATATGAGTAAGCTGATTGAGTTGCTCAATGAGCGGGGCCTTAGCTTGTCTTGGGCAAAATATGTTGCCGATGATCCCGATCAAATTACAGCAACTCTTAAAGCAAGCTTTGCCAGTGGCGATGTTGTTTTTAGTACCGGGGGAATTGGGGCAACACCAGATGACCACACACGTCAGTGCGCAGCACTTGCATTAGGAACAAAAACACAATTACATCCAACTGCAAAAGAGTTAATTACAGCTCGTATTCAGTCGACGGCAGAAGGAGATCCAATTAAGGCCGATCTCAGTAGGCCTGAGAATCAGCATCGCTTTAAGATGGGTGAGTTTCCGATTGGAAGCGAAATTATTCCTAATCCTTATAACCAAATTCCGGGCTTTCGGATCCAAGAGCATCACTTTGTGCCAGGCTTTCCAGTAATGGCAGCCCCGATGATGGCATGGAGTCTCGATACGCATTACAAAGAACTTTTTCATCAGGAAAACTGGTGTGAGCAAAGCTTCATTGTTCCCAAGGGAATTGAGTCAGCTCTAACCCCTTTAATGGAGCGAATAGAGGCCAGCTTTCCAGGGGTGAAGGTGTTTAGCCTACCTTCAGTGGGTGATGCCTCAAAAGGCGGGGTCTATGCTGAGCGCCATATCGAATTAGGCATTAAAGGTAATGCCAATTTACTGGAGAGCGCCTGGTCTGCTTTGCGGACGGGTACCCAAGAGTTGGGGTATGAAATTCACGATATTACCTAGATCATATTTGCACTATATTGGTGCAAAAATAGGCTTTACTACCTACTAAACAGCTATTTGAGCACTTAAACAGTGCAATAATAGCTGTTCTCACTTGTTTACTTCAGTAAATTACACATATCCATTAGGCATGTTTGGTGCCTGGAATGAACAAGGGTGTATGCCTTAAGTTTGAATTCCGAATTTAGTTAATAGAGGAGATTTGCATGACGAAGACCGTCGCTGATGTGATGAAGTTAGTAAAAGAGAAGGAATGTACTTTCGTTGATTTCCGCTTTGTGGATACAAAGGGTAAAGAACAACACACTACAGTGCCTATTTCCGCCTTTGACGAAGACAAGTTTGAGAATGGTCATGCATTTGACGGTTCCTCTATTGCTGGCTGGAAAGGAATTGAAGCATCCGATATGTTGCTTAAACCAGATCCAACAGCTGCATACATTGATCCATTTTATGAAGAGCCAACTCTGGTCTTGACTTGTGATGTGATCGAGCCTGCTGACGGCAAAGGTTATGACCGTGATCCACGCTCTATTGGAAAACGTGCAGAGGCCTATTTGAAGAGTACAGGTTTAGGAGATACAGCTTACTTTGGTCCAGAGCCAGAGTTCTTTATTTTTGATGGCGTTCGCTGGGGTGCTGACATGCAGGGTTGCTTTGTGAAGATAGATTCCGAGGAGGCTCCATGGTCCTCATCAAAAGTAATCGAAGGCGGTAATACTGGTCATCGTCCAGGTAAGAAGGGTGGTTATTTCCCAGTGGCGCCAGTAGATACATTCCAAGATATGCGTTCTGAAATGTGTTTGATTCTCGAATCATTGGGTATTCCAGTTGAAGTGCATCACCATGAAGTTGCTGGTCAAGGTCAAAACGAATTAGGCACTAAGTTCAGCACATTAGTACAGCGCGCTGACTGGACTATTTGGCAGAAATACGTTGTTCAAAACGTTGCTCATGCTTATGGCAAGACTGCAACCTTTATGCCTAAGCCAGTAGTAGGTGATAACGGATCTGGTATGCACGTTCATCAATCTGTTTGGAAAAATGGTGAGAACTTATTTGCTGGCAATGGTTATGCTGGTTTGTCAGAGTTCGCGCTGTTCTACATTGGCGGCATTATTAAGCATGCTAAAGCGCTCAATGCGATCACCAATCCAGGCACAAACTCATACAAGCGTTTGGTTCCAGGTTTTGAGGCTCCAGTGAAGTTGGCCTACTCAGCACGTAATCGCTCTGCTTCAATTCGTATCCCACACGTTTCTAGTCCTAAGGGTCGTCGAATTGAGACTCGTTTCCCAGATCCATTGGCAAACCCATACTTGGCATTCTCAGCACTCTTGATGGCTGGTTTAGATGGTGTGCAGAATAAGATTCACCCAGGCGAAGCTGCTGATAAGAACTTGTATGACTTGCCACCTGAAGAGGATGCAAAGATCCCAACCGTTTGCGCAAGCCTAGAAGAAGCATTGGCTGCCTTGGAGAAGGATCATGAGTTCTTGACTCGCGGTGGTGTATTTACAGAGTCTATGCTTGATGCCTATATCAATTTGAAGATGGAAGATGTCACACGTTTCCGTATGACAACCCATCCAATCGAATTTGATATGTATTACTCCCTGTAAGCGAAGGAGAGAACTTGAGCGCAGGTCTGTTGCGCAATTCGTTCAAGGGAGCAGCTTCGGCTGCTCCTTTTTTTCCGACATTGCTTGATCAGATGCCAAATGCCATTGTGGTATTTGAGGCAGAAGGCTATCAATTGATTTATGTGAATCCGGCTGCAGAGGCTGCCTTGGATCTCTCACGTAAATCACTTGAGGGTCAATCTGTGCATGATTTATTTGGTGATAACAACGCTTTAAATTCGATGGTTGAGGAGGTTAAGCTTGGCCATGCCGCAGCTCAACGTCAAGAAATGGTGCTGCATTCATTACCCGGCAGTATTCATCAGGACTCTATACCGGCACATGTGGTGATAGCCCCATTGGAGGATCCTTCGCTCATGATGATGGAATGGTTTCCGATTGATCAGCAGTTAAGAAGTGAGCGTGATGAGCGTGTTACGCAGCAAGTAGAGGCAAATAAACAGTTAATGCGTAATTTAGCGCATGAGATTAAAAATCCCTTAGGCGGAATTCGTGGGGCTGCGCAATTATTAGAGTTTGAGTTGCCTGAGAAAGGTTTGCGTGAATACACGCAAGTCATTATTAAAGAGTCAGATCGTTTACAGACTTTAGTGGATCGTTTATTGGCTCCACATCGTAAAGCTCATGTGATGGAGTCCTTTAATCTGCATGAGGCCTTGGAGCGCGTGCGTAGTTTGGTATTAGCAGAATTCCCTAAGGGTCTGCGAATTATTCGGAACTATGACACCAGCTTGCCAGATATTTTGGGTGATCGCGAACAACTCATTCAGGCAGTCCTAAATATTGTGCATAACGCTGCACAAGCGCTTACTGAAGAGATTCTTTTAGGAGCTGCTCAAATCGAACTCAAAACCCGTATCGCAAGATCAGTCACAATATCAAAGCAGCGCTACAAACTCGCTTTGGATCTTCACGTGATTGATAACGGCCCTGGCATTCCAGAAGATATTAGCGAACGCATTTTCTTTCCACTCGTTTCTGGCAGAGAAGGTGGTAGCGGCTTAGGTCTAACCTTAGCGCAAACCTTTGTTCAGCAGCACCAGGGATTTATCGCATGCGATAGTCGCCCTGGACGTACCGATTTTCATATTCAAATTCCATACCGTAGGCAGGAGACAAGCTCATGAAACCAATCTGGATCGTTGACGATGATCAATCCATTCGTTGGGTATTAGAAAAAGCACTAGCGCGTGAGAATATTCCGCATAAAAGCTTTTCTAATCCAAATGATGTACTGAATGCTCTAGATAAAGAGATCCCTCAAGTGTTGATCTCGGATATCCGGATGCCACGTGGAAACGGTTTAGATCTGCTGCAGCATGTTAAAGCCAGTCATCCAAGCTTGCCCGTAATTATCATGACGGCATACTCCGACTTGGATTCAGCGGTTTCCTCTTTTCAGGGTGGTGCGTTTGAGTACCTAACAAAACCCTTTGATGTGGATAAAGCAATTGAACTCATTCATCGGGCAGTGGAGCAAGGAATTCGCAATGAATCTGGCGCTAAAGAACCTGTAGGCTGGCGCCAAGATGCTAGTGAGATTATTGGTCAGGCGCCAGCAATGCAGGAAATTTTCCGTGCGATTGGGCGCTTAGCGCAATCTCATGCGACCGTTCTGATTACAGGTGAATCTGGGACTGGTAAAGAATTGGTTGCCCACGCTTTGCATAAACATAGCCCGCGTGCTAAGGGACCCTTTGTCTCTTTGAGTACCTCTGCAGTACCAAAAGATTTATTAGAATCTGAGCTTTTTGGCCATGAGCGGGGCGCCTTTCCGGGGGCGCTCACATTACGTCGTGGCCGTTTTGAGCAAGCTGATGGAGGTACTTTATTTTTGGGCGAGGTTGCAGATCTCCCTTTCGATTTACAAACTAGATTATTGCGTGCCTTAACAGACGGACATTTTTATCGCATTGGTGGTCAAGATCCCATTAAAGTAAATGTCCGCATCATTGCATCTACGCATCAAAATCTAGAGACACGTGTTGCTTCAGGCGCATTCCGCGAAGATTTATTACATCGTTTAAATGTGATTCGTTTGCGGATGCCTTCTTTACGTGAACGTGGTGAGGATATTCCTGCCTTAGCTAGACACTTCATGCTCATTTGCGCCAAGTCTCTCGGTGTAGATCCCAAGAAACTCTCAGACGAGGTTTTAAAAGAAATCAGCACAATGCCATTTCCAGGTAATGTTCGTCAATTAGAGAACTTATGTCATTGGCTGACGGTAATGACGCCTGCCAATGTAATTGGACTAAGCGATTTACCTGCTGACATTGTTGCCGAGGCCAGTGCGCCTACTCTTATTTTGCATGGTGAATCTTCTCCTGAAAATCTCATAGGAGTTAAAGCTACAGCTAGTGATTGGGAGAGTGGTCTTGGCCGTTTGGCGGCTAAAATGCTGCAAGATGGCGATCAAGAGGTGTACGATGCTCTGAGTGCTCGTTTTGAAAAAGCAGTTTTACAGGCTGCACTTGAAGTGACGCGCGGACGCAGAGTGGAGGCGGCTCAACGATTAGGCATTGGTCGTAATACCATTACTCGTAAGCTGCAGGAGCTTGGGATAGATGACTGATTCAATCCGAATTGCTGCATGGAATGTAAACTCTTTAAAAGTTCGCCTTCCACATGTGCTTCGTTGGTTGCAAGATCAAGAGCAAAAGAAACAGCCCATTGATGCTCTTTGCTTGCAAGAGCTTAAGTTGATAGATGATAAGTATCCCCACCCAGAGCTAGAGGCTGCTGGCTACCTTAGTCTAGCTGCTGGACAAAAGACCTATAACGGCGTTGCCATTATTGTTCGTAAAGCTGCTTTAGCCCCAATTACATCAGATGCGAGTACCACTTTTCTCAATCCCATTAGAAATATTCCAGGTAACAATGATGAGCAGCAACGCATCTTGGCAGCAACAATTCCTTTTGCAGGGATAAAGCCTATCAGGCTAATTTCAGCTTACTTCCCAAATGGACAGTTGCCTGAAAGCGATAAGTTTGTCTATAAACTCAATTGGCTCAGTGCCCTACAAAAATGGTTAGCACTTGAGTTGCAACAGAATCCTCGTTTAGCCCTCTTAGGCGACTTCAATATTGCACCAGCCGATGCAGATGTTCATGATCCTAAGGCATGGGAAGGCCAGAACCTTGTTTCTCCAGCAGAAAGAAGCGCATTCCAAGAATTGCTAGGGCTTGGGCTTTATGATTCCTTTAGGATGTTTGAACAAGCCCCGAAAACATATAGCTGGTGGGATTACCGTATGATGGGTTTTAGAAGAAATGCAGGCATGCGTATTGACCATATTTTACTGAGCGAAGCATTGAAGATTAAATGCCAAGCTAGTACTGTAGATAAAGAGCCAAGAAGTTGGGAGCAACCGTCAGATCATGCCCCTGTCATTGCAACTATTGGTCAGTAAACTATTAATCTCATTCAGAGGGAATTTATTATGAAACTCAGCAAGTTATTTTTTACAGTGGGATTACTCTTTATCGGTATTAATGCATTTGCATTAACTCATATAGATGGCCAAGTGCCTTATGAAGATATTGACGCTACACCCATTATGATTTTAGGCGCGCCCAAGACTACCTTAGGTCAAGATTTTAAGTATCCAGCTGGGCAACCGCTTATCAAGGCTTTTAATATTGATATTCCAGTAGGCAAGCAAACTAGTCTTCATAAACATCTCATTCCCTTATTTGTTTATGTAGTCTCCGGTGATTTAGAGGTCGATTACGGCAGTAAAGGTAAAAAAACTTACAAAGCAGGCACGTCTTTCGTAGAAGCGATTGATTGGTGTCATTTTGGTAAGGTAGCGGGTAAAACGCCAGTCAAAATCATCGGCGTGTATTTGGGAGAACAAACACCAGATCAAATTAAGCCTGATACCTGCGCCAAACCAAATTAAATATTAAGATCTGATAGTGGGCCCTCGTTATAACTATTATTGATAAGATATCAGTGGGGATTGTCAAAACACCATCCAGTGCATGAAATCCCTTTTTGTCTTAAGATTACTCATTATTAAACAATAGACATTTTTTAGGGAATTATTATGTTTGCTAAAACAATACTCAGCGTTCTTGCCCTTGGCATATTGATAGTGGGATTGCTGAAAATTTTCAACGGCGGTGATTATCTTGTCTTTGCCATTGGTATGGTGCTTTATTTTTTGGCATCTGTTTCAAATCCTCTTTGCAAAAAAATAGACAATTAATCTCATGTAACTTGTGCTTACTAAGACAAGCCACCATGTCTTAGTAAGGCATCGATACTAGGTTCACGTCCACGAAAAGCCTTGAAGGATTCGGCGGCCGGGCGACTACCGCCGACCTCCAGAATTTCTTCACG
Source organism: Polynucleobacter sp. (assembly GCF_040400325.1). Classification (GTDB taxonomy): domain Bacteria; phylum Pseudomonadota; class Gammaproteobacteria; order Burkholderiales; family Burkholderiaceae; genus Polynucleobacter. The sequence continues at coordinate 66,484 of NZ_JBBAQK010000002.1, forward strand.
GTAACGTATTCCTGTTTCAAGATCTAGTACGCTACCTGTCAGCTTAGCCGCTTCTTCAAAAGCAGCATAGGCATCGGCAGATAAGACCTCTGCCCATTTGTAGCTGTAGTAGCCAGCAGCATATCCGCCAGCAAAGATATGACTAAACGAGTTAATCCATCTTGAGATCTCTGGCTGGGGAATGATGCTGTACTCAGCAGCAATTTTTCTAGAAACATCGAGGACTGCATGGACTGATGCTTGAGTAGCATCAAAACTTGAATGCAGTCGCCAATCAGTTAAGGACATCACGATTTGACGCAGGGTGGCTAAGCCATTCTGGAAATTCTTAGCAGCGAGCATTTTTTCAAAGAGTTCTCGCGGCAATGGTTTTTCTGTTCCCACATGTGCCGTCATTTTTTCCAGAACTTCCCACTCCCAGCAGAAGTTTTCCATAAATTGACTCGGTAGCTCTACAGCATCCCACTCCACTCCATTAATGCCAGAAACCCCTAGTGCGCCGACTTGAGTAAGCAGGTGGTGAAGGCCATGACCACTTTCATGAAAGAGGGTAATGACATCATCGTGAGTAATGGTTGGTTGACGTAATATGCCATCTACTTTGATGGGCGGGGCAAAATTACACACTAGATAAGCTACTGGAACCTGAATCTCTCCATTGGGAAGTTCTCGGCGACCGCGAGCATCATCCATCCATGCACCACCACGTTTTCCAGGGCGAGCATAAGGATCTAAATAGAAATAGGCCCTTATTTCCCCGGTCAGATTTTTAACAGCAAAGGACTGCACGTCGGCATGCCATGTCGGTAAGTTAGCTGCTTCAATCTTGACACCAAATAAAGTTTGAATCAGCTGGAATAAACCATCCAAGACTTTTGGTAACGGAAAATATTGCTTTAGTTCGTTTTCAGAAAATGAGTATCGAGCCTGCTTTAAGCGCTCAGCGGCATACGCAGTATCCCAAGGCTGCAAGCCATCAGTGAGGCCAAGCTTTGCTTTAGCAAAGTCACAAAGTTCTTGCCAATCTTTTTGGGCAAAAGGCTTTGCTTTGATCGCAAAATTGCTTAAAAAAAGATCTACTTCATCTACGCTGCTAGCCATTTTAGGTGCCAGGCTTAAGGCGGCATAGTTAGTAAAATCAAGCATCTTGGCCTCTTCATCGCGCAGACGTAATTGGTCAAGCATGTTATGAGTATTGTCCCAATCAAGTTTGCCATCTGCATATTGCGGAGCTAACTCAGATGATCGCGTGACATAAGCTTGATACATTAGGCGACGCAGATCACGATTCTCAGAATATTGCATCACTGGGTAGTAAGAGGGGAAATGAAGAGTAAATGCCCAGCCCTGTAAGTCTTTCTGCTCGGCGGTATCAGCAGCAGCAGCTATTACATCTTCTGGTAATCCTGCAAGATCTTCCGAATTGGTAACAAGATGAACAAAGCCATCAGTAGCATCTAAGACATGATCTGAGAATGTTTTACCTAGAATAGCCTGCTCGTCTTGGATTTGTGCAAAGCGGGGTTTTTCCTGATCACTGAGTTCTGCACCACCCAATCGAAAATCTCGCAAAGAGTTTGTAATGACTCTTTGTTGATCGTGGTTTAATTTTTCAAACTCGCTACTCGTATTGAGCTCTTTAAATTTTTGATAGAGCGCTAAGTTCTGCCCTAAGCTAGAAAAAAATGCAGTGACCTCCGGAAGCATTGCTCCATAAGCAGCTCTTAATTCTGGAGTATCAGCAACACTATTGAGATGAGAGATAACACCCCAAGATCTTCCTAATGCTTCGGTTGCATCTTCTAAGGGCTCTACTAGCTCGTCCCAGCTAGATGTTGTCTGGGGATCAGTAGCCTTATTGACAGCATCTTGGGCATGTTTTAGTAAGTGTTCAATTGCAGGGGCAATATGCTCAGGTTTGACCTCTGAATAAAGGGCAATACCGCGACCAAATGCGAGTAAGGGATTATTTTGTAACTGAAGGGGGGTAGGGTTGCTAGATATAGTCATCCCTCTAGCTTACTGGACTGCGAAAACTTTTGCCTAAATCCCCAGTGAAATACCTTAGGGTTTTGCGGCCTTTTCAGCAGCCTCTAAGGTATTCATGAGGAGCATTGTGATTGTCATGGGCCCTACACCGCCAGGAACGGGTGTTATCCATCCTGCAATGTATTTAGCAGTATCAAAATCAACATCTCCACATAGCTTGCCGTCAGGCAGACGGTTGATACCAACATCGATGACTACCGCGCCATTTTTGATCATATCGCCCGAGATCATCTTAGATTTGCCAGTAGCCACTACTAAAATATCTGCATCTTTAGTGTGATGGGCTAAATCACGGGTCTTACTATTGCAAATAGTCACTGTTGCACCAGCTTGAAGCAGCAGCATGGCCATAGGTTTTCCCACAATATTGGATGCGCCCACGATCACAGCGCGTGCCCCACGAATGGGGTACTCAATACTCTCAAGCATCTTCATGCAACCATAAGGAGTGCAAGGCTTGAATTCGGGATGACCAACCATTAAGGCACCAGCATTAGCAATGTGAAAGCCATCAACATCTTTTTGCGGAGCGATCGCCTCGAGTACGCGCTCAGAGGCAATGTGTTCTGGTAATGGTAATTGCACCAAGATGCCATGGATTGAGGGATCTGCATTCAGCGTTGCAATACGGGCTAATAATTCTTCTTCGCCCAACTCAGCTGAGTAGCGTTCTAAAACTGAATGAAAGCCAACATCTTCGCAGGCCTTAACCTTATTGCGTACGTATACCTGGCTAGCTGGGTTATCTCCCACCACAATCACAGCAAGTCCGGGTCTAACTCCTTTTGCTGTAACGATGGCAGCCCTTGCGGCAATTTCTGCGCGAATTTTTTTGGAAAGCAGGTTGCCGTCTAGTAATTGGCCGGGCATAAGGCGGTGTACTCTATAGATTAATTGGGTTGGGGGTCAGATAAGGCCAAGCGGAGTAGGTCGGCTACAGTATTGACATTGAGCTTTTCCATAATATTGGCGCGGTGGGCTTCGACAGTCTTAATCGAGATACCAAGATCATCAGCAATCTGTTTATTTAAACGACCAGCAACAATACGTTCTAATACTTGGCGTTCACGACCGGTTAATTTGCTGAGCAGGCTTTGGGTAATTTTGCGTTGACTAGCTTGTGAGTAATCAATACGCGCTTTGCTGAGCATCCGATCAACAAGGGTACAGAGATCATTTTCTTTAAATGGCTTTTCAATAAAATCTACCGCACCCCGTTTCATAGTTGAAACCGCCATAGAGACGTCACCATGTCCGGTAATGAATGCGACCGGCATTGGAAGATTCTCGCTAATCAATCGCTCTTGTAATTCCAGGCCTGACATTCCTGGCATTCGCACATCTAAGATAGCGCAAGAGATAGTTGATTTATCGGTGCTTTGTAAGGATTGTAAAAAGCGTTCAGCGCTGGCATGACAACGAACAACATAGCCATTGCTTTCGAGAAGCCAGGTGAGGGAATCACGAACAGCTTCATCATCATCTACGACGTATACCACTTCAGCTTGAGTGGGTTTGCTAGCAGCGCTTAAGTTCATATCAGTTCTCTCGAAGCCATTCAATTATTAAAGCGATAAACCATTTTCCTTGGAATCAGGAGACTCTAGGGGTAGTAGTATTGTAAAGGTGCAGCCAGCTAGCTTGGTTTGTTCAGAATCCATGATGTTTTTGGCCCAAAGGCGCCCATGGTGGGATTCTACGATGGATCGGCAGATATTCAAGCCCATTCCCATACCATCAGATTTAGTGCTGAAAAATGGCTGAAATATATGCTGGTTGACGGACTCAGCAATACCACCCCCACTATCGGTCACCTGGATTCTGAGCATCGCTGGGAAGATGCTGGTGTCCAAATCTGCGCTGATTTTAAGGGGAGGGGCTGTCCAGCGCGAGGAAAGCGGATAAGCCTCTCTGATGCTGTCAAGACCATTTTTGAGAAGATTCACTAGGACTTGAAGGATTAATACAGGGTCTAGATCCACTTCCGGAAGATCTTCAGCAATTTCAGAGTGAATACTGAGGCGATGGCGATGGGCTTCAATTTCAACTAAACCTACTGCATCGTTGATGATGTCCTTAATGGCGCTCGCTTTTCTTTGTGGTTCACTGCGTTTCACAAAGCCTCGAATTCGCTGAATAATGGTGCCTGCTCGATGGGCTTGATCGGATGCTTTTTCAAGGGCAGGCAGGATCTCTTTAGTAATCATTGGATCATGATGACCCTCAAGACGTTTAGCTACCCCCATGCAGTAATTGGAAATCGCAGATAAAGGTTGATTTAATTCGTGCGCAAGTGAAGAAGCCATCTCACCCATTGTGGTGAGGCGGCTAGTAAATTGCATACGCTCTTCTTGCTGGCGATTTAGGTCTTCTGCCTCTTTGCGTTGAGTAATTTCAGTAGCAATAATTAATTGCGCCAGACGTCCGTCTACCCAAGGAATGAAACGTGTCCGTACTTCATACCAGCGATTGCTGCCATCGCTTAGTTCAATCTCTTCTGCCTCTGACTCTTGGTATAAAAATGGGGTTGGTATTCCTGGCGAGGAATCATTTAAATCTTCGGCAACATCACGTAAGGTTTGAATATTAGCTTCATTGCCACCTAGCAGAAAGTGTCCTTTAGAGTCTTCGCCAAACTTTTCACGATAGAAGCGATTGGCAAATAGCAGGCGATCGGCCTCTAAATCAACCACAGAAACCGCAGCATCTAGACCCTCTAATACTGTAGTGAAGCGCTCCTGTGAGGCAGCTAACTCTTCCCGAATTTTTTTTGGTTCTGAGATATCAATCAAAGAAGTCACCCAGCCAGTTTGTTTGCCCTTTTCATTAATTAAGGGTGAAATAAATGTGCGCGTCTGAATTAAGGTGCCGTCTTTTCTCAAAATAGCACCTTCAATACCAGTTTTGACCCCCTCTGTAGTCAGTGCGCGGTTCATTTTTTCAACGAGCTCATCCTTTCTGTTATCAGGCCAAAATGGAAAGGGTGGTGCAAGGCCTATTAACTCTTTTGATGTCCAGTTCGTCATTTCACAAAAAGCGCGATTGACATAGGTAATGCGTTTTTCCATATCGTGCGCTCGAATCCCAACCGGCGTAGAATTTTCCATGGCATTACGAAAACTGGTTTCTGTCCGTAAATTTGCTTCAGCTTCTTGGCGAACTTGCATTTGTTTTAAGACGGACCACAGACTCCAAATGACGAACGCACACAAACCTAAAACAACCCCAATGAGCATCCTAAATGTGAGATTAGTGGGGGGCGGATAAGTATCGATTCGCAAGATCAAGTTGGGGCTAAGTACGCCCATATCCAAACTCGTTTGATTACTAAAGGCCCGCTTAGGCGTATCTCGATCAGATGAGATCGCTAAAAGTTGTTCGTTATCTGTTAATAGAGTAAATCGATACTGGCCTTTGAGTTCAACAGGTATGACATCTAAAATACCTTGAGTTGTATACAGTGCAGCAAGATAGCCATTGATCTCGCCCCCAGAAATATTGGGAACAACTTGCCAAAAAACATTTTTTCTTTCCCTTGTCAATGGTTCCTCGTTGGAGAGACTCAGGGAGATAAATTGACTAAAGGCAGCTCTGTTAGTGATGAGACTGAGCTCCAAGGTTTTCTTTAGTTCAGCGTTAATAGCAGGGGCGATCTGACTGCGATTAATCCAATCAATCTTCTCGGGAGTTGACGGCACAATCCACTGTCGTTCACTATTTGTGTCAAGCCAGATGACTCTGACAATTTCATGATTATTAGTAACCAGTTCATTTGCTTGCTCATACGCTATTTGCTTAAATTTGGCTTGGTCACTTGTTGCCGCAATTTCGCGGTTAATGGTCATCAGCACATCAGTATTGTTTGTAAAGCGCAACTGTATGCGTTGCTTAGCGATAGAAAGTTCACGGAATAAAGCAGATTCTTGTTGCTTTATTTCTTGCAACTGCAAGGTGCCAAGGATGATGCCCATAACACCCGTAAACAGCAAAATTGCTACAAGGGGGGTGTACACCAGTCTGAAGCCCCGAATTTTACGGAGCCATTTGATTGGATTAAGACGCCAGATAGAGAATGCTGAAAATTTCATGAATGAGGGTCATTTTGCCTGATTCAATACTAAAAACCGTCTTTCAGGTCGCCATCATTGATTTAATATGCAATGCAACATAATCCCACATTATGAGAAATACTATCATTATGTGGGAAATTACTTGTTTACGCCCACATACTTTCCTAAAATACTAGCTATAGAGTTCATTACTAATGCAACAGAATCTCACGGAGGCAGTATGGCAGCAATTCCAGAACAGATCTTAGGTAAGACCAGCCCACATGATGCTGATCCTGTTGAGACGCAAGAATGGTTGCAAGCGCTCGATGGCGTGATTCATAACGAGGGCCCTGAGAGAGCTGCTTATTTAATTGACCAACAGATTTCTCATGCTCGTGTAAATGGTGTTGTTCAACCATTCCATGCTGAGACACCCTATATCAATACCATTCCTGTTGAGAATCAGGCCCGTTTACCTGGCGATCAAAATGTGGAACATCGTATTCGTTCTTACACACGCTGGAATGCAATGGCAATGGTATTACATGCCAATAAAGATACCAACGTTGGCGGTCATATTTCGTCATTCCAATCTGCGGCAACTTTATATGATGTTGGCTTTAATCACTTTTGGCATGCGCCATCCCCGGCTCATGGAGGTGATCTGATTTTTGTACAAGGACACTCAGCACCTGGTGTCTATGCACGTGCTTATATGCTTGGACGTTTAAGTGATGAGCAGTTGAATCATTTCCGTCAAGAAGTGGGTGGTAAGGGGATCTCTAGTTATCCTCATCCATGGTTGATGCCAGATTTTTGGCAATTTCCAACGGTCTCCATGGGTCTAGGCCCCATCATGGCGATTTATCAAGCGCGCTTTATGCTTTATTTGCGTGATCGTGGTTTTATTAAAGATGAAGGTCGTAAGGTTTGGGCATTTTTAGGTGATGGTGAGACTGACGAGCCAGAGTCACTCGGTGCCATTGGTATGGCCGGCCGTGAAAAGTTAGATAACCTCATTTTTGTTGTGAATTGCAACTTACAACGCTTAGACGGACCAGTGCGTGGCAACGGAAAAATTATTCAAGAGCTAGAGAGTGAGTTCCGTGGTTCAGGCTGGAATGTTATCAAGGTGGTATGGGGTGGACAATGGGACGCCTTATTTGCTCGAGATAAAAAAGGGATCTTGATGCAACGTCTTGGCGAGATTGTCGACGGTCAGTATCAGACAATGAAATCGAAAAATGGTGCTTATGTTCGTGAGACTGTATTTAATACACCAGAACTCAAAGCATTAGTGAGCGATTGGAGTGATGAAGAGATTTGGCAACTCAATCGTGGCGGTCATGATCCGCATAAGGTCTATGCAGCATTTCACTCCGCTGTAAATCATAAAGACCAGCCTACCGTTATTTTGGCTCACACCATCAAAGGTTATGGCATGGGTGGATCTGGGGAAGCAATGAATATTGCTCACCAGGCAAAGAAAATGAATGATGATGATGTTCGTCGCTTCCGTGATCGTTTTGAGATTCCGGTGAAGGATGAACAGCTTGACGATATGCCTTTAGTGAAATTTGCTGATGGCAGTCCTGAGCTTGAGTATATGAAGGCACGCCGCCAGGAATTGGGTGGCTATTTACCGCAACGTCGCCTTAAAGCGGAAAGCTTGCCTGTGCCTACATTGGAAACTTTTGCAGCATTACTAGAAGCAACCACTGAAGGTCGTGAGATTTCTACTACGATGGCTTTTGTGCGGATTCTCAATACCGTTGTACGTGATAAGACTATTGGTAAGCGTGTGGTACCGATTGTTCCAGATGAATCTCGTACCTTTGGCATGGAGGGTATGTTCCGTCAGCTTGGTATCTGGAATCAGTTAGGGCAGTTGTATACCCCTGAAGACCACGATCAACTGATGTTCTATAAAGAAGATAAGAGCGGCCAGATTTTGCAAGAAGGTATTAATGAAGCGGGTGGTATGTGCGACTGGATTGCAGCTGCTACTGCCTATTCGACGCATGGCGTGCCGATGCTCCCTTTTTATATTTTCTATTCGATGTTTGGTTTCCAGCGAATTGGTGACTTAGCGTGGGCTGCGGGTGATATGCGCAGCCGTGGCTTCTTACTAGGCGGCACTGCTGGCAGGACAACGCTCAATGGTGAAGGTTTACAGCACGAAGATGGTCACAGCCATCTTTGGAGCAGTGCAGTGCCTAACTGCATTAGCTATGACCCTACGTTCTCATTTGAACTGGCAGTAGTGATTCAGGATGGCATGCGCCGCATGTTGGAAGTTCAAGAGGATGTGTACTACTACGTCACCTTAATGAATGAAAACTACCCTCATCCTGCAATGCCTAAGGGAGCTGAGAAAGACATCATTAAAGGAATGTATAAGCTGAAATCTGTAGACGATAACAATGCCAAATTACGTGTGCAGCTTCTGGGTTCTGGAACGATTTTCCGTGAAGTCATCGAAGCAGCAGAAATATTGCATCAAGATTGGGGCGTGTCTTCTGATTTATGGGGCTGCCCAAGCTTTACAGAATTAGGGCGCGATTGGAATGCAGTACACCGTAATAACTTGTTGAACCCTAGCGCAACACCTGCGTTATCGCATGTTGAAAAGTGCCTGCAAGATACAACTGGTCCTATCATTACTGCAACCGACTATGTTCGTTTGTTTGCAGAACAAATTCGTCCAGCGATTCAACACATGGGTCGACGCTATGAGGTATTGGGCACTGATGGATTTGGGCGCTCAGATACCCGTGAAAAATTACGTGATTTCTTTGAGGTAGATCGTCGCTGGATAGTACTCACCGCATTAAGAGCCTTGGTTGACTCTGGACAAATGGATCGTCAAAAGCTGGCTGAAGCACTCCAGAAATACGAGATCGACACTACTAAACCAAACCCAATGTTGGTTTAATAAGAGAAAAATACAATGAGTCAAATAATTGAAATCAAAGTCCCCGACATTGGTGACTATAAAGATGTACCAGTCATCGAGGTATTGGTTAAAGTAGGTGACAAGGTCGAGAAAGAGCAATCTATTGTTGTCCTTGAATCAGACAAGGCGACTATGGACATTCCATCATCACACTCTGGTGTTGTGAAGGAAATCAAAGTAAAGGCAGGGGATAATTTATCTCAAGGGTCGGTAGTGATGACGATTGAAGAGGGTGCAGTAGAAAATGCACCAGCTCCAGCCAGCGTGTCGGCTGCACCAGCAGCGCTAACTACACCTCCGCCTCCAGCTGTTGAGCCACCTATTAAAAAGGCTCCAGCTCCTCCTCCCATTAGTAATACTACAGCTGTTGTAGATACAGAACTCAGCCATGCTAGCCCCTCAGCACGCAAATTTGCACGAGAGTTGGGTGTCACTATTACTCAGGTAAAAGGATCAGGCCCTAAGGGACGCATTACTCAAGAAGACGTACAAGCATTTGTAAAAGCTGCCATGAGTGGTGGTGCTGGTAATACAGCGGCAGCATCGAGTGGTGGCAGTCTGGGTGGCCTGAATTTAATTCCATGGCCAAAAGTCGATTTTACAAAGTTTGGTGAGATTGAGCGTCAGCCTTTAAGCCGTATCAAGAAGCTCACTGCTGCAAATTTAGCTCGTAACTGGGTGATGATTCCGGCTGTGACTTATCACGATGATGCTGATATTACAGAGCTTGAAGAATTCCGCGTGCTGACCAACAAGGAAAATGAGAAGAAGGGTGTCAAAATTACGATGCTGGCCTTCTTGATGAAGGCAACTGTTGCTGCCTTAAAGAAATATCCTGAGTTCAATAGTTCATTAGATGGTGATGAATTGATTCTCAAGAAATATTTCAATATTGGTTTTGCGGCTGATACACCTTCAGGTTTAGTGGTGCCTGTCATTAAAGATGCTGATCAAAAAGGTATTTATGAAATTGCCAAGGAAACTTCCGAGCTAGCGGCTTTAGCTCGTGACGGCAAGTTAAAACCAGATCAGATGCAAGGCGCAAGCTTTACGATCTCTTCTTTGGGTGGAATTGGTGGAACCAGCTTCTCACCAATCGTCAATGCGCCTGAAGTCGCCATTTTGGGAGTCAGTAAAGCGGCCATGAAGCCAGTTTGGGATGGCAAGCAATTTGTCCCACGCTTAATTTGCCCACTGTCTTTATCGGCTGATCATCGCGTGATTGATGGGGCTTTAGCTACTCGCTTTACTGTTTACATTGCTCAGCTATTGGCCGACTTCCGTCGCGCCAGTCTGTAAGGGGGATTTATGGCTAAGCAAGTCATTCTGGTTCCAGATATTGGCGATTATAAAGATATACCAGTCATAGAGGTATTGGTCAAAGTAGGCGATACGATTGAAAAAGAGCACCCTTTATTAGTTCTAGAGTCAGATAAGGCGACGATGGAGATCCCTGCTGATACAGCCGGAACAGTTACTAGTATTGCGGTGAAGGCAGGCGATAAAGTTAACAAAGGTTCAGTGATCGCAGAGATCGAAGTGAGCGTTCAAGCAGAAACACCAGCCAGTGTTTCAACATCTACATCGGCACCGATACCTGCGCCAATACCTGCTCCAGTAACCGTCCCTAAGGCTGATCAATACCAAGGCAAGGTTGATCATGAATGTGATGTCTTAGTCTTGGGAGCTGGCCCAGGGGGGTATAGCGCTGCATTTAGAAGCGCTGATCTAGGAATGAATACTGTACTGATTGAGCGCTACGCGACATTAGGTGGTGTTTGTTTAAATGTCGGCTGTATTCCATCTAAAGCTTTGTTACATACCGCAGCGGTGATGGATGAAGTCAAGACGATGGCTAAGCATGGTATTACTTTTGGTGAGCCCAAGATTGAGATCGATCAATTACGTGACTATAAAGAATCTATCATCGCTAAGTTAACAGGCGGTCTTGCTGGCATGGCTAAGATGCGTAAGGTAAAAGTAGTGCGTGGCTTAGGCCGCTTTCTGGATGCTAATCATGTGGAAGTGGATTTAACAGATGGCGCCGGTCAAGATTTGACTGGGCAAAAAGAAGTGCTACGTTTTCAGAAGGCCATCATTGCTGCCGGTAGTCAACCTGTGAAATTACCTTTTCTTCCAGAGGATCCACGAATTGTTGACAGTACTGGCGCCTTATTACTCAAGAGCATTCCAAAGCGGATGCTGGTGATTGGCGGTGGCATTATTGGTTTAGAGATGGCTACCGTCTATAGCACGCTTGGTTCGCGCATTGATATTGTTGAGATGTTGGATGGTCTGATGGCTGGTGCTGATCGTGACCTGGAAAAAGTCTGGGAGAAGTTTAATGCCGGTCGTTTTGAAAAAATCATGCTCAAAACTCGCGCAGCAAAAGCGGAAGTAAAACCTGATGGCATTCAAGTGAGCTTTGAAGGTGAGAATGCACCTGCAGAGCCTCAAATCTATGACTTAGTGTTAGTCGCTGTTGGCCGTATTCCAAATGGCAAGAAAGTTGATGCTGGTAAAGCAGGCGTTCAAGTAGATGAGCGTGGCTTTATTTCAGTAGACAATCAAATGCGAACAAACGTCCCCAATATCTTTGCGATTGGTGATTTAGTCGGTCAACCGATGTTGGCCCACAAAGCAGTTCATGAGGGTCATGTGGCTGCAGAGGCAGCCGCTGGGCAGAAGTCATACTTTGATGCCAAGCAAATTCCATCGGTAGCCTATACCGATCCTGAGGTTGCATGGGCAGGCTTAACAGAGGAGCAGTGCAAAGCGCAAGGTATCGCCTATGAAAAAGGTTTATTTCCATGGGCTGCGAGCGGACGTGCGATTGCCAATGGACGCGACGAAGGTTTTACTAAATTAATCTTTGATGCAACAACCCATCGCATTATTGGCGGCGGCATTGTAGGCACCCACGCTGGAGATTTAATTGGGGAGGTTTGCCTTGCAATTGAAATGGGTGCCGATGCAATCGATATGGGTAAAACCATTCACCCGCATCCCACGCTAGGGGAATCAGTTGGCCTTGCAGCAGAAGCAGCGCATGGTCACTGTACCGATTTGCCTCCAGTAAAGAAGAAATCGTAAGGCTTCTGAGTTCTTCAAGTACTCCAGTACAAAATAAATAGCCCCAAATCATCGGGGCTTTTTTATTTGAGATAAAAGCGCTACTTATTTCTTTTTTTATTTCTTCTTAGCAGCCTTGTTCTTAGATTGCGCTTTTTTGATCACAGTATCCGTAGCGCTAGTCAAATTACTTTGCACAACTTCTACTGCATGTTTCACTGCCTTTTGACTGGTTTCAAAAACATTACCAGCAGAAGCGATAGCATGCTTCATCGTTTGAACAGCAGTATCGGATCCTGCTGGAGCATTTTTGGTCCAGTCTTCAACCAAGGCATTCATTTTCTTTTGACCATCTTGAAATTCTTTTTCGGCAGATTGCGTAAAGCTTACTTGTGTTTCATGCGCTAAATCATACAAATGACGGCTATAAGCCATGATTTTTTCTGCCATGGGCTTAACTGCTTCTGCTTGATGGGCGAGAAGTTGCTGAATATCTTTCACCTCTAAAGCCTTCTTGGCACTATTCATGCTATCGCTCAGACTTTGCTTCGCAATCTGCATATTCAGTTCAACTAATTTCTCGATACTTTGAAGTGCTTGATTTGTGAGGCCGCTCAAGGTTTCTAAATTCGCTTTTCGTGCAGCTGCAATTTGCTCTGGCGTTAGATTCATGTCAACCCTTTTTGATTGGACTTCGCATTTCTTTGTACTCTGACGATGTCAGTAAGTAAATCAGTTACTGCCAATTGTAAAACAATGATATTGCGATGCAGCAAAATATGAGTCCTAAGAAGGATGCAGGACTTTAAAGAGCTTCAATCATAAATAAGCCTAAAATTGATGATTAGATGAAAAAATCTCAATCATTTCAGTAAGTTATCTATGAAGCTTGATTTAGAACTTGCTATTGCCACCATATTTGTCCTCATTTGGAGCACTGGCTTTGTGATCGCGCGGCTTGCGATGCCTTATGTGGAGCCGGCAACTTTCCTGTTTTGGCGTTGCATCGGTGTTCTCGCAGCCATGGCGGCACTTAGTTTGTTTTGGCGTATTACCTGGCCAAGTTGGTCACAGACTAAGCATATTGCGGTTGCTGGAACATTACTGCAGTTTGGCTATTTATTAGGCGTTTACTTTGCTGTCCATTTGGGTATGGGGGCAGGTTTAGCAGCCATTATTGTTGGTCTGCAACCCATTTTGACTGCTTGGTTTGCTGCATGGGTATCAGAACAGATTTCGCCACGTCAATGGATTGGGTTAGGGTTTGGCTTTGCAGGTGTTGCTTTAGTAGTGCTGGAGAAAATAACTTTCGTCCATATTCCAATTGTCAGCTATGTATTGGCTTTTATCGCATTACTCTCGATTACTTTTGGAACGCTTTATCAGAAAAAATATTGTCCGGTATTTGATCTGCGGGCAGGCTCCTCGATTCAATTCGGTATCTCAGCAGTTCTTTGCTTTATTTTCATGTATTTCTTTGAGACAGGCGTGATGGTTTGGAATCCCTCTGTGATTGGTGCTTTACTATGGGCAATCTTTCCTATATCCATTGGCTCAATTAGCTTACTATTTATAATGATTCGTAAGGGGGCTGCAACCAAAGTAACAAGCTTTCTCTATTTGGTTCCACCAACAACGGCAATCATGGCATGGATCTTATTTGATGAACCTTTTACAGCCTTGATGGCTGTTGGATTAGGTCTGACAATGACAGGTGTCGTTTTAGTCAATATGGGACAGAGAAATGCTATTGCGACAATTGCAGAGTAGGCATTGGTCTAATGTCCAGGATGGGGCGAATAAATCGTACTCTTTTTTGAAAATTAATTATCATTCCATATGTTGAAATTTTTCGAAGGTAATCTGGGATGCATGTGAACCGACTTTGGTCCTTTGTGTTGCTAGTCATATTTACATTTGGCCTCCCGGTACATTCTTCTGCATTTGCTGCTGGTAAAGATAAAGACAAGCAGAGCAAAAGAACTAAAGTCGTTATTAAATCGAACAAAAACCCTAAATCAGTTCGCGTTACCGTTACTCGTTCAAATGAGCCTGCTGCTCCTGCAAGACCATCACTTGCCTCAGCATTGGGAATGCGCGGTCAACATGATGATCTCAATCTGAAGTCAAGCGTCGCGATGGTTGTAAACCAAGATACCAAAGAGGTTTACTTTGAAAAGAATTCTTCTGTTAGCTTGCCGATTGCCTCGATTACTAAACTGATGACGGCAATGGTCGTCTTAGATTCCAAATTGCCTTTAGATGAGTCATTGGTCATTAATGCGGATGATGTGAACAGTTACCGCAGCTCTCGCCTTGCTGGTGGTACTGTATTAACACGCGAAGAGGCGCTACTGCTATCTTTAATGTCCTCTGAAAACCGTGCTGCATATACCTTAGGCCGTAACTATCCTGGTGGAATGAAAGCTTTTATTAACGCCATGAACCGCAAAGCAAGTGAATTGGGGATGGAGCATTCACGCTTTACAGATCCAACAGGTCTTATGAGTGAAAACGTTGCCTCAGCCGAAGATCTCACTCGCCTAGTGAGTGCAGCGTATCAATATAAAATGATTCGAGAGTTCTCGACCTGGCCAGATCTCACTATGATGATCGCAAAGCGACCACAAAAATTCTTGAACACGAATCGTTTAGTGCGAGCGGGGGATATGAATATTGGCTTACAAAAGACGGGTTTTATCAATGCTGCCGGTAAATGTCTTGTAATGCAGGCAAGAGTGAATAACACTCCATTGCTATTGGTGTTCTTAGACTCTGTTGGTACGCAATCTCGATTTGCTGATGCAGTGCGTGTGCGTGATTGGTATGAGCGTATGCCCGAGGGAACACAAGCTATCCGTCGCTTAATGTAAGACTATGCAGTGCATTAACCAGCCTGACTACTGGTAGTCGATTCGTTAGTTTTGGGTTTATAGCCCATCCCTTTGGAGATTTGGAGCGCAGTTTCTTGTAGGGCCTTCAACCAATCTGCTTGCATACGGTCTGTTGGAGAGCTTAACGAAAGGCCAGCAACTAATTTTCCGCTGTCATCTAAGATGGCGGCAGCAAAACAGCTAACGCCTAGCTCTAATTCTTCATCATCGCGGGAGTTACCCACTTTTCTGACTTGATTTAGCTCTGCCTCGAGCTTATGCAAGTCTGTGATGCTATTTTTGGTATGTCCTGATAAGCCGGTTCGAGTGACATAGGCTCGTACTTGATTTGTATCATCGCTCGCTAAGAAAAGCTTGCCTACCGATGTGAGATGCAAGGGCGCTCGACCTCCAATAGCCCGCACCACCTGCATACCAGAGCGTTCACTATAAGCTCGATCAATATAGACAATCTCATCCCCTTGACGTACCGATAAATTAACCGTTTCTCCAGTTAATTTATGTAGTGTCCGCATGGGTACCTGGGCTGCTTCCCGAACAGATAAACGCGCCTTAACAAGGTTACCTAACTCTAGGAGCTTGAGGCCAAGTCGATAGGTACCGCCATCACCTCGCTCAACCAATCGGCAGGCCACCATATCGTTGAGGATGCGATGTGCTGTGGAGGGGTGTAGGCCAGTTTGTTCTGCCATCAGCTTGAGGCTACTTGACTCTTCTTGCTCAGCGAGCGCATCGAGTAAATTCATCATGCGCTCAACTACCTGAATGGCTGTTTTACCAACTTCACCAGTATTTTTTGGGGGTTTTACGGTCTTGCTCGGGCTCATAAACTCATTGTAGCGATTTCATAGCAGATTGCATATTATGAAATGGGATTTTACAAAAACCCTCGATCCACCCTCAAAAAGTGCCTTAGAGCCCTAGCGACGAAGGGCCTGAGCACACTCGCTAACCAGCTCTGGGCCTTTATAAATGAGGCCGCTATAGAGTTGAACCAAACTTGCCCCTGCCATGACTTTTTCACGGGCATCGGCACCAGAAAGGATTCCGCCAACTCCGATGATGGGGAGAGCATCACCTAGTTTTGCCTTCAATATCTGAATGATCTTGCTAGAGGCTGCACCAAGAGGGGCGCCAGAGAGGCCGCCTGCCTCGTTACTGTATTCCATGCCTTGTACTGTTTCGCGTGAGATGGTGGTGTTGGTTGCAATGACAGCATCTATTCCAAACTCCAATAAAAGATCAGCGATGAGATGCAGATCTTCTTGATCTAAATCGGGAGCAATTTTGAGGAATAGCGGTTTATGAACACCATATTGATCGCTTAATTTTTTACGTTCTTCGCTCAGGTCATGGAGTAAAGAACGCAACATTTCTTCACTTTGTAAGGAGCGAAGATGTTGAGTGTTCGGGGAGGAGATGTTAACGGTGATGTAAGAAGCAATCTCATAGACAGCAGCCATCGCAAAAATATAATCTTGTGACGCTTGATCAATCGGAGTGCTCGCATTCTTACCGATGTTAAGACCTATTACGCCACCATTTTGCCAATATTGGGACTTGCGTACCCGAGCAACGCAGGCATCCACACCATCATTATTAAATCCCATACGATTGATCAGACCCTGTGCTTGGGGTAGGCGAAACATGCGAGGCTTTGGATTGCCAGCTTGAGCACGCGGGGTAACAGTACCTATCTCCAGAAAACCAAAACCTAAGGCAGCCAAGGAATCAATATGTTTTCCATCTTTATCAAGACCAGCAGCCAGCCCAACAGGATTAGGAAATTGAATTCCACAGAGTGTATGGGGATCTGCAATCGGTTTTGTGACAATGTATTGCAGCATCCCCCAGCGCTGAGCCCGATCTAGATTGCTGAGTGTCAGGTTATGTGCTTGTTCAGGATCTAGATAAAAGAGCCAAGGACGCAAAAGGGGATAAGGATCAATCATGGGTAGAGATTATGAACTAGGCATTAATTGCCAATGGTCATCAATCAATCCTTCCATGGGTTGATACTTCAATTTATAAGACATTTTTTGGCTATCTTTGATGTAATAACCAAGATAGAGATAAGGTAAATTGAGCTCTACACATTGTGCTATTTGCCAAAGAATACTGTAGCTACCATAACTAGTATTGTCTACGGTGGTGTCAAAGAAGGTGTAGACCGAAGAGATGCCCTGTTCTAAGATATCGATCATGCTGACCATCCTTAGGCGTCCAGGATGGGGATCATGGGGGCCATCTCTGTATTCTACGATGCGAGAATTGACACGACTTTGGAGTAGGAACTGCATGTATTGATCCTGATCATCCCGATCCATTTCACCACCAGCATGTCGCTCATTTTGATACTGCTGGTAGAGCTGGTAGTGTTCATCTTTGTAGCCTAAGTTCAAAACGTGTGCTTCCAGTCCAGCGTGTTTTTTTTGTGCGCGACGCTGACTACGAGTAGGGGAAAACTGATTCACTAAAATGCGGGTAGCAATACACGCTTTACATTGATCGCAATAAGGGCGGTAGGTATACAGACCACTTCTACGAAAACCGGCATTCAGTAGTTCACCGTAAATATCAGCATGAATTAAGTGCGATGGGGTAGCTACCTGAGAGCGCGCGAGGCGATTAGGTAGGTAGCTGCATTCATATGGTGCAGTGGCATAAAACTGGAGCGCAGTGAGGGGCAGTTCTTTTAGTAGGGTCATAACCAGTGATTCAAGATTTCTTTATTAAAGGCCCAAGGTTCTTCAATATTAGTTTGATTTAATGAAGTTTGCAGATTTACTAGAAATTGAGAGCGCGGGATTGGGGAGGCTCCCAGCGAGCTTAAATGAGCAGTCTCTTGCTGGCAGTCAATCAGACGGATCCGATTTTGTAGGCACCAGGCACTTAATGCAGCCAAAGCTAATTTGGAGGCATTGCTTTCATAGCTAAACATGGATTCCCCAAAAACCATAGCCCCAAAGGAAACGCAATAGAGTCCGCCGATCAGTTTTTCCCCATCAGTCACGGCAATACTGTGGGCATGGCCTTCCTCGTGCAGCACGGTATAGGCATCCATGATTTCATGGGTGATCCAGGTGCCATCTTGATCTTTTCTATTGCTAGTTGCGCATGCTCGAACGACAGCGCTAAAGTCAGCATCTACCTGTATCTCTGATTGAGGATCTTTACAAAAATGACGAATCTGCTTTTTGAGTGATTCACTGCATTTGAATTTCTGGGGATCTAATACCATTCTTGGATCAGGTGACCACCATAAAACAGGCTGATTGTCTGAGTACCAGGGAAATATTCCAGACTGATACGCGCGCGTTAATTGACCAGGATAAATCCGCTCACTAACTGCGATTAAGCCAGGAACACTCGGGTCTGGATCGATTTCAGTTAATGGGTTAGGAAATGGGTCGTGAGGACCTAGCCATTGAATCAGGCTCATACTCGACTCATTGAATTTTTTCAGACGACAAAACATCGCGACTACGAACATGAAATTCATTTCCGGGTTCGAGTACACCTGCTGCACGATCTGCAAAAAACCATTCTAAGGTTTGTTTGACAGTGGGAAAGGCTAACTCATTCCATGGAATCTCATGCTCATGAAAAAGAGCAACTTCTAAACTCTCTTCACCAGCATAAAAACTAGGCTCAGTCATCGCAGCAAGATAGAAGAGGTGTACTTGTTGCGCATGCGGAACATTGAGCAAGGAATAGAGCGGCCCAATTTGGACTTTGGCGCCAGCTTCTTCAAAAGTTTCTCGCTCAGCCCCAGCACTGGTGCTTTCGCCAAGCTCCATAAAGCCAGCAGGAAGAGTCCAATACCCATGACGCGGAGCAATGGCACGTCGACATAGCAATACTTGTTTGTCATACACCGGGATACAACCCACAACATTTCTGGGATTTTGATAATGAATACTGCCGCAGGCATCACATACAAAACGCTCGCGTGAATCATCAGTAGGAATCTTTAAACTCACCGTGCTTGCGCAGTTTGGACAAAACTTCATGGCAACTTTCTAAAAATAGGCTTTGATAGCCCCACGCAGGGCATTACTAAGAATAATCTCACTTGCCATTGAAACATCTTTAATAGTCAGGTTAGCTTCACGGGCATTCATTTGAGGATCAGCCAGGAGTGCAGCTCGCATGACACCAGGAAGAAGACCAGCAGTCACTGGAGGAGTCAGCCATTCAGTGCTATTGAGGGACTTTATAAAAACGCTTGTTCTACCACCTTCAGTCACAAAGCCTTGCTCATTTGTAAAGAGCGCATCAAAGCCACCTAACTTCACTGCCGCTTGCCAAGCTTGATCGTAAAGATGGCGCTGACTTACCTTATGTTGTAACAAGGGATCCCCAGAAAACATGACACCGTCACTAGGCAGAATATCTTTAGCCCAAAATATTTTCACCGTTTGATCAATAGGCTCCAAAAGACCCGAAGTACAACTGAATTGACCATTGTTCGCAAGATCTAGGCGCAGTCGAAAGGATTGACTGTGGTCCAAGCTCGCACTGAAATTGCATACAGAGAATTGAGCATCCTGGCGATTAAATGGAATGCCCAAGGATGCGGCTGAGGATTCGATTCGATCAAGATGAGCCGCTAAGCGTTGCGGAAGCCCTTGTATGACAGCAATCGTTTCAAATAGACCGGTTGCGCTAGGAAGACTTTTTAAGAATGCAGACTTGATCTGGCATTCTTCCCATTCTTGAGTAGCATCAGAATCAATCGTAATACCCGCACCGACACCAAGAGTGAATTGGCTTGTGTGAGATTGTGCATTCTCTTTTATTTCGACTGTGCGAATCGGAACGCTAAAAGCAAAATCGCCATTTGGATCAAGCCAACCTAAGGCGCCACAGTAATACTCGCGATCAAAGGGCTCAAGCTCTTGAATAATTTCCATACTGCGCTTTTTGGGTGCACCTGTCACTGACCCACAGGGAAACACTGCATTTAAGACCTCATATAAACTCGTGTGAGGCTTGATTTCTCCCTCTACGGTAGAGGTCATCTGTAATACATCTCCGTGCCTAGCTACTTCAAATAAATTGGGAACCTTGACTGTTCCCGGCAGAGAAATACGACTCAGATCATTGCGCAGTAAATCCACAATCATGACGTTTTCAGCTTGATTCTTGGGATCTTCTGAAAGAGCACTTGCATCTACCGAAAGGGCATTCGCAGTACCTTTCATTGGCATTGCTTTTAATATCGCTGCAGCCTTTTGAATGAAGAGCTCTGGCGATTGCGAGAGGATGTACTGATTGCTATGCTCTAGGTAGGCGCCAAACCGTCCTGGTTGACGCTCTCGCAATCTACTGTAAAGAGCTAAAGGAGAGCCATATGTTTTACCAGTAATGCGATAGGTGTGATTAATTTGGTAAGTATCACCACTGCGAATATATTCTTGAATGCGGGCAATATCGGCAGAGAACTGCGCTTGATCTATCGATTCATGTACATCAAGAACGCCAGCAATCTGATCATCAGAGCTTAACTGATTTAGCTGATCCGTAATAAGTGTATCAACTTGATCTTTGGATAGTTTTTGATAGTCCGCAAAAGACCATGCCTGCATGATTGGGTGAGTATGGTTAGTAGAACGGGCTGGTAAGTGATGTATAAGTTTTCCCAGTTCATAAGAAAAAACAGCGACTAGATAATGACCTTTATCTAGCGCCGCAGTGAATTCTGCTAGACAGTTGTTAATCGCAAGCTGATCCTGCGCTGCATTTTCACTAGGAAGAATGCACCATGTTTGCAGAGGTGAGTCGTATAAACGACTAGTGGGCTGCGCAGAGCTGCTATGTGCATCATCAAGCAGAATCATAGCCAGCAGCTCTAGCGGGTTCTAAGAAGACTTATTTAAGCAGCGTGGCTGATTCAATCGTCACTGTTTTAGCGGGGACATCAGCCATGCGACCCATGCGGGGAGCAGAGGCTACCATGGTCGGCACCTTACGAATAGCGTCGATGGTTTGGGTACCAGAAATGACTTTGCCAAAAACGGTATAGCCATTACCCATTGCATTAGGAAAATCTAAGGCCTGATTGTCTTTAACATTAATAAAGAATTGGGCGGTTGCAGAGTCAGGATCGGAAGTGCGCGCCATAGCAATTGTGTAGTTATTGTTCTTAAGACCATTGTTGGCTTCAGAGACGACTGGTGAGTCGGTTGACTTTTGTGTCAAGTCAGCAGTAAACCCACCACCTTGAATCATAAAGCCATCAATCACGCGATGGAAAATGGTGCCATTATAAAAACCATTTTTTACATAATTTAAAAAGTTGGCTGTAGTTTTGGGTGCTTTATCTGAATCGAGCTCCACTACAAAATTACCCATCGTGGTTTTGAATTCAACTTTTGGACCCGCAAAAGCCGCTTGGCTAGTAAGACATGTGAAGATCAGAGCAAGACTGGCAAAAAACTGACGCATAACTTCTCCTTAAATAAATGAAACGTATATCTGTATTGTATTGTGCTACTGAAATCATTTTTTCAAAGTAAACCATTTGGCACCTTGCCGGCATAGGCATAAGAAGCCTCCTCAAACATGCCGGGCCTAGCAAGATAGTCTAATGTCCAGTCAATGGTGTCTACACCCCAGAAGCAGCGTTGATTGACTATTAAGGCAGGCACCCCAAAAGCACCATCAAGCTTAGCCTGATTTGTATTCGTGACTAAGCGCTCTTTAATCTCAAGGCTTTCAGGTTTTGGCGTATCAGCAGCCAAGCCTAAATAGATGCAAAATTCCGACCAAGACAGATTGGGATCTTTACCTTCAACCCAAATGTAATCAAATGCTTTCTCAACCATCTCCCAGTTGGCCTGCTGTTCTAATAGCAGGCGCTGCGGTGCTACTGTTATAAATGGGTGATGCTCTGGAAAGCGAAATGGAATACCTAATTTTTCTGCTTGCCATACACAAAACTGATAGAAATGGGGTCGCTTGACAGCAACTTCTCCAGGACCTTTGTTATTAGTGGCTCGCAGTAATCCACCCAATAAAACTGGCACTGGAGTGATATCGAGTTTAGATTCCAGACGCTGTCGTTGCTTGATGTAAAAATAAGCAAATGGAGAAATAATGTCGTAATAAAAAGTAGCGGCTACTTTTGAACTCATTTCTTTTTGGCCTCTTGGTCTAAATTACGTAAAAAAGCCATCTTCTCGCCGATTTGGGTTTCAAGTCCGCGTTGTTCCGGCTCATACCAATGAGGTTGAGCCATGCCTTCGGGTAAATAGGATTCACCGGCAGCATAAGCATGGGGTTCATCGTGGGCGTAACGATATTCTTTGCCATGCCCAAGGTCTTTCATGAGCTTAGTGGGGGCATTGCGTAAATGATTGGGAACTGGTTTAGATTGATCCTGAGCGACATAAGCTCTTGCGGCATTAAATGCCTTGTAGCTGGCATTACTTTTAGATGCGACCGCTAGATACACTACTGCTTGACCTAAAGCCAGCTCACCTTCAGGAGAGCCGAGTCTTTCATAAGTGAGTGCAGCATCATTAGCCAATTGCATTGCCCTGGGATCTGCTAAGCCAATATCTTCCCATGCCATGCGAACAATCCGACGGGATAAATAACGAGGATCTACGCCGCCGTCTAACATGCGACAGAGCCAATACAGAGCAGCATCTGGATTAGATCCTCTGACTGATTTATGCAGCGCTGAGATCTGGTCATAAAACTGATCCCCCCCTTTGTCAAAGCGACGGGCTTGAGTCGACAGTGCATTTTCGATAAATACTTGATCGATGATTTTTCCACTAGCGCTCGGATTACTAGTGGCATTATGGATTTGCTCAAGCAAATTGAGAAGGCGGCGAGCATCACCATCAGCATGGGCAATCAGTCTATCAATTGCATTGTCTTCAAATTGAAGATCAGGCATAGCCAGTTTGCGTGCACGAATCAATAACTCCTTCAGCTCAGCGGCGCTAAGAGACTTCAAGACATACACTTGAGCTCGCGATAGTAGTGCTGAGTTCACCTCAAATGAAGGATTCTCAGTCGTAGCGCCGATAAAGGTAAACAAGCCCGACTCAACATGAGGTAGCAGGGCATCTTGCTGGCTTTTATTAAAACGATGAATTTCATCTACAAATAAGATGGTTTGTTTTCCATACTGAGACATATTCTGTTGTGCTTGCTCAATGGCTTCGCGGATTTCTTTGACACCGGCTAATACAGCAGAGATGGCAATGAACTCACGATCAAATGCTTTTGCAGAAAGACGTGCCAAAGTCGTTTTTCCAACGCCAGGTGGCCCCCATAAAATCATCGAGTGGGGCTTGCCAGAAGCAAATGCAAGATTGAGGGGTTTGCCACTAGCCAATAGATGGGTTTGTCCAATGACTTCTTCAATCGTTTTGGGACGCAGCGCTTCCGCCAACGGAGGCGGGGGAGTGCTGTCAAATAAGCTACTCATAAAAAATCATGCTTGAACAAATAGAATGACCAGGGCCGCCCAAACAAGACAAGCTGAAGCAATATAGGTCAAGCGAGTACGCATAGTCATAAATGCTTGACGTGCTTCATCACTAGAAAAATAATATTGATAAGTGTTTTGATCAATATTGCGCTGGATGATTAAAGTAGAGGCGAGAATCACCAGTCCAACAGGGATGTAAATATTGAGGGCTAACCATGCTACTAGAGCTGGAATGACACCCCAAATCCAAGCATTGCGATCCTCCCAGCGGTCACCAGGAGGGGCTTTGCCAAGGGTATGTAAGTTAGCACCCCAGTGTAGAGCGCCCATAAATGAAGTGATCACTGCCCCATATCCTGCCAGAGATTCAGCACTGAGGTAATTTAATGGAGTTGGCGCCAATTGCACTAGTAAGGCTAAACCAATAAAGGGAATCAATCCTGCATAAGCTAATTTAAGGAGAAGCGGGGGAAGTGGGTTCACAAGGACGTCTGTTCTGGATACGGTTTTAATGAATAAAAAAAGTTACTTAAATTACTTGTCGTAGGTATACACGCCTCGACCAGTTTTGCGGCCAAGATATCCTGCGGCAACCATTTCTCTTAAGAGTGGACAAGGTCGGTATTTAGAATCACTAAAGTTTTCAAAATACACTTCCATGACTGCTAAGCAAGTATCTAAGCCAATCAAATCAGCCAAGGCTAAAGGCCCGATCGGTTGATTGCAACCCAGTTTCATACCAGCATCAATATCTTCAGGGCTCGCTAAGCCTTCAGATAAGACAAAGAAAGCCTCGTTGATCATCGGTAACAAAATGCGATTGACCACAAAGCCTGGTGAGTTTTTGACTGTAATAGGTTCTTTGCCTACGCGTTTTGCCATCTCAATAATGGCGGCATGAGTAGCATCACTCGTTTGTAATCCCCGAATCACTTCTACTAATGCCATCAAGGGCGGCGGGTTGAAAAAGTGCATGCCAATAAAGCGTGCTGGGTTGGAATCGAGTGCGGCCAGTTTGGTGATCGATAGAGAGGAGGTGTTGGTAGCAACAATGGTGTCTTTGCTGACAATCCCATCAACTTGCTTCAAAATCTTTTCTTTGATGGCTTGATTCTCAGTCGCTGCTTCAATGACTAATCCAAGGCCCTTGAATTCTTCATAAGAGGTACTACCTTTGATACGCTTTAAGGCAGCATCTTTTGCATCAGTAGTAAGCACCTCTTTTTTAACTAAACGATCTAAGCTCTTGCTGATTTGATCAAGCCCACGTGTAACAGCTGCTTCGTTAATATCAACCATGACGACATCAAGACCGGCAACAGCGCATACTTGTGCGATGCCATTACCCATGGTTCCCGCACCGATCACACCGACTGATTGAATCTTCATTTCATTTCCTTTTTTGATACTGGGTTGAACCAAATAGTTGTTCTCTTGCTTTGTCATCATGCAATGGTTTACGAAGCGCAGTTAATACTTCGCATCCCCGCTTTACTGCAGGCCGATCGCCAATCTTCTCAAACCATTTTTTAAAATGGGAATATTCATCTAGAGTAATCCCTTGATTTTTCCAGTTGCGAGTCCAGGGAAAAATGGCTATATCTGCTATCGAATAGGTCTTACCAGCAATATAGGGATTATCTTTCAGTTGCCTATCTAGGACGCCATATAAGCGCTTTGCCTCATTGGTGTAGCGATCGACGGCGTAGTCAATTTTTTCAGGGGCATAGATCCGGAAATGATGGTTCTGACCCAGCATGGGGCCTAGACCACCCATTTGGAACATGAGCCATTGCAGCACTTCATATTTTCCGCGAGTAGAGGAGGGTAAGAATTTCCCAGTTTTTGCTGCGAGATACAAAAGAATGGCACCTGATTCAAAAATACTGATTGGTTTTCCATCGGGCCCATTGGGATCAAGCAGTGCGGGGATTTTATTATTCGGACTGATTTTTAAAAAATCAGGAGCAAATTGATCGCCTGATCCAATATTAATTGGGTATGCAATCCAGTCTTGATTGAGTCTATAGCCACACTCTTCAAGCATGATATGAACTTTATGCCCATTGGGGGTAGGCCAACTGTAGACGTCGATCACATCTGGATTTAATTTCTGTTTTTTCATTGCATCTCCTATTTTCTATAGTTTTTGTAAGCGCTCTAAGGCATTCGCTAATGTTTTTTCTTGTTTGGCAAAGCAAAACCGAATGACGCCAGATTCAGTAGGGCGCTCATAAAAAGCAGAAACTGGAATAGCAGCTACCCCAACATCTTTAGTGAGCCATTGACAAAAGTCTGCTTCATTAAAGCTTGCTTGGGGGATATTTAATTTTGAATAATCAACGCACTGAAAATACGTTCCCGGTGTCGGTAATAATTTAAAACCAGTTTTCTCTAGACCTGCTCTAAAGAAATCTCGCTTTGCTTGATAAAACTGGGGCAGATTTAAGTAATGTGTCGCATCCGATAAATAAGTTGCTAGTCCGTATTGCATCGGTGTGCTGACAGTAAAGACGTTAAATTGATGGACTTTGCGAAATTCTTTGCTCAGGGCAGCAGGAGCGGCTATATAGCCCACTTTCCAGCCTGTTACATGATAAGTTTTGCCAAAACTCGAAATTAGAAAACTTCTAGTGGCTAAGATAGGATGAGAGGCGATGCTGTGGTGCTTGACGCCGTCGTAAACCATATGCTCATAGACCTCATCACTCAAAATCAATGCTGATGTGTCTTGTACTAAAAGCGCTAAACGATCTAGGTCAGCAAGATTCCAAACCATACCAGTTGGATTGTGTGGCGTATTGATAATCAGAAGTCGAGTTTTAGAGTTGAGTGCGCTTGTGAGAGCATCCCATGGAATTTCATATGAACTGACTTGTCCATTGTCATCTCGCACTGCTTGCAAAGAAACAGCGATGACTTTACCGCCAGCTAATTTAATAGAGGGCCTATAACAATCATATGCAGGCTCGATGATCACAACTTCGTCGCCTGGGCTGACGCAAGCGAGTATGGCCGTCAAAATTCCTTGAGTACCACCTGCAGTAATAGTGATCTCCGTATCGGGATCGTAGTCATGCTTGTATAGATTTTTAATCTTTTGTGAGATTTCATGACGCAATTCTGAAACACCAATCATTGGGGGGTATTGATTGTGATCGGCTAGCATCGCCTCATTAACGTTTGATATGAGTTTTCGGTCACAAGGAAAGTCAGGAAAGCCTTGACCTAAATTAATTGCTTGATGCTCAGTAGCAAGAGCAGACATGATCGTAAAAACCGTGGTTCCTACATTTGGCAAACGACTTGGAAACGGTGGGTTGAGGTCCTGATTTTGGTTCATAGAAAGGATGCGTTAGGATTTAGGGCAGAGTAATCTTGTTGTCGCTAGAATGGAAGTAATTCATAATCAAATTGTGCCATGCTGATCGTTCTTTCTCCCGCTAAATCACTAGATTACAAGACCCCAGCCCAGGTTAAGGCGCCCACCTTGCCTGAGTTTGTTGCCGAATCAGCCAAGCTGATCAGCGATCTGAAGAAACTATCTCCTCAGCAGGTAGCCCAATTAATGGGTTTATCTGACCAATTAGCCGCTTTGAATGTGGGTCGCTATCGCGATTGGTCGTCAAAATTTACTGCGGCCAATAGCAAGCCTGCCATTTATGCCTTTAATGGGGACGTTTACGATGGCTTTGATGTCAAGTCACTCAATGCCAAGGCGCTTGATTTTGCCCAAGACCATGTTCGAATCCTATCTGGTTTATATGGGGCCCTCAGGCCTTTGGACTTGATGCAAGCTTATCGCCTTGAGATGGGAACCTCTTTCAAGAATGCCCGCGGTAAGGACTTATATGCGTTTTGGGGTAGTAGGGTGACTGATTCCCTGAAGAAAACCTTAGCAAAGGATAAAAAGCCCATATTGTTGAACTTGGCCTCAGAGGAGTACTTCAAGGTCTTGCAGCCCAAAGAGCTTGGATGTCCAGTGATTGCGCCAGTGTTTCAAGACGCAAAGGATGGCAAGTACAAAATCATTTCTTTTTATGCAAAGCGAGCTCGTGGTCTGATGGCTCGTTATGTAGTGGAGAATCGTATTAGTGATCCCGCTGACTTAAAAGGTTTTAACTTAGATGGTTATCGATATTATGCTGCTGATTCCAAAGTGGATAAGCCAGTCTTTAGACGTGCAGAGAGAAAATAATGGCCGTACATCGTACTAAGTCCTCACAGCGAACATCACCTGAGGTGGAACGGCTGGTAGCTGACGCAATCTCTCTAGCTGCCTCTGGCAGTCAAATCGAGGATCGCTTTTGGGAAGAGCGCTTAAATGTTCGCTTGATGCGTTTGTTAAAAAGCCAAAACCAAAATGTGATTGATGCCGCCCTAGATCAAACCTTTCGTATCAATACTGTCGCTTTTGAAGTATTAGCCGACACTGCTGAAACCTTGGCTGAATCACTCAAGTTGGAATTTGAGGGTCAAGAGTGGGATGTGCTCTTACTCGCTTTACCAATAGTGGCCCACACCCGCTATCAAATTCCTTCTGGCCCTTTACCGGTAAGCATGATTGAAGCAACAGCACAGTCTTTAAACACAGCTATTGCCGCTAGTGATACCCGTTTAGCGATTGTTCCTTGGCTCTATAGTATTGATCAGATGCCCCATTCGCACTGCCAAACTCGAGTCTTAACTGAAGCCTTGGCCACTGCAGCTATTTCTTCAAAGGAAGTCAAGTTAGAGTTGCGAGACATGTCTGAAACCATTGCCGTTTTAGCAGATCCCCGTTTCATTATTGCTGCATTGTGCGCCCCTAAGGGGTCGCCGATATTTCGTTGGCAGGCCGAGCCACCTATCCGACAAGAGCGTGGCGTGAGTCTCATTGCTTGGCAAAGTGCCATGCATGATCCTATTGCCTCTTTGTTACCAGGATGTGAGTTTGAGCTATTATTGCCCGAATCTTATTTCACTAATTGCCGTTTAGCAGATAAACATGTCCGACCATTAAGCATTCGTGCAGCAGTCAATTACATGGAGAGTACTCTTGGTATTTTGCCAGCCGGCTTGTCTTGTGTGGTTGGTGCCTTTGGCGAAGAGCAGGCGGATGAATACCGAATTGCGTTTAGCACAAAGGGATCTTCTGAGGTCATGTATGGCGTGATATGGCCTCTTTATGATCGTGAGACAGTTGCAAATGACGCATTGAATGACTTGTCAGATGACGAAAGCCCCATTAGGAAGATTTGTGATGCCTTGCATGACGCTGGAGTGGAGGACGTATTCCGTCATGCCATGTTATTTGAACCAGAATTATGTGACGATTGCGGAGCGCCTTTATTTCCCGATCGATCAGGGGAGGCTGTGCATGCTGAAATGCCTGAAGATGCTCCAACCCAGCAACCTCTGTTTCATTAATGATGCGCTGAGGAAAAAAAGCCGAGGATCACTCGGCTTTTTAATGGATGCTGCTACGAAACTTAATTCGGTGTAAAAGGTTCTGCTCCGGCAAATAAGTGAGGCAATTTACCAGACTTCATTTCTGCCGTTTGGCAAAAATCAGCCAAACGAACACCCGCCTTAATATTAAAGAGCATTGCTTTATTTCCGAGCACTACGAGATCATGACCTGAGCTTGTGTTCTTGTAGCGCAGACTTCCTGGAAGAGAAGTTTGGCGCTCCAAATCATAAGACTTGGACTCCCAAGTGATACGAATCCTCTCGGTTGTGCCTGTTGTTCTAAATTGCTTACTATCACTACAGGTCCAAACAACTTCTTCATTTGCAAATACGTGTGCAGTAAAGCCTAGACCTGCAAACGCAATGCTCATGGCAAGAAGGATTTTTTTCATTGGCTATTTCCTTAAGAGAGCAAGTGCTTTACGCCAGCTTGTTCTTCGAGTAATTCATTCAAGGTATGAGTCATGCGCTCACGTGAAAATTCATCGATCTCCAAGCCTTCAATCATTTTGTATTCACCATTTTCACAAACTACTGGGAAACCATAGATAACTTCAGCGGGGATTTCGTACTCACCTTTAGATGGTATACCCATTGTGACCCATTTACCATTGGTGCCAAGCACCCAATCATGCATATGATCGATTGCAGCATTTGCTGCCGAGGCAGCAGATGAAAGGCCACGAGCATCAATGATGGCTGCACCACGTTTACCTACAGTAGGAATAAAAACATCTTTATTCCAAGCGGCATCGTTAATGCTGTCTTTTACTGATTTACCATCAACTGTAGCAAAACGATAGTCTGGATACATGGTCGGGCTATGGTTGCCCCAGACAATCAATTTTTCAACATTGGCTACCGGTTTGTTCAGCTTGCCTGCTAATTGTGAGAGGGCACGGTTGTGATCAAGACGCAACATCGCAGTGAAGTTTTTTGCTGGAATATCTGGGGCAGATTTCATGGCGATATAAGCATTAGTGTTGGCTGGGTTGCCAACAACCAATACCTTCACCGTTTTCTTTGCAACAGCATTTAATGCCTTGCCTTGGGCTGTAAAAATCTGCGCATTAGCAGACAGTAAATCTTTACGCTCCATTCCGGGACCACGCGGACGCGCACCCACCAAAAGGGCAATATCAATATCCTTAAATGCGGTCATTGGGTCAGAATGAGCGCTCATGCCTGCTAGCAATGGGAATGCACAGTCATCTAACTCCATCATGACGCCGGTTAATGCTTTTTGTGCTTTTTCGTCTGGAATTTCGAGTAATTGGAGGATTACGGGCTGATCTTTGCCCAACAGGTCGCCATTGGCGATGCGGAATAAGAGTGAATATCCGATTTGACCGGCTGCACCGGTTACAGCGACACGCATTGGGGCTTTTGCCATTACTTATTACTCCAGAGGATGATTAAAATTAATGAAAACTTTTCTATTATCCATTCAAGTGTATGAACTTTCGCTTTACACTGACAATGGTGTCTTATATAAGACTAGAATGAAGCTAATTTTATCCAATGGATCTCTGTCATGGAGCTGATTTGTCAGAAGTAAGTCTGCCCGTTCCAGCATTTAGCCCTCTGTATCAACAGATTAAGGCGATGATTCTGACCAGCCTACAAGCCTCAGAATGGCTACCGGGTTCTGCCATCCCAAGTGAAATTGAGCTTGCAGCCCGTTATGCCGTGAGTCAGGGGACTGTTCGCAAGGCTATTGATGAATTAGCGGCAGAAAATTTATTAGTCAGACGCCAAGGTAAGGGTACCTTTGTGGCAACCCATCAGGAAGATGTGTGGCAGTTCCGCTTTTTGCGCTTAGCCCCTGATTCTGGAGAAAAGCTCCACCATACCAACCAATTTCTGGTTTGCGAGAAATTGAAGGCTAGCACCTACATTGCCAATTTGCTTAAATTGAAGGCTGGTGATTCCGTGATTCACATTGACCGCATCCAGAGTTTTGACGGCAAACCGATTATTTTTGAAGAAATTTGGCTTCCTGCAGCCCGTTTTAAAGGATTGACCTTAGAAACTTTAAATGAAATGCAAGGCCCTATGTACGCCTTCTATGAAAGCAAGCATGCAACTCATATGGTGCGGGCAGAAGAAAAGATTAAGGCGCTAGCTGCTGATGAAAGCTTAGCAGCTCACCTACAGTTAACGCTTGGTTCGCCATTGCTTTCTGTTGAGAGGGTAGCTTTTACCTATGGAAATAAACCAGTAGAAATTCGGCACGCTAGGTACAACACTTCTAAACAGCATTACGAGAACAAATTGAACTGATCTTATCCGCATCAATTGAAATAGCTTTTTCCGTAAAAACCAGTATTTAGACCCTATAAACCCTATGAAATCCCCAACATTCCCAATTTCCAATAGAATATATTGCATTACAACAAAACTACTCTGAACCTCCACCTAAAGATTGATATTACCCATGGTTGAAGCACAGCAAGACCTTAAAAAAGATAGACCTGTTTACCGAAACATTGGACTAGCGCAGTTAATTAAATATCGCCTCCCATGGGCCGGTAAAGTTTCAATTCTTCACCGCATCAGCGGAGCATCCTTATTCCTCTTACTGCCATTCATTTTGTATCTTTTCGATCAGAGTCTTGCTTCTGAAATGAGTTATCAAAAGTTTCAGGCCTTTACCAGCAATATCTTTGTAAAAATAATTTGTCTTGGATTGATTTGGTCTTTCTTGCATCACTTCTGTGGTGGTATCCGTTACCTTTTACTCGATCTAGAAATCGGTGTTGACAAGTCAGAGGCTAATCGCTCAGCAAAGTTTGTGCTGTTTTTGGGTTTGGCTTTGACTGCAATAGTCGGCCTCAAAATGTTCGGCCTGTACTAAGCGAAAATCAATTAAGGAAATTACATGCCTATTTATCAAATCGGACCAAAACGCTTAGTTGTAGGGGCTCACTACGGCCTTAAGGAATGGATTATTCAACGCGTAACGGCCATTGTGATGGTGGTGTTTACGATCGTATTGCTAGTGGACTATTGCATTACTGGCAGTGCAACTTATGAAGGTTGGGCTGGCTTGTTTAGTAATCAGTTCATGAAACTTTTAACATTTTTGGCTTTGTTTAGTTTGTTCTATCACGCCTGGATTGGTGTCCGTGATATCTGGATGGATTACATCAAGCCTGTCAGTATTCGTTTAACACTTCAAGTGTTAACAGTTTTATATCTCGTAGCGTGTGCGGCCTATGCCGTTCAAATTTTGTGGAAAGTGTAATTCGATGACTGCGATTCAAAAATCATTACCACGTCGCCGTTTTGATGCGGTGATTGTTGGTGCGGGTGGTTCAGGTATGCGCGCTTCATTGCAGTTAGCAGAAGCAGGCTTAAATGTTGCTGTATTAACAAAAGTATTCCCAACACGCTCACACACTGTTGCTGCGCAAGGCGGCATTGGTGCTTCATTGGGAAACATGAGTGAAGATAATTGGCACTATCACTTTTATGACACCATCAAAGGTTCTGACTGGTTAGGTGACCAGGACGTGATCGAGTTTATGTGTCGTGAAGCTCCAAAAGTCGTTTATGAGTTAGAGCACTTTGGAATGCCGTTTGATCGCAACCCCGATGGCACTATTTATCAACGCCCATTTGGTGGTCACACCGCAAACTATGGTGAGAAGCCTGTTCAACGTGCTTGTGCTGCTGCCGACCGAACTGGCCATGCGATGTTGCATACCTTATATCAACGTAATGTTCGCGCCAAAACCAATTTCTTTGTGGAGTGGTTGGCCTTAGATTTAATTCGTGATGATGCAGGTGATGTGGTGGGTGTTACCGCACTCGAAATGGAAACAGGTCAGATCTATATTTTGGAAGCCAAGATTGTGATGTTGGCTACTGGTGGTGCAGGCCGTATTTGGGATGCATCTACTAACGCGTTTATTAATACTGGTGATGGTATGGGTCTTGCTGCGCGCTCAGGCATTCCATTAGAAGATATGGAATTCTGGCAATTTCATCCAACTGGTGTTGCCGGCGCTGGAGTGTTGTTGACAGAAGGTTGCCGTGGCGAAGGCGGTATCTTGCGCAATAAAGACGGTGAGCGTTTCATGGAGCGCTATGCGCCAACTTATAAAGATTTGGCACCACGTGATTTTGTATCCCGCTGTATGGATCAAGAAATTAAAGAAGGGCGCGGATGTGGCCCTAATGGTGACTATGTGGTGCTTGATTTAACCCACATTGGTGCTGAGACCATCATGAAGCGTCTACCTTCAGTATATGAAATTGGCATCAATTTTGCCAACGTTGACGTTACTAAAGAGCCGATCCCAGTTGTGCCAACGATCCATTATCAGATGGGCGGTATTCCGACTAACATCAATGGTCAAGTGGTTGTACCAGGTAACGGTCATTCCAATGAAGTGGTTAATGGTCTATATGCAATTGGTGAGTGCTCGTGTGTTTCTGTGCATGGCGCAAATCGCTTGGGTACTAATTCCTTACTGGACCTCTTAGTGTTCGGTCGTGCGGCTGGTAACCACATTGTCAATTTAGGTCTTAAGAATCGTGAGTTCAAGGCTCTGCCGCAGAATGCTGGTCAACAGACATTGGAGCGTATTGCGAGACTGGATAACTCTACTTCTGGAGAGTACGCACAAGATGTGGCAAACGACATTCGCAAGACGATGCAGAAATATGCGGGCGTATTCCGTAACCAAGAATTAATGGACGAAGGCGTTCGTCAGATGGCGAAATTGACTGAGCGTGCAAATCATCTATGGTTGAAAGACAAATCTCAGATTTTCAATACAGCTCGTATTGAGGCCTTAGAAGTGGCTAACTTGGTTGAGACTGCAAATGCCACCATGATCTCTGCGGCTGCTCGCAAAGAGAGTCGTGGCGCACATTCACATGATGATCATCAAGTGCGCGATGATGAAAACTGGATGAAGCATACCCTTTGGTATAGCGAGGGAAATAAGCTGGATTACAAGCCAGTAGTATTGCAGCCCTTGACTGTTGAGTCCTTTCCTCCTAAAGAACGTACTTTCTAAGCAAAGAGAAATAGAAAATGAGTGATATTCGTGTATTTGAAATTTACCGCTACGATCCAGATGTCGATGCTGCTCCACGCATGGAGCGTTATGAGCTTGAATTAACTGGGGAGCGGATGTTGTTAGACGCTTTGATTTCATTAAAGAGGCAAGATGAAACGATTACCTATCGTCGTTCATGTCGTGAAGGTGTGTGTGGTTCAGATGCCATGAACATCAATGGTAAAAATGGTTTGGCTTGTTTGACTAACATGTTGACCCTGCCTAAAGTGATTACTTTGCGCCCCTTGCCTGGGTTACCGGTGGTGCGTGATTTGATCGTTGATATGACTTTGTTCTTCAAACAATATTTATCTATCAAGCCTTATCTAGTAAATGACAATCCAGCTCCAGAAAAAGAGCGTCTTCAGAGTCCCGAAGAGCGCGAAGAGTTAAATGGTTTGTATGAGTGCATCTTGTGTGCATCTTGCTCAACTGCATGTCCATCTTTCTGGTGGAATCCTGATAAGTTTGTTGGCCCAGCTGGTTTATTGCAAGCCTATCGCTTTATTGCAGATAGCCGCGACGAAGAAACAGCTCAGCGTTTAGATAATCTAGAAGACCCTTATCGTTTGTTCCGTTGCCATACCATCATGAACTGCGTTGATGTATGCCCTAAGCATTTGAATCCAACTAAGGCAATTGGCAAGATCAAGGAGTTAATGGTTCGTAGGGCGGTATGACCCTTAGTAATGCAGAGCTATATCGCTTAAAGAGCGATGCTCGTAGGGGTCTGCTAGAAAATGATTTAATTCTGCAGCGTTTCTTTGAGCGTTATGGCGCTCAGATAAGTGTAGAGGATGGAAAAATCTTAGGCCAGTTACTGGCCTTGGATGACAATGATCTAATGGATTTATTAATTGGACGCAAAGATTCCGTAGTGGCGCTCGAAAAAGAGATGCATGATGACACCTTTAAGGCGGTTTTAAAAAGGCTTAGAGAGAAATAAATAGTGTATTAATCATAATTTTGAATGACTAAGGATTAGAAATGATTGAATCAAACATCAAGGCTAAGCTCTCCTTTTCGGATGGCACCCCAGATATTGATCTGCCAATTTACAAAGGGTCTGTAGGACCTGACGTCATTGACATTCGTAAGCTCTATGGTCAGACCGGTAAGTTTACTTACGATTCTGGTTTTCTGTCTACCGCTTCATGCAATAGCAAAATTACTTACATCGATGGCGATAAGGGTGAATTGCTCTATCGCGGTTACCCCATTGAGGACTTAGCCAATCACTGTGATTTCTTAGAAGTTTGCTATCTCTTAATTAATGGCGAATTGCCTAATGCCAAGCAGAAGCAAGACTTTGATCAGATGGTGACTCATCACACGATGGTTCATGAGCAGATGCAATTTTTCTTGCGTGGTTTCCGTCGTGATGCTCATCCAATGTCAGTATTAACCGGCTTGGTTGGTGCAATGGCTGCGTTCTACCATGACAAAATTGATTACAGCGATCCCTATGCGCGTGAAGTTGCGCAAATACGTTTAGTTGCAAAGATGCCAACTTTAGTGGCCATGTCTTATAAGTATTCTGTAGGACAACCATTTATCTATCCAGATAATTCACTGTCATATACCGCTAATTTCATGCGAATGATGTTTGCAACTCCATGCGAAGAGTACAAAGTTAATCCAGTTTTAGTTCGCGCTCTTGATCGCATTTTTATCTTGCATGCAGACCACGAGCAAAATGCGTCTACTTCCACAGTACGTTTGTGTGGATCTTCAGGCACTAATCCTTTTGCGGCGATCTCTGCTGGTATCGCTTGCCTCTGGGGTCCAGCCCATGGCGGTGCAAACGAAGCTTGTTTGCAAATGCTCAATGATATTCAGGCTCAAGGCGGCGTAGATAAGATTCATGAATTCATTGCTCAGGTAAAAGATAAGAACTCGAGCGTGCGCCTGATGGGCTTTGGCCATCGTGTTTATAAAAACTTTGACCCACGCGCTAAATTAATGCGTGAAACATGCTACGAGGTCTTAAATGAACTAGGCTTGCAAGATGATCCATTATTTAAGCTGGCAATGACCCTTGAAAAGATTGCCTTGGAAGATGAATACTTTGTTAGCCGCAAGCTTTACCCTAATGTAGATTTCTACTCAGGTATTGTTCAACGTGCTCTTGGTATTCCTACCGATATGTTTACTTGTGTTTTTGCCTTAGCAAGAACAGTAGGATGGATTGCACAATGGGAAGAAATGATTACCGATCCTGAATACAAGATCGGTCGTCCACGTCAGTTGTACGTTGGCGAAACTTCACGTAAAGTGCCAAATATTTCTGTTCGTAAATAGGGGTTTTAAAGCCACTCATGTCTCGTACTCTTTATGACAAACTGTGGGATGACCACATTATTTACTCGGAAGAGGATGGTACAGCGACAATCTACATCGACCGTCAGTTGCTTCACGAGGTAACTAGTCCTCAAGCATTTGAGGGTTTGAATATGGCTGGCCGTCCAGTTTGGCGGATTTCAGCCAACTTAGCGGTATCCGATCACAACGTGCCGACAACAGATCGCTCTGAAGGTATTTCTGACCCTATTTCAAAGTTACAAGTCGATACCTTGGATCAAAACTGCGATGCATTTGGTATCACCCAATACAAGATGAATGATGCTCGTCAAGGGATTGTTCATGTGATTGGGCCAGAGCAGGGTGCCACCTTACCTGGCATGACAGTGGTGTGTGGAGATTCTCATACAAGTACCCATGGCGCTTTTGGTGCCCTAGCTTTTGGAATTGGCACCTCTGAAGTAGAGCATGTCTTGGCAACCCAAACATTGCTCATGAAAAAGAGTAAAAATATGCTGGTACGAGTTGATGGTCGCTTGCAGCCAGGCTCTACCGCTAAAGATATAGTGCTTGCTGTGATCGGCAAGATCGGTACTGCTGGCGGCACTGGTCATACTATTGAATTTGCTGGGGAAGCGATCCGGAATTTAACTATGGAGGGTCGCATGACCCTTTGCAATATGGCAATTGAAGCTGGTGCACGTGCTGGCATAGTGGCGGTTGATGAAACTACGATTGAATACATTAAAGGTCGGCCTTATGCCCCGAAAGGCCCAGCTCTTCTGCAGGCTATGCAGTATTGGAGAACTTTGCATTCTGATGCAGATGCAAAATTTGATGCAGTAGTCGAATTACGCGCAGAAGAAATTGACCCACAAGTGACTTGGGGTACATCACCAGAAATGGTGCTTTCAATTAGTGATCGCGTACCTGATCCAGAAAAAGAGCGTGATCCGAATAAGCGATCTGCCATGGAACGCGCTTTAGAGTACATGAACCTGATTCCAAATACTCCTCTGAGTAGTATCGTAATCGATAAAGTATTTATTGGCTCTTGTACGAATAGTCGGATTGAAGATATTCGTGCTGCTGCCAAAGTTGTTGATCGCCTTGGTAAAAAAGTCGCCGCTAATGTCAAGTTAGCCCTAGTGGTTCCTGGCTCTGGCTTGGTAAAGGCTCAAGCAGAACGCGAAGGTTTAGATCGGATTTTTAAAGCTGCTGGTTTTGAGTGGCGCGAGCCTGGATGCTCTATGTGCTTAGCAATGAATGCTGATCGTCTAGAGCCAGGAGAGCGTTGTGCGTCTACTTCGAATCGAAATTTCGAAGGGCGTCAGGGTAATGGTGGTAGAACTCATTTAGTGAGTCCAGCAATGGCAGCCGCTGCTGCGATTGAAGGTCATTTTGTCGATGTACGAAAAATTTCATAGGAGTATTACTGTGCGCAAACTTTCTAGTATTTCCTTGATTACTCGTTTAGCTCTAGTTGGCCTTATGGGCTTATTTATTTCGGCTTGCAGTAGCACTATGGAAGGCATGGGTAAAGATTTACAAACGATGGGTAAATCTATGGGCGGCTCGAGTTCTACCCAAAAAACTCAAGCTCCACCCCAATCTCAGACTCAGGGTAAGGATGTCATTGTCACCCCTGTAAAGTAAATCAATAGCGTTCATTATGAGTTAAAAGCATTATGGAAAAATTTACGGTTTATAAAGGTTTAGTCGCTCCGCTTAACCGCGAGAACGTAGACACTGACGCAATCATTCCTAAGCAATTTTTAAAGTCGATTAAGAAGACTGGCTTTGGTCAAAATCTTTTTGACGAATGGCGTTATCTTGATCATGGCGAACCAGGTCAAGAATGTAGTACTAGACCCATTAATCCTGACTTTATCCTTAACCAAGCACGCTATAAGGGTGCAGGTATTTTGCTAGCACGTAAGAATTTTGGTTGCGGCAGTTCTCGTGAGCATGCTCCTTGGGCCTTAGATCAATATGGTTTCAGAGCAATTATTGCTCCTAGCTTTGCAGATATCTTTTTCAATAACTGCTTTAAGAATGGCCTGCTACCGATTGTGTTGACAGAGCAGCAGGTGGATCATCTTTTTAATGAAACAATCGCTTTTAATGGATATCAGCTCACCATTGATCTAGAGGCTCAGCAGGTGGTTGCCCCTGATGGGAAAGCCTATAGCTTTGAGGTGGCCCCCTTCAGAAAGTACTGCTTAGTCAATGGCTTGGACGATATTGGCTTAACTCTGCGCCATGCAGATAAAATCAAGGCTTATGAAGCTGAGCGCATCCTAAAAATGCCTTGGCTTACGACTCAATTGCCGTAATTTTGTAGAGTTAAAGGCCTTTCATGAAAATTGCAGTTCTACCGGGCGACGGAATCGGCCCGGAAATCATTGCTCAAGCCGTTCGTGCACTAACAGCACTCGGTCCAAAGTTTGATATGGAAGAAGCCCCCGTTGGAGGCGCTGCTTATGATATTGCGGGACATCCATTGCCGCCGGCAACTTTAGAGTTAGCCAAAAAATCAGATGCG
Source organism: Polynucleobacter sp. (assembly GCF_040400325.1). Taxonomy (GTDB): domain Bacteria; phylum Pseudomonadota; class Gammaproteobacteria; order Burkholderiales; family Burkholderiaceae; genus Polynucleobacter. Next base: position 105,328 of record NZ_JBBAQK010000002.1, read on the forward strand.
ATTTTGTTTGGTGCAGTAGGCGACTGGAAATATGACACCCTTCCACGGGAGCATCGCCCAGAGCAAGCCATTTTAGGTTTGCGTAAACACTTAGAGCTCTTTGCAAACTTTAGACCAGCTATTTGCTATCCAGAATTAACATCAGCATCTAGTTTGAAGCCAGAAATTATTGGCGGTTTAGATATTTTGATTGTGCGCGAGCTCAATGGGGACATTTATTTTGGCCAACCTCGGGGTATTCGTAGTTCAGAGTTGCCATTATTTAAAGGCGCACGCGAGTGCTTTGACACTATGCACTACAGTGAGCCTGAAGTAGAGCGCATTGGTCGAGTGGCATTTGAAGCAGCACGTAAGCGTGGCAAGAAGGTCTGCAGTGTTGACAAGGCCAACGTACTAGAGACTTCACAACTATGGCGGGAAGTCATGATTGAAGTTGCGAAAGACTACCCAGATGTGGAGTTGTCACATATGTATGTCGATAATGCAGCAATGCAATTGGTTAAAGCTCCAAAAGCATTTGACGTAGTAGTGACTGGCAATCTTTTTGGCGACATTCTTTCTGATGAGGCTGCTATGTTGACAGGCTCTATTGGGATGCTGCCCTCAGCATCTTTAGATAAGAACAATAAAGGCCTATATGAGCCAAGCCATGGGTCTGCACCAGATATTGCTGGCAAAGGCATTGCTAATCCATTGGCTACGATTTTGTCTGCTGCGATGATGTTGCGTTATTCCTTAGGAATGCCTGCAGAAGCCGATCGGATAGAAAAGGCAGTCCAAAAAGTGTTGGCACAAGGCTTACGAACTGCTGATATCTATACCGATGGAACTCAAAAAGTTTCTACTGTTCAAATGGGTGATGCTGTAGTGGCGGCCCTGTCTTAGTAATAAAGAATATTTAATCAATAGTTAATCATCATGGCAAATACAAAAACTCCTTTAGTAGGCTTAGTCGGCTGGCGCGGCATGGTAGGTAGCGTGCTGATGGATAGAATGTTGGCTGAAAAAGATTTTGACCTCATCGAGCCCGTATTTTTTAGTACTAGTCAGGCGGGCGGACAGGTGCCCTTGCTAAATGGTCAAAAAGTGACCAAGAGCGAAAGTACATTACAAGATGCAAATGACATTAAAGCCTTGTCGCGTTGCGATATTGTTTTAACGTGTCAAGGTGGCGATTACACCAATGAGGTTTTTCCAAAACTGCGCGCTGCAGCTTGGAGTGGCCATTGGATTGATGCTGCTAGTGCATTGCGCATGAAGGATGAGGCGATATTAGTCTTAGACCCAATAAACCGACCTGTGATTAATAAAGCTTTGGCTGCAGGTGGAAAGAATTGGATCGGCGCTAATTGCACTGTGAGCTTGATGATGATGGCAATGGGCGGCTTAGTAAAAGCGGACTTGGTGGAATGGATCAGCGCTATGACTTACCAAGCGGCTTCTGGTGCTGGCGCCCAAAATATGCGTGAATTACTCCTGCAAATGGGGGCTTTGCATGATAGCGTAGCAACTGAGTTGGCAGATCCATTTTCATGGATTTTAGATATTGATCGCAAGGTGACTGAAGCATTACGTTCGTCTGATTTTCCGAAGAAGAATTTTCGTAATACAGCCTTGGCTGGCAGCTTAATTCCTTGGATTGATGTCCCTGTAGAGCACGGTCAAACTAAAGAGGAGTGGAAGGGTGGATCTGAGTTCAATAAGATTCTCGGGCGTCCTGGATTTCGCTCGCCAGGCAGCATTCCCGTTGATGGTTTATGCGTCCGTGTTGGTTCAATGCGTTGTCACTCTCAAGGTTTGACAGTGAAGCTGAAAAAGGATGTTCCCTTAAAGGAAATTGAAGCCATTCTTGCCAATGACAATCAGTGGGTCAAAGTAGTTCCTAATGATCGTGAAGCTACTGAGCTTGATTTATCTCCAGCCGCAGTCAGCGGCACTTTGAGAGTGCCTATTGGGCGTTTGCATAAATTGGCAATGGGCCCTGAATATTTAGGTGCATTTACTGTTGGTGATCAACTCTTATGGGGTGCTGCAGAGCCATTACGTCGTATGCTCAGAATTTTGCTTGAACATTAATGATACGTTCAAGTCAACATAGCGTTATTAAGGCACTTTGTTTTGTCTGGCTTAGTTGGTCTTGCTCTGCTTGGGCACTTTCTTTAGGCTCGCCACAATTACTTTCTAAATCAGGTGAGCCACTCCGGGTTGAAATTCCGATTCGGCTTGCTGCCGATGAAGAGGCTGTTCTACCTAGCCTAGAAGCAGCGATGCCTCCAAAGGAGGTGTTTGAACGCTTAGGTATATCACAAAAGATATTAGAGCTCAATCCCCAGGTGATGGTGTATCGCAATCGTCAAGAGCGATTAATGGTTTTGGTAGAGACAGTCAATCCAGTTCCTATTGGCGATGATCCCTTTTTAGATTTGCTAATCAATCTGAATTGGTCGAGCGGTAGGCTAACTAAAACGTATACCTTACTATTGGGCGATGTTCAGAAAGTACTGGTCAAGCCTGGACAAACACTTTCTGAAATTGCTGCATTGATGGCGCCTCAGCTAGATGGTGCCACTTTAGATCAAACAATGATGGCGTTGTTTAAAGCAAATCCAGATGCTTTTGCAAGCGGTAGCATTAATCGCTTAGCTGCTGGGGCTGAGTTGAATAAGCCAAGTCAAGCTTTGCTGCGCTCAATTAGTCCTGCTGAAGCAAATCAGTTTGTAGCGGAGGCTAATGAGCAATGGCGCGAGTCTAAGACAGGTGAAGCAAAGGCAGATGCCAGTTCAAAAGGTGGTTCTTCCACATCCGATGAATCACCCCAAAAAGATCGTCTGAAGATTGGCTCTAGTGCTGATAGTGGTGACGAAGAAAAACGTTTCTCTGAGGAATTGGTCGCGCAAGAAAAGGCGCTTGACCAAGCCAAATCACGGGTAGCCGAATTAGAAAAGAATATTGCAGACTTACAGCGCCTGCTGGAAAAAACGAAGGAAAAGAAAGCAGTCGACAATAACTTTGGACTTGGTGGATTGGGCCCTGCCATTTTAGCTATTGGTCTGATGGTCTTGATCGGTTTAGTGCTTTGGGCATTAGCTCGTAACGCCCGTCGTTCAGAGAAGATGAATTTTATTGAGCCAGGAGGCATTCCAGAGAGAAAAGAGCCAAATGTCCCGCAGGGAATGCCAGAGCGTGCTAAAGCAATATTGGCTAGTATCGATCTTGACTTGTCAAAGCCTACCGAGCAGACTTTCAATCCACTCTTGGATGCCTTGAGGGTGAAGCTAAATCTCGCCCGTGCCTATATCACCATCGAAGATTTTTCAGCCGCTAAGAAATCCCTTGAAGAAATTTTGCGTGTGAGTAATTCTGTTGACCCAGCGATTACGATTGAGGCGCAAGGATTGCTATCGGAACTTACTCAGCGTAAGGTCTAAGGTATTTCTTTATGCGTATCGCCCTAGGTCTTCAATACGATGGTAGCCCTTACTCTGGCTGGCAATCACAGCTCAATGGCAATACCGTTCAAGATGTCCTTGAGAGCGCCATTACGGCCTTTGTTGGAGATAAATCGAGCGTAGCCTTGCCGATTCAAACTATCACTGCTGGACGAACAGATACTGGAGTTCATGCCCTTGGTCAAGTAGTGCATTTTGATACGCCAGTAGAGCGTGAGGATTTTTCTTGGGTGAGGGGTATTAATTCCTTTTTGCCAAAATCGATTGTGGTCAATTGGGCTAAACCAGTTCCAGAGGAATTTAGTGCACGTTTTTCTGCATATGAGCGCACTTATATATATGCGTTACATGCTGGCCCTTGTCGTTCGCCAATGGTCGATTCTCGAGCCGGTTATCTACTTTTACCTCCCCAGAGCTGGTTTGATATTGAGGCTTTAAGAGCAGCGACACACTATTTGATTGGCAAACATGATTTCACTTCCTTTCGTGCTTCGGAATGTCAAAGTAAAACCCCAGTCAAAACAATCTATTCAATCGAGATTCTTTCCCAAGAGCCTTGGTTGTATTTCCGTATTCGAGGTAATGCTTTTTTGCATCACATGGTACGTAATATCGTTGGAAGTTTTTTATTGATTGGAACAGGCAAAAGACCTCCAGAGTGGATGGGCGAGGTCTTGGCTGCAAAGGATAGAAACACGGCGGCGCCTACATTTATGGCAGATGGTCTTTATTTGGCGAAAATTGCCTACCCAGAAGAATTCGGTATTCCAGGTCCATGGCTTCAAAATTCTTGGATGCCAGCGAAGCTGACTGGGGCGTAATCGAGCTTCAGGCCTTATTATTCATAGATGGGCTTACTTACTTCTTCACCGGGCCATACTCGGGTCAAAATTTGCGGATTACGAACTCCAGCAGATATCGATGCAGCTGTTGCTGCAGGTGTTGATGCGGTTGGGTTTGTGTTTTATCCACCCAGCCCACGGGCTGTGACCCCACATATGGCTGCCCAGCTGATTTCTAGACTTCCTGCCGGCATAGATGCTGTAGGGCTATTAGTCAATGCCACAGATGCGGAATTTGCTGCTATCAAGGCCATTGCGCCCATCACTTTATGGCAGTTTCATGGGGATGAGACCCTGCTGCGCTGCCAGGAGCTGGCATCTGGGCATCCTTGGATGAAGGCCGCTCGGGTTGGGGCCCAGTTCGCTTTTGATGATTTTTCCTTACAATACAAGGATGCAAACGCTTTTCTGCTGGATGCCTTAGTTGAGGGTTACGGCGGAGGAGGCGTTCCTTTTGATTGGCAAGGAATTCCACAGACATGGGTAAGCGAAAACGCGCGTCGGGTCGTTTTGAGTGGTGGATTGAACACGCACAACGTGGGCGAGGCAATTGCACGCCTGCATCCCTGCGCGGTTGACGTCTCTAGTGGCGTAGAAATCAGCAAGGGTGTCAAGGATCCTGCACTCATGACTGAGTTTGTAAAAGCAGTGCGTGCGGCAGATACGAAATCATCATCCCAATAATTTGCTGTAAATAAATCAAAAGAGGTTGCTATGTACGATAAGCCAGATTCACGAGGACACTTTGGTCCATATGGTGGAGTATTTGTTTCTGAGACCTTGATGTATGCCTTAGATGAATTAAAAGAAGCCTATGCAAAGTATCAATATGATCCAGAGTTCGTTGAAGAGTTTCATTACGAACTAAAGCATTTTGTCGGTAGGCCGTCACCCGTCTACCACGCTAAGCGCTGGAGTGAGATGCTCGGTGGCGCTCAGATCTATTTGAAGCGTGAAGATCTCAATCACACTGGTGCTCACAAGATCAATAACGTTATTGGCCAAGCAATGCTTGCCAAGCGTATGGGTAAACCTCGCATCATTGCAGAAACAGGAGCAGGTCAGCACGGCGTTGCAACGGCAACCATCTGTGCTCGTTTTGGTTTAGATTGCACCGTATATCAAGGTTCAGTGGATGTCGCACGTCAGGCGCAAAACGTTTTTCGTATGAAGTTGCTGGGCGCTAAAGTGGTACCCGTTGAATCAGGCACTAAAACTTTAAAAGATGCGCTCAATGAAGCGATGCGTGATTGGGTGACTAATGTTGAAAATACCTTTTACATCATTGGCACTGTTGCAGGACCTCATCCTTATCCGATGATGGTACGAGATTTTCAGAGTGTGATTGGTGAAGAGTGCAAAGTACAGATGCCTGAAATGATAGGTCGTCAACCAGATTATGTGATGGCTTGCGTGGGCGGCGGCTCTAATGCAATGGGTATTTTTTATCCCTACATCGATTTTCCAGAGGTCAAGCTTATTGGTGTTGAGGCAGCTGGGCATGGACTTGGTAGTGGATTGCACTCAGCAGCATTGTGCGTTGGAAAGCCTGGTGTATTACATGGCAACCGCACCTATTTATTGCAAGATGAGAACGGCCAGATTTCTGAAACGCATTCTGTATCTGCAGGTATGGATTATCCAGGAGTTGGCCCAGAGCATTCGTGGTTAAAGGATTCAGGTCGGGCTGATTACGTTGCCATTACTGATGAAGAGGCGTTAAAAGCTTTTCACGATTGCTGTCAAATTGAAGGCATTATTCCAGCCCTAGAGTCTGCTCACGCTATTGCCTATGCTTGCAAACTCGCCAAGACTTTACCTAAAGATAAAACTATTTTGGTGAATTTATCTGGCCGTGGTGATAAGGACATGCATACAGTTGCTATGGCGACAGGATCAGAAGGTTAGTAATAGATCAGCATCATCAGAATAGAACAACAAGAAAACTTTATGTCAAAAATTACCGCACTCTTTCAAGAGTTAAAGGCTTCTGGAAAAAAAGGGCTGATTCCCTTTATCACTGCTGGTGATCCTGATCCTCAATTGACAGTTGAGTTGATGCATGCATTAGTACGGGGTGGCTCGAATGTCATCGAGTTAGGCGTCCCTTTTTCTGACCCTATGGCTGATGGTCCAGTGATTCAGAGATCGTCTGAGCGAGCATTGGCTAAGGGCGTCACTTTACGCAGCTGTTTGGAGATGGTGAAGGAGTTTCGTAAAAAAGATGCGATGACTCCGGTTGTTTTGATGGGTTATGCAAATCCTGTAGAGCAAATGGGTGCAGATCGATTTGCTACTGAAGCAAAAGCAGCGGGCGTTGATGGTGTACTCGTAGTCGATTATCCGCCAGAGGAATGTGTTGATTTTGCTGGACGGATGCGCGCAGCAGGTATTGACCCCATTTTTTTATTGGCGCCCACTTCATCTCATGAGCGTATTAAAGAGGCTGCCAAAATTGCTTCTGGTTATATTTACTACGTCTCCATGCGTGGCGTAACTGGCGCATCTCATCTCAATACTCAAGATGTTGCCAGCATCATCCCTAAAATTCGTGAAGAAACCCCGATTCCCATAGCGGTAGGGTTTGGTATTAGTGATGCAGCCAGCGCTAAAGCGATATCTACTAGTGCTGATGCAGTGGTGATTGGTAGTCGAATTATTCGCATCTTAGAGGATGCACCCCCAGGCCAGGCGGTACAATCACTGGAAACCTTCATTCGTGAAATTCGCGACGCCTTAGATAGCTAAATACTCATGAGCTGGATTGATAAATTACTCCCACCCCAAATTCAACACACCGATCCGGTCAACCGTAAATCGGTTCCAGAGGGATTGTGGGTAAAGTGTCCAGACTGTGCAACGGTACTCTACAGCACAGATCTTGAGGCCAATCTTTCTGTTTGTCCAAAATGTAGTCACCATATGCGTATTGGTGCGCGACAACGTTTAGATAGTCTTTTGGATGAAAAAGGGCGTTACGAAATCGGCGCAGATATTTACCCAATCGATCCTTTGAAATTTAAAGATTCAAAGAAATATCCCGATCGTATTAAAGAAGCAAATGATGCTTCGGGTGAGTCGGAAGCATTGATTGCGATGGGTGGAAAAATTGAAGGTAATCCTGTTGTAACGGCTTGTTTTGAGTTTCAATACATGGGCGGCTCAATGGGCTCTGTCGTTGGTGAGCGTTTCTCTCGTGGGGTACAAGAAGCGATCCATAAGAAATGTCCCTTTATCTGCATCACCGCTACTGGTGGTGCGCGTATGCAGGAGTCACTGCTATCTCTATTTCAGATGGCAAAGACAAACTCGATGTTGACGCTGTTGTCAAAAAAAGGTTTGCCTTACATTAGCGTCCTGACTGATCCAACGATGGGTGGTATTTCAGCAAGCTTTGCTTTTATGGGCGATGTAGTAATGGCCGAGCCAAAGGCTTTGATCGGTTTTGCAGGACCGCGCGTGATTGAACAAACGGTTCGTGAAAAATTGCCTGAAGGTTTTCAACGTTCAGAGTTTTTGATGCAAAAGGGTGGGATCGATATGATTGTTGATCGCCGTCAGATGCGCGCTGAAATTGCTCGCTTATTAGCCTTATTGCAAAAACATCCAGAACCTGCGATCGCGGGTAGCGCAGCTGTTTAAGCGCTTGACTACAGCACACCAAATCCCCGTTTTATTTTCTAGCCTTGAGGCCTGGCTAAGCCACCTTGAGTCTGCACACCCAGTTGGAATCGATATGGGTTTAGAGCGCATTAATCGCGTTAAAGTCGCTCTTGGTTTACATTTCGACTGCCCAGTGATTACGGTAGCAGGCACCAACGGAAAAGGCTCCACATGTGCCTTTCTCGAGAGTATTTTCTTGGCTTCTGGTTATCGAGTAGCTTGTCATACCTCACCACATTTACTTAAATTTAATGAACGTGCCCGTATTAATGGGGCCGATGTAAGCGATGATCTTTTGCTAGAACATTTTGCTGCAGTAGAGAATGCCAGAGTGAGTTTGGTAGATGCGCCAACCTTAACGTATTTTGAATTCACTACCTTAGCCATCATGCATTTATTTTCTGAGTCTCATTTAGATGTAGTGGTTCTAGAGGTTGGTATGGGCGGACGCTTGGATGCCGTTAATATTATTGATGCTGACTGCGCTATTGTGACTAGTATTGATATTGATCATGCAGATTTTTTAGGCGGGACTCGAGAGCTGATTGCATTTGAAAAGGCTGGCATATTTCGTCCGGGGCATATTGCGGTTTGTGGCGACCCAATGCCTCCACAAACCCTCATAGATTATGCTGAACAGTTAGGCTGTGACCTTTGGTTGCAAGGCCGCGACTACAATTTTCAAGGTGATAAACAGCAATGGGGCTGGGCCGGTCGTCAAAAACGTTTCAGTGGCCTTGGCTATCCAGCGTTGCGGGGCGCTAATCAAATCTTAAATGCCTCCGCCGTGATTGCCGCCTTAATGGCTTTACATGAACGCTTACCAGTGAGCGCGCAAGATATTCGCAATGGCTTTGCTTTAGTCGAACTGCCAGGACGGTTTCAAGTCTTACCGGGGCAACCTACAGTAGTGCTCGATGTGGCTCACAATCCTCATGCTGCAGCAACCTTAGGTCAAGGTCTGGAGAGGATGGGGTACCACCCTTTTACCTATGCTGTTTTTGGTGCTATGGCTGATAAAGATATTGAGGGGGTCATCAAACCCCTATTGGAAATTGTCGACTTCTGGCTCGTAACCGATTTACCTACAAAACGGGCTGCCAGCGCCAAAGATCTAGCTCAAAAGCTTGAGCAACTGGGTGTTAAGCCTAAAAATGGGACAGATGGCGGAATTGAGTGCTTCTCCACACCTGCTGCAGCGTATCAAAAAGCCCTATCTCAAGCTGGTGAGGGTGATAGAATAGTGACCTTCGGATCCTTCTATACTGTTGCGGGCGTAATGGCTTATCGAAACAACCAGGCGCATTGATCCATGATTCGTTTACCGAAGCTTTTTAAGCGAAAAACACAGGCTAATGACCCTGATCTAGGTTCATTGAGGGGTCGGCGCACCGCCAATAAACCAGCACCACGCAGTTTTCAACGTGCAGCAGAAGCAGAAGAACTGGCTTTAACTGAGGACCCGGAGCAGCAACGTGCTCGTCACCGCTTGATTGGTGCTGCCGTTTTAGTGCTGATTGCCGTTGTTGGTTTGCCACGGATCTTAGATAACAAGCCTAAAGCTGTTACTAACGATATTGCTGTCAATATTGTTACCAGTTTGCCAATCCCTTCTGCTATTACAAAGCCTAGTGAGAATCCAAAGGCTGACACTTCCCCAGAGACATCAGCCAAACAAGGCGTTTCTGAATCGAAAGCTGAATTGAAGTCGGAAGTGAAAACAGAAGCTAAGACTGAAGCCAAGACTGCCAATCCAGTTCCACCTAAATCTGGTGCCTTAGGCTTAGCGTCTGGAGAAGAGGTGGTAGGTACTACAACAAATTCAACTCCATCTTCAGTCCCAGCCGCTAATGGATCTGGAAAGTTTGTGATTCAAATAGGTGCTTTTGCTTCTGAGGAGCGAGCCAAAGGATGGATTACCAAATTAAAAGAGCAAAAAATTCCAAATTATGTTTTAAATAGAAATGCTCCTGATGGTACTAAGTTATACGTGCTCCGTGCCGGTCCTTACGCCGATAAAGATGAGGCAGAGGCAGCTGAGAAAAAAATTAAGGCGATGGGTCTTACTCCAAGACTTGTCGAAACTGGTAAGCAGTAATGGAATACTTATCCACCCTCAAATTTACACCGGTGGATTATTTCACCCTAGTGGTTTTAATTGTATCGGCTTTAATTGGAATCTCACGTGGCCTATTTAAAGAAGTCCTGGCATTAGCCTCTTGGCTTGTAGCTGCTTGGGTTGCCTATCACTATAGCGATTATCTATCTACAGAGTGGCTTTCAACATTTCATTTAGATGAACTGTTGAGTCTAGGCGTTAGTTTCCTGATTCTATTTATCTTGACTTTGATCGCTTGTGGTTTGTTTGGTGGGGTAATACAAAAAATTATTCTGTCTGCAGGCTTAAGTTTGACGGATCGTTTCTTAGGATTAATTTTTGGTTTAATGCGTGGCGGATTAATTGTGATAGTTTTGGCTACCTTAGCAGCATTAACCCCAATACCTCAAAGTGTCGCATGGCAAAAAGCGATTACCCGCCCAGCTATCGATATGGCTACTGGTTTAATTAAAAGTTGGTTGCCCCCAGATTGGGCTAAACAATTAGGTGATGCAATGCCTAAGGTGACCCCAACCATCACACCTCAATTATTGATAGGGACCTAGAAATATGTGCGGCGTTATAGGAACAGTTTCCCACTCCCCAGTTAATCAACTTCTTTATGATGCACTGTTGCTTTTGCAGCATCGTGGTCAAGATGCTGCAGGTATCGCCACTATGAACGGCAACTCATTTACTATGCATAAGGCTAATGGCCTCGTACGAGACGTATTTAGAACTCGGAATATGCGTAGCTTAGTAGGTAATGCTGGTATTGGACAGGTTCGTTACCCAACGGCAGGCTCAGCTACTAGCGAGGAAGAGGCTCAACCTTTTTATGTGAGTGCGCCTTACGGAATTATTTTGGCTCATAACGGTAATCTAACAAATGCACCGAGTTTGCGTGTTGAAATGGCCTATCGCGATCGCAGACATATCAATACGAGTTCAGATACAGAAGTCTTATTAAACGTATTGGCTGATGAGTTACAAAAAGAAACCAATAGCACTGCTTTAGATGAGGGCGTCATGTTTAATGCTGTTACTGGCGTAACGCAGCGTGTTAAGGGCTCTTACGCAGTAGTGTCTTTAATTGCAGGTTATGGATTACTCGCTTTCCGTGATCCCTTTGGTATTCGTCCTTTATGTATTGGTCGGATTGATACAGATAAAGGTCCTGAGTGGATGATTGCCTCTGAGTCAGTAGCTCTAGAGGGCTTAGGTTTTACTTTTGTACGCGACGTTCATCCAGGCGAGGCAATTTATATTGACTTGGATGGTAATTTTTACTCACGTCAGTGCGTCCCTGACGCAGTTCTTACGCCCTGTATTTTCGAATATGTTTACATGGCTCGTCCAGACTCAACGATTGATGGCGTTACTGTTTATAACGTTCGTATGCGGATGGGTGACTACCTTGCTGAAAAGATTCGTAAGGAAACGAAGGTTGGTGAGATTGATGTAGTAATGCCTATTCCAGATTCAAGCCGTCCAGCAGCAATGCAAGTTGCTAAGCGTCTTGGCGTCGCTTATCGCGAAGGTTTTTTCAAAAATCGCTATATTGGCAGAACCTTTATCATGCCTGGCCAAGATGTTCGTGAGAAGTCAGTGCGTCAAAAACTCAATGCGATGCGAATTGAGTTCAAAGATAAAACAGTATTGATTGTGGATGATTCTATTGTTCGTGGCACAACCTCATTTGAGATTGTGCAGATGGCGCGCGAGTCAGGGGCTAAGAAAGTCATCTTCGCATCTGCGGCACCTCCAGTTCGTTTCCCTAATGTGTATGGCATTGACATGCCTACCCGTAGTGAGTTGGTTGCTTATGGTCGAACTGATGAAGAGATTAATAAGCTGATTGGGGCGGACCAATTGATTTATCAAGATGTCGAGGATATGAAGCAGGCGGTCAGAGATATCAACCCTGCACTTCAGAACTTTGAAGCCTCTTGCTTTGATGGGCATTACGTCACTGGAGATATCACTGAATCTTATCTTGACGCCTTAGAGGCCGCTAGAAATACTTCCGCAGCAAAGGACCGGCAGGGAGATTCGAGTGATTTTGCCCGCTCACAGTTGCACCTGCATCTTGCTACTGAAGACTAAAAACGACAGGTATTTGTCTTGAGGAAGGCAAATCTGCGATTCGGTGTCAAAATAGCAGTATGAAGAGTAAACCCATCCGTAAAAAACCAGATTTTTCAACGCTTGCGCCTGAGACCATTGCGGTCCGTGCCGGTACGCGTCGCACGAGTGAATACCAAGAACACTCAGAAGCCTTATTTCTGACATCTAGTTTTTGTTTTGATAGTGCTGAACTAGCTGAAGAGGGCTTTGCTCATGCCGATAAAGGATTTATCTATTCCCGTTTTACTAATCCCACGGTCAGCATGTTCCAGGATCGCTTGGCTGCTCTAGAGGGTGGCGAAGCTTGTATTGCAACTTCTTCAGGAATGTCAGCCATTATGACAATGTCCATGGCCCATCTGCAGGCAGGTGATCATGTTATTTGCTCGCGCTCCGTATTTGGTGCAACCATACAGTTGTTCACCAATATCTTGGGTCGTTTTGGAATTACCACTAGCTATGTTGACTTGTCAGATACCAAGTCATGGCAAGCTGCAGTCCAGCCCAATACAAAACTTTTTTATTTAGAGACGCCATCTAATCCATTAACAGAAATTGCCGATATAAGGGCCATATCAAAGATTGCTAAAAAAGCGGGCGCCTTATTTGCGGTAGATAACTGCTTTTGTACCCCAGCATTACAAAAACCCTTAGCTCTTGGCGCAGATGTCATTATTCATTCCGCTACGAAGTATTTAGATGGTCAGGGTAGGGTAGTTGGGGGCGCAATCGTTGGAAGCAATGATTTTATAATGGGTAAAGTATTTCCCTATGTCCGTACAGCAGGCCCAACTCTTTCTGCCTTTAACGCTTGGATATTTCTTAAAGGGCTTGAGACGCTTGAGCTGCGTATGAAGCAACAGAGTCAAAATGCACTGGCATTAGCGCAATGGCTAGAAAAGCAACCTGGGGTTGAGCGTGTTTATCATCCCGGTCTTAAATCTCACCCTCAGCATGCCTTGGCTAAACGCCAGCAAAAAGAAGGTGGTGCGATTCTCTCTTTTATCCTAAAGGGTGGAAAGAAAGCTGCATTTAAACTGATTAATCAAACGAAAATTTGCTCTATTACAGCGAACTTAGGCGACACGCGCACTACGATTACCAATCCTGCGACTACGACCCATTGTCGAGTGAGTCCTGAGGCACGTAAAGCTGCTGGAATAACGGATGGCTTAGTCCGAATTGCAGTAGGCCTTGAGAATATCAATGATCTTAAGAATGATCTCATTGGTGGGCTCAAAAAATAATCAAATTCATCAGAGTAGGTTAATGGGTTTTGCAGATGCGACTCAGTTCTGGAATAAACGCTTTGATAAAGAAGAGTTCATTTTTGGTAAAAAGCCAAACGAATATCTTGTTGAGCACACTTCTCTATATTTAAAGTCTGGTCATAAAGTCCTTTGCATTGCTGATGGTGAGGGGCGTAATGGCGTATGGTTAGCCAAACAGGGTATGCAAGTAGTGGGCTTTGATGCATCGGATATCGCACTGGCTAAAGCAAAACAGTTTGCTAAAGAGAATAATGTAGTAGTTGACTACTCATTCTCTGACACAGACAGCTTTACTTGGCATGTCAATTCTTATGACGCCGTTATTGGGATCTTTATTCAGTTTGCTGAGCCTGAGATGCGCACCAGAATTTTCAAGCAAGTTCACAATACTTTAAAACCTGGCGGTATTTTCATACTGCAGGGTTACACCCCTAAGCAGCTGGAATATAAAACTGGTGGTCCTTCTTTAATTGAGCATCTATACACAGAGAAAATGATCAGAGACCTTGCCAAAGACTTCCAAATACTAGATCTGCGCTGCTATGAAAAGGAACTCTTTGAGGGCGCTAGACATTCTGGCATGTCAGCTTTATTGGGATTAGTTGCTCGAAAGTAAGTCTTCAATCTTAATTTGTAAAACGACGTGGATCATTGATTGATCGAAGGGGCATGATGTGAATCTTCGAGCTATCTATTTCTATATAGGCTGCACTATCGACCTTTAGGGATAGGCGCCTTACTTCAGCTGCCGATGCTTCCCAGACAATGGTATGTTCACCATTATTCAATTGCATTTGAATGACAGCTACTTGTCCTAATGTACTAATTTGCATTACCTTAGCAATAACACTCGTATCACTAGCCTGCTCATGTAAGCTGAGGCCATCTGCAGGTATAACCCATGCCACTGGGGTATTGGGTGGAATTTTACCTTTATCAAGCACATGAAATAATTGATTGCTGTTATTCCAGCGAAGTTCGCCTGAATCAAATACCCCCTCAAACATATTGTTGATTCCAACAAGTTCTGCAACTCGTGCGTTTCTTGGTTTTTGGAACAATACTTGGGGTGCTGCAGTTTGTAGGCTAATGCCTTGATCGATCACAGTAATCCGATCTGCCAGTAAATCTGCCTCACGAAGATCATGGGTTACTAAAAGAATTGGTATATGAAGATCTCTACGTAAATCAGCCAAGGTTTTGTAAAGGCTTTGTCGAGTAGGCGCGTCAATCGCTGAAAACGGTTCGTCGAGTAATAAAATTTTTGGTTGCTTAGCTAAAGCTCTAGCAAGTGCCACACGCTGCTGCTGTCCTCCAGAGAGCTGATGGGGCATGCGCTTAGCCAGCTCTTGTATCCCCATGCGAACAAGCCACTCGTGTGCTATCGATCTGCGCTCTTCTTTTTCAAGTAAAGAGTTTTGCAGAGGGATGATGACATTTTCAATTGCTGAAAGATGTGGAAAAAGGGCATATTGCTGGAACAGAAAACCACAGGAGCGACTCGCTGGTGGAAGATTTATTTTGATGCCGGTTATCTCATCAGCCTCAAACCAAATCTCGTCATCGCACTGAATTTTCCCGACTTTTGCTTGGCTAAGGCCCGCAATAGTTCTGAGCGTACTCGTTTTACCGCTGCCAGAAGGTCCAACCAGAGCGTGTAGTTGACCAGCCTCGCATTCCAAGTTGATTTGCAGGGGATTTGGCAGGGCTTGACTGATCTTCAGCTTAAGCATTCGTCTTAGCCCGGCGATAGTAAGTGCTTTTACCAAAGACACCATATGAGACTGCGATGGCAACTAAAGAAATTCCTAGCAAAAGCAAAGCCAGGGCTCCTGCGCCAGAAGTATCAAAACTTTGTACTTTGTCATAAATTGCAATGGAGACGGTTTTAGTTTCACTAGGAATGGCGCCACCCACCATCAAAATGACACCAAACTCACCGAGAGTATGTGCAAAAGTTAATACGGCGGCACTAGTGATGCCTCGCCACGCTAATGGGAGTTCAATTAAGCGAAAGATTTGCCAATGACTAAGACCGCTCACTTGAGCGGCCTCTCGAATTTCTGGGTTAATTGATTCAAAGGCGCGCTGGATTGGTTGTATGGCAAAAGGGAGGTTGACGATTAATGAGGCAATCAGGATCCCAGTAAAAGAGAAAACCAGTGGCACCCCAAAAATGCTTTTACCGCCAAGACCAATCAGCAGGTAATAACCTAAAACGGTAGGGGGCAATACCAAAGGCAGCGCTAAGGCAGCCTCAATCCAAGGTTTGCCCTTATCCAATCGAACCAGCTTGTGAGCCGCCCAAACCCCAAATGGGATGATGAGGACTAAGGTCCAGGCAGCCAGCTTCAGGGAAAGGAGGATTGCATCGATATCCATAACTTCCATTGTATTGCTAAGCAATATAGGGGTAAGCCACTATAGCTGTTGGTCCTAAAGAGAGTTTAAATACATACGCATATACGCATATACGCATATATTGAGGATGGCCTAAAAAAGTGAAATCTCGCGTTCAAAAAGCAACAAAATCTTTATCCCCTAAGCAAATGGAGAAAGTCTTCTTTAAGGTCGCTGAGTATTTCAGTGTTCTTTCGGAGCCTTCACGCTTGCGGATTATGTATGCCATTTGTAGTGGAGAAAAATCTGTTTCTGAGGTAGTTGAGATGTGTGGGTCTAGTCAGGCTAATGTATCTCGTCATCTCATGGCGCTGCACAAGTCTGGAATCTTGCAGAGGCGCAAAGAAGGCGTCACAGTGTATTACTCGATTGCTGATAATGCCACAGTTGATATGTGTCAGACAGTCTGCACAAAGATTGCTGAAGGCATGCAATAAGTGTTTAGATTTTTATTATTTTAGTAGAGGTCAAATGACTAAGAAGCAAATTGAATTGAGTGCGAAGGATATTTCTGCTGTAGAGAAGCCTACTAACAGAGCGCGATTAGTTACAGCTCCGGAGCATTTCATTTCTCAAGATTTGATTACCGATATTAATGCGAATGGTTTGGATGAGGCTCGCCGTGGTTTTCTGCGCAAAGGCTTTCTTTCCGCGATCGGTGGAGCAACAGCTGGCTTAGCGGCGCCATTAGTCTTTGCTGCTGAAGAAGGTGATCCTGCCATTCTTGAAAAACAGGAATGGCAAACCACTCTTGGAAAGAATGTTGCCACGATGCCTTATGGTGTGCCCTCTATCTATGAAGCGAATTTGATTCGTCGTGAATCGCCAGGATTGACGCGCGTGTCTGCTTCTTCGGTTGCTTTCACGCCCTTACAAGGTTTATTTGGAACCATTACGCCAAATGGTCTACATTTTGAGCGACACCATCAAGGTTGGTACAACCTCAATCCAGAAACACATCGTTTGATGGTAAATGGCTTAGTGAAAAATGCTCGGGTCTTTACTATGAATGATTTAATGCGTTTGCCATCGGTCTCTCGTACGCATTTTATTGAGTGTGGTGCTAATACTGGCTTAGAGTGGGGTAATGTGGCAGTGCCAACAGTGCAGTACACCCATGGCATGTTGTCTTGCTGTGAATTTACTGGCGTACCTCTTAAGGTACTGCTTGATGAGTGTGGCGCTGATCTCAAAAAAGGGAAATTCTTACTTGCAGAGGGTGGTGATGGCTCAGGCATGACTCGTACTATTAATTTAGAGAGCTGCTTACAGGACACAATCGTTGCCTGGGGTATGAATGGTGAAATGCTACGTCCAGAAAATGGTTTTCCCCTGCGCTTAGTAGTGCCAGGCGTACAAGGAGTGAGTTGGGTGAAGTGGTTACGTCGCTTAGAAGTTGGTGATATGCCATGGAATTCAAAAGATGAAGCTATTCATTACATCGATCTGATGCCCAATGGGATTCATCGTCAATATACTTCTATTCAGGAATGCAAGTCTGTTATTACGACTCCCTCAGGCGGTCAGCAATTACTAGACAAAGGTTTTTATAATGTTAGTGGGATGGCCTGGTCTGGTCGAGGCAAGATTAGGCGTGTCGATGTGTCGTTTGATGGAGGTAATAACTGGCGTACTGCACGCTTAGAAACACCGATCCTCACTAAATCGATTACCCGTTTTAATATTAACTGGGTATGGGATGGATCTCCGGCAATATTGCAATCAAGAGCGATTGATGACACAGGTTATATACAGCCTTCTATTAAAGCTTTACGTAAAGTTCGCGGCACGCGTTCGATCTATCACAATAATGCGATTCAGTCTTGGAAATTGGATTCAAACGGTGAGGTGAGCAATGTTCAAGTTGGATAAATTCATTACTCGCTTGAGTTTGATCGCCTTAACTGTATTCATTGCTAATCTGGCATACGCACAAAGCACTCAAGGTTCCGCTAGGTTTCCTGGTCTTGGTCGGAATGCCACTCCTGCAGAAATTGCCGCATGGGACATTGATGTGCGTCCAGATTTTAAGGGCCTACCAAAAGGTTCTGGTTCTGTAGAGCAAGGCCAAACCATTTGGGAGGCTAAATGTGCTAGTTGTCACGGAATTTTTGGCGAGTCTAATGAAATCTTTACCCCAATTGCCGGCGGCACAACTAAGGAAGACATGAAAACAGGGAAGGTAGCTTCTTTGATTGACATGAAGCAACCTCAGCGCACCACCTTAATGAAGGTCCCCACTGTTTCAACATTATGGGACTACATATATCGTGCCATGCCATGGAATGCGCCAAGAACCTTGACCCCAGATGACACGTACGCATTAGTGGCTTTTATGTTAAGCCTTGGCGATATTGTTCCAGATAACTTAGTATTAAGTAACACCAATATTGCGCAGGTGCAAGAAAAAATGCCAAACCGTAATGGCATGACAACGAAGCATGGCTTTTGGAATGTAAAAGATAAGCCTGATGTCAATGGATCATCTTGCATGAATAATTGTGTAGCATTTGTACAAATTGGCTCTACATTGCCTGATTTTGCTAGAGATGCGCACGGTAATATAGTTGACCAAAATCGTCTCTATGGACCCTACCGTGGGGCAGATACTACTAAACCTCCCATCGCTAAACTCCCAGGAGTATTAGGAGAAGGCTTAGCCCATGTAAAAGATACCCATGCAATGGTTACCAAAGGGGCGGCCGCATTATTTAAGAATGAGAACTGCTCTGCATGCCATGCTCCAAATGCGAAGTTGGTAGGGCCCTCTATTGCTGATATTGCATTGAAATATAAAGGCCAGAGTGGTGCTCAAGAAAAACTGATGGCAAAGGTGAAAAACGGCGGTTCTGGAGTCTGGGGAGCTATTCCAATGCCAGCCCAAGCGCAGTTATCGGCTGAAGATAACGCTATCCTAGTTAGGTGGATGCTTACTGGGCAGTAGATTTTTGGAAGTTTTTAGAAATACCGCTATATTTGATAGTAAGAGTAGATTAATAAAGGAGTTTTTATGAATCAGCAACGACGCAGTTTAATGAAATATTCGGCCATTTTTGGCTTGATGGCTTCTGCGGGTCTTATTAGCGTAGCCCAAGCTCAAGAGTGGAACAAAGCCGCTTTCGAAGGTAAAAGCTTGGATGATGTATTCAAAATCTTGGGCGCTGGTAGCCCAGATAAGTCTGGTGCTGTTACTTTGAATGCGCCTGATATTGCAGAAAATGGTGCCGTAGTCCCCGTGGGGATTATCACCACGCTCAAAGCAGAGCAAATGGCAATCTTGGTTGAAAAGAACCCTAGCGCTCTGGCTGCCCAATTCTTTATTCCTGCTGGCACAGAGTCATTTGTGACTACCCGCATCAAGATGGGGCAAACCTCTAATGTGTATGCCTTGGTGAAAGCGGATGGCAAGTGGAACCTAGCTGTTAAAGAAATCAAAGTGACTTTAGGTGGCTGTGGCGGTTAAGTACCGGCTACAAATCATTGTTTACTAATTAAATAGATTAAAAGAGGAAATCATGGCTGATCCAATGCGCGTTAGAGCTGCTGAGAGTGGTGGAATTGTGGATGTAAAAATTTTAATGAAGCATGATATGGAAGCTGGCCAGCGTAAAGACGCTGCCGGTAAAACCATTCCTGCATGGTTTATTAGTAACATCAACGTCAAAGCAAATGGTAAAGATGTCTTTAATGGTCAGTTTGGTCCTGCAGTTTCGAAGGATCCATTCTTGAACTTTAAGTACAAAGGCGCTAAAGGCGACAAGATTACTGTAAGCTGGGTTGACAGTAAAGGTGATAAGCGTACCGATGAAGCAACTGCTTCTTAAAAACTTCACCGTCTTTATAGTTTTGAAAGGGTCTCAAATGATGCGTAAATTGACTTTAGGGTTAGCTACAGCTTTAGTAGCAGCTTTATTAACAATGACATCTTCGGTGTTTGCACAAAAAAGTGCTACGGATGATATTGCCAAGTATCGCGAGATGATTGCAGATGGAAACCCTTCAGAACTATATGAGGCTGCTGGCGAAGATCTTTGGAAAAAGCCTGCTGGCCCCAAAAATGCTACCTTAGAGAAATGCGACTTAGGATTAGGGCCCGGGGTCGTGAAGGGCGCCGCAGCCCAGTTGCCGCGTTATTTCGCAGATACTGATAAGGTGCAAGATCTTGAGTCTCGTTTAATGACTTGTATGCTGTTCCTGCAAGGTCGTATTCCACAGGAAATGATTGATTCCCCCTTTCAAAGAGGGCCCAAAAAGGATATGGAAGCAATCGTGGCCTATGTAGTAACTTTATCTAAGGGCGATAAGATCAAAGTTAACACCAATCATCCAAAAGAAAAAGAAATGTTCAACCTAGGAAAGCAGGCCTTCTTTGCCCAAGGTGGACCAATGGACTTTTCTTGTGCCTCTTGTCATGCTGAAAACGGCAAACGTATTCGCTTACAAGATCTACCCAATATTACTGAGCAAAAGGGCGCCGCTATGGGTTGGGGTTATTGGCCAGCCTATCGCGTATCTAGCGGACAGTTCTGGACGATGCAGCAGCGCTTAAATGACTGCTATCGTCAACAACGACTCGCTTTCCCGATTTACGGATCAGATGTGACGATTGCCTTGTCGATGTATATGGCCAAGACTGGTAATGGCGGTACTGTTGAAACCCCAGGCTTGAAGCGTTAATAGACCAGAGAGCAAAATCATGAAATTTATCAGCATTAAAAAACTCTTGGCTATTGGTGGAGCTATATTTCTAGCAGGCGCTTTAAACAGTCAAGCTCTAGCTCAGCAAAAGAACGACCCCAAATATAACAAGATGATGCAGGACAGCTTCAGGGCTGAAGGTATTGCAGGGTTGGACCGCATACAGCAGGATGAAACCCAAAAGTTTTGCTCAGATCCCATGTTTGCTGGAAGCAAGCAAGGTGAAAAAATGCGTGACAAGATTCAAAAAATCAATATGGCTGATATTAAGCAGCCCTCTAATGGCAAATACATTGGTGATTGGAAAAAAGGTGAAGCGATTGCCCAGAGCGGTCGTGGAGCCACATGGACTGATAAAGCAGATACTGCAGTTGGAGGCGGGTGCTATAACTGTCATCAGATCGATCAGAAAGAAATTTCTTATGGAAATATTGGGCCATCATTAGCTGGTTACGGAAAATCGCGTGGTTATTCACCAGAAGTGATTACCTATACTTGGAATCGCATTAACAACTCCAAGGCCTATAACGCTTGCAGCAATATGCCACGTTTTGCTCACTTCAAATTGCTCAATGAACAGCAAATCCAAGATGTCATGGCATTGCTGTTAGATCCAGCATCGCCAGTGAATCAATAAAGAAAAATAAGAACGTAAAAAACAGGCCGACAGGCCTGTTTTCAATAGAGGAATGTTATGTCTTTAAGTCGTCGTGATTTTTTGCAAGCGCTAGCTTTTGCATCTGCGGGTGGGATGAGCTTGCAGTCTAATTTTGTTCAGGCGCAAAGCGCTGCACAAAAGTTTTATGACTTGCCTAAATTTGGTAATGTGCATCTGCTGCATTTCACAGACTGTCATGCACAGCTCTTACCAATTTATTTTCGTGAACCCAATGTCAACCTAGGAATTGCCGGACAAGAAGGTAAAACTCCACACTTAGTAGGTGAGTATTTCCTCAAGGCCAATGGTATTCGGTCTGGCACACGTGATGCTCATGCATTTACGTATTTAGATTATGTAGCAGCTGCGCAGAACTACGGCAAGATGGGTGGTTTTGCCCATATGGCTACCCTGATCAAGCAAATGAAGGCTACCCGTCCTGATGCCTTATTACTTGACGGTGGCGATACCTGGCAGGGCTCTGCGACTGCTTTGTGGACCAATGGTCAAGACATGGTAGATGCAGCATTGGCACTGGGCGTAGATGTTATGACTCCACACTGGGAAATGACTCTGGGTGAAAAACGGGTCATGGAAATTGTGAACGGTGACTTTAAGGGTAAGGTATCTTTTATTGCACAGAATATTAAGACTGCTGATTTTGGTGATATGGTTTTCAATCCCTATGTCATGAAAGTCCAAAACGGCATTCAAGTGGCCATTATTGGTCAGGCTTTCCCCTATACCCCGATTGCTAATCCTCGTTACTTTACGCCAGATTGGACCTTTGGAATCCAAGAAGAAAATCTCCAAAAGACCATCGATGAAGTGAAGGCAAAAGGAGCGAAGCTCGTAGTGCTCTTATCTCACAATGGAATGGATGTCGATTTAAAAATGGCATCAAGGGTGCGTGGTTTAGATGCCATTATGGGTGGCCATACTCACGATGGTGTACCTATTCCAGTCAAGGTTAAAAATGCTGGCGGAGTTACTTTAGTGACGAACGCTGGTTCCAATAGTAAATTCTTAGGTGTTTTAGATTTTGATGTGAAGGGCGATAAAGTAGTTGATTTCCGCTATAAGCTTGTCCCGATCTTTTCAAACATGATTCCCGCTGATCCAGCGATGAGTAAGCTCATTACAAAAATGAGGGCTCCTTATGAAAAGAAATTAAATGAAAAGTTGGCTACAACTGAAGCACTTTTATATCGTCGTGGTAACTTTAACGGTAGCTTTGATCAATTGATTTTAGATGGCTTGATGACACAGAAAAATGCCGAGATTGCATTTTCACCCGGCTTTCGCTGGGGAACCAGCCTATTACCAGGACAGGCTATCACCCGTGAGAACTTGCTAGATCAGACCGCCATTACCTATCCGTTCACCACTGTTACCAATATGACCGGTGAAACGATTAAAACCATTCTTGAGGATGTGGCTGATAACTTATTTAACCCTGATCCCTACTATCAACAAGGCGGAGATATGGTGCGCGTTGGTGGAATGCAATACACCATTGATCCATCACAATCTGCTGGTAAGCGGATTACCGATATGCGCTTAAACGGTAAACCAATTGATGCGGGTAAAACTTATAAAGTGGCTGGATGGGCACCTGTTAGTGAAGAGGCTAAGAATGCTGGCGGTGAAGCGATATGGGATTTGATGGAACGTCATTTACGAGATGTGAAAGTCATCAAGGCAGTCAAACTCAATGAACCCATCATTAAAGGTGTAGCCAATAACCCTGGTATGGCTCCTATTTAAAGACTTTATTAAGGCATGAACTATGAAAAAATTACTACATCTGGTTTTTACATCACTGCTAACCTTAGGGCTTGTATTGCCTGTTGCCGCTCAATCATCGGGGCAAACCAAAGTGGTTTATCACATTGATGATGCCGAAACGCAAGGCTTAAAGGGCTTGCGTAATATTCGCAATCATCTAGATGTGTCTCCTCAAACTGCCATCATCGTGGTGACTCATGCCAATGGTGTAGATCTATTGATGGAAGGCGCTAAAGACAAAAAGAATCCCGTCGAATATGCGCCATTAGTTTCTGCACTGAAGTCACGTGGCGTTAAATTTGAAGTATGTGAAATTACACTCAAAAATCGTAATCTCAAGAAAGATCAATTCATATTAGATGCTGATTTCACACCCTCTGGTGTGGTCCGCGTTGCTGATCTGCAATATAAAGATGGATTTGCATACATTAAGCCTTAATGCAAATTGGAATGAAACTTGATTTTTCTTACCTTCGTTTGTTGAGGTATTCGCTAGGGATCCAAATGGGATCCCTTATCTTTCTTAGTCTCGCACAGGCACAAATAAAGCTGTCAGAAGATTCGATTCAATTAAAGCCAATTCAAGTTGCCCCGCATACTTATTTTGTTCAAGGTTTTCCAGAAATGGGGAGTAGCGCTAATCAAAACTTTATATCCAATGCTGGTTTTGTCGTCACTCCCAAAGGGGTCGTCGTCGTCGATGCCCTTGGCTCTCCTGTTTTGGCTAAAAAGCTGATTCAAGAAATTGCTCGGATTACGCCACAAAAAGTAGTAGCAGTAATAGTTACTCACTATCACGCAGATCATGTTTATGGTCTGCAAGAGTTTAAGAAACTAGGAGCAAAGATTTATGCGCAAGGTGAGGGTAGAAGTAACCTTTCTTCTGAAACAGCAAAACAGCGATTAATTGCCTCGCGGATCGATTTTGCCCCTTGGGTGAATGCGAGCACTCAGTTAGTTGCAGCTGATGTCTGGATTGATCAAAAGTCAAAGTTCAAGCTTGGTGGCGTTGAGTTCATCATTAGTAGGGTAGGTCCGGCTCATGCCCCAGAAGATTTAATGGTCTATGTCCCTTCCGAAAAAGTACTTTTTGCTGGAGATTTAGTTTTTCGAGGACGCATTCCTTTTGTAGGTAATGCAGATAGTAAGGGGTGGTTAGTTGCCTTAGATGAAATTGAAAAACTGAAGCCTAAAATGATTGTTCCTGGGCATGGGGCTTATTCCACTAATCCAGCTGAAGACATCAAATTCACTAGAAATTATCTGAAATATCTGCGGGAGTCTATGTCCAAAGCTGCTCTTAATCTGGATCCTTTTGAAGAGGCTTACCGGCAGGCTGATTGGTCTGAATATGAAGGAATGCCCTTATTTAGGGCTGCCAATCGGATGAATGCCTATAACGTCTATCTCTCGATTCAGTCAGAATAGGGCAATTTAAGGCTAAGGGCTTTAAAATAGAAGATTAATGATAAATCCTTGATTTTTAATGAAATTGACTCTTATCAAACTCTTTTCTTCAGTGCTTCTCTGTGGACTGCTGGTGTCACAGGTTCAGGCTGCCCCTGATTTAGTAAATGGCAAGAATATTGATCAGCAAAAGTGCTACGCCTGCCATGCAAAAAAAACAGGCTTTGGTAATGGCGACATGATTTATACCCGCTCGGATAGCAAAGTGAAATCGATTGCTAACTTGAAAAGGATGGTGAGTCTTTGTAATACCGAATTACGCCTAGACCTTTTCCCAGAAGATGAAGCTGATGTAGTTGCTTATCTCAACCAACAGTTTTACAAACTTAAACCTTAATACTTTTTAGAATTTATTCATTATGGAAGTTGTAGATATTGCCGCGCAAGGTAATTCAGTTCTTTGGGCTACTTTTGCGATTACCTTTTTACTTGGCGCTGTTATGCAAAAAACAGGCTTTTGTACCATGGGTGCTGTATCCGATATATTTATTATGTCTAGCTGGGATCGTCTAAGACAATGGCTTTTGGCAATCGGTGTAGCCGTGCTTGGATTTGCTTTGATGTCTTATCTTGGTTTGATAGATCCCCTTAAGAGTTTTTACACAGGCAACAAGTTTCTTTGGCTATCCTCCATTGTTGGGAGCATTCTTTTTGGCTTTGGGATGGTTCTCTCTTCTGGCTGTGGCAGCAAAACCCTGGTGCGTATTGGCGGCGGTAATTTGAAGTCAATCATTGTGTTCATGGTTTTGGGATTAAGCGCTTACATGACAATACGCGGATTTTTGGGTGTTATTCGTATCAATACGCTTGATACTATTTTTATTGCCTTTAATACACCCCAAGATTTACCCAGTTTGCTGAGTGGTCCAATGGGTATTGAGCGAAGTATGCTTCATCTTGCTATGGGCTTGATCATTGGGATTGCTTTTATTGCGTATGCTTTAGCAAAGCGCTCTTTTTGGACCATCGAAAATCTTTTGGCTGGATTTTCTGTAGGCTTTGCTATTTGCGCAGTTTGGTGGGTTTCTGGATATCTTGGCTACGTAGCTGAAGACCCAAACACTCTCGAGGAAGTTTTCTTGCTGACCAATTCTGGCCGGATGGAAAGTCTCTCTTTTGTAGCGCCTTATGCATATTCATTAGACTGGCTCATGATGTATAGCGATACCTCTAAAGTGCTCACTCTTGGAATCATTACAGTAGTAGGGATGATTTTAGGTTCTGCAATGGTGGCAGCATTGACCAAAACCTTTCGCTGGGAATCCTTTCGTGACACTGAAGATACTGTGAACCATTTAGTAGGCGCAGGCTTGATGGGCTTTGGCGGCATTACTGCATTAGGGTGTACAGTTGGTCAAGGCTTAAGTGGTATTTCTACCTTGGCGCTTGGATCTTTCTTAGCTCTTCCAGGATTTATTTTTGGCGCCTATCTGGGAATGCGATATTTACAAATGCGTCTTGCTCCTAATCCCTGTAGTTAATTGAAATAGACTGGATCTCAAGGAATGCAAATTGATTGGTTGACATTTACACCCATTCCATCCTTACTTGGTGGAATGATGTTGGGACTTGCTGCGACCCTATATGTCCTGCTGCATGGGCGTATTCTGGGTATTAGCGGTATTGTTTCTGGGCTAGTACATCCCAAAAAAGAGGATTGGTCTTGGCGCTTGGCCTTCATTATTGGATTACTCACTGCTCCTTTTTTAGCCGCTTTATTTTTTGGCATTCTGCCTGTGATTGAGGTCGATGCCAACTGGTTGACAGTGATCATTGCCGGCCTGCTAGTTGGGTTTGGAGTTCAATATGGTTCAGGCTGTACTAGCGGACATGGAATTTGTGGCTTATCGCGTTTATCCCCTCGATCCTTAGTAGCAACACTCTCATTTATGACCGCTGGCTTTTTAGTGGTTTTTATTATTCGTCATCTGATCTAAGTTCCTGATGAAAAAGCACTTTAGCCTCATTAGTCAGTACGCTATCGGTATTTTATTTGGGTGGGGTCTTATTATTTCTGGGATGACCAACCCAATGAAAATCCAAAGTTTTCTAGACTTAGCGGGATTGTGGGATCCTTCTTTGATCTTTGTGATGGGTGGAGCAGTGATTGTCGGATTAGCCGGTTTCTATCTGGCGGGTAAACGTAGCGCAGCTTTTTTTGGTGGGGCATTTCAGATTCCGACTAGACGCGATATTTCAAAGCCCTTAGTGATCGGTAGCTTTATTTTTGGTGCTGGGTGGGGAATTGCCGGATTTTGCCCCGGGCCAGCGATCGTTGCCCTTGGTGCGGGCCATTTGAAGGCCTTGGCGTTTGTGATTGCTATGCTTGCTGGCATGCTTTTATGTGAACGTTTCTTTATCGGTCATCACAAGCAAGTCTGATTTAAAATCTTTTTTGTGGTTTATTCAATATTGCTTGATTAGAGGGTGTCATGAGTCTTCCTATTAGTTGTCTTACCAGTCAATTTGGTGCGCTGGGTCAAATAGATGCCAATCATTTAGCTGAGATTGCTCAGCAAGGCTATAAAAGCGTCATTAATAATCGCCCCGATGGAGAGGGTGGTCCTGATCAACCTGCTAACGCTGTGATTCAAGCTGAAGCAGAGAGATTAGGTTTGAACTATGTCTATTTACCAGTAGCACCAAGTGCTTTTACACCAGCGCAAGTTCAAGAAATGGCTCGCTTACTAAAAACAATGCCCGAACCCATTTTGGCGTTCTGCCGCTCTGGTGCACGTTCAACCAATTTGTACTACCTTGCCAAGCAGTTAGATTAAGGTATTCATCAATGCGCATTAATATCCCCTCGGAAAAGAGAGTAGTTCATGAAATGGTGATGCCCATTCGTTGGGGGGATATGGATGCCTTTGGGCATGTGAATAATACTGTCTATTTTCGGTATATGGAGCAGGCTAGGATAGAGTGGATTACTTCGCTGGGATATGACCTTGCCCCAGGTCGAGAGTCAATGTTGATGATCAATGGCTTTTGTAATTTCTTTCAGCAATTGTCATACCCTAGCGAGCTAATCCTGAAGACTGCAATTGGGGCGATTGGTAATTCTAGTGTTGATATCTTTACCACCATGTCTTTAACTACTAGCCCAGAGTTGATTGCCGCAGAGGGCGGCGCAACGATGGTTTGGGTTGATCTCACTAATAATAAATCTGCGCCTTGGCCAGAGCATATTCTGCAGATACTGCACGCATAAAGCGTATGCAGCCTAGTTATTCCCATATCTTAAGCTTAGAGCAATTTCTGACTCAATTAGATCAGTTTGATTTAGTGATTGATGTGCGTTCACCCGCCGAGTTTGCTTTGGATCATATTCCTGGGGCTGTTAATTACCCCGTGCTCAATAATGAAGAGCGTATACAGATTGGAACCCTCTATAAACAAGAGTCTCCCTTTGCTGCCAAAAAGCTTGGTGCTGCTTTAGTTTCTCGAAATATTGCCACTCATCTGGAAAACTATTTCCTAGATTTTCCACGCGAATGGCGTCCACTGATTTATTGTTGGCGCGGCGGTGAGCGCAGTGGTGCATTTACCCATATCCTCAATCGCATCGGTTGGAAGGCAATGCAACTTGAAGGCGGTTATCAGGGCTTTCGACGAACAGTGATTGATGGCCTTGAAGAAAGTGCCCAGCAATTTTCATTTCAAGTGATTTGTGGGATGACGGGCAGTGGTAAAACAAAGGTGCTACAAGAGATAGGTGCTCTAGGCGCCCAGATTCTAGATCTTGAGGGTTTAGCAGTGCATCGAGGCTCTGTATTAGGCAATGAGCCCAACATCGATCAACCCTCTCAAAAAGGTTTTGAAACCGTCCTCTGGAATGCACTACGCAAGCTAGATTCATCAAAGCCTGTCTTTGTAGAATCAGAGAGTAAGAAAGTGGGCGGCTTACACGTGCCGGATGCCTTAATGGAAAAGATTCGTAGTGGAGCTTGTATTGAATTGCGCTCCAGTACGCAAACGCGGGTTTCTTGGTTAATGCGGGAATATCATCATTTTTTAACCGATACCCATTATTTCAAGCAAAAATTGGCTTTGCTCACTGCGCATTATGGAAAAGTGCAAATTGCAAAATGGAATGAGGCAATTGACGCAGGGCATTTTTCAGAATTGGTAGAAGAGTTACTGGTCAAACATTATGACCCTTCCTATTCTTCATCCATTGTTCGAAACTTTCCGAGCTATGATCGAGAAAAATATGTAGAACTTGAGAATGATAGTGATATGGCCTTTGCTAAATCAGCAAAGGCCATCATGGAAAAGCTTAAGTCTTAGTGATCAATTAGCTAAACGCTTGAATACCGGTTTGCGCACGACCCAGAATTAAGGCATGAATATCGTGGGTACCCTCATAGGTATTGACCACTTCTAAATTAAGCATATGTCGTATAACACCATACTCATCAGAGATGCCATTACCACCATGCATATCACGCGCCATACGAGCAATCTCCAAAGATTTTCCACAAGAGTTTCTTTTCATAATGGAGGTAATTTCTGGAGCAGCAATGCCCTCATCTTTCATACGTCCCAAACGAAGACATCCTTGGAGTGCTAGAGTAATTTCTGTTTGCATATCCGCTAATTTTTTCTGAATCAGCTGGTTAGCAGCTAAGGGCCTACCAAACTGTTTGCGATCCATAGTGTATTGACGGGCTGCATGCCAACACCATTCTGCGGCACCAAGAGTGCCCCAGGAGATGCCATAGCGAGCAGAATTAAGGCAAGTGAAGGGGCCTTTAAGGCCAGTGACTTCTGGGAATTCATTTTCATCTGGCACGAATACTTCATCCATCACGATTTCACCAGTAATAGAAGCGCGTAAACCCATCTTCCCACTAATCTTAGGGGCACTTAAGCCCTTCATACCTTTTTCAAGGATGTAGCCGCGGATCACGCCTTCATCATTTTTTGCCCACACTACAAAGACATCAGCAATGGGAGAGTTGGAAATCCACATCTTTGAACCTGTTAAAGAAAAGCCACCAGGTACTTTTTTAGCGCGCGTGATCATGCCGCCAGCATCGGATCCATAGTTGGGCTCGGTTAAGCCAAAACAGCCAATCCATTCTCCGGTTGCTAATTTAGGTAAGTATTTTTGCTTTTGGGCTTCGCTACCAAATTCGTTTATGGGCACCATCACTAGGGAAGACTGCACGCTCATCATAGAGCGATAACCAGAATCAACCCGTTCAATTTCCCTGGCGATCAAACCATACGAAACATAATTAAGATTAGCGCCACCGTATTCCTCGGGAATAGTAATGCCTAGAAGGCCTAGCTCACCCATCTCGCGAAAGATTCCAGGGTCTGTGGTCTCATTACGAAAGGCATCATGAATCCGGGGCAGCAGGCGCCCTTGGGCATATTCAGCAGCAGCATCACGCACCATACGCTCATCTTCAGTCAATTGGGTATCAAGTAAAAGTGGGTCTTCCCACTGAAAACGGGCTTTACTCATTGCTCTTATTCATCCTCTAGTTTGTGTCAGTTAGCTTCCTGCGAATTTCCAGGAATGCAGATATTCTTGTTTGTATTATCCATTTTTTTGAGCATATGGACGCACCGAGACGCCACCATCGCTATTACGACCTGATTTTGGCTGCCTTCGTAGTCGTTTTGCTTTGCTCCAACTTTATTGGGGCAGGAAAAGCGGCTGTAGTAGATTTGCCCTATCTCGGCCCAACGGTCTTCGGTGCTGGTATCTTATTTTTCCCCATTGCCTATTTCTTCGGGGATATTTTGACGGAAGTCTATGGCTATGCTTATGACCGAAGAGCGGTATGGGCAGGGTTTGCGGCTTTAGCTTTTGCTGCAGTGATGGCGCAAATTGTGATTGCTTTACCAGTTGCTCCAGGGACCTATATGGCCAACTATCAGCAAGGGCTAGAGACCGTATTTGGGAATTCATGGCGAATTACTTTGGCATCAATGACAGCCTTTTGGTGTGGTAGTTTTGCTAATAGTTATGTACTGGCAAAAATGAAAATCTGGAGTAAAGGCCGCCACTTATGGATGAGAACCATTGGTTCGACTGCGGTTGGGGAGCTGATTGATTCCTCCTTGTTTTATATGCTAGCTTTCTATGGGCTCTGGCCGATTCAGGAGGTGATTCAGGTGGCCTTGGCGCAATATGTACTCAAAACCTCATGGGAGATTTTGGCCACACCACTGACCTATTGGGTGGTGGGATTCTTAAAGCGTAAGGAAAGTCAGGATTACTACGATGTCCATACCAATTTCACCCCATTTCGGTTCAAAGTTTAATTTAGACCTGCAGGTTCCTAAAACGTTAGAATAATGGTCTTTGCTCTCAATAATGAGGGCATTTGTTGAAATGAATTTCAGAAAGCTAGAAACTATCCGTGTTGTCCGCATCTAATATCACTATGCAGTTTGGGGCAAAACCCCTGTTTGAAAACATTTCCGTGAAGTTTGGCGGCGGCAATCGTTATGGCCTGATCGGTGCAAACGGTTGCGGTAAGTCGACCTTCATGAAGATTCTAGGTGGTGAATTGGAGCCAACTAGCGGTAACGTCAGCATAGATCCTGGAATTCGCTTGGGTAAATTACGCCAAGATCAGTTTGCATATGAAGATGTTCGTGTTCTCGATGTCGTGATGATGGGTCATGAAGAGATGTGGAAGGCTGCTGCCGAACGCGATGCTATTTACGCCAACCCTGATGCAAATGATGAAGATTACATGAAGGCCGCTGAGCTTGAGGGTAAGTATGCCGAGTACGGTGGCTATACTGCTGAAGCAAAAGCAGGTGAGTTGTTATTAGGAATCGGTATTCCAATCGAGCAACACAATGGCCCAATGAGTAATGTAGCCCCAGGTTGGAAATTGCGTGTATTGCTTGCGCAAGCATTGTTTTCTGATCCAGATGTCTTATTACTTGATGAGCCAACCAATAACTTGGATATTCACTCCATTCATTGGCTCGAAGATATTCTGAATGATATTAAGAGCACCATCGTCATCATTTCCCATGACCGTCATTTCCTGAATGAAGTCTGCACACATATGGCTGATATGGACTTTGGCACTCTCAAGGTCTATCCAGGAAACTACGACTCCTACATGCTTGCTTCTGTACAGGCGAGAACACAACAACTGAGTTCTAACGTTAAAGCTAAAGAAAAAATTGCTGAATTACAGGCTTTCGTGGCCCGATTCTCTGCGAATGCTTCCAAAGCGCGCCAAGCCACTTCACGCCAACGTCAATTAGAAAAAATTGAGATAGTAGAAGTGAAACCTTCATCACGTCAAAATCCATTTATCCGTTTTGATACAGAGAAAAAGTTACACAACATGGCAGTAGAGTGCAATGGATTGACAAAAACGTATGACCGCACCATCTTTAAAAACTTCAAACTGGGTGTTCGTGCCGGCGAAAAGATTGCCATCATTGGTCAAAATGGTGCTGGCAAAACCACTCTTCTCAATTCTATTCTGAGCAAACGTTTTGATGGTATTCCTGTTGATAGTGGGGATGTGAAATGGGCAGAGAATGCGAAGGTTGGCGTCATGCCCCAAGACAATACCGAGATGTTCGCTAAAGATGAATTACTGATGGACTGGATGAACTGGTGGCGCAATACTGGCGATGACGATCAATCAATTCGGGGTACTTTGGGTCGCTTATTATTTTCCGGTGATGACATTGGTAAATCTGTCAAAGTTCTATCTGGCGGAGAAAAGGGCAGAATGATTTGGGGCAAATTAATGCTCCAAAAATATAACGTTCTCGCTATGGATGAGCCAACCAACCACATGGATATGGAATCGATTGAAAGTTTGCAGATTGCGCTGGAGAAATTCGACGGCACCTTGCTATTTGTATCTCATGACCGTGAATTTGTATCTGCACTAGCCAATCGCATCTTAGAGGTGAAGATGGATGGTACGGTTGTAGATTACTCAGGTACTTACGAAGAATATTTACGTAGCCAAGCATTGACAGGCTAAGTGATCAGTTAGGCCGGCTTGTCTTCTTGGGCTTGCCTTTGAAAGCGCTGCGCAGTGCCTTCTGTGCGGATGCGCTTCCATACTGTAGCCTTCTCTTCATCTGAGAGAAAAACCCAATTACTCACTTCATACAAGCTACGACCACAACCTTGGCAGATTTCGTCATAGAGGGTCGTGCAGACACCAATACAAGGAGAGTCAGATTCATCATCTCCTGTAGAAAGTGAATATGAGCTGTCTTGGATTTGTGGTTTGCTATCGGAATTCATGTTGGTACTTTAGCTGATTTCAAAGGACTGTGCTCTGCAAGCTCATCTACATATGCGCCGATTCCCAGTTGCTCTCGTTCTAAAAAGTGCTTAACCGCCATAGAAAATTGAGGATCAACAATGAAATGCGCTGACTGAATGGTTGTCGGTAAAAATCCTCGAGCCATTTTGTGCTCGCCTTGAGCACCTCCTTCAAAGGTCTCTATTTGCTGTTCAATGCAATACTCAATTGCTTGGTAATAGGCTGTTTCAAAGTGAAGGCAGGGGATGTGTTCAAGCGCACCCCAGTATCTTCCAAAGGCCGTGGAAGAGGCGGCATCTATAAATAGCAGTGATGCTGCTATAGGCAAGTGACCTCGTTGGGCAACGATCAAATGGAGGTTTTCTGGCATACGACTACAGAGTAGTTTAAAAAAATCCTGATTCAAGTAGGGGCTAGAGTGGTGCTCTATATAAGTGTTTGCATAACACCGATAAAAAAACTCCCAGTCTTCATCAGCAGCCGATTGACCAGGTATATGCCGGAAAGAAATTCCCTCTCTGCTAACCTTTTCTCGTTCCTGGCGAATATTTTTACGGCGCTTCATCGTAAGGGTAGATAAAAACTGTTCAAAATTGACAAAGTGATGGTTGTGCCAATGAAACTGTACCGAATCTCGTAACATGAAGCCCTGATCCACCATTGCTTTGGTTTGCTCTCCTAATGGAAATAAAATATGAGCGGATGAAAGATTGTTTTGCACAAGCAATGTTTTAAGGCCGGCTATGAGCTGTTCCTGAACCTGACTCTTATTTTCTAAAGGATCAAATAAAATTCTGGAACCTTGAACTGGAGTGAATGGAACAGCACATAGTGCTTTTGGGTAGTACCGCATTCCTTGCTGTTCATAGGCTTGGGCCCAAGACCAATCAAAGACAAATTCTCCATAGGAGTGCTGCTTTAAGTAGAGAGGCATTGCCCCAATCAGTTTTTTGGATCGATATAAGGCAAGATGCGCAATTTGCCAACCTGTATTAGCGCCAACGCAAGTTGTTTCTTCTAAGGTGCTTAAGAATTCATGCTTTAAAAATGGGCTGGCATCTGGTGAGAGCAGGGCATTCCAGTCAGCTGAAGGTACTTTAGAAAGCTTTTCAATAATTTCTAGACGGAAATGCTCATCACTCACAGTGCATTAACGTTGTATGAGTTCGATTTTGTAGCCATCAGGATCAATAACAAAAGCAATAACAGTATCCCCGCCTTGGACTGGCCCGGCTTCGCGAGTGACTTTACCACCAGCATCCTTAATCTTTTCACAAGCAGCATAAGCATCAGGCACATTGATAGCAATATGACCATAGGCAGTACCCATGTCATAGGATTCAACCCCATGGTTATAGGTCAGTTCAATTTCTGCTTGACCATCAATATTGCCCTTGCCATAGCCTACGAATGCTAAGGAGTATTTTTGCTCTGGACGCTCAGTAGTGCGCAGTAAATTCATGCCGAGTACCTTTGTGTAAAAATCAATTGAGCGAGTCAAATTAACGACTCTAAGCATGGTGTGCAAGATCATCATACGTTCAAATATAAACGGTATTATTGAACCCTGCAGAAGCTGAAAATCCCAGTCATGGTGCTAAGTGTTGAGAGGCATTACATTGAAGCGTAGTTAGGTCCACCGCCACCTTCGGGCGTGATCCAAATAATATTCTGGCTGGGATCTTTAATGTCGCACGTTTTGCAGTGGACGCAGTTCTGCGCATTAATCTGTAAACGTGGTTTCCCATCCGTTTCTACATACTCATAAACGCCCGCAGGGCAGTAACGCTGTTCGGGGCCTGCATAGGTCTTGAGATTAAGGTTTACCGGAACTGAAGAGTCTTTCAAGGTGAGATGAATCGGTTGATTCTCAGCATGGTTTGTATTGGAAATAAAAACGGATGAGAGGCGATCAAAGGTGATCTTGCCATCTGGTTTTGGGTAATCAATAGGTTGGTGTTGTGAGGCAGGCTCTAAACATTCATGATCTGCATGTTTTAAATGGATAGTCCATGGCATGTTTCCCCCCAGTAGCTTCTGCTCAAGACCCACCATGAGCGTACCCATATAAAGTCCCTTTGACATCCAAGGCTTAAAGTTACGGGCTTGATTGAGTTCAGTATATAGCCAGCTATTTTGAAAAGCAGCAGGGTAGGCGGCTAGCACATCAGCAGAGCGGTTCTCATTAATCGCGGCTACTGCTGCTTCTGCAGCAAGCATGCCAGTTTTGATGGCGGCATGACTACCTTTAATGCGAGAGGCATTTAAAAAGCCTGCATCACATCCTATTAATGCGCCCCCAGGGAAAACTGTTTTGGGTAAGCTATTTAAGCCACCTGCTGTAAGTGCGCGTGCGCCATAGGCAATACGTTTGCCGCCTTCAAAAGAATTGCGAATTGTTGGATGTAATTTATAGCGTTGAAATTCTTCAAAGGGAGATAAGTAGGGATTTTTATAAGAAAGACCTACAACCAGACCAACTGCTACCTTGTTTTCACCCAAGTGATAAAGGAATGAACCGCCGTAGGTATCGTTTTCTAGTGGCCAGCCTGCTGTGTGAACAACTAAGCCAGGGTTACTCTTCGACGACTCAACCTCCCAAAGTTCTTTAATGCCAATCCCATAGCTTTGTGGATCAACATCTTTATCTAAACAAAAATGTGCAATCAGTTGTTTGCCTAGATGCCCGCGTGATCCTTCAGCAAAGAGAGTATATTTTGCACGCAATTCCATACCCAGCTGAAATTGGTCAGTTGGCTTACCTTCTTTATCGATGCCCATTGAACCAGTAATGACACCGCTGACAGCGCCTTGTTCGTTATACAGAATTTCTGCTGCCGGAAAGCCAGGGAAAATTTCTACGCCTAGGCTCTCTGCTTGTTGCCCTAACCAGCGAGTGACGTTAGCTAGATTAATAATATAGTTACCCTCATTTTTAAAGCAATGTGGCAACATCCAATTAGGAACCTGAAAAGAATTGTCTGCAGTCAAGAATAAAAATTGATCTTGAGTAACAGGTGTATCGAGTGGGGCGCCTAATTCTTTCCAGTTTGGAAATAGTTCTGTTAGTGCCCTGGGATCCATGACGGCTCCAGACAAGATATGGGCGCCGATTTCAGAGCCTTTTTCGAGGACACAGACACTAATTTCTCTTCCACTATCTGCAGCAAGCTGTTTGGCCTTAATTGCAGCTGATAGACCAGCGGGGCCGCCACCAATAATGACTAAGTCATAGTCCATGGATTCCCTGGGCCCAAATTGCTCTAGCAGCTGTGCAGAATTCATTCCATTACTCCAATTTTTCTGAAAAAGAGGCTTTTTAATACCCTTAGTTTAGTTCTAATAGCTAAAAATTAAATTAGTGCTGAGTCTATCTGGGTTGTCGGGGCTGAGGCGTTATGATTACTTTTTTACCCATTTTGGCCATATTAGGAAAAATGTTATGAATAAAATCTACCCATCGGCAGCAGATGCCTTAAGGGATATCTTAAAAGACGGGCAAAAACTCGGTGTTGGTGGTTTTGGCCTATGCGGTATTCCTGAGGCCTTAATTGAGGCAGTCAAAGAGCTGGGCGCTCAAAACTTGACAGCGGTTTCTAACAATGCTGGCGTAGATGGTTTCGGCTTAGGTATTTTGTTGAATTCTCGCCAAGTAAAAAAGATGGTTTCCTCTTATGTGGGTGAGAATAAAGAATTTGAACGCCAATATCTTGCCGGTGAGCTGGAGCTAGAGTTCACCCCACAGGGTACCCTAGCAGAAAAATTACGTGCTGGTGGTTGCGGTATTCCCGCCTTCTATACAAAGACAGGCGTTGGCACATTAGTGGCCGAGGGTAAGGAAGTAAAAGAATTCGATGGCGAAAAATTTATCATGGAGCGCTCGATCACGACTGATATTTCTTTAGTGAAGGCATGGAAAGCAGATCGATCAGGTAATTTGATTTACCGACATACTGCTCGTAACTTCAATCCAGTAGTGGCTATGGCAGGAAGCATTACTGTTGCTGAGGTGGAAGAAATTGTAGAGAATGGCACTTTAGATCCTGCCGAGATTCATACTCCAAGCATCTACGTGCATCGACTCGTTATTAATAGCAATCCTGAGAAACGTATTGAACAACGTACTATCTCGGCTGCCCGCTAATTACCCCACAGAACACTTATCAGAATTTAGGAAGATCAAAATGCCTTGGACTAGAGATGAGATGGCAGCACGTGCTGCCAAAGAATTAAAAGACGGTTATTACGTAAACTTGGGAATTGGTATTCCTACCTTAGTAGCAAATCATGTTCCACCCGGAATTGAAGTGTGGCTACAATCTGAAAATGGTTTGCTAGGAATTGGGCCATTTCCAACAGAAGATAAGATTGATGCCGATTTAATCAATGCAGGAAAACAAACTATTACGACATTGCCTGGCTCTTCCATTTTTTCCTCAGCAGATGCCTTTGGCATGATTCGTGGAGGAAAAATTAATATTGCATTTTTAGGCGCAATGCAAGTAAGTGAGCACGGCGATATCGCTAATTGGATGATTCCAGGAAAAATGGTTAAGGGTATGGGTGGTGCCATGGATCTTGTTGCGGGCGTAAAGCATGTGGTTGTTTTGATGGAGCATGTTGCTAAGAAAAAAGACGGTACAGAAGAGCTTAAAATTCTGCCTAAATGTACATTACCCTTAACTGGTGTGCGTGTAATTAGTCAAATCATTACTGATCTTTGTGTTTTGGATGTCACTCCTGGTGGTTTGAATTTGGTTGAATTGGCTCCTGGCGTGACTAGAGAGGAGGTCATCGCTAAAACTGGTGCCCCTGTTGACACCTCGGGTTTTTAATTCATTATTAAGATCAATGAAATAATGGGGTTGCCATGGTTGACCCCAATTCATCCTCTCGATCGACCTCAATGAGTACGACTGATAATCTTTCTTTACACGCTCATAAACGGGGTGACGCCAAGCACTCTCATCGCAAAGAAGTTTCTAATCAACATCTCTTATTGATTGCCTTAGTTCTCACCCTAGGATTCGCTGGAGTTGAGGGCACTGCAGCTTACTTCGCTAATTCATTGGCGCTGATATCAGATGCGGGACACATGGTGACCGATGCTGCAGCATTAGGTTTGGCTTTACTAGCCCAAATTATTTCACGTCGTCCACCTTCAGCAAAACATTCCTTTGGATTTGGTCGTGCTGAAGCCTTAGCAGCCTTTGTCAATAGCTTGATAATGCTTGCTCTAGTGTCCTGGATTGTGTATGAAGCCATTACCCGTTTCTATGACCCTCACAAAGTCGATGGCCTCACAGTTACTGTGGTGGCTTCAATTGGCTTGGTGATGAATATTGTGGTGGCTTGGGTACTTTCTCGTGATAAGAAAAGTGTGAATACCCGCGCTGCTTTAGTGCACGTCATGGGTGATTTGCTGGGATCTATTGCGGCATTAATTGCGGGTGTCGTGATTCAGCTGACAGGCTGGATGCCAATTGATGCAATCCTCTCAATCTTAGTATCTCTTCTGATTCTTAAATCCACTATCTCGATTCTTAAAGAGTCTTATCACTTCTTAATGGAAGGTGTGCCGCTGCATATTGATTATTTAGCGGTGGGTAAAGATTTAAGAGCGATACCTGGAGTATTGGCCGTCCATGATCTACATGTGTGGGAAATGACACCAAGTTTTCCAGCCTTGATAGGCCATATTGAAATTACCCAAATGCAAGAGTGGCCCTCAATTATGTCGCGTATCAATACGATGTTGCTCGATAAACATGGGATTGATCATGTGACCTTGCAACCAGAAGAAGTTGGCTCTGATGACGAACATGACCATTTAGACAGTCCCTCTGCTGGAGCTGCTCAATTCCATCAGGGAGATATCTTTTATGTAGAGTGCAGTAACGGTGAGAGTAAACATCAGATGGCCTATCACGCATGGGGAGACCCTTCGAATACTCAGGTCTTAATCTGCGTGCATGGCCTAACTCGGCGGGGCAATGATTTCAAAACCTTAGCGCAAGCAATGTGCCAAGACTTTTATGTTGTTTGCCCAGATGTGGTGGGTCGAGGCGACTCTGATCATTTATCAAATCCAATGCAGTACGCGGTTCCTCAGTATGTGGCTGATATGACCCAGTTGGTAAAGCATCTTGGCGCTGCGCAGATCAACTGGTTTGGTACCTCTATGGGAGGATTAATTGGGATGGTGTATGCAGCTATGCCAAATTCACCTATTCGTAAAATGTTGATTAATGATGTAGGTCCACGTATCGAGCCAGAAGCGATTGCACGTCTCGGTTCTTATGTTGGCCAAGCATTTTCCTTTTCCAATCGTGCAGATGCGCTAGAAAAGTTAAATGAGATATGCGCTACATTTGGTGATCACACTCTAGAAGAATGGGAAACCTATAACGGTCCGATGTTAGTTCAGCGTGATGGAAAATGGGTAATGCATTACGATCCAGATATTGCTGTGCCATTTGCTTCTGTTAACCCCATGATAGCCAAGGCAGGCGAGATGGCGATGTGGCATGTGTTTAAGCAAATCCATATTCCAATCTTGATCATACGTGGCGGAGACTCAGACTTACTTTCTGCTGCTACGGTTGCAGAAATGTGCAAGAGCAACCCTTATGCACGTAGTATTGAAATACCAAATGTGGGTCATGCCCCTGCGTTTGTAAAAGCAGAACAAATTGCGCTAGCAAAAGAATTCTTCGGATAATTAGCAATGATTGCCAATGGCAAATACTTCTAATAAATTAGTAAAAGCTACCAGCATCATTGATGCATGGTACGGCGAGCCAGCAGAAATCCATGCCACTGGTGTTTTGCAAATATTACAATCCCTTAATTTAGACGAAGCCACCTTAATTGCCGCAAAAAATATTGCCCGCACTCATGGTAAAGAAGCTCTCATTAAACTCATTGGTGATGAGCCAGCTAAATTATTAATTAGTTATCGCGGCTTACGTCAAGCGCAGGCAAAGTTAGTCCGCGATGATGGAGGTCTCAGTGTAGTTGGTCAAGAAGAGATGCTGCGTAAAATGCTATTGGCATTTGGCGATGATCTGCGTGTTGTATTAATTTATCTAGCATCACGATTACAAACTCTACGTTGGGTGGCGCAGGAAAAAATGGCAATGCCAGCCCCATGGGCACAAGAGATTCTCAATATTGATGCTTCCTTAGCTAATCGTTTAGGCATCTGGCAAATGAAGTGGGAGATGGAGGATTTAGCCTTTAGGGTGCTATCCCCAGAAACCTATCGTGAGATCGCCAAGATGCTAGATGCCAAACGGATTGAGCGCCAATCATTTATTGACCAAATCGTCGCTCAACTCAAGGCAGAATTAAGCTCAGCACAAATAGAGGGTGAGGTGCTTGGTAGGCCTAAACATATCTATAGTATTTGGAAGAAGATGCAAGGCAAGTCTTTAGACTTTGCCAACCTTTATGACGTTAGAGCATTTAGGGTGCTGGTTGCAGATGTGAAAGCGTGTTATGCCGTTTTAGGAATCGTACATAACGTATGGCAACCTGTGCCACGAGAGTTTGATGACTATATTGCACGGCCTAAGCTGAACGGTTATCAATCCCTTCACACAGTCGTGATGAATGAAGAGGGTAATGCATTTGAAGTTCAGGTGCGCACCCAAGAGATGCACCAACAGGCTGAATATGGTTTAGCAGCCCATTGGCGCTATAAGGAAGGTGCTTATGTGGGTATGGCTACACCCCCTAATCTTGTTAAGACAAACAAGTCAAATGTTGCTCATCAAGCAGGAACGCATAGTACAGAGGTTGCGTACGAACGGCAGATCGCTTGGGCTAGACAGCTGATCTCGTGGAAAGACGATGCCTGGGAACAGCTCAAACATCATGAAATAGATGACCATATTTATGTGCTGACCCCCTTGGGAAAAGTCATTTCCTTAGAGAAAGGCTCAACACCAATCGACTTTGCCTATGCAGTTCACACTAAGCTTGGTCATCGTTGTCGTGGTGCACGTGTAGATGGAGCGATGGTTCCACTGGGAACTTCATTGCAAAATGGCCAAACAGTTGAAATTATTGCTGTTAAAGATGGTGGCCCATCGCGTGATTGGATCAGTCCAGATAAACACTATTTGCAATCTCAAAGAGCTCGTCAAAGAGTGCGGGCTTGGTTTAATGCCCTTGACGATGAAGAAGGTGGTCAGGCTGCAAAGGTAGTTGAAGCAAAGCCTGAAATTACCCCTGAGCTAAAGCCCGCTAGTACAGAAATTGTTCTGCGTAGTAGCAGTAGAAAAAGTGCTCAAGGTGGAGATGTCTTGGTAGTTGGCGTTGATTCATTGCTGACCCAGTTAGCGCGTTGCTGCAGACCAGTACCACCCGATACCATTGCTGGATTTGTAACGCAGGGACGAGGTATTTCAATTCATCGTCGCTCTTGTAAAACTTTTAGAGGTCTTTTAGATAGAGCACCAGAGCGCGTGATACAAACTGCTTGGACATCTACAACCACAAAGTCAACGCTATCTGATGATCAAAAGCGAGTGTTTCCAGCAGATCTAGTCGTCACAGGATTAGATCGACCTGAACTCATGCGAGAGTTATTTGAGATTCTCACTAGGCAGGGTGTGCTTGTCGTTGATTTGCGTAAATCAGCCAAAAAAGGGCTTGCTCAGATCCTTTTGACGGTTGAGGTGAGGGATTCTGAAGTGCTTCGACTAGTACAAAATAGCCTGGAAGAGGTCAAAGGGGTCACCCAAGTGCGCCGCCGGTGATAAACTCTACGGCTGTATAGGCTCGTAGCTCAGCTGGTTAGAGCACCACCTTGACATGGTGGGGGTCGTTGGTTCGAGTCCAATCGAGCCTACCAACGAATAAGACCCAAAGAGGCGCGGATGCTCAACAGCTGCCACGCTTTCTTTTTGTAGATCGATGTATTAAATGCAGTTCAGTAAATTAAGATGGAGTCATCATGCTTGTAGTTACTCTGCCCGATGGATCAAAACGTGAGTTTGAGGCTCCCGTTCGCGTAGCGGAGGTCGCCCAAAGCATTGGAAGTGGTCTTGCAAAAGCCGCATTAGGCGGGATTGTTGATGGCAAGATGGTAGATACCAGCTTTCTCATTCATCAAGATAGTCAACTGACTATCATTACCGATAAAAGCCCAGAAGCTCTCGAAATAGTCCGTCATTCCACGGCCCACTTGCTAGCTTATGCCGTTAAAGAACTATTCCCTGAAGCGCAAGTAACGATTGGTCCAGTGATAGAGAACGGTTTTTATTACGACTTCTCCTATCATCGCCCATTTACGCCAGATGATTTGCAAGCGCTTGAGAAAAAAATGACTGAGCTCGCTAAAAAAGATGAGCCAGTAGTGCGTAGCATATTGCCGCGTGATGATGCTGTGAAGTATTTCAAGAATCAAGGCGAGCATTACAAAGCAGAAATTATTGCGAGCATTCCACAGAATGAAGATGTCT
Organism: Polynucleobacter sp.; assembly: GCF_040400325.1. GTDB lineage: Bacteria > Pseudomonadota > Gammaproteobacteria > Burkholderiales > Burkholderiaceae > Polynucleobacter. Next base: position 147,538 of record NZ_JBBAQK010000002.1, read on the forward strand.
CTTTGTATACAGAAGGTCAGTTCACTGATTTATGTCGTGGTCCTCACGTTCCATCAACTGGTAAGTTAAAGGTCTTCAAGCTCATGAAGCTTGCTGGCGCTTATTGGCGTGGTGATTGTAAGAATGAGATGTTGCAGCGTATTTATGGCACCGCATGGTTACGCAAAGAAGATCAAGATGCTTATTTGCATATGCTCGAAGAGTCTGAGAAGCGTGATCATCGACGTCTGGGTAAGCAGCTCGATTTATTCCATTTTCAGGAAGAGGCTCCCGGTTTAATTTTCTGGCATCCAAAAGGCTGGTCGATTTGGCAAGCAGTAGAGCAATATATGCGTCGCGTATATCAGCAAGAGGGTTATCTGGAAGTGAAAGCCCCTCAAATTTTGGATCGTACGTTGTGGGAAAAATCTGGTCACTGGGAAAACTATAAAGAAAATATGTTCACGACTGAGTCGGAAAATCGGGCATATGCATTAAAGCCGATGAACTGTCCTGGTCATATACAAATTTATAACTCTGGCTTACACAGTTATCGCGAGTTGCCGTTGCGTTTTGGCGAGTTTGGACAATGTCACCGCAATGAACCATCAGGCGCTCTGCATGGCTTGATGCGCGTGCGTGGTTTTACTCAAGATGACGGTCATATTTTTTGTACCGAAGATCAGATTCAGTCAGAAGTGGCTAATTTTGATAAAGCAGTTCGTGCTGTCTATCAAGATTTTGGTTTTACTGAAGTTGCCGTCAAATTGGCTCTGCGCCCAGCTAAGCGGGTGGGAGATGATGTGATCTGGGATAAGGCGGAAGATGCGCTGCGCGGTGCTTTAAGGGCGTCTGGCCAAGAATGGGAAGAATTGCCTGGTGAGGGTGCATTTTATGGACCGAAGATCGAATATCACTTAAAGGACTCGATTGGGCGAACTTGGCAATGTGGCACGATTCAGGTCGATTTCTCGATGCCAGATCGTCTTGGGGCGGAATATTTGGCTGAAGATAATAGCCGCAAGACACCAGTCATGCTCCATAGGGCAATTGTGGGCTCCTTAGAGCGTTTTATTGGTATTTTGATTGAAAATCATGCTGGAAATATGCCGGTTTGGCTTGCTCCGACTCAGGCCGTAGTTCTTAATATCTCTGGAAATTCCGCTGCATATGCACAAAAAGTCCAGCAAATGCTGAAAAAACAAGGGTTTAGAGTCGAATCGGATTTGCGGAACGAGAAAATTACGTATAAAATACGCGAGCACGCATTACAGAAGATCCCATTTTTGCTAGTTGTAGGTGATAAAGAGTCTGAAAGTAATACGGTAGCCGTTCGTGCCCGTGGCGGAGTGGATTTAGGTGTAATGCCTCTTGATGCCTTCGTTGCCCGACTCCAGCAGGATATATCCCAGAAAGTCGGACCCGAGCCTAGCTAGGGGTGAGACGGTTTTTATTGTTTTTTTTAAAGGAATTAAGAAGATCGCTACTGAAAAATTGCAGCGCATTAACCGGGAAATTACTGCTCCTGAAGTGCGTTTGATTGGAATTGATGGAGAGCCCATCGGTGTAGTTAAATTGAGTGAAGCCTTGGCTGCAGCAGAAGAGAAAGAGACCGATCTGGTTGAAATTGCTCCAACAGCTGAACCACCTGTGGTCCGAATTATGGACTTTGGCAAATTCAAGTACCAAGAAGCCAAGCGGATGCATGAAGCAAAGCTGAAGCAAAAAGTGATTCAGGTGAAAGAAGTTAAATTCCGTCCTGGCACTGATGATGGTGATTATGGTGTGAAGCTACGCAATCTAATCCGCTTTTTGGAAGATGGCGATAAGACAAAGATTACGCTGCGGTTTAGGGGTCGTGAAATGGCCCACCAAGAAATCGGAGTCAGAATGTTGGAGCGTTTGAAGTTGGATTTGCTAGAGCATGGCCAAGTTGAACAGTTTCCAAAAATGGAAGGTCGCCAGATGGTGATGGTATTGGCCCCCATTCGTAAGGCTAAGTAACTGGGTATCACCTAGTTCTGATGTAGGGAGGTGTCCTAAGTGAATAACTAAGGTCACTGGTAGTGGGAAGTGCTTCTGGGTACAGGAAGCGTAACCGTCGGTTACCACCTATGTTGCACAAGTAAATAAAGGGGTGCTTTATGCCCAAGATGAAGAGCAAGAGTAGCGCGAAGAAGCGCTTCACGGTTCGCGCAGGCGGAACGATTAAACGAGGCCAGGCTTTTAAACGCCACATCCTCACCAAGAAGACCACAAAGAACAAGCGTCATTTGCGTGGTACCACCGAAGTTGCGAAAGCTGACGTTAAGTCAATTCGCTCCATGCTTCCTTACGCTTAACCTCAGACTAGATTAGGAGAATCAAATGCCAAGAGTCAAACGTGGGGTTACAGCAAGAGCCCGTCATAAAAAAATCACTGATGCCGCAACAGGTTACCGCGGTCGTCGTAAAAACGTATTCCGTATTGCTAAGCAAGCAGTTATGCGTGCTGGTCAATATGCCTATCGTGATCGTCGTAACAAGAAACGTGTATTCCGTGCTTTGTGGATTGCCCGTATTAATGCGGCAGTGCGTGAGCATGACATGACCTATAGCGTATTCATGAATGGTATGAAGAAGGCCTCTATCGATCTCGATCGTAAAGTACTTTCTGATATGGCCATTGCGGACAAGCCGGCTTTTGCCGCCTTGGTTACTCGGATTAAATCCGTAGTAAACGCTGCAGCTTAATCTTTAGTTCCTTAAAAACTAAGCTGCAATGGTTTCTCTCGACCCAATTGTCGAGGATGCTAAACGTGATTTCCTCGGAGCTGCCGATTCGGCCGCTCTTGAGGACGCGAAAGCCAAGTATCTCGGTAAGTCAGGTATTCTCACTGAGCGTTTAAAAGCGCTTGGTGGAATGTCGCCTGATGAGCGTAAGAGTGCTGGCGCCCAAATTAATCAAATTAAGACCCAAGTAGAAGCAGCACTACAAGAGCGTCGTCAAGCTTTGTCCGATGCTTTATTGATGCATCGCCTTGCTGCAGAATCGATTGATGTTTCTTTACCAGGCCGTGGTCAAGCAGTTGGTAGTTTGCATCCAGTGATGCGCACCTGGGAACGCGTTGAAGAGATCTTCCGCTCTGTTGGCTTTGATGTGGCTGATGGCCCTGAAATTGAAACCGATTGGTTTAATTTCACAGCCTTGAACAGTCCTGAAAATCATCCTGCCCGTTCAATGCAGGATACTTTTTATATCGATGGCAAAGACTCTAAAGAGAAACCTTTGTTATTGCGCACACATACTAGTCCCATTCAAGTGCGTTATGCCAGTGAGCACGTTAAAAAATATGCCAATGCAGATGTGATGCCACCGATCAAAGTAATTGCGCCTGGTAGAACCTACCGGGTTGATAGTGATGCAACCCATTCACCAATGTTTCATCAGGTTGAGGGTTTGTGGATTGATGAGAGTGTTTCATTTGCTGACCTAAAGGGTGTTTATACCGACTTCTTAAGAACTTTCTTTGAAACAAACGAATTGCAAGTGCGCTTTCGTCCGTCATATTTCCCATTTACAGAGCCATCTGCTGAAATTGATATGGCCTTTGGAAGCGGCAAGCTAGCTGGACGTTGGTTAGAAATTTCAGGAGCAGGGCAGGTTCACCCCAATGTATTGCGCAATATGGGAATTGATTCAGAGCGTTATACCGGTTTCGCATTTGGCTCTGGTTTAGAGCGCTTAACAATGTTGCGTTACGGCATTGATGATTTACGTCTTTTCTTTGAAAATGATTTACGTTTCTTAGCGCAGTTTCCTGCATAAGAAAGCAAATAGATAATCCTATGCAATTCTCTGAATCTTGGCTCCGTCAATATGTAAACCCATCACTCGATAGCGATGAATTGAGTCATGCTATGACAATGGCTGGTTTGGAGGTCGAGGAGAAGCATTCTGTTGCACCTCCATTTACCAAGGTTGTGGTGGCAAAAATTTTGTCAGCTGAGCAGCACCCAGATGCAGATCGCTTGAGAGTTTGCAAGGTAGATGCTGGCACTGGACAAGAACTTCAAATCGTCTGTGGAGCACCAAATGCTCGTGTCGGCATCAAGATTCCCTGTGCCTTAGCAGGTGCAGAGCTACCTCCTACGGAAGCTGGTGGCAAGACTTTTATGATCAAAGTAGGCAAGTTGCGTGGTGTAGAAAGCCAAGGCATGCTGTGTTCAGGCCGTGAGCTTGGCTTAGGCGATGATCATGAGGGCATCTTAGAGTTGCCTTTGGATGCCCCTATTGGCAAAGATATTCGTGAATACTTAGATCTAGATGATCAAATCTTTGTCGTTAAGCTCACCCCCAATAAAGCAGACTGTCTCTCCATCATTGGCATGGCTAGAGAAGTTTCAGCGATTACCGGAGCTCCATTAAGCGTACCTAAGTTATCTTCCCCAGTAATTAGTATTGATGAAAAATGGAAGGCTTCTATCGAGGGCAATGATCTTTGTGGACGCTTCTCAGGACGTTTGATACGTGGTGTTAATCCACAGGCAAAGACTCCCGATTGGATTATTCAGCGTCTTTGTAATGCTGGTCAAAGAAGCATTTCCGCACTAGTAGATTTATCAAATTATGTCATGCTAGAAACCGGCCAGCCTAGTCACGCATTTGATATTGATCAATTACAGGGCAACATAACAGTCCGTTGGGCACGCCCAGGCGAGAGTTTGGAATTGTTGAATGGTCAAGTGGTTGAGCCAGCGGCACCTAATTTTGCAGGTAATACTATTAGTGTTGCCGTAGTTGCCGATCAAAATGGACCTGCTGCTTTGGCTGGAGTCATGGGAGGTCGACATTGCGCAATTAGTGACAGCACCAAAAATATCTATGTAGAGGCTGCTTTTTGGTTGCCCTCTGCGATACAGGGCAGAGCTCGCCACTTTAACTTTAATAGTGAGGCTGCCCATCGTTTTGAACGTGGAATTGATCCTCAAGCTAGCGTTACCAGCCTTGATTACATTACCTCATTGATTTTAGAGGTCTGCGGCGGTCAGGCAGGTCCTGTTGACGATCAAATATTTAATCTCCCTGAACGCAAACCAGTACGTATGCGTTTGGCGCGTGCCATGAAGGTGATTGGCATCCCTTTAACTCAGGATATTGTAAGCGATATCTTTAAGCGTCTTGGTTTTGAGTTCAAACAAGAAGCAGGCGATGTTTTTATTGTTACCCCGCCAAGCTATCGCTTTGATATTGAGATTGAAGAAGATCTGATTGAAGAAGTTGCTCGCATGTACGGCTTTCAAAATATTCCGGACAAACCACCGGTGGCCTCTCTGAAAATGAGCGCTAATGCAGAGGCAAAGCGAGGTATCCATTTATTACGCCAACGCTTAGCACTGCAAGGCTACCAAGAAGTTGTTAACTTTGGCTTTACAGACCTTGAAAGTGAAAAGCGTCTTACCGGCACTACTGAAAAAGAAGTCATCGCCGTTCTTAACCCCATCGCAAATCAATATGGCGTTATGCGCAGCACATTATGGGGTGGTCTATTGAATAACCTCAAAGCCAATTTGAATCGCGGTACCTTACGTATACGTCTTTTTGAGTCCGGACGGGTATTTAAGCGTGATTCCGCCATACAAGAACAAGCTGGCAAGGTTTCAGGATTTGATCAGCCACAAAAGGTCGGCGGTTTAGCTTATGGTTCATTTGTGCCAGAACAATGGGCTAGCGCTAATCGTACAGTAGATTTTTTTGATGTCAAAGGCGATCTTGAGAGAGTTTTAGATCCCCTGCACTTTGTCGCTGAGACAGCCACTCACCCCGCACTTCATCCTGGGCGAAGTGCAAAGATATTTTTAAAAGCCGCCGGTGGCTTGCTTGCGGTTGGATGGATTGGTGAATTACACCCTGGCTTACAGCAGGCCTATGAATTACCGCAAGCACCTGTGTTATTTGAATTCGATTTAGAGCCTATTCGCGAGCTTGGCTTGCCTGTGCCCGAGGGTTTAAGCAAATTTCCTGCAGTGCAGCGCGATTTGGCTTTAGTTGTGAAGCAAAGCGTTTCAGCACAATCGTTATTAGATGCCATGACGGCTAGCAAGCAAAATTTTGTACAAAATATTGAGCTGTTTGATGAATTTAAGCCAAAAGCTGGATCGGGTGGCATGGCTGCAGATGAAAAGAGTTTGGCTTTCCGCATCACTATGTTAAACCCTAATGAAACTTTGCAAGATACCCAAATTGATGCAGTAATGGTATCTTTATTGGGCGCAGTAGAAAAAAAATGTACAGCCCGTCTGCGCTAGTTTAGTATTACCCATATATCAGAAATAAAGGCATAAGAGAATCAGCAATGAGTGACTTTAATATCAATGACACAGTTACAAAGAATGAACTTTCTGAAGCACTCTTTGATCAAGTTGGTTTGAATAAGCGCGAAGCTAAAGATATGATTGACGCATTCTTTGACAGAATCGGTTATTCACTTGAGGCTGGTGTTGAGGTAAAGATTTCTGGTTTTGGAAATTTTCAGTTGCGCAATAAATCGGCCCGTCCTGGCCGAAATCCCAAAACAGGTCAAATGATTCCGATTGCAGCTAGAAGAGTGGTTACGTTTCATGCCAGTCAAAAGCTAAAAGATGTAGTGGAGTCTCATGCTCGAGAAATCCGAGTTTGAGATCAGCTCAGCATTGCTGAGCTCTCAACTTCCCCCCATTCCTGCTAAACGCTACTTTACTATTGGCGAGGTCTCTGATTTATGTGGTGTACGTTCACACGTATTGCGTTATTGGGAACAAGAATTTGCGCAACTCAACCCCCAAAAAAGACGCGGTAATCGGCGCTACTATCAGCATCATGAGGTGGTATTAATTCGTAAAATTAGGGCACTTCTTTATGAAGAAGGCTTTACGATCAGCGGCGCCAGAAATCGTCTGGATGAAGCTCGCGGTGAGTTGAAGCTACGTGATGAGTTACTGGCAGTCCTCAACATCCTCGCTAAGTAGTACTGATACAATTTTGACTTTCGTCGGGGCGTAGCGCAGCCTGGTAGCGTACTTGCATGGGGTGCAAGTGGTCGGAGGTTCAAATCCTCTCGCCCCGACCACTTTTGAGAGTTACTAATACCTCAAAAACCAATACTGTAGTTGAGGTTGTAGGATGTAACGCCGATTCGCTGATACACCTCTTGCCTGTAAATAATTTTTGCTGTTAATTCTTGGTTTTTGTAGGTTTTATATATGGCGAGAGCCATAAATGTAGGAACATTATTTGCTAAAACGGTTTTTCCTGTGTACCCAGATAAATCCGGCAGTGATGATACGGTCATATTGCTAATATTGCTTGATAGAGTATGCTGAATTCCCGCCGTTGCTGCGAGCAGGATTGAGTCATTTGGCCTATAGACTGAATTTAGTCCAAGCTGTAGAGCAAATATTTCGGTTGAAACGCCATTGAAAATAATTGGCAAATTTGAGAGTTTTGATGAATTGTTGTTGCTTCCATCTATATTCATGGTTGTATAGGTTGAACCTAGGTAGGGCATGATGATTAACTTGGGGTTAATAGGAATATGCGTACTCAATAGGGCTAAATAACTTTGAGCTTTAATATTAATATTTCTTGATAGGGACCCTAAATTTCCAAGGTTGGACGTAGAAATATCGAGTGCGGTTGAACCCGTATTGGCACCTAACCTAAAGTTATATGGCGCCCCCCAGATTTTATCTTTGTAAACGGAATAAACGCCTAGAATTGGATCTTCACCTTTTTGTTTAACATTGGTATAGCTCGGCTGAGAGGTAATATGACCTGCATCAATATATGCACCCATGTGCCATTGATTGGAAATTTGATAACCGCTATTCAGAACGATACTTCTTGCGGCAATTTTTGGAGATGATAGTTCGGTATATCGTGCGCCTAGCTGAATACATAGCCCATTAGCAGCAAATTCAGTGCAATCATTAGATTGCGAGTTGATTAAATTTGATGCTTTAAGTGCTAAGAGTCCTTGCGAGGCATAAAGAATGCTTGTTAAGTCGCTAACAAACACAGATTTATAGGCAGGGGGAAGAGCGGTTATAGTGGCATTAGATTGTGCTAAGCATTGCTGGCTAAAGCCTATAAATATTGATATCTGTAAGCTGCGTCTTATAATAGTCATGGCCAAAAGTCCAAAAGACTTAGTGCTTTAAAGAAGTGTAGATTCTAAACTTCTTCCCTTTGTAGCCCTATATTTTTTATTTCCAAATCTCTATGACTACTAAACAAAACCCTACTCAATATTTTGGTCTGGCTATTCCCTTTTTAGATCATTTGGGGGTAGTTCCAGAGTTTGCCGAGAATGGAAAATCACGTATTACCTTAAACATGAGGCCTGAATATGAAAATAGTTTTGGGGTCGCTCATGGAGGAGTAATTATGACTTTACTGGATTTTGCGATGGCCGCTGCCGCTAGAAGTGCCATGAATCATCCTTTAGGTGCTATTACTATTGATATGACAATCAGCTTCTTGCGTCCCTCGGTTGGAAAAATTGCTGTTGAAGGAATAGTTCTGAAGTCTGGTAAGTCAATTAATTATTGTGAGGCCGTTGTATTAAACGAGGCAGGGGAGATCACTGCAAAATCAAGCGGTACATTTGTTCTTCGTAAAATAAGCGCTTAATTATTAAGCATAGCATTTATAATGAATATGCTAATAATGCTGATTTATAAAGGGATTATCTTTTAATAATATCCAAATATAAGAATATATGTTTCTTGGCTATTTAAATTATATATAATCTATAGTTTAAATAGCGTAACAAGCGCTTTTTAACATAACCTATTATTTGGAGAGTATGAATATATGGCTTCTTATAAAGAGCTTTTAGCCCAGCGTGAACAGTTAGATAGACAGATTAAAGAAGCTATTGCACATGAGAAGGTGGATGGCATTACTAAAGCCAAGCTCATTATTGAGCAGTATCATTTGACTGCATCTGACCTTTTTACTCGGAAAACTGGAGTTCGCGGTGTTGGTCGGAAGGTAGCTCCTAAGTATCGTAATCCTTCTACTGGCGAAACTTGGACTGGGCGCGGTAAGGCTCCAAAGTGGATAGAAGGTAGAGATCGTAGTAGCTTTGTAATCTAAGCTATTCATTTTAAACAGAATTATAAAAAGGCCGCTAATTTAGCGGCCTTTTCTATTAGAGATATTTTCTTGATAGCGCCTCTATAAATACCGGCTCTAGCAATTCATGTCGGCTGCGATAGCTCAAAGAGGGATCTAACTCAGCATTGGTGGCAGGATACGCAATGATGAGTGGATTTTGTTCAATTAAGCCATTTTCAAGCTCTTTTTTAATGCTTTCTGAGAGCGGAGGTCTAGTGCAGCCATTCTCATCAGCAAGGCTGACTACCCCAGGGTGAAGCTTAATAAAACCTTCATCTACTAGAATAGGAATACGCTGTGTGTCATTGTTTTTACTTAAGTAATGTATCAGATGAACCTGCTCAATAGGCGGAATGAGGGCATCTAGAAAGATGAGATCAGGGGCGATTGAGACAGCCTTCATCAGCCCCTCTAAGCTATCAATGGCCACCTCCATTTCTACCTTTAATTGCCATTCTTGAGTGGACTCAAGCAATTCCTCGCTATTTTCTATCCTTCTAAATATTCCTAGGGCAATGCAGTTTTGAGTCGATTTTTGGCGCATTGCCCGTTTTCTTCGCTGTAATTGCTGTTCAAGAGAGCTTGCCAGTATTCTTCTATGCCCCCCACGGGTTTTCCAGGCGATTAATTCGCCTAGCTCAACCATTTTTTGGACAGTTCCTAATGAAACCTGCAAAACCTTAGCGCTTTGCCTGGTGCTGAGATATTCCATATCTGGGGTAATTGTTTTCATATTTCCCTTAATTTATTAATTCAATTGAAGATTTAGAGAATAAGAATCAATTTTGTTTCAATCTGTCGGCCAGTCTTGAAAGCTCAGTAGGAAAGGTCTTATTCATCTCTTATTTACTGATAAATACCCTCAATCCCATAGAAGCAAGGAAAAGTCCTTTATGAATTAATGGTTAATCGTGTTAAATTACAGATGTAGTGACAGTATTTGCACAGAGCAATTCGTGAAGCGGTGAAGCCGTATAGCGAATGGTTATAACCACAGTTTTGATTCGGGAAACCCGATGAAAGGTGAGCATCATGATGCATGACCAAAGAGATAACTCGTATCTCTTCGGCGGAAACGCCCCCTATGTTGAAGATCTCTACGAATCTTATTTGCACGATCCGACTTCAGTAGAAGCGCATTGGCGCGATTATTTCGATAACGTAAAACAAATCCCCGCGGTTGATGGTTCATCTCGCACTGACATTGCGCACGGACCGATTGTTGCGTCATTTGCTGAGCGTGCTAGACAAGGCCCGATTAGAACTATTTCAGATTCAGCCGATTCAGAAATGGGGCGCAAGCGTGTTGCTGTGCAGCAACTGATTGCTGCATACCGAAACGTGGGTAATCGCTGGGCAGATATCGATCCCCTAAAGCGGACTGAGCGTCAGAATATTCCTGAGCTTGATCCTGCGTTCTATGGTTTTACCGATGGCGATATGAATATCGTCTTCAACACAAGCAATACATTCTTTGGCAAGTCAGAAATGACTTTGCGTGATTTACTCCAAGCATTGCGTGAAACCTATTGCGGCACGATTGGTGCTGAGTTCATGTTTATTGCGGACCAAACCATCAAGAAATGGTGGCAAGATCAATTAGAATCGATTCGCTCCACCCCTAGCTTTAATGCTGAAGAAAAGCGTCATATATTGGACCGCATAACCGCTGCAGAGGGCTTAGAGCGCTATTTGCAGGCTAAATACGTTGGTCAAAAGCGTTTCTCACTTGAGGGTGGTGAAAGTTTTATCGCCTGTATGGATGAACTGATTCGTGAAGCAGGCGCTAAAGGGGTGCAAGAGATTGTGATTGGTATGGCTCATCGCGGTCGTCTCAATGTTCTTGTAAATACCTTAGGCAAGATGCCAAAAGATTTATTCGCTGAGTTCGAGCATAAGGGGCAAGAAACGCTCCCAGCAGGTGACGTTAAATATCACCAAGGATTTTCAAGCGATATTTCTACGCCTGCAGGCCCAGTCCATTTGTCGCTTGCATTTAATCCATCTCATCTAGAAATCGTGAACCCAGTAGTGGAAGGTTCTGCGCGTGCTCGTATGGAGCGTCGTGGCGACTTATTAGGTGAACAGGTGCTTCCAGTGTTAGTGCATGGAGACGCTGCTATTGCTGGACAAGGTGTCGTGCAAGAAACCCTGGCGATGTCAGAAGTCCGAGGCTATTCCACTGGTGGTACGGTGCATATCGTGATTAATAACCAAATTGGTTTTACTACCTCTGATCCACGCGATTTACGTTCTAGCTTGTATTGCACTGACATCATGAAGCTTGTCGATGCTCCAGTATTGCATGTTAATGGTGATGATCCTGAGGCCGTTGTTTTGGCAACTAAGTTAGCAATCGAGTTTCGTACTAAGTTTCATAAAGATGTAGCGGTTGATATTGTTTGTTTCCGCAAAATGGGTCACAACGAGCAAGATTCTCCCGCGATGACCCAGCCTTTGATGTACAAAATCATTGCTGCACACCCTGGTACACGTAAAGTCTATGCTGATAAATTAGAGGTCCAGGGCTTTCTTCCAGTGGGTACTGGTGATCACATGGTCAAAGAGTATCGGGCTGCAATGGATACTGGCAAGCAAACATCCGATCCAGTATTGAGCAATTTCAAAGGGAAGTTTGCTGTTGATTGGTCACCATTCTTAAATAAAAAATGGACGGATGAAGCGGATACCGCTATTCCATTGACCGAGTGGAAGCGCTTGGCCGAGAAGATTTCAACTATTCCTGAAAACTTTAAAGCTCATCCATTAGTAGAGAAAGTCTGCAAGGACCGTGCTGCTATGGGTCGTGGTGAAGTCAACGTCGACTGGGGTATGGGTGAGCATATGGCTTTCGCATCCTTGGTTGCCAGTGGCTACCCGGTTCGCTTGTCGGGCGAGGATAGTGGTCGAGGTACGTTTACACATCGTCATGCAGTGCTGCATGATCAAAATCGTGAGAAGTGGGACATTGGAACCTATACACCACTGCAACATGTGACTAAAGATCAAGCACCATTTGTTGTGATTGATTCAATTCTTTCGGAAGAGGCAGTGCTTGGTTTTGAGTATGGCTATGCTGCGGCTGAGCCAAACACTCTCACTATTTGGGAGGCTCAGTTTGGTGACTTTGCCAATGGTGCACAGGTGGTGATTGATCAATTTATCGCTTCTGGTGAAGTGAAGTGGGGTCGCGCTAACGGCTTAGTGATGATGTTGCCACATGGGTATGAGGGACAAGGCCCAGAGCATTCTTCTGCGCGTCTTGAACGCTTTATGCAGTTATGTGCTGATACTAATATGCAAGTCATTCAGCCAACAACTTCATCGCAAATCTTCCACGTCTTACGCCGCCAAATGATTCGTCAATTCCGCAAACCCTTGATCTTGTTTACACCAAAATCATTGCTGAGAAATAAGGAGGCAGCTTCACCATTGTCTGAATTTACTAAAGGTGGATTCCATACTGTGTTGGGTGAGCGTGATGAATCGATTGATGCAAAGAAGGTGAGTCGTTTAATGATCTGCTCTGGTAAGGTCTATTACGATTTGGTTAAAGCCCGGGCTGAGAAGAAGATCGAGGATGTGGCGATTATTCGTTTGGAGCAGTTGTATCCATTCCCGCATAAAGCACTGCTTGCTGAGCTCAAGAAATTTACAAAATTGGAAGAGATCGTCTGGTGTCAGGATGAGCCACAAAATCAAGGTGCATGGTTCTTCGTACAGCATAATATTTTGGAAGGCATGTCGGATGGCATGAAGTTAGCTTATGCAGGTCGGCCGGCATCAGCTTCTCCCGCTTGTGGTTACGCCCACCTTCATCAAGAGCAGCAGAAATCTTTGCTTAATACGGCATTTGCCAAACTTAAAGGTTATGTGATTACGAAATAATCGTTCTCATTACCTTGGATATATATAACTAGGATTAATCATGGCTATTTTTGAAGTTAAAGTTCCACAACTCTCCGAATCAGTTGCCGAAGCAACTTTATTGCATTGGAAAAAAAAGGTTGGGGATGCTGTTGGTCAAGATGAAATCTTGATTGAAATCGAGACCGACAAAGTCGTACTTGAAGTGCCTGCCCCGTCTGCTGGTGTTTTAACGCAAATTATCGTCGGAGATGGCGGCACTGTAGTTGCTGAAGAGTTGATTGCTAAGATTGACAGCACGGCTGTTGCTGCTACACCAGCAGCCACTGCTCCAGCTGCCGCTCCTGCAACTCCAGCAAAGGCGGCGCCCGCTAAATCTGCTAGCGCCGCTCCATCAGCTGCGAAAATTCTGGCTGAAAACAATCTGAGTGCTGGACAAGTTGCTGGCTCTGGTCGCGATGGCCGAATCACTAAGGGCGATGCTTTGAATGCGGCTGCCGGTGGCGCTAAGTCTGCCCCATTGCCAAAGGCAACTATGCCAACAGGCGAACGTCCTGAAGAGCGTGTTCCTATGAGCCGCCTTCGTGCTCGTATTGCTGAGCGTTTACTGGAATCCCAAGCGAACAATGCAATCTTGACGACTTTCAACGAAGTCAATATGGGTCCAGTGATTGCATTACGTAATAAATATAAAGATCAGTTTGAAAAAGTGCATGGCGTGAAGTTAGGTTTTATGTCTTTCTTTGTTAAAGCGGCAACCCATGCATTGAAGAAGTTCCCATTACTAAATGCTTCTGTTGATGGTAATGACATCGTTTACCACGGTTATTTTGATATTGGTATAGCGGTGAGCTCACCTCGTGGTTTGGTAGTTCCTATTTTGCGTGATGTTGACCAAATGAATTTAGCTGATATTGAGAAAAAGATTGCTGAGTTTGGTGCGAAAGCTCGCGAAGGTAAGTTGTCTATTGAAGAGTTAACCGGCGGTACTTTCTCCATCTCAAATGGTGGTGTGTTTGGTTCAATGCTCTCTACGCCCATTATTAATCCTCCCCAATCCGCAATTTTGGGTATCCATGCAACTAAAGATCGTGCAGTTGTTGAAAATGGTCAAGTGGTAGTCCGCCCAATTAACTATCTCGCATTGTCATACGATCACCGCATTATTGATGGTCGGGAAGCAGTTCTAGGCTTAGTGGCGATGAAGGATGCTTTAGAGGATCCTTCACGTCTTTTGCTTGATCTGTAAAAGGGAAGATCATGAGTCAAGCTTTTGATGTAGTCGTAATCGGTGGTGGCCCTGGTGGTTACATTGCCGCAATTCGTGCGGCGCAACTTGGTTTTAAAGTTGCCTGCGCGGAATCTAATGCCTTTGATGATCCAAAAGGTGAAATACGCCTAGGCGGCACTTGTTTAAATGTTGGCTGTATTCCCTCTAAGGCTTTGCTGGCTTCCTCTGAAGAGTTTGAGAAGATCAATCATCATGCTGCAGACCATGGCATCAAGGTTGGCTCTGTCAGTATTGATTCTAAAAAGATGGTCTCACGCAAAGACGAGATTGTTACCAAGATGACTGCTGGTATTCAATTCTTGTTCCGCAAAAACAAGGTTACTTTACTAAAAGGTCATGCCTCGTTTGAAGGCAAGAGTGCCAATGGCTATCAAATCAAGATTGATGGAAAAGATAAAGAAACGGTCAGCGCAAAGAATGTGATTATTGCAACGGGCTCTAAAGCCCGTCATCTTCCAGGCATATCAGTAGACAATGTATTGATTTGCGATAACGAGGGTGCTCTGAAGTTTGATTCTGTACCCAAGAAGTTGGGTGTTATCGGGGCGGGTGTGATTGGTTTGGAATTGGGTTCAGTTTGGCGCCGTCTGGGTTCTGAAGTGACTGTGCTTGAGGCTTCGCCATCTTTTTTAGCAGCATGCGACCAAGGCATTGCTAAGGAAGCGCATAAGCTTTTTGCTAAACAAGGTTTAAACATCAATATGGGTGTGAAGATTGGTGAAGTGAAGGCGGATAAAAAAGGGGTGGTAGTTCACTACACTGATAGTGCTGGTAAAGCCCTGAAATTAGAATGTGATCGTTTAATTGTTTCTGTTGGTCGTATACCTAATACAGATCAATTAGGTCTGCAGAATATTGGTCTAAAGGTAGATGAGCGTGGCTTTATTCCAGTGGATGACCATACTTGTGCCACTGCTGCACCTGGTGTCTATGCTGTTGGTGATGTAGTGCGCGGCCCTATGTTGGCTCATAAAGCTGAAGACGAAGGTGTCTTAGTTGCAGAAATCATTGCAGGTCAGAAGCCGCATATCGATTACAACTGTATTCCTTGGGTCATTTACACTGACCCTGAAATTGCCTGGGTTGGTAAAACTGAGCAAGCACTTAAAGAGGCTGGTATAGCTTATAAGGCAGGTCAATTTCCATTTGCAGCTAATGGCCGTGCTTTAGGTATAGGTCGTGCAGACGGGTTCGTCAAGGTATTAGCTGACGCAAAGACCGATGAGATTCTGGGAGTTCATATTATTGGACCAAATGCCTCTGATTTAATTACTGAAGCCGCTGTGGCAATGGAATTTAAAGCGGCAGCTGAGGATATTGCCCGTATCTGTCACCCACATCCAAGTTTATCGGAGGTGGTGCGCGAAGCAGCATTGGCGACGGATCAACGTGCATTAAATATGTAATTGAAAACGATTGAGTTTTACCATCAAGAGCTACAAGCGCGGGGCTACCAAAGCGATTCCGCGCAACTCCTTGCTGTAGAGCGTTTGCAGCAATGCGAGGATGAATGGATTGCATATAAAGAAATTCGTAGCAATAATCTTAAAAAGAAAATTTTTAAGCCTAAGCTTCCTCGAGGTCTATATTTATGGGGTGGAGTAGGCCGAGGCAAATCTTTTTTGATGGATTGTTTTTATGAGGCATCACCATTAGAGAAAAAGATACGCATTCATTTTCATGAATTTATGCGAGAAGTACATCGTGAATTACATGAACTCTCTGGACTGGCAGATCCCTTGGATGAGCTTGCTTTACGAATTTCTCAACGCTATCGCTTAATCTGCTTCGATGAATTTCATATTAATGATATTGCTGATGCCATGATTTTGTATCGCTTACTGAGTGCTCTATTTGCTGATCGAGTGCAATTTGTCATGACTTCTAACTATCGGCCAGATCAACTTTATCCTAATGGCCTTCATCGTGATCGATTATTACCTGCAATCAAATTGCTTGAAGAGCAATTAGAAGTGCTTAATGTAGATGCTGGTATTGATTATCGTCGCGTACAGATGGCCCAAGTAGAGGCCTACCTAACGCCTTTAGATGAAAAGACAAATCAACGTCTACTAGAAATGTTTCATGGATTAATTGGACATCAGCAAACGGTAGCAAACCCAATGCTCTATATTGAATCTAGAGAGTTACGTCCACTTTTCATGGGAGGTGGCGTGGTCTGGTTTGATTTCCAAACGCTGTGCTGCGGCCCACGCTCCCAAAATGACTATCTAGAGATTGCCAAACTATTTCATACGGTTATTTTGTCTGACGTTCCTTATATGCCCCCTAGAATGACCAATGAGGCGCGACGCTTTATTTGGTTAATTGATGTTTTATATGACCATAAGATCAAGCTAATCATCTCCGCAGAGGTTCTGGCTACTGATTTATACACAGAAGGGCAAATTACCGGTGAATTTTCCCGAACGGTATCCCGTCTGATTGAAATGCAGTCACGAGACTATCTAGATGCACCCCGTCGTGTGATTGATACCAGCTTGACCTAAAATAGGATTATGAGTTCTCTTTCAGCCGTTAATGCCGATTTACACTGTCATTCAGTAGTCTCTGATGGCACCTTGACTCCAGAGCAGCTTGCGCAACGTGCGCATGCAAACGGTGTCAAACTTTGGTCTCTTACTGATCATGATGAATTAGGTGGTCAAGAGCGTGCTAAAGAAGCGGCTGCTGCTCTTAATATGAATTACTTGGCTGGTGTAGAAATTTCTGTGACCTGGCTCGGTCAAACTATCCATATTGTAGGATTAGGTATTGATCCGCAAGATTCCGGTATCTTAGATGGTCTTCGGCGTACTCGCGAAGGTCGTAGTGGTCGTGCTAAACAGATGTCTGAGCAATTACTAAAAGCGGGTATTCCTGGAGCTTATGAAGGTGCACTGCATTACGCAGGCAATCACGATCTCATTTCTAGAACACACTTTGCTCGTTTCTTAGTGGAGCGGGGTGTATGTAAAGATACTGAGCAGGTATTTAAAAATTATTTAGTAGAGGACAAGCCTGGTCATGTACCACATTGTTGGGCTAATCTGGATGAGGCAATTGGCTGGATTAAATCAGCTGGAGGAGTAGCAGTGATTGCACATCCTGGTCGGTATAAACTCAATCTCATGCAAAGGGACCAACTTTTTGAGTATTTTAAGGATCATGGCGGACTAGGATTAGAGGTGATTACCGGAAGTCATAGCCCCGATCAATATCAGGAATATGGAAAAATTGCTCAGCAATATGGTTTTTTGGCCTCACGGGGATCTGACTTTCATGATCCTTCTGAAAGTCACATTGATTTAGGCACTTTGCCACTTTTACCCGAACACCTCACACCTGTTTGGTCCATGTTTCATTAATTGATATAGTTAAAGATAAAAAAGATGTTTGCTGAACGCGTTCTCTCTGGCATGCGACCAACAGGTCATTTGCACCTAGGTCACTATCATGGTGTTTTAAAAAATTGGGTACGCCTGCAGTCAGAATACCCCTGCTTCTTTTTTGTGGCCGATTGGCATGCATTAACGACCCATTATGAAACTCCTGATGTGATTGAGCAGTCGGTTTGGGATATGGTGGTTGATTGGTTAGCTGCTGGAGTCGATCCAAACCAATCCACTTTATTTATTCAGAGTAAGGTTCCTGAGCATGCTGAACTATTCTTGCTACTCTCCATGGGAACCCCATTGGGCTGGCTTGATCGGGTGCCAACCTATAAAGATCAGATTGAAAAGTTAAAAGAAAAAGATTTGCAAACCTATGGATTTTTGGGCTATCCACTGTTGCAGGCTGCCGATATTTTGATTTATCGCGCTCAATTTGTGCCAGTTGGTGAAGACCAAGTGCCTCATGTCGAGATGACTCGTGAAGTGGCAAGGCGCTTTAATTATTTATATGGTCGTGAGCCAGGATTTGAAGAGAAAGCCTTAGAGGCTGTTAAAAAATTAGGTAGCAAGCGCGCAAAGATGTATGCAGAATTACGTATTGCATTTCAGGAGCGCGGCAATGATGAAGCTTTAGAGCAAGCAAAGGCTTTATTGCAAGAGGCACAAAGTCTTTCCATGGCTGATCGAGAAAGATTGTTTGGTTTCTTAGAAGGCTCACGTAAGATTATTCTTCCTGAACCCCAAGCGCTACTCACTGCAGCATCACGCATGCCAGGGATTGACGGGCAAAAAATGTCTAAATCTTATGGTAATACCATTAGCATTCGAGAGCTGCCTGAGGATGTGATTAAGAAAATTAGAACAATGCCGACAGATCCCGCTCGAGTTCGTCGAACAGATGTTGGTGATCCTGCCCGCTGTCCAGTTTGGCAATTACATGCTGTCTATTCCAATGAAGAAACGAAGCAATGGGTAGAAAAAGGGTGTAAATCTGCTGGTATTGGTTGCCTAGAGTGTAAGCAACCTGTGATTGATGCTATTTTGGCTGAACAGCAACCTATGTTCGAGCGTGCCCAAAAATATTTAGATGATCCTAGCTTGCTGCGCTCAATCATAGCTGATGGTTGCGATAATGCTCGTAAGGTCGCCCAAGAAACGATGCGCGAGGTCCGTGAAGCAATGGGTCTTGCGTACGATTGAGCTTAAGAATTGCTAGCGACCCACGATGCAAATTTAGAGGCCTCACCGTGGGTGAAACGTTTTGCTCACTTGATTCCAAAGTCAGGGTTAGTATTGGATCTTGCTTGCGGTGCTGGGCGTCACGCACGTTATTTAGCGAATTTGGGCTTCTCTGTTATCGCGGTAGATCAAGATATAAAGCTGATCCAATCAGTTCATACTGCTCAAATTACTCCAGAACAATGGGATCTAGAGCTTGAGGCATGGCCCTTAGAAGGTAGGCTATTTGATGGCATTGTGGTCACCAACTATTTATACCGCCCACATTTGGACCGCTTACCCCAAATGCTCACTGGCGGCGGGGTTCTGATTTATGAAACCTTTGCGCAAGGAAACGAAGCATTTGGAAAACCCTCCAATCCTAATTTCCTCTTAAAAACAGGGGAATTACTTGCTTTGACAGCTAGGCATGGCCTAAAAATCATCGCCTATGAGGATATTTATCAAGATAGCCCCAAGCCAGCTATGATGCAGCGGATCTGCGCAGTAAAAGCGGTCTAAAAGAACGCATTCCGTTACAATTTCATGGTTAAGACAGCTCACAATCGGTATACATTCGTTGACAAATACAGCTCATTCCACAGGTAGCAAAAAAACCATTTCTGGCAGCATGCCGGCTATAGTTACGCCGATGTTCGAAGATGGTAGCTTGGATTTTGCTAGCCTGCGTGCATTACTTGATTGGCATGTTGCCGAAGGCACAGATGGTATTGTGATCGTTGGTACTAGTGGCGAGTCTCCAACCGTTTCCGTAGAAGAGCATTGTGAGTTAATACTCGTAACCGTCGATTACATTGCCGGCAGAATTCCAGTGATTGCTGGAACCGGTGGTAACTCCACTACCGAAGCAGTTGAGCTAACGCATTTTGCTAAAAAAGTCGGCGCAGATGCGAGCTTGCAAGTAGTGCCGTATTACAACAAGCCTACCCAAGAGGGTATGTATGCCCATTTCAAAAAGATTGCTGAGTCTGTAGATCTTCCCGTCATTTTATATAACGTGCCTGGTCGGACTGTAGCTGATTTGTCTGGCGATACGGTAGTTCGCCTTGCTAGCGTGCCTGGCATTATTGCTATTAAAGAAGCTACTGGTAGCCTTGAACGCGGAACACTCCTAATAGCTGATCTTCAGCGAGCAGGCCATCATGATTTTTCAGTCTTCTCAGGAGATGACTTAACTGCTGCGATGTTAATGCTGATGGGTGGCAAAGGTAATATTTCAGTAACAGCTAATGTGGCCCCTCGTCTGATGCACCAGTTGTGTGTGGCTGCTATGTCTGATGATGTTAAAAAGACCCGTGAGATACAGTATCAATTAATTGCAGTACATAAAGCGATGTTTATCGAAGCCAACCCAATTCCAGTGAAATGGGCCTTGCATCAGATGGGTAAGATTACCGCTGGCATTCGCCTGCCATTGACGCCACTCAGTGAGCCATTGCGCGAGCCCTTAAAGGCAGCATTAAAACAAGCAGGCTTACTATGATGTGTTTTGTACAAATGCTGCGCCGCTATTTTGCGATCTTTGCAGTCTTAACGATTACCCTTCTTGGTTTAACATCTTGCAAGTCTGTGACCAGTAACGATACGGTTGACTACAAAGGAAGTGGCGCCATTAGAGGTCCTAATCTCGCCTATCCACCCGATCTCATTACGTCCCAAGCGGATCGTCGCTATATTGTGCAAGATGGCACTGCAACGATGTCCGACTATAACGCTGCTGTGAAAAAGTCTTCTCAGCGTAGAACGAATGTGATGACCGGAATACCTGGGATGCGGATTGAGCGCGATGGTGATCGCCGCTGGTTGGTAGTTGAAAAGCCAGCCGTAGAGTTGTATCCACAGGTGAAAGATTTTTGGCAAGAGAATGGCTTCTTATTAGTAATTGATTCGCCCTCTACTGGAATTATGGAAACAGATTGGGCTGAAAATCGGGCCAAGATTGCACAAGACTTTATTCGTTCCGCCATCGCCAGTACCCTCGGCTCCATTTTTGACACTGGTGAGCGTGATAAATATAAAACCCGTCTTGAGCCAACCAAGCCAGCAGAAACTGAAATTTATATTACTCAACGTGGTGCAGTTGAGCAGTGTGTTCGCGACGTTACGCAAGCCTGTCTTACAACTATTTGGACTCCACGTCCGAGTGAACCAGATTTAGAGGCAGCATTCTTGGCGCGACTGATGGAGCGCTTAGGAATGACGCAAGAGCAGGCTAAAGCAATGGTCGCTGCGCCAGTCGATGCTAAAACACCTAAAGCAAAATTTGTCCAAGATGGTGTCAATCAAGCCCATATTGATTTAAGTTCAGGATTTGATCGCTCATGGCGTGATGTTGGTTTGGCTTTGGACCGATCTAATTTCTCAGTGGAAGATCGAAACCGTACAAACGGTATTTATTATGTGCGCTATGTTAATCCAAAAGATTTGGGCGACACTAAAGGCTTCTTCTCCAATTTGTTTAGCAGCAAAGATGATTCGAGTTTGAAAGCGAAAAGATACCAGGTAGTCGTCAAGACTACAGGCGAAAATTCTGCGAGTGTCTATGTGCAAGATATTGATGGTAAGCCTGAAAACACACCTGCTGGATTCCAATTGCTAACATTGCTTGCTGAGCAGCTAAAAAGATAATCTTGATTTGATGCTAATAAAAAAGCCGCTTTTCAGCGGCTTTTTTTCTTCATCAGGAAGATTACTTCTTAGCGTCTGCAGCAGGAGCAGCAGGAGCAGCAGGAGCAGCAGGCGCGGCTGGAGCAGCAGCAGGAGCTTCAGCAGCAGGTGCAGCAGGAGCAGCAGCTGGTTTTGCTTCTTCTTTTTTACCGCAAGCGGCTAAAGCGATAGCTAACATGGCAGCGAATACGAGTGATTTATTCATTTGTAGTTTCCTCTTAAAAATGACAGCAATGATTAGTAATTGTTACTGGATTGATCAAGGGAAAGTCCCTAGGTATTTTCCAGTACCAATTATAGCTATCTCTCTAAGCAGATTGAAGAATTAGCCAGCCTGACAGATAGGCCTCATACAGGCTTGAATCCACTCTTGCTTGAAGGCTTTTCTTTAGTACCAGTCTCTTGTTGGCAGCAATAGAGCGCCAGGCCTCTTGAATCTCCTTCGCTTGCCCCTTAGTCACCATCTCTCCATTGCAATAGACTTCATGGTTAAGGCTCAGTAGACGGCTTTGTGGATGTGGTTTGAGCATTTGAGAGCTTAATTTTTCAGCAAACTGCTTTGGTGAAAGGGGATTTTTAGGCCCATGGAAGTAAGCATGTTGTTTGGGTTCTGTTAAATAAGCCGTAATACCCGGTAAAAATCCGTCAATTTGATCGAGCTTTAGACCTGCCAATTTTTTTTCAAGCTGCTGAATGAGCTCTTTAGGAAGTTCTTCTGGGGTGTGAATAGCATTTTGTTTTGGATCTGCAAATTTTTCTTCTAGCCCTGGGATTGCTTCTAAAGATTCTGCAAGCCTCCATAAGCCTTCTTGGAGAAGCTCTTTAAAACTCGGAGAGCGAAAACCCACAGACCAAGTCTGACACCCAGCATCAAGGGCAATGCCATGATGTGCAATATGCGGTGGCAAATACAGCATATCTCCGGGCTCCAATACCCATTCCTGTTCGACGGTAAAGTTTTGTAATATTTTTAAGGGGAGTCGTGGATCAAGGCTTAAATCTTTTTGAGTGGAGATGCGCCAGCGCCTTCTGCCAGACATTTGAATTAAGAAAACATCATAAGAATCAAAATGGGGGCCAACGCCTCCACCAACGCCAGCGATACTGATCATTAAATCATCTAAGCGAGCATCAGGGATGAATCGAAACCAAGAGAGAATTGCCGCTGCAGCAGGGTGGTGCGCCTCCATGCCCTGAAGCAGCAAGGTCCAATCAGCTTGATCAATCCTAGGAAGCGCTTTTTTCTTGAAAGGCCCTGATCGCAAAGACCAGGGTTTGGATTGAATTAAACGCGATTCAACCAACTCATTCCCTGCGAGTGCAAAAAGTTCTGGGGCAGAAATAGGGCTATCTAATTCTGGAGGATTTTTCTGATGAATGGAAAAAGCGGGGATGGCCCCCCGGATTAATAATGGCTTTTTATGCCAATAACGTGACATAAACCGCTCGGGGCTAATATTCCCAAATAAAGCCCATGGTTGGTCTAAAGGCAGGCTTCTGGGAGCCTCTGGCGGTTGATAGGGCTTGCTCAAGTAAAATGAGTCCATAAAGTAAAAGCTTGATTGATTTTGATTAAAAACAAATGTTCGATAAATACCGCATGAAGATTGAAAAAAATACCATTGTTTCCCTTCGCTATAAGTTAACCGATACGCAAAATAATGTCATCGAAGAGCCTGATTCTCCGATGGTATACCTGCACGGTGGTTACAAGGCCACTTTTCCTAAAATTGAAACCTTGCTCGACGGTCAGGATATTGGCTTTGAAGCCACTATTCAGCTTGAGCCTAGTGAGGCTTTTGGTGAGTATGACCCCGAGTTATTAAAAATAGAGCCACGCACCCGTTTCCCTGAACCATTAGAAATTGGGATGCAGTTTGAAGGGATTCCAGATGCTGATGAAGAATCTACGGAAGCTAGTGATGATTCAGAGGATGAGCATTTGATCTATACCGTAACTGACGTTGCTGATAATCAAGTAGTGCTAGATGGTAATCATCCGCTTGCGGGGATGGCCTTACGTTTTTGGGTTCAGGTGGAAGACGTGCGCTCGGCAACGGATGATGAGATTGAAAATCGTCACCCAGAAGGTGGTGAGAGTTTTACATTCGGTATGCCAAACGATAGTAGTAATGAAGAAGATGAATTTCAGAGTGGAGCCTTAGGCTCGGGTAACTCTAATCCACGAACGCTGCATTAAAAATTACTCCTTGAGCCATTCTTTAATGGCGTCTAGATCACGCTTAGTATCACTGGTGGCGCTTACATCAGTTGGTGTATTACTCAGTTTGGCAATCATGCTTTCCAGAGCAGCAATTTTGGCCTCTTGCTCAATCGTGGCATCGATTAAGCCTTTGAGGGCCATTGATACAGGGTCATCTACATTGGGTGTGACTCCGTAGGCAGAAAAATATTCTTTTGTTTTAGTATCTGCACTTTGCGGTAAATCAGGGTGCAAAACACGTGCGGGTATTCCGACAGCAGTGGCTCCCGGTGGAATTTCTTTTAAAACAACCGCATTAGAGCCAACGCGTGCACCATCGCCAACAGTAAATCCACCAAGTACTTTTGCACCTGCGCTGATCACTACACCTTTGCCCAAGGTGGGGTGACGTTTCATGCCTTTGTATAGGGAGGTTCCGCCTAATGTCACACCTTGATAGATGGTGCAGTCGTCACCAATCTCAGTAGTCTCACCAATCACGATACCAAGGCCATGATCTAAAAAAACCCTACGGCCAATTTTGGCGCCAGGATGAATTTCAATACCGGTTAAGAAGCGCGCAAACATGGACATGAGACGTGCAATCCATTTCAAACCCAGGTTCCAGAGAAAATGGGAAACACGATGGAGCCAAACAGCATGTAAGCCTGGATAGCAGGTAATGACCTCTAGGCGATTTCTAGCGGCAGGATCTCGAACAATAATGGAGTCAACATGGTCAAAAAGGAGATTAAACATAATGTGATTTTAACTGGGTAGGCCTATTTTCTCAGGAGCATCTGCTTGGCAATGCCACGCAATAGATCAATTTCCTCTTTTTGTAGGCGGCTACGGGCAAATAAAGCCTGTAATCGGGCCATCAGTTTCTTTGGGTTAGCGGGATCTAGGTAGCCAATGGCCTCTAATCCATCACGCCAGTGGTCGAGCATGGCAGCGACAGCAGCAGGGTCTGCATAGTCATTGAGGTCCTTACTTGGAATGTATAAAGCCTCTTCTGAGTCGCTATTGATCGCCTCGCGAAGAGTAAAGGCACAAACCATCAGGGCTTGAGCCAAATTTAATGAGGGATAGTGTGGGTTAGCATCAAGCCAAACACGATGGGTACATAGAGCAAGATCTTGATTATCTAAGCCCGTTCGTTCAGGCCCAAATACTACGGCGACCTTTTGGTCAGCGGCCAAGGTTTTTAAAATTAGGGGACGTGCGTCAATCCAGTTCAAGGCAGGCGGGCCAAACTCCCGATCGCGACTGGTAAGGCCGAGTACCAATGAACAGCCTTCAACCGCATCCTCCAGAGAATAACTCTCTTGAGAATCAGCTAGGACATCGCCTGCTCCGCTAGCCAGCGCAATTGCCTCTGATTCTTGTGCAATACCCATTAACTTTGGGTTAATCAAGCGTAGATCAGCAAAGCCCATTGTTTTTAGGGCGCGTGCTGCAGAGCCGACATTGCCAGGGTGACTCGTTTCAACCAGGATCCAACGCAGCAGCTCAGGGTTCTTGGGATTCATAGCAGGATGATTGAAGGTGGGCTGAGGGGTAAGGAATACAAATCGTTTAGAATCAATCTTTTAGGTTCTTATTGTCATGCAGTTTTTGCATTTGCGGTTGGCAATATTACAAGCTTGTTCTTATTTAATTTGTCCATCAATACTATGCATCCCATGTTAAATGTGGCCGTTAAGGCTGCCCGTCGTGCCGGAACTGTGATTAACCGAGCCTCCTTGAATTTGGAGCGCTTACAAGTTGATCGTAAACAGCATAATGATTTTGTAACCGAGGTGGACAAGGCAGCAGAAGCAGCCATCATTGAAACACTGAGTGAGGCCTATCCAACCCATGGATTTTTGGCTGAAGAAACAGGTGAATATAATTCTGACGCTGAAAATATCTGGATCATCGATCCTTTAGATGGCACGACTAATTTCATTCACGGATTTCCACAATACGCGGTTTCGATTGCATTGGCAGTCAATGGTGTGATCCAACAGGCGGTGGTCTACGATCCAACGCGCGATGAACTCTTTACAGCGACTCGCGGCGCAGGAGCGTATTTAGATCGTCGTCGTTTACGAGTGGGCTCACAAGATCGTCTAGTGAATTGTTTAATTGGCACAGGCTTTCCTTATCGCGAAGATCAGGATCTTGAAAAATACCTCAAAATTTTTGCAGAAATGACTCGTCAATGTACGGGTCTGCGTCGCCCTGGCGCTGCTTCCTTAGATTTAGCGTATGTTGCAGCAGGTCGTTATGATGGATTTTTTGAGAGCGATCTCAAGCCATGGGATATGGCCGCGGGCGCATTGCTTATTACTGAATCTGGCGGCTTGATTGGTAACTATAGGGGTGAAGAGGGCTTCTTAAAAAGCGGTGAAGTAATGGCTGCGAACCCACGTATTTATGCGCAGATGGTTCAATGCTTAGCGAAATATTCAGTTTCTTAATAAACCCTCAAATAGAATTTAGTTACTGAGGCTTAATCAGGTCGATAAAACGTGGGCCCAGTCCATCGATATACAGCGTATTGGCCTTAGGTAAAAAGCTTTCCGGGTGATCAAGATCCCAATCTGAAAGTACCCAACGCTGCCATGTTTGTTCTTTTAATTGCTCGCGATGGTGATTTGTTAAGTGAGTGTGCCCATGGATCAGACGCGATTGGGAATGCTCTTGCATGAGAGCAGCACAAGCCTGCAGCGTGACATTGGTTTTGATGCGATAAGCAGTCGTTGGTATGCGAGATACCACAAGGCTATTGCTTCGAAGATGTTTAGCAATAGCAAGGCGCCAAGCAACTGGCAGGCGTAAGAATAATTTCTGTAACCAGGGTTTTCTAACCCAAGTACGAAACACTTGGTAGCCTACATCTGCAGTGCAAAGAGCATCGCCATGACTCAAAATATATTGTTTGCCAGCAATTTCAATATATGAGGGATCCTTTAGTAATGTCATCCCTGTCTTTTTGAGAAAGTCTGTGCCCACTAAAAAGTCTCGATTCCCATGCATGTAGAAGGTTTTGACCTTGGTTGATAGATTGGCAAGGGCACGCCTGACTTCTTGTTGAAACGGGGATGATGAAGCTATATCATCACCGACCCAATACTCAAATAGATCACCCAAGATAAAGACTGCCTCTACCTGGGGAGCATCCTTTTCACAGAAATCAAAGAAACGTTGCGCCGTCAAGGGCATTGACGGCGAGAGATGCAGGTCTGAAATGAGCAGTGCGCTCGAATATTGCGGGATCATTCCTCGAGAACAGTGGCTTTCTCAATGACTACATCCTGGGCAGGAACATCTTGATGAAAACCAGAGCTATCCGTTTTAACTTTACGAATCTTATCGACCACATCCATTCCGTCAGTCACTTTTCCAAAAACAGCATAACCCCAACCCTGGGCATTGGGTGCGGTATGGTTTAAAAAATCATTGTCATTGAGGTTGATAAAAAACTGAGATGAAGCAGAGTGTGGCTCACTAGTGCGAGCCATCGCAACTGTACCGCGATCATTTTTTAGTCCATTGCTAGCTTCGTTTTCAATTTCAGCAACAGTCGGTTTTTGCTTCATGCCAGCAGTCATGCCGCCACCTTGGATCATGAAGTTATCAATCACGCGATGGAAGATCGTGCCATCGTAGTGACCACTTTTGACATACTGCAAAAAATTGGCAACGCTTTTAGGCGCTTTGATGGAATCAAGGGTGAGGGTGATATCACCCTGATTAGTTTTTAACAGTACTTGCGCCATTGCTTGGTCTACTTTCTGGAAGGTTGGTTGTTGGAAGAGTATTTTGAACTGAATCTTTAGAGCTTGCAGGCCTCACTGGAGTACTTGCTGGGGGAGGACGTTTAGCAGGCGGCTTAAGCACATCTAATAGGGCCTTGGCTCGCAGAGTGTATTGGCGCTGGTTGGTCTGAGCTCCTTTTGCAGCATTTTCGTAAGCCTGGGCACCCAATCGAATATAGATTTCACCTAAATTGGCTGCAGCAATTGCATAAGTCGGGCGAAGCTTTAGGGCAAGCTCTAAATAATCCCTTGCTTCAATCCAGTTACCATGGTTTGCTGCTATTGCTGCCAAATTGTTATAGGGCTCAGGTAACTCTGGAAATTGCTGGGTAATTTCAATTAAGGTTTTCTTAGCATCGTCAAACTTGCGCATTTCAATTTGCAGTCGACCCTTTACAAATCGAATTTGTACATTCTGCGGATTCGTTTTGAGTTTGGTGTCGATCAGATTGACAGCTTCTTGAAATTGACGTGCCTTGACTAACTTTTCTACATCCGGTGGCACTGCATTTTTAGGAATTGGATCTGGCTCAATAATCAGAAAGGAGAGAAAGGGGATGGCTACCGTTTCTGAGAGCTCAGGATTTAAGGGGTCATATCCAGTGTCAGCTGAAAGTCTAGGCGGTTCACTTGGACTATAGCCTCCTAAATAGGGCTGTGCTACTGCCAGCGGGGAATTCATCCTTTGGACATTTAGGGCAGAGAGCTCAGCTTGGGTCCGTTCTTGGGCGGGGGTGGTGCAGCCCCCCAAAAATAGCAATGAGAAGCTGGCCGCTAAGGCAAGCAGAAGGGCTGGACGTGGTGCAAAGACAGTTACAGACATAAGAGAAGGGGTGTAAAACGGGCTCATTCGATATACTCAGCGCTCAGTCTAACAAATTGGCGCTACTTGCCCAACCTTTATACCCCTATGCTGCAAATCTATAACACCCTAAGCCGTTCAAAACAGGTCTTTAAGCCCATCGTACCGGGCCAGGTAAAAATGTATGTGTGCGGCATGACAGTCTATGACTTCTGCCATATTGGCCATGCCAGGGTCATGATCGTGTTTGATATGGCCGTTCGTTGGCTTCGGGCAAGCGGCTATGAAGTCCTTTATGTTCGCAATATCACCGATATTGATGACAAGATTATTCATCGGGCCATTGAAAATGGCGAAGCTATTTCTGCCTTAACCCAGCGATTCATCGATGCGATGCATGTTGATTCTGATGACTTAGGCTTAATGCATCCGGACCAGGAGCCTCGCGCTACTGATTTCATTGAACAAATGAAAGGCATGATTGGTAAGTTGATTGAAAATGAATTGGCATATCAAGTCGAAGATGGCGATGTGAATTTTGCTGTGCGCTTACTTCCTGGTTACGGACGTCTTTCAGGAAAATCATTGGATGAACTGAATGCTGGTGAACGAGTAACAATATCAGGCGGTAAACGCGACCCACTTGATTTTGTGTTGTGGAAAAGTTCGAAACCAGAAGAGCCTGCTGATACCCGCTGGAAATCTCCTTGGGGCGAAGGCCGACCTGGTTGGCATATTGAATGCTCTGCTATGTCTTGCGATTTATTAGGAGAACATTTTGATATTCATGGGGGCGGTGCCGATTTGCAGTTCCCGCATCATGAAAATGAGATCGCTCAAAGTGAAGGCGCGCTATACGGTAAAGAGCGGAAAGAGGATGATGCACCCTTCGTCAATTACTGGATGCATAACGGCCATATTCGGGTCAACGAAGAAAAGATGTCAAAGTCCTTAGGTAATTTTTTTCTGATTCGCGATGTACTAAAAAGTTTTGATCCTGAAGTGATTCGATTCTTTATGCTCAAAGCACATTATCGTAGCCCAATTAACTACAGCGATATCCAGCTAGAGGAGGCTCGTTCAGGCTTGGCTCGTCTATATACTGCATTAGCTCAAGTTCAAGATACCCACATTGAAGTGCTCGATTCCAAAAATTCTTGGGCAAAACGTTTTGCCGATTCCATGAATGATGATTTCAATACGCCTGAGGCAATCGCAGTGTTGTTTGACTTGGCTAGCGAAATGAATCGTACGCAAGGCCAAGAGAGGCAGTTATTAGCCAATACACTCAAATCCTTGGGCGCCTCCTTGAACTTCTTACAACGTGAGCCAACCAGTTTCTTACAATCTGGAACAAAACAAAACGATGGGATTGGTCCTGAGCAAATTGAGGAGCAAATTGAGGCACGTAAACAGGCTAAGCAGATGAAAGATTTCACAAAAGCCGATCTCATTCGTAAAAGTCTTTTGGAGCAAGGCATCATATTAGAAGATAAACCCAGCGGTATAACTGAATGGCGAAGAGCATAGTGGTAGCAGCAAATGAAAAAGTAGATATTCAAGATATTGCCCCTGAATATTGGGAGCAAGCCTGCCGTGAACTGATTAAACAGGATCGCATCTTAAAAAAACTGATTCCAAAATATGGTTCAAGATTTTTGGTAACCCGTGGCGATGCATTTAATACACTAGCCAGATCAATTATTGGACAGCAAATTTCTGTAGCTGTAGCACAATCGGTTTGGAACCGAGTTTTAGTGGCGGCTAAAAAGAAAGTTAATCCCAAAAATATCTTGGCCTTATCTGTGGAAGAATTACGAGCTGCTGGTTTGTCTGGTCGCAAGGTTGAATACATTCGCGATTTGGCTGATCACTTCCATTCAGGTCGATTACATGCTTCGCAATGGAAAGATATGGACGATGAGAGCGTCATTAAGGAATTAAGTGATATTCGGGGGATAGGGCGCTGGACAGCAGAAATGTTCCTTATTTTTAACCTGGTACGCCCTAATATCCTTCCTCTAGACGATGTAGGGCTGATTAGGGCTATTTCTCTCAATTACTTCAGTGGGGAACCTGTGAGTCGCCATGAAGCCCGTGAAGTGGCTGCCAATTGGGCCCCTTGGCGCACGGTTGCGACTTGGTATATGTGGAGAAGTATCGACCCCATTCCGGTTGAATATTAAAATCAGCATATGAAAACGACTTTCTTAGATTTTGAACAATCAATCGCTGAATTAGAATCCAAGATTGAAGAGCTGCGTTTTGTGCAGGATGAATCCTCAGTAGATATTTCTGATGAGATTAAAACTCTGGCCGAAAAAAGCACGCAGTTAACCAAGGACGTTTATGCAAACCTCACGCCTTGGCAAGTTTCTCAAGTTGCGCGTCATCCACAACGCCCATACACCCTTGATTATGTAAATGCTTTATTCACAGACTTTCATGAACTCCATGGTGATCGCACCTTTGCTGACGATCAATCCATTATTGGCGGTCTAGCCCGTTTTGATGGGCAAGCCTGTATGGTCATTGGCCATCAAAAAGGCCGTGATACTAAAGAACGCGCGCTCAGAAACTTTGGCATGAGCCGTCCAGAAGGCTATCGCAAAGCGATGCGTCTGATGCGGCTTGCAGAAAAGTTTGGCTTACCAGTATTTACTTTTGTAGATACCCCTGGTGCATTTCCGGGCATTGATGCTGAAGAGCGCAACCAATCTGAAGCCATTGGCCGTAATCTATATACCCAAGCAGAGCTCACAGTGCCGATCATTTCCACCATTATTGGAGAGGGCGGTTCAGGGGGTGCATTGGCTATCGCAATGGGTGACGTAGTGTTGATGTTGCAGAACTCTACCTATTCTGTGATCTCTCCTGAAGGTTGCGCATCTATTTTGTGGAAGACTGCAGATAAAGCCCCTGAGGCTGCTGAGCAATTAGGTTTGACAGCCCAGCGCATCAAGACCTTAGGCTTAATCGATAAGATTGTGGCTGAACCAGTTGGTGGTGCGCACCGTGATTACGACACCATGATGGTCAATATGCATAAAGCACTTGCCGAGTCACTGAAAACTTTTGACGGCATGGACGAAGACGGATTATTAGAGCGCCGACATCGGCGTTTAATGAGTTATGGCAAGTTCAAGGAAATTGCAACAAAGTCCTAAGCTGGGAAAACGAATTGCGGTTGCCTTGAGTGGCGGCCTCGATTCTGTGGTTCTGCTCGATACTGTTTGTAAAGCATCATCTACCAACAAAACCCCCCCAGAAATTTGGGCGTTTCATATTCATCATGGTTTGCAAAAACCGGCTGATGATTGGTTTGTCTTTTGTGAGAAGCTTGCTCAAAAATACAAGATTCATTTTGATTTTCGACTGTTGCATTTAGGTGCTGATGGAGCTCAAGGTAATATCGAAGCCCGAGCCAGAGCAGCACGTTATGAGGCCCTAGAGCAGTTATGTGAAGAGTATGATATTCAAGACTTATTATTGGCTCACCATCAGAATGACCAAGCAGAGACTGTCCTATTGCAGTTATTACGCGGAGCAGGAGCAGCCGGTCTTGCAGGCATGTCAGAGCTGCGTGAACTCAAGAGTGGTGACTCAACCATTTGTTTATGGCGTCCATTAATTCATCAAAGCAAAGCAGAGCTAGAGGTTTACGCTAAAACCCATAAGCTTAAATGGATTGAAGATCCCAGCAATCAGAATACTCAATACCGTCGCAATGCGATCCGCAAGTTCATTATTCCAAGCTTAGAAAAGATTCAGCCAGATGCCGTTGCCAATTTAGCGCGCAGCGCAAAAGTCTTAGCTGATTCCCAAATGCTTCTAGATCGCTTAGCAAAACAGGATGGTAAAACGATGTTAGAGCAGAGTGGGCTGAGAGTGAAACCTTTGTTGCTAATGGCACAGCAAGATCTGCCGGCCGCTAACAACATCGTCCGATATTGGTTAAAGACCAATGAGCTAGCGATGCCTTCACAAGAGCGCTTGACTGCCTGGTTGAAAGATCTTTCTAGCGCAAAGCTCGATACCCAACTTGAATGGCTACATGACGAACACAAGATTCGCTTTTGGCGAGGTTTGCTACAAGTGATAAAAGAACAACTACCACTGGGCAAGTGGGTTTTTAAAAAACTCAATGTCAAGAGTCAAGCTGAAGGTTTGCCTGCAGCATGGGTGAAAGAGGCTCAGAAAAATGGACTTATAGAATTCAGACCCAGAGTGGGTGCTGAAAAGATTCAAATCAAGCCCAATAGCCCCCGTAAAGCTCTCAAAAACCTTTTTCAAGAGGGAGCTATCCCACCTTGGCAACGTCAGGCGCCATTACTCTTTATTAATCAAGAGCTCATTGCCGTAGCAGGCATTGGACTGAGCCATCCTCACTTGGTTAAAACGGGGCCACGGGTGTTGCCTGAGTGGCAACAAGTCGGTTTTTAGCTTCAAAACCCTGTAAAATAAGGCCTTTTTAGACCTATGGAGAACTGAGTTCTTCATAAAAGAATTTAAAGACGGCTTTATGGCTCTTATCGTACATAAATATGGCGGCACCTCAATGGGCTCGGTGGAGCGCATTGGCAATGTTGCTAAACGCGTTGCTAAGTGGATGCGTGCCGGACACCAGGTAGTGGTGGTTCCCTCTGCAATGTCTGGAGAAACCAATCGCCTGCTTGGTCTTGCAAAAGAAATTAACCCTGAAGCCCATCCCCGTGAGTTAGATCAAATTGCCTCTACTGGTGAGCAAGTAAGTTCAGGCTTATTGGCATTAGCCTTAATGCGCGAAGGTGTTGATGCAGTGAGTTACGCCGGTTGGCAAGTAACAGTCCATACCGATTCATCTTTCACTAAAGCACGCATCAAGAGTATTGATGATCAAAAAATCTTAGCCGATCTCAATGCAGGTCGTGTAGTAGTCGTGACAGGTTTTCAGGGGGTTGATCCTGAGGGCAATATCACCACTCTAGGTCGTGGCGGTTCAGATACTTCTGCTGTAGCCATGGCTGCAGCTCTTAAAGCAGATGAATGTTTAATTTATACCGACGTTGATGGTGTTTACACCACTGACCCACGGGTTTGTGAAGACGCGCGCCGTCTAGATAAAATCACTTTTGAAGAGATGCTGGAGATGGCTAGCTTAGGATCAAAAGTATTGCAGATTCGCTCCGTCGAGTTTGCTGGTAAGTACAAAGTAAAAACCAGGGTGTTGTCTTCATTGACAGACCCTTTGATCCCACTTGATCTTGAGATGAAGTCGGGCACCTTGATTACATTTGAAGAGGACAGCACTATGGAAGCCGCAGTTATTTCCGGCATCGCCTTTGCGCGTGATGAAGCAAAGATTACCGTTTTGGGTGTACCCGATCGCCCAGGTATTGCTTATCAAATATTGGGCCCGATCGCGGATGCCAATATTGACGTGGACATGATTATTCAGAATCAATCGGTTGATGGTAAAACTGACTTTACCTTTACAGTGCCACGCTCTGAATATCAAAAGGCCTTGGACTTATTAAAGAATACGGTTCAGTCTCAGATTGAAGCCAAAGAAATCTCTGGCGATCCAAAGGTATCCAAAGTTTCAGTTGTTGGTGTCGGAATGCGTTCCCATGTGGGCGTTGCCAGCAAGATGTTTCGTACCTTATCAGAGGAGGGCATCAATATCCTCATGATCTCCACTAGCGAAATCAAGATATCGGTAGTCATTAATGAGAAATATATGGAATTGGCAGTACGTGCCCTACATAAAGTATTTGAGCTTGACCAGAAGTAAAGGCATTAAAACCGCAGTAAAACCCCCATCAGACGGTAATCCGTTAAACTGTGGGTCATAGTAAGAGTATCAAGTACGGAGACGTGGCCGAGCTGGTCGAAGGCACTCCCCTG
This sequence comes from Polynucleobacter sp., assembly GCF_040400325.1. Lineage (GTDB taxonomy): Bacteria > Pseudomonadota > Gammaproteobacteria > Burkholderiales > Burkholderiaceae > Polynucleobacter. The sequence goes on from NZ_JBBAQK010000002.1 coordinate 181,812, forward strand.
CTAAGGGAGCATCGGGGCTAAAACTCTGATCGGAGGTTCGAATCCTCTCGTCTCCGCCAGTACTTTTCAAATAAACCCAGTTAATTCAATGAGTTGCTGGGTTTTTTGTTATCTAATTTCTCAACAGTACCCAGTTCAGTACCCAATCATTCTACAAACCTCTCCCTAGTGAGTGGTTGGGTATCCAGCTTGTCTGTTGGAGGTGGGCTTGCTGTTCTGCTATGGCGCTGTTCATCCACGGCAGCTGCCTCAAACTCTCTAATACGCTGTAGTTCTTGTTCTTTCGCTGCGGCTAAATTAGACGCAGGAATGACTGTGCCGTCCTTTATCAGGCGCTCTAACTGGAATTGCTTAAAGGTCTGGGTTTTCACCTTACCAACGAACTGCACATCACCTAGACCTTTTTTACTCATCTATCTAATGTAACAAA
>NZ_JBBAQK010000003.1:0-17449 GCF_040400325.1 Polynucleobacter sp.
AACTGTAAAGTATGTGTCCGGTATAAAGTGTTAACTATGTGTCGAGTCATACAAAGCCCTTGAATCTATATTCAGGGGCTTTTTCACCAGCAAATACAACGTCTATCTGCCTCCCAATTCAACCCTCGAGTCTTCTTTCTAATCAGTATTATTTTATCAAATTCATGCTATAATGCATTCATGCAGCATGAATATAGGAGAATACCATGGGCGCAGTCATAGATCATCAGGTTATTAAATCCATTGGATCCAGTGGGCAGATCTCACTTGGTAAAGAGCATGCAGGTCGTCAGGTTTTAGTTGAAAATCCAGAGCCTGGTGTTTGGGTTATTCGTACTGCTACTGTTGTTCCAGATAATGAAAAATGGATACATACACCTGCGGTTAAAAAGAATTTAACCGCTGCCTTAGCTTGGGCACAAAAAACACCTGCAAAAGCAACCGATCTCTCTAAATTAAAAATGGCCAAGACTCATGGCGCGAAACGTAAAGCCTGAGTTATTAGTTGAACTGGATCTAAATAGCCCAACCTTTCAATCCACTTGGAATAACCTTGAGCTCATTGAACAAGAAAAAGCAATTGCTACTTTTGAAAAAATCACGCAATTAACTTGGAACCAAGTCTATCGTGACAAGGGTTTGAAATGGGAAAAGATTCATAGTATTCAAGCGCCCAAAGGGATTGAAGTACTTTATTCGTTTAGAGTGAGTAAGTCGATTCGTGGGATTGGCTTTAGAGAAGGTCACTTTTTGAGGGTCTTATTGATTGAACCAGATCATGATGCGGCTTATGGAAAAAAATAATCCTCTAAAGGAGCGCTCTGCGGCCACCCCAAGCAAAGATATACGCAATTCCTCAGATCCCGATATCGCTGGTTCCTACTACGCTATGCAACGCGCTGGTCAAGCAGCAATTGACTTGGCAATCCAAACTAATACAGCAATCGTAACTACTGTTGATGGCAAGATTGTTCGGATCACAGCTGCTGAGCTGATTAAACAGCGCCAACTTAGCGCCTAAGTACCGTTGGTCGCGAGTTCGAATCTCGCCCAACCCACCAAAAATAAAGCCCTTGAATGCATATTCAGGGGCTTTTTCATTAGAGCAACCGAGGAATTTAGAGGGGCAGACTTCAGCACCATTGATCTCATAACCTGTCTCAAGGCGCATAAAACCACTACCTCACAGGGGTGCTTTGAGGTAATGACTTTAAAACATCAAAATGCTAATATCTAAGTATGATTAATTGGTCAAATTGTCCTGCCGTAGAAAGCGCCCCGGAGCGTGTTAGCGGAGCTTTGGTATTTTGCGGATCTAGAGTACCTATCGCTGCCCTTTTTGAAAATTTAGAAGATGGAATTACGATCAAAGAATTTATTGAAATCTTCCCAGGTATTAAATTAGAGCAAGCACGTGCTGTTTTGGATTTTGCAGCCAAGAATTCACTTACTGCTGCGTGAAAATATTATTTGATCAGGGAACACCTGCGCCCTTAAGAGATTTTTTACTGAATCATGATGTCTCGACTGCTTATGAATTAGGTTGGTCAACTCTGAAAAATGGGGAACTTTTAAGTATGGCGGAAACAAATAGTTTTGAGGTTTTTATTACAACCGATACCAATCTTCGCTATCAACAAAATCTCATCCAAAGAAAAATTGCCATAGTGGTACTTAGCACCACTAGTTGGCCAAGAATAAAATCTAATACTTCTAAAATCATTACGGCAGTTAATCAGTCTGCAGACAATAGCTTTATCGAAGTCAATATCCCGTTTGATAACTAAGTAGCAACATATTTATATTAGAGCAGCGGACTTTTAATCCGTTGGTCACGAGTTCGAAAACAAAATTTCGATGTAATCAATCCCTTCCCAACACACCATCAGTTGATTTTATTTGATATCTGGCTGCCATTGATATCCTTTAGCCTTCATACAGGCTGTATAGAGCTCATGATTGGTCCGTACGCCAGAATATCCATTACTCATTCCGCCCCAGCCCCAGCCCCAGCCGCCTCCTCCAAAATTTCCATCTACATACCCATACGGCTGTTGTGAATCTTTTAGACACGTATATTTATCCTGATCAGATTCAAGAGTTGGCATATTGTCTTTAACCCAAACTCCTGATGGAGTAGAGCAGGCGCTCAGAATACAAGCAAAAATACATAAGATAGTTTTTTGATAGGGCATAGTTCAAACCAGTAGTAGTCAATAAATAATTTGATCAAATAAGCCATCATTAGCGTCATTTGATACGGGAATAATTTCTAACATTCTAGCTAATAAAGGATAAATATCAATATTAGGGACCAAGTTTAATTCTGTCTGTTGTATATTTTTTCCAGAAACAATAAAAAGACCGTGCATATCCTTTTCTTCGGGATCAAAGCCATGATTCCCTTTCATTATCTTTGCTTGAGGTTTAAAGGATATCGTCCAACCAAGCTCTGCTAAACAAACTATTTTCGGCACCCTGCGATGTGAACCCAAGTGATATTTAGCAGGAATTTTATCTTTAGGCCAGCATTTCATATGATTAATTTCTTCTAAACTTTGCAAAACTTTTTGAGGATCTTCATTTTTATAGTCTAATCCTGCAACTGGACCAATCCATTGAGGCTCTATATTCGGAAAATTTTTCATTAACTGATCCAATAAAATGACACGCTGATCACTCAAAGATGTCATTCCATGATCTGAAACAATAATCAAGGTAGTTAATTGTAGTAATTGCAAATCATTCAATCCTGCTATCAATTGACCAATTGCATTATCAATACGTGCAATCGCCTTATTGACTTCCTCACTATCTGGTCCGTATTCATGGCCAAAATGATCTACCTCAGAAAAATAGAGGGTTGCAAAGTCTGCACGGTCATTATCTGGTCGACTTAGCCAATTCAAAAGTTTTTCAACCCTTTGGCTAGAGCTTAGTCGATCGTCATATACCAGCCAATCCCGTGGCTGAATCCCGCTTATTTTTGCTTCCGTTCCTGGCCAAAATAAAGTTGATGAAATCTTTCCTTGGCGAGAAAGGCTGACCCATATTGGCTCAGCATCGCTCCACCAGAATGGATTGGAAACAGCCTCTTTTGCAGAAAGTTTAAATGTTTGTTGCGGTAATAGTGGATCAATCATCCAATTATTTACAATACCATGATGATCAGGATATTTTCCAGTCACCATACTGTAGTGATTTGGAAATGTTACGGATGGAAAAGAAGAAATTAAACCTTTTGCATGTGCTCCATGTTGCGCCAAATTTAGTAGACCATGAGAAAAACCACGATGAATATAATCTGCACGAAACCCATCAATACTGATTAATAGAATCAGTGGCTTAACTGGCTGCTGTTGTGCCTGTACTATGCAAGTAAAACTTAATATTAATAACAGGCTCAAACTTCTAAATCGATTGAAAATAAATGTGAGACTCAAGTGATGTGCTTTAGAACTAAAATTTTGAAGTATTCGCAAATTTTTTCATTGCGATCGGTTAAATAATTAAAGATTATTAAACCCACCAAGGCAATCGAAATACCAAAAGCTGTAGCATACAATGCGGTAGCTATACCAGAACTAATGGCAGCTGGGTCAGAATTACCCGATACAGATAGAGCTAAGAATGTTTCAACTATTCCAAAAATAGTACCCAACAGGCCAAGCAAAGGGGCAGCAGTAACGACTGTATCTAAGATCCAAATCCTATTGAATAACTTCTCCCTTAGCTCCAAATACACCGCCTCTACAAAATCTTCAAGTTTATTAGGACTTGTTGAGTTTAAATCGATGATTTTTTTAAGACTATTAGCAATCAGATCTTGGTCAGAATCATTTTTATCTCTTGAGACATCAAATACACCCGCTTTGATGATGGCTGATGCACGTCGAAAATTCACGAATGAAAAGATAAAACGCTCAATTCCAATGACTAACGTAACAACAGACATCACTACCATCATCAAAAATATTACCTGGTGAATAATTTCAGTCATATTAAAAATCTGATGAGATGGTTACGCCGACAAATTGATATGCTCCACGAAAGTAAAGGGGTGATCCACCACCTCTGATACTTGCATTGGTTGTGGGTGTAATACTTGAACCGCTACCACTGTTCGCTACCAAATATTTTGCATTCAATAGGTTACCAATATTCAGTTTAATGGTAGGTGTCTTTAAGAAGCTAGTTGGCTCAAATTGATAAGCAGCATTTAAATTGACTACTGTGTAAGGATTCAAAGACTCATCATTGACCAAAGTTGTATAAACCATACCAGTATATTTAGCATTCAAGCCGATTAAATATGGACCGTAAGTATATTGTCCTGAAGCGCCAAACATATATTTAGGAGTATCTGGAAAGGCCTTGCCAGCAGTCGCTAGAGTTGTAGTCTGTCCAGTAATAGTTTGGGTTGTATAGTTACCCTGTATAGTACTGTTAGTTAAACTACCAGATACAAAGCCACTCCAACCCTTTATGGGTTTAGACCCTGCCTGAAATTCAATACCATTCACTTGAGATGTTCCTACATTGTAGTCAGTAACAGTTAAAGTATTTGGGTTATAGGCTGTGGCAATTCTGTTGTTAAGATTAGTTGAAAATAATGCCAGTGAGGAATCAAAATAGTTCCCGAAATAGCGCAATCCACCCTCATACGTTGTTGAAGTTTCTGCCACGACAGAATTATTAGGATTTAGAGAGTAACGACTAGCGATACCGTTGGTATAAGTGACGTTTGAAACCCAACCAGTTAAAACAGTATTAGAAGGCGCCCTCATATTTTGTGAAAAGGCTGCATAAGCCTGATAATTTTCGTTAAATCTGTAGCGCGCAGCTAAACTTGGCAAAACTTTACTGTAACTTGCACTTGCTGAGTAGTTGGCACCGCCGCCAGTACCATTGTTCGCAGTGTTATCTAAATTTCGATTAATCATTAAACTACGTACGCCAAAATTGATATCTAGCTCCTTATTTACCGTCCAAGTATTTTGAGCAAATAATGAGCTAGAGGTCGTAGTTGTGAGCCAGTTTCGACCTTGATAAATTGAGCCATTATTGTAATTAGTTAGACCACTTGTTAACCAGACGCTGGAGATATCTCCTTGGTTGGTGACCGTGGTAGCAGGCTGCGTTTGTTGATGAGAAGCTCGCTCTACCCAATATCCAATCGATGCTTTATTATCCTCAAAATCATAATCGGCACGAACGGTTATACCAGGACGATTAGTCTTAGTAACAGAGCTACTATAAACACCAACTACTGAAGAGGAGTTTAAATAAGGATTACTAATTCCACCATTATTAAGCGCACCATTAAATGAGCTGGATGTTGTCAAAGTCCTTTGCTGAATACCCCCAGTACCATAGCCATACCAATAATAAGGCACAGCAACTAATGTTAACTTGTCAGTAGCTCGAGTCTGCAATTTGGCAGTTGCAAGAGCATTGTCAAATGGATTTAGTGAATATCCATAATAAGTATTACCTAAACTTGTCGAAGTTGATGCAGTCGAAAAGTTTACTGCATCCGAACCGCCCACATTATGCTGTGGTATCCGGTCGGTATAGGTCATACTCGGATTATTGTTGTATTGAGCCTTTGTAACGGTAGCAAAGTTATTATTAACTGCGCGATTAAATAGAATGCTTCCGCTAAAATTGGTGTCTGGTGAAATTTTCCACTCCCAGCCTGTTTCAATATGATCACGTTTAGCTTCTCCAGATCCTATAAATTGATCTACTTGAGAATAAGAGGCGGATAAATAAAACTTAAATGGGCTACTTTCTCCCATATACCCACTATCCATTCTGATAAAAGTACGGGAAAAGCCATATTGACCAACAGATTGAGCTATTTTTCCACCGTAGCTATCTTTCGGGGCACAAGACACCATACCAATATTTCCACCAGAAGCACCAATATGCGGGGATTCAATATCTGCCGATCCTTGTCGTACATAAACCTCGCAAAGGTTTTCGCTATCTATATACTCTTGCGGATAAATAGCAAAGTTACCAGAATCATTCACAGGGGCGCCATTAATGGTGAAACCTATTTGATCGCTATTAAATCCACGAACGCGAATATTACCTCCAAACAGACCTGTCGGGTCTGTACTGTATGAATTTACGCTAGGCTCAAGTCGCAAAATTTCGGCTACGCTTGCTGATGGGAGTAATTTATCAATTGCTGTTTTTGTAACAGTACTTTTTTGATAAAACCCATCATCAGCAATCATGAGGCCTGTACCCAGTTTATCGCCCTCTCCAGCAATAACGACCTGCCCTACATCGGTAGTTTGCTGGGAGTAAGCTGGGTTAGATAAGAGGCCAACACTTGCCATAGCGATTGCAAGAGTCGATACCTTGAGTTTAATGTCATGTGAATATTTCATAAAAGTCCCTTGTAAATAAATTAGCTATTAATTGAAAATCTCAAACTTGTTGTAAAACGATGTGAGTTCTCACCTGAATAAATAGAATTTGGAAATGCTGGATAAGTTGCTCTTTTGGCAGTTCTAATTGCTTCGTTATCCAATAAATTGGACCCCGAGCTATTCAGTAAGCCGCAATCCAATAAATTTCCTGACCGATCTAATGTCAGCCAAATACGTACCACGCCTTCGGGTCGACTCTCTCTGGCTTCACGGCTTGTGGGGTAACGTTTAGTTTTTTCTAGCGCTGCTAGAACTAAACCTTCATATCTGACTCCAGCTGCTGAAGCACTTGTAGTTTGGTTAGCTTCGCTAGATTTTTCACTACTCTCTTGTAGATTTGATTGAACTGCAGTATTAGAGCTTGTTGTAATATTTTCAACGGACGTGGATTTTGATTTTGAATCTGATTGAGATTTTGATTTCTCTTCAAATTTCTGTATATCTGGCTTTGATGGAATCGTTAATTTTTCCCGCTTTTCTTGTATAGGATTACTACTCACAATCGGATCATTTGATAAATAAGCGACAAACTCTGGTTGCGAAGTCAAATCACTTACTTTATTTAGCTGGTTAAGAACTAGCCAACTGATTAAACATATTAATAGAGGGAACAAATACGATATTTGTTCGCGGTAGTAATAAATAATCGACCAATGTCGCTCTTGGAGAATCATTTTTTTCTCGTAGCGATAGTTACCGTGTCTATACCAGACTTTTTGACCGAATCCATCACATCGACCAAAGTCTGCAAGGTAGTCACTTGATCCCCTTTAATGAGGACCGATATATTTTCCTCAGTTTGCCTTTTTTCAATTAATGAACGCAATAATTCATTGAGGTTTTGTACTAAAAAACCGTCTAATTGAATTAAGTTATCTTCCGATATTGAAACGATGACTTGTTTGCGTGGTTTTTGATTGTCAGCTGAGGAAGACGACGGCAAGACCGTTTTGTGACCTAAGGACGGAATAACGTTAATACTAATTAAGACAAAGAAGGCGAGTAAAAACATCATTAGGTCGATCATTGGGATCAATTCAATGCGACTTTTTTTTCTCGGTTGATGGGAAAATTTCACCAGTAATTATTTCAAATAATTATTAAATTTTGATTACAGAAATATTACAGAAATATTATATTCAGTAGAAACACAAGTATAAGTAAGCCATTACACACTTTATTGCTATCTTTTTTTTCGAGCCGACAATTTATGAAAGTTTAATTAATTAAAAGCTAATGACTACCTTTTAATCCGTTGGTCGCGAGTTCGAAAACGAAGTTTCGACACAGTCAATCTCGCCCGACCTACTATTTAAGCAACGAGATCACAGCAATGTGGTCCCTTTTCTTTTGTGCCCGGCTAGCACGATAACAAAACACTATGCTATTCCTCTAGTTCTACCTCAAGCATTAAACTAGACTCTGCATCTGCTAGCTCTGCATATTCATTAGCATGCATTTGATCATCAAAAGATAGCTGAGCAAAACGTTCAGCAACTTGAAAATTTCTTTCTCGATAATTATCTAAAGCTAGCAATTGATTCCAGGCAGCCTTTTGATAATATTCTGCTGCCATCCTTCTGAAATCAATAACCTTGTCATTAGTGTTTTGCTCTAGCACAGCCTCTCCCTTCAAAAAGATATTGAATATGGATAGATGTTCCGCTTTTGATATGACACGTTTATGAATCTAGGAAAAAATTGTCATATATGGGCTTGATATTTCGACTTCAAATATGACAATTTCACCTCTTAAAATATATTCGTAAATATTTCAATTAATGGTGTGCATGTCATATTTAATCACCAAAATAACCACTACTTATGGGAGATGAAGAATAAGTTTGATTGTTACTATTTTTGATCAGTTTGTTCTAGCAGCCCATAGGTAACCATCATTTAATTACCCTTTAGGAGGACTAAGATGACAACGTTTACCAGTGAAGATCGCGAGAAAGTTGAGAAAGAGCCAATACCATTTTATGGCTATTGCAATTTAACTGATCAATTCCTGGAAGAGCATAACTCTGCTATGAATCCAGTTATCAAAAAAATCAAGCTGGAGTATCGGATAGATGATGGAAGTGAAGACTTGGAAAGCTAAGTTTCAATACTTGCGGTGCTGCTTGCCTAACTTTTCAGGCTTTCCATTGCCGTAGAGGCACCAGTATTTAATTTCTTCAGTAAGCGCTTCAAGATCTTTTGCCTTTAAAGCCTTCAAGGCTTTTAAGTCTATAGATTCTGCATGCTTTAACTTAATTAATATTTGTTCTAAAGCGTCCATCTTGACTGCCTTTCGTAAAGAAATAGCGGATTTAATTCTAGCTCATTACCTTGATGAAACTATTTTGCTGTCACGCAACATACTTAAAGAGACAGTATTATAACTAAGTATTAACCCTAATATATTTAGATAAAGGAGTCTTAAATGACACAATTATTGAGTCTCTTCAGTTTTATTTTTGATAAGCGCAGTAAAAGCAAGAATGTAGAGAAGCCTACCACTGCTAACGTTTTGCAAACCGTAAAACTAATTAAAGATTCAGTATTGAATCTTTACGATGCTTGGAGCGAGGCAAGACTAGAGCGAGCAAATTTTTATAACAAACATCGTCATATATCGTCATATTGAATAAGATTATGCTGACGACTGAGTTTCTACCGCGGGACCAGTTTTCAGAATACGGATCTTGGTTAAAAAACCAAGATCTAGAAACTCTCTATGACTACTTTGGGTACGTGACTGGTGAAAAAGTAATTGACTCACTAGTTCAGCAGTTTATTTGCAATCCTAAAAAGCACCACTTCTTAATTGCGAGGGTGGATGGTCAATGGGCCGGCACAATTCATATTGCTACTCACACACAATAAGTTGAATTTGGCGTCATCATAGCGTTACTTCATCGTAGGCAAGGAATAGCAAACATAATGATGGATCAAGCTATTACATGGGCTCGTAATCGTTTTTACACTGACCTATATATGCACTGCATTGAACGCAATAGCGCCATAAAACGGCTTTGCCAAAAACACGATCATAAAGTCAGAAATATGATGGGTGATTCAGAGGCTGATCTTGTCTTACCTCCACCCACTCCACTCACTTTTTTTAAAGAGCAGCTGACAACACAGTACAACCTACTTGCTAAGCTTATTCCTTACCAATACAGCCATCAATAATTTATCCGTTTATCCGACCAATTGGCGTCGACGCCACTTGACTCACATGTCAACCCTTCTTGCCCCATGAGATCCTATTTGATAACTAAGTAGGAACATATTCACATAAGAGTAGCGGACTTTTAATCTGTTGGTCGCGAGTTCGAAAACGAAGTTTCGACGCAGTCAATCTAGCCTGACCTACCAAAAATTAAGCCCTAAAATGCATATTCAGGGGCTTTTTCGTTGGATAGGTAGATTAATCATTTTGTCATATTGCTCCTACAAAATTTTTTAACCTATTTATTAGAGACATATCCATTATGAAAAATATCTCCGTGCATCAGCGTCGCTCCTTCATCAAAACGATTGTGGGCGCCCCGCTACTTCCTATTGGTGGAACTGGCATAGCAGCCTTATTTAGTTCCAAATCTTTATTAGCTGCCCAAGTTAACAGTCCTTTTAAATCTGCTGAATTTATCCCAATGGATGCACCATCCTTAATGAATCCAGAGGCTATGGCAACGACTACCGTTGGATCCTTATTAGAAATCACAAGTCAAAATAACCTCAAGAAAACTTATAAGTTAGCTTACGAGCCATTTTTTATGACAGGCGATATGGTTCCCGATGGCAATGGCGGAAAAGTTTTGGCTGGCGGCTATGTTGATATTCACAACAGACCAATTATGGATACGTCAGTACTTGGAAAAGAAAGACAGTTCTTCTCCGATTGCCCAGATGGAATGTCTTTACTAAAACTGACTAAGTCGAATGTAAAGGGTGTATCAGGTAATACTGTTTTTGCAGTCGTTCAGTTTGAATACACCAACACCAATCAAGGTGGTGAAAAAATGTATGCACAACTGCCCTCGCAAATTGCAGTGCTGACATTAAATCAAAATCCCAAGAATGGAAAGCTTTCCTTGGTCAAATACTCTCCGGTAAATAGCTCTAATACTCAAGGACTATGGATTACATGCGGCTCTAGCTTATCCCCCTGGAATACTCACCTATCTAGTGAAGAGTATGAACCAGACGCTCCATTTGCACATGAAAATCGAAGGTTTAAGAGTTTTAGTAAAAATCTTTATGGCAATGAAACTAGCGCTAATCCCTATAACTATGGATATCTTCCTGAAGTCACGGTTAATGCCAATGGTACGGGGACTCTAGTAAAACACTACTGTCTAGGTAGAATTTCACATGAGCTCATTGAAGTGATGCCCGATAGAAGAACTGTATTAATGGGTGATGACTACACCAATAGCGCTATGTTTCTCTTTATTGCCGATAAAGCAGAGGATCTCTCCTCGGGTACTTTATATGTAGCAAAATTAGGCGAAGGTTTTTCAATAGATCCTAAAGATGCAGGTGCAAAACTGAGTTGGCTCAAGCTAGGTCACGCCACCAGCGACGAAATAAAAAAATTAGCTCATTCCTTAAAGCCATCTGACATCATGACAGTTTTAAAGGCAGATCCAAACGATCCTTCATTCACTAAGATTTTCTACGATGGGGTAGCCAATTGGGTAAAGCTGAATCCAGGTATGGAAAAAGCAGCTGCATTTCTGGAAACACACCGTTATGCCTATTTGATGGGTGGTAGCATGGGTTTTAGCAAAATGGAAGGTACAACTGCTAATACCAAAGATAAGGTTGCCTACTTTGCCTTACAAAATATTCAAGACTCAATGATTAGAAGTGGTAAAGGTTGGAATGCACAAAGTAATATTGAGGTAGCCAAGCCATTAATTGCTGGCGGCATCATGACCAGCAAACTTGAGGGTAACCAGAAAGATCAATTCAGTAATGCCTTAAATAGCGAATGGGTACCTTCCTCGATCTCAGCCCTAATCGTTGGGGAGGATATTGAGCCAGATGCATTAGGCAATCTAGCCAATCCCAATATGATCTCTAATCCAGACAACTTAAAGTTTTCTGAAAAGCTCAGAACACTATTTATTGGCGAAGACAGTGGTACTCATGTGAATAACTTTATTTGGGCCTATAACGTTGATACCAAGAAACTCAGTCGCATAGCCTCAATGCCATCCGGCGCTGAAGCAACTGGACTCGGAGTAGTAGACGATCTTAATGGCTGGATGTATATCACGGCAAATATTCAACACCCAGGCGACTGGCTAGGAAAGCTTCACAACACTGTCAAGCCTACTCTCGATCCACTGATCAAGAAAAATTACAATGATCGCTTTAGTGCTGCAGTCGGCTACATCACAGCCATTCCTATGGGAATAAAAATGAATTAAAAGGTCTTCTGCATATAAAATTTTTTAATTCGTTGCTCGCTAGAAAAAAATTTATGAGTTCAGAACAAGTGATAGAACTACTTTTCTCAGTCAAATGAAACCATTATTAGTAATGCTTGTTGGTATTTTTAGGATAAAAGCCCGCCTACCAAACCCATAGTTAGGCCCAAGAGGGTCACATTAAAAATAAAAGATAAAAGACTATGTACCGTCACTAAGTTTCTAATTTTTGGCTCAACGATAATAATATCTGCAGTCTGAAAAGTCATACCAATAACCAATGAGAAATGAAAAAAGTCAGAATAAGCTGGGTATTTATTACCCACAAAGATTAAGGGCGTAAAGGCCGAACCCTCTTTTAAATTAGCATAATAAACATGAGCGTAATGTAAAGCATATGCTGTGTGTAAAACCATCCATGAAAGAGAAAAAGTTACTCCCGTCATTAATATCCCAAGTACTCGCTCTTTTAATGGGATTTCATTTGTAGCTCCCACATGAATAAAAATAGCTGCCAAACTTACTACACTTGCTAATATAGAAATAATATAGATAAGTACTTGTCCGTCGTCTTCATGTGCACTCAAATGAGATATTTTTTTTCTATTGAAATACGACATCATAAAAAATACTAAGATTAGATATGTTGCTGAGGCTGCGCTCCAAGCCATCAAAAAACGAGTTGAGAAATAATGGCCTTCAAGAAGCAAGAATGTAATAGCACCCACAATGACGGCATATAAAAGCCTAGGCTTTGCCTTCATTAATAACCAGCGAAACTTTGTCAACTCATGTTCCATCGAGATCCTAATTGAGCTCTTTTTGAATTACATTTCTAAGCTTAGAATGCCTATCATATCGATATAGGTCAAATAATTTACGAGCTTACCTATATAAACCTTGGCTAAGCCGTTCACATTCTTCTTGACACTCATTTCTAGGGCCTGGTATAGACCTCTTAGTTGCTGCAAACAGACAGCCGCATACCACATGCAAAACCAGATAGATATCCTCAAATGTCTTCATTGCTTTATTGAAACAATTTGACAACTTTTAATCAGTTGATCGCGAGTATGAAAATGAAGCCCTTGAATGCCTCTTCAGGAGCTATTGCTTTTACAGCAATAAATTAATGCTCCGCCTTATTGAGGGCTGAAAAAGTATCTTTGATTAACTCTGCTTCTAAATATTCTGTGGAGTGCGGTAGGTCTAGAGTCATTTGATCTATAGACTGCAACCATAAGGTTCCCGACTCAATCGTGCAACCTAAAAGATGACCACCGTGGAGCTTATCCTCACTCAGAAAATGCAAATGAAATCCGGGAACGGTAACCGATCCCATGAAATCTGGGGTCCAATAGCCTACAAGTTGGCCAGCGATAGATTCGAAGTTGAATTCAACCTGATCGCCTGCTACATCCACCAAAGATCGATAGCAATGCTGTTTAGGAACTGATCTGGCATGAATATTTGAAAAGATGCCCTCTACTCGAATCGCATAAATCAAGTTCTGAGAAAGCATGTTTTTAGAAATCGTATTTTGTAAATCAACATAACTTGAGGGGCCATGAAGACTAATTGACACATTTGACTCAAAATGGGTAACACAGGCATATGGAGAGCAACCGCTTAAGGTAGCTTTATCTACAGAGCCATCTGATTTGAGCTGATAAAAAATACCATCGACCAGCACCATCTCTCCATCTAAATCATTAAATGTACCTAAGCCGAAATCACCATGCGTGAGGATTTGAGCAAGAGTCTTATCTTCTCGCAAAATACCTTGCACCAATGCATTAACGGGAGATGAAACATATAGTGAATTAGGCATGTATTCGATTGTAAGCAATTTCACATCTTTTTATCGGTTTTAATCTGTTTCAATAATCGCTTTTCTAAATGCATCGACCATTTGATCAATTTGTCCTCGCGTGGAAATAAAGGGTGGCGCTAATACCAGGGTATCACCAGGAGCACGTGTTAATACACCATGCTTAAATGCGAGAGCCTGAGCCTGAAAACCACGTTGGCCAGGAGCACCGTCCTTTACCTTCAACTCAATACCTGCTGCTAATCCAAAATTGCGAACACTGACTACCTTATCAAGATCAGCCAAAGAATGAACAGCATCTTCAAAATAAGGGGATAAGGTATTGACTTGATCAATGAGGTTCTCTTGCTCTATAACATCTATCATTGCAAGCGCTGCGGCGCATGACAAAGGATGTCCAGAGCAAGTGTAGCCGTGCATCAATTCAGCTAGATGAGGAGGACCATTCATGAGAGCATCATGCATAGAGCGCTTCACAATGACCCCTCCTAAGGGAGCTGCGCCATTAGTGACTGTTTTAGCAAATAAAATCATATCCGGAATAACGTCAAAAGTAGTCGAGGCAAACATATTTCCAGTTCGACCAAACCCTGTGATCACTTCATCAAAAATTAACAAGAGTTGATGACGATCGCAAATTTCTCGAATACGCTTTAAATACCCTTTGGGTGGAACTAAAACTCCAGTAGAGCACGCAATAGGTTCAATAATGACAGCGGCAATATTACTAGCCCCATGCAGAGCAATGATTCTACTTTCGAGCTCATCCGCCATTTTTACCCCAAGCTCTGGTTGCCCTCTAATGAATGCTTGATTTTCAGCATCCCAAGTAGAGCGCAAATGGTCTGTACGCAATAATGATGTTCCGAAAGCATTGCGGTTATTCACCATGCCTCCGACTGATATTCCACCAAAACCAACGCCATGAAAGCCGCGCTCACGACCAATAAATAAATTGCGCTGCCCCTGGCCACTCACACGCCAATAGGCTAAAGCCAACTTCATAGCGGTATCACAGGCCTCAGAACCACTATTCACTAAAAAGACTCTATCTAAACCTGGTGGCGCAATCGATGCAATGCGGTCAGCCAATTGAAAGGCTCCAGGATGGCCAACCTGAAAGCTGGAAGCAAAATCAAGCACATCAATTTGAGATTTCATGGCATCTGAAATCTTCGGGTGCCGATGTCCTGCACTAACACACCATAATCCTGATATGCCGTCTAGAATACTTCTCCCATCATCTGTCTGATAGGTAACCCCCGATGCCGAATGAACCATACGAGGAGCATTCTTGAACTCTCGATTAGGGGTAAATGGCATCCAAAAGCTGTCTAGAGAACTCATATCATTCAGTATTAAAAATACTTCAAATTATTTGTTAGTAGTAATTGACATTAGCATACCCCAAAAGAGACATGAGATTACTAGCTTAACTGAGATAATGGATTCATAAAGTCACTCATCTTGCCAAATTCAAAGGGAAAAGCTAATGCTCATTCAGTGCCCCAATTGCAATAAATTGAATCGCCTGCCGCCAAGTCGAATTAACGAAAAACCAATCTGTGGCGTCTGTAAATCCAGTTTGCTCTTGGGACCACTTGATGCCGATCAGACTAATTTTCAAGAAATTCTGAAATCAACTACGCTACCCATCATTGTTGATTTTTGGGCACCATGGTGTGGTCCATGCAAAATGTTTGCCCCAACTTTTCTCTCTAGTGCAGGCAAATATGGCGAAGAAATACTTCACGTCAAAGTTGATACTGAAGCTAATCCTGCTATTGGCCAAGAATATAACATTCGATCTATTCCAACTTTGGTCATCTTTAAAAATGGCTCTGAAGTTGAGAGATTTTTTGGTGCGCTATCTCCTGCAGAGTTAAATCAATTTATTACTCGATTTAAATAAATCAAAAGCTGCAGGTGGCGGGGCTTAGGGATTATTGAGACAGCTGACGTTCGCTCTTTGCTCTTAAAAAAATCAGTGCGATAACGCCCAATAACATGACGTATATTGAAATATATACAGCCCCCTTGCTATGAGCATAAGCAAAGCTTGAGTAACTTAAGTAAGCACAAGACGCACAAAATAGTAGAGGCGTTATTGGATACAGTGGAATACTAAAATCTCTTTTAACGCTACGATCCTTAGCGCGCAATATAAAAACAGCAATGCCAATTAAAAATAGAAAAAACCAAAAGACTGGTGCTGTAAATTCCACCATCGCATCAAAGCCATCAGCCTGAAAAGCTCCAAAGCCAACTAAAGCCAGACAAATAGCAGACTGGACAAGCAGGGCTAAGGTAGGTGAACCACGCTTGCTCTCCCACTGCCCCATAAACCTCAGGCCATCCCAGTCATCCCCAATTGCATAGTTTGTTCGGGCCCCCACAATCATGGTCGCATTGATACTAGTTAATGCTGCAACAGCAACAAAAAGCCCAAGTAATTTTTCACCTAAAGGCCCAAAAGCCATCGCTAGAAGATCGGCCGGAGCAGCTTTGCTACTAGCCAGCTTATCCATCCCTAATCCAGCGATGAGAGCCCAGTTAACTAATAGATAGATAACGGTGATGAGAATAATACTAAGGACAATCACTGAGACTATGGCCTTGCTACCCCCCTTTACTTCTGCCGAAATATAGGCTGACTCATTCCATCCACCAAAAGTCAGCAAAACAAACACTAGGGCTAGACCTAAAAGACCTATAGAAGGAGCATTTGAAAAAGCTGGCGCATGCTCAACTGAGGGTAAAGGCGATCCAATGAATCCAAATCCTACGGCAATAATCACTACTAAGCCTGCTACCTCAAATAATGTCAGCACACTTTGAATACCAGAGCTTAAGTGGATGCCAATTAAATTAACTCCCGTTAGCACGATGATGATCATGATCGCCCATATCACTGTAGAGTAAGTGCCAAGAGGAAGAACCTTCGTCATGTAATCACCAAAGACAAAGGCAAGTAAGGCTATAGATCCAGTATTGATAACAGTGGCTTTAGCCCAGCCATACAAAAAAGAAATATTTTTTCCATAGGCCTTATTGAGAAAATGATAATCTCCGCCTGCATGTGGATACATAGTAGCCAGCTCGGCATAACAAAGCGCTCCAGCCAGAGAGATAATAAAGCCAGCAACCCATATCGCCATCATCCATCCAATATCACCAGTAATACCGGCTACCATGGATGGCGTCTTAAAGATTCCTGCTCCAATGACAATACCAACAATAATTGCTATCGCGCCTAATCGAGATAAAAGGCGCCCTGGAATTTGAAGAGCGTCATTATTCATAAACTAATTAAGGGAGTGTTGTTAGATGAAAACTTACCGTTTAAAACCAGAAAATTCTCGAATCATGTAGTTAGAGTTTTCTTCACCTTTGATATTGGATCCATTAAAGCTCAGGCGAATTGTTCTCAAATTATTCATGTCATCAATATAACTAAATTGCAATTTATCACCTTTTAGATCAGCATTGAGAATAGGCTGAGTTTTCTTACCTAAGGTAATATTGCCTCCTACGTACTGAAACTTTTGGGACAGATTTAATATGGTGCTACTTTTTGAGTCAAAACTATCTAGCACCCATTCTCCAAAAACATTGGCAGGTACAACCCAAAAATAACCCTTAGCAGGATTATCAATCTCTGCGTCTGCCTGCCAGTCACCCATATCAAATGCATGAGAGACCACGCGCGTCCCAGGCTTCATTTTCAGAATAGTAGGTCTTAA
>NZ_JBBAQK010000003.1:17549-158931 GCF_040400325.1 Polynucleobacter sp.
AACAGTTGCCTTGGAAAAATCCTCTTTAAAGATATCACCCTGAATAATTTTGACTTTATTTGCAACCCCTGCCCGTTCTGCATTTCTTTGACCAAGGGCTGCCATATCCGGATTGAATTCGATCCCGACAGCTCGCGCTCCAAAATCTTTTGCAGCGGCAATCGCAATCTTTCCATCGCCAGCGCCTAAATCATATAAGAGATCAGAGGGGCCAACATTGGCAATTTTGAGCATCTTATTGACCAGCTCATTACCTGTTGGAATCCAGATCACATCCTTACCACTTTGTCCCATATTAGGTCTGTACTTATCATCGCCAAGATCAGATGAACTTTGGGAAAAGGCATTGCTAAAAGCAAAAAAAGTCAAAAGAAAAGTAAGTTTTTTAATCATGTGTATTAGCTGAAGGAGAAAGTAGATTGTG
The DNA here is from genome assembly GCF_040400325.1 of Polynucleobacter sp. Lineage (GTDB taxonomy): Bacteria > Pseudomonadota > Gammaproteobacteria > Burkholderiales > Burkholderiaceae > Polynucleobacter. The sequence continues at coordinate 17,974 of NZ_JBBAQK010000003.1, forward strand.
CGATATGAAGAATGCGTCAATCATAAATTAAATCGTAGGAAATATGTTTAAAGACTCAGAAAACCTGAACCAAGGACCCGACACTGGCTGGGGTAGATAAATCCTCCCATATCAGTGATTCCTGCATAGAATCCCTAAGGGCCTCATAATATCTTTCATATGACACTTACAGAATTACGCTATATCGTCGCTGTTGCTCGAGAACGTCATTTTGGACGAGCGGCAGATGCTTGTTTTGTTTCTCAACCAACTCTGTCCGTTGCGATTCGCAAATTGGAGGAAGAGCTCAAGACACAAATTTTTGAGAGAACCAATACTGAGGTGGCCATGACTAGTTTAGGCGCCCTGATTGTGGAACAAGCTCAAAGAGTTCTTGAAGAGGCAAATTCCTTAAAGCATCTTGCCAAGCATGGGCAAGATCCACTATCAGGCCCATTAAGACTAGGTGCTATTTATACGATTGCTCCCTATTTACTACCCAGCTTAGTTAGGGTGGCAAGAGAACAACTGCCAAATGTCCCTCTTTTTTTAGAAGAAAACTTTACCGTTCGCCTACTAGAGATGTTGCGCCAGGGCGCTCTAGACTGCGTAGTAATAGCAGAGCCTTATGCAAGCACCGGGCTTAACCAGATTGATTTATATGATGAACCTTTCTTAGTAGCAATTCCAAAGGGGCACCCCTGGGAAGAGCGCAAATCAATACCGCATCGAGAGCTTAAAGAACAAAATACCCTATTGCTTGGAAGCGGACATTGTTTTCGAGATCATGTCTTGGGTGTATGTCCAGAATTAAGCCGCTTAGGCTCAGGCTCAACGATTGGCGAGCAACGCAGTTTCGAAGGGTCCTCTCTCGAGACCATCCGCCAAATGGTAGCAAGTGGCATAGGAATATCAGTCATGCCACGAACTTCTGCTACTAATGTGGTAACCCCAGATCAGTTGATACGGTACATTCCTTTTGAGGACCCCATTCCAACCAGACGAGTTTGTCTAGCTTGGCGTAAAAATTTTCCGCGATCAGCTGCAATGACCAAATTGGCAGAAGTCATTCGTCAATGCGCTCTACCCGGGGTCATCTATACCTGAAACAAATATTGCAAATTAGCTTAAGTCAGATACCAGCGAAGCTAAGGTTTCAGATGGAAGCGATTCGACATGCATTGGATAGTCTTTATGATCACAACCCACCATCATTTGAGCTCCAGCCTTTAGAGCTTTTTTCATATCGCCAGTAAGATCAAATCGCATGAAATGTACTGCAGATGTTTTTTCTGCCGTAGAACGCTCTAAATCCTCATCAGCAAGCGCATAAACACGTGGCTGACCTTCTACCTCAATAAATATCTGGTGCTCAACACCCACTAATTTAGCGAGCGCTACTTTACGGTCTGCCTCATTAGGGTACTCAATCATCATCGTCGCCTTGAAGTCAGATCCACTTGGTACTAGAGGGTTATAAGCATTTAACTCGTCTTGGATACCCTCCTCTTCAAATGTCTTTTCTACACGTAACATTTCCTGTATCTGATAGCGCATTAAAAATTCATTCTCAAAAATCATGGTGAGATGATCACCAAGATGGACAGTGCGTAAACGTCGCTCTTTGATCGCTTGATCACGAAAAGCAGGACGCTCTTTGTGATAAGCCTCAAGACTTAAAAGACTATCGCGTGTAATAGTTGCCATACTTTTATATTTCCTTTGTGTTTATATTGTTTTACTTACAGACCATATGCCTTAGCAAGCAGAGTCAGCGGGTGAGCCATTTCTGATTTTGGCAATCCCAACTCTTCCATGCCTTGCTCAATATGATGGCCAGCAAGCTGACAATCTGAACTGATGTAATTTGGCTCTTCCTCGGCCATCCTGTTGAAGACAGGCTTACCAATTTTCATGGCCATTTCATGAAATTCTTTCTTTACACCCCAAGTACCAGAATGGCCAGAACAACGCTCGACCACATTCACTTCAGTACCAGGAATAAGCTTTAGAGTTTCAGCAGTCTTTTGACCAACGTTTTGTACCCGTGAGTGACAAGCCATGTGATAGCTAACCTGCCCTAATTCTTTGCTGAAATCTTTTTTCAACAGCCCATCAGAATTACGTGCCATAAAGTATTCAAATGGGTCCCACATAGCATCTTTAACTAATTGTGTATCGGCGCACTCTGGGAACATGAGTGGCAACTCTTGCTTGAACATCAATGTACAGGAAGGAATGGGCGTCAAAATAGCATAGCCCTCACGTGCAAACTTAGCCAACTTAGGAATATTTTTTTCTTTATTTTGGGCAACTGACTCTAAATCACCTAACTCTAATTTCGGCATTCCACAACATGCTTCCTTGTCAACCAGCTCATAAGGAATAGCATTGTGTGCAAGAATCTTGATGAGATCCTGACCGATACCAGGTTCGTTGTAATTGATATAGCAGGTGGCGTATATCACTACTTTTCCAGGCGTTTTAGCACCATCAATCACTGGGAGGTCTGCAGATTTTTTGGCAAGTTGTGGGAAAGTCTTTGGCGCATATTCTGGAATCCAAGCATTCTTGTCAACGCCTAAAGCTCCCTCCAGCATTAAACGAGCAAGTCCAGTGCTATTCACTGCATTAACTGTTTGGGTAACAATCGGAATGCCAGCGAAGTGCCCCATCTGATCGGTTGAAGAAAGTAGCTTGTCGCGGAAACTCGCTTTATCGTCTTTAAAGTTCACAGCCTTAGCGCGCAACATCAAATGAGGAAAATCAATATTCCATGGGTGTGGTGGTACATAAGGACACTTTGTCATATAGCAAACATCACATAGGTAGCACTGATCAACCACCTTCTGATAGTCAGCTTTATCAACCTGCTCGATCTCAAGATCTTCGGTAGCATCAACCAAATCAAAAAGAGTAGGAAATGATCCGCAAAGACTCACGCAACGACGGCAGCTATGGCAAAGGTCAAATACCCGCTCCATTTCAGCCTCTAAATTAGCCTTGTCGTAAAACTGAGGATTTTTCCAATCCAAGGGATGCCTTGTTGGAGCCTCTAAACTGCCTTCACTGATTGTCATATTCATTCTCTTGTATTTTTGTGCATGGGCCATGCCACTAGATGAAGCTAGTTTATGGCCCAAAGAATCGATAGTAAAATTGTATTAATTAACAATATCAATAGTAAATAACTAAATACATGGCTACTTTGGGACAATAAAATACTTCGAATACCCATAAATCATCAAATCAAGGCTTGATTCGATGATATAGCCTCTAAAACATCTTTAGATAGGTTCTGGTCTTATATTTTATTAATTGAAATTTCTATATCAGTTGTTTTTAACTATCAAGCCAATACAAAAATATGATTATTCAAACCCATAGATTTGTTCATAATTGATCTCAGGTGAACGTCTAAAGGTTTAAAAAACCTGCTTTATCACCGATTTTAACTAACTATTTTTAGGAGTCAATTATGGCTAAAACTGTAAAAGGATCAAAGACTGAACAGTCTTTGAAAGAGGCATTTGCTGGTGAATCACAAGCGAATCGTCGCTATTTGTATTTCGCGAACCAGGCTGATATCGCTGGTGCAAACGATGTTGCAGCAGTATTCCGCTCAACTGCTGAAGGCGAAACAGGTCATGCCCATGGTCACATGGAGTATTTGATCGAAGGCGGTGCAGGTGAGCCAGGTACTGGTATGCCTGCAAAGACCGTTGCTGAAGCATTGCAAGCAGCGATCGCTGGAGAAACACATGAGTACACTGATATGTACCCAGGTATGGCTAAGACAGCTCGCGACGAAGGCTTTGACGAAATCGCTGATTGGTTTGAAACACTGGCAAAGGCTGAGCGTAGCCACGCTAATAAGTTCACCAAAACTTTAGAAGCGCATTTGGCAAACGTTTAATTAGTAGAAGCATAAAAGCCACCCTCGGGTGGCTTTTTTTTGTCTCAATTTTTTTAATACGAAGTAGGCCAAAATTCTTTATCGTCATACATTGATTTACTCAGTGGCGGAATTTTTAACTCTCGCCTTATTTCTATCAAGGGCATGTGGGCGATAGCAAGATGATCTAATTTTGTAAAATCTCCACCACATGCTGCACCACGTTGTAATGCTTCAGCAAAAAGATCTGCAGCTCCTGGCATATCCATTGCATCTCTTACGCCAGCTTTGTAATACGGATCCCCTCCACTCCCGTAGGGTATAAATTGAGTGTTGGTACCATGTGTAAATAAGCCAACCTCATGAATTAATAAATTAGCCAGTGATGCCATCCAGTTAGCATCACTACCGTCAAGACCAAGCTTAATGGCTCCAAGAGCAAGCTCTCCTGGTCCAGTAGCTTCATAACCTGAGATCACGTGACCCATATCATGACTGACATAGTAACTAGGATTTGGAGAATCGCGTCCCGGTACTGCTAACTTACATCGAGCATAGAAATTAGTGAATGCCCATCCTAAACTTCCATAAGGCATATGCGCGAATTCAGTAATACGATCAAAAAACTGATCGTCAAGTTCACGCGGGTCACCGGGAGGAAATTGAGCATTGTACTCAGAGAGATCGACTGTGTACTGGCCATAAAAACGGAAGAAATCAGATGATGCATCAGTTGCCGACAGGTGGGCAAAATCTCTTAAAATCGTAAGCTCGACTCCATTAAATTTGAGTGCTGCAGCGTATTCCTCAACACGACGAAATTGCATCTCATTTTTTGGATGACGGCACAAATCTAAAACAATCGCAATTTGCATAAAGATTCGCTGATAGTTTGCATCTGGCAGATGCACAGCAAGTTCTAAGGGCGAAAGCGCTAGACTCTTTGGCATGGAACCCATGTCGATACCCAAGACATGATTGGCCAGAGCATTAAATAAGCGACTCTGCTCAGGTGTAGGTCCACCGTCAACATCCATTAAGCCGATGAGCCCTCTCATCATTGCCTCTGATATAGGCCTAGGCAAGGGAAAACAAACATTTTTACTGCCAACACTGCTTTGCATATTCTTCATAAATGATTGATGGAAATAAAGATGGCAATAATATCAACTGGCTAAGTGAATGGTCCATTAAGTCGAACAGTATCCCAATTTAAAGCAATAGCGATAGTGACCCAAATTAAATACGGCAACATGTATAAGCTGTATCTAGTAGATAGTTTTCGTATCGTCAGCAAGATGGCCAGCACTGAAAGCCACAAAAATACTGCTTCATATAAAGACCAATCTGGTCTTTGAAAACGAAAATATAAAATACTCCACAGTAAATTTAGAAAACCGTTTAGCCAAAATAAAATAGTTAAACGGCTAAGAACCTTAGGATCTGAAGTAAAGTGCTTTGCACCATACCAAGCCATACCAGACAAAATAAAAATGGTAGACCAGATGGGGCCGAATGCTGCATCAGGTGGCTTCCAAAAGGGCTCTTTTAAGGCTTGATACCATGGACCTAAATCAGTTGCCAAGCCGCCCAAAATTGCCACCGTTATACCCCAGACAAATGGCATGATCATTTTCTTATTTAGCATAGATTTTAATTGGCCCTTGACTCAAAAAAGGTTCGTTAATAAAAAGATTAATGGGTAGTAATCAGTATGTCATCTAAAAACATTTAATTGTAATAGAATCCCGACATTATCCAAACCATCACACTCGGGAATACCCATGAAACATAGTCGTCGGCAATTTATCATTCTTTCTACAACAGGAGCTACTGCTTTGTTACTCAATAGCAAAGTGCAAGCTCAAACGATGGTCTCTCCATCAGATCCAGAGGCAGCTGCCTTGGGTTTTGTCAGTGATGCATCTAAAGCTAATAAAGCAAAATATCCGCAATACGCCGCAGGCCAAAAATGCGGATCATGCGTGCTTTATCAAGGCGCCGCAGGATCAGCTGATGGACCTTGCGGCCTATTTCCCGGAAAACATGTACCTAGCAATGGCTGGTGCTCTGGGTACACCAAAAAATCATAATCCTTCAAAGCATCGCTAGAATAACAAAGGCTACTGAGGTGGCTTTTGTTATTTTACGAATACCAGTACTGTAAGAGACTCTTAAAGCCCGACACCTAAGCGTAATAGTAGATGAAGAAAAATACTAGAATAAAAATATTCAGAGTGCCAAAAATAATAAGCACAGGTTTACCAATATATTCCCACTTTTTTTCTTTTGATAAATTTTTTGTATGTTTTTTTTCTTTGTTAAACATAAATGAAATTGTTATATTTCAAAATGCTCCCGCACTTTGATCAGGATTTTTGCTGGGGATAGCCCATATAAATCTAAGAGTAGATTGATATCGCCATGCTCGACGTACTCATCGGGTAAACCAATTTGTAGAGTTGGAATCTGAATTTTATTTCTTGATAGTGCTTCTAAACAGGCACTTCCAGCTCCACCTTGAATAGCGCTATCTTCAATAAAGACCAAAGCATCATGACTTTGCACCAAGTCTAAAAGTAATTGCTCATCTAAAGGCTTCGCAAAGCGCATATCGGCGACAGTAGCATCGAGCTCCTCTGCGGCCTGCAGTGCGTTGTAGAGTAATGGGCCGAAGCAAATAAAAGCAATCTTTTGTTCAGCAGATCCTGCATTTTTTAACTTGCGAACAATCAAGCCTTTTCCAACGGCAATCGTTTCGAGTTTCGTAGTTGCCTCTGGACCAACTCCAGAACCACGGGGATAACGAACTACTGAAGGGCCGTTCAAACTAAAAGCAGTTGTTAGCATGTTGCGACAATCTTCTTGATTGGATGGTGTCATTAAGACTACATTAGGCAAGCATCTCAGAAAAGGTATATCAAATACACCTGCATGGGTCGGTCCATCAGCACCAACCATACCTGCTCGGTCTATGGCAAAGACAATCGGAAGGTTCTGCAAAGTGACGTCATGTATCAGCTGGTCATAACCCCTTTGTAAAAAGGTGGAGTAAATCGCTACTACTGGCTTTAGACCCTCACAAGCAATACCAGCTGCAAAAGTAAGCGCGTGCTGCTCAGCAATTCCGACATCAAAGTAACGTTTTGGGAAATGTTTCTCAAACTCAACTAAGCCAGAACCCTCGCGCATTGCTGGCGTAATGCCAATCAGACGCTCATCTTGCTTGGCCATATCGCAAATCCATTCGCCAAAGACTTCGGTATAGGTTTTTTTACCTGGCGCAGAAGGCTTAAGGCCCTCACTGGGATTAAATTTTGAAGGGCCATGGTAAGCAATTGGATTTAACTCTGCCTTCTCATATCCCTTTCCCTTTTTTGTAACGATGTGTAAAAACTGTGGGCCATCAGTCTGAGCAATTTTTTTCAGATTTGTCAGCGTAATAATCAGATCATCAAGATTATGACCATCGATTGGGCCGTAATAGTCAAAACCAAATTCTTCGAAAATCGTAGCAGGACCAATCATTCCTTTAGCGTGACCTTCAAGTCTTTTTGCAAACTCTCTCAAAGGAGGAGTAAAGGAAAGCATCTTGTCCAAACCTTTTTTGGTGGCTCCATAAATTGAACCACTAATTAGCTTTGCTAAATATCGATTAAGGGCCCCCACAGCAGGCGATATCGACATTTCGTTATCGTTCAAAATAACAATTAAGGGGATTGATTTATCAACCCCAGCATTATTTAAACCCTCATAGGCCATACCAGCACTCATTGAGCCATCACCAATCACTGCAATAACATTCCGTTTTTCACCTTTGACTTTGCTTGCTACCGCCATTCCCAGGGCCGCTGAAATACTAGTGGAGGAATGCGCAGTACCAAAAGCATCGTATTGACTTTCAGAGCGCTTTGGAAATCCAGATAAGCCGCCAAACTGACGCAGACTAGGCATCATCTCTCTACGCCCAGTCAAAATTTTATGGGCATAACTTTGATGACCTACATCCCAAACAATTCGATCTTCAGGAGTATCAAACACATAATGCAATGCAATGGCTAGTTCAACTGTTCCCAGATTAGAGGATAGGTGCCCACCAGTGCTTGCGACAGATTGAAGAATAAATTCACGTAATTCGTCGACTAGTTGCGGAAGCTGAGTCTGCTCAAGTTGCTTTAACTCTTGTGAAGAGTTAATTGTATGAAGTACTTTAGTAGCCTGGAGCATATTTAACGCCGTAATTATTTTGGAGAATAAATACTATAGAGAATTCGCTTGAAATCTTCAATTTCATTATTAGGTGAATTTTGCAATGCATTAATCGGCGCATGCATAAATTTACTGGCTAGAGCATCTGCCATGATCGATAAAACCTCAACCGGATCTTCGCCCCTTTTAATACGACGCACTGCCTTTTCCAATTCAATTTCTTTCAGTCGCTCTGCAGTAGTTTGTAGAGATTGAATGATTGGAACTAATGTTCTTTTTTGAAGTGTCTGAAAAAATTCACTAACGCCTTTATCGATAATTAACTCAGCGTCTGCCATAGAAAGCTCACGACTATTACGGCCCTCATTAACAATGCTACCCAAATCATCAACTGAGTACAGGTAAGCATCTTTGAGAGATCGAATCTCTGGCTCGATATCACGCGGTACAGCCAAATCGATCAATACAATAGGCCTGCTATTTCTGGCCTTCAAAGCTGTTTTAATCATCCCCATACCAATGATTGGTAATGCACTTGCAGTACATGAAACGATTACATCAAAATCATGCATGCGGGTTGGTAAGGATTGCAAAGGAAATGAATCTGTTTTTAGGCCCTTCTCAGCAAAAACTTTTGCCATCTCATCACCACGATCAACCGTGCGGTTGCTAATGGCAATCTCTTTGGGCTTTTTACCAGCGAAGTGCGAAGCACATAACTGAATCATTTCGCCTGCACCAATAAACAAAATTTTTGAGTCACTGAGATCGCCGAAGATTCTCTCGGCTAAACGTACTGAGGCTCCAGCCATTGAAACTGAATGCTTACCAATATCCGTTGTTGCTCGGACTGCCTTGGCAACAGAAAAGGTTTTATTGAATAAAGGCTTTAGATATGTTCCCAAGGTACCGGCTTGGGTGGCTAATTCAACAGCCTTTTTCATTTGACCCAGTATTTGGGTCTCCCCCAACACCATTGAATCCATTCCACAACTTACTCTAAATACATGCTTGATAGCATCAGCCTCTTTTGCAGAATAGATGTAAGGCTTTAATTCATCGCCATGCAAACGCTTTTGAGATGTGAGCCAATCAAAAGCACGCTCTTCTAAATGATGGCTTGGATTAGTCACATCATTAGCGGCGCAGTAAATCTCCATGCGATTACAAGTAGATAAAATGGCCACCTCTGGCATTAACTCAGAATGTGTACCCCTTAAATAATTACGTAGATCCAATAATGAATCCTGTAAATCCTCAGGAGAAATAGCAACGCTCTCTCGAATATCAATTGGAGCTGTGTGATGATTCACACCAAGATTGAGTATTTGCATGCTAGAGGCTGCTAAAAATCGCTTGAAGTGGAACTAAAAAAACCATGAAAACGATTCTTCATCTTGATGAGCAATATGTCAATCAAGATTGACACCTATTTCAGTTTCCTTAATTAGGGAAAACCCTGATATCGACTGATTACTGATTTTTAGCAGCAGCCTCGTAGGCTTTAAATTTCTTGTATGAATTGATCGTGGAATACAAGGCAAAGGCTGTAATCACTACGAAAAATAAATTGGTCAATGAATACTCTTGATACAGAATCCAGACCTGGCCAACTAAGGCTATAGGAAAGACGACAATGGCAAATTTGAGCCAGAGCATGGTTCTTTTAAATTTGGCATCAACTGGGGTCGATTCAACTTGCTTATTCATTTCCTATCCTTATTACCTAAAGGGGCTGGGGCCCTGATTAATCTCTTCTCAGTATACGAAAAATGAAGGTGGTAAGACCCTGAGCAAGAATAAAGGCGAAGATAGCACCCATCAGACCCATAAACACACCAGGAACAATTCCTAAATCCAACTGTCTGGCAAATAAAAGGCCAATAGCAAACCCACCTGCAGCAATGGCTATCTCCAGTAATATTTTTATGGTGCTAAAGCGCTCGCCAGATTGAGTCAATTGACACCCTAAAATCAGTTATTGGATAGAAACCATTTTATATCTCGTATGCCCTAATAAAGTACAAAAAAATCACTGTTACGGATAAGTATTTTGCATTGCAATATATTGACTTATAAGGGAAATTCCTTATAAAACTGTATAGATTTTTTTACATATTCGTACTAAATTTACCTTGTGATTAAGAAGGTAAATTTAGTACCCTCGTGTGGGTTAGCACGACGCAGTTAGATTTGAGAGGATGAAAACTATGACAAATAACACTCTTACAGGTCTGAGTGTTGAGGAAGCAGAAGAGTTACATCGCAACCTCATTCAAGGGACGCAATTTTTTGGGATGATTGCAGCACTCGCCCACTTGCTTGCTTATATCTATTCACCTTGGTTGAAATAATTACAGGAGATTGAGATGATCTACGGAAAAATGTGGACAGTGGTTAGACCAACAGTTGGCATTCCCCTGTTTTTGGGCGCTGTAGCAGTTGGTTCTTTTTCAGTTCATTTAGCATTACTAAACAACACAACTTGGGTAAAAGCCTTTTTAGAGGGTGGTCAATCTACAAAAGCTGCTGCTACTTCAACAGCACCTGTAGCACCCGCAGCAAAAAAATAAGTTCATTCTTATCTCATGAGGCCTAGATCGTAAGATCTGGGTCTTATTTTTTGCTTTGCGTATCCGTCGTTTACACTAAGTTTTAGATGAATCGTTTTGGTCAAAAATTAATCAGTACTTGGGCTAATTTAGGTCCTAGCTTCTTGCCTTTTGCAGATGCTGCTTCTGCTGAATTACCACTAGGCAGATTACTCAGACTGTCCTTATTCCAAGTATCGGTTGGCATGGCCCTTGTGCTATTAGTGGGCACACTGAATCGAGTGATGATTGTTGAGTTACAAGTACCAGCATCACTGGTATCGATCATGGTTTCCTTGCCGATTATTTTTGCTCCCATTAGAGCCCTGATTGGCTTTCGCTCGGATACCCATAAGTCTGCTCTAGGTTGGCGTCGTGTTCCCTATATTTGGATGGGAACAATGGTGCAATTTGGTGGCTTAGCCATCATGCCTTTTGCTTTACTGGTTTTAGCTGGAGCAGGCAATGCCAGTGAAGCGCCAGGATGGATTGGATTAGCTGCTGCTGCACTGGCATTTTTATTTGTTGGCGCCGGTATTCATACTGTTCAAACCGTAGGTCTTGCCTTAGCTTGTGATCTTGCGCCGCCTAAATCCCAAGCGAATATTGTTGGTCTGATGTATGTGATGCTGTTAATTGGCATGATTGGTAGCGCCCTCATTTTTGGTCAACTATTGGAAGAGTACAGCCCTGGACGCTTAATACAAGTGATACAAGGTTGTGCTGTAGTCACAATCGTATTAAATACGATCGCTCTTTGGAAGCAAGAAAGCCGCGAAGAAGCACGCGCAAGAGCGCTGGTAGCCAGAGAGCAAAACTTTAAAGAATCTTGGGAAACTTTTAAAAAAGGTGGTCAAGCTGTTCGCCGCCTCGTCGCAGTAGGTTTTGGCACCATGGCATTTAGCATGAATGATGTTTTGCTTGAGCCCTATGGCGGTGAATTACTCAACATGAGTGTGAGTGCCACCACGGTATTAACCGCTACTTTAGCTCTTGGCTGTTTGTTTGGCTTTAGCATTGCCTCCAAGGTATTAAGTGCTGGTTATGACCCCTTTAAGATGGCCAGTAATGGCGCCAAAATTGGTATTCCTGCATTCATACTGGTTATTGTGGCTGCACCCTTAGGCAGCACATTCATTTTTATTGTGGGGGTGGTACTCATCGGATTTGGTAATGGATTATTTAGTCATGGAACCTTAACTGCCACTATGAGATACGCCCCAGAAAACCAAAGTGGTTTAGCATTGGGTGCGTGGGGAGCGGTGCAGGCTACTGCTGCAGGTATTGCTATTGGTGTCGGTGGAATATTTCGGGATATTTTGGCTGGTATGGCCTCCAGAAATTATTTCGGCGCGGACCTCAATAATCCAGCAACGGGTTACTGTGGTGTCTATCTACTAGAAATCATTCTGCTATTGATTACCATCGCTGTAATGACCAACTTTATTTGGCCAGCAAAGCCTGTAGAATCTGTTGCTTGATTGATTTATCTTCTAGGCTTTCAAGCCATTGGCCACTGTTAATACAATGACTCCCTTAAATCGACTTACTGAAAAGATCTTAATTACGCTTGGATTCTTTATTTGCTGCATTAGTTTAATATTAATTATTCTCGGTTTATGGAGCTTTATTTCCTTAGAGCAATTTGCCTACGGACTATCCTCCGGAATTCGCGTCTTAGTCAGCTGCGCTATCATTGGCTGTCTTATGAGTGCTATCGGTTATGGCATTGGGGACTACTTTAATAATGAATCAAAGGAGTGAATATGTTTAAAAGATCAGATTACTTCATCTTATTAGCGGTGGTGCTGTCCTTCTTTACCTCAGCTTATTTATGGTTTGTGGTACAGGATCGTGAGCAGTCCATCTTTACTGCGATTTGGATTCCCTCAATATTCTGTTTCGGAATTTATTTCAAGCTATCTGCGCTCTTGAATCGTAAAAAATGAGTGATACGACATTACTGTTTATATCAATTTTTGTTTTTTGCCTTCTAGTAGTTGGCCTCTATCTGATGGTGCGTGAGTTTATGGGCGAAGTTAGTGAAGCTTTCCCTGATGTCAATGAATGGCTGGATTCAGATAAAAAGAAAAAGAAGTGATGGATGCTGAATGACTGCTAAATTGCGTCTAATCTAGAGCAGTTTCACAATCACCTCTTCCATCTCGCTTGCACCGTCTGCAGATGCAAGTCGTGTAATAGATTGGCCATCTTTGCTGACGACAAATTTAGTGAAGTTCCACTTAATACCAGTGGTTCCTAATACGCCGGGCGCTTGATCCTTTAAATAGACATACAAGGGATGTGTACTATTCCCGTTAACATCAATTTTTTCGAACATTGGAAAAGTAACACCATAGTTAGTGCTACAAAAGTTTTGGATTTGCTCTGCCGAGCCGGGCTCTTGAGCGCCGAATTGATTGCATGGGAACCCTAGTATCTCCAGCCCCTTAGATTGATTTGCGGTATACAGATTTTGTAAATCACGATACTGAGAAGTAAAGCCACAGTTACTTGCGACATTCACGATTAAGAGTGTCTTGCCAGCATAATCCTGCAAGTTTTCTGGGGATCCATTAAGTCTTTTTAGGGGGATATTTGGCAACATGTTTACTCTCTATGTTCATAAAATTGATCTGCAAAAATTGCATATTCAGGTCATAATAAATGGATTATGTTTACTTTGCTTTTTGCTCCCTTACCCTAATAATCATAGTGTCTAAAGGATCGTGTGAATTCTGCTGATGCACCCTATCGGAGCTTATGCACCGACTGTGGAATTTCTCGAACTGATAACCCAAAACGTTGTGGTGAAGCTTGTCAATTTATCAAGCCAAAATATCCAGAACTCGAAACTCAGGTCCATGGCAGAGCAAGAGACTTGAGTCGTCCTGATGAGTTGCATTTTGGTCCATTCACTAAGATGCTTCGCGCAGGACTAAAAAATCCCAGCACAGGTGCACAGTGGACTGGTATTACGACTCGTATTGGTGAGCGTTTATTAGAAACTGGCGCGGTCGATGCGATTTTGACCATGACCGAGGATCCTAATGATCGCTGGAAGCCATTGCCAATCATTATTGATAAAGCATCTGATATGGCCAAGTGTCGTGGCATGAGAATGGGCTATGCCCCGCTTCTCTCCCTATTGGAGCCCGCGATTGCTAAAGGCTATAAAAAGATGGCTGTGATTGGCATCCCTTGCCAGGTATACGCCTTAAGGGCTCTAGAGAAAGAGCTTGGACTAGAAAAGCTTTACGTCATTGGCACACCCTGCTCTGGCAACACTACTACCGAAAATTTTCATCACTTTCTGTCGCTCGTTAGCTCAGAGCCTGATGAGATTAACTATCTTGAATTTAGAGCGGATTACCACGTTGAAGTCCGCTTTAAAAATGGTAAAAAGAAGGAGATTCCTTTTCTTCAATTGCCTCTCTCTACTTTGCCAAATGACTTCTTCCCCCTCACCTGCCGTACCTGTGTCGATTACACCAATGTGCTATCGGACATTACTGTTGGTTATATGGGTGGGCAGGGAGAGCAATGGCTGATTGTTCGCAATGAGCGCGGTGAAGAACTATTAGGGCTATTGGGCGACGAAGTTCGTACTTCAGCACCAGGAACCGCTGGTAAACGTCACTCTGCCGTTGTTGGCTTTATGAAAAACGTAGAGCGTGCTGCTGGCGGCCTTCCCTTAAGAAAAATGCCAAACTGGTTAAGGCCAATCGTGGGTTGGTTGATGCCTAAAGTGGGACCTCGTGGTCTTGAATTTGCCCGTACACGCGTTGAGATGAAAGCGATTGAAACAGTGCTTCATCTGAGAAGAGAGCAGCCTGCAAAAATGGCTTCCATGGTACCCCAACATATCTGGCCCCTAGTAAAGCCCTATGGCATTACGCCCACCGATCAAGAAATTCATAAACCTTAAAACCTATTTTCCCTTTGGAGCATTCTATGGCTTTATTTCTCATCGGTCTTGTTATTTTTCTCGGTAGCCACTCTACTCGAATCTTTGCTGAGTCATGGCGCAACAACATGATTGATCGAATCGGTGAAGTGAAATGGAAAGGCCTGTACACCATCATCTCTTTGATTGGCTTCATCATTATGGTGATTGGTTATGGTCAAGCAAGGCAAAGCACGGTAGTTTTATGGCAGCCCAATAGTTTTCTCATCTATATTGCTCTAGTCTTAAACCTGATCGCCTTTATTTTCCTGGCAGGAAGCTCGCCTTCGAATAATGCAATTCGCCTTAAACTCAAGCATCCCATGATTTTGGGCGTCAAAGTATGGGCATTAGCCCACCTCCTCTCCAATGGCACTCTAGTCAATCTCATCTTATTTGGCGCCTTTTTAATTTGGGCTGTATTAGATTTTCGTTCAGCTAGAAAGCGCCCTGTTCATACTCCTGAAAAAGCTATAGTCAGCACAAAAGCGACGGTGATTACTATTGCTTCTGGAATAATCCTTTGGATTATTTTCATATTCGGATTACACCAATACCTCATTGGAGTTTCTCCTCTCGCCCAGCTTTCTTGAGCACTCTTTTGAAATCATCCCGTATGCGCACACAGGGGGCCTTCATCAGCCTCCTGTTGACGCTAGCTTTATGGGGATGTGATGCTCAAGCCCCAAAAATAGAAGCTATAGATAGTCAGAGTAAAACATTGTCATGCTCTCTCAATGGCAGCCCCATTCAGATACTGATTACTAAGGGTTCTCTCGATGCAAGCCTACTCTATCAGAGCAAAGAGATTAAGGTGAACCTGCTAGAAGTAAAAGATTTTTATCAGATACTGATGCGCTTTGATACGCAAATTGGGCAACTCAAAATGAATAAGATGGGTAACGAGTTGACTCAAGTCAAAAATGGTAGTGAACAAACAAACGCTTGTGTGGCAGAATTAAATAAATCTTAAGGCAAATATCATGAGAAAAAACCACTACATTATTGGCCTGCTTATTTTTGCTTGCTCACAAAATTGGGCTATAGCTCAATCTGCTCAAGGGACTCAGGCAGAACCAAAGACAGTAGCACCTATTAAGACAATTGCCTCATTAAATGTTGCCCGCTATCAGGGCACTTGGTATGAGATTGCAAAGTTTCCAAATTGGTTTCAAAGAAAATGCATCGCTGATACCAATGCGACCTATGAGATCAAAGATGATGGCAATGTGAGCGTCACTAATCGCTGCACATTTGAGGGCGGAGGAAAAGGTGAAGCAATCGGTACCGCAAGGCAAATTGGTGCTTCAACTTCCCCAATTCTGGAGGTACGCTTTGCGCCAGATTGGTTATCTTTTCTGCCGATGGTCTGGGGTGATTACTGGGTAATCGATATAGACCCCGAGTACCAATTAGCCGCAGTGAGCGACCCCGGGAGAAAATATCTCTGGATACTCTCCCGCACTAAGACAGTAGAGCCCAGCAAATACCAGGCGCTACTGAGTCGCCTGGTGAACGATAACGGCTTCAGCCTTCAACAGCTGAGCCTAACACCACAAAATTAAACCGAGAATAAGAATTTCATAAAGGTAATTCCGATAATTAAGACTGAAAATGCAATGATACCAATCAGGTACATTTTGCCAGTTTTGTACTTCAAGGTTACTGCGCTGTTATCTCTCATGCTTCCACTTCCCTTCAGTTTTAGGACTAATTGAAAACTGCTGCTGATTGACCACTTCTTAAACTTTCGCAAAACCCAATAAATGGGCGGTATCTTTTAAGAAAATCTTCAAGTGCGCCATAGGATCACGGCGAACGAGTTTTTTATTCATATACGATTCAAATGTTAAGCGCTGAACGTCTTTATCTTCACACATTTTGACAAAGCGCTCACGACGTTTATCGTTGGTGTACCAAAAACGCTGCATGATTCCAAGCACTAAAAATACCGTGCCGTGTTCTTTCATAAAGCGTTTACGGGCTTTTGCCAAGGACTTACCATTGCCGGTAATGAGGAGCTCCTCAACAGCCTCAGCAGCTACTCTGCCACCATACATGCCGTAGTAAATTCCCTCACCCGAAGCTGGGGCTACCACACCAGCAGCATCTCCAGCCAACACCACGTCTCTGCCGTTATCCCATTTCTTTAAGGGCTTCATTGGCAGCGGCGCGCCTTCATGCCGGAGCATTTCAGCATTCTCTAGGCCAGTTTGTTTTTTGAGAGTTTCTACTGCACTTCTTAAAGAAAAGCCTTTGTCAGCCGTGCCTGTGCCGATACTCATGGTTGTGCCATGAGGAAAAATCCAGCCATAAAAGTCTGGGGACAAAGCGCCCTGATAAAAAACATCGCAGCGTGAGCCATCAAATCCAGCTGGTGGGTTTTCAGGGACTTTAACGATCTCGTGATAGGCGAAGACATACTCCACATCCTTAGCACCTGGAATAGCCTGACGACCGACACCTGATTTTGCACCATCAGCACCAATCACTGCTTTAGCGCGAACAGCTACGGTTTCATCAGGAGCACCATGCTTACCACGCACAACATAGTGCACTACTGATACTCCATCTTGATCTCTAGTCAGTTTCTCAAAGACGCCGGTTCTTCTTTCAGCACCATCATTGGCGGCACGGACACGCAAGAATTCATCAAACTTGTCACGATCGACCATTCCTACAAAGCCGCCCTCAATATGCATATCTACCGCCTTATCTGAGGGCGCAATCATTCTGGCGCAATTGGCCTTGGCTACTAGAAGCTCATCGGGGATTTCAAAATCTTTAATTAAGCGAGGGGGTATAGCACCACCACAAGGCTTAATGCGGCCCATGCGATCTAATAAGAGGACTTTTCGACCTTTCTTTGCAAGATCACTTGCAGCTGTAGCTCCAGTAGGGCCACCGCCAACCACAACGACTTCAAAAGTTTCTAGGGCACTCATTTTCATCTCCATCATACTCAGTTAAATGATTTAGTTAATTGATTGATTTACTACACACCCACTAAATGACTCGACATCTTACTTGTTTGTTTTTGCGAACGAGTCTGATAAGACAAGTACGCAGCCACAACAAATAAAACACCTTCTAATAAAAAGACAAAAGCATAGGCAGAAGCTGGATCACCCAAAATAATCCTCGCAATATCGCTTAAACCAGTTCCAATAATTCCACCTAAACCAAAGGCCATCGCTTGCGATGCACCCCAAATTCCCATACGAACACCCTCCCGCCGTGCAGTGCCGATGCTAGCAAATTGCATCATCGACCCGATAGCAGCAATCGAAAAGGCGCCATTAAAGATGCCCAATAGGAAAACGGCCACCTGAAAGAAAATGACATTGGCAATTGGTCCAGACAAAACCAGGCCTAACATCGCCAAAGCTGAAGCCAGACATCCGCCAATCGTCCAATTGCTTAGTGTCGTTAAGGACTGAGATTTAGCTTTGCTGGTGATAAAAGCCAAAGCTAGCATTCCAAAGAGCACACCACCGTTTTGCAAACCAGACAAAGTAGTTGTTTCAGCGGGGCTAAAACCAAATGCAACGGCTGCAAAAGGTTCTAAGATCAAATCTTGTGAGCTATAAGCCAACATAGACACAAAGACAAACCAGGTAAACGAACGTACCCTACTTTCTTTCCAGACCTCAGCAAAGGCTTCACGAAAACTGGCCTTGCTTGGGCTTTCTGACTCAACTTCATCTACGTTAGGTGTTAGTTGTCCAGTTTTAGTAACTGGCGATTCCATGCCCCAGATCGCCAAGAATGTAACTATCACTGCAATCACCGATACGGTCGATGAAACCATTAATAGACGCTCAAATGAAAATGGTGTGAGGAACTTTCCACTGACGCTGGCTGTAAAAGCAAACCCAAAAATCATCATCAACCAAACGCAAGTGGCAGCGGCAGCCTTCTTCTTAGGCTCGACTCGTTTTGCTAGCAGCACGAGCAATGCAGTGCCGCTAGAACTCACACCAATACCAATCATCAAAAAGGCAATGGTTGCTAATGCAATACCTAAGCTAACCGAATGACTCAAAAGAATTGTCGAGGCAGCCGCCAATACACCGCCACTAGCCAATACCAATATTCCTCCGCGAATCCATGGGCTGGCTCTACGCGTTTGATCTGAACCAAAACCCATGCGGGGACGTATTAACTGAATAAAATAATGGATTGCTACTAATGCACCGGGCAAAATGGCTGGCAGAGCTAACTCAATCACCATCACCCGATTTAAGAGTGAGGTCGTTAACACCACAATCGATCCCAAAGATGCCTGAACTAAACCTAGTCTGGCAATTTGGGGCCAAGTGAGATAGGTGGTTTCAGAAATGCTCATAGTTTGATTAATTTACCGAGAAACGTCCTGCCACTGCAAATGCACTCACCATCATTCCTGCAACAAACAATGGCACTCCAAAGCCACTCAAAAATAATGCGCGCCTGACTGGATCCTGTAAAAAATAATGCATCATCTTGATTTGACCGGCGATGAGCAATAAGATTACAAGTGCTTGCCAATAAGCACCCCATACGAATAAGAGTCCAATAACGCCAAACTGAGGCGCTAACATCATGAGGCATGCATTCTGAGCCGCACCTGCGATACCGAGTTGTACTGGCAAAGAGCGCACGCCCATTTGACGGTCACCTTCAATTGCCTTGAAATCATTCAATGTCATAATGCCGTGCGCACCAATGCTATACAGAATGGCTAGAAGAATTGATGGCGTGGAAGGAAGTAAATCGCCCATCATCACTGCTGAGCCCGTAAACCAAGCCAATCCTTCATAAGAAATTCCACAAGCAGCATTACCGTACCAGCCATTTTGCTTAAACCGCGCTGGCGGCATGCTATATAGCCAAGCTAGTAAGAGTCCTAACAAAGTTGCTGCAAATGCCCACGGGCTAATCAGCCAACCCAACAAGAGTGAGAGCCCAGTCCAGATACAGGCAACATACAGACCCCAAGTGCCTGGCATGCGGCCGGAAGGAATGGGACGTTGTGGCTCATTGATCGCATCAACCTCGCGATCAAACCAATCATTCACTGCCTGACTTGCAGCACATACCATGGGGCCAGCGAGAATCACGCCTGCAATTAATAGGTGCCACCGTCCCTCAAAAGAAACACCCGTTGCAATAACACCGCAGGCAAAAGCCCACATCGGAGGAAACCAAGTAATGGGCTTGAGTAATTCTAGAATGGCGGATGGCGCAGGGAAACGGCGCACTGTCAGTGTATTTATGATCGCATTCCCCACTTCCAAAGTCGCTCGCTTGAGAAAGGCACCACCATCAAAATATGCTCTAAGACTGCTAGCGACAAAATAGCGCCAGTCAATGACATTGAAGCTACTTGAAAATCAGTTGAACTAGGATTGACTGCGGCTAACCACAAAGGAACTGCGCAAAGAATGCCGCCAATCACCGATAGCGGCAGTAAAGGGTTCATTGGCTTACAAGTGAAATAGGTAAATATGTACTTCAGATGATTTGGCAGAAAGCGTTCATTGAGATTTGCAACGCCCAAGAAGACATTGAGCTTTGCGCTCTGACGCATCAACCAAAGGATGATAAAAGTCCAGAAGCCTGTTTGGTTTGAGCCACCCCAAGTCATTACCGTCACAGCTAATGCCAACACAACCAAAGCAATCTCATGATGCTGGATGGTCTGAAATGCAAAGTACATTTTCTGAAAGCCCCGACAATCTTTAGGGCATGGCTCTCGACGAGGACCAGTCACATAACCAAATAAGAAGCCGATTTCTTGCCAACCCCAAACTAAAATAGCACAGGTGAAACCACAATAAGCACCTGCTACTGTACTTAAGTTAGCGCTCGTTTTTAATCCCACCAAAGCCAAAGCTAAAACCATCCCACTTACCCAAAAGGTATTTTTATATGTCGAGGGATTGCGCTGGTTTAGCAAGAGAATGATCCCGGTGCTAAACCACCATATAAAAATCGCGTAGAGGATAGGCCAAACAATTCTCATTACATTACCAAGTAGGAGCCATACGAACATTGGCAGGCAAGGTGTTGTCTTGGACCGGGATAAAGTACAGCTTTACGAACACTAAACCAGCCCTGGCACCCAAAACAGCAGACTTCACTTTATTGATCAGGCCACCTTCTTTTTTATAGGCATCCATCTTCTCAAACAGCGCTCTCATCTCTTCAAGATAGCGATAGAAGCGTGGATTATCTAAATTGACAGAAATTGGAAATACCTGCTTAATAATTTCGTTGGTGATGAACAATACTTTCTTGTCGTAATCCGTTGGAGAGATTCTCATCGCTTTGTAGAGCTCAATCCGAGTATGGTCACGAACATACATCGTGGCATATACCGCGAGAATGAAGAAGCGAATCCAATACTTATTAATACCTTGTAACAACTTAGGATTGGCACGCATGATCAGCGCAAAGGATTCACCATGGCGGAACTCGTCATTGCACCAGCGTTCAAACCATAAGAAGATCGGATGAAAGCGTGTTTCAGGGCGACTTTCAAGTTCCCGGAAAATAGTAATGTAACGCGCATAGCCAATCTTCTCAGAAAGATAAGTAGCATAAAAAATAAACTTTGGCTTAAAGTAGGTGTATTTCTTCGCTTTTGCCAAGAAACCTAAATCAATACCAATATTAAAGTCCTTGAGCCACTGGTTAATAAAGCCCGCATGTCGACTTTCATCTCTAGCCATGTAACCAAACAAGTTACGCATATCGGGATTGGTGACCTTGCGCTTAATCTCAGCATACAAAATGCAACCCGAAAACTCAGAAGTAATCGAGCTGATTAAGAAATCAACGAACTCATCATATAAGGCTGGATGGAGGTTGGAGTAATCCTTATCCATATCCGCAGGACGCTGGAAGTGCTCCGCATTAATGTCGCTCGCATACTCGGCCATCAATGCATCCCATTCTGGGCGTAAGGCATCAATACTGATTCGATCCATCTCTTTAAAATCGGTCGTATAAAAGCGCGGGCTTAATACCGCATCTTCCAAGGCCATTTTGGTGGACTCATTCACTGAACCCTTTGCAGGGATCTGACTTTGCAACATCGTTTCTGCGCTATCTAAATTCATTTCCAACTCCAATAAAGATTTATGACTTACTAACCACTACATTTGACCCATTAAATAACTTAAAAAATGTACTTGCATTGCTAGGACCAAAAGACTCCAAATCAACCAAACGACCAGTTGCGGTATCCGATAACGTTAAGCGGCCATCTGCTCGATAAATTAACTCAAATGGAGGCCCACTATCTAAGCCCCTGCGTTTTCTTTCTTGCGCAAGACCACGCAAAGTGCCTCTTACAAAACCTGCCTCACCCTGAATAGAATCAATTTGTTTACCAGTTTTATGATCAATTACTGCAATTGAGCCATCAGGACGATCTTCAAAACGCAGCTGCAATACTTTCGTAGGCACTGCATCTGGCTCTCTTACTTGACTCAAGTCACGACTATTAATAAATACCAATAGCAACACAATGACAATGCCAGTGGCTACCAGTATCTTGGCCACGGGTGATAGAAAATCCTTGCTTTGTGGAATGCTCATGCCGTCTGCACTCCCGCTTGCTCAACTTGAATTTCTTGTGCTGCTTTTTTACTCAAGCCAGTGGATGCAACCCAGGCTTCTGTCAGGATGGCTGCCACTTTTTTTGCCTCTGGAACACAACGCATCATTGGTTCTGGGGTGGCTAAATGCCATGGACGTGCATGAGGCCATAAATGAAAGTAGGCAATCTTATCCTCGGTGGCAATTTGCATTGGAATGTCACCTGTGCCGTCTTTGTATAACTTGAGACCGGCACTACCCAGCGTTTTATACGGGAGATTAAATGTCACGGTCAAAACAATACCGACTCTCATCACGATACGACGGTTCGTTAGAGTGTAAAGAGCTTCAGTGGCAGACCAATAAGCCATTAGACCAACCAATACAAACCCGATTACAGCTAGGGCAAAGGCAAGCGCTACGCTACTCCATCCAGCGGCTAAGCCACCCTCACTACCGGCTACAGAAATCAATTGCCAAATCACAATTACAACAAAGTACAAGCCGAGCCATTGCAAACGAAATACATGCTTTGCCATGGAAATCCAATTGGGAGCTCCCTGCCACAAGATGATTTCATCTTGTGGTAATGGTTCAGGCAGCCCTAAGGCAGCCTCAAACTCATACTCTGCTGATTGATAAGGTTGTTGACTCACAAAAAATACTTTCTACTTTCAATTTACAGCGATTTAAATTAAAGTTTCTTGACGCTCAGGGGTTGCATATAGAGTGCCTCCACCGTAGTAAGCCATGATCTTCTCTTCTTCTAACAGGGTAATTTGATCTTGACTCTTCAAACCTGGCACTAAAGCAAATTGATTGCCCAAAATAGATTTGACGTTTATGTAATCGCGACGGACTCGCGAAAAGTTCATTGGTAGCAAGACTCTTCTACCACCGAACTCGGGCAAGGTTTCAATTTCTAAATAGCGAATCACGA
The DNA here is from genome assembly GCF_040400325.1 of Polynucleobacter sp. Taxonomy (GTDB): domain Bacteria; phylum Pseudomonadota; class Gammaproteobacteria; order Burkholderiales; family Burkholderiaceae; genus Polynucleobacter. The sequence continues at coordinate 41,121 of NZ_JBBAQK010000003.1, forward strand.
CTTCAGCCTGATCAATCCAGAGCTCTTTAACGGTGCCTGCTATCACACCATCATCACCCATGACCTGCATACCAATCGGATTTCGATCTTGTTTGGCGACACTAAATTGACCCAGTAAACGCCCAGGCAGAATTCGCTTTTGACCTTCTGATGTCATATCAGGAATATCTGCGCGCTTCGTAAAGGCACCCGGCCCAACCCCATCCAACATCGGATTTCCGGTTGGAATTAAAGGGGCGCCGTTTAAATAACTTGAAGGTCGAGCGGCCACTTTTTCAAGGGGCTCATCTTTTGGCTGGGTCACATCACCAAAATACTCAGTATGAAAAGTCTTTGGTGCAGGCATACCGACTATTCCGATCGTTCGTCGCGTTTCGCCGCGAATATCGTACTCTAGCGGAAAACCTTCACGCTTACCCTCTAAGGTGAGATAATACACTAGACCGAAAAAAAATACCCAAAATGCATATAGAACCAATTGCGCAACATCTATATATTCTGTAATTGCTCCGGTTGCCATCTTGCTCTCCCTTTTAACAATAATGCTTATTGAAAAAAAACATACTTTACTACTACTTAACTTGGTAATTCATCTAAACCAAACTTCTTCGAAACATTCATATCGGCATGCTTATTCATCACAACTAAAGGCCCAATTGCAATTAATGTAGCAAACAGTAAATAAAATTCAATGTGATACACAAAGCTATAGCCTGTAGCAGCAGAAATAAGGCCATCGCCTAAAAAACCACTAGTGGCTAGACTAGAAACGAGATCACGAATGACGCCACCAGCTGCAATAGCAATACCAGATGCAGTAGCGTGTACTGCACCCCAAGCACCCAGGACTAAACCATTCATTCCGCCTGACTCAAAACTCATTGCGGCAGTTAGTGTACTGACAGCAAATAATCCACCTCCAAAGCCAATCAAAAATGCCCCACAACGAAATAGCGTGGGGGAAAGTAAGGGCTCAGAAAAAATCACGCAGCTAAAAGCCACAATGCCAAACAAGGCGCCAATGGAGGCAAGACGATATGGATCGATGGTGCGATTTAAATAACGTGCAGCTACCCCAAAAGCAAGCAGAGCACCTAAAGAAGTAAGGCTGGTTAATACTGTCGTGGCACTAACTGATAGACCTAGTACTTCAGCACCGTACGGCTCCAAAATAATATCTTGCATACTAAATGCTGCAGTACCTAAGCCTAAGGCCACCAAGAAGCGCATCACTTTGCCTTGTTGCGAAAAAGTGGCCCAAGTTTCTTTAAAGCTGGGTGTTGGAATAGAGTGCGCTGTTAAATGAGGCTGACGAGGCTCTTGTTTCCAAGCTGCAATTAAGTTCAATATCAAAGTAGTTGCTGCAACGCCCTGCACTACGCGAATCAATAAAATAGGGGTGATATCTATTAGTAAATATCCAAAGATAGCACTACTGACTGCCATGCCAACCAAGAGCATCATGTACATCATCGCAACTACTCTTGGTCTAGCCTCTGGTTCAGACAAATCCGATGCTAAAGCGAGGCCAGCGGTTTGAGTGGTCTGCATGCCAGCGCCTACCAATAAGAAGGCAAGTCCAGTTGCAGCTTGCGCAAACCAAGCAGGCCAGGTGGTATCACCTGACAACAAAATTAATGCAAAGGGCATGATTGCAAAACCGCCGAATTGCAACCAAGAACCAATCCAGATATAAGGTACCCTGCGCCATCCCAAAAAAGACTTATGGCTATCACTCTTAAATCCAATCAACGCTCTAAAGGGAGCAAACAGCAGCGGTAAGGCCACCATAATGGAAACTAAAGCGGCGCTCACTTGCAACTCAACAATCATGACGCGATTGAGGGTACCAATCAGCATCACCATCGCTATACCGACAGAGACCTGAAATAGTGACAGCCTTAAGAGACGACTTAATGGCAACTCTTTGGTGGCGATATCGGCAAAAGGTAAGAACCTTGGACTCACTCTCTTCCAATTTTCAAATAACTCTTTGCCACGCCAGGTCAGAGTAAACATTTTTATTGTTATCGCGCTTTATTCTGATCAGATGGCTTTTTGCTTAAACGCATAGCCTGTGAAAAGTAAAAAGCGCGTTGCACTTTTTGTGTACTCACTGGCGCCCAATCTCCAAGACCATCATGCTTGTTAAAAGTTCTCGTGAGGGAGTCAATCGAAATCGGTTGAATAAAGGGTGATCGATCACTTCTCGGAAATAAGCTGCCGATGGTCAGTAATGTACTCAATGCTGCATTGTTGGGGGCAAAGGTAAAGGCGATATTAGCCCGGGTCCGATTAGCAAGCTTGGCCATCGCATCAGCAATATCTAAATGGTGGTAGTGAATCATCGAATCCATACAAATCACATGATCAAACTCACCTAGAGATGGATCCAACATATCGCCAGAGCGAAACTCAATGGAGCCAGAGCCAACATCATTGCCAATTCTTTCGCGCGCTAAATCGACTAAGGTTGGGGATAAATCAATCGCGACGACATTAGCGCCGCGCTTTGCTAAATCAGCAGCCAAGACTCCAGTTCCACAACCAGCATCTAAAACGCGCTGGCCAGTCAAATCACTAGGCAAGTAACTAAGTAAGAGGTGTCGCATTTCTTTGCGACCAGCACGAACCTTAGCTCGGATACCGCTTACTTTGGCTGTTGATGTTAACTTCGCCCAAGCGTCCACTGCTGTACGATCGAAATACTCCTGAAGCTGAGTACGCTTTTGAGTGTAAGAATTTTCAAGCATCAAATCATCGCCTATTAATTATTTCAACCATGGGGAATAGATGTAGGCTAATAGATGGGCTATTACTGCTGTAAATCCAAAAAATTGGGTCCCTTGCACAAGATTACGATGCAACTCTTCTGCCTCCCCCGTACTTAACCCTGTAAGGGTTGCCCTAGAATTCCTAAGGCTTGAAGCTTGGCTAGCTTGTAAGTGAATAGCCTCAACGCCAACCATCGATTCATGTTTCTTCTTTTCCTGGTCTAAGCGCGCCATGCGCAGCTTCCAGATAAATTGGCCTGCATTAATCACGTAAGTAGCATACGCTGCCAATGCCAAAATCATTAATTGATATTGGTCTAAATATCCGGTTGCCAAGGCCACTAAATACAAGGTATGCAATAGCAATACCAACATACTGAATACGTCTTCCCAGAAAAATGCTGGGGCAAATAAATAGCAATTGAAAACAACTTTTTCCCAAATGCATCCAGTGATCATGATGGTGTAGAGCGTGAGTGTTTTAACCACTACTGAAACATTCGCTGCATTCTCACCCTCTCCAGTGAATAAAAAACGCAGCACGAGATAAAGGCTGACTAGGAAAACAACAAACTGAATAGGCGCTAAAATTCCCTGGACCAAGGTCCATTTAGTCGTATCTCTTCTTACCCTTTCTTCTGGGGTATATAGTGGTCTATAGGTTTTTTCCATTTACAGTCTGCTAATTTTTCTAAAACATCATTAAAACAATCATAGCTATGCTTTTAGAGTCTAAAAGTGTCAATCAAAGTTTACGATATTTAGTAAAATATACCCCTCGGGGTAACCCTATTATTAGTAGTTTCCCTATGGCAATTTATGCAAAAAGAATGCCAAATGGATTTGTTATAAATTTGTTACAGTTAGACTCATAGAGGGTAAAGAATTTATTAATTTTTGCGGTGCAGCATTTAGCATCCATCATTTGCGCTAATCACTGCATTATTAGGAGATGAGTTTTGTCGGACTCGCTGAAAAAAACATTCCAATCTAGTTTAGGCGAATTAGATAATGCTGAAATGATGCTGTGGCTCAACAAAACTATTGAGTCGGAAATCATCCCCCGCTTACTTATGGGGCATAAGCTGGAATCCACCAATCACATAGCTGACACCCAAAGTAGCAACATCGAGGTAAAACAGACAGAAATTATCGATTTTTGCCAGACTTTGCTTGACGGCCCCATAGCGGACTGTTTCACTTTCATCGATCGCATGCAAAAATCGGGGCACAGTCTTGTATCGCTTTATATGAATCTGATTCCAGCATCGACTAGGCGCCTGCAGATGCTCTGGGAAACCGATGAAAATAGCTTTACAGAGGTGACTTTGGCCCTAGGCCGAGCCCAGAACCTGATTCACCAGTTAAGCCCTGCCTTTATGAGCCAAGGCAAACTCTCTGAGTTCCAGGGAAATGCTCTACTAATTAATGCACCAGGATCACAACACACCCTAGGCATCCTCATCATGGGTGAATTTTTCAAATTGAACGGTTGGAATACAACAGTTGAAATTGAAACGACCAGCACCGATCTCAAGGATCGAATTCGTTTGCAAAGCTATGATTTATTGGCAATTTCTATCTCCTGCGAGGATCAATGGGGTACCATGGAAACATTGCTCAATGAAGTAAAAAAGGTCTCAAAAAACAAGGGGATACTGACAATGGCAGGTGGCCCGTTATTCGATTTCAATCCGGAACTGATTCAAGAGTGCTCTGCAGATGTATGCGAGCTCACAGCCGAAGAAGCCATTAAAAAAGTTTCATACTTAATAGCGCAAAAGGCCGCCTTAAATTAATATGTCCATCTCATATCATCCAGATAAACTCTTTGCAGAATTGAGCGGGAAAGAGCTCAGTCAGATAGCGCGAGCATCGGCAGATATTTCCTTTGTTTTGGATGACCTAGGATCGATACAAAGCATCTACTCTGATAATAAATATTTAGCCAAACAAATTTCAGACGATCTGATTGGGAAAAAATGGTTAGAAGTAGTGGAGCCTGATAGCAGAACAAAAGTCCAACGCTTGCTAGACGATGCCAACCCAGACACCATTTCTAAGTTTAGACAAATTAATATGATTGGCAATGAGGCAAATATAGCATTGCCAATGATGTGTGCCTCCATCAAAACATCATCGAATAAAAAGATTATCGTTATTGGCAGAGATATCACAGAGGTCTCTCGCTTGCAGCAAAATTTAGTGTCGGCTCAAAAAGAGATTAGTCAAAATTATCTGCAAATAAGTCAGCTAGAAGAACGGTTTCAATCTATCTTTGAAATTGGTACAGAGTCTATCGTCATCGTTAAGGCAGATGATGCATATCCGATAGTCGAGATGAACAGAAATGCCATAAAGCAACTGCTTCTTGGTAAAAATACCTGCATTGGAAAATCGCTTTTATCCCTCTTCCCTGCTAGTGAGCTAAGCAAGGCTGCTAATTTTCTGCAAGGTGTTCAAGATACAGACGAGCCCAGTATCCTAAAAATATTATTGAGCAATGGCGAAGCAACTCAAATCAGCGCAACCTCCTTTATAAACAGCGGGATTCCTTACTTACTGCTGAATCTGAAGCAGTTGGATTTGGCGAAAGTATCTAGCCTAATAGAGTATGACTCGTTAACCGTTAAAGCCATTGACAATAACGCCTATGGTTTTGTCGTTTGTACCCCAGAAGGTCTTATTCTGAAGGCGAATAAAGCCTTCAATAAATTAAGCGCTACTAGGGGCGAACAAGACCTCATTGGCACCAACATCAGAAACTATTTAGGGCCAGAGAGAACCGATTTTGATCAAATGATGCAATCCTTAAAAGGCAAGGCTAGCTCACAATCTTGCGTCTCCTCTATAACTAATGCTACTAGTAGCATTAAGTTGGTGGATATTTCTGCAGTATCAGTAGCGCAACCTCGCGCCTGTATTGGTATGATCTTTCGTCAAGTAGATTCGAGACAAAATAAAGGTGCACGTATCGATAAAAAACTTGTACGAAGTTCTCAAGAATTGTCGATGCTAGTTGGAAAAGTCCCCCTGAAAGATATCCTAGCTGAAACAACCGACTTAATTGAGCAGCTCTGCATCAAGGCCGCATTAGATTTAACTCAAGATAATCGTGTTTCTGCCTCTGAAATCTTGGGCTTATCAAGGCAAAGCCTATACATCAAACTCAGAAAGTATGGCCTAGTAGACTCCAGTAAGGATATTGATTAGAAAGTCAGTGATGAGCAGTCAAGTTGCACTGATGGTTCTTGTAGATATCCAGTCATCAGCAAAAATCAGCGGTATTTTAAGACTCATGTTTACAAGGCTTTGGCTTTGGTCGACGCCAGGTCTTGAGTTCTACAAACATATGGGCTCAGGAGAAAATGGTGGTTTCTCATTCCGCCCAAGTGGCACCCATCAAGCACTTTTTTGTGTCTTTAAAGATCTCACTAGTGCTGAAAAATTTTACGCATCTTCAAAACTCATCCAGTGGTACAAAGCGCATGCCAATGAATTTTTTTCAGTAAAACTCAAAACCTATTCAATCAAAGGTCAGTGGTCAGGCTTTGTTCCGCAAATTACTGTTGATACACCCATATCAGGCCCGATCGTTTCAATCACCAGAGCGTCTATTAAACCGCTCAATTGTCTGGAATTCTGGAGTAAAGAGCCTGCGGCAGAAATCTCTCTTGAGAAATCAGCTGGCTGCATTATTGCTGCTGGTATTGGTGAGGCTCCATTTTTTCGCCAGGCTACCTTTACCATATGGGAGTCTCAAGCAGCGATGGATCAATATGCAAGGCAAGGGGCGCACCAAGATGCCATCCGTGCATCGATGTACGGCAGCTACTTTTCTGAATCGATGTTCTCACGTTATCAACCCTTTGATGCATTCGGCAGCTGGAAGGGTCGCACTCTTGGCTAAAGCTCCCGTCATTATTATTGGTGGCGGCATTGCTGGACTTACTTGCGCACTCGATCTTGCCTCCTCTAGAGTTGAAGTCATTCTGGTCGAAAAAGAAGCTCAGCTTGGCGGTAAGATTCGTCAAATCAATTGCTCTGATGATCCTCTAGCCCCTGCACCCATTGACTCTGGCCCTACTGTCTTTACCATGCGCTGGGTCTTTGATGCCCTCTTTGAAAAGGCTGGTACCTCTTTAGAGTCCGAGTTAAAGCTGGAGAAGTTGAATATTCTGGCGAGACATGCCTGGAGTAAAGACGAAAGATTAGATTTATTTTCAGATATAGAGCAATCTGCACAAGCGATTGCAGAGTTTTCTTCTCCGGCTGAAGCCAAACGATTTCTGCAATTTTCTGCTCAATGCCGAGAACTCTATAAGGCGCTTGAGAAGCCGTATATGCTTTCAGCGAAGCCAAACTTTAGCGGCATGATTGCTGACTTAGGTATTACTGGGTCTAAGGTCTTATATGACATTGGCTTATTTAATACCCTCTGGAAATCACTTGGCAATTATTTCCATGACCCCAGATTGCATCAATTGTTTGGTCGTTACGCTACCTACTGTGGCTCATCCCCATACGAAGCCCCCGCCACCCTGATGCTCATTGCCGATGTTGAGACCCAGGGAGTATGGGCAATTGAAGGCGGTATGTATAGCCTCGTTAAGGCCATTTGTAAGTTAGCACAAGATAAAGGCGTACAGTTGATGACTGACAAAACTTGTGAAGAAATCCTTCTCAAGAATGGCAAGGTCAGCGGAGTACGGTTAGCAGATGGCACCCTGCTCTATTCAGATCACGTTATTTTCAATGGCGATCTTGCGGCACTCCAAACTGGACTACTCAATGTAGAAGGAATCAAAGCATTTAATCAAAAGATGACTCCGCCCTCACCTGCTAAGAGATCGCTTTCTGCGATTACTTGGTCAATCAATGCCAAAGCAGATGGCTTTCCTTTGCTACGTCACAATGTTTTCTTTAATCAAGACTATCAAGCTGAGTTTGACGACATCTTTAATAGGGGCCGCCTTCCTCGTAAACCGACCGTCTATGTCTGCGCTCAAGATCAAGGGGATAGCTACCAAGCTAAACTGGACTTACAAAGACTGCTCTGTCTAGTGAATGCCCCAGCTAAAGGTGATCAATCTGAATTTAATGCCAAGGAAATCGATCAATGCGAACACGAAACCTTTGGTCTTCTGCAACAATGTGGTTTGAACATCGATTTGGACAGTGCAATATGTCACCGTACGACACCTGCTATTTTCAACCAGCTCTTTCCGGCGTCGGGCGGAGCCCTCTATGGCCAAGCCAACCATGGCTGGATGGAAACTTTTGGGCGAGCTTCAGCACAAAGTCCGATTCCAGGTCTTTATCTAGCGGGGGGCAGCGTTCATCCGGGACCGGGAGTTCCAATGGCAGCCCTATCAGGGCGCATGGCGGCCGCAACCTTGATGGCACACCTCGGTTTGACCAAGCTGTCGGGAAGAACGCTTATCTCTGGTGGTACATCGACGCTCTAAGCGATGATGGTCAACATGGCATTGTCTTAATCGCCTTTGTTGGCAGTGTATTTTCACCTTACTATGCATGGGCTAGAAGAGGTGGAGCTTCTGTTAACCCTGAAAATTATTGCTCACTCAACGTTGCTATTTATAGCAAAGGGAAAAGTCGCTGGGCAATGACTGAGCGTGGTGAAAAGCAAGTCTCCCGAAGCTCTACTGAGTTTGTCATTGGTCCAAGCAATCTGCGTTGGGATGGCAACAAGCTGATTGTTCAGATACAAGAGCGTGCAGTTCCTTTTGGGCAAAAAGTTTCAGGCACTGTTGAGCTCTATCCTAATACCCTCTTTAACTTTAGTACGCCTCTAGACGCAGCTGATAGGCATCGTTGGGGGCCTCTTGCACCTTCAGCACGAGTAAAGGTGCGCTTAAATTCTCCCGACTTGCAATGGGAAGGTAATGCTTATTTAGATTCAAATGAAGGTGATGAACCTATCAGCCAATCTTTTCATGAATGGGATTGGTCCAGAGCAGAAATGAGTGGCGGCAGAACTTCGGTCATTTATGATGTGCGGGAAAAGAATGCTCAAGAAAAAATATTAGCGCTCACCTTCAATCCGAATGGCACGATTGATCATTTCGAAGCTCCACCAAGGCAAGCTCTGCCAAAAACCATCTGGGGTATTCAAGGGCATATGCGCAATCAAAGCTCTGAGGGCTTAGAAGTCATTCAGATGTTAGAAAATACGCCTTTTTATACTCGCTCTGTTTTAAATTCAGAATTATTAGGCGAGAAAGTGATCTCTTTTCATGAGACCTTAAATGTTCCAAAACTTATCTCTCCCGCAACTCAGTTCATGCTACCTTGGAGAATGCCGCGTAAGACTTGGTAACTTGCCTAAAATAGCTACTGCAGAGCTCTACCATGCGTACGGGGATTACGACGACGCTCTTGTCGCTCCATGAGTTCAACGAACCACAATAAATGATCATGGGTTGTTCCATCAAAACGCTTTTCATGTGGAACTTCAATTACTGCGTTTACTAGATATTGAATAGCTTTATCGGCATCTACTTTCAGTTTTCTGGAAAATATTTTAGAAATAGCTGTAAAGGCTTCTGCTAAAAGAATCAACTTTCTTTTAGAGGGTACATAAGCTCTAGTCGAAACAGAATCCAAATTCAGCTTTTCTACTTCTCGACCAATCTCTGAGTAAATCAAGCGAGCTGCCTGAATCGCTGGACGACAATCCCAAGGTAAGTCTGAGATTCCACTCTCCGAGCGAGAATACAAAACATCTGCATGCTTTAAGAGACGGGCGATCACACTCGCAATTTGACCATTAAACTCGGGTTTACTTAACCAAATTTGGGGATCTAGTCCCGATTCTCTGAGCCAATCTAGGGGTAAGTAGATCCGCCCATTAGCAGCATCCTCACCAACATCACGCGCAATATTTGTAAGTTGCATCGCCAAACCCAGTTCACAGGCTCTTGCTAAAGTTTCTGGTTCCCTACGGTCCATGATGACGCACATCATCGCTCCCACTGTACCGGCTACTCTAGCGCAGTAATCTAATAAATCCTCTAAGGAGTTATAGATTTTGAACTGGGTATCCCATTCGTAACCCTCGATGAGTGCGAGCGGCAAGCTGATAGGTAAATCAAACTCTTTAACGACTATCGATAAGGCCCGATCGGCAGCAATATCATCTGGCATACCTTGGTAGATTCGGTCAAGACGTTCACGCAATTTTGGTATCGCATCTGGCTCAGCATCTACTGCATCAGCCACGTCGTCGGTAATCCGACAGAATGCATAAAGCGCAGTTGCTGGGTCTCTGACTCTCTGCGGCAAAATTCTGGAGGCAGCAAAGAAGGACTTTGATCCATCTCGCATGGTTGCGACGCACTCTTGAAGGTCTTTCATATTATGAGTCATGCTAAGACTTTTCTAGGCTCAGCTACTACTGACATTAATGCTTTTGCTGAAGATAAAACACCGGGGATACCCGCACCCGGGTGAGTACCAGCTCCCACCATATAAAGCCCTTGAATATCTTCACTACGATTGTGTGGTCTAAACCAAGCGCTTTGAAGCAAGAGTGGTTCAAAACCAAAGGCAGCGCCTTTAACGGATAAAAGACGATCTTGAAAATCTTGAGGAGTCATAAGAAAAGATGTTTTAAGATGCTTTTCAAATCCAGGCAGAACACTTTCATCTAAGTACTTGGCAATTGCTTGACGATAGGGCTCAGCCTCTTTAGCCCAGTCCGTTCCGCTTTCTAAATTCGGTACTGGAGCCAATACATAAAATGTATCACCGCCAGCAGGTGCTAAGGATGGATCAGTAGCCGTTGGCCTATGCAAATAAAGGCTAAAGTCATCTGCCAGCACATGCTTCTTAAAGATGTCGGTCAATAACTCTTTATAGCGCTTACCTAACAAGATCATATGGTGTGGAACGTCAGGATATTGATTATCTGTGCCGAAGTACCAAACAAATAGACTCATGGAGTATTTACTCTTATCAACCTTAGCGTCGGTCCACACTTTCCGATGTTCTGGCGCAATGAGTTTTTGATAAGTCCAAGCAGCATCCGCATTGGAGACCACAATATCTGCAGGAATAAATTCGCCATTGGCCAGGGTCACACCTTGAGCCTTACCATCCTCTACTTCAATACGCTTCACCTCAGAGTTCAGGCGAATTTGCACTCCTCTGCCAGCTAATAAACCTGCTAAGCCCTTAATCAAGGAGCCTGTGCCGCCCATTGCCGAGTGCACGCCATGGCGTCGCTCCAAGGAGTTGATGAGCGCATAAACTGCAGTAACAGAGAAAGGATTGCCGCCAATTAAGAGTGGATGAAAGCTCATCACTTGACGTATCTTGTCATGTTTTAAATGGCGCGCAACTAATTTATAGAGACTCTCCCAGGCCCGCATCTTCACCATTGATGGAATGGCACGAATCAAATCTCCGATTGAGTCAAATGCAGTAGAACTTAGCTCCTGAAAACCATGCTTGTAGCATTTTTCTGCTTCTACTAAAAATCGCTCGTAACCTGGTAAGTCCTCTGGCGCAAACTTAGCCACTTCAGCGCGCATTCTGGCTGGGTCACCCGTGTAATCAAAATGAGTACCGTCATCAAAACGGATACGATAAAAAGGATCCATTGGGCGCAGATCAACATCATCTGACATCTTCTTTCCACACAACTCCCATAATTCACTCAGTAGGAAGGGTGCTGTAATAATGGTAGGCCCCGCATCAAACGTAAAGCCATCACGATGGTGTACGTATGCCCTACCACCTGGCGCATCTAACTTCTCTATAACAATGACCTTATAGCCTTTACAAGACAAACGAATCGCAGAGGCCAATCCGCCAAATCCACTTCCAATCACAATGGCAGTCGATACTTGGTCTTCTTTGAATACTGCTTTTTTTAACATTTCACCAAACCAACTTTTCTACAAAAAAATAGCGTCATATTTACCGTATGACGCTATCGGTTTAACTCTACATAGCTTACTTCATTGCCACCGATTTTGTCGGAGGAACCGCGTCTGAAGATTTCTGCATTGACTTAGCCGGCCCGTTCAAGTAAGGATAATTAGGAGCTTTTTGTGTTGTCATTGCGGGCCCGGTCAGATAAGGATAGTCAGACAACATCGATACCCCATAAAGCGGCTTGTAAGCGCCTTGGTGGCAAGTAGCGCAATTGTTTTTAGCAACATCACCAGTGGGGCCTAAACGATGCGGAGGAAAAAGTCCTTGGATAGGTTCCATGTAGTTATTGTTGAGATCCCGCGCCATTCGAATGGCATACCAAGCTGTCGTTTTCTGTGGCGGACTTTCTTCCCAAGAAGCTACTGATCGAGTGTTATGACAATACGTACAATTAACACCTAAAGAGTTTGAGAAATGCATCATTAACCCATAGGTCCCCTCGGTTGCATTAATACTACTTTTGTTCCCCGTGGGCAATGCAGTCTCACCATTGACGCGAATCTTCTGATCATTTAGCAAATAAGCTGCAAAGGTATTATTCGGCAATGATGCATAGCCAGAACCTTCAACTGGCGTATTTTGACCATTCTTATTGCCTAACATGCCATTGCCAACTTTTTGTACGGGGTCTTTAAACCATACATTTTGCGGAATGTTGTTACCACGATGACAGGTATAGCAAGTAACACCTGTCTGAGCGACGTGGTTTTGCCATTGAGTGTTCACTCGTTGTGTCATTAAAATCATGTTGCGAGCTACACTCTTGGTATACAAAGATTCATCTGCAAAATTGTTCACATTATGACAATAAGCACAGCCCTGCTCAGGTGCAACCCAACTTGTCATGGCAACCATGAATGAAGTAAATTGGCCAACACTTAAATTGTTGAGGACTTTCACATTTTGATATACCGCCCCTGCTTTTGGTCCATCGGCTGAGGCTGGTCCAGATGACACAGGTACTGCATTTTTCTCAGCTTGCTCTGCCAAGATGCGCGGGTTATAAATCAAATCCATACCTGTTCCACGAAAGCCATGCTGAACCGTTTCCATTGGCGGTCTCTCGCCACAGCCAGACAGCAGCAAAATACCCAACAGCAAGACCGGTAACATCAGAAATTTTCTTAGTTGTTTCATGGCTTATCTCCCTGGGATAGCAGGTGGAAGAGGTGGAATAAATCCGGTAGTAGCAGGGTCAGGCAATGGAGTTCCAAAAACATAAGGATAAGAAGGTGCCACATGATGCTTTACTGCCCATAAATACCAGTTATCCACAACAGTGCCGGTTAGCAAAATGCCGATACCACCAACTAAAGGGGTTAACACTGCAAACCACCAAGCCCAACGGTGAATCGATTCCATGGTCGCATTAAAGCCCATGGTCCATCTCCAGAATAAAGCTGCTCTTTCTGAGGCTGTGCCACGATCAACGATTTGCTCAATCTCTCGTTCGCCACCAAAGCGGCTGACTGCCAAAATAGTTCCGCCATGCATTGCGAAGAGGAGCACGGATCCGTAAAGGAAAACAATCGACAACATGTGGAAGGGGTTATAGAATAAATTACCATAACGTAATGAGAACGCAGCAGTCCAATCTAAGTGCGAGAAGATTCCAAACGGAACGGCCTCGCTCCAGCTACCCATCATGATGGGGCGAATAAATCCTAATACGAGATACAACCAAATTGCTGCCAAGAAACCCCAAGCAACGTGCGTACCCATACCCAAGGCAACTGCACGGCGGTACATTCTTGCCCACCATAATAAAATTGAGACAGTTAAGAAGAAGCCGGCCATCATCCACCAACCACCCTCATTGAGAGGCATGAATAAAGACAGTCCATGCTTTGGCAGCGGTGGATCTAAAGAAAGCCAGAATAACTGGCGCACAAATTCAATTGGGTTCCAATTGACTGAGGCCAACATATTAAAGCCCATAATCTGAAATGCAATAAGGCCAAAAAATAAAGAGGCAATGCCTAAACCACCTAAGTAAATAGGTCCAAGCTGAGCATTACCTAGACGACCAAATAAATGAATCAGAGCTGGCGTGCCAAAGCGCTCTCGCTCTTCGTAAGGGTCTATAGATACCCCGTGATGCGGCGGAGCAACTACTTGAACTTGAGTGAATAGATTTTGATATTCCATAATGTATGTTCCTCTTAACGCCAAATTGGCAAGTTCAACCACCAACCCCACCACTCAGGCCAACCACGCGACCAGAATGGGCCGCTAATTACAATACACACGGCGCTCCAGAAAACCGCTGCTACAGCTAAAAATAATCCGAGGCGATGAATACCTAAAGTGCCAATGGAATAACCAATCGAATCTCTAAAAAAGGTATCTTCGTGTTCAGGCGTTTTAACAAACTGACCCTTCTGAGGATTGGTGGATGACAAGACTAGGCCGCCATGTAATACCAACGCAAAGGTAGTTGTAAAGAATAAGGTCACCGCAATCATGTGCGCTGGGTTGTAATGGAAATGCAGATACTGATAGCCCACGTTGGAAACCCAATCTAGGTGGCTCAAGATCCCATATGGAAAACCGTGACCCCATGCACCCATGAGTACAGGCCTAATGATCACTAAGGTGAAATAAGCAAACACCGCCATTAAGTAAGCATAAGGAACATGAAGTCCCATGCCGAGTTTTCGACAAATCTCTACTTCTCGTAAGGCCCATGAAAGAAATGCGCCTAAGGCACAAACTGTAATCAGCTGCCACAGCCCGCCTTGCAACAAGGGAGCAAAACCTAGTCCATAACTAATGTCCGGTGGCGCGATATTGATCTGCCAGGGGTTCCATGTTGGACCCTGTGAAGCACCCCACAAAATCAGTGCGGTACCTAAAAAGGAAAAGAAAACAGTGGTGACACCAAAAAATCCGACGTAAAACGGCCCCACCCAAAAATCGAATAAGTCCCCACCGACTAATGTACCGCCTCGAACGCGATACTTTCTCTCAAAACTAAGCATGGCCATTTTTTATGCTCTCCAATGAATGGATAAATAGGGTTGAGCTAAGTAGCTAATTAACCTAACCCTATTCACCATTTTTTACACAAATTACTTTGCCGCCGGAACTGATGGCGGCATTGCTGATCCTGATTTTGCCTCCATCGTCTTAAACTGGGCTTGGCTTAGACCATCCAACCAGTTAAAACGAACACTACTTAGCAAAATCAAGTGAATCATTGCTGCAAGACCAAAGAGAAAAACTCCTTGAACAACCATCGCTCGCAATGGATCATACAGTTTCCAAATTCTCCACATAATCTTCTCCTAATTTAAGTAAGACATAAAGCCATAAACTGCCGACTTCGTACCATCGATAAGCGATTTTTCTTCAGCCCCTGGAAGCCAAGAACTCCACTTATTTGGCAAAATCTGGGTAAACAAAGAAACAACAAAGCACACTAAAAAACATAAAATAAAAATAAGATTGAAAGAGATTGAATCCTCTGTGATCATATTTTTTTCTTTGCTCATAACGTGACTATTTTTCATTTCATTCCCCTAAGATTTAAACCGATTTCAATGGAACCAAGGACGCCATGCCCAAACTAAAATATGGGCTACTACAGCTACAGCAGTAAAACCAACTAAACCTTGGATATACAACTGATGAAACTCCTTGGCTTCGTCATCAGTAAGGCCAGATATTGAACCTGTTCTGTGATCGCTCATAACCAATTACCTCCTTCAAAAATAGCCTTGCGGCCGTTACCGCGCTTAACCCGCGCGACATGGGCTGTAGCGTACGGCATGCCACATTCCGTTTCCAACAAATCGATGGATTTGTTGGAATTAACTTTTACTAATGAAGAAATCATGCCTCGACCTCCTCAGTAATTTCTTTGCATGAAGACTTCACTCTTACAGCTGTGATTCTCTCTTCAGCAGCCTTTTCTGCATCTTGCTCTACACGATCTCGCATCTCTTTAGCAGCAGAAATCTGGATCAGAACTGGTCTAGTTTTAATATAGTCAGCAACTAATTTCTGCGCATCTTGATCCCAAGGCAGAGAGTTAGAGCGATAAGTACGTGTTAACGAGGAATCCACCTTGTCCATATCGGTGCCCAATGGCAGGATATAAAAAAGTGCATCGAATAAACCGTTACAAAATTCCTGAATGATGTATGTAGCACCGGCATAACCCATAAATGGAGTACCGGTATGACGTCGAATAATCGCGCCAGGGAATGATGATGGAATGTAAGATGCCTTACTACCGTTTTCAGCTAAATACATTCTCTCGTTATAGCTACCAAACATCACGAGTGGAGGCTTCTCTTTAGTGAGCTTGCGCACCTCTTGATTGTTTGTTTTTTCACCAGGTTTTCTGGGAATAGCAAAGCTACAAGGTAAACCCATCTCATCTGATAAGAAATGACGAATACCACGGGTATAGGTTTCATTGGCAACGACTGCATAACTTGCAGTACTGAAAAAATCTTGGGTCACTGAACGCCATAAGTCCCAGATTGGCTTGATGGTGGTGTGCTTCTCACGCTCAATAAATGGCTCTGGATCCAATCCAAGTAACTCGCCAAGCTTGCGCAAGAATTGAGTAGTGCTATGCAGGCCTACAGGCGCTTGCAAATAAGGACGCTCCAAGGCTTCGCACAGCATGCGACCAAACTCACGATACATGCAGACATTCACATCTGCGTTAACTAGATTTTCCACTTCAGCTAAATGAGATCCTAGCGGGAAAACCATGTTGATATCAGCCCCAATGCCTTCAACTAAACGGCGAATCTCTGCAAGATCGCTCGGCATATTAAAGGTGCCATAGCAAGGTCCAATAATATTGACGCGTGGCTTTTCACCTTCTGCTCTAGGTTTGCGTTCTGGAACCTTACGGGTACCGTATTCAGTCCATAACCAATACATCGCACGGTTAGCACATTGCCATTGATCTTCATCGATGGTTCTTGGTAAGAAGCGAGCAATATTCATCCCTTCAGGAGTAACACCGCCGCCAATCATTTCTGCAATTGAGCCAGTTACTACCACTGCTGGTAGATCAGGATCTAAAGTAGCATGTGCGCGCTTCATAGCACCTTCGGTACCTTCGCGACCTAACTGCTCTTCCTCTAAACCGGTAACCACAATGGGCAACTCATGTGGAGGTAATGCATCGGTGTAATGCAACACTGAAGTGACGGGTAAGTTTTCACAACCTACAGGACCGTCAATCACTACCTGCAAACCTTTGATGGCAGTAAATACATAGACTGCACCCCAATATCCACCAGCGCGATCGTGATCGATGACAAACATTACATCATCTCCTCAGCTTTGCGCTTCTTCAATTTCTTCTCTAGCTTACGGCGTACTTCAGCCTTAAAGTCTGGGAAATCTTTTGGTACATCTTCCCAAACGCCAGATTTATAACCAGATCCAACATCACCAAAGAATGCTTTCATCTCATCAAAGCGCGCTTGATTACCAATCGCAGCATTGATCACTTGGGCCAATGAACCGGCACCTGCAGGCCCCATCAATGGCCGCGCTGAAATCAGATTCGTAAAGTACAAAGACGGTATCGAAGCTTGCTTAGCAGCCTGCACTACTGGAGTTGTTCCAATTGCTAAGTCTGGCTTGAACTCTTTCATCGCAGCTAAATCTTGCTCTAGGGAGGCGCGGAACTGAACATGAACTCCCTTTGCTTCTAGCCATTCGCGGTCTTCATTGCTCCAAGGAGTACGCGGGCATGCAGAGCCTACATAACGCACATCTGCACCACTCTCAATTAAGAGGCGGGCAACAATCAGTTCAGACCCTTCATAGCCACTCAAAGTAATCCGCCCTTTGATTGGTGCAGCAGCAAGCACACCCTTAATCGCTGGGAGAATACGATTTTGTGCAGCCGCAATTAAGTCTTGTGGGGTGTTGGTTGATTTACCAATCGCCTCTAACCAACGCGCCGTACCTTCATAACCTACCGGAGCTGATCCAACAATGTTGCGGCCAGCCGCTTCAAATTCACGAATGCAAGAGGTATAAAAAGGATGTAATGCGGCAACCGTTACACAATCAAGCGCCTGATACATTTCACGCCACTCACGAGTTGGCACTGAAGCACCTACTGCCAGGCCCATTGGCTCAATCATCATGCCAATGCCGACTGGATCAGCTGGGAAAATTTCACCTAACAAAGTAATGGTTGGCTTGCTTGAGCGACCGGTACGTGGCGCTTGTACTGGACCAGACATGACCTCATTACGCGCGTAATGAAGCATTGCACCAGCGAGTACATCTTTTGCTTCCGCGTGAGTTGGTACCCCAAATCCTGGCACATCAATACCAATAATGCGAACACCATTAATTTCTTTTGGCAATAACTGCAGTGGAACACCGCTGGCTGTTGGTACGCATAAATTAATAATGACAATCGCGTCATATTTTTCTGGATCCGCTTCTTGATAGACCGCATCGCGAATATCTTCAAATAACTTACCAGTCACTAATGTCTCTGAATTAAATGGTACATAACCAACACTGCGACGTGCGCCATAAAAATGCGAAGTAAAAGTTAATCCGTATACGCAACATGCAGAGCCTGAAAGAATCGTAGCCGTTCTGCGCATCCGTAAGCCTACCCGGAGCGCTCCAAACGCAGGACACATACTTTGCGGTTGATCATGCGGACCCTTAGGATAGTCTTTTGCATATTGCTGCAAAGTCTCAGACTTACCCGCTGCCTTAGCAGCAGCAAGCATCGCTGCTTCACCAGAGTGACAGCCCAGACCATCACCTAAAGTAGGATCAGTCTTTAACTTTTCCTCTGGGGTAATCGGAATGATCGTTTTATTCATAACAGGGTATTGCTCTCTATTCCTTTAGGCTTGATCGTAAACAACTTCAAGTGTTTTCTTGATGACTACGTCTTTGCCCATCATGTCTTTCACGGTAGCAGGCTTCAAAACAACATCGCGACCAGTAATCTCTGAAGAGAACAGACCTAGTAGCTCATCTTGAGTTAAAGGCTTAGGACGAACTGGAGGGGCTTCTGAAACATTGGTAGCAAGCTCTTCGAACAGCGAGGCCCACTGCGTGCCAGGCTGACCAATAATTTCATAGCTGGCACTCTTACGACGAATATCTTCGTTTGCAGGAATGGCAGCCAAAACTGGAATACCAGCCTTTTCAGCAAAAGCCTGGGCTTCGCCAGTGAGGTCATCTTTATTGATCACCATGCCTGCTACACCAACGTTGCCGCCTAATTTGCGGAAGTACTCTACTGCTGAGCAAACGTTATTAGCAACATAGAGAGATTGCAAATCGTTACTGGCAACCACGATCACCTTTTGGCACATATCACGTGCGATTGGCAAACCAAAACCGCCGCAAACTACGTCACCTAAAAAATCGAGCAGAACATAATCAAAACCCCAATCATGGAAGCCGAGCTTTTCTAAGGTTTCAAAGCCATGAATAATTCCACGGCCGCCGCAACCTCTTCCCACTTCTGGGCCACCAAGCTCCATCGCGAATACGCCATCACGAATAAAGCAAACATCACCAATGGAAACTGATTCACCAGCTAATTTTTTCTTCGATGAAGTTTCAATGATGGTTGGACAAGCTTTACCGCCAAACAAGAGTGAAGTGGTATCGCTTTTTGGATCGCAACCAATCAACAATACTTTCTTGCCTTGTTGAGCCATCATGTAAGACAGGTTGGCAAGCGTAAAGCTCTTACCAATACCACCTTTGCCATAAATCGCAATGATTTGGGTTTCTTTAGTCACTGGACCGGTAGAAACTGGATCAGGTTCGATAGCAGCTTCGTTTTTGAGGTCCATAAACTGAATTGTTGCTGTTGCTGGGATGCTTGCTGAACTCATTGCAGATTTCTCCAATCTAGAACCATCTTTAAACATTCTTTGTTATTGAAAGCCGTGTGATAAGCCTCGTTTGCATCATTAGGTGAAGAGCGATGTGTAATTAAGCCATCTAGTTTTAATTTTCCCGAATCAACTAAATCTTTGATTGCTACTAAATCTCCAGGCGCCCACTGCGCTGCGATACGAATGCGTGCTTCACGCATAAAGGCCTGAGGGAATGAAAAAGAAATCGTGTCATAAAAACCAGCTAATACAATTTCACCACCAGGTGCAAGACAACTAATCAGCGTGTCAATCAATCTGGCATCGCCACTGACATCTACTATTGTTTTGTATTTTTTGACTTGATCATCTTTAGGATCAATTGCATCGTAGCCAACTGCACCTTCACGTCTACTAGCATCAGTCTCCCAAACAACTGGACGCTTGCCTTTGGCAACCGCAATGCGCGCAATGAGACGACCTAATACACCATGTCCAATAATTAAATCTGGTTGCTCTTGACCTGGACCAGAAGTGACGTGGTAGCCAGTAGCTGCTAGTGCAAACAAAATAGCTTTCTCGCCAAGTTTGTCTTCGATTGCAATCACGCGTCCACTATCGACAATCACGCGTGATGCTGCACCACCAAACAAACCTTTAATTTCACCGTAGCATTTCGCTCCAGGAACAAATACTCTTTGACCTACTTTAAGTGTGGAGTCTGCACCTACTTTGACTACCCTACCCACAGATTCATAACCAGGTACCAGTGGATAGCCCATGCCAGGGAAATTTGGCATTTTTCCTGTCCACAATAATTTTTCTGTACCAGTACTAATGCCACTCCACTCCATATCAACTAAGACATCGATGGAAGTCATGGGTGTTAACTCCAAATCAGCAAGAATCACGCTTTCTGGCTTTTCCAGAACAATTGCTCTTGTTTGATACTTATCGGTCATGTCTCACTAAGCGTTCTATTTTTATATTTAATGTGTAAATAAATGTTTACACATACGTTTTTAAACCTTAATTGCCAGCTTGTCATCTAGGGGTTTTCTCTACTAAATCAAGTATTTTTGAAGACCTATACGGACACGTTTTTTAAGTTAGCCTTATGTACCAAGTGTGGCAGGTTTATTGCACCGCAATATTTGTGCATTTAATGGCATATAAGAATTTAATAATTCGATGCCAGTAAAACCAGCATCGCTTAATAAGCCTCTAATTTCAGCCTCAGTTCGCGGGCTTCCTCTTCCCATTGCTAACAGATAAAACCCGAAATAAGCATGGCCCATCGCCTCAAAACCTTTGGTCTCAGCCATGGGTTCTGCAAGCAATAAAGTACCTCCGGGATTGAGGGCATCGAATACATTGGCAAGCAATTGGCTTACCCGAACATCATCATGATCAAATATCACTCGAACAAGAGTCGCTAGGTCACATCCCTTAGGAAGAGAATCTTGAAAAAAGTTACCGCCAATCGCTTGTGCTCGGCTTGATAAGCCGATTTCTTTAAAATGTGCGTTTGATAACTCTGCTACCCCAGGAATATCAAATAACTTAAAGCTTAGGTGAGGATATTGGGCGGCTAACCTTTTGACAAAGGCGCCCTGCCCGCCACCTATATCTAGAACAACTTGATGTTTACCCATGGGATAGGCATCCATAATCTCGTCTGTGACTAAGGATTGGGTATGCGCCATTAATTTGGAGTAATCGGCCACCTTTTCAGCAGATAAGCTTTCTGGCGCTGCCCCCTGCTCTGGGGTGATATAGGGCCAGTATTCATTCAAGGTCGCAGAACTTGTATCACCTTGCAAAAGAGCTATTGGATCGGAGAGGTCACGATAAAAATCAGCATGATGCTTAACCATATCGAGAATAGCGATATTTCCAACTAGTGGCGCGCTCATCATGCTGAGGGCATAACGATCCTCACTGCGCTTAGCTAATAACTTAATAGCCACAGCAGCATCCAATAAACGCCGCAAGCCGGCTGGCTTTAATGGAATTTGTTTTTTCAGCTCATCAAAGCTAAGAGCGCCATTAGCCAAAATATCAAAAAGATTTAGTTGTGTACAGGCAAGAAGGACTTGGGTGTAAACAAAGCCTGCCATCAAATCAAAGATATCTGAGGCTTGCTTTCTTACTAACCAACGAGTGAGTGGAAAACGTATGGCCCACCGCTGAAAGCTTGGTGAGGCAATTAAACTATTTCGCCAATCGAAGAAGCTTTCCATGAATGGCAATTTATAAGTTAGAAAAAGCAGGCTTAAATTTAAGAATTGCTAGTTTGGCGGAAAAGAATCTTTCTCTCTGTATCCTTAAACCAATCTGAAGGTACTAAACGCTCAGACTCTTGCCTTACTAGGCCACGCAACATTTTCTCACCTTTACAATGCGGTATAGAGGCAATTGACTTTTGAACTAACTCGTCAAAACGTTGTACTGCTCCGCTCAAACCCAAATCTTTTGCAGAGCTTGGGCGATTATGGGCAACATCTTGCCCGGAGGGTTTACCCAAAACACTTTGGTCGGCAATCACATCACGAATATCATCTGCCACTTGATAAGACTCGCCTAACCACTGACCCAGAGGTCTCCAAGTAGCTGCATCAGCGCCTGCAGCTTGAGCACCCGCAGCAGTTGCAGCCTCAAACAAAGAGCCAGTTTTAGCGCGTTGATAATCGCTCAAATCTACTTTTGGCTCGCACTCCCAAGCTTGACCAGCAACAATACCATGAGGTGACCCAACGCTCATTGCAATAGTGTTCATCAGAGGCGCTAAACGGAAAATTGAACGAGTACCCGAACTTGCTAAGCACTGAAACGCTAAAACGATCAAGGCATCCCCTGCAAGAACAGCGATGCGCTCACCATAAGCTGCATGTACCGAAGGTCTGCCACGGCGTAAGGCTGCATCATCAAAGCAAGGTAAATCATCATGCACTAAAGAAGCACAATGCAATAACTCAATTGCGCTAGCTGCTGCATTGGATAAGACGGGATCATCATCACCACAAGCAGATGCCACCGCTAAGCATAATTGAGGGCGAATTCTGGCGCCACCGGGAAATACCGAGTAATGCATTGCCTCCTGCAAGAGCTGTGGCCCCTGTTTAGATTGGGCCAAATGCATTGCTTCCTCAAGACTTTGATTAATTCGATCTAACATGCTCATAGTCAATTTTGTGATGAAGTGTCGTGTTTAAAAAAGAGTCCTACTGATATCAATTGATTAGGCAGCTAAAGGCGCGTTGTCGTAAATACCTTCTAAACGATCCTCAAGCTCATCGTTTGCTTCCTGCATCTTCTTGAGCATCTCTGAATCAGGCTGCCAATAATTTCTTTGTGAGGCTTCAGTCAATCGATTGGCTAAACGCGCTGCTGCGGTAGGGTTAAGTTTTGCCAAACGCTCACGCATTTCTGGGTTCAACATGAAGGTTTCTGTCAGCTGCTTATAGACCCAAGGTTGAACTTGACCAGTAGTGGCTGACCAGCCCATAGTATTGGTAATATGCACCTCAATTTGGCGCACGCCCTCATAGCCACTTTCTAACATGCCTTCATACCATTTTGGATTGAGCATGCGAGTACGAGTTTCTAGGGAGACTTGTTCTGAGAGCGATCTGACAGCGCCCTCACCTTTAGTTTGATCGCCAATGAAGACTGGCACATCTACTCCGCCTTTGGCGCGCTTTACGGCCCTAGTAATTCCGCCCAAGGTATCGAAATAGTTGTCGATAGTTGTAACGCCTAGCTCCATTGAGTCCAGATTTTGATACGTCATTTGCACATCAGATAAAACGCTCTTCAATAGAGCATTGTTCTGAATCGGTATCCCAGAGCGTCCAAAGGCAAAACCTTTTCTGCGCGTATAGGTTTCTGCTAACTCGTCTTCTTCTTCCCACACGCTGTTTTCAACCATATTGCTCACGTTAGAACCATAAGCACCATCGGCGTTTCCATAAACCCGTAATGAGGCAGTCTCTAGATCACAGCCATGTTCTTTTTGATAAGCCAAGGCATGCTTGCGAATAAAGTTTTGCTCAAGGGGCTCATCTTCTGCAGAGGCTGCCATAAATGCGGCTTCAGCCAACAACTTAATTTGCAATGGCAAGAGGTCACGGAAGATACCAGATAGGGTAATGACTACGTCAATTCTGGGGCGCCCTAACTCACTTAATGGAATCAGTTGAGCACCAGCTAAACGACCATAGCTATCAAAGCGGGGTTTAGCACCCATTAATGCGAGCGCTTGACCAATTTGGCCACCTTCCGATTTCAAATTATCACTGCCCCATAAAACCATCGCAATAGATTCTGGTAGTGAGTCGCTGTCTTCTTGGTATTTATCCAGAATGCGCTGAGCCTGCTTAGCACCATCTTTGACAGCAAAGACGCTTGGGATTCTGAAAGGATCAAAACCATGCAAGTTACGACCTGTCGGTAGTACTTCAGGATTGCGCATCACATCACCACCTGCTGCCGGGCGAATGAAGCGTCCATCGAGTGAATCTAACATACCAGCGACTTCAGTCTCTGCAGACATCAGCTCATTGGACTTGACCATCTTGCCAAATAGCTCTTCTAGTATTTCGCGGGTGCCAAGTTCTAGTAACTCTGGATGGGCATCAATCACCTTGCCAAAATTCTCACCATTCATCAGTGCCTCTACTACGGCATCTTCCACTGGATGATCCAAGGCGACATCAGCCATAGCTTTTAACAAACCAAAGCGCTCTGCAAGAGGAGGAACTGCGCCAACTACATGCAAGCCATGCGGAATTAAGGTGTACTCAAGCTCAAGCAATTCGTTAAAGAGATTGCTCACTATATTTTGTAAACCATCTAGGTCCGTCTTATCCCATACAGGTTCCGCTTTGCAAAGATCAATCTCGGCCGCTTGAGCCTGAATCAGATCACCTAAATCAATACATTCGTGATCCGCGTGTTTATCTAATGATCTAAAGCGCTCAATCGAGGCTTTCAAATCAGCAAGGCCGGCATATAAACCGGCTTGAGTTACTGGAGGGGTTAAATAACTAATGAGGGTTGCACCAGAGCGGCGTTTTGCAATTGCGCCCTCAGAAGGATTATTCGATGCATACAAATAAATATTGGGTAGATCATTAATTAGGCGATCTGGCCAACACGCCCCACTCATACCTGTTTGCTTGCCTGGCATGAACTCGAGGGCGCCATGGGTGCCAAAGTGAATCACTGCCGTAGCAGCAAAGTCTTCACGTAAGTAACGGTAGTAAGCAGAAAATGCATGTGTTGGTGCAAAGCCACGCTCAAACAGCAAGCGCATTGGATCGCCCTCATAACCAAAAGAAGGTTGAACTGAAATCAGAATATTGCCAAACTGCTTACCTAGAACAAAGATGGAGCTACCGTTTGAGAGTTGCTTACCAGGAGCCGGACCCCATTGTGCTTCAATCTCTTTTAACCAGCGCTCACGCCTGACATGGTCATCCACCGGAATTAAGGCATGCACGTTAGCATCTGCGCCATATTGCTGAGCATTGCCTTTCAGAATCGAATCACGCAACTCATCAACCGATTCTGGAACATCAACGGTGTAACCGCGCTCTTTCATGCCAAGCAATAAGTTTTGCACCGACTGAAATACGCTTAAGTAAGCTGCACTACCAATATTGCCGGCATTCGGTGGGAAGTTAAACAGCACAATACCCACCTTACGCTCTGCGCGCTCTGAACGACGCAGATCAACTAATTTACCAACGCGTGCAGCCAACATGCCGACACGCTCAGTACAAGTAAACATATCTTGTGGGTTATGGTCATCTGTAAATGAGCACTGCTTATGGCAGCCAGTACATGTGGTACCCGATGCGCCAGGGCGTCCGCCATAAACCATCGGAATCGTAGAGCCATCCAACTCAGGGATAGCAACCATGATGGTGCTCTCTACTGGGAGTAAGCCGCGCTCGGAACTACCCCACTGCTCTAGATTCTGAAACTCAACCGGGTGAGCAGCGATGTAAGGAATATCTAATTTAGCTAATACTTCTTCAGCAGCATGGGCGTCGTTATAAGCAGGTCCACCTACCAAAGAGAAGCCTGTTAATGAAATCATAGCATCGATGGTTGGCTTGCCATCTTGAGTAAAGTAATCATCAATTGCGGGACGAGCATCTAGGCCAGCAGAAAATGCAGGAACTACTTGTAGGCCTTGTGCCTCTAATGCAGCAATGACCGGATCATAGTGACCACTGTTACCGGAGACCAAGTAAGAGCGCAGCACTAAGAGCCCTACTCGACCCCGTGCTTTAGCATCTGGCACTACTTTTGGTAAATCACTTAAATTGCTACTCAAGCGATTTTTCATGCGGGGGTGATACACACCAGAATCTGGATACTCTACTGGATCAAGTGCCTTGGCAGTTTTACGCAAAGCCTCGCGCGAGCCAGAGGCATAGCGATTAATCAGGTTAACCATCATGTTGTACATGTTCTCTTGAGAACCGCCCAACCAGTACTGCAATGATAAGAAATAGACCCTCAGATCTTGGGCAGTGCCCGGCACAAAGCGCAACATCTGCGGAATCACGCGCAGCATCTTCATTTGCTTAGCGCCAGCAGTTGAGCTCTTGCTCTTGCCATCTTTATCTTTGGCACTGGGGCGTAATTTTTTCAGCATGGCCATCAAACCGCTGGCTGGCTTACTCATATCTAACTTACCAATTTTAGTGAGCTTAGTAACATCTCCTGCGGACATAGCGCAAACCATGGCATCGCAATGATCACGCCTTGCTTTGAGATCATCCAAGATTGGTAAATAGTGATCTTCAAGGAATAACATTGTGGCAATCACAATATTGCCGCTAGCAATGTCATCTTTACACTTTTGTAAACGCTCAGCATTACCAGCAAATTCACTAGCCGAATGAATGGTCAGTATTGCTCCTGGAATCGCCTTCTTGAGATCCTGATAAGCGCGGTTTGCAGCACTATTTAAATGGGTATCCATCGTAACCAGCACTAGCTTGATAGGCTCATGCAAGTTAGAGGATTTTGTTTTAGTCAGCATCGAATAATTTTTATCAGAAAGGTTAAAGCTAAATAACTTTGCTCTGCACTCTTTTTTAGTATTTTTGTCTCAAGTTGATTCTTTAAGAATCCTACAATACTGTCAACTAAAATTGACATCTAATTCACTAGAAAGCTATCATTTAAGGGTAAATCCTAATAAAAAATGAATGCCAGTATATTTACACCGTTAGTTGCTAATAAAGAGTTTTATTGCACTGCAATAAGTCACTTTCAGTACAAAAATTTCAAGGAATCTGAATGGCACGTAATTACCCTTTCTCTGCAATCGTTGGGCAGGAGGATATGAAGTTAGCAATCTTGATTGCAGCACTTGATCCTAGTGTTGGGGGTGTACTCGTCATGGGCGATCGCGGTACTGGGAAATCCACAGCAGTTCGTGCGCTAGCAGCATTACTCCCGAAAATGAATACCGTACAAGAATGTGTCTATGCTTGCGATCCAAATGCCCCAGCAGGAACCTGCCCTATTTGCGATGAACTGCGAACAAAGCTCAAGGTTGGCGGAAAACTCAAAACCATTAAGAAACCAGTCCCCGTAGTTGACTTGCCATTGGGCGCTACTGAAGACCGCGTAATTGGCGCATTAGATATTGAAAAAGCCCTGAGCTCTGGAGAGAAAGCTTACGAGCCTGGTTTGCTTGCTAAAGCACATCGTGGCTTTCTGTATATCGATGAGGTCAATCTTTTAGAAGATCATTTAGTTGACTTATTAATTGACGTTGCTGCTTCCGGGGAAAACGTCGTTGAAAGAGAAGGCTTAAGTATTCGTCACCCTGCCAAATTTGTCTTAGTGGGCAGCGGCAATCCTGAAGAAGGCGAACTGCGCCCTCAACTACTCGATCGTTTTGGTCTAGCAGTCGAAGTCAAGACACCGCAAGAACCTAAAGCTCGAGTAGAAATTATCAAGCGACGTGATGAGTTTGAGCGCAATCAAGCTAAGTTCATGGAGATCTGGGGAAAAGAAGACGACATCATTCAACATCAGATCCAAGCTGGTAAAAAGAAATTGCCTTCCGTCAAAGTCGATGACGCCATGCTGGAAAAAGTCACTCAACTTTGTAGTCACCTAGGTACTGATGGTTTACGTGGAGAGTTAACGCTGCTGAGAGCAATGCGCGCCTATGCTGCACTGTGTGGAAAAAATCATGTGACAATTGAACATCTGAAGAAGATTGCAGTGCCCGCTCTTCAACATCGTCTCAGACGTAATCCTTTGGATGACTCTAGTTCTGGCGTCAGGGTCAAAAGAGCTATAGAAGAGTTGTTTTCCGAAACAACGAAGTAAATTTAATAAGTAAGCTTAATCAGCAAATACTGTCTTTTGGAAAATCAAGAACAAACGCAAGAGATTAGTAAGAGCGCCAAACTCGAAACTTGGTTGCGCGCACTCCAGGTCGCTCAGCTCTTAGTTATTAACCCACACGGTTTGGGTGGCGTCATCCTGCGAGCACGCTCTGGTCCAGTGCGGGATCGTTGGTTAGCTTATCTCAATACCGTTACTCAATTGGGTGGTATGCGCCTGCCACTGCGTAAGATGCCGCTTGGAATCTCCGATGAAAATTTGATTGGTGGTATCGATCTTGATCAAACATTGCGCACCGGCAAAGCTGTTCACAGACAAGGACTGCTTGCTCAATGCGATCAGCAACTACTACTTATGCCAATGGCTGAGAGAGTTGAAGTAGGCGCTGTAGCAAAAGTAGTCAGTGCTTTGGATAATGGATTCATCTTAATTGAGCGTGATGGTCAAAGCCGCAGAATTGAAAGTCACTTTGGAGTTGTGGCCTTGGATGAAGGTATTGAAGATGACGAACAACCGAATGAAAAAATTCGGCAAAGAGTAGCCTTTCTGTTAAATCTCGATATCCTCGGCTGGAGAGATTTACCAGAAACCGATGACGACTTTGTACCTGATGCACACTCACTTCAAGATACGCGTAAGAATTTCTCCAAAATCACTGTCAGTGAAGATAGTCTGAATGCCTTAGTGGGTGTTGCCGAGCAGTTGGGCGTGACATCGATCCGCGCACTCAGTCTGGCAATCAATACCGCTAAGTGTTTGGCTGCTTTTGATAGAGATGATGAAGTCACAAGCATGCACTTGCAACGCGCGATTGCCTTGGTTTTATCACCACGCGCCACAAGGATGCCGCAAAGCGCTCCCCCAGAAGAGGAGGAAATTCCGCCTGAGCAAGAAGCAGATGAGCAGCCTGAGAATGCACAAGATCGATTAGATCAAGAGCCGCCACCTCCAGATCCGACTGAAGATCAGAAGCAGGAAGATCAAGAACCAGAAAGTAATACAGAAACTCCTCAAGCCCTTGAAGATGAAATCTTAGAGGCAGCTCAGGCAGCAATCCCTGCAGATATCTTGGCTCGTCTTGCTGATTTAGCTGATCCTAAAACGCCCAAAGGGATGGGTGGTAAAGCTGGTGCTGTCAAAGTAGGCAGAATACGTGGTCGTCCGCTGGGTAATATGCCTGGTATGCCTGAGGGTGGCAAAACACTGAGCATCATTGATACCTTACGAGCCGCCGTTCCTTGGCAAAGGGTTCGTCTTGCAGAAATACTGGCTGCTGGTAAAACCATTCCTGCTGGAAAAATTGTGATCCGCAAAGAAGACTTTCGGGTCAAACGTTATCAAGAGCGCACTCAAACTTTAACGATGTTTATCGTCGATGCTTCTGGCTCTTCTGCAATGCATCGCCTTGCAGAAGCGAAGGGTGCTGCAGAACTCCTACTAGCCGAATGCTATATCCGACGAGATCAAGTAGCAGTAATGTCATTTAGAGGCAGCGTTGCTGAACTGATCTTAGCCCCTACCCGCTCTTTAGTAAAAGCTAAGCGGGCTTTAAGTGGACTACCTGGTGGTGGTGGGACCCCCTTATCTCGCGCGATTGATGAGTCTTTTGAAGTTGCAAGTGTATCGATGAGAAAAGGATTAACCCCCACCTTGGTTTTCTTAACCGATGGCCGTGCCAATATTGCTAAAGATGGCTCTCCTGGTAGAC
The DNA here is from genome assembly GCF_040400325.1 of Polynucleobacter sp. Taxonomy (GTDB): domain Bacteria; phylum Pseudomonadota; class Gammaproteobacteria; order Burkholderiales; family Burkholderiaceae; genus Polynucleobacter. Next base: position 70,793 of record NZ_JBBAQK010000003.1, read on the forward strand.
CAAAAGCAATGGAAGATGCGCAGCAGTCAGCACGGGCCGCTTCTTATTATTCTTTTAAGTCCTTGTGGATTGATACTTCACCGCAAGCTCGGGATGAAGGTAGGGTAATGGCAGCCTTACTAGGTTCGATGTACTTACCACTACCGAATGCAGGAGCAAATGAAGTTTCTCAAGCAATCATGCAAGGGCTCAAAAAGTCTTAGCCCTTAGGTTCAGTCAGCCCTGCAAGAATGAGTTGCGCCACCTTGCTTGACTCAAGCTCATGCATGATATGACCACCCTCCCACTTCAAAATCTCTGCAGTTGGAAAATAATCCCGAATAATCTTCTCTAAGGGTTTTACTGGAATCCACGCATCCTGATTGCCTAAGACGCAAATTAATTTACCTTGATACAACTTGGCTTCCTCTAATACTGTTTGAATATCAGCTGCTGCCATAAAATTCATTGAGCCACGTACATGGTCTGAACGCTCAAAGAGTTTTCGGTAATAGACTCTGCGAGCCTCTGGCAAGATGGTATTGGTTGAATCTAGCAACTTATCTACCATCCCTATGCTAGGGGAAAGCGAAGCAAGTAAGCTAGAAAGGGTTGAGGATCGCGTAATGGGGCCTAACAGTGGTCCAAAGAAACTGGTATAGACAGCTGGCGGCGGAATAAAAGAAGGATTTAAAGCAATCACCAACTTAGGCGGCTTTAATGCGGCCACTGCAAAACGAAGTGCTAAGGGCGCTCCAGCAGAGTGCCCTACTACGATTGACGGCGCTTCAATTCCTAATTGATCGATGAGTAATTGCAATGAATGCGCTATCTCATCAAGCTTTAGATCTTCTAATTTTGCTCCCAAGGTAAAGGCATGACCTGGCAAATCCGGCACGAGGACTTGGGCATCGTTTTCCAACAAAGGAATCAGGTCTGAAAAAGAGTGAGTTGAACTGCCAGTGCCATGAAGTAGCAAAACAACAGGGCCTTTACCTGTAAGCTGAATATGCCAATCCAAATCTCCGACGGTGACAACACTGCTGTGTTGTCGATTGGGCCAATCTAAGGGTATTCGTTTCATTGCTTATAAAAACTCTTTGAGTGCCGCAAGACCAATGCTTGGCTGCTCTTCTTGCGGTAAGTGGCCAATATTAGGTAAGGATACTCTTTTAGCATTGGGCATCACCTTCAAGTAGTCATCTGAATTTGCAATAGGAATAAAAGCATCTTTTTCACCCCAGATTAATAGCGTCGGGACCTTGATGTTCGCTAAAGATGGTACTGGGTCTTGCAAAACAGTTTGTTGCATTCGAGCCAAGATTGCGCCCCTCACCCCGGGGGCTAACATCAAATCATAGTAACGATTCACCAAAGCATTATTTAATGTTTTTGGATTAGCGTAGGCTGGCTCAAGGTTCATCTCTAAAAAGGTTTTAGAAAAGAAATAACGATAGAGCTGAGCGATTGCTGGAATTTCTATCTTTTTACCGTACTTTATTCCAGGGCTAGCATAGCCATCCGGAGATATGAGCACCAGCTTAACCACCTGATCTGGATAACGAGCTGCAAATTGCCAAGCAAACTTTCCGCCCATAGAATTACCCACTAGCACTACCTTGAGAATCTTCAGCTCTTTGAGGAAAGCTTCTATTACTTCTACGCTTCTCTGATCGGTATAGATGCCGCTAGGGTCTTCTCCAGTGAGACCAAATCCTGGCAAGTCAATGGATATCACACGGTAGTCATTCCTTAAATACTCTGACCAGGCATCCCATGTCTGCAAGCTTGCCCCAAAGCCATGCAAAAATAGTATGGGTATTGGATTTTTGGAAGGCCCAGTATCTTGGTAATGAATTTTGACCCCTAATGCATTGGCATAAGCATTTTTAGGTGAGCTATATATTTTTTCTAACTCTGCTTTAGATTTATCCGGAGTCCATAAATAGAGGGCAGCAAGCACTATAAATGATGTGAATACAAGAGCAATGATCTTGAGCGCTTTTAGGAACATCGATTTCTAGCCTTAAAATAATAATAATTAATATTTACCAAAACTAAGACTGTAATAGAAAAATGACTTCCACTACTGATCAAGCACTTGCAATTATTACCGGGGCCTCGTCTGGCGTTGGCTTATATGCCGCTAAGGCCCTACTAGCTCGAAATTGGCGACTGATTCTGGCGGTCAGAGATCCCCAAAAAATGGAGTTAGTTGCTAAGGCACATCAATTGGATTCAAGCCAATTTGAAATCTGGCAGTTAGACCTTGGAAATCTCGATAGCGTTAGAGCATCTGTACAGCGCTTTAATGACAGCGGTCAACAACTCAATGCTTTGCTCTGTAATGCAGCGACTTACCTGCCACTCTTGAAAGAACCAGCGCGCTCCCCTCAGGGATTCGAGATTAGCGTAGCAACCAATTATTTCGGACATTATGTTTTAAGCAGAATGCTACTCAATAATCTCATCCAAACTGCTAAAGAGCATCAGCATGCGCGTCTCATTACATTAGGTACAGTGACAGCAAACTCAGAAGAATTCGGTGGCAAAGTTCCTATCCCAGCTCCTGCTGATATTGGTGCTCTAGAAGGTCTAATGGCTGGCTTTAAAGTACCGATTGCCATGATCAACGGAAAACCATTTAAACCCGGCAAGGCATACAAAGATAGTAAGTTATGTAATATGGTCATGAATCGAGAGTTACAAAAAAGATATCACTTTAGTACTGGCGTGATCTTTAACACTCTATATCCTGGATGTGTAGCTGAAACAGCGCTGTTTAGAGACACCCCGCCACTCTTCCAAAAAATATTCCCCTGGTTTCAGAAAAATATTACTAAAGGGTATGTGAGCCAAGAGCTTGCTGGCGAACGGGTTGCTCAAGTGGTAGCAGATCCTCGCTTTACCCAATCAGGTGTTCACTGGAGCTGGGGCAATCGTAACTCAGCTATCAGAGAGCCTTTCGCTCAAGAGCTTTCCATGAAAGCCAAGAGCGAGAAGCTCAGTAAAGACCTCTGGGAGATTACTGCCAAGCTGGTTGGCATGCCCAATGATTAAGTAACTTAGTTAATCAAAGCCGAGCAAATCAAATATATCCCGATCTTTCATTGGGATCGATGGCAATGGATCCGCTCCGAGCCAGAGTGCCGCAGCTAAACGCATGTACTCTTGCTGGACTAATTCAAGCTCAGGAGAGTATTCCATCTCAAATAAAGTCGATTTTTTAAGACGGCTACGACGAATCACGTCCAGGTCTGGAAAGTGCGCCATTGTCTTTAATCCTACTTGCGCATTAAATTTGTCGATTTGATCAGTATCTTTGCTGCGATTGGCAATCACGCCTCCCAATCGAACGTTATAGTTTTTTGCCTTCGCACCAATCGCTTGAATAATTCGATTCATCGCAAAAATAGAGTCAAAGTCATTAGCAGTAACAATCAACGCACGATCCGCATGTTGTAGCGGTGCAGCGAAGCCGCCGCAAACGACGTCACCCAAAACGTCAAAAATCACGACATCGGTATCATCCAGCAAATGATGCTCCTTAAGGAGTTTCACGGTTTGACCAACCACATAGCCACCACAACCTGTTCCGGCTGGAGGACCACCTGCTTCTACGCACATCACACCGTTATAGCCTTCATACACAAAGTCTTCAACGCGTAATTCTTCAGAATGAAAGTCTACTTTCTCAAGCACATCGATTACCGTCGGCATGAGTTTTTTGGTCAGGGTAAATGTCGAGTCATGCTTAGGATCACAACCAATCTGTATCACCCGTTTTCCTAATTTAGAAAAAGCAACTGATAAGTTAGATGAGGTAGTACTCTTACCAATTCCACCTTTGCCATAAATTGCAAATACCTTAGCCTTACCGATTTTTAAATTCGGATCAAGCTGAACCTGCAGGCTGCCCTCACCATCCGGTGGCGCACTACGAGCATCTGAAATTGGTATGTTGATTGCTTTCATTTTTGATTGCCTTTGCTATTTTTGACCTAATGTCATGATTTAACTTTTAAAGTGCGCCTTTGCATCATACAAAGTTTCCAACGTGATACTTAAGAGACCCTGCTCCACTGCGTAACGCTCCGTATTTCGCTTAGCTTTACCTCTGACAAAAAACGGAATTTTATTAAGTTCTTTCTCTGCGTCAGTTTCCCATGAAAGGGACCCATTAGTCGGTTTTATATTAGCGGGAAGCTTTTCTGTATCAACCTTAATGGGAGCTGAAGCATGTCCAAGATGCGATGGCATAGCTCCCTCATGAAACTCAAAATCACCTCTAAACATCCCAATCAAATGCTCTTCTAGGCCCATCATTAATGGATGTACCCAGGAGTCAAATAAAACACAGGCACCCTCAAAACCCATTTGTGGGGAATAGCGCGCAGGAAAGTCTTGAACGTGTACTGGCGATGAAATCACTGCACACGGAATCTGTAAACGTTTAGCAATATGACGCTCCATCTGCGTACCCAGGATCAATTCAGGCTGAAGTTCTGCGATCTTTGCTTCAACCTCTAGATAATCATCAGTAATCATTGCTTCAAGCCCTAATTGCTCAGCAGTCTCACGTACTTCACGAGCCAATTCGCGGCTATAGGTTCCCAGTCCAACTACTTTGAAGCCCATTTCATGAGCCGCTACTTTAGCTGCTGCGATAGCGTGGGTAGCGTCACCAAAAATAAAGACTCTTTTGTTAGTTAAATAAGTTGAGTCCACCGATAAGGCATACCAACGTGCTTTAGAGGATTGACTAAATTTTTGGACATCACATTCAATGCCTGCTAATTGACAGACTTCAGTAATAAAAGCTTGAGTACCTTTAAATCCAATCGGAATCGCTTTTGTAGAAGGCTGACCAAAACTCCTAGTCATCCAAGTGGCTGCAGTATTGGCGGTCTCAGGATACAAATTGACGTTAAAGTCTGCTTCATGCAAACGCGCAATATCTCCTGGATTAGCGCCCAGTGGTGCAATCACATTCACTTCAATTCCTAATTCGCGCAATAAACGTGAAATTTCTTCAACATCATCACGGTGGCGAAATCCTAAAGCAGTAGGACCTAAAATATTACAAGTTGGTTTTGCATCTGCCTTTCTTGCTGGGCGTGTTTGACCTGGTGCCAAAATAAATTGCTGACCTAGTAAACGTACCATCTGATAAAAAGTTTCTGCAGCACCCCAATTTTCTTTCTTTTGATATGCCGGTAATTCAAGAGGCAAAATTGGTACCGGCAAATCTAGAGCAGCAGCTAATCCACCTGGATCATCCTGAATGAGTTCTGCAGTACAAGAGGCGCCCACCATTAATAAATCGGGTTTAAAACGAGCATAAGCCGATCTAGCAGCATCTTTAAATAATTCTGCAGTATCTCCACCTAAATCACGAGCTTGAAAAGTGGTATAGGTTACAGGCGGCCTCTTTTTCATCCGCTCAATCATGGTGAAAAGGAGATCTGCATAAGTATCTCCTTGCGGAGCGTGAAGTACGTAATGCACCTTCTCCATTGCTGTAGCAATTCTCATTGCACCAACGTGGGGTGGGCCTTCATAGGTCCAGAGCGTTAACTTCATACTTCCTCTACCATCATGAGCTTACTTTTTCTAGTCAAGGGGCGCGCAAATAATTCTGCCAGATCGGCCGCTTGATTAAATCCTTGGATAGGAGTGAATACGAGTTCAATCGACCACTTTGTAGTAAAGCCCTCCGCTTCCAATGGATTTGCTAAACCAAGTCCACAAACAACCATGTCTGGTTGTTGAGCGCGACAACGATCTAATTGATTCTCTACATTTTGACCCTCAGACAATTGAGTTTTAGGATCTAACATCGCTAACTCTTCTGCCATATGCTGACGATGCAAATAAGGCACGCCCACTTCCATCAGGTTCATACCAAGCTCTCTATTTAAATAACGGGCTAATGGTATTTCTAGCTGAGAATCAGGGAAAAAGAAAATGGATTTGCCTTTTAATATTTCACGATGTGATTCAAGAGACTTATTGGCGCGATCTCTTTGTGGAGCAATCACTTTTTCAAAGACATCGGTAGGTACACCCAATTCTTTAGCTGCGGCTAAGAACCATTTTTCTGTACCTTCTACGCCTAGCGGAAAAGGTGCGGCAACTCTTTGGGCACCCATGTTCTCCAAGAATCTAGCGGTATCAGTCAGAAATGGTTGAGCCAATAAATATTTTGTCTTTGGCCCTACAACAATTCTCTGGATAGATTCACGCGGTGGGAAAAAAGCAAAGGACTTTAGGCCTAGATCTTTAAAGATGCGACTAAATTGATCTTCGACAACATCAGCCAAACAGCCAACCACTAATAATTCCACTTCGTCAGATTCAGTAGACTTGGGTAAGTCTTGTGCGAGTGCAGCTAAACAAGCATCCTCACCTTGGGTAAAGGTTGTTTCAATACCGCTGCCTGAATAATTAAGAATGCGGACGTTAGGTGCAAATGTTTTACCCAAGCGTTGTGCTGCCCTAGACAAATCTAACTTAATCACCTCTGAAGGACAAGAACCCACTAAGAATAAGAGTTTGATATCAGGACGACGATCCAGTAGTTGCTTTACCACCTTATCTAACTCATCATTCGCATCCGCAAGACCAGCTAAATCACGATCGTCAATGATGGCTGTTGCAAAACGGGGCTCTGCAAAAATCATTACCCCAGCGGCAGATTGAATCAAATGAGCGCAAGTACGAGAGCCGACCACTAGAAAAAAAGCATCTTGAATTTTGCGATGCAACCAGATAATTCCAGTTAGGCCACAGAAAACCTCTCGTTGACCACGCTCCTTTAGGGGCTGGAAATCGATCTTTACTTCTTGGGATACAGAATTCAATTCTTACCTCAGACTTTGCTATAAGAAATGAATGGAAAATTGAAATAGTGCGTCTTTAAATCAATTTGAGAAAGGGGGTCAAGCAAAAAAGGAGTCATACAGTAAAACGCTAATCAATAGATGCCTTAGTAAAAGCCTCTTAAAGGGTTTTAGATATAAGTGTTTACACCCATCAATTAAGCCTAAATCCTTATAAAGAGTGGGGCTTTTATTTGTTCAAAGCTTTAGTCTATCGCTGCGACTTTAGTAATGCCTTAAACGTGATAAAGCTCAGCGCAATTGCAATCCCGAATGAAACCAATAACATGGCAAATTTAGATTGGGTCTGACCCAATGGAAAAATCAGGTAAAAGGCAACGGTAATACTGATCACCATCCCGCAAATTCCTGCAATTTTAGAAATCCGATCTCTCAGATCATGAAACTTAAACATACTCTCCATCCTTTCAAGGTTTATCTCTTTTATATATATGAAGATCAATTATTCATTGCTAACTTATTTATAAAAACTTTAAACCTCGGAATAGGTCCAGTCAAGACGGCTAGGGTAAACCCTTCATCAATTGGCCATTTTCTCTATTTCAAGCATGCCATCTTCCAGGCTATAGAGTGGCTCATAGGCTAATTGATCTTTGGCCTTCTGAATAGAGATAGAAAAAGGATAGGCCATCAAATGGACCATCTCTCTTATCAAGGGAGGCTCTCCACAAAGTGGCAAGTATTTCCAACCATTTTCCGTAAAACGAGCCAAAGGCCGAGCAAAGGAACGAGGGATTGATAAGCTTGGTATCTTGTAATGACCTGTACTGAGTCTCATGGTCATCCATTTTCTAAATTGAATCGCCTGGCCATCACTGATAAAAAAACTTTCTTGGGTAGATTTTGATAGCAAAGCTTTATTGACCGCTTCGCAAAGATTATTAATATAGCAGGTTGAAAAAAGGTAGTTGCCTTCATCAAACCAGCCAAATTTATTCAGGTTGGATGCCTCACCTAAACGTCGATCTACTAAGTCACCCCTACCCCAAATAGATGCCGGCCTAAGACTAATGGTTCGGAACATTTCATCCCCAGCCTCAAGAACTAATTGTTCTGCCTGATACTTGCTATAACTATAGGGAAAATCTTGTAAAGCTGGCAAGGGTCTACACTCTGAAACATTCACATTTTGACTCGATGGATTTTTAGCAATCGAGGCATCGCTCATAAAAATAAACTGCTGAATGCCGGAGCGCTTTGCTGACTCTAAAATATTTTTTGTCATGAGAACATTGGTCTCATATAAAGCTTTTTCTGAATCCCAGAGCTTCATCTCTGCCGCACAATGAATAACAACATCAAAGCCCTGAAGTCTCTTCGATAGACTTGATATATCGTTCAGATCGCCTGACCAAATTTCAAGATTCTGATGGGGTTTTATGTGGAACGAATCTGTGGATCGCAAGTGACATAGGATCTCATGTCCTGCCGCACTCAAAGACTGGATCAAATGACTTCCTACAAAACCACTGGCCCCGGTCAAAAAGATCTTCATAGACTGAAATAAATAGCCAAGGAATGTAGCCTAAACAAAATATTGACTGCTCATTTACTAAACCACTGACCAAGAAAGAGCGCTGATCTTCCATAGTAATAAGCTGTAGCTAATAACACCTTTGGCGAGAGCGCAATAATCGAAATCAGTAGCAAGGGAATAAAAGACCAATGTTGAGTAGACCCATAGCCCCCCAATATAATCAGCCCAAGAAAAATCAGCTTACGTACTTCACCGCGAGGTAGCCAGGGACTTCTCTTATATATAGGTTCTTTATTTCTCGTAATGCTTTGGTCTGTCATGTTCCTGATATCGCTAAAAATACAAATCTAATTGAAGTGAACTATCATAGATAATTATTAGGGATTCATCAATGACTAAGCAGAGCAACAAGACTAATCCCCGTGGGTTTCGTACCTTAGCAGCGCTTCTTCCTTTTTTAAAGCCATATAAAAAGCAATTTGTATTGGCAATCTTTAGCTTAGTGCTCGCTGCAAGCGCAACATTAGCCGTCCCGCTCTCTTTTAGACAAATCATCGATTTGGGGTTTAACACTAATAGTGGCAACCAAATTAATACGACTTTTTTAACTTTATTTATTGTTGCTTGCTTAGTTGCCTTAGGAACGTCTCTTCGTTTTTATATGGTCTCATGGTTAGGTGAAAAAATTACGACCGACATTCGCTCAAGCGTCTATAGCCACGTTATTAAACAAAGCCCTGAGTTCTTTGAATCTACTCACAGCGGCGAGATATTATCACGCCTCAATACAGATACGGTTTTGATTCAAACATTAATTGGTACTAGCGTCTCAATGGCAATCAGAAATATTCTGTTGCTGATGGGTGGTTTAGTCATGATGTTCATCACTAGTCCAAATTTATCAGTGCTCATTTTTGCCACACTACTGATCACTATTGTTCCTACCATGGTCATGGGCAGACGAGTCAGAAAACTCTCCCGAAATTCACAAGATAAGATTGCCGATGCCTCTGCTTTAGCAGGAGAGAAATTGAATGCGATCCCTACGATTCAATCATTCACAAATGAAAAAATAGAAATCAATCGATTTAATCAATCGATTCACATTGCTCTTGATGCTGCCATTAATCGGACACGAGCAAGATCCTTGCTCACCTTCGTTGCTATTTTATTTGGCTTCACTAGTATTATTTTGGTTCTCTGGCTTGGTGCTTATAGAGTCATGGACAATCAGATTACTGCCGGAGAACTGTCTCAATTTATTTTGTATGCCGTAATTGTTGCAGGTGCTATAGCTGGCATTTCTGAAGTGATAGGTGATACTCAAAGAGCGATTGGTGCAAGCGATCGCCTGCTCGAGCTCTTAAGTGTCAAATCCTCTATTCAAGATTTGGCAATCGTCAAATCGATCCTTAAAGTGAATACTGCTGGCATTGGAGTTCAAATACAAAATCTGTGCTTTCACTATCCATCCAATCAAAATAGTGTTTTATCAAATGTATCTCTAGAGATTAAACCTGGCGAAAGAGTGGCGATTGTAGGCCCCTCAGGCGCTGGTAAGACTACGCTCTTTCAACTATTGCAGCGCTTCTATGATCCTATTAGCGGTGAAATCCTTTTTAATGACATCAATATTCAAGACCTTCAACTTGAGGCACTAAGAAAAATGATTGGTGTTGTACCGCAAGATATTGTCATTTTTTCAGATAATGCAATGGAAAATATTCGTTTTGGTAGATCAGATGCGACCGATGAGGAAGTGCTATCTGCAGCACGTCTTGCCATAGCAGATGAATTTATTTCTAAGCTGCCAGAGGGTTACCAAAGTTTCTTAGGTGATCGAGGTATCCGTTTATCCGGGGGACAAAAGCAGCGGATTGCAATTGCAAGGGTCTTGTTAAAAAATCCGGCTTTATTGCTACTGGATGAAGCGACTAGTGCATTAGATGCTGAGTCTGAATTACATGTTCAGCGCGCCCTTGAGGCTGCCATGGATCACCGGACCACGATTGTAATTGCCCATCGACTATCGACAGTAAAACAGGCCGATAAAATTCTGGTGCTAGAAAATGGGCAGATCATCGAAACTGGTACCCATGCCGATTTAATTCTACGCAGTGGTCTTTACGCTCGCTTGGCCAAACTTCAATTTACGGATCAGTAACTAAGAATAGAAATTAATTAAGTTTTTTTGCTTAGCGACTTCTTGAAGTCTCTGACAATCAACATTGATTGTTCCATCGTCATTGATAATATTAAATTCTCGACAAGGGCTTGGGCGATGTTCGTAAATAGAACAACGATATCCCTCCTCTTTACTATGCTTCAAGGCTGTACAAGGCGCCCCACCCTTCTCCGTGCCTTTCATGCAAGCAAGATGTGGTGATATCTTGGTAGTGAATTCTGCTGGGACAATGCCTGTGCCATTACCCTTTATTTCTCCGTGATAAAAACTCACCCGAAAATGTTGGCAGCACTGGCCGCATTCAAAACAAGGGTTTGATGTCATTCAGCTTTTGATGCACTCATTGAAAACATTTTTATACTGCCAAGAGGGTCTGCTTGCCCTCATGCTCAATGTTGTTTGTGAGCTGAGGTGACTATTTTTTCAGTATAGGCAATCGCAATAGCGGACAACACAAAGGTAACATGAATGAGGGTCTGCCACATTAATACCTTCTCATCATAGGATGCAGCATTAATAAAGGTCTTTAGCAAGTGAATTGATGAAATACCGATGATAGCCGTTGCTAGCTTCACCTTGAGAACACCAGCATTGACATGCGACAACCACTCAGGCTGATCAGGATGATTTTGTAATTCCAAACGTGAAACAAAGGTCTCCCAGCCACCCACAATGACCATCACTAGCAAGTTAGAGATCATCACTACATCTATTAAACCCAAGACAACGAGCATTAATGCCGTTTCAGTCATACTCTTATCAGCCATCATGGTAATCAGATGGTAAAGCTCAACCCAGAACTGCCAAACGTAGACACCCTGGGCAACAATGAGACCAATGTATAAGGGCGCTTGCAACCAACGGGACATAAATATCCAGCGCGGTAATGGGCGCAATTTTTTTTCTAGGTAGGTTTCTTTGTTTTCATTCATATTTCAATATTAACGAACTTTATGGCATTTTTTATGTCAGAAAAGCCACAGAACATCTAGGGGGATTAATCCAGTAGCCTGTTTCCAGCACTCAAACATTCGATATTTCACTAACCTCTCAAAAAAACTACTAAAGCAAGGGGGGATTTATTGAATTAAACACAAAACTCATGAAGTAAAAATGAAGGTCTGAGTTATGATTTAAATGATGTGGAAAAAATTCAATTTTTTAGGAGATTACTAAATGTCTAGGGATAAATTGGGATTATTCGCATTTGGCTTAGTACTACTAGGCTTTATTGTTTTTGTGAAAACAGGGTCTTTTCTACTCTTTTCTGTAGGAATCGTTTCTGTTGCATTTTTAATATTCTCAAAGAACAAATTTATTAAATAGATGACTTGTGAAAAACTGGAGCTCATCATTGAGTTCAGTGTGATATTCATTTCACTAATTGTCTCCGACCCTCATCTTTTAAAGTACAAATAAATTACCCGCTAACAGCTAAGAAGAATATCGATTTCTAATACTTCCAATACTAACGGTCGTATTCAGCAGCAAACTGATGATTGACATCACGATGTTTAGCCTCATCCTCCCGAACAGCGATCACGACATCACGTAATGTGGCATCCGGGGATAGGTTCCAATAATCAATCGCAATCTTTGGCGCAGCGATATTGGGTAAGGTTCCATTATCAATCTCTCGTAAATATTCTGTATAGGAATAGACTGCCTCTTCTTCAAAATATCCAACAATTCGGTGGGTTGTACGAGGGAAAAAAACGTAGATCACAAAAAACATATTCCAGAATATGGCCTGCGCAATCAGAACTAGAAAACGCTCAAATGCATTTGGCTTAGCAATGTCAATGAAAGTCATTAAGTGCATTCTTTCATTTTCTGCCTCAGCCAATAAAGTGCGGATCTTAGGACCATAACCCGTTTGCATCTTTCGCAAACTCGTTAGATGCGTCCACATTCCCGAAACCATACCGGGAACACCTGCAACAGTTTCAAGCACTACTGCGCGATGACCATACCTTTTTCGGAAAAAAGTATCAGCAAAAAAGCGCATACTTTTTGTAAAGAAAAGTGCTACTCGGTCGGAGAAGTTAATGGGTTTGTAATGACTCATTTAATAACCCTCGATTTTTAATGAGTGTCTAATTTTACTCGCTTAGGACAGTATTTGCTGAGCTCAATGGAGCTTCACAATAGAATGCGTTCTGCGATGAATTAAACGACTGACGGTATCAAGAAATACCTTAACCCAGCCATGAAGAGCCAGTTGATGCAGTTTATAGAGGCTGATGTACATCAGCTTTGCAAACAGTCCTTCCACCATCAGACTACCGCCAATCAAGCCTCCCATCATGCTACCGACGCTATTGTATTCACCCAAAGATACTAGGGATCCAAAATCACGGTATTGATAAGGCTTCAGTGTTTTACCTTCAATAATCTGGTTGATTTGAGAAAATAAATGGGAGGCCTGTTGATGGGCTGCTTGAGCCCTCGGGGGAACTATGCCCCCTTTGCCATTATTAGCTTCTGGCCAGGGGCAAGCAGCACAATCTCCCATTGCAAAAATCCGAGGATCGAGAGTACTTTGTAAATTTGGTAATACCAACAATTGATTAACATGGTTAGTCTCTAATCCGCCAATCCCACTGAGAAAGTCTGGCGCCTTGACGCCAGCCGCCCAAACAATTAATTCAGCAGGAATTTCTACACCGTTATCTAAAAATACTCGATTGGCTTGTATTTTTTGTACCTTAGCACTGGTCATGACCTCAACACCAAGGTCCATAAGTAGTTTCTCTGCGGCAGTGGAGATTCTAGTAGAGAGTGCAGGCAATATTTTAGGGGCGGCCTCAATCAAAATAACTTTTAAATCTTTCTCAGGATCAACCCTATCCATTCCGAAAGAAATAATGGCACGCGTAGTGCGATGCAATTCTGCGGCCAACTCCACTCCGGTAGCTCCAGCTCCAATGATGACAACCTGTAATTGATGGGGCGCTAAAGGCTGAGTTTGAACCTGGGCCCTTAAACAAGCATTAATCAAGCGCAAATGAAAGTGTTTTGCATCCGCAAGGGACTCTAGCCTTTGCGCATATTGTTCAACACCTGGGGTGCCAAAATCATTCGTTAAGCTGCCAATAGAAATAATTAAAGTGTCGTAATGAATAGTTTGCTGCGGAGTAACTAATTCATCTGAGTCATCGTAAAAAGGAGCCACCTGAATTTGACGGGTATCCCTGTCTATACCTGTCAGCTCACCCAGTCGAAAACTAAAATGATGCCAGTGTGCTTGTGCAATATAGTCAAGCTCCTGATCAGCAAGATCCATTGAGCCTGCAGCTGCCTCGTGTAATTTGGGCTTCCATAAATGGGTGCGGTTCTTATCAACTAAGATAACCGATACTTTTTTAGAGCCCCTCTTTCGGGAGCCAAAGCGATCACCGAGTTTAGTAGCGAGCTCTAGACCACCAGCACCGCCTCCAACAATTACGATTCGATGCTCTTGAGTCATAAATTTATCTTTATGTATATTGACTCAACATAATACAAGTTCAGCAACAAGATTCACCTAAAGCTCAATGTATGGGGCTTGTCAGCCTCAGATACTTCACTCCTTAATTTCTCTTTCCCACTCTTCTGGTTCTAGGACTAGCTTTTCTAAACTAATCTAACCAAATTGGGTATTGATGCATTACCGACTGAAATAACTCAGAATCAAGATGCTGCTTGAGCCATTTTTTTGTAGAGTCAAACGGTAATCCCTGAAACCTTTGAGGATTGACCATAGAAAACTGCCTAATAAAAGGAAATATGGCTACATCCACCCAAGACATCTTGTTTCCCAATAAATATTGACTTGACTGTAAAGAAAGCTCTAGCGGCTCTAGCATCAGTTCTCTTGCCTCATTTAGAAGTATTTCTTGATTGAGGTCCAGATATCGATTGGGATACTTGTATTGATCCAGCAAAGTCTTAAATGGACCATCATTTTTCTCAATCCAATGTTGAGCTAGGGACTCATCAACTAAACCCCAGCCATCTGGATCGGACTGCGCTAATGACCAGCGAATAATATCGATACTTTGCTCTAGGATAAGTTCTTCCAGACACAACACCGGAACAGTTCCTTTAGGTGATGCCATCAATAGAGATTGCGGCTTATTTCGTAAGTCAATCTCTCTATGCTCAACTTGTATACCCGAGTATTTCAAGGTCATACGAGCTCTCATGGCATAAGGACATCTACGGTAAGAATACAAAATGGGGATCAGATAATGCCTAATAGAGTCAACGCACTGGCGATATCAACCCAAATAGGTTCGCACTGAGGAAATTAGCGGTAGCTGTTGCTCTAACCTCAAAAACTGACCTAGCTCAACCCTCTGATTGGATTGACTAATAAAGAATACTTTTTGCCCGGCAATCGGAGCTTCAATTTGAGCCCATTGCGTATTAAATTCATATACAGATTCTTTATACCCTATAAATTTTCGAACAATCAGTCGCCGCCCATTAATCTCAATCGCTTCATAATCAAGCGCATGCCTGCAATAGATTAAAAAACCAAGGGTGACCGCTGTTAATTCTAAAGCAGTAAAGATGGGGACGACCCATATCCCAGCCAATAAAAAACCGCTTGCTACTGTAATCGATAAACACACAAGCGCAATGTAAAACTTCAAGAGCTGCTTTGGTGCCAGCGCGCAGTTTCTTCTCATTTGCCAAGATTTCATGGGGTCATTTCACATCACTAATGCTAGATCTTCATTAAACTAAGACTCTAGCTTTTTAAGCTCAGGCTCTGGAATTACATTAATAGATGACTGGACAGTCAAGCTAGGGGCGGACATCTTTTCGCCATCCCAAACCTGACCACACCAACATTGTCCAGCGTCATCAATAATACAAACGCCAGACCCACAGCAACGTTTATCTGGTGAATTCATTCAATATTCAATCCTAAAATTACTTAATTAATCCACATGCAATACGTGGTCCTGAGTTACCTGCTGGCTGAGACTTGTAATCATCTGGATCTCGGTGAACCACTACAGATCGTCCCACTATTCCTTTTGGCCCATTGTTCACAGCAAAACCATGTAATTTAGCTGTGTAGGTCGCATTACCGCTCGCATCTGATTTGATGTTTGGCATGTCTCCAGCATGGCTCATACTACTATTTGGCATACCGTGATCTTTTGTATCGGGATTAAAGTGGCCGCCCGCACTAGTAGCGTCTGGAGCAGAGCAGTCACCTTTTTCATGAACATGAAACCCATGCTCGGAGTTAGGCTTCAAGCCAGAAAATTTTCCATTAACCAATACGTCGCGCCCTTGCCAAACAAAAGCAACCTCTCCTTTTGTTTGTGATCCTGATCTTGAATCTAAAGTGGCGCTCGCTTTTTGGCCTGTGCCCTGCTCCATTGACTGACATGCCACTAGAGACAGTATGCTTACTGCGGATAGTCCGATCAATAATTGCTTTCGACCAATATTCATTTAGCGCTCCTGAGTTAATTAATCTAGAAATCTAGCCAATTCAGTTTGGCACAAATTAAGATCTTTCGCTTAAGAGCCCGCAATACCAAATTAGGCTTGGCAAACTTAGGCGATCTTCAATACACTTCACCTAACCAACTGAATCCGATTATGAAATTACTCAAAATAATTACCCTACTATTAGTAGGTCTTTTTAGCACCCTGACGACCACCACTGTATTCGCCGATCTGGCAAAGGATTTGACTGATGGCCAGCACGTTCTCATGATGCGGCACGCGGATGCTCCTGGCATTGGAGATCCTCCCGGCTATCAACTAAATCAATGTTCTACTCAACGCAATTTAGGAGAGCTTGGGGAAAAAGAATCTGGGCTTATAGGCCAATGGTTAAAAAACCAAGGCATCACTTCGGCAAGAGTTTTGAGTAGCCCCTGGTGCAGATGTCTTGATACTGCGAGCTTGCTCAATTTGGGTTCAGTCACTGGCGCTCCCGAATTAGGATCTTTTTTTGACAACATGAGTCTTGAAAAACAGCAAACTAGAAATCTAGAAAAGCTCATCAAAAATAAACTAGCTTCAGGATCAAAAACACCCCTCATTCTCGTTACACATCATGTCAACATTCAAGCTTTTACCGGTAAAGCTGTGAGTGTTGGTGATATGGTGCTAGTCAAGGTGAATCAAAATGGTCAATACGTTTCACATCAACACTACCCTAACCCCAGGATCTAAGAAAAATTATTATCTGAATAAATCATCCAAAAAAAATGCCCTCACGAGGAGGGCAAAAGAGAGAACTACAGGTAAAAATTAATCGATTACAACTGCCACTAATGCTGTGGCAAACCTAACCCCAAGAGCTGGGGTTGAGCACTCTAATACTTGATTTTACAAACTGGTCATTAATAATTGTCCGTTAGATGATCTCTATTTGGAAGTGAAAGCCTACTTTTAATAAAGCCAGCTAAGAGAACACCCGCAATCACTCCTAGTTGAATGATGTATTCCAATGCTCCGTTACGAGCCTCAAGCCAAGTTTTAACCATTGGCTCTGATGTGATCATCTTGCCAGCAGTCCAAGCCAATACTGCAGCACCGAGGAAAGTAATGGCCGGATAGCACTCAACTAATTTTAAGATTTGCGTTGAGCCCCAAATCACAATAGGAATACTAATTAAGAGGCCTAATACGACCAGGACATAGCTACCATTCGAAGCGCCTGCTACTGCCAATACATTATCTAAACCCATTACTGCATCTGCAATCACAATCGTGCGCATAGCTCCCCAGAAATTTGTTGAGGCATGTTCTTCGCTTGTTCCAGCATCTTCCTCTGGCTTAAGCAATCGATATGCAATCCACACCAATAGTAAACCGCCAACTAACATTAGACCGGGGATATTTAATAAATAAACTACTACCAGAGTCATCGCACTTCTCACGGCGATCGCACCAACCGCACCCCAAATAATGGCTTTCTTTTGCAAATGGGGCGGCAAACTTCTGGCTGCCATTGCAATGACAATCGCATTATCTCCAGCCAATACCAAGTCGATCACAATAATCGCAAGTAGTGCTGAGAAAAACTCTGAGCTAAACAGTTCCAACTTCACTTCCTTTATTCATGGTCAATCCAAAAATTTCATGGATTTTTATAGGGTTAATGTAAGGTGATTTGTATTTAGCTAAAAGCAGATATATATTGATAATAATTTCGTAAAAACCTGAATAAGCCAAGCATCTATATGAAATATAACTACCGCCACCTCTATTATTTTTGGGTTGTTGCTAAAGAAGGCAGCATGTCTAAGGCGGCAGAACGCCTAGATATGGCGATTCAGACCATTAGCGCCCAGGTTCACGAACTAGAAAAATCCCTCGGTTTTCTGCTATTTAAGCCAGCTGGACGGGGTATTGCACTAACAGAATCGGGTTTTGCAGCCCTTAAGATAGCTGATGAGATTTTTTCTCTTGGTGAGAAATTACCCGAACTTGTGAGAGATGCGGCCAAATCGCCCACAAGCAAAATCACTGTGGGGGTTTCTGATGGTTTACCTAAGCTGGTTACCAAGCAACTACTCGAGCCTATCTTGAAACATAAAGGTGTGCAATTAATTGCCCATGAAGGTCAATTCGAAGAACTTTTAGGAAAACTAGCATTACACAAGCTCGATATTGTGTTAGCAGACCGTCCAGCACCGAATAATAAGAACCTCCAACTCTACTGCGAAGAACTCACCAAGACTACTATTGCTTGGTATAGCCCAAAAGAATTAATCAAGGATAATAAAAAGAATTTTCCTGAGTGCCTGAATCATCTGCCCGTTCTTTTGCCCACATCGCACTCAACCGTGCGCACATCGATTGATCAATGGTTCATTAAAAATAATGTTATCCCTAATATTGTGGGGGAGTTTGAAGATAGTGCACTTCTAAAAACTTTTGCAGCCAGCGGACTTGGCGTCTTTCCAGCTGGTAAATTAATCCAAAAGGATCTAAAAGAAACTTACGGAATTGAATTTCTGGGAACCTGCGATCACATTTATGAATACTTTTATGGAATTCGATCTGAGAAAAAAATTCATCATCCTCTTGTCGAGGTCATTTTTAAAAGCCATATGAATCACTCATAGATCAGCCTGAAAGATATCTTTTACTCCCAAATACATTGATTTCATAACGAACACTGATTTTGAATATACTTTTATGAATATTTTTTCTAACCGTACTATTGGGCTTCTTACCAAGCATCAAAAAGAGAAAGTCATTACATCAGTGTTAGAGCCACAAATAGGCTGTGTTATTGAGCATACCGATGCTTATGACACTGATCTCCTGGGAACATTCACGCAAGAAACCCCTCGATACGGTAGCCAGTTAGATGCGGCCCGTAAAAAGGCTGTTTTGGGTATGGAGCTATTAGGTTTAGATATTGGCATTGCAAATGAGGGTGCTTTTATAAATGATCCATACGCTGGGATCATGCCTTGGAATAATGAGTTGCTTGTCCTCATTGATCACCAACATCAAGTAGAAATCACTGGTTTTTCTGGAGCACCAGCACAAAATAATAACGCCTATCTCAGTCATTGGGAGGAACTTCAAAAGTTTGCTGACTCTGCGCTATTTCCCTCCCATTATTTAGTTCTTAAACCAACAGATGAATACCACCCACAATCTAGAAAAGGCATTCAAGATCTTGCTAATCTAAGGGATGCTTTTAAGTGGGCGAAATCACTGTCTGCAAAAGGTATCGTTTATGTGGAAAACGACTTGCGTGCATTTGCAAATCCGACCAGAATGGAAAATATTCATAAGGCTACGATCAATCTAGCCAATAAGATGGCTTCTTTATGTCCTCAATGCCACGCACCTGGATTTTGGGTTAATGATATCAAGCGTGGGCTTCCCTGTAATGCCTGTGGATTACCCACTAATGAAGAGATTGCCAAAATTTGGGCTTGTTTGAAATGTACCCATAAAGAGACCGAGGGCATGAAGGTCCTGAAATTTGCAGATCCCTCAAAATGCCATCACTGTAATCCTTGATGTCAATAAAAGTTCGTAGGCGACTTAGATTTAACACTGCCCTAATCAGCTCTTGATTTCAGTTTCATCTAAAATTAGGGGCATCACTACAGCAATTAACTACCAAAGGATGATGAATGAGTCTCATTGAGAAATTACAGTGGCGTTATGCTACAAAAAAGATGGATGCCAGCAAGGTGGTCCCAAAAGAAAAGCTTGAACAGATCTTAGATGCGATTCGATTATCGGCAAGCTCAAGCGGACTACAACCTTATGAAGTAATAGTGGTAAGTAATAAAGCCGTACGGGAAAAAATCTGTACTATTGCCTCAAATCAATCTCAAATTACAGATTGTTCTTATTTGTTGGTTTTTGCTGTTTGGGATACCTATACTGCAGAGCGTATTAATGCTGCATTTGATATGACTGAAGAAATTCGGAACCTTAAGAGTGAGTCTGGAACTGCCTATCGCCAAAACTTACTCAAGAATTACCCCACAAGAGACCCTGAGGTCAATTTCACACATGCAGCAAAACAGGCCTATATCGGCTTAGGAACCGCTCTCATTGCTGCCGCTTACGAACAAGTCGACTCCACTCCAATGGAGGGATTTGATCCGGCTGCACTTGATGACATTCTGAATCTCAAAAAAAGAGGTCTACGTAGTGTTGTCATCATGCCAATAGGCTACAGAAAGACTGATGAGGACTGGCTTGTTAATTTGAAAAAAGTCAGAAGGCCTAAAGATCAGTTTGTGATCAGGATTGAGTAAGTCATTCCTGACTAGAAGGACTCAGCAATGCAGCTCGACTATTGAATATAAAACTTTCATCATCGAGCCACTTTACTGCTCACTCTAGCTGGATATTATTCTCTTTAATGACCCTAGCCCACTTAGCAGACTCTTGATTTAAAAATACCCCAAATTGAGCCGGAGAACTGGCAACAATTTCGTTGCCCTGCTCTGCCATCCGCGACTGTACGGCAGGATTTTTAAGGGCTTGCGCAAAGGCGTTATTAATCTTGTCAACAATCGGTGCAGGTGTTCCGGCTGGAACCAAAACCCCAACCCATGAACTCACATCAAAATTGGTGAGGCCCTGCTCACTTGCTGTAGCAACTTGTGGCAAAGCAGGAGTCCGTTTTTTTCCAAGCACTGCTAAAGCTTTCAGATTTCCACCCTTAATTTGAGGAACGGTAATAACTGCCCCTAAAATCGTAATATCCGTCTCACCACCAATAGTTGCAGTCATTGCTGGACCACCCCCTTTATATGGCACATGCGTCATATCTATGCCTAGATTAGTTTTGAGCAGTTCAGCAGCAAGATGCCCAGAACTTCCAGCGCCTCCACTAGAGAAATTAATCCCATTAGTCTTAGATTTTGATAAGTCAGTCAGCTCGCGCAAATTATTAGCTGGTAATTTATTGCCTGCAACTACTACCAAAGGAATTTTGACTAATTCGGTTACTGGCGCCAAGTCTTTAAATGAATCAAATGGTAAGTTTTTATAGACGTGCGGGTTAACAGCAAAGGTGTCATACACCATCAAAATGGTGTATCCATCAGGTGCTGACTTGGCTACAAAATTACTGCCAATCGTGCCCCCAGCCCCCGGCTTGCTCTCGATCACAATCGGTTGACCCAAAATTTCTTGTAGGCTAGGTGCCAGCATACGTGCCATCGTATCAACGGCACCCCCTGTTGCCAAAGGATTAATAATCCGAATTGGCTTATTGGGATAAGAAGCGATTTCTTTATTTTGTGCATTGACTAAACCGATCGCACAAAATTGGATTAAACCAGCAACCACTACTTTTTGAAATAGATTATTCATATTAGTCTGCCTTTATATTGCCATCTTTAACAATCTTACTTAAACGCTGCATCTCTTTTTGAAAATAGGCATTGCTTTCAGCTGGTGTAGATAAATTCATCACTTCGCCACCATCATTAGTTACCTTCTCTTTAAAAGCACTGGAAGCTACTACTTGCTCAAGGGCCTTAGTTAATTTACTAACAATCGGTGCTGGCATGCCTGCCGGCGCCCATACCGCATAGACGATCGACATTTCATATCCCTTTAAGTTACCAGATTCTTCAATCGTAGGCACATCGGGTAACAGTTTTGCTCTAGTTGGCCCTGTAGTGCCCAATGCAATAAGCTTACCGCTTTTAACATGAGGCAAAGCCACACCAAAGGCAGAAAAACTCATGGGAACTTGACCACCCAAGGTATCTGTAATTGCTGGACCGCCACCCTTATAAGGAATGTGCATCATTTTGATACCGGCTTGGTTGGTCAACAGTGCACCCGCCAAATGGCTAGCGCTACCATTTCCAAAGCTTGCATAAGCAAGGGTATCGGGCTCTTTTTTAGCTAATGCAATGAGTTCAGCAATATTTTTAGCCGCTAAATTAGGATTAGCAACTAATAGCATTGGTACTTGAGCAATAACAGCTAGAGGAACAATATCTTTCTCAGTTGAGTAAGGTGTTTTGCTATACATCGTGGGATTAATAGCATGCGATGTTACCGACTGAAACATTAAGGTGTATCCATCAGGAGCAGCCTTAGCAACCGCATCCGCACCAATCATTCCATTAGCGCCGCCTCGGTTCTCCACCACAATTTGTTGACCTAGGATTGGGCCAAGCTGATTTGCTACTGTTCGTCCAAGCGTATCTGCAAAACCACCCACTGGCCAAGTAATAATCAGTTTAATTGGTTTATTGGGGTAAGCATCTGCTTGCGCCATTGCTGCCGTCTGAAAAATTCCCAGTGAGGCTAGGCCTAAAAACAAAGATGCCAATCTTCTACTAATAACAGATTTCATATTATTTCCTCCGATCCCAGTGTTTGGGACTTAATGAATCACTTTTTTATTTTTTAAATCACTTAAATCACTATCGCTTAATCCAAGATATTGCCTCAGTACAGAATCAGTATGCTCGCCCAGTATCGGAGGAGCATTATTTTTAGTGTTGACTGTGCCATGCATTGTGAGGGGTGAAGCTAATGATCTAAATATACCCGCTTTAGAATGTTTCATCTCAAGCACCATATTTTTTGCAATAGTCTGCTCTAAAGCAAGGGCCTGTTTTACGGTATTGACTCTACCAATAGGAATCCCGTTAGCCCTACAAAGATCAATTAACTCGTCGCTAGAATATTTTTTGAGTTTTTCTGTCAGTAATCCATCAATCAAATCTCTATTTTGTACGCGTGCTGAATTTGTTTTCAGACGATCATCGTCTATCCACTCACTGTGCCCCAGTAATTGAGCTAATTTCGCAAATTGTTTATCGTTACCTACAGCCAGGGCCACCATGCCATCATGGCAGTGATAAGTAGTGTAAGGGGCAATGGTGGGATGACCATTGCCATAACGTCCTGAATCTTTTCCAGTAGCCAAATGACTATTGCCAACGTTTGCCAATAAAGCAATAGAGGTATCAAATAAGGAAACCTCAACTGCCTGACCTTTTCCTGTTCTGTAACGCGCCAATAAGGCAGCTTGTATCGCATTAGCCGCCATCATGCCGGTAGCTAAATCAACAATCGCAACTCCATATTTTGTAGGCTCACCATTACTAGGCCCCGCAATACTCATTAAGCCAGATTCGGCTTGCAAAATAAAATCGTACCCTGGCAACCCTGATTGTGTGCCAGCACTTCCATAGCCCGTGATAGAGCAACGAACTAAAGTGGGCGCATGTTTCTCAAACCAAGCAGCATTAAATCCCCACTTATCTAGAGTTCCACTTTTAAAGTTTTCAATCAAAACATCAAACTGAGGAATTAATTTCGCCAGCAAGGCTTTACCCTCTGAGCCAGAAAAATCAATCGCCACACCTTGTTTATTTCGATTGCATCCCAAAAAGTAAGCAGACTCACCCTCCAAGAACGGTGGACCCCAGGCACGAGTGTCATCCCCGCCAGAAGGTGATTCGACCTTAATCACTTCAGCGCCCAAATCACCTAACAGTTGGCCACACCAAGGGCCCGCCAAGACACGACTCAGATCAAGCACCTTTAGTCCCGCCAGAGCGCCCTCTTGAATTGCAGACTCAGCTTGATTATCTAAACTCATAAGACCGATCACTAATCTCGCATATCAGGCGGTGCGTTCAGATTCTTATGAAATCCATCTAAGTAATCATCCAGGGCTGCTTTGTTCTTTAATCTAAATTGCTGGAAGTCTGGTTTGCGGCCTTCAAGGAAGGCATTCATTCCTTCCAAACTCTCCTCAGAGCCCCAAACGTACGCAAGTAGCTCCATGCCATGCTGCCATGATGCGTATAGCTGATCAGATTCAAAGTTCAAACTCTTCTTGGTCATGCGAATCGTTTGTGAACTATTACTCTTGATGTTTTCGCACCAAGCTAATGTTTCTTTTAATAAGTCTGCCTCTGGTACACACTTATTAATCAGGCCAATTCTTTCAGCGTCTTTTGCATCAAACCGCTTTGCCAAGAAAATCATCTCGCGTGCAATCCGCTCGCCAACAATGCGTGGCAAATATTGAGTCGCGCCCACTGTTGGGCAAGCCCCTACTTTTGCACCCGTTTGGCCAAAGACAGATTTTTCTGAACCAATCACCAAATCACACCACAAAGCGAGCTCATGACCTCCGCCAACACACCAACCATTCACCATTGCAATTGCTGGAATCGGAATACCACGAATGGCCATAGCCAAACCTAACATCCGATCATTCCACATGGAAGCATTTGTAAAAGTAAGGCGTTTCATTGCATAGAAGTCACCGCCAGCAGAGAAAGCTTTATCTCCAGCACCAGTAAAGACAACGCAAGCAATAGAAGGGTCTTCTCTTGTCAGTTTTACTGCATCAATCATTTCATCCAGTGTTTGCTCTCTAAAAGCATTCAATACTCGTGGACGATTAATCGTAATCCAAGCAACTTGATCCTTGACTTCAAAAAGAATGTCCTTATACGGTTTTTCTGGTTTGATGCTCATCTTATCTCCGTTAAATTTGTGATTTGTTTTCTTAGATAAATATAAAGATATTTATTCACTGAGTAAATAATACCCAAAAAAAAACATGTATTAAACAAATTAAATATACGGACAAGTTAGATCTGAAGATCCCTCAGATGAGCTAGCTGGCATTACTTAAGCCAACTGTCATGCCACCGCATACATACAGTGTTTGTCCTGTTACAAAGCTGGCACGTTCATCCATCAAATACGCTGCCGCATGAGCGATGTCCTCAGGCTGCCCCATTCTCTTAACAGGGATACTTTCAACAATCTTGATAGTCTTGGGCGCGCCTGGAGGATTACCAGAAGTAAATAATTCTGTTGCAATAGGCCCTGGTCCAATTGCATTAACGGTTATCCCAAATTGCGCTAGTTCAAGAGCCCAGGTTCTTGTCATGCCCTGCAGTCCTGCTTTAGTCGCAGAATATGCAGTCCGCTCTTCCTTCCCTAAAGCTGCTCGACTGGCAATATTAACAATTCTTCCAAAATGAGCTTTACGCATATATGGCAATAAGCATTGCGTTAGCACCATTGGCGCCTTGAGATTTAATGCGCATACCGCATCAAAATCTTGATCATTAACATCCTCCAGGGTGTCTGGTTTAATAATTCCTGCATTGTTTACTAGTCTTACTATCTCGGTACGACTTGCGATTTCTTGAATTAACTTTTTTACAGCATCACTATCCGTAATATCAATACAGTGAAATGCTTCATCTTTCAACAAGCTCGGTGGGGCTAGCTTATCCAAATTAATGACTTGATAACCATCGTGAGTTAATCGTGTAGCAATAGCCCTACCGATTCCACGACTCGCGCCAGTAATCAATACCTTCTTTTGGATATCCATCAGCTAGCCTTTTATCAATACCATTAATCTACTGTAGCGCCAGAAGCCTTCACCACTTTTTCCCATTTTTGAGTTTCATTGGCGATGACTTTTCCAAAATCTTCTGGTGTTCCGGGAATCGGGACGCCACCCAAATCTGCTAAACGTTTCAATACCTTCGGGTCTGCTAAGAGTTGATTCATCGCAGTATTGACTTTAACAATAGCCTCGCGTGGGGACCCTTTTGGCATTGAAAGGCCAAACCAAGCAGTTGCCTCGTAACCAGGCACAGTCTCTCCCACCGTTGGCAAATTGGGGAATGAAGGTTCAGCCGCAACTGACGTTACTGCCAGCGCCCGAATTCTGCCGTCTTTAATAAATCCAGCGGATGAAGGTAAATTATCAAACAGGACTTGCACCTGTCCACCCATCAGATCAGTTAAGGCAGGACCTGCACCCTTATAAGGAATATGGGTCATCTTGCAGCCCGTCATCGATTTAAATAGCTCGCCCGATAAATGGACTGAGGTTCCACTACCAGAGGATGCCATATTCACCTTGGAGGGATTAGTCTTGCAATACTCAATAAATTCTGCAACCGTCTTCACTGGCATACCATTCGTAACCACCATCACATTGGGTGTGCGAACAATACCCGCTACCGGGGTTGTATCGTTGATAAAGTTATATGTTAAGTTTTTATACAGGGTAGCGTTAATGCCATTAGCTGGATTAGTTAAGTGCATGGTGTAGCCATCGGCCGGTGATTTAATCACAAACTCAGTGCCAATATTATTTCCGCCGCCTGGCTTATTTTCAACAACGACAGGAACGCCTAATTTTTCCGTTAAGCCCTGAACAATAATTCTGGCCAGTACATCAGTAGTTCCGCCTGGAGGGTATGGAACAACTAAGCGAATGGGCTTTTCGGGATATGGTGCTGCGGTAGCAATACCAGAAAAAAACGTTAGACAGCCTAACAATAGTGCAGCGTATGTTGAAATATGGCGCATGTTTACTCTCCTTTAATTGATGGCGAACTAATGTACTTAGGGACTATTTTGAATGGACTTATAAGGGCTTGCATATAGGGGGTTTCCTCTGTGCAAATAGCGTTTTTTGCTCAAAAGCGTGTGCCAGTTGTAAAATACCAAAATCATCTCGGTGACGTCCAACAATCTGAATACCTACTGGTAAGTTGTTACTGGTAAAACCTGCTGGCACCGAGATTGCAGGATTGCCTAGTGCACTAATGTGATAGGCCGATTTTTGCCAATCAATATAGGTATCCATTTTGACTCCATTAATCTCTTGTGGAAACTCCAGATCTATTGAAAATGGAGCCACCTGAGATACGGGCAATACTAAAAACTCATATTTCTTAAAGAACTCACGTACACGGTGATAGAGCTCAGTTCGCTTGGCTTCAGCCCTAGCCAATTGAGGTCCCGTAATAGGAAGGCCTTGCTCGGCATTCCAGATCACTGTATCTTTAAATTGAGTACGATGTTCCTTTAATAGTGGCGTTATGCGTAACTCAGTTCGCCAAGCACGCCACAGCATGAAGATTTCATCGGCCTCAGAAATATTCGGCTCATCATTAATCACCTCACAACCCAAATCTTGAAACACAGCCCTGGTAGATTCAACTACTGCGGCCACTTCTGGCTCTACAGGTAAACCACCTAAATTTGCACTAAAGGCAATCTTGCAGCCTTTAAATGATCTTATTAAGGGATTTAAAAATATCTCGCCAGGCGATTCCAAAGAGATCGGCGAGCGATCATCTGGACCTGACATTGCAGCCATTGCTAAAGCAACATCTTGCACAGTACGCGCCATAGGACCAGGGACACTCATGGTGTACCAACCCAATGACTCTGGCCATGATGGCACCCTGCCCGCTGAAGGTCGTATGCCAACTAGATTACAAAAACTAGCAGGGTTACGTAAAGATCCCCCTAAATCTGTTCCATCAGCAATGGAGATCATGCCGCTAGCTAAAGCAACCGCACCTCCACCAGAGGATCCTCCACAAGTCTTAGTGAGATCATAGGGATTAGGCGTCGAGCCAAAGACTGCATTAAAGGTTTGACTACCAGCACCAAATTCTGGGGTATTGGTCTTCCCTAGGCTGATACCTCCAGCCTTCTTTAAGCGCTCAACTGGCAAGGAATCAACATCTGGAACAAAATCTTCAAATGCCAGAGATCCGAAAGTGGTTCGAACGCCCTTCGTTAAAAACAAGTCTTTGTGCGCAACGGGTAGTCCATGCAGTATTCCTACTTCGGCATTTTTCTCGAGCTGTTGATCTGCAACATATGCCTCAGCCATGGCAGAGTCTGCAGTTAAAGTCACAATTGCATTTAAGACTGGGTTGTAACGCTCGATTTGATCTAGATGCGCACGAATCAGCTCTTGCACTGAAATTTTTTTTGAGCGAATCAGTTTTGACTGCTCGGTTGCTGATAAAAAGCATAAATCTTCGTTTAGCATTTTTGAATCTGTCTCTTGTATATTTTTTAGTAGTATTTCTAGTATAGGTGAGAACTTTAGCTAAGTAATGGTGCAATACAACATATATCTTTAACTGACAGCTGATGGGCTAAGACCGCTATCTCACATCCAATAAATGGATTGGGGTTTAACCCATTATTCAGAAATAAAATACATTGGAAGGTGACCCAAAATATCTTACTAAAGGCGGTCCTTTTCTATAAAAGCCATTACGAAAACAGAACTTCCGATATAAAATTATGGGATGCACTTATCTACCAAAACAGTTACAAAATATTCTAAAGAGCTTCAAGAACTTGGTTTCACAGATTACGAGGCCAAGATCTATATTTCCCTATTACAGAGCTCCCCAGTAACTGCTTATGAGATTAGTAAAAATAATGCTCTTCCCCGCCCAAACGTATACAGCGCTCTAGATAGTCTTGAAAAGAAACAGGCCGTGCAAAGGGTGAGCCTAGATCCTGTTCGCTTTGTTCCTGTGAGCCCGGCCACCCTTTTTAGTAGAATTTCTAAAGCCGTACAGGATCGCTGCCTAGCCCTTGAAGTTGGGCTCGAAAAGCTCCAACCCGAAGAAAAAACTCATTATGTTTGGAACATTGATAACTCTGATGAGGCTCGCTTAAAAATAAGCCAACTTATTCTTGAAGCCAAATCGCATATTTGGATAAAAGCACACTTTGAAGAACTGCTTCCTCATCTTGAAGAATTAAAGCTTGCCTCAAAGCGGGGTGTATCACTGCTGTTCATTTTGTTTGGTGACTCAAATCAAATTAAGCAATTCAACTTTTCAAAAAATTGCAGTGTATTTCCCCATGAAGGAGATGGCACTGTTGTAGGGCTTGGAAGATATCTGATTACTCTATCGATTGATTTCAAAGAAGCTTTAATCGTGAATATGAAAGAAAGCACCGGTGCGTTCACACAAAGTCAGCCTATAGTCAATCTGGCTGATAGCTTAATTCGCCATGAGATTTACTTGGCAGAAATTTTTAAGCACTTTAGCGCTCTGCTAGAAGAAAAATTCAATCCTGGCTTATTTGAACTTCGTAAAAAATACCTGCCAAAAGAACAAGTAACCGAACTCAAAGAACGGATTCAGGCAAAAAAAGTACCAGTCAAAACGAAGTCAAAGTAACCCAGTTTATTTCTGAGTAACAGCTTTCCCAGCAGAATCTCCTGCTAGCTTTCCAAAAACGGCGCCGGAAGTAAGTCCCGTACCACCTGGATAGTTGTAATAGAACAATCCTCCTACCATCTCTCCAGCTGCATATAAACCGGGAATGGGCTTTCCTGCCTCATTCTCGACTTGGCCATGATTACTAATCTTCACGCCACCAAATGTAAAAGTGACGCCACAAGTTACACCATAGGCTTCGTACGGTGGTGTATCAAGCGTATTTGCCCAGTTTGATTTTGGGATCTCGAGACCTTTGGTGCCACGACCATCTTTAACTGCTAAATTTAACGGTACATCAGTCATGACTGAATCATTAAATTCTTTAACAGTCTCTACAAATGCTTTAGGGTCAACACCTTCTAACTTCTCTGCCAACTCTTCGATAGTATTCGCTTGAACTTTAGTAACCTGACGAATCCTGTATTCATCTCGAAGCTTAGGGCTAATTTTTGCGTCAAATACCTGCCATGCAAACATACTTGGCTGCTCTAAAACTACCTTACCGTATTTTGCATACGTATAGTTTCGAATATCAGCACCTTCATCAACAAAGCGCTCACCTCGTGCATTAATCATGATTCCATATGGATAACTATGTTTTTGGTAACTATCACCAACAACGAGATCACCAAATGGGGGTGCGTTCATATCCCAAGAGACAGAGTGGCATCCAGACCATTGTCCATACGCCATCGCACCCACTTTGAGGGCCATATTAAGGCCGCCACCAGTGTTAAAACGAGTTCCTCTTACTTTTGCTAAATCCCAGTTAGGACCTAAATATCTCGCCCGCATTTCAGCATTGCTCTCAAATCCACCCGAAGCTAAGATCACTGCCTTACTATGAATATCAACCTTCTTATTTCCAATGCGAACCTTAACACCAATAATCCCATCATCACCTTCAAGCAATTCAATGACTGGTGTTTCATAAAATATTTTGATGCCGTCTCTGATTGCGGCTTTATGTTCTAGCTCTACTATGCCTTCTCCTCCACCCCAAGTTTCGCAAGCTAACCCACCAAAAAATTTAAACTTTCCATCTATCTTGTGGGCTTGCCTACCAAAACTTGCCTGAAACTTAACGCCTTTTTTCCGCATCCAAATCAGAGTCTCTAAACTTTTTGTAATCAGAATTTCAGCTAAATCTGGATCAGTCTTGTACTCAGTTAATCGCCCCATATCATCGTAAAACTGATCTACGGTATAGGACCCAAAATCTGCACTTGCAATTTCTGCTTCCGTTAAATCAGGAATGATTTGCTTTAAATCTTCAGGGCCATTAAAAACGACTCGCATTGCACCAGCTGTATAACGACTATTGCCACCAGCTTCCTCCACAGGAGCAGCTTCTAGCATGATGACTGAAGCCCCATGCTCACGCGCAGCCAAAGCAGCACAAGCAGCTGCATTACCAGCCCCTACAACAATCACATCAGGATTACCAAATTGACTTTCCATGGTCATAGCTCTCGATCAAGCCTCTGCCAATACAGGCGTCTCATCTTGCGCTTTTAGGCTCGTAATAATTTCGCTAACTGAAGCTTGATTTTCTAAATTCATTAATTTTTCAGAGAGCGCGGGGCCTAAATTTTGCGCACCCTTCACCATCTTTACCAAGCCAGTAAATTTATCAGAAAGCTCTTGTTCTGTTAGTGGATTGGCTGGCTCACCTTTTGGTTCGGGTTGTTCACGCCGTAAAACTTTTCCATTTTTAAGAGTCAACTCAACTGCTGCCTGTCTTCCCGTAACACCATATGCTGGCTCACAGATTAGGGTAGTTTGCGTAGAAGAAGCATCATGAATTTTTTGATTGTTAAATCCATCCCAATACTCGCGCAATCCATTTCGTCCAATCTCTAAGGCTAAGGCAACGCTAAACTGAGTGCTACCCATAGCAGCATTCAAATTTGGTGGTTTTGGTTTAGAAGCCTGGCGAATAGAAAGCTCACACATATTGACTCTGATGGAATCAACGTCTTGAAGACGAATATTATCTTCATGAAAAAATTGTTGCGCCAAATCAATTGGTCCATGTGCATATCTACAAGCTGCATGTGGTTTAAAGCCCACTTCCATAATGGCAAATTTTTGACCAAGACCATCAAGTAAATCACTTACACGAATATCATCGCAATACGCATTAAAAAATCCTTCACGGCCCTCTAGCGCCTTTTTGGGTCCTGTAAATCCACGGCTAACCATGACCGCAGCCATAGTGCCGTTCAATGCCGACTTGCCTGGGCTAAACGGTTTAGCCATGCAGGGATCATCCAAGTAAGATTGAATACCGGCTGACTGCATTGCTGCTAAGCCAATTGCAGAAGCAATAGCATTGACATCACATCCTAAAAGCTTCGCACCGGCTGCTGCAACACCAATAGCAGAGACCGTTCCAGTGGTATGAAAGCCACGCTGTCTATGTCCAGGATTAATTGCTTTTGCAATTCGTATCGCCACTTCGTATCCAGCAATTAATGCAGTGACAACCTCTTTACCACTTTTATTATTCGCCTCTGCTAAAGCCATTAGTGAGGGAACCATCACTGAGCCAGCCTTGATCAAACCGGATCCATGAGCATCGTCTAGCTCCACTCCGTGACCCATCATGGCATTACACATCGCCGCCATAGGCGCGGGAACTTTAAAGCCGTATCCGACTACAGTGCTTTCAGGCTTACCGCCCCACTCCTTGACTATTTCAATCACTTTACGAGCTGGCTCACTAATCGCTGAAGCAGCAATCTGATTACCTAAGCCATCACGAATGATGAATTTTGCTTTCTTAGTCACCTCTTCAGGGATGGCCTCATATTTCAGGGCATGGACTAACTCGGCGAATCTTAAAGTTAAACCCTCCAAAGCGGCGGCTGTATCTGTGTTCATTGTCATGACATGCTCCAAGAAATCAATATAGGTTGTTGTAACTGCTACTACTATAAACCATCGCTGACTTAGATACCAAATTGTTTAAAAATGGAGTAGTCAACAGCCCTGCCAATCCCCTGCCGATAACCCTCTAAGCGAAGCGCTTGACCTGGGGCAATATTGGCTAGGTTCACCTGAGAACCAAAGTCTTGAAATAGGCCCAAATGATTCTGAGGGAATCTAAAAGGATCAGCCTCAACAAAAATTTCTTTGAACCACTCCTTTTTAGCAAGCTCTTTTAAGACATTTGGATTCTTCTTAGCGGTCATCGTAATTTCAGACTCCTCAAGGATGATGTGTTCAATTCCTTGATTTAAAACTGTCTTTATTAAAACTTCCAACTCTTCTAGGCTAATTTCGGTTTCAGGATTTTTTCGACCAAATTCATAAATAACTGCAATGCCTGCTTTTTGGCACTCATCAAAATATCGGTTACGCTCATCAGCCGTTAAGGAAATATAGTTTTCTGATATTTCCATCGCTTTAAACCCCAAATCGGTCAAAAACTTTAACATTCCGGCTACATCATGCTTGAGATGAGCATATTCAAAAAGAATTCCACCTGAATAACAAACAATATCTGCATTGTTATATAGGGAAATGATTCTTTTTAATGTCGCAGAGGGGATGAGTAAGCTATTGAACGCATAAATTTTTGCGAAATCAATGTAATTTCCCGCACAAGCTAATAAGTCAGCAACTCCGTTTTCACCAGTCCATCCCATATTGTCGGGACCATAATCGATAATCGATGTGCGGCCTGTTTTTCGGGGTTTACTTTGTAAAGGCAGAGCCAGTGAACTTGGAGCTGTAGTCATGATTGTTATTTCAATCCCTGTAAAAGAGTTTGGATTTTGCTTTTACGCACATACACAAATCCATCCATCAATAAACGGCAGGTACGCTCTATTTGAGCACTTTGAATCGTCAATTGCCCATCCACTAATTTAGACTGAGCGGCAACTCTTAATACGCCACTAGGGTGACCAAGTCTCACCACATCCTTCACACCCCCAACTAGTTGCTGAAGAAGTGACCCAGGTACAGCACTTGCTACAGCCGCGCAAGCAGCACCCGTTACTGCCAAGGCTTTATGAGGTTTTTGCATACTCAATTGTCGTACACAAACATCTGCATCCGCTTTTGAAACAAGCTTTCCTCGGGGTGTTTCATAATCGGCCGCAGGTGCAATCATCATGACACGAGGAACATTAGGGGATTTTGCTAAAGCCTCCTCTGGATTGCTAACTATTCCCAGCTGAACGGCTGCCCATGATCTCACTTGCTCCAAAGTAGCCATGAGAGAAGAATTGTTGCGCATTTGATCTGGCGTCTCATATCCGGTAACGCCAATATCGCTAGCCCGAACAAACACAAAAGGGGTAGCTGCATCGATTAATGACAGTGGAATCTCTTTATGATTGATTTGCACCATATCAATCGACCTTCCTGTTGGTAGCAACTTTCCAGAAACTGCTCCACTACAGTCACCAAAATCTAAACGGATGGTAGCGCCCGTATCCGGGACCCCAGCAATGGAACAATCACCATCCCAGATGGGCATACCCTTTTGAGTGGGTATGGATGCGATAACAACTTGTTGAGTATTCGTAGTAAAAATCCGAACTGTGGTTATTGGGTCGACCCCTTTTACTAAACTACGCAAAATCGCAAACGCCCCAACTCCAGAAAGCATATTGCCGCAATTTCCGCCAGTAGAGACGGCAGCATCTTCAATGCCCACCTGACAAAAAGTATATTCAACATCGGCATCGTCACGCTCGGATACGTCAACAATTGCAGCTTTACTGGTTAGAGGGTCTGCACCTCCAAGCCCATCTACCTGCCGTGCATCAGGAGACCCATAGCTTGCTAAAAGAACGGCATCGCGCATAGACTTTTCAGCAGGCAGATCTGAACCCAAGAAATAAAGTCCTTTACTTGAGCCGCCACGCATTAAGGTTGCTCTCACAGGAATGAGCTCCGGAGAATCTACCGCCGTTACTGCCAAAAATGAATCTGTCATGACATACTATTGAATCATCTTGGCATCTAGCGCAACTACCCTTAGGCGCTCTCGTTCTTTTTGCATATACTCAGCAAAACTAGCCCTAGAACCGCCAACTACAAGAGTTCCTGCATTATTAAATATAGTTTTGACTTCAGGGGACTGCAAAGCTTTTTGATTGGCTTGATTCATTTTTTCGAGAATATCCGTTGGCGTACCTGCGGGCGCCATCATTCCCACAAAATGGGTAATGAAAATACTGGGGTAACCTAATTCTTTAGTAGTGGGCACATCTGGCAGACTTGAAGAACGTTGATCATAAGTCACGGCTAATGCCTTCACCATTCCCGCCTTAATTTTAGAGCTAACTACCTGAGTAGACTCAGAAGCAAGCTGCACCTGCCCTCCTATTAAAGCAGTCACAGTGTCATTACCACTCTTATATGGAATGGGCTCAATATCAACATCAGCAGCTATCTTCAGTAATCCTGAGACAAAGTGCGGTGTTGTTCCAACCCCAGGTGTAGCAAATACTACGCGATTGTCTTTGCTTGCCTTTAGATTAGTAATAAATTCTTTTAAGTTTGAAGCGGGATTATTGTTATTGGCAATAATGACTGATGGGGCAATCGTTAGCAGACTAACTGGAACTAAATCCTCATCTTTATGTTGTTGGTCATTACGAACTAAGGTAGTGGTGACTAAACCATTACTACTTACCAAGAAGGTATATCCATCAGGCTTACTTTTTGCAACGTAAGTTGCCCCTACCATGCCACCTGCACCAGGCTTATTTTCAATAATAATAGGTTGCTTCAGTATTAGAGCAAGCTCCTTGCCTATGGTCCTGCCTACAATATCAATATTACCGCCCGGAGCAAAAGGCACAACAATGGTGATTTGTTTGGCAGGCCATGCTTGCGCATATACGCCGTTTGCACCGAATGCAAAAGCAATTACCAGTAATCGAGTCAGGAATTTCATGCGGCGTACCTTTTTCCTAAAAAATGGGTCACTAAAATTTAGTAGTAGCTAGTTTTACTCCTAAATGGAAACTTGTCAACAAAAGACCAAATTTCCTAGTGTTTATCCCAATCAAGAAAAAAGCACGACCTTAGCCCTGGAGCTGCAAATCAACAAAAAAAGGGGGATCAGCAGCCCTTAGCTTTGAGAACTGTATCAATCCATGAATCGTTATAAGAACCATCTTTGATTGACTTTAAGGTCGCTACCTCTTGCGCCACCTTTTCTTTGCCGAGTTGCGCTACCTCTAGCGCCACTTTTGGTGAGAAAGCTACAACACCATCTGAGTCACCCAAAACAATATCACCTGGATTAATAATCAATCCGCCAATTGAAACTGGCACGTTTACAGCTCCTGGGCCATCTTTATAGGGACCTCGTAAATTGATTCCTCGTGCCCAACAAGGAAACTGGGCTTTTTCAAAGGCATTGACATCGCGTATGGCGCCATCGATTACGGCAGCGACTGCACCCCTTGACTTTGCAACACTCATCATAATTTCACCAAAGAGTGCGCGCGTCAGATCACCTTCGCCATCAACTACCAAGACATCTCCAGGCTTAAGCATTCTGAGCGCAAGATGAATCATCAGATTGTCTCCAGAGCGCACTTTGACGGTAACTGCATTGCCACAAGCGGTGACTGGGGACTTATTGACTGGATAAAGCCCATTGGTGCCGTTCAGTCGACCAGTCACATCACCCACAATCGATGTTGGAAACTCTGCCAGTGCTTTGATACCCTCAACTGAAGGAGCTACGCGATCATTGATTTCAATTCCATTCCACATATCGATTCCTTAAAAATTAAATTCCATCCACTGGAGTAAGCAGTGGTTTACCAGCTAAGTGTAAATTGACATTATCGATAAAGCGCTGCACCGAGGCATGAATTGCTTCAGGTGAAATTCCAGCAATGTGAGGTGTCAAGATTGCATTTTCAAACTCCAGGAGTTCTTTAGGTGGTTTTGGTTCACTCTCATATACATCGAGCGCTGCTGCACCAATCACATTTCCTGCTAATGCTCTTGCTAGGGCTTGAGTATCGACCAAACTGCCACGCGAAATATTGACTACTACACCCTTAGGTCCTAGGGCTGCAAGTATCTCATCATTAATCATATGAAAGGTTTCTTTACCACCAGGTGCAGCCACTACTAAAAAATCACACCACTGCGCCAAACTCTTCAGGCTGTCAAAATATTGATAACCTGTTTCATCGCGACGAGTTCGACTGAAATAGCCAATTTCCATCTCGAATGCCTTGGCCCGCTTGGCGATCTTTTTAGCTATCGCACCCATGCCAACTAGACCAAGTTTTTTATAAGAAACATGGGGTGGCCTTGGAATATCATCTCGCCACATACCCTGCCTAACGCCAGCATTCATCATCGGAATTTTACGAATAGCTGCTAACAAAATTCCTATAGCATGATCCGCTACGCAGTCATCATTAGTCCCTGCTGCATTAGCTACTCGTATCCCTTTGGATTTAGCATGCTCAATAGGGACATTTTCATGACCTACGCCCAAAGTACAAATAATTTCCAAGTTAGGCATAGCATCAATCTCGCTCTCAAGCAGACCATTCGTGCCATTCGTTAATACGACACGGATATCTTTGCCTCGAGATGCAATTTGGGCTGCACCATTTCTACGATCTTTGCCTAAATCTTCATTTGGAGCGTAAATCAATTCAAAATGCTGAGATACCAACTCACGATGCTCTTCTGTGATGTACACCAACGCTAATGCTAAAGGCTTCATTCCTTCTCCGCTAAGTCAATCTCTAGTTCCAGTATCTAATCGTAGCAGGAGCCGCTTTCATCTTCAGTCTTTCACCAGTATCGCTGACTTTTTTACCATCAATCCTGTAAAGACGAATCTCCTGGTTATGGGCATCTTGCACTAATACATTGCGACCATCGGGGGTAAATGCTTGACCCTGCAACCAATGACCGCCCTTCACCTCTGACAGATACTCTAACTTTCCATTGTCTATAGCAAATAGCTTATAAACAGCCTCACCATAATAAGAGGAGGCTCTAGGTTTGTTACTACCATTAATGACGGTTACGCCAATCAGCTTGCCATTCGGAGAGAAGGAAACACCCTCAGGAGTTTGACCTACCGTCACTGTATCTACCACCCTTGGAGGATCCATACTTAAATCGATCAAGCTCATGGTGTCAGCATCGCCTTGGCCTCCGCCAAGATTGCCTACTACTGCATACTTTCCGCTAGAGTCGATATCAATACTATAGGGCTTCAGTCCAGCAAAGATCGTTTTCTTATTGAGTGTGATATTGCTGCCGTTAATATCGAGAATAGAAATTTGGTTATCTCCATCACGCGTTAACAAGGCACGACGACCGTCAGGCGTAATCACAATCTGACTTGGTCCAGTTTTATCACCAATAGTAATTTTTTGTTTCTCAGTGAGCTTTTGGCCTTTGATTTCTACAATAGATACTGTGCCACCTGCGCGATTTGGAACCAATGCAAGATCACCAGCTCGATTCACTGCTAGACCCGAAGGCCCTGCACCCAAAGAAATCGTGTCCACTACTTTTAATGGATCCTTGCCACTGCCTAATGCCACTAGAGAAATGATATCTGATGGAATTACTTTATTAGGATCGTTTGGATCTAACTTTGTTGCAGCCGTGACTAAAGCGTATTTTTTATCAGGCAATATCGCAATCGAAGCTGGTGGGCCCACCAAAGAAGTAGGCATCACCAAATCAAAGTGAAGTCTTAATTTATCATCCTTTAACTCTACTAAGGCAAGAGTATCTGGAACCTTGCCAACCTTACCAACTCCATCCACTAATAACGCCCTGCCATCCTGAATGGAAAGAAATTTAGAAGAATCAGAACCTCCAATTCCGGCACAAGCCGATAAAGTTAAGACGGAAATGAGAGACAGCGGCGCGACTACGTATTTAATTTTCATGATTATTCAACCTTTGCACCAGAAATCTGCACCAAACGAGCCCACTTTGGAATCTCTACTGCAATGAGATCTCTAAATTCAGCCGGAGTACTACCAACACCTTTTGAACCTTGCTCGGCAAATGTTTTTTGAACTTCGGGATCATTTATAACTTTCTTGATGGCTGCCGCTAGCTTATTAATAATTACCTCAGGGGTTTTTGCTGGAGCCAAAATACCATTCCAGAGAACCACCTCATAACCAGGCAGCACCTCATCAATCGCAGGAACGTTGGGAATGCGTGACGACCTGGTCTTAGTTGTAACACCCAATGGACGTAACTTATCACTATCGATAAAGGGCAATACTTCGACTAGGGGGGAGAACACCAACTGAATCTGACCAGCTAACAAATCTGCATTGGCTGGTGCCCCGCCCTTATAAGGTACGTGGGTCATCTTCCCTTTGATCATGCTATTAAACAATGCGCCAGAAAGATGCTGTGAGGTACCATTTCCTGCAGAACCATAAAACAGCTCTTTTTGTTGTGCTAATTTAATAAATTCATTTAAATCTTTGGCTGGCATCTCCGGACTGACCATCAAAACATTAGGTATTAATGCAATTTGTGAGACAGGAACTAAATCTTTTTGCAAACTAAAAGTAAGATTTTTAAATAAAGACATATTGGTTGCTAAGGTACTGGTCGCCATCAACAAGGTATACCCATCTGAGGGTGCATTAACAACAAACTGAGCTCCTATATTACCTCCAGCACCAGGCTTATTATCCACCACCACATTTTGACCTAATTGCGCCTTGAGTTTTTGTGCAATCAAACGTGCCGTAATATCAGTACTTCCACCTGGCGATAGGGGTACTACTAAAGTAATTGGTTTTTGTGGCCAATCACTTTGGGCAAAGGCACCACCAATCCAAA
Organism: Polynucleobacter sp.; assembly: GCF_040400325.1. Taxonomy (GTDB): domain Bacteria; phylum Pseudomonadota; class Gammaproteobacteria; order Burkholderiales; family Burkholderiaceae; genus Polynucleobacter. The sequence continues at coordinate 109,688 of NZ_JBBAQK010000003.1, forward strand.
GACTTGAAACGAAAATCGCGATTAATTTATTCATGAAATGACTCCTTCTCTTTTCTGACATAACGCTAAATTAGCGCTGACCATCACCAACAGAAATTTGCTCGACGCGTAGACCACCTAAACGCTCGTGCACCCTTGAACCAGTAGACATTGCTAAGGTATAGACTAATTCGTCTGGACGTGGTGAGTCCACCATGCCAACGTCAATCGTATTAAAGTGACTACGTATATAGCAGGCCTCAATATGGTGGAGTGGAATTTGCAAACGATATCCTGCGGCTGCAACTACTTTTGAAGCAGGAACAATCGACTTCGCATTGGTTAATACTGCTCGCATTGCCCAACCACCAGCCTCATGCCAAATAGCACCATGCTCTAATTCTCCATCAAGACCAACGATTGCCCCTTTTCCATAAGTTTCAATCTTGTCTTTACCGCCCAAGGCATCAATCAACTCGATAACCATTTCATTTGCCATTTCGCGAGCATCTTTTACTAAGCCCGAGAGATCTTCAACATAACGACCTGCATAAGGATTTTTAATCACGCAAGCAATCACACCAATCTTTAAGGGCACCTTAGCTACAGGACCTCTCTCGTGATATACGGTTTCAATCGAAAGTAATTTTTTTCTAATCTGAATTAATGACATCTTTGTCTCCTATAAATGAAATTAAATTAGCTTCTCACCAAACTGAACTCCGGCCCATTCTTCAATATGGTGGATTGGAAATACATTGTCTTTATCTCCATCACCCTGTGATAAAGCAAATGCCAAGAATTGACGGGCTGCAGGATTGACTTGCATCGGCACACCTAACTTTTCTGCCTCATCGATACACATCTTCACATCTTTATGTAATAGCTCTGTAGTAAAGCGTACTGGGAAACTGCGATCTAAGACGCACTGTGGAATTCGCTCCAGCGTTGCGAAGGAACGACCGCTAGACACATTGATGACATCAAGCATTGTCTTTGCATCTAAACCAGCCTTCACTCCATAAACCAAAGCCTCACAACTTGCAATCATGCTAGTGGCATATAAGGTGTTGTTAATAATTTTTACTGTCTGACCTAATGTCGGATCAGCACCAAGATAGAAAATATTCTTTCCTAGAGCTAATAGGATCGGCTTGATCTTTTCAAAGATATCTTTTGGACCGGAAGCCATCACGGCTAAGGTGCCTTTTTCTGCAGCGACAATGCCACCACTCACCGGCGAGCCAATCATTGGGATATTCTTCTGCTCCAACATAGCAGCCACTTGCTTTGTAACGGATGGGCCAGTGGTTGATAAATCCACCACGATTTTTACCTGACTCCCCTGAGCGACATCTGCAGCGACATCCGCAACTATTTGAGGCATTGGCAGGCAAAGCAATACTGTTTCCACCTTAGATGCTAAATCCTTAGCAGAGGCACAAATCTTTGCACCTGATTGAGAAAGCCGCTCTAATGCCTTCTGACTCTTGTCATAGATGTAGAGCTCGTATCCTGCTGCAATCAGGCGATTAGCAAAATGAAATCCAATATTGCCAACGCCAATCAGGCCAATCTTCATGTCTCCTCCAACCATTCTTATATTTTTGAAAACAATACTTGAAGCGAGTTGGAAAGCTAACCCGTACATACCATTAGTGTTAATGAATTTAGCTTAAATTAGCAGTTTGGTATGCTTTTTATTTAGCAACCCATAACTTTAAGTTATGGGATTGGGGAAAGTAGTATCTCAATGAATTTTTCAGCATGGGTTCCCTGACGATCAAAAACCGAACGCGCAATAGAGGGTTTAAGCAAAATATCTTGCTCTAGTGGCCTAACTTGCAAGCCAACCCAGGCGCCGTTGGAAACCGTAAACTCATCAACGATCGCCACCCCCATGCCTGCCCGAACCAGGGAACAAGCCACCTCAGTTTGGTGAATATGGATACGTGAATTAAAGACTAAGCCTGCAGACTCGAATGCTGTACGTACTAATTTTCCAAACTGGATCGATGGATGGTGAGAAATGAGTTCGTATTGGGATAAATCTTCCAATGAAATTTTTTGTTTGGGTGCAAGCGGATGTAGATCTGGAATCACGCAAACCATTCTGCCAGTCCGAAATGCTTGTACCTCTAAATTAATATGCTCCAAAGGAAGTACTGAAACAGCCAAATCAACTTTGTTACTTAAAATTTCTTGAGCCATGCTATTGAGCATAGTGGTGTGATAGTTCACCTGAATTCCGGGATAGCGTCTTGTAAAACGGGTTATTGCTTCTGGCATCACCGAATAACTCAAACAGGGGCTAGAGGAAATATTGAGAACACCGGCAGGACCATGTAAAAGATCAGATGCAAAATCATCTACGCGCTGTGCGTGTTGATAAAAGTCCTCAACCTCGTTATATAAAGCCTCGCCCTCGGGGGTCGGAACCAACTTTCCCTTAACGCGATTAAATAATTTATAGCCTAGAGACTCTTCTGTCTGGGAAATGAATCGACTAACTGCTGGCTGAGAAATAAATAGCATTTTCGCAGCTCCACTAATGGTTCCAGTCAGCATGACTGACCTAAAAACTTCCATCTGACGCAAACGAAACTTCATAGCAGCCTTATCGGCATATCCTTATTGATGAATATATTTGGTGTAGAGCACTTGAGTGCCATTACGTCCGTATCCTTTGGCAACCAATTCACTATACAAACGTTTGGCCAGGGATAATGCGGGCATATCTAATTTATTCTTATCTGCTTCATCCAAAGCGATACCCAAGTCCTTTAGGAAATGTTCAACATAAAAGCCGGGGGCAAAATCATCAGCAATCATTTTTGCCCCTGAATTAAGCAACTGAAAACCTGATGCTGCACCACCACCAATAGACTCCATCACTTTGCTTGCGTCAAGACCTGCTTGCTTGGCATAAGCCAATCCTTCACTCACACCCATAATGGTGCCTGCAACCACAATCTGGTTACACATTTTGGTATGTTGACCAGCACCTGGTCCACCCTGCAAGACGATATTAGTTCCCATCATTTTCAGAATGGGTACCACTGCATCAAAATCAGCCTGTTTACCGCCAACCATGATTGAAAGCTTAGCGTTACGAGCGCCAATATCTCCACCAGATACTGGAGCATCCAATGAATGACAGCCTCTTTTTTCAGCCTCTTGCGCAATGCGTACTGCAAGTGAAGGGCTTGAAGTTGTCATATCTATTAAATAAGCATTTTTTGCTTTATCTAAGATCTTGCCTGCGCCAAAATAAATCTCTTCCACATCAGACGGATATCCCACCATCGTAATAATGACATGAGAGCTCGCAGCTAGATCACCTACTGTGTCACACCACTTTGCACCCTTCTCTACTAAAGCATTGGTTTTCTCTTTAGAGCTGTTGTATACATTGACAGGATAACCCGCAGTAAGCAAATGTCCTGCCATGCTCGCCCCCATAATTCCAAGTCCAATAAATCCGATGGAAGGTTTCTGATTTGAGTCCAAGTTGTTTTCCTTATTCAATACCAATGATAATTAGCTATAGTAACTGAACTCAATAAGCTCCTGATATCAACAATTACAACAGGGAGTGATATTTAAAGATTACTCTGCGGTAATCTTGGCTGCTTTTACAACCTTGCCCCATTTAATAATTTCAGCCTTCAAAAATCTGTCAGCCTCCTCGGGGGAGTTGCCAATCACCTCTGAGCCACCATCCGTTAGGCGCTGATAAAGTTCTGGCGTGTTGAGGGCTTTAACGACTTCAGCATTTAATTTGTTAATGATTTCTTTTGGAGTTCCTGGAGGAGCTACCATCCCAAACCAAGCTACCGCCTCAAATCCTTTCACACCAGTTTCTGATAAGGTGGGTACATCAGGTAACTGAGGATGGCGCTTCATAGTAGTGACGGCCACAGGACGCAATTTACCACTCTTAAAATGGGGCATCAACGCAACTAAGTTATCAAACATCACTTGAATTTGACCTCCCATGAGATCAAGATGAGCTGGGCCTGAGCCTTTATAGGGAACGTGAACCATATTGATTCCTGCATCCAATTTTAATTTCTCTGCAGTCACATGATGTGAAGTTCCAATCCCTAAAGAACCAAAGTTAACCTTTTCAGGATTCATCTTTGCGTACTCAATAAATTCGCTAACATTTTTTGCAGGGAAACTAGGATTGACAGCTAATGCGAGGGGTGATTGAGTAAATACCGTTACTGATGAAAACGCACCAGTGTCGTAGCGTAGATTTGAGTAGGCGGTAGCTCCAACCGGTAAAGCAGCTGTTGATATTAATAAGGTGTAACCATCTGGTGGAGCTTTAGCAACAAAATCGTTCGCAATAGTGCCCCCAGCACCAGCTCTATTTTCAACAATAAATGGCTGTCCCATTGAGAGCGTTAATTTATCTGCAACTGATCGAGCGATGGTATCGGATGCAGAACCAGCTGCAAAAGGAACAATTAGCTTTACTGGCCTTGTAGGGTAAGCCTGAGACATTGCTACACCCGTGTACAGCAATGAAATAGTAATCAATACTTTACCAAGTAACTTATGCATCTGATAACCCTTAGAAAGATTTGGTGAAAAATTAGACGGCAATTTCAACTAACTCAAAGTCACGCTCTAATGTAGTTGTTCTACGTAAGTCTCTTCTTTGAGAAAGGTCGTAACGAGTTCCGCGATGCAAAGTCGAGCGGTTATCCCACATTACGTAATCTCCAGGACGCCAAATATGAGAATATATAAATTGAGCTTGAGTTGCATGCTCCAATAATTCGGCAACTAGTAATCTACCCTCAGGAACCGTTAAATCACTGACTTGAGTGATGTGGACACTTGGAAAAATTACTTTTCTACCAGAGCCTGGATGAATATGTACCAAAGGACGCTCTACTTGAGGAAATTTTTCTAGCTGTTCCTGAGAATAATCATTGTCACCCAACATCATCCTTGAGTGAAATGCGGAATGCCAGCCTGTTTTATCCTCTACATAATGCTTGGTAGATTCAGGTAGGGCATCCCAGGCGGCCCTTAAATCTGTCCACTGCGTTTGTCCACCCTCCTCCGGCACCACAACAGCCGACAACATGGAATATTTAACTGGGAGATGCTGAAAAGTGCTATCGCTATGCCATAACTGATTAGCTAATACACCAATTAATTTTTTATTATCTTTATTTGCTATCGACCCATCTAAAGCTACATTACCTATATCTATTAGTTGATCATGCTTGAAACGCGTGGGTGCACCAGTCGCCTTTCGCAACCCAGAATCAAGTGGACCAAATTGAAGTGAAAGATTGATTTGCTCATCCTGACTTAAAGGTTGGTCCCTAAAAACCAATACAGCAAATTGGTCCATTCCGCGATCAATTGCCTCAATAGCCCCCTGCTCTAAAGGCTTATTTAAAGATATTCCGCTGACCACACCCACAAATGAGGGTCTTGAGGGATTCTCGGGTGCAATTACTAAACTCATAGATGTCTCCAACTTCCTAATTTAGACATTGTTCAGCATAACTATTTTTAGTGGCTGCCATATCAGTAGTAACCCTTAAAATATACCCTCAATTTAAACAAGAACATCATTTACCTCTCCAAAATTTATGGTGATAAGCGCTTGGGTTATCCTAGATTTTTTTAAAGAAACTATTGGTTAATTAACTCATGACTACTACTGATTTTGAGACTGATTTTTGGAAACATGCTGAGGTAAGGAAAATCTGGGATGACATTATTCCAGGTCAACCCAGAAAAACAATTCCTTATACATTAACGCTTGAAGCAATTCAAAAACTTTGTAAAGTATTGGGCGATATGCACCCTATCTATTTTGACGAGGACTATGCCAAGACAACTCCTTATAAGGAAATCATCGCTCCGCCAGCAATTCATATTCTGCTCATGTTTTCGTGCACTCCAGTAGATGACTGGATGCGTAGCCCTGGAACAATTAATGCGAGACAGTCTTGGAGTTATAACCTTCCTGCAAGGCCTGGTGATGTCATTAGACTAGAGGCAAGGGCACTAGATAAATTTATTAAAAAAGATCGCCTGTTCGTCATTCATGACAACGTTTTCTTTAACCAAAATAATGAAGTTATTTGCTCTGGTCGAGGCTGGACTATACGCCCTGCCTAACTACTCATTCACCTTATAAATTAAATTAGAGACTAATATCATGAGCACTGCATTTGAACAATTTAGTATTGGGCAAAAAATTACTGGGACATCCTTTCATCCAACTCGAGAGTCTATCCGAGAGTTCTGTGAAGCCTCTCTAGACTTTAATCCCCTTCATCTTGATGATGAATATATGAAAAACAGTTTTGGAAAAACCCAGTTTGGAGGAATCATCATGCATGGTATGAATAATTTTGGAGTCATTTCCAAAATGCTGACCGATTGGCTATACCCTCTTGGAGGGATTCACAGAAGACTGGAAACTCGCTGGGCGTCACCAGTAAAACCTGGGGATACGATTACCCCAAGCGCCATCATCACCTCTTTAAAGTCAACCCAAAAAGGTCATTGGGTCTCATTGGAGGTTAGTGTTAATAATCAAAGAAATGAAGTAGTTGCTGTAGGTGAAGCTCTTGTTGAGTTTCCAATGATGGTTCAGTGAAAACTAAGGGGTAATCAATGAAAATATTTTCTTACTTTCTACAAAAAATGCTTGTTGTTCTATTGATACTTTTCACAAGCGGAGCATATGCACAGAATTATCCCATCGGCCCAGTGAAGATTGTGGTTCCATTTCCGCCAGGAGGCACTACCGATATTCTTGCCCGCGTGCTAGCCAATGAACTCACAAAAAAATGGGGGCAGTCGGTTGTAGTGGACAATAAACCAGGAGCTAGTGGCACGATTTTTTCAGAGCAGTTAACAAATATGCCGCCTGATGGTTACACCCTAATGGTTACAGCCACACATCATGTCATCAACCCAAGTCTCTATAAAAACTTAAAGTACAACACTCGTACAGACTTTACCCCTATTAGTCTGGTTGCAGGCGTGCCTAATGTATTAGTGGTTAACCCAGCTTTTCCAGTAAATAGTATCCAAGAGTTAATAACTTTTGCCAAAGCCAATCCCGGTAAGGTGATGTTTGGTTCATCTGGTACCGGGGGTGCAAATCATCTATCAGGGGAGTTATTCAAATCAATGGCAAAAATAGACATGGTGCATGTGCCATATAAGGGTGCCGCCCCTGCCCTAAATGATCTTTTAGGCAATCAAATCTCAGTCATGTTTGACTCTATTCCTGGGGTTCTGAGTCATATCAAAGCTGGAAAGCTTCGCGCTCTTGGAGTAACTTCTTTAACTCGAAGTTCAGCATTACCTCATGTTCCCACCATTAGCGAATCAGGACTTAAAGGATTTGAAGCTCTCGCCTGGTTTGGAATGTATGCTCCACCCCAAATGTCCCCAGAATTATTGAAGAAAATTTCTGGTGATGTTCTAGCAACTCTACAGAGCCCTCAAGTCAAAAATCAATTTTCTGAACAGGGCGCTGATGCTGGCAATATGTCTCAAGCTGAGTATGCTAAATATGTCGATACTGAAATAAGCAAATGGGCTAAGGTGATCTCAGATGCAAATATTAAAATTGATTAATCGTGACCCTTCAGAAATCAAGCAGTAAAAATTCGGGGGCTTTATCCCACATTAGAGTTCTAGATCTTTCTAGAATCTTAGCGGGTCCGTGGTGCACACAAAATCTAGCTGACTTAGGTGCTGAAGTAATTAAAGTAGAGCGTCCTGGGAACGGAGATGATACGAGAGCCTGGGGGCCTCCATGGATCAATATGGAAGGAAAGATATCAAGTTATTTTGCCGCTGCAAATCGTGGGAAAAAATCGCTCACCCTTAACATCTCATCCCCTCAAGGAAAAAAAATTATTAAAGAGTTGGTCAAGATTAGTGATGTTGTTATTGAAAACTATAAACTCGGCGATCTAAAACGTTATGGCCTAGACTATGAAAGTCTAAAAGTAATCAATCCTAAATTAGTCTATTGCTCTATTACCGGTTATGGTCAAGATGGTCCTAACGCTCATAAGCCTGGATACGACTTTGTATTCCAAGCAATTGGTGGAATGATGAGTATTACTGGTGAGGCCGATGCCGAGCCTAGTGGTGGGCCGCAAAAAGTGGGTATAGCAATTGCCGACGTCATTACTGGTATGTATAGCACCATTGCCATTCTTGCCGCCCTCAATAGTCGCGATAAAACGGGGCTTGGCCAGTATATTGATATGGCATTACTAGATGGCATCATTGCTCTAGGCGGCAATCAAATCACAGGTTTCTTTGCTGATGGCAAAGTACCTTTTCGTTATGGTAATGCACACGCAAGCCTTGTTCCCTATCAAGTGTTTGCCGTTAAAGATGGGGAGATCGTGATTGCTGTTGGCAACGACACTCAGTGGCAACGATATTGCGAAGCTATCAATCGCCCCGACTTAGCAAAAGATCCAAAGTGGGAAAAGGTAACAGGACGAATTACTGGGCGCTCAGAGTTGATCCCACAACTTGCCAAAACGATGCTTGAAAAAGGCATGAATGAGTGGATCACCATACTGGAACAATATGATGTTCCTTGCGGACCCATTAATAATTATCAGCAAGTATTTGAAGATCCACATGTCATTCACAGAGGGGTCAAGGTAGATACTCCTTATGATGATGGTTCGATCATTTCCACCATTGCAAGCCCTCTTAGGCTCCAGAGCACTCCACCAGAATATAAGCGCCCTCCCCCAAAACTGGGAGACTCAAACTTTGAAATTCTGAATCAACTTTTAGGTTATTCAGTAGAGTCAATAGAGCAACTGAAGAAAGAAAAAATAGTCTAGGTGGATAATCCCAAGACTATTTCACCCAGGTCGTAAATTCCTCAACTGGTGCACGGGGGGTCTGGAAGGTGTTTACTTTGTGGGATTTGTCTGCATAACCAATAGCCATACCGCAGACCAGCATCTCATCCTCACCAGCTCCAATGACTGGGGTAATGATCTTGCTAAATTTATTCCATGCAGCCTGGGGGCAAGTTGCTAAGCCATGACTTTGCGCCGAGATCATGACGCTTTGCAGGAACATCCCATAGTCGAGAATTGATCCGGTACCCAAGTCTTTATGAATAGTAAAAAAGAGTCCTACTGGCGCATCAAAAAATCGAAAATTACGTTGATGCTGCAAAAACATCTTGTCTTTTTCGCCCTTCTCTATACCCAATAAGCCGTAAAGACTCCAGCCATTTTCACGACGACGCTCGATATAGGGACTAAACCATTTTTCTGGGTAATAACTGTAGGTCTCTTTATATTCATCTGCTAAAGCTGGATTATTTGAAACAGCTTCATAGGCTTGACATACTCTTTCGCAAAGTTCATCTCGAATTTTTCCCTCTAGGGCATACACCTTCCAAGGCTGGGTATTGGTTCCGGATGGCGCTCTACTGGCCACCTGAAGGATATGATCAATTAATTCGCGTGAGGGCAATTCCTGGGTGAACGCCCTTATAGACATTCGCGCGTTAATTACTTCATCTACTTTTGTATTACTCATCATCAAAACCTTATAGTCAAATACCGAGCTTCCAAAAGAGAATACTCTACTGTAGATATATAGAGATATGTTAAAAAAGTTGCCCTTAAGACAATGTCCAAGGGTAGCAAAAAACCATCCACCCCCCCCGCACCTTATTTATTTATTTTTCCCAAATACTCCCATCAAAGGATGGGGGTGAAGGTTGAGTCCAAGAGACGGGATATTTTACAGAGCCCACTCCTAGTCGACTCCAAATATAAGCAACGACAAAAATAATGGTGACGCCAGATAAGACCGATATTCCCAAATGGATAAAGTCAGCATGTCCATGGATCATGATCAGCGGGTTTGCTCCAGCAGGGGGATGGACACATCGCACTATTAATAAGACAGCAATCGTCACCACTACCGCAAGCACATAAACCCAAAAAGCATCTCCGAATAATTGGTAGGCAATGATTCCAATAAGGGCACTAATTAAGTGGGCACCAAAGACTGCTCTTGGTTGTGCAGCTGGTGCCGTAGTCATCACAAATAAAAATAGAGCAGTTCCACCTAAGGATGCCAACATCAGTGGAGATAAAACGTTCGTTGCCCATAAAGCCAAACTAATGGCTACTGAAGATCCCAGTAAAACCCATAACAAACGCAGAATTAGAATTTTCAAACGACCTGATCTTCATCTATGATTGCCCAAGTACTATCGCCTAATTTTTTGACGGCCATTAAATAATTCCATCCATCTGGAATACCGCAACTCCAATCTTTGGGGCCATTTTGAATCAGTAGATTTGTCTGATTACGCTCATCGTAATAGAGGTGATAAATTTTTCCATGAATAGGGTTAAAACCAAATTTAGCGCAATGAACCATTTCAGTAGCATCTAATCGAGCTTGTAAAGCTCTTGCTTGCTTCATGAGAACTTCAGCTTGCTCCATGATGCGGTCGTATTCTAGTTTGGCATTCTGTCTAGCGACATTGACTGCCTTATCTTTTTCTTCAACTACCTTAATAGGAGCAAAAACTGGCGCACCAACCTCCATCGGGTATTCAATACCGGCATGTCTTGCTGGATCAGTATCTTCTATTCTCATCTTGACTCCAAATTCCTCAATAAATAACGTAATCTTTTTCTAAGCCTGAAGCTATTAAACCTTAGTCTTAACCAGCCATAAAGCTCCTGGTCCAAATACTCTAGAAATTGCATGCCGATTGTTTGCAAAAAACCGGTAGCCCATCTTTAAAATAGGCTGCATTGATTTTCTAGAAAAGATCCAAGCCAATGTTGGTAGATCCGCCCTACGATACGCCTCAGGGAAAACTGTTACACCATTAATCAGGGTGCCATCTGCGTATTGCCCATACATTGCTGCTAAAGCTTCTTCGCAGGACACCCCAACTTTCAGCGGATCGTAAGCTGTGGAATTGATATCCACAAAACCTAATAAGTCTGCCTGATTACGACCTGACAAAAACAGAATCTCTGCCTGACATAAAGGGCAGGCGCCATCATAAAAAAGGGTTAATTTTTGAAGATTCTGGTCCATTAAGTAATTTTAAGACTTATTCAATAAACTAGCTGAGGTCCTATATATCTAAGAATATGGATATCGCAAGGAATTAATACTGGAAATCTTTAAATGATCGGCAAAATTAGGCAAAAATTGATCTCTCTTGAGCCTGTTTTAACAAAGCAGGATCCTGTTTTGCTATGCCCGATATGTGAGAGAGCTATTCCTAGCTCACAAAAAGATGCGCATCACTTAGTACCAAAGTCCAAAGGAGGCAAAGCTACTGAGTACTTACATCGCATTTGCCATAAGCAAATTCATGCATTATTTACGGAAACAGAATTGGCAAATCAATTCAATCATGCCGCCATTCTCAGAGGTCATCCTGATATGCAAAAGTTTATTCAATGGGTAAAAACTAAGCCTGATAGCTTTTATGAAAAAACCCGCAAAAGCACTCGCTTAAAAAGTGCTTAAGCGAAAGAGTACTTCTGATCTTAATCATGTCTCTATTGAATATTTTTAATCTACAGTGACATCTGCACTCTTAACCAACTTTACCCAAAATTTTTCATCTTCAGACAAAAATTTTGCAAACTGTGCTGGTGAAGTAGAGAGTGAAACATCAGTCCCCTCTCGTGCTAGCGAGGCTTTAACATTGGGTTGCTTTAAAGCCTCTTGAGTAGCCTCATACAACTTTTGCACAATGGCTGGAGGTGTACCTGCCGGCACAAATAGGCCATACCAAAACTCAATTGCGTAATCTGGAAGACCTGCCTCTCTCATCCCAGGAAGACTTGAGGCAAGTGGTGAACGCTCTTTTGCAGAAATCGCTAACCCCTTTAAACGCCCCGCTTGAATCATTGGCAAAACTGAAGGAGGAGTGCCAAATGTCAATTGCGTATCACCAGCGATAACCGATTGAATTGCTAAGGACCCTCCACGAAAAGGAATGTGTGTCATTTTGATATCCGCAATCTGACTAAATAATGCAGCGGCTAAGTGAGGAGCGGAACCATTTCCAGAGGTAGCGTAATTAAGACCGCCTGGATCTTGCTTCGCCTTAGCAATTAACTCTTTGACAGAATTAATTCCAGTAGCAGGATTAACGGCAATCACCACTGGTGAGCTCGTAATTTTACTGATCGGCTGCAGATCGCTTGGCTTGTAGCCCAACTTGGGATTCAGGGCTGGATTCACAGAAATACTACTCGGGCTGGCAATGAGGATGGTGTATCCATCGGGAGCAGACTTAGTCACTTGCTCAGCGGCAATACTTGAGCCAGCGCCTGGCTTATTTTCAATCACGATAGATTGACCTAAGGCCTGACCCAGTGGGACGCTGATATTACGAGCAACATAATCTGCCGCACCGCCTGGTGCAAAACCCACAATTAATTTAATCGGTTTATTAGGATAGGCTTGCGCTTGAATATTGAAAGAAGTTATCCCTAATATGACAAGTAGTAATAGTTTCAATTGAGACATTAGCTTTCCTCCTGCGTTCCCGCCAAGATAATTTTTCCAAGATGCTGGTTTGTATCCATCATCAATTTCGCTTCCAGTAATTTATCAAAGGAGAGTGTTCGATAAATCATGGGCACAATCTTGCCAGATTCAATTAGTGGAAGAATCAGCTTTTTAAAATCAGGCATTGCTGCTGACCGTTGCTCTGCTGTACGTAACTTATTCGATACACCAAATAACTTCAAACGTTTAGCGTGCAGGACCTCAATATCCATCTCTGTTTTTAATACGCCATCTACATAGCCTACAGTAGCTAAGCGACCCTCAAAAGCCATTGCCCGAATACATTCGGCAAAAACTGAACCACCAACGGTGTTCACTACTAAATCTACTCCCTTGCCAGCAGTCGCCTTCATCACAGCGTCATAAAAATTGGGTGCTCTTGTGCAAATTCCGAGATCTAAACCTAAAGCGTTAAGCTGATCTAACTTTTCTTGGGATCCAGAAGTACCAATCACTTTTGCACCCAATGCTTTTGCCATAGATAAAGCTGAGACGCCAACACCTGAAGTGACTCCGGTAATAAAAACCCATTCGCCAGGTTTTAGTTGGCCTTGCACTACCAGCATATCAAATACCACTAACGACGTTAGCGGTACTCCGGCAGCTTGATTCCAATCTAAGGATGAAGGCATCATCATTGTTTCTGGCTCGGACATTAAAGCGTATTCAGCAAATGCTCCTGGACAGCGTCCCATCACTCGATCACCTGGCTTAAACCCAGTGACACTAGGCCCACAACTCACTACCTCGCCTGCAGCTTCCATACCAATTTGCTTAGCAGCCCCCGCCTTATGAAGGCCATGACTCAGAATAAATTCCCCGCGATTTAAACCAGCTGCCTTCACTCGAATTAATAGCTGATCTGAGCCGGGCACTGGTCGCTCAATCTCGCGGAGATTGATATCGGCATTTACACCATCACTTTGCATCCAATATGACTTCATCTTTTACTTTCTAATATTGTTATTTACCGCGGAACACGGGCTTGCGTTTTTCCATAAATGCACGACGCCCTTCCGAATAGTCTTCGCTATCAAAGCAGTCACGAATTAATTGACGGCATTGATCATGATCAACCTCAGGTGAAGCCTTCAGAATTTCAGCAATGATTAATTTACCAGCGCGTACCGTAATCGGGGCATTGGCAGCCAAAGCCTGTTTATATTCAGCTTGTAAAGCCATTAAGTCTCCGGGCTCAGAGACGCGGGTAATTAAACCAATCTCACGGGCTTCCTGGGCATCGATCCGCCGAGCGGTAAAGAAAAGATCTTTTGCCATAGCAGTACCTACCAAATCGACTAAATTTTTCAAAGCAGAATAACGATATCCAAGACCTAAACGCGCAGCTGGAATAGCAAAGACTGAATCGCTACTCGCAATTCGAATATCACAACTCATTGCCACATTGACACCACCACCAATGCAATAACCCCGAATACACGCCAAGGTGGGCTTGCTGAAGTGATAAATTCCCATAAGGGCTTGTTCGGCCATCAACTCATAGCGCGCTACCGCTTCTTGAGCGGCTCGCATATCTTCAAATTGGGTAATATCGGCACCTGAAACGAAGGCTTTCTCACCTGCGCCCGTGAAAACCACTAAGCGAATACGATCATCCTCCTCGGCAGTATGTAATAGAGGTACTACTGCCTCCCACATATCTGCTGAGAGCGCATTGTGACGCTCTGGATTATTAAATTGAATTTGTAAAGTGCTGCCATCCTCGTCTAACCAAACTTTTACCCGTTCAGTAATCGATTTATAAAGAATATCGCTCATTAATAGACTCCTTTTGATTTCAAGCTGACGAGCTCGCTAGCTTCTAAGCCAATTTCTTTCAAAATTTCTTCGCTATGCTCACCCCGCTTAGGGGCAGACCGGACTATCGTACTGGGGGTACGCTGGAGTTGGACTGGTTGGCCAACCATCTTTTGCGGACCATGATGAATCGATACGACATCTTTCACAATTCCCAGATGCTGAACTTGCGGCTCTTCAAAAACACTTTTTACATCATTAATGAGACCGCAAGCTACTCCCCCCTCATTAAAACGCTCAACCCAATACGCACAATCCTGAGCGGCTAGGCGACAATTAATTTCAGCATTAATAGAGTCGCGATGAATGGACCTGCCTTGCTTATCTTTATAGCGTTCATCAGTCACCCATTCAGGGGCTCCGAGAATATCGCAAAAACGTTCCCAAATCTTTGAACCAAATACGGCAATATTCATATAACCATCTTTGGCTTTATACACTCCAGTTGGAATGCTAGTGGGATGGTAGTTACCAGCCTGAGTTGGAATATCACCATCAATTAACCAGCGAGAGTTTTGAAAATCCATCATGTACACCATGGATTCTAATAATGAGGTATGTAACCACTGTCCCTTGCCAGATGTCTCGCGCTCTAATAAAGCAACTAAAACACCCTGTGCAGCAAAGACGCCTGCACATAAATCCGCAATTGGAATACCTACTCGCATCGGGCCATCGCCCGTCTTACCAGTGACTGACATCAAGCCGCTCATGCCCTGTGCAATTTGATCAAAGCCAGGTCGCTGTGCTAGTGGACCACTTTGACCAAAACCTGAAATACTGGCATATACCAAACCTGGATGATCCTTGCTAAGCGTATCGTAATCAATGCCTAAACGCGACTTCACATCTGGACGAAAGTTTTCTACCACTACATCAGCACTAGCAATTAAGCGCTTCAAAATAGCAATGCCTTCAGGCTCTTTCAGATTGAGCGTAATAGAACGTTTATTACGGTGGGTGTACTGGTAATCGGAACCATCTTGACCACCTAGTGTGTCATCACCCCGCATATGTTCTGGCATTTGCACTTGAATAACATCGGCGCCCCAATCTGCTAATTGACGACAAGCTGTAGGACCAGCGCGTACCTGGGTCAAATCAATCACGCGAAAACGGGATAAAGCAGAAGAAGCTGGCATGTGAGGCATAAAAATTACTCGATTATGAAAGAAAATTGATGGGGAATGACATTAAGCTGCTATTTGATTCTTTAAGACTTGTCCGCTGGCAAACAAACGGAGATTTTCAACAAACAATTCTAAAACTCTTGCCTCGTTTCCTGCTGAGTGCCCAGCTGAATGAGGAGTAACGATGACATTTTCGATGCTCCACAACGGAGAGTTAGCATCTAAAGGCTCGGAAGCAAATACGTCTAAATATGCGCCAGCTAATTTCTTACTTTGTAATGCGGTAATTAATTCAGGCTCGCAAATAATTTCTCCACGAGCAATATTCACTATACGAGCACCATCTGGCAATAAATCAATAACGGATTGATCAATTAGATTTCGGGTTTCCTTACTTAAAGGGCAAGCCAGAATGAGCCACTGCGCCTGCGGCAGAACCTGTTTCATTTGTGAAATGTGAATCACATTAGAAGCAGAATGTTTTTGTTGTTTGAGAGCATCATTAAAACCAAGCAAGATCGTTTTTACACCAAACACCTCTAATACTTTAGCAATACCACTCCCTATTGGACCCCTACCCACGATGACAGCTGTCTGACCACTTAAATCTGGCGGTAATGGGTAATTAATTAAGGAAGCCCAACGACGTTCAGCTTGGGCTTGTAACATTTTTGGGAAATGTCGTGCCAACATAAGAATGCCGGTAATCGCAGTTTGCATCACAATCGGAGCATTAACGCCCGATGAACCCGAGATGGTCACACCTTGTTTCATCAGATCAAGATAGATTTGACGATCAGCTCCTGCAGAATGTAACTGCACCCACTTCAAATCCGAAGCATTTAAGAGTAAATCATAAAAAAACTGGGTTGATGGGATGATTTTTTGCTTTGTAGAGGTAGCAGTTACATCTCTTGATATCAAAGCAGCATCAAATTGAACGCCTGGTTTTTGCTCTTCGCTATTGAGCAACTCAATAGCTAAATCAGATTCCCTATTGATGAGATTTTGCAAATCAATGAATGATTTTGGGCTAAGTAGAACCCGCAGAGGTGTTTTAAAGTTTCGGGAAGTCATACAGTCGCGCAGGATTTGAAATCAAGGTAATAGTCTTGCTTGGATAAGTTTATACCCTTACCCATAATGAGCAAGAGAGTAAGAGAAGCGCAAAGACTCCTCTCTGAAAAAAGATATTCCGCATTGATGTCTCCAATGTTTAGCGATAATGATTTTGTATTTTTATTTTTTACTTACTGACTGCTATCTACCATGGGCTAAATCCTTAGCCCTCAACAAACCATGCTACCTCAAATTCATAATTCTCAAGTTAGTCTTTAAAGCTCGGATCCATCCGCTCTACAAACCTTAACAAGCCCGGCCACTCCATCAAACCATACGGACGACGAGTTTGAGGCTGATAGTTCATATAGGTTTCTTCCAATACGGCGGCTGGCACTTCTTGCAGGGGGGTATTACAAGCCATCGCTGCTAGTTGAGCTCGACAAGATATTTCAAGGCGATGCATCCAATTAAATGCTTCACCCACAGTTCTACCAACAGTTAGTAAGCCGTGATTTCGTAAAATCATTGCTTCAGCATTTCCTAAATCACGTAATAACACTTCTTGCTCTGTCATATCGAGCACTACCCCCATATAGTCGTGGTAGCTAATCTTTAAAAAGCGCATTGAAGTTTGATTAATCGGCAGCAAACCACACTTCAGGGATGAAATCGCCATACCAGCCGGTGTATGCGTATGAATAACACAATCCACTTCAGGACGCGCTTTATGAACAGCGCTATGCAGTATGTATCCCGGCTTATTGAAGCCATAATTCAAGTCCCCAAAATCCGGCTTGAACAAAACTTCGCCATCATGACTAATTTTGAGAAAGCAAGAAGCTGTCATTTCTTCATACATCATTCCGTAGGGATTCGTTAGGAATGCGTCCTCTTCACCTGGGACGCGAATCGTAATGTGATTTGCCATCATGTCTGACATTCCATAATGGGCTATCAAGCGATAGCATGCCGCTAAATCGACGCGAGCCTTCCACTCTTCTGGAGTGACTTGATTCTTTAGAGAGGGTAGTTGCAAACGACCTAAATTCATGATTTCTACCTAATGATGTACTAATGGTATTTTAATGATTGAAAGACTTAATAACTCATTTTTGACCATAATTTAGCCAAATCTCGAACTGCTAAACCTTGGGCCCCTAATACCCCACCTGAGAGGGTCTGAGCGATCTGAAGACCAACCCTTGGTTCTGCCAACTCATGAAATTTATCGACCAATTCTTGATCACTTAATGGCTCATCTGGATCGCCATGACGAGTTAGTTGATGCTGCTGATAAATTGTGCCGTCATTCATCTCTATCTCTACCTTTGCTGATCTATGCAATGGAAATTTAGCAGCACATTCTGGATCAATCACTAACTCAATCTTTTCTTCCATGGAGTAAATCTGATGGTTGGCCAAGGCTTTCTCCAGAAATGCTCGCTCTCGCACTCGCCCCAGGATAATTCTGGCAGACACCGTATAAGTCAAACTGAACTTTGCTTCAAACGGCGTCTGAGGATGTATATAGTGGCATACCTCTGCAGTTGCCTTATAGCCACCAACACGAATTTTTTTAATTTGCTCTGGATCAATGGCGTGCTCATTGAGCAAATAAGATACTGCATCAATTGCTGGGAAGTTATGTCCGCAGCAACCATGATTCTTAAATGTTATGTGCTCGATATTCCAACTTGAGCCCAAACCAAGGAATAACTCATTCCATCGAGGATTTTCACAAAGGGCCGCGCCAAATCCCGCATCCCCCTCTAATAAATCAGGAGTGCCTGTCATGCCAGCATATGCAGTCAGTGCGGCATTTAAACCAAGCTCTGCAGCATGCCCTGGATGCATCGGCTTAGTCATCGAATCAGAACGAAATGCCTGCTGCAGTCCGCTAGCAAAAGTACCTGCAGTAGCTAATGCATTGCAAGCTTGGGAAGCATTCAGCCTTAAAAGATAGGCGCAGGCAGCGGCTGCACCAAATACCCCAACAGTTCCTGTTGTATGAAAGTATCGATAATGACTTGGCTGTATGACCTTACTAATACGAGTAGATACCTCGTAGCCAATAATGATGGCATGCAGTAAATTGTCTACAGAATCATTACGAGACTCTGCTAGCGCAAACGCAGCAGAAATCGTTGGGCAAGCAGGATGGTACGCACCATCCCTAAAAATGTCATCAAACTCAGCAATGTGCGAGATAGTGCCGTTCATAAAAGCAGCAGCTCTCGCAAAGACCTTCTTCTGACTTCCAGCAACTGAACATTTGCCTACACCGAACTCTTCGCTGTAAGCATCCCTTAATCGTGAAGCCGCATCAGTATCTGCACCAGCAATTAATGCACCATGCCAATCCAATAAAGCACGGCGAGCACTGTGAATCGTTTCCTGAGAGAAGGTAGTTTGGTAACTACCTTCTATGAACTGCCCAAATTCTTCTAAAAGGGTCATGATTTACTCAGGTTTTGCCCCAGACGCTTTGACAATCGGCGCCCATAATGCATGGTCATTTTGTACAAACTTGGTAAATTCCTGAACACTCATTGGTACAGGATCAGCGCCTAATCCAAGCAGCTTCTGCTTAATTGCAGGCTCCTCTAAAATACTCAAGGTTGTTTCATTCAACTTCTTAACGATGGCTGGATTAGTCCCTGCTGGGGCAAAGAAACCAAACCAGGCACCGGTAGCAATATCTAACCCAAGCTCATTTAAGGTAGGTAAATCAGGAAGAGCGCTAATTCTCTTCTTGGAGGAAACCGCAATAGCATTCAACTGGCCTGCCTTAATCAAAGGCACTACAGATGGTGCAGTTGCAAACATAAACTGTAAACGACCGGCTACTAAATCACGTGTTGCTTCAGCACCCTTATAAGGAATATGTAATGCCTCCACACTTAATTTTTGAGAAAACAAATAACTAATTAAATGGGCAGTAGTACCAATTCCAGTAGAGCCGTAATTAATTGCATTAGGATTTGCCTTTAAATAGGCCGTAAATTCTTTCCAATTCTTGATACCGCTAGTTGCTGGTACTACCAGGATATTGGGAACATCACCTAAAAGTGCTACTGGTTGCAAAGCTTTCTGAGGATTAACGGGTAAATTTCCGAATAGCGTTGGGTTTATCGAGATTGGTCCAATTGAACTAGCAAGCAAGGTATAACCATCTGGAGCAGCGCGGCCAACAATTTCTGTACCTAAATTACCAGCAGCTCCAGGTTTATTTTCCACAAGCACAGGCACCTTCCAGCGAATGCTCATTTGATTACCAACTTCCCGCGCCAAGATATCCGTAGTCCCCCCAGCGGTAAATGACACGATGATCTTAATGGGCTTATCTGGGTAGTTTCCCACTCCCTGAGAAAATGCTTGGGATACTAAAACCAAAGCGCAACCTAAGAGTACTGCTATTTGTTTGATATAGCTCATATGTCTGCCTCTTTATTTTTTTATATTGAATCAATCACCGCTACTCACTATGACCGCTGATTAAAGCGTCTGTCAAATACCTCTTCAGCAATTCTATTCTTCAAAATTTCAATCGAGCCGCCAGCGATCATCCAGCCACGTGTCCGCCTAACGCAATACTCGACCAAGGTCTCTTGGCTATATCCAGTAGCGCCCATAATTTGCATAGCCTCATTAGCCACCTCAAACCCTGTATTGTTACAAACTAGCTTGGCAGCAGTGGTTTCATAAGACGATGGTAACCCAGCTTCGGCATTAACTGCAGCACGATATAACATCAACTGTGCTGCATCAAGTTTGACAGCCATATCTGCAAATTTCCATTGAATTCCCTGAAATTCACAAATTTGTTTGCCAAACTGCTCTCGAACTGAAGCATATTCCTTAGCCTTATTAAATGCATAGCGGCCCAAGGCAAGTGCTCGTGATGAATTACCAATTCGCTCAACATTAAACCCACTAATTTGTTTTTTAAATCCGCCTGGCCCAAGTAAAAGCCCACTATCAGAAATAAAGCAATCCTCAAAATACAACTGTGACCACTCTTCACCGCTCATAAAACTATTCGGTTGTCCAACTGTTAAGCCGGGCGCATCTCGATCAACCAAAACAGAGCCAATCCCTTCTAGTCCTGGACCAAAACGGACATACACTAAAAAGACACCGGCCTCTGGGCTATGAGTTGAAAACACTTTTGAACCATTAATTAAATAACCACCATCTACTTTTTTTGCGGAAGTAGCTAACTCCGTCACCGCAGATCCAGCACCAGGCTCGCTCATACCCAAGCCCAGGATCTTCTTACCCGCTAATAAATCCGGTAGATATTGTTCTTTTTGTGCCTCGTTTGCATATTCAACAAAGGTTCGAATGGCTCCAAAGTTTCCAGCCTGAACTACATCAGCTGATTTTGGGCAATGCAGAGCGACTTCCTGAATTGCAATAACAGCATCCATCAAAGTTCCACCCATGCCACCATCTTTTTCTGGAAAAGTAATGCCTAGCAAACCCTGTGAGCTAATTTTTTGAGCAATGGCCCAAGGGTATTTTGGGCTGTGCGCACGCTCTAGTGCGCCAGGGGCTAACTCTTTTTCCGCAAACTTGGCTACAGCCTCTGCAAATGCCTTTTGTTCACTATTTAAATGAAAATTCATGATTTACTTTCTTCCATTTCTTGAGGTATGCAGCTTAATCATCTATTAGCTGACACCATTTTGTGGTGAACCAGCAGCATAAGCATTAATGTTGTCAAAGGCGATTCCAAAATACGCCTCATAGTTATCTCTTTCCACAAACCCAATATGCGGTGTACATAGGCAGTTTGGCAAATGCAGTAAAGGATGATCGGCACCCAGCACAGGTTCAGATTCATAGGTATCTACTGCCGCATAGGCTGGCCGCCCCTTTATAAGACCTGCCTCTAGAGCTCCAAACTCAATTAACTCAGCGCGGCTAGCATTAACTAGCAATGCAGTAGGTTTCATTAAGGCTAAATCTTGAGCCGTAACAATATGACGCGTTTCTTCATTCAGCCTGAGTTGCAAACAGACGATATCGCTATTACTAAAGAATGCTTCTTTAGAATTTGCAACCGCAAAGCCATCCTCTTGCGCCTTTTTTAGACTACTCTCACGACCCCAAACCAAAGGTTTAGCACCAAAGGCTTTTCCTAAATGACAAACTTGTTTACCTATCCTGCCAAATCCATAAACACCTAATACTTTTCCTGATAACTGCTCGCCCAAATAGCCTTGCCATTGACCATTCTTTAATCTAGTCACCTCTTCAACCAATCTTCGAAGTGCAGCTAAGATCAAAAGCATATTCAGTTCAGCAGTCGCTGCCCCCGAACCTCTACCATCCATTACGATAATACCCCTGGCCTTGCAAGCCTCAAGATCAACATGAGAGGCCATTTTTCCAGTTTGTGAAATGACTTTAAGTTTTGGCAGACGTTCCAATAACTCTTTAGTAATCACGGTTCTTTCTCGAATCAGTACGATCGCATCTGCATCTTGATAGCGCTCCACAAGGGCTTCAGTCGTGCTAACAGTATCGTTATAAATCTTGACAGTGTGACCTTTCAACTTCTCAAAGCACGCAAGCTGACGGATACAGTCTTGATAATCATCAGAAATCACAATATGCATAATGTTCTTTCTTTATTCGAATAAACCATCAAGATTAGCTTTCATAAATCCAGGACCACTCAGAAGAGCTAATTCATCTATTTCAGCGTGAAGCTTTTCTTTGCCCATCTCGCGTGCGATAAACACGGGGCCACCACACCAACGAGGAAAGCCATACCCATTCACTAGGGCAACATCACAATCCGTTACATCACCAACGATCTTTTCAGAAACCAGATGGGCAATTTCATTCATCATTGCCAGTAATACACGATTGACTATCTCTTCTGCAGTAAAGGTACGCCTCACTATTCCTTTGGAAGTACTCGCTTCTTCAATCATCTGCTTCACAAGAGGATCGACCACACCAGATTTAGCGCCTTGGGGATACTGGTAGTAGCCTAAGCCTGTTTTACGCCCAAAGCGTCCAGCTAAACATAAGGCATCGGGAATATTGACATAGCGATGCTCTGGATTTCTGCTTGCAGCCAGGCTCTTGCGCATTGCCCAAGCAATATCTAAACCAGACATATCTGCAACTGCAAATGGTCCCATAGCAAAACCATACTCTTCTAGAGCTTGATCAATTTGCTCTGGATAGGCGCCCTCTTCGAGCATAAATTCACATTGACGACGATAAGCTACATAGATACGATTTCCAATAAAACCAAAAGCATTGGCGCTAATCACCGGGGTTTTACCGAGGCGCTTAGCAAATTGCAGCCCAGCAGTCATAACACTTAGTGAAGTTGCTTTACAACGCACGATTTCAATTAACTTCATTACCTGGGCAGGACTAAAGAAGTGCAAACCAAATACACGCGCAGGGTTACTCGTTTTTTCTGCAATAGCATCAATATTCAAATAGGAGGTATTTGATGCTAGTAACGCATCAGAATTTGCATATTCTTCAATCTTTTGGAATACAGCATGCTTTACTTGCATATCCTCAAATACTGCTTCAATGACGAGATCTGATGAAGCGATCTCAGGCCATTGTGTAGAGAATGTAAAACCCTTCAGAATTGCTACAGCCTTATCAGCCAATAATTTTCCACTGCTGACCCTGGAGTCATAATAATCAGTGACCTTCTTAACACCACTCTCTAATGCAGCTTCATTCTGATCTAGCATCAGCACCGAATAACCCGCAGTAAGGCAAGCGATGGTGATACCAGAACCCATAGTGCCTGCACCAATCACAGCAATTCTCTCTAAAGACTTTGGTTTTAATTCATTAGCACCGAGCGCTTTAAATAATTTACGTTCTGCAAAAAATTGATGGCGTAGTGCTTTTGCCTCTACTCCGACTCGCAGAGTTTGGAATACATCGCGCTCAGTCGCTAAACCTTGATCTATGGGCATGGTCATGGCATTACTGATCATCTCGATGGCTAGCTGAATATTAGGGCGATTCTTACCAGCTTTTAATGCTTTTTGTGAGGCGATTAAAACGCTATCAGCATCAGCCTGTGGTGATGCGATATCTCGGATGCGTGATTTTTGACCAATCAGCGATCTGGCATATGTAATGGCATTACCCAATAAATCATCATTCACTAGTTTGTTAATAATGCCTAGTTTGAGAGCCTCTGCTGCCTTAATACGTACTCCACCACAAATCAACTCAATTGACTTTTCAATCCCGATTAATCTTGGTAGACGCTGGGTACCGCCCGCACCTGGAATAATTCCCAAAGTCACCTCTGGCAATCCAATGACTGTGCCTTCTAGCGCAATTCGAGCATCACAACCCAAAGCTAATTCAAAACCACCACCTAATGCCGCGCCATGCAATGCACAGACAACTGGCTTAGGACAATCCTCAATAGCTTCTATCACACTAGGTAAATGGGGTTCTGCCAAAGGCTGAGAAAACTCTTTGATATCTGAACCCGCAATAAAAGTATTGCCACCTCCAATGATGATCGCTGCCAAAGCGCTTGGATCATCTTGAAACAGGAGCACAGCGTCTAATAATCCCTGACGAACTTCGGTTGAACCAGCATTAATGGGCGGATTATTCACAGTGATCACCATAACATCTGCTTCCTTGTGAATATTAATTTTGCTCGTCATATCGTCTATCGTGACTCAAACCATTGAATCAAAGTAGTATTTATTTGATCAGGTTTCTCATATTGCACCCAATGACCAGCATCAATAACCAGCTCTTTTGATCTATTGCTATAGCCGCTGACTAGTTTTTCAATCAGATATTCTGGAGTGCAAGTCAGATCATGCTCTCCCCATATTAAGAGAGTCGGTCCTAGATATTGCTCAAGCTGCTCAGCTAAGCCACCAGGCCTTGCAATCGGCCTACTTCTAAAGCGGGTCGCAATACAAGCATCTTGATGAATACGTATAGCCTGAGAATCCACTCTTTCATATGTGCTCAGCATCTGCAGATAGAGATTCTCACGCATCACTTCTCTCAGTTTCTCTGTATCACCACTTGCGTGAATCTCTTTCCAAGCCATTAACTCACCTCTTGGGCGACGAGGACCGCCATGCCCAGCGCTTCCTAAAAGAGCAAGTTTTGAAACGCCTTGACGCTGATTCGCTAGATGAGTAGCAACAAATCCACCAAAAGAAAATCCTGCAATATTAATTGACTGACTATCACCAAGCAAAGTATTCAAGGTCGCAATCATAGGCTCCATGATTCCAGTCTGAAACCCGCTATCAAAAAAAGAGGACTCTCCAAAACCCGGCATATCCGGTACCAATACACAGAAGTGCTCTGCTAAGCCATCGATATTGCGGAGCCAATGCTCCCAACTGCCATGTCCACCATGCAATAAAATTAACGGCTCACGCTTGTTAACTGGTTCACCGAAATCATGCCAAGCAACATGCCCATCTCGATAAGGGACATATTGCGTCTTATTCATTAGAGTTAAGTTCATTTATAAATTCTGATTAATTGAAAACTGCAATACCATCTGCAGCCTTGACTCCATGTCCTGCGGGGAAAACAAAAATAGGGTTGATCTCACATTCAACGAGGCGATTATCTAAGGCAGCCACCATTTTTGAAAACTGTACGATTGCTTTTACTAAAGCATTGATGTCGTATTGCGCTCCACCACGATATCCATTGAGCAAGGGCCAGGTTTTTAAGTCTTTCAACATTTCCAATACCTCAGCTTCACTCAAGGCCTTTCCCGGCGAAAGTAAACGCATATTGGTATCTTTAAAGAGCTCAGCGGTAATGCCACCCATGCCTACTAAGATTGCTATTCCCAAGGGGTCACGATGCATTCCTACCATGAACTCCATACCGCCTGATGCCATTTCTTGAATCAAGAACTCTTCAACAGTAGAGCCAGATTTTTGCTTTACCTCTATGGCCATCGCAATGAGCTTGCTTGGTATATCCGCAATAGCTACGTTGAGTGCAACACCACCAACTTCTGTTTTATGGGTAATTGCACTAGACAAAATCTTCACAACACATTTATCACCAAGTCCATTTGTCGATTCTAAATTTGGGTTGGCCGCCTCTATTACTACCTCACGTACCCCCGGAATACCAAAAGCTGAAAAGAGATTTTTTGCCTGAAATTCATTTAAGGAGCCATGCAATGAAGCAAGATCAAGACCGGCTGGAATATTAGCCACAGAGCCTGTCTCAGTAATACCACCTCGTAAGCCACTCGCGTGCAACATGCTTGATAGAGCAACACTACAACTCTCTGGCTGGGAGAATGCGGGTACCCCAAGCTTTGTCATCAAGGCACCCGCGATCGGAGCATGGGGGCTCACGTATGCAATCACTGGCTTATCGCTTGATTTCATACAGTTACGTACTGCGTCCGCCATCAAATCTGGCATTGATAAACTGGAGGAGCCTAAAATTAAAATCAATGCATCATATGTTGGGCTATCTAATAAAGCACTAATTGCGCCACGCAGTAAATCAGGCTGTAAACCTGCCAACGTGACATCAATAGGATTCCGATCTAAAACAGCTTGATCACCTGGCTGCAAAGCACGCAGTCGTGCCGCAGTGATCTCGTCTGGAGCAGGCGTTTCAAAACCCCACTCGCCAAGACTATCTGCTACCAAAGTACCAGCACCACCTGTAGAAGTCAGAATTGCTACCCGCTTACCCTTGAGCACTCTTCCCGAAGAAAGAGCTGCAGGAATATCTAAAAAGTCGGAGAATTTATTTGCACGAATAATGCCGGTTTGCTGAAATAAAGCGTCATACATCTTGTCAGTACCTGCTAAGGCTCCAGTATGAGAAATCGCAGCCTTAATACCTGCTTCTGATTTGCCTACCTTGTAAACCACAATGGGTTTGCCAGCCTGCTTTGCTCTTAAAGCTGCCGCACGAAATTTTTCAGGATGTCGAATGCTCTCAATATAGAGCACGATGACTTTGGTGCTCATGTCCTCAATTAAATAATCAACAAAATCTGCCATACCTAAGTCTGCTTCATTACTAGTAGAAACCAGTTTTGAAAGGCCTAGTCCTGAGGCTGCAGCACGCGAAAGTAGAGATCCTAAAATTCCGCCACTCTGAGAGATTACACTCACACCACCCTTAGGAAACTCATCCATCTCCAATGCACTACTGGGGGATAAAGGAATGTCATCAGTAACATTCACCATTCCAATAGTGTTTGGACCTAAGATCCGCATTTTTCCAGCAGCAGCAATCAGC
This sequence comes from Polynucleobacter sp., assembly GCF_040400325.1. Classification (GTDB taxonomy): domain Bacteria; phylum Pseudomonadota; class Gammaproteobacteria; order Burkholderiales; family Burkholderiaceae; genus Polynucleobacter. The sequence continues at coordinate 136,561 of NZ_JBBAQK010000003.1, forward strand.
TCCTCTTGTTTTTGAAGTCCTTCTGGTCCATGCTCAGCAAAGCCGCTGGTTAAAACAATCGCGGCGGGTGTGCCTAATTTAGCTAAAGCTTGGACTGCGCTGAGCGCCTTATCAGTTCCGACCATGATGATGGCTACATCTGGAGTTTCTGGCAGTGATTCAATATCGGGATAGCATTTTAAGCCAGCGATCTCTTCCACTCTGGGATTCACTGGATAAATCTTTCCCTTGAAATGGTGTTTCTGCAAATAAGCAATGGGCCTACCAGCAGTTTTTTTAGGATCAGTTGAAGCCCCAATCACCGCAATACTGCCAGGCTCCATTAACTTCAAAATGGCATTACTCATCTATCAACCTTATTTATTTTTAGCGGCTGCAGCTTTTTCAAGAAATGCCATGACAGAATCCCGATGCTCTGTACTGGTATAACAAATGCCTTGCGCTTGACTGCCTTGAGCAAAGATCTGCGCAGCAGTAGTTTCAAAAGTCTGATTGAGAATCGTTTTACTTAAAGCCAACGCAGTAGCCGATCCCTTGCTTAATTCTTTGGCCCAAGCTTGTGCATCTGTCACTAATAGCTCTGAAGTAGTTATGCGGTCAACGATGCCAATCTGCGCTGCCTCTTCGAAATCCACTTTTCTACCGCTAAAGATTAAGTCTTTAGCCTTCACTAAACCAACACGTCTAGGTAAAAAATACATTCCACCACCATCGGGCACGATGCCGCGATGAATATAAGACCAGGTGAAGTTTGCCCCCTCCGAGGCAATAATAAAATCACAAGCTAAAGCCGTATCTGCACCCAAACCAGAAGCAGATCCATTTACCGCAGCAATCGTTGGCTTTGGCATAGTGTGCAATAAAGAAACAGCATGATGAACGCGCTTTTGACGATGCCAGCCGTTGTAAGCCACTTCACCTGCTGGCGCTTTCATCCGTTTTTCCATGCCAGCAATATCACCGCCCGCACAAAAACCTTTGCCATTACCAGTCAACACTAATGCGCGGATAGCTTTATCTGCAGAAATTTTTTCAAGGGCTTCGATGAATTCACTACGCATATCGTCACTCATCGCATTGCGCTTTTCTGGACGATTTAAGCGTAGGGTTGCAATCCCATCCTCTAGGGCGAGCTCAATGAATTGATAAGTCATTTGATTTCCTTACTTAATATTTTTAATCTGGACTGATATTGGCGTCTTTGATTACTTTTTGCCAACGTAATTCTTCAGCCTTTACAAATTTTCCAAACTCATCTGGACTTCCTGCTCTAATCACCAAACCTTCGCTTTCAACGCGCGACTTAAATACAGGGGATTGCACCGCTTTTTTAATCATGGTATTTAATTTAGTAATCACGTCAGGGGGCGTTCCCGCTGGCGCAAAATACCCATACCAACTTCCAGCTGAATATCCCGGAACACCGCTTTCTGCAACTGTAGGCAACATCGATAATTGCGGCGAAGGGGATCGTGCAGGAGTTGTCACTGCAAGCGCTCTTAATTTACCGCCGTCTACAAGACTGCCAACCGCTGAAGCAGTTGCAAACATCACATCGACTTGACCACCAATGACATCCGTTAATGCTGGACCAGCACCCTTATAAGGCACATGAGTCAGTTTTGTATTAGTTAATGAATTAAATAATTCTCCAGCAAGATGAGCTGAGGTACCACCGCCTTGAGATGCATACGATAATTTTCCTGGGTTTGCTTTTGCAGCAGCCAAGAATTCTGAGAATGTTTTATAAGGACTATTCGCTGATACCACCACCACATTTGGAGAGACACCAACCAAAATGACTGGAGCAAAATCTTTGTCTTGTGAATACGGAAGCTTTGCTTTCAGACTGGGGTTAACGGCATGCGCTAAAGTTGCAACCACTAGCGTGTAACCATCGGGCGCGCTCTTTGCTAAAGCATCCGTGCCAACGACGGTACTTCCACCAGGCTTGTTGTCAATGATCACGGATTGACGCATTTCTTCTGTCATCGTGAGTGCGATAGTGCGAGCGACTAAATCTGTTCCGCCACCTGGCGCAAAAGGAACAATCACTTTAATAGGCTTGTCAGGATAGGCTGCTAATGCCAAAGGGCTGATGCTGACTGTCAATAAGCCGATCATTAGCCCCGTAATGCGAGTTAGGGATTTGAAAGTTGAAATACAAGAATGCACATTTGCCTCCCTTTTGATTGATTTGCTGCTCGGTTAAGCAGTATGGCTGAAATCTACCTAGAATTTATGGTCTAATTCCATTAGATGGAATTAACGAAAGCACACTCCAAAACCAATCGGTCCCTGATCCGAGGGATGGAGATCTTACGCTGCTTTAAGCCAGGCATGGGCTTGCTGGGCAATAGTGAAATTGCTGAGCGAACGGGTTTACCCCCCTCAACCATTAGCCGACTGACTCAAACTTTGGTTCTTTCTGGGTTTTTAGAGCATGATCCCATTCGTCAAGCCTATCGCTTAGCTCCTACTGTCCTGTGTTTAGGGCATGCCTTTAAAACCGGCTCAGCTGAAATAAGACTAGCAGAACCCCTGATGCGGAAAGTTTCAGAAAAATTAAAACTGAATATTGGGCTTGCAGTGGCAGATCGACTTGAAATGGTTTACTTAGAATCTATTCGATATACAAAGAATATTGCCTTGAGAGCGGTTGCCTCTGGTCAAAGGGTGCCCATCGAACGCACCTCGCTGGGAAGAGCATGGATTGCGCGATTAGAGCCTCACAGCAGGGCACAACTACTTCAAGAATTAAAAAAACAGAATATTAAAAATTGGTCTCAAATAGAGAAAGAAATCCATGAGGCGATAGAATCAATGTCAGAAAAGGGGTATTGTGTTGCTACATGGCTACCTGAAATTTCAGCAATCTCTACAACAGTGCAGCTGCTTAATGGTAACCATGCTTCGCTCAATTTCAGTACACCAGCAGAAAGTAACTTAAACGAACTTCTTGAAAACTATACCCCCGCACTTTTTGAATTAAAAAATAAGATCGAATTCGAACTTAATAAAATTAAAACTAACTGAATAAAATTATGAATCCTGTCTATATCTGTGATGCCATCAGAACCCCTATTGGCCGTTATGGCGGATCCTTATCCAGTGTTCGCACTGATGACTTAGGAGCCATTCCAATTAAAGCTTTAATGGAACGTAACCCACAAGTGAAATGGGATGAGGTGGATGAAGTCATCTATGGTTGTGCTAATCAAGCAGGGGAAGATAATCGTAACGTCGCGCGGATGAGTGCATTGTTAGCGGGAATTTCACCTAAGGTACCAGGCGCCACAATCAATCGTTTATGTGGATCAGGAATGGATGCAGTAGGAACGGCTGCAAGAGCAATTGCTGCTGGTGAAATTGATCTTGCAATTGCCGGGGGTGTCGAAAGTATGAGCCGTGCGCCCTACGTGATGGGTAAGGCGGACACAGCATTTTCAAGAAATAACTCCATTCAAGATACTACTATTGGTTGGCGTTTTATCAACCCCCTCATGAAGAGTGCACATGGCGTAGATTCTATGCCTGAGACTGCCGAGAATGTTGCAGATGATTACAAGATTAATCGGGCCGATCAAGATCAGATGGCTCTGAGAAGTCAAAATAAAGCTGCTGCCGCACAAGCTAATGGACGACTTGCAAAAGAAATTACCCCAGTAGTCATTCCCCAAAAAAAGGGTGAACCTATTGTGATTTCTCAAGACGAGCATCCTCGCGCTACTACTATTGAGGCACTAACTAAATTAAAGCCAATCGTTCGCCCAGATGGAACAGTGACAGCAGGTAATGCCTCTGGTGTTAATGATGGGGCGTGCGCCCTTCTGCTTGCTAGCGAAGCAGCGGTTAAGAAACATGGTTTAAAACCTCGAGCAAGAATTATTGGCATGTCAACTGCCGGCGTACCGCCACGCATTATGGGTATTGGTCCAGCACCGGCATCACAAAAATTACTGAAACGCTTGGGAATGAACATTGATCAAATTGATGTGATTGAATTAAATGAAGCTTTTGCAGCTCAAGGTCTGGCAACTCTTCGTGAGTTAGGAGTAGCTGATGATGATGCTCGCGTCAACCCGAATGGAGGTGCGATTGCCTTAGGACATCCATTGGGTATGAGTGGTGCTCGCCTCATCACAACAGCAATGGTGGAGTTAGAGGAGCAACAAAAACGCTACGCTCTTTGTACTATGTGCATTGGGGTTGGTCAAGGCATCGCGATGGTCATTGAACGTACATGAGTATATTGAATGAATCACCCCTGCAGATCTGCTAGTCGCTAAAAAGTATTGATTATGAAACCGTCGCAAGCCCAAACGTTTGTTTCAGAGGGATGGCTTGCGCCCTTAAGACATAAAGTATTTCGTACTTTATGGCTAACCTGGTTAACCGCCAGCATCTGCATGTGGATGAACGATGTAGCAGCTGCGTGGACTATGGCTACCCTTACCACTTCAGCAACCTTGATTGCTTTGGTACAAACTGCTGCAAGCCTACCAGTACTGTTATTGGGTGTGCCCAGTGGAGCACTAGCGGATATTCTGAACCGTAAGCATTATTTTATCTTTGCTCAAATCTGGCTAGCAACGAATGCAACTGCCCTAATGCTATTTCTGGTTTTTGGCATGCTCAATCCTTACGTACTTCTCTTTTTAACCTTTACCAATGGTATTGGCTTAGCGATGCGCTGGCCTATCTTTGCTGCAATTGTTCCTGAACTGGTTCCGAGAGAATCACTTTCTTCAGCGCTAGCGCTCAATGCTATTGCTATGAATACCTCGCGTATTGTGGGGCCCCTTACTGCCGGTGCCATTATTGCTACAGCAGGTAGTCAATATGTATTTGCTTTGAATATGGTTCTATGTGTCATCACTTCGGTAGTAGTGATGCGCTGGAAGTATCAGGGCTATATCAGCACCCTGCCTGGAGAGCGCTTCGTAGGTGCTATGCGCGTGGGCATGCAATATGCTTGGCAGTCGAATCGCATGCGTAATATTATCTTTCGCGCTTTCTTATTCTTCTTTCAATCAACTGGCCTCATCGCTTTACTTCCCGTTATTGCTAAAACTCATTTACAAGGTGATGCTCATACCTTTACCTTATTACTAGCGTGCTTAGGATTAGGTGCAATCTTAGCCGGCTCTCAGTTACCACGCATACGGAAGTACCTTAAATTAAACGACCTGATTAATTATGGTCTACTTATTTTGGCATTTACTTCAATTGGTGTAGTAGTGGCAACGAATGTTTGGCTTGCATCATTCTGGATGCTGATCTGTGGTGCAGCTTGGATTGCCATTGCTAACTCCTTAACGACTGCAGCTCAAATGACTCTTCCGGGCTGGGTCAGAGCCCGGGGTATGTCAATTTATCAAATGGGTTTGATGGGAGGGAGTGCCGCAGGTGCTGGAGTCTGGGGAAAACTAGCAGATGTATATGACGTTACCACTAGCATTGTGCTGAGCTCAATTTTTGGACTCATTGTGCTGCTACTATTGCGTAAACATCGGATTGACAAGCACCCCTTAGAAGATTTCACTCCCGTCTGCCCAATTGAACGCCCTCAGCCTGTATCGGATATTGATTTGAAGGCAGGGCCTGTCATGATTTCTATCGAATATCACACCCTTAAAGAAAAAGCGGATGAATTCAAAAAGCTGATGGCCAAATCAAGGAAGTCGCGCTTAAAACAAGGCGTCCTTTCTTGGAGTTTATTTGAAGATACAGAACATATCGGAAGATTTGTAGAAGACTTTTTCTTTGAAAGCTGGGCTGATTACTTAAGAAGATTTGATCGTTTTACAACTGAAGATCTGAATATGCAAGAAGAGCGCCATCGTTATCACATCGATGCAACTCCCCCAAAAATTACTAGGCGTATTGCCGCTGCTATTAAAGATTAATCTCTTTACTCAAGCCACTATCCCGTCAGATGAGAGCTGATGGATTTGATCTGCGCTATATCCAAGCTCAGCCAAAATATCGGGGGTTTGCTCACCAGATTTAGGGGGATTTAAACGCACACCCAGTCTTTTACCATTCATCATCAAGGGCATTAAAGGTGTAGTGGTTTGAGTCCCAGCCTTTGGGCCGTCAGTCAAAGTGATGGGTGCTAAGCCGCCCGTCGCAATCAAATGGGGATCTTCAAATAACTGCTCTGGCCTAGTAATTGATGCAAAAGGAAGACCGTTCGCCTCGAAAATAGTGGTAATTTCTTTTGCACTAAATCCTGCTAAGCGTTTTTTAATTTCTGGAATCAAAGTAGGTCTTGCCTGAACTCGTTGATTATTCAATTTAAGATGAGGGTCCGCGTATAAATCAGCAAAACCAAACATATCACAGAAAATTTTCCACTGTGTATCTGTGACCACTGCTAAGAAAATCTTTTCACCTTCGGCCACTTCAAATACATCGTATATTGCCCATGCAGAAATGCGACTTGGCATTGGTTTGGCTGCATTACCAGTCACCGCATACTGCATCATGTGTTGCCCCACTAAAAAGACATTATTTTCAAAGAGAGAACTCTGAATTTCTTGACCTTCACCAGTCAATTCTCGTTGCCTTAAAGCAGCCATTACGCCGATAGCCCCAAAAATACCGCCCATAATGTCATTCACAGAAGATCCCGCGCGCAATGGCCTATCTTCTGGGCCAGTCATATAAGCCAATCCACCCATCATTTGCACTACTTCATCCAAGGCAGTTCGGTGATCATAAGGACCGGGCAAGAAGCCTTTGTGTGAGACGTAAATAAGTTTGGGATGAGTCTTTTTTAAAGTCTCATAGTCCAAGCCTAACTTTGCCATGGTGCTCGGTTTAAAGTTTTCACTCACCACATCAGCTGTAGCAATCAACTTGTGTATCAACTCCATTCCCTCGGGAGTTTTCATATCAACCGCAATGCTTTTTTTATTGCGATTAAACATTGGGAAAAACCCCGCTCCTGATCCCAATAAATTTCTAGTCTTATCGCCCTCAATTGGCTCCACTTTAATCACCTCAGCCCCTAAGTCAGCCAAGATCATTCCACAGGTGGGGCCCATTACCATATGGGTAAATTCAACTACGCGTATGCCCTCATATGGAAGTCCATTTTGCTTATTCATACATCACTCCATTGACTTGCCGGAACAAATCCTTTCGGAGTGCCTGCTTGCGGAACCATGCCATATAGGGATTCATTTGGAACTCCAGCCTGTAGCGGTTTACGCGCCTCAAATAGTAAGTCCAAATTGATTCCTGTTTTAATTCCCATGGCCTCAAACATAAACACTAAGTCCTCTGTAACCACGTTGCCCGAAGCACCAGGAGCATATGGACAACCACCCAAACCACCCATCGAAGAGTCAAAAGCAATAACACCTTCTTCGTAAGCAGCCAAACAGTTTGCTAAGCCAAGTCCGCGCGTGTTGTGGAGATGTGCTGCACCTGCTTTATTACCAATAGCAGCTTTAAGTCGTTTAAATAATCTTTTAATTTGGGCAGGATTTGCATAACCAGTGGTGTCAGATAAACCAGACTCATCAGCGCCTGCTGCAATCACTTGCTCAGCCATCCAAATCACATCATCTTCTGAAACCAATCCTTGAATGGTGCAGCCAAATGCAGTAGCGATACCAGCTTCAATTTTTACCTGAGGTGCATAGGCATTTCGGTAGTCGACAATTTTTTTGACCTCTTCAATCATCTCCTCACGGGTTTTTCGCACGTTAGCTAATGAGTGAGCAGCACTTGCAGAAACGGGTACCGTTAATTTATGAGCACCTGCTTCAATAGCTGCTTGTGCCCCTCTTAAATTAGGCACCAAAGCCATCACTGTCAAACCAGGAAGGGTTTTTGCATATTGCACAACTTCTGCAGCATCTGCCATTTGAGGTAGTAGCTTGGCAGGCACAAAGGATGCCACTTCAATTTCGCGGAGACCGGCTTGATATAAAGCATCTATCCAAGCGTGCTTCTGGGATGTGGGCATGATGGACTTAATCGATTGCAAACCATCGCGGGGCCCTACTTCACTAATTAATACATCGGTTGATGCAGTACTCATTACGTTCTATCCTGTGGAATATTGTTCTATTATTAAAACAGAATTGCTGCCTACGAGGCTGTCATTAGCTCTGGGGCTGGAATTGCGGTTCTCAACGAAAAATTGATCGAATCTCCTGATGCGGGATGCAAAGCCCATTCTTGGCCTTGCTGAGGCCATCAACTCATTTAATCGCTTAAACTCATAAAATTAGCAGATGATGAAAATTCCTGAACTTCTTGCCCCTACCGGCAGTCTTAATATGCTCCAGACCGCCTTTCATTTTGGCGCGGATGCGATTTATGCTGGGCAACCTCGCTACTCTCTTCGGGTACGTAACAATGACTTTGGCAAGATGGAAGTTCTACAAGAGGGGATTGATACAGCCCACAAACTGGGTAAGAAATTTTACTTAGTATCCAATGTCTTACCCCATGGTGGTAAGACCCGCACCTATATTAAGGATATGTCTCCAGTTGTAGACCTGAAACCAGATGCACTCATTATGTCTGACCCTGGTCTCATCATGATGGCAAGAGAAGCTTGGCCTGATATGCCAATACATTTATCTGTTCAAGCTAATACAGTTAATGGCGCATCAGCTAAGTTCTGGAGATCTGTTGGTATTAGCAGAGTCATTCTTTCACGCGAACTCTCCTTTTCTGAAATCGAGGAAGTCAGACAAGATTGTCCAGAAATGGAATTAGAAGTATTTGTTCATGGGGCTTTATGTATGGCCTACTCTGGACGCTGCCTATTGTCTGGATATATGTCTCACCGAGATCCTAATCAAGGTGCATGCACTAATGCCTGTCGTTGGGACTACAAAGTTCTTCCTGCGGAAGAGGCTGCTAGCGGGGACGTCTTCTTACTTGAAGAAAGCGGTAAACCAGGCGAACTCATGCCTATCGAAGAAGATGAGCATGGAACCTACATCATGAACTCGAAAGATCTTCGTGCTATTGAGCATATAGAACGACTCACCAAAATGGGAGTTGACTCTTTCAAAATTGAAGGTCGCACCAAATCTCCATACTACGTTGCGCGTACCAGTCAATCTTACCGTGCTGCAATTGATGATGCTGTTGCTGGGCGCCCTTTAAATCCAGCACTTCTTGGAAGTTTAGAAGGCTTGGCCAATCGTGGTTACACCGATGGCTTTTATGAACGCCACCATGATAAGGAATATCAGCTCTATATGAGAGGGCACTCTTTATCTGGCCGAAGTATGTATATTGGTGAAGTCATTGAGATCGATCAATCGACTGGACGAGTCAAAATTGATGTCAAAAATCGCTTTGCAGTAGGCGATAAATTAGAAATTATTGAACCCGTCGGCAACTATGACATCACCCTTGATGGAATGTGGAATATCAAAGGTGAGTTAATTGATGTTGCACCCGGTTCAGGTCACTTTGTATGGATCGATCTCAAACCCAAAGGCGATAAAGTGTTTATTGCCCGCTACATCTAAAGAGATGATCAAATCATGTTGCCTTGTATAGAACTCGAGACCTCCCCTAATCCTACTTGTTCAGTCATATGGCTACATGGGCTAGGGGCTGATGGCAATGATTTCGTGCCTATTATTCCGGAGCTTCATTTACCAGCAAATCCTGCAATTCGCTTCATTTTTCCCAGCGCACCAAGCATGCCAGTAACCGTTAATGGTGGCTATGTAATGCCAGCCTGGTACGACATCATCGGCAGAAATCTGATGGATCAAGAGGATGCTGATGGGATAAAACGTTCTGCTGCCTCGATCATTGAGCTCATTGAACGTGAAGTCGAGCGTGGTATCGATTATCGACATATTGCGCTAGCTGGGTTTTCACAAGGCTGTGCGATGGCACTCTATATTGGATTGCGCTTCCCTCACCAATTGGCGGGCATCATTGCACTATCTGGCTATTTACCTTTAGCGTCATCTTTCAATTCAGAAAAGCATTCCGCCAATCAAAGTACACCCATTTTTATGGCGCATGGCACTGATGATCCTGTAGTGGCCTTAGACAGAGCACAAGCTTCACATTCCTTGTTAGAAAAATTGGGTTATCAGCTTGATTGGAATGAATATCCTATGGAGCACTCTGTCAATCATGAAGAGCTTAAAGATATTTCACGCTTCTTTCAAGAAGTACTGCCTAAAAACTAACTTGTTTATTCGCTCTTGGCATGTGCGTTCAATATCTCACCACTGTCAATATCGATTGGGTTAAATCCCATTTTGATCTTGATCTTCCTGTCTCAAGCTCACATGATGTATTTCCTACCTACCCAGGACCGATTATTCTCAAAAGCCACAGCACTAAACGCACAGCGATTGGTATGGCACGCTTTGGCTTAATTCCTTCATGGGCAAAGGATGGAGATTTCGGCAGAAAGACTTATAACGCTAGATCTGAAACAGTTACTGAAAAACCTTCCTATAAACAAGCGTGGGCTAAGCGCCATTACGCCCTTGCTTTAGCAGATGCTTTTTATGAGCCCAATTACGAATCCGGTAAAGCTGTTCGAACATCCATCAAGCAATTGAATGGAGAGCCAATGGCAATTGCCTCTATATGGGATACCTGGAATGAGCCTGAAACAGGTGAGTTAGTTGTGTCATTTTCGATGCTCACAATTAATGCAGATAGGCACCCTGTTATGAATCACTTTCATAGACCTGGGGATGAAAAGCGGACAGTGGTCCCACTAAGGCCAGAGTTTTTTAAGGACTGGTTAAACGCCACCCCCGAGACTGCTAAAGATCTTCTGAGTCTGACTTCTATTCCAGAGCTTACTTTTTAAACGCGTCTATTTAAAAACTGTTTAATCTTCGGAATTCTAAACATTAACAGTAGCAAAAGGATGATGCCATAAATCATCACTGTTCCTACATCGTTTTTGCCGGCCTTATGCCACCAGTAATGTGCTATTGCCGTACAAGCAATGATATAAATTAATCGATGTAATAGGTTCCAATTCTTTCCAAGCGAACGAAGGGCCCAATGATTAGAGGTCAAGGCCAAAGGAATCAGGAATACAAAACTAATAAAGCCCATCGTAATGAATGGTCGATCAATAACATCCTTGACCATCGCCTGTAGATCAAAATTTTGATCTAGCCAAATCCAGATCAGAAAATGGAGTAATGCATAGAAAAAGCAGAAAAGGCCAAACATTCGGCGCAGCTTAATCCATACCATCGAAGCAGTGAGAAGACGTAATGGGGTCATTGCTAAAGTGATACACAAAAAGACTAAAGCCCAAGTTCCCGTAGAGCGCGTAATGAATTCAACTGGATTAGCGCCAAGCTCATCATTTATACCCAACCATATCAGGCGTATGAGCGGCAACAAGGAAAGAAAGAAAAAGCTAGTCTTTAGAAAACGCATACGACATATTAGACGACTTGCTTTTAGATGGGTAGCTATGAAAAAGCCACCTGATGGTGGCTTTCTCGGAGCAGCGTTTTAGGCTAAAGTTAAGCCTTCCTTATAAAGCGGGAAGTTTCGTACTGGTCTGCCAATTGCAGCTGAAATTGCATTCGCTACCGCAGGGCCAACTACGCAAATCGTGGGCTCACCTACCCCACCCCAGAAATCATAGGTTTGCACTAATACGGTTTCAATCCGGGGAGTGGACGCTAGTTTAAGCAAAGGATAAGAATCTAAGTTCTGCTCCTTAATGCGGCCATTTTCAACAGTAATTTCTGGAGTGAAGATTGCCCCTAAACCCATCGCTACTGAACCCTCAATTTGCTCACGAGTCAGGTAAGGATTTACTACGTGACCACAATTTAAGGCAAAGACCAGCCGATTGATCTTAACGATATTGTTTTTAACAGAAACCTCAGCAACGCAGGCCGAGTAACTTGCGTAACCCATAAACTGCGCAACACCACGAAAAACTCCTGGAGGCAAGGGCTTTTCCCAATTTGCTTTTTTGGCTACCGCATTTAAGACGCCTAAATGTTTTGGATGGCTTTGCATGAGAACCTGCCTAAATTGCACAGGATCCTTGCCAGCCGCCTTAGCACATTCATCCATAAAACATTCCATGAAAATACCGTTCTGATTGGTATTCACACCCCGCCATGGTCCGACTGGGACGAGCGTGTTCTTCATGACATATTCGGTTAGCAAAGTTGGGAAGGTATAGCCTAGTTGAGCATCAGGGCCTTTTTCATAGAGACCTTGCAATTGACGCACATCCTTGCCATCTTTAATGGATTGAGGTGATGCCAGTGCGTTAATTGACTGACCAGCTACCTTGATGTGCATGCCAGTCATATTTCCAGCCCCATCAAGACCGGCAGTCATTTTAGCCATGGCAATCGGATGATAAAAGTCATGAGTCATATCTTCCTCTCGACTCCAAATGACTTTAACGGGTACGCCAGGATAAGCTTGCGCAACCTTGGCTGCATATCGAACAAAGTCTTGCGTCGATCCACGACGACCCAAACCACAACCAGCATCTAATTTATAGACCTCACACTTTTCCAGAGGAAAACCGGTTGACTCTGATAGTGCTGCAAGTGAACCTTCACCATTCTGAGTAGGAACCCATGCTTCTGCTCGATCACCAATAATTTTGACGGTGGCATTCATGGGCTCCATTGTTACGTGCGCTCGAAATGGAGTGAAATAAATAGCCTCAACTTTTTTGGCTGATCCAGAAATCGCGGCGGGCGCATCACCTTCCTTGCGCTGCCAAAAATCACCTTGTTCATCCAGACCATCGCGCATCATTTTATTAATATCTGCTTGAGAAACATTGGCACCTTTGCCCTCATCCCAAACAATCGGCAATATATCTAATGCCGTTTTTGCACGCCACCAGGTATCGGCTACAACTGCAACAGTATTGTCATTAATTTTGACAACCCCTTTGACTCCACGCAGCTTAATCACCTTTGCCTCGTCGTAACTGACTAACTTGCCACCAAATACAGGGCAAGATTTCACAGAAGCGCAGAGCATACCTGGCAGTTGTAAATCAAGACCGAATACCTTAGTGCCATTGACTTTATTAGCGGTGTCGAGCCGCGCATAGGGCTGGCCAGCTACCTTCCAGGTACGGGGGTCTTTTAAGGTAATGCTCTTAGGATCTGGAGGGGTCAAAGTAGAGGCGAGTTCTGCTACCTTGCCATAAGTTGTTTTACGTCCAGAAGGTATGTGGGTAATCACCCCTTTATCTACTTTCAACTCACTGACAGGAACATTCCACTGGTTAGCGGCTGCTTGAACCAACATAATGCGAGCGGCGGCTGCACCACGACGAACATAGTCTTCGGAAATACGAATACCGCGACTACCGCCAGTACCGTGTTCACCCCAAACACGCTTACGCGCTAAGCTTTGCCCTGGAGTGGCTGATTGAGTTTTAACTTTTTTCCAGTTGCACTCTAATTCTTCAGTAACAAGTTGAGCAAGTCCGGTACGGGTACCTTGACCCATTTCAGAGCGTGCGATTCTAATAAATACCGTCTCATCCGGTAAAATACTGACCCAAGCATTAACCTCTGAGTCGCCAACCTTGGTGGGGGTATTAGGATCGTATTTTTGATCTATTTGCGCATAAGCGAGATCGGGTAGTGCGCCAATCCCCAACATCAAGCCACCACCTAGCAAAGTACCCTTGACAATAAATTGACGGCGGGAATCATTCTCTAAAACATTATTTTGTGTAGTCATGATCTTCCCCTTAACCACGCGTTGCAAGCGAAGCGTCATACTGCGCCAAGACATCTGCTAATTTTTTCTGCCCAGATGCCACATGAATTCCATCACGAATTTTTTGATAAGTCCCACAACGGCACACATTTGACATAGCGTTATCGATATCCGCATCCGTTGGTTTAGGAATTCTTTTAAGTAAAGCTGCTGCAGCCATGACCTGACCAGATTGGCAATAGCCACACTGCGGAACATCTAATGCAATCCAAGCTTTTTGTATCGGATGAGAATTGTCTTTAGAGAGGGCTTCTATTGTGATGATCTTTGCAGCACCCACAGAAGAAACCGGGATGGAACAGGATCGCACTGGCTCACCATTCATATAGACGGTACAGGAACCACATTGAGCAACACCACAACCATACTTAGTGCCCGTTAAGCCCACTACCTCACGAAGCGCCCATAGTAAGGGCATATTGGGCTCCACATCAATACTCTGAATTTGACCATTTATATTTAAGTCCATATTGCCTCCTAGTGTTCTATTTTGGAATTACTATAAATCATTATTGGTATTTTGCGGGTGCGCATAAACCCGATGTCCTGACATGTCGGTTTATTAGGTAAATCCTATCTATTAAAGCGATATACGCCCCAAATCGACCAGTTTTGCTATCGAATTCTGGGTTAATTTGCTATCCTCAGGAATCAATTAAGGATAAATATGACGAACGAAGATCAAACCCAAAACGACGAAGATTTTGACTATGGGTGCGAGTGCGCCATGACCTTACTGAATGAACCTACTGAAGACCGCCTAAACGACCTCATTGATGAACTTGATGAAGACGGCATGATTGCTACCGAAGTGGTTTATGGCTTATTAGCCACCATCCTCATGAGCATTAACGAAGAGGATCATGAGGGTGATGAGCACTAATCTCTAAAGCTAAGGTATCCATTTTCTTAGCCATCTGAATATCTAATTGGGTGATTTGGCCCTCTGAATGGGTACTTAAGTTGACCGACACTTTATTCCACGCATTTGACCAATCTGGATGGTGATCGAGCTCATTTGCATATTCGGCACACTGCTTCATAAATTCAAATGCTTGCATAAAGTCAGTAAAAATAAATTCACGTGAAATCACTTTTGCTTCAGTGTTGATTTTCCATAAAGGAATAGCTTCTTGAAAATTAAAATCACTAGGTAATAAGGGATATTTCATTTTTCTTCACTCTGAGATAGTTGTTTTAAATCATCCGGATAAAGCCAGCGCCATTCCCCCGGAGATAAATCTGCAGGCATTCTATAAGCACCAATCTGACTTCGATGTAATTGCTCTACATGGTTCCCTACTGCTGCCATCATCCGCTTTACTTGATGATAGCGCCCTTCTACGATCGTCATTGCTAAAATATTCTCTGATAGCTGTTCGCAAGCTGTAGCAAAACATGGTTTAGCGTCATCCTCTAACACTACACCCTTCATTAAATGTTCAATTTGCTTTTCGGTAATCGGATTAGGGGTAGTAATGCGATACACCTTCCCAATGTTTTTCTTGGGCGTAGTCATTTTGTGGATAAATTGACCATCATCTGAAATCAGAAGCAATCCTGTGGTGTCATAGTCTAGTCTTCCAACGCATTGCAAACCTCGCTCTACAAATGGACTGGGTAACAAACTATAAACACTGGGATGATGAGTGGTTTTATGAGAACACTCGTAATTGGCGGGCTTATTAAAGACGATATAGGCCTTCTCATGAAACTCCCAATCCTGACCTTCAACATTGAGTACTAGACCATCCGTTGCAATACGCTCGTCTGGATTCTCTGCGATGACACCATTGACCTTCACTAGGTCTGCATAGACCAGATCAGCACAATACCGTCGTGTACCAAAGCCTTGACTGAAGAGTATTTTTTCGAGAGAAATTGGTTTTGCCATATATGCTGCAAAGAATACTACAGGGGGCTTTCTGTCTGCTGTGCTGACTTAGGAGTTTGGCAGTGATTTAGCCAATTCGTTATCATCACTATCATTACCCTGAACTGCGATTACTCATATGCTAACTACTCCCCAAGCACGCACCCCTTTACATAGTCGAGAGATTAGCTTTAATGGCTACGCTCGTGATGACGGCCTCTGGGATATTGAAGGTCGCCTTAGAGATACTAAGTCTCATCTTTTTACGACCGGAAGTAGAACTTGGGCTCCTGGAGAGGCGATTCATGACATGTGGATTCGGGTAACGCTAGATACTCAATTTATCATCCAAGATATTGAAGTATCGATGAAAGCTCATCCACATCCCGAGTGCCCTGAAGTTGTCCCTCCGATGGATGCTCTGATCGGCGCACGCCTTGGAAAAGGTTGGCGTAAAACGATTGAGACCCATTTAGGCGGTATTAAAGGTTGCACGCATTTACGTGAACTTCTCAATAGTTTAGCTACTGCCGCTTTTCAATCCATCCCTGGTGCATTATTTGATCCCGATGAAACTAAGCCGCCGATGTATTTAGGTAAATGTAAATCGTGGGATTTTGATGGCTCAGTAGTAATGCGTGTCTACCCCCAGTTTTACAAATGGAAAGCTTAAGTTCATACTACCCGCGATGGACTGTTGTACCCGCAAATGATTGTTGGACTGGCATGATCTCTAATGCATTAATGTTCACATGAGCTGGTAAAGTGGCTGTCCAATAAATTGCTTCTGCTAAGTTATGCGGACTTAAGGCCTCAACACCCTGGTATACCTTCTCCACTCTAGCTGTATCGCCTTTAAAACGAACGTTCGAGTATTCGGTACCAGAACTGAGCCCCGGCTCGATACAGGTTACTCGGAGTGGCGTACCGATGAGATCAGCACGTAAATTCATACTGAATTGTTTTACAAAGGCTTTGCTCGCACCATACACATTGCTGCCAGCATAAGCGTAGAGACCTGCAACAGAACCGATGTTGATGACGTGCCCGCATTGACGCTCGACCATACCTGGCAAAAAAGCTCTTGTCATATGGATTAAACCTTTGACATTCGTATCGATCATTCGATCCCAATCACTAATCAGCGCTTTTTGAGCAGGATCTAAGCCCAGCGCAAGACCAGCGTTATTTACCAATATAGTGACTTGAGAAAATTCAACAGGCAGGGCAGCAGGTAAGAGCTCCACTTGGGCGCTATCACAAACATCGAGCACCAAAGTGAAGATATTTTTTTGCTGGTCAGCGGGAAGTGATGTCTTTAGTGCCTCTAAGCGCTCTGCTCTTCTACCAGCTGCAATGACCTTGTGGCCATGAGCCAAAAAACGGCGGGCAGCTGCCTCTCCAAATCCAGCGGTAGCTCCCGTAATCAAAACAATGTGTTTCATATTTCCTCTTCCAATCAGTAAAGACTCCAAAACAATTCATACTAGAGTCATTGTGCACTAGGAGGTACTAATGCCAAACCAAAATAGTGATTACCTACTATTAATAGATATGGCTTGATGAATCGCTAAGATTTTTTGAGCTTTATACAAAATAGGATAGTCAACAAACATGCCATCAACTTGAATGGCGGCTAACCCTTTCTTTTCAGCCTCAAGAAAGCTATCCACAATTTTCTTGGCACGTAAGACTTCATCTGCACTGGGGGTAAATACTTGATTTGTAATGCTCACTTGATCGGGATGAATACATAATCTCCCTTGAAAACCAAGATTTAAGCTTCTTACAACAGAGCTTTCAAGGCCTTCATGATCTTTGAGATGAATCCATACAGTATCAATGGGTGGTTCCAAATTAGCCGCTCTTGCAGTCACAATACATGCATTTCTAACGACATCCAACTCTCTCTCGCTCGAAGTCCATAGCATGCCGACATCATTGCAAAAATCACCAGCACCAAAAGTAAAACGCTTTACCCGCTGATATTGATTACTTGATCGATATCGATGCTCTAAAAATATCTTATTGAGATTTGAAAAACCTTTCGCAGTTTCAATAATTGGCAGTAAATCAATGCTACCAATATTCAAACCCTGTTCTCGCTCAAGATTAGCCAGTAACCAATCTACCATTTCTATTTCTTCCGGCCTTTGTACCTTAGGTAGCACGACTCCGTATAAACCAGGACCAACTACTGCCTGAAGGTCTCCCAGAGTCCATTGAGTATCAAGCGCATTGACTCTGACATAAATTTTAGATCGACTGGTGCTTTTGATTGCAGCAATCGCATCCATTCTAGCAACTACCTTCTCGCTATTAGCTACCGCATCCTCTAAATCAAGAATAACGGCATCTGCATCTAGACTAAGGGCTTTACTTACTCTTCTTGCATGATTTGCTGGAGTAAAAAGAAGAGTTCGAAACAAATTATTTTTAATACTTGTATTCATTTTTAGCCATTTATGGATATCTAATTAACTATATAACACCAGCTTGACGAAGCTCCTCAATTTCCTCAGGCTTAAATGCCAAAATGCTTGAAAGCAGAGAATCAACATCTGCCCCTAATTTTGGGCCTAAAGAATGAATCTTTCCAGGGGTTGCAGAAAGTCTTGGAACAACATTCGGCACTGCAATTACTTGATTATCTGAAATTCTAGGTTCTTTAATATAGGCTATGTTTTCACGTGCAGCAAATTGCTCATTTGTGAAAATTTCCTCAATTGAATTAATGGGGCCACAAGGCACCTCGCCCTCTGAACATAGTTTTAATAATTCTTCACGAGAATATTGCATAGTCCAGTCCGTAACAAATTGATCTATAACAAGGCGGTCTTTTTCTCGATCAACAATTTTTCCCCACTTACCATTTCCAGCAAGTTCAGGGCAGCCCATAATTACAGCCAACCTTAAAAATATCTTATCGTTAGTACAAGCAATTGCAATCCACTTACCATCTTTAGTTTGATAATGACTATGTGGAACAACATTCACTGTTCCAGCTCCCATACGCTCTCTTATATAGCCATTGAAATGATAGGCCGGTGCTAGCTCGTCTAATATTCGGAAAACAGACTCATATAGGCCGACATCAACCACCTGACCTTCTTGAGTTTTATCTCTTGCCTGCAGAGCGACCAAAGCCCCCAGAGCGCCATACATTCCAGACAAATAATCTGCCAAGGTCGCCGAACCTGGAGATACAGGAGGTCGGTCAGGGTATCCTGATAAATAAGAAATACCGCCAAAACCATTAGCGACCCTACCAAAACCAGGCAGCGGACTTAGTGGTCCAGTTTGCCCATAGGCTGAGATTCTCACCATTATCAACTTAGAATTGTGTTTTTTTAATTCCTCCCAACTAAGTCCCCACGATTCAAATGTACCTGGTTGAAAATTTTCAACCAGAACATCACTCTTTTCAACCAATTTTTTTAATAAATCAGCGCCCTCTTTTTTACGTAAATCAATCGTAATAGATTTTTTATTACGACTCTCAGAGAGCCAAATTAAAGAATCGCCACAGGATGTGGGTGTTCCAAATTTACGTGTAGGATCACCAACTTTAGGTAGTTCAACTTTAATAACCTCAGCCCCAAATTCGGCAAAAAAAGTTGCGCAATAAGGACCGGCAATAAAAGTTGCGCAATCCAAAACACGCAATCCCGAAAGTGCTTCGGGCTGTAAATTATTCATTTATTTTTTACCTATTCAAACTGGTACTGCATATTTTGGCTCGGGAAGTATAGTTGTTCTTTTCATTAGACGTTCTTGCTTGGGGTCAAATGGTTCACGTTTGTGCATAGTGCAGGCGTTATCCCATAAAAGCCCGTCACCCAACTGCCAAACATGCGAATAAACAAACTCTGGCTTAGTAGACCAATCAAAGAGCTCTTGCAATAAATTATCACTAGTCGACTTATCCAAACCAACAATTTGAGTAGTCATTCCGGGACAAATATATAGAGCCTTTTTTCCGGAATAGGGGTGAACTCTTACTAATGGGTGTTCTATATCAGGGGTTTTCTTTTTTTGCTCAGTGCTTGTGGGTACGCTGTAAAGAGCATTAAAAGCCTCATAAGATTGAACTGCTTTTTTTCCGTCAATAGCATTTTTCATCGATTGGGGCAAGGCTGCATAGGCAGCTGACATATCAGAAAATGATGTCTCACCACCAGAGCTTGGTAGCTTTACAGAAAACAGAAAGGATCCTACCGCCGGCCGTGGCAAATAAATTTGATCGTAATGCCAACCCACTTCAGAATCAGCCAAAATTCCAACTGGTTTTCCTTCTTTAGTCATATTTGAAACATAGAGGATCTCCGGAGACTTCTGAGATAAAAACTCTTTTCTAATATGAGTTTCCAGATCTCCAAGTTGCTTAGAGAATGAAACTATTTCATCCTCATCCATGGTTTGATTTCTAAACAACAAAAGCTCGTACTTATGCCAGAGTGATTTTAATTCAGCAATAGTCTGCGATTCGAGTGGTTGAGATAAATCTAATCCGCTCACTTCAGCACCAAAAGTCTTTTGCAATGGTCGTATCTGTAAACTCATCATCGTCTCCTAATAAACTTTCATTTGATTCATGGTATTAATGAAAGACTTTTGTTGTTCTAAATTTAAAAAGTCTTCTGTAAAATTTTTTGCTGCTGTGCGATTCAAGACACGCTCTACATTTGAGTAAAACTTTTCTAAAACCTCTTGCTTAGATAGTGGATTAGCGCTAGATCCTCGATTCATTTGCTCGCGATGAATCAGAGATTTCCCTGATTTCAATTGAATTTCTACCTCTCCAGAGTAAAACTCTGGAAATGCAGATTGAGGATCAATCTCATATTCAATTTTTTGACACAGTGCAAGAATTTGTGGATCAAAAATAGTATCGTTCTCGAGCTCATTGAGAGTAAATTTACCCTTTATCAAGCTTGTGGCAATCACAAAGTGAATAGAAAACTGTGCCTCATAAGAATTTCTTGGGATTCGTTTGCTAGCCTGAGGCTCACAAACTACTGGCATTTGTTTTTCGCTAATACGTGCTTTGATACTCTTGATATCCTCAATCCCAAATGCATTTTCTTGGCGAAGAGTAACTGCAGCATCTGCAAATGCATGGTTGTAATGACATGCAGGATAGGGTTTCAATGAAATGTTTTGCATCTCCCAAATCTGGCCAAGACCATTTGTGCATTTTTCTAGACTTGCTTGATTGCTCGAATCAATGTGGGTATTAAATAGCCCATAGCGGCCTTCAAAAGTGTTTCTTGGACCAATGAAACCATTTTTAGCCATGGCGCAAGCTGTTACCGCTGAGGATGCGGCCCATCCAGGATGCATACGCTTAGTCCAAGCTCCACCCTCTAAAAATTCCATGACCCCAGAAGCCATGGATAAAGAAATCCCCAATGCATTTGTTAGCTCACCTGCAGTAAGCTTCATGATCCGACCAACTAATACTGTCGCACCAAAAATACCAACCAAACCAGTTGGATGAAAGCCTTTTGCATGAAATCCACCATTTGCAGCTGATGCAATCCTGCTGGCTACCTCAATTGCAACAAGGTAAGCAACAAGCCCATCTTGCCCGTTGATGTTATATCGCTGTCCCACACTCAAAAGCGCAGCCATGGCACTTGATGAGGCATGAATAACGCCGGCTGCATGTGTATCGTCAAAATCCAGTCCATGAATATATGTTCCGTTAACTAGAATGGCGTCACGCATAGATAACTTATTTGGAACCCCTAGAACTTGATAATGCTGATCATTACTCTCTTGCAAAGACATTAATGCGTGTAAGATTTTTTTAGCAAAATCATAGTGGCTAGAAGCGATCCCAATACCAATGGCATCCAACATATGTAGCTTCGCTTGGGCACAAACCGATATAGGAATTTGTTCGAGTTTGAGATCAAGCGCAAACAAAGACAATTGCTCAGAAATCGTCTTTACACAACTTTCTTGTGAGGATTTATCCATCATTAGGGCCGAATTGAGCTGAGGGATTGATCGTAGTTCAAGCTAACTTGATAGGTATACTGATCTGCTCTATAAATACTGTTAGTGACTAGCAAAAGTTTATTTTGCATACCGTAATAATGTCTAACAATATTTAGTCCTGCTGAGCCAGACTTGACCCCCAAGTATTTTGACTGACTTTTAGATATCAGGCAGCCTGAAATGCGTTGGTCGACCTTGGTAATCTTAAAGCCAGTAATTTTTTCAAGTAAGGCATAAATTGGCGCCTTCAGACTACCTAAGTATGCTTCGATCCTACTATATACAAGCGGAACATAAATTTCACTTGTTACTAGGGGCAGTGCAGGTCTAATTTTCTGCCTTATAACCTTAACCTTCTTCCATGTAGCGCCAATTGGTAGAGCTAAGTCATCAAATTGATTTTCAGAAACACAAATTTCACTAGACTCCAAAACAATCAGCTTAGAATTTTTTATGTATGTAAAAAGATCGTTGATAGATCCATGACTTTGTACAAAACTACGCTCTTCATGCAAAGAAACAACGACAGACCCTGTTTTTGGCTTTCGTGAAATTAAGCCCATAGCAACTAATTCACGCAAAGATTCACGAACCGCATAACGAGATGCATTAAATTTTTGCTGCAATTCCTGTTCCGTGGGTAATACAGACCCGACAGGGTAATATTTTGTACGAATCTGATCGATCAAACAATTGGTGATTGGCTCATTAACTTTCACAAAATTCCTAATTAA
>NZ_JBBAQK010000004.1:0-149862 GCF_040400325.1 Polynucleobacter sp.
CTTTTTAGCTTATTCACCCAAAGTAATTGCCCCATTACTCATTAGCATAGGGCTAGCTTATGGGATCAATAGGATTCCAGTATTAAGGACAGTTTTGTTGGGTGAGAGATGAGTTACTTAAAAAGATTAGTGGGACTGGAGTTTAAGCAATGGCACAGGGTAATAGCTAATCTAAAGCCAAAGTGGAGCTTAATAGCTTATGAGTAAAAGAGAGTAAATACTTTTGCTCATGTAGTTAGTCAAATTTTGCTGAAACCATTCCAATACCTAATACACGACTGTCATCATCCATGCCAATAGAAGATGGAGAGGCTGCATTAGGAAGTTTAAATTCCAAAGTAATATACCCCTTGTGCTTGACTGAAGCAGGAACATCTAACTGGATAAGATTATCTTCAAATTTGATTAACGAATAATTTCCTAGCATTTCACCATCGCTACTAATTTGGACTGTTTGCGCTGTTATTGCGCCATTGACAAAAGCTCTTAAGTTAATCGTTAACAATTTAGCTTGATTGATGGGAAGGGGAAGCGTTAGTGCTACATCTTTTCCTCTACTCCATACCCTCCAATCCTCACGATTATTCCAGTCTTTTGTTAGTGCATATGAACTGAGTGGTGATGCAGGGCGTTTGAAAGAAATTTCCTTATGAAGCTCAGGGCGAATAGATTTAATATTTATTGCTTTGTAAGAACCAATTGAATTGGTATCGCTCATTTTTAAGAAATTTGGAGCCAATACATTAAAGCCGTCGATGCTTGCTAGGAATGCATTTTCATCTTTGAGTCCAAATGCTACAGGTATTAAATCCTCATTTTTTATGATGTATAGAGTATTTTGGTTATATATTCCTGTTACCGAAGCTTTTAATGCATTACTAAATGCCATGTTCTGCTTTTGAGTGTCGTAGCGCGACATGTAAATAGCATTTGTATTTAATTGATTTACCCCCGCATACCTTCCAAAAATTCTCCAATCTGAAGACATAAAGCGAGACATAAAGTCAGGGTTCGGTTCAGATCGACTAGGAAGAAGATAGAGATTTTTATAGTGGTTCCCCGCAATTTGCCAGAATGGCTGTTTTAGTGGAGATAAAGTCAGATCGTTTTTAACTGGAGTATTTAGTTCTTTGTGAAGATTCATGAGACCTGGAGATAGATCTATTACTTGTATTGCCATACAAAGGGCAAAAATAAGACGTGCTCTATTTTGAGAATAATTTTTAATTATTAAAATACATCCCACTATCAAAATGATGTAATAAACAGGCCAAAAAAGTCTAGCCGAATGGCGTAATATGCCAAATAGCTGTAATAGCCATTGGGGAAATGGAATGCGGACTTCAAATGACCCTAGCCCAATTTGGTTGGTAATGGAAAATAGTAAAAATAAAACCATGGTAACCAAAAGAAATCGATATCTCTTCAATATTCCTATAACCTTGATATTCCAATACTTTATTTTTAAAAATCCGAATATCAATAACAAAATACTACCTAGGCCTAGATATAAATTCGCCTCACCCCAACTACTTTTAATGGGTATATCCTTCATAAAAATAGACCAACATTGGCATTAAAAAGGCTAAGTAAATTAGCTTTAAAAAAGCCATAACCAAAGAGGTTTGGAGCTTGGACGCTAAGGTATCCTAATTGCCATGCAAGAATCAGTATTAAAACTAAACCGGTACCAAATGAAATGAGATTCGACTTGGAGTTGTGAGAATTTTGAGGAGTGAAACGATCTCCAAGGTCAGCTACCCATAGGCCAAAAATCATTACAAATAAATAAAAGTGCACCCCAAGGCTTGCTAATAATAAAAATATCCACTTGTAATTTTGGTGCTTAGCATAGGGGCATAGATTTAAATATAGGCTACCGAGAATAAGGAAGTGGGCTGCAAGATTTGTATGAATGCCTACTCGAAACAGCATAGGAGTTGATAGTAAAAACAATATTGTGCCAAGTCCTTGAGATAGCCAATCCCTTGTATATAGACCTAAAATTTTCCAGGCAAGGTAAGCTTGCAAGACGAAACAGATTACCAACCATAGGCCCTGAAATTGAAAGATTTCTGGAAGAACTGCATTAAAGGGTTTGAAAAGAAGAGAGAGTAGTGGATTACCGTCTGAATAGACGATTGAGCTGCTTATGTCCATTCCGTACATCGGATTTAGACCCAGCGGCATTGTCCAAGGACTATTGCGAAAAAATACCCAGCCAAAGTACTGCTGAGTCAGATCGCCACCAGTTAGCAACCATGTTTCGTTAAGTGGGTTGAGTATGTTGGGGCCACAAATCAAAAGGAACGCAATCAAACCGATGCTGCTGGGAACCAAGCACCTAAATTTATCTATTGAAAATCTGACCATACCACATTTTATATTGATTATTAAGATTAAAAATAAAAAAATAAGACCATAATGATAGTTTATATGCTAAAGACTCATATTTAGTAGGAAACAAGCTCTTGTCTTAATCTATAATCTTTTACTAGTTGAGTTGGGTTATCAACCTTTCATTCTTAATACGCAACAATTTGTAACTTGGAATAATTTTGAAAAAAATATTCTTATTAGCAACCCCAATCTTTTTAGTTGCTTGTGCTGGAGGTAGTAGTTCTTCAAGTACCAGCTCATCGTCCGTGGCAACTACACCATTTACTAGTTAGTCGAGTACTACTGTAGGCACTCCAGTCAGTTTTTCTGGTGGAGCATCATCCACTTTAGCGGTTGATGGAACTTCAGTACAGGGAGCTGCTGATGGTGTGGCAACTCTGACCTTAAATTCCAGCAATAATTTTTCTGCGATCAGTGCTTCTAATTCAGGAGGTTCTGTTTCATTTAGCACTGTAGGCGGCGATACTTTACAAGGTGGATTTAATGGTAACTCAACAGTTGCGTTGAATAAAACTCAAACTACAGTTGGCGCGTTTGCTAATCCAGCTGCATATGGATTTGAATATCAAACTTTTGGGGCGTGGGGTGCGTATGGCAATGCCACTACACCAGCTTACGCTGTAAGCGTCGGAAACTCTTCTCCTGCCAGTGCAATTCCTGCCGTTGGTTCACTGACATTTACAGGGGGCTCTACTGGATATTATGTTGATGCTTCAAAGTTCGGCTATGTAACTAATGCTGCTATGGTGGCTGTTATAACATTTGATAATCGTACACTCGCCTTTACTACTACTAATACCTCTATTGCTGGGGGTCCTGGGGCACCTCAAATTTCAGCACCTAGTTTAAATATGACTGGCACTCTAAATTATGCTGCTGGCACAAATGCAATGACTGGAACTGCTTCTACTACTAATTGAATGTCAGGCAATATGAATGGTAAATTTTATGGCCCAGCCTTAAATGAGGTTGGCGGAACCTACGCAGTAACTGGTTCAGGTGTTGGGTCAATGGTTGGCGGCTTTGGAGGCAAGCGATAAATCCTTTTTTCTTAATTCTCTTAATAAGGGTACTACTTGTAGTGCCCTTTTTCTTTATTGTGCAATCTGCTTATGCAGTTGTTGCTCGAGAGCCTGCTGTTATTCAAAAAGAATTTGATGCCGCAGTTGGATTGATGGGGTCTAGTCCTGAGGCTGCTGCCGCATCTTTTGCTGCCTTATACCAAGAAACGCTTGCGCCCCGTATTCAGCTTGAGTGGGCTAGAAGCTTGTACTTGGCTGGTCGCCTAGCTGAAGCTAAGGCGCAGTTCATTGATGTGATCAATAAAGAGATTCCTATTACTGTTCGAGATAAGATTGAGTGGTATTTGAGTGAGATTCAAAAAAGACAATCAGCTAAGTTTTATATTGGCATTTATCAGGATTCAAACCCTGGGTATATTACCAGTGCACGTACGGTAAGCATTTTTGGGCAAACACTGTCTTACCAGCCTGCAGTCAATACGAACTCAGAAACAGGACTAGCAGTGGGAGTTGAGGCTGAGCGAGAGCTGATTCCTCAGTCAGGTTATTTTGCTCAGGTAAATCTCAATACCGCCACCTACCAGACAAGTGCTTTTAATAAACAAGATATGGATGTAAGCGTTGTTAAGCGTTGGCAAGACTATAACTATAAAGATTTGCGAGTGGGCTATCAGCGTATGCTCTATGGCGGTTCTACTTTATTTGATTATGCTTATGTCTCTTCAAGATGGATTTTTAATTTACCCAGTCAAGACTACTATGGATTTTTTATCAAAGGTGGACCTTTAACTTATCCTAATTACACTTATTTGTCTGGTTCTCAGACACAAGCAAACCTTTTCTATAACCACAATATCACCCGAAACCTAACGCTATATCTTGAGGCAGGAGGAGATAAAACTTTTGCTAGTCAGGCTGCCTATACATCAAATGGTTTTTATGGAACTATAGGCTCCCAAGTTGCTTGGGATTCTACAAATATTCAGGCGAACTTGAAGGCCTCGGTATTGCAGCGTAATTACTCTGACTCAGACCCTTTATGGGGTGAGGTAAGAAGAGATTCTGGGCAGCTTTACTGGCTATCCATCACCAAGAGAGACCTCTATATTCTGGGGCTAAGACCTAGTATTGATATCACATATCAAAACAATAACTCTAATATCCCATTTTTTAGCTATAACAAGCTCTTTGGTGGGATTTTCTTCAAGAACGTTTATTAGTAATCCCCATACTTTACGGTAGTGATTATTAGGTTTATAACTACCTTATGCGCGTGTCAAAAAACCGATTCACTTGTAATTAAGAAAACAATATAGAAAGTATAAGAGGATAGATCATGAAAAAGATTGCTCTAGTATTTGCGCCTATTTTAATTAGTGCTTGTGCCGGGGGAAGCAGTAGTAGTAGCTCGTCAAGCGGTTCAGCCTCTACTAATGCTTTTACTTCTTGGTCTGCAACTATTTCTGCTAATACTCCAGTTAGTTTTACTGGTGGGTCTACTTCAACGATGGCGCTAAATGGAACTTTAGTTCAGACTGACGCTGATGGTACAGCTACTCTTGCATTGGGTGGAAATGGTAATTTTTCATCTATCAGTGCAAGTACCCCTACAAGTTCTGTATCGTTTAGCGCTGCAAATGGAGATACTTTACAAAGTAGTTTTTATCAGACCTCTACGATTGCATTAAATAAGTCGGAAACAACGATTGGTGTCTTTGCAAATCCTACCTATAATGGATGTGAATATCAAACCTATGGAGCCTGGGGCTCCTATGGAAATGCAACAACTTCAGCTAATGCAATTAGCGTTGGAAGTGCAACCCCAGTAACAGGTCTTCCAGCAACTGGTTCTTATACCTTTACTGGTGGCGCATCTGGTTATTACACTGATCCTAGTAAATTTGCCTATGTAACCAATGCGAATATGACTGCTACAGCTTCTTTTGATGCTCGAACAGTGGCTTTTAGTACCTCGGGAACTTATATAAGTGGTGCACCTTCAGGGAACGCAGTCGCAGCGCCTGATTTAAATCTTTCTGGTACTTTATCTATTGCTGCCGGGGCAAATAAGGTCTCTGGAAATGTTACAACAATTAATGGAATGTCTGGTAATGCTAACGGTAAGTTTTATGGCCCGACTGCCAATGAAGTGGGTGGAACGTACGCAGTGTCAGGATCTAATTTAGGCAACTTTGTTGGTGGATTCGGAGGAAAGAGATAGATTTTCGTTTACAACTAAAGTGGATTTGGGTGCTATTACTGGCACCCTTTTTCTTGCTACCTGCTTATGCTCAAGAATCAAATACTTGGATTGAGTTCATTGATCCAAAACCTAAAACTGAAGTGTGGGTCAATCCAGGGTTTTATTCCTATCATTTTCAAAAAGATCAAAATCTTAATAACAATAACTGGGGCTTTGGTCTGGAGTACCGGTTTAATACGGTTGCATCAGCAACGATAGGTAATTTTAAAAATAGCGATAACGGACACTCTAGCTATGCTGGAATTTACTATCAGCCAATTGCTATAGGCCCATTAAAGCTAGGTGTAGTAGCTGGTGGGTTTAATGGATACCAGTCAACTAATAATGGTGGATGGTTTCCTGCAGTGCTACCTGCAATAACGATTGAGGAGGGCAGGTTTGGCGCCAATGTCTTTTTCATACCAACTGTAGGAGATAAAGTTCATGGGGCTATATCTCTTCAGCTCAAAGTAAAGCTTTATGATGCTTTTTAATCAGATCAACCAGACATAAACATCTCAGAAAAATAAAAAAACTATTGTTTGAATACTGCGCTACGTAAACCAATACCTAATACCCTGCCATCATTTGTTGATATCCCTGCCAATATTGGAGAAGTTGCATTCGGGGTTCTAAATTCGATATGTAGCAGTTTTGACTCATCAATAAGAGCGGGTAAGGATAATTCAATTTGATTATTTTCAGCAACATTGAGCAATAGTGTTTTCTGCAGACTATTGTTAACCCATATTTCAAGGGGCTGTTGTGTGTGCTTTGGGGTAATTAAGGCATTAACTAATAAAACGATTTTGGTGGGTGAGCCATTGGGAATGGGAATTAATAAATCAGCATTTTTACCATCAGACCAAATACCCCAATTCTCTCGATCGTACCAATGATTATTTAAATAACTTGTAATTGGACCACGTCCATCTTTAGAAAAATCAATAGTTTCATCGATCCGCGTATTTCGATCCATTTTTTTTATTTGCCCCCGAAGCGCATCGCATTTTATTTCACCTTTAACAAGTCTAGGGTACAGGATGTCATTGGAAAAGCCTGCCTCAAAACCCTCTTTGGCGATGGTCGGGTAGATTTTAAAGTAATGATATTGATAGCTAGCAAAGAAAAGGGAGCCTATCAGTAGGGTTGCCAAGTAGACTTTATTAAAGGGTAAAACTTCGCTTAGTCTAGATAAAATTACGCCAGAAAATATTGCATAAAAAGGCCAAACAGAAATTGTCCTAAGTGCATGCGGGGAAGCCTCATTGGTTAGGGATGCTGGAATAAGGCTGATACCAATACCAATTAATCCAATAAAGAATGCTTGATATTGCCCGGATGAAAAAATATGCTCATACTTGCGCGAAAGTACTTTTATGGCAACAAGATAAATTAGCGCTCCTAGCGCTAGGAGATCAAGCCAGCTTAGCATTCCAAAGGATTGAATAGAATGCCTTAAGTTATTTTCACCATGAATAAATAAAAAAGATGGAGAAAAGTGGGCTAACCAATTTTTCCAAAAGACAGAAAGAAGCTCAATTAAATTGTAGTGACGATAGGGGTTATAAAAGGTCGAACTCCATATAGTCAGCATATTGGAGCGAGACAAGAAATTTTCATCTTGAAATTGAAGTGCCAACGGAATGCATGTGAAAGCTATGACCAGAAGCCCTATTATTTTTCTTTTTATACTTAGGTTAGGTAGGCAAAGCCAAATTAATGGTGTGATTATTCTTAAGGGTGGGTATGAGTAGATAGCAAGACCAAGCGGTAATCCTGCGATCCACCATCCCTTTTTTAAAGTGCTTATCCAAAGCCCAAGCATTAGAAAAAGCGGCGCTAAAGGTGGATCCCACGCAATTCTTGAAAATTGCCAAGACCATGGCATGACTGTTGCTACAAATGCAATATAGAGTGCCGCTCTAGAGCCTAAAAGATTTTTAGCATAAAGATATAAAAATAGGATTGTTAGGGTTGTAATAATGGCTACATATGATCTAAAGCCGGCAATACTATGTCCAAAGACTGAGGTCCAAAGAAGCTGCCCATATAGATAGGTGGGTGAGTAAATGGGTTCCCCAGGCCCAGAAATTGCAAATAAAGGGAAAGCATTGCCAAAGAAATCAGCACCAGTTTGCCAAAGGCAAATTACTTGAGTAGCGCCATAGGACTCATCTGCATAGAAGCCCGGCGGTGATATTTCTAAGCCTATAAATCTTAGTGCATTAAATAATAGAATGAAGAAAATCATTGCTACTTTAGAACTTTAGATAAGTACTCGCCAACGAAAATATTTCCCTCGTTATGCAAATGACCATCATTAAGCCAGTAGAGTTCTTCCGACCGTTTTTTAGATTCATAGAAGGATTCGGTAAGATCATAGTAACGAACATTCTTTGAATTTAAATAATCTCGAAAGCCACCATAATAATTGGTGTTGGCATGATGTAATTTTGGGGGAATCAGAATCAAAATCAGCTCATACTTTCGTTTCTTAGCATCGTTAAACCAAAGATCTAAAGCCTCACGATTTTTTTTGCTTACCTCAGCGGTGCCATATCCCTTATCTTTGCCATAGTTGACGCCTTCACTAATGCCGTAGATCGTAGCAAGTTCTCTTGCTTTGGTTTGCTTGATGCCAATCTTCATTAAATTCCACGAAAGAGAGTGACCATCTAACCATGCATCAAGGCGTACTTTCCAATCTTGTGATTTAGGATTGATGCCGGCAAGAATATCTTTTTGAATTTGATCCATATCTCTGGGTACCAATTGAAATTGGCCAGGATCAAATTTATAGGTATCTACCTCGTAACCCTCTATGACAGTCGTATGGGGATATGCGTAATCATTGGCTACATCATTTTCATAAAAAGTAAGAATGACTCTTTTAGGAGGGTGCCCGATTAGTTTTTCAGTACGCTGAAACTTTTCAAATTGATGTTTTTGTCCGGAATGGATAATACCGCACTTAATGGTAAATCTGCCGCTAATCTTTTCATAAGTTGAAGGAATATTTTGTTCATAGTTTCCATATCCCCACGCAAAAGAATCGCCTGCGAAGTAATCATAGGATTTGGCAGCTTTGATTTCTGCCAAAGTATGGTGATCAAAACACCCTATATCATTTGAAAATATTGGGAAACTACCATCAGCCATATTGAAAGCAACAGGAGCTATATTTTTCTGGATGTCAAAGCCCGTAACAGGGTCAGCAACGTTATATCCACGTGGAAAATAATGCACTGCTGCATTTAGCTTCTCTTGAAATCGATTCTTTTTGTAGGCTGGTACATAAGCAATACCTTGGCTTGGTAAGCTTATGTAAGTTATAAGATCAACTGTAATCAAAGTGCCGATGATTACTAGGATTAAGGCTAAACAGTTCTGAATGATCTTTTTAAAAGATGGCATGAGTGAATGGATTGATTAGGGGTGAATTTCAGCAGACGACGATTACTCAGTCGCCTTCCACTCCCCACTCTTACCGCCACTCTTTTCTAAGAGCTTGACATCACCCATCACCATACCTCTATCGATTGACTTCGCCATATCGTAGATTGTGAGTAGGGCAATTTGGACTGCGGTGAGGGCTTCCATTTCAACGCCGGTTGGGCCAGTAGTTTCTGCTTTGACTTGGCAGGTGATGCTGCTTTCGGCCTTATTTAATTGAAATTCTAGGCTGACATGGCTTAGGGCCAGGGGGTGACAAAGGGGAATCAGATCAGATGTTTTCTTAGATGCCTGAATACCCGCAATTCTGGCGATTCCTAAAACATCCCCCTTTTTATGGCTTCCAGCCTCTACCATTTCAAAGGTCTGGGGGAGCATGGTGATCTTGCCGGTAGCCACAGCCACTCTATGGGTATTGGGCTTATCGCCTACATTGACCATATGAGCTTGGCCGCTGGCATCAAAATGAGTTAGTTTGTTCATGGGATAAGTTTTACCATATAGGGATGCAAGTGATAAAGCCAGTAGGCAAAATTTCCTTTATTCGACGTTTATTAGCCATCCAATTGATGCTGGCGCTAGCTTGTTCTGGCGCTTCCCCAGTTTTTGCCGCTCCACCAATACCTGCGCCTGTAGGGGATGTTTCTGTTCAGGGTGATTCGGCTGCCATACAAAATCTCAGGGGTCTAATGCAATCTCCCGAGGCAAGGCCTACTAACGCCCCAAACCGTAGTAGTTTACAAACCCAACCTACTTTGGTATTGCCTGATATGGGCGACCCAGGGGGTGATTCGCTCAGCCGAATTGATGAGCGTAAATATGGCGAGATGATCATGCGCCAGATTCGGCCTGATGTGGATTACTCCAACGATTGGCCCCTCTATGATTACCTGAATCAAATGGAGAGACGCCTATTACAAGCTGCCAAGAAATTACAACTTGGGGGTGCAAATGAACAAGGTAGTGGCGCCTATAACTTTGAAGTCTTTGCGGTCAAAGACAGCACAATTAATGCGTTTGCATTGCCCGGTGGATTTATTGGATTTCATACGGGCTTGATTGTGAATGCAGAGTCTGACTCTGAAGTTGCTTCAGTCATGGGCCACGAAACAGGACATGTTTTGCAGCGGCACTTGGCTCGTCAAATGGACAGACAGGCTACCAATACCATGATCGCTATTGCAGGTATGGTGCTTGGTGCCTTAGCCATGTCTCGTAACCCTTCGGCTGGCGCAGGACTGATGCAGGGAGGACAAGCCATGGCTATTAGCAATCAACTATCTTACTCACGAGATGCCGAGCGTGAAGCGGATCGGATCGGCTTTCAGATTCTTGAGGCCAGTGGGTATGACGTGAACGGCGCACCCGCTTTTTTCCAAAGACTACAAAAAATTACAGGGATTATGGATAAAGGTGTTCCAGGTTATGTACGTACCCATCCATTAACCACCGATCGTATTGCAGAGATGCAAGATCGAGTAAGGATGGTGCCTGATCGTAATATACCTACTGCAGTAGAGTTTTATCTTATTAAAGCACGTGCTCGCATGGAGCAATCTGGTTCATCTAGTGGACTATTTGATCTACGGAATACTTTTGAAAGTCTGAGTAAGCAAGCTCCTATTGGTAAACAGATAGAAGGCACTTATGGTCTTGCTTTGATTGCCCAGCGCCAAGGCAAAATAGATCAAGCAGAGACTTATTTACAGCAAACACGTAAGTTAGCGCAATCGGCCAGCGCTCCAGGCTCACCGATACAAAGACAAAGCTTATCTCTCGACATCACTTCCTCTGAATTAGCCCTGGCTAAAGGTAAGAATGAGGAAGCGCTGCAAATTGCACAAACTACTCTCAATGCTTTTCCTCAGTCCTATGCTGCTGGCGTAGCAATGATTAATGCAGAGTTAAAACTCGGGAAAACGAATGATGCAATCAATTGGTTAAAGGCTAGAACCCGTCTTCAACCCAATGAAGTGGTCTGGTGGTCCTTACTCTCTAATGCCTATGACCAGGCTAAAAATGTCCCTTTACGGCACTATGCGCTCGGAGAAAAATATGCACTTGAGGGGGCTTGGCCTTCTGCGATTGAGCAGCTCAGGATTGCGCGTGCTGCTGGTGGTGCTGATTTTTATCAGGGCTCGAGTATTGATGCGCGTTTACGTGAAATGCAAAGACAGTATCAAGAAGAACTGAAAGAGCAAGGCAAGAATAAGTCTGGATAGTGGGATAGTGACGGGCTGAATATTTTTCTAGGCACTAGGCTTAGGATTGAAGTCAAAGCGATTGGCTAATTCTGATGAATGAATCGGATCTAGAGGCAGTTGCTTGCCATGCCAGATCCAAGATCCTCCAAAGCTACAAGCTTCTTCTTTAAGGGTAGCTAACTCAGAAAAAAGATCTAGATCGTGATCATGCAAGAGGGCAATGCTCTTAGTAGTTTGTAGCTTAAATTGTGCTCTATCACTCTCTTCATACACTGCCTGAGCGATATTTCCGACGATGTAAATATTGCCATTCTCATCGCTGAGAGCTGCTGTGGGTTCTATTGGGCTTTGACATTGTGTTAATAGTTTGACGCCTTGATCGCTGGGAATCATTCTGACTATCCAGGGTGTGGTATCTAGGGTAATGAATACACGCTGCGGACCGTTCTGAAAAAAGTATTTACCTTGCGTATCTCGTGCATAGTTTCTGGAAATGAATTCATTGAGGGACTGGTGCTTAATGACCTGACCGGGAAGATTATTTTGCTGGGTAAATTCATCACGCATACGCCATTGGCCACGGCGATCTAAGGCAAGCCAGCCATAACAATCAGGAACATCAGGCCACTTGATCAGAGACCGAATGACTTGTTCATCCATTGCAAAAGTTAATGCAAGCCGTGAGGTGTAGATGGGGCATCAAAGGTTTCTTCGGTAGAAAGGCTCGCATGCAAATGAGCGATTCGCCATCCTTGACTATCTTGTAACAAGACTAAAGTAATGTTGAGAAAAAAATCAGCTTCAACTTGATCTGGTCTGAGATGTACTGCTTCGGTAGTGTCGTAGATTGCAGCGCCCAAAATTGTGTGGCTAATACAAGCAATAGGCTCTAAAAATAATGGCTGCTTAGAGAGCAGTCTTTCTAAACCCTTACGAATTTCTGCATGGCCACTCAGGCGATGTCCTTCAGGTAGAACGCAGGTAATAGAGTCATCATCTAGCCAAATATCCAAGGCACCTTGAACGTCACGATGTTTTAAGGCATCACGCCAAGCATCAAGGACATCATCAGCATTATCAAAAAGTCTGGCAAGTTTTGTCATGAGTAGGGCTTTAGTTTGAATGACGTCTATAAGGTATTGAGTGTAGTCAAAACTTGCTCAGGAAGGATATCTTTTAAGCACTTTAAGTGACCCAAAGGGCATTTTTTTTTGTGGCAAGGGCTACAAGGCAAGTTCAGCCAAATCACTTTAGCCTTCTCAGATAAGGGTGGAGTGTGCGCTGGATCGCTCGAACCAAAGATTGCCACCTGAGGAATGCTCAGTGCAGCTGCGACATGCATTAATCCAGAATCATTACTAATAAGCGCTTTGCTCATCCCAATGAGGGCAATGGCTTCATCTAAAGAGGTGCTGCCACACCAATGATGAATATGGGAATCTTGCTTTGCTAGAGAAGCAATCTCCTTACCAAGAATTTGATCGCTCTTGCTCCCAAGCAGGATGATGTGATGGTTGGGATTATTGGAAACTAATTGGGTAGCCAAGCTTGCAAAATGATCTGTAGGCCAGCGTTTACTGGGACCATATTCAGCACCAGGGCACATTACATAAACAGCTGAGCTTGATCCTGATAAGTTGATATTCGCGCTTTGGAGTTTCCTGTCAACAGATAGCTTTGCATTTTCCGATATATTTAAACGCGGAGCCATTTCATTGCTAACACTAGGCTGACTTTCTATTACTTCTTCATCATTGAGAAGTTTGCCAAGAGCCAGATAGTGCTCCAGCATTGGGGGCCGATTGACTTTGCTTGGGTTATCTAGCGCAACATTGATGAGGCCAAAGCGTATCTCCCCACGATATCCGATACGCAGAGGAATATTGGCTAACCAAGGAATGAGTGCAGACTTAAAACTATTCGGCAATACAAAACAGGCCTGATATTTTTTGGATTCCACTTGCTTTGCAATCTGCTTGCGCAGGCCCCACTGTAATTGCTTGTGCTCAAAGGGTGCTTCGATGACTTCACTAACTTCAGAGCAAGCGCGATAGATGGGTGCTACCCAAGTGCTGGCAAGAACATCAATTGTTGAGTCTGGATAAAGTGCTTTGATGCTCGCCAATAAAGGCTGTGTCATCACGGCATCCCCAATCCAGTTTGGGGCGATGATCAGAATACCTGGCATGGGTTGTATCCCGATTCAGCGCCTTTCAGCGCCGATCTGGTTTAGTGTCCGTGAGGCTCGGTGCCAGGAATGAGCTTGTACTCTGCTCCGCAATAAGGACACTTTGCATCACCAGTTTTGATGATATCTAGAAACACGCGTGGATGCGAATTCCAAGCAGGAGTCTGATTGGTTGGGCAATGTAATGGTAGATCTTTGCCATCTACCATTACTACTTGAGCTTGAGTCATTGATTGATTCCTGGCTGCTAGAAATGACTGCAACTTTTACTTGACGTAAGTCAGCCACGATTTATATTTGTCGTTTCTGCCATACACTGCATCAAAAAAAGTCTTCTGAATTTTCTCCGTAATCGGACCACGCTTACCGTCACCAATAGTACGATCATCTAGTTCACGAATGGGCGTTACTTCTGCAGCAGTACCAGTGAAGAAGGCTTCATCCGCCGAGTAGACCTCATCACGCGTAATACGCTTTTCGCGCAACTCTAAACCTAGATCTTTAACGATATCAATAATAGAGTCACGTGTAATACCGTCTAAACAAGAAGCTAGATCTGGTGTATAGACAATGCCATCGCTCACCATAAACATGTTTTCACCAGAGCCTTCAGAAACATAGCCTTCTGTATCAAGCATGAGCGCTTCATCGTAGCCGTTGGCCGTTACTTCTTGGTTAGCCAAAATCGAGTTGATATAGTAGCCAGAAGCTTTAGCGCGTACCAAAGAAGAGTTCACAAA
Organism: Polynucleobacter sp.; assembly: GCF_040400325.1. Taxonomy (GTDB): domain Bacteria; phylum Pseudomonadota; class Gammaproteobacteria; order Burkholderiales; family Burkholderiaceae; genus Polynucleobacter. The sequence continues at coordinate 14,253 of NZ_JBBAQK010000004.1, forward strand.
GTGGCGAGTAAATGATGAAGTCTTTACACGAATCCCTTTATTGATTCCATCTTCACCTAAGTAAGCACCCCATTGCCAAGCGGCAATCGCGGTATGGATCGTATTGCCCTTAGGAGAGATTCCTAATCTTTCGGAGCCAATAAAGATGATGGGGCGGATGTAGCACGCTTCCAACTGATTGCTGTTGACTACCTCAATAATCGCCTTAGTAATTTCTTCTTTGCTGTAAGGCATATTCATCTGGAAGATCTTGGTGCCATTAAACAGGCGCTTCACATGCTCAGGAAGGCGGAAAATGGCAGTACCTTGAGGGGTGTTGTAAGCACGAATACCCTCAAAAACACCCATTCCATAATGCAGGCTATGGGTAAGCACATGAATATTGGCCTCACGCCAAGGAACTAGCTTCCCATCGGACCAAATAAAACCATCGCGGTCGGACATCGACATTTTTTCTACCTTTTTAGTAACTATTAAATTGGGTATTTCTGGGGCGCCCAGCCAGCCGGCTTTAGGCCTCTAGCTCAGAATGCGTCCAAGCCCTTATTGTAGAGCAGGCAGGGTAATTATTTCTTGGCTCCCTTTGGGCTAGCTGCTCCGAAACATTTAGAATGGAGTATTCCCAAGAATCAAGCTAAAACACCTTAACCACCCTATTTTTCTGAAAAAACATGCCGGAATCCTTATTTAAAGTTAAACGTTTAAGTGAATTGGCCCAATCAGGCCTTTTGAAGGGAAAACGGGTTCTCATTCGTTCCGACTTAAATGTGCCCCAGGACGATGTCGGCAACATTACCGAAGACACCCGAATTCGGGCGTCTATGCCCGCAGTACAAATGTGTCTTGATGCTGGGGCCGCCGTGATGGTGACTTCACACTTGGGTCGTCCAACCGAAGGGCAATTTAAGCCTGAAGATAGTTTGGCCCCAGTGGCTGATCGGATTGCGACTTTGCTCAATCGCAAAGTACCCCTCATTAGCAATTGGGTGAATGGTGGATTCGAAGTGAGGCCTGGAGAATTGGTGCTTCTAGAAAATTGCCGCTTAAATGTAGGCGAGAAGAAAAATAATGATGAGTTAGCAAAAAAGATTGCTGCTCTGTGTGATGTGTATGTCAATGATGCTTTTGGTACTGCGCATCGTGCTGAAGCAACGACATATGGCGTAGCAAAATTTGCACCAGTAGCTTGTGCGGGGCCACTGATGGCTGCAGAGTTAGACGCCTTGAGTAGAGCGCTAGCAAGCCCTAAGCGTCCGCTGGTAGCGATTGTGGCTGGCTCCAAAGTATCTTCAAAGTTAACCATCCTCAAAGTCTTGGCTGACAAAGTCGACGAACTCATTGTGGGTGGTGGTATTGCCAATACCTTTATGCTTGCCAAAGGTTTGCCGATTGGTAAATCTCTGGCTGAACCTGATTTAGTCAATGAAGCAAGAGAAATCATGGAGATCATGGAAAAGCGTGGAGCACATGTACCTATTCCTGAAGACGTTGTCGTTGCAAACGAGCTGTCTCCATTAGCGCGCGCTAATCGTGTTGCTGCTGATCAAGTAGCAGAAGACGACATGATTTTAGACATTGGTCCAAAAACAGCAGCACGCCTCTCGACCATGCTGGCTCACGCGGGTACGATTGTTTGGAACGGCCCCTTGGGCGTTTTTGAAATTGATCAGTTTGGTGGTGGTACCAAAATGTTAGCTGCCGCGATTGCCCATTCCCCAGCCTTCTCCATTGCGGGTGGTGGCGATACGTTAGCTGCGATTGCCAAATATGGCATTGAAAATCAAGTGGATTACATCTCAACTGGGGGCGGCGCTTTCTTGGAATTCCTCGAAGGTAAAACCTTGCCAGCCTTTGCAGTATTAGCTGAAAGAGCGAAAGACTAAATAATGCTTCGAGCAACCAAAATCATTGCCACCCTAGGGCCCGCATCTGAAAAGCCTGAAGTGCTTCGTGACATGATTCGTGCGGGTGTAGATGTCGTGCGGATGAACTTTTCGCATGGCACGGTAGCAGATCACAAAGCACGTCACGATTTAGTGCGCAGCATTTCTGCCGAAGTGGGTAAAGAAGTGGGTATTATGGCTGACCTTCAGGGCCCCAAAATTCGTGTCGGCAAATTTGCTGACAGCAAAATTTTGCTCAAAGAAGGCGATCCATTTATTTTGGATGTGAACTGCCAACTAGGTAATCAAGAACGTGTCGGCCTAGACTATAAAGAGTTGCCCAATGACGTTAAATCAGGTGATCGTCTTTTGTTAAATGATGGTTTAGTCGTATTGCGTGTCGAAAAGGTTCAGGGTGGAGAAATCTACACCCTCGTAGAGCAGGGTGGTCCACTGTCTAATAACAAAGGCATTAACCGTGCTGGTGGAGGTCTTACTGCTCCTGCGCTCACTGAAAAAGATATTAGTGATTTAGATGCTGCGATAGCAATGGGCGTTGATTTCTTGGCGATCAGTTTTCCAAAAGACGGTGCTGATATGGCTTATGCCCGTAAATTGGCGGATGCTGCTAGCGCCAAATATGGCGTTGGTAAAGTGCGCACCATTGCAAAGGTCGAGCGTGCAGAAGCCATCGAACCTGAAGCACTCAAAAGTATTATTGCTGAGAGTGATGGCATCATGGTTGCTCGTGGCGACTTGGCGATTGAAGTGGGTAATCCTGCTGTACCGGCACTACAAAAGCGCATGATTAAGTGGGCACTCGAGGCTGATAAATTCACGATCACGGCAACTCAGATGATGGAGTCGATGATTAATGCGCCAGTACCTACGCGTGCTGAAGTAAGTGACGTAGCCAATGCTGTTCTAGACGGTACTGATGCTGTGATGCTTTCTGCAGAATCTGCTGCTGGCTTGTATCCAGTGCAGACGATTAAAGCAATGGCAGAGATTTGCGTAGAGGCAGAAAAATCTGATCGCGTTAAATTGGACACCGATTTCTTAGATCAAACTTTTACTCGGATTGATCAAACTATTGCCTTGGGCGCTCTATTTACCGCCCATCATTTGAATGCGAATGCTATTGCGGCGTTAACAGACTCAGGATCTACTCCGATTTGGATGAGTCGCCATAATATCCACGTGCCTATTTTTGCATTGACCTCTAAGATTTCGACACAGCGTGCTTTAAGCACCTACCGCAACGTCACTCCGATTGGTTTGGATTATTCCAAAGACCGAGACACGGCTTTACAAGAGGTAGAGGCATGTCTCAAGACATTAGGCGTGGTTAAAAAAGGTGATACCGTGGTATTTACTTCGGGCGAACCCATGGGCGAGCCTGGCGGTACCAATACCCTCAAAATTATTCATGTGAAGTAATCCCATTTATTTATCCATCTCATTAACGTATTCAATCTATTAAGAGAACATCATGGCTTTAGTATCTTTGCGACAACTCTTGGATCATGCAGCTGAAAATGCTTACGGCCTGCCAGCGTTTAACGTCAATAACTTAGAGCAGGTCACTGCCATCATGGAGGCTGCGAATGAAGCAGATTCTCCAGTGATCATGCAAGCATCCGCTGGTGCGCGTAAATATGCTGGCGAAGCATTTTTACGCCATTTGATTTCAGCGGCAGTGGAATCCTATCCACATATTCCAGTGGTGATGCATCAAGACCACGGTCAGAGTCCTGCAGTCTGTATGGCAGCGATCAAGAGTGGCTTTACCAGTGTCATGATGGATGGCTCATTAGAGGCAGATGGTAAATCTGTTGCTAGCTACGAATACAACATTGATGTTTCTAAAGAGGTGGTGAGGTTTTCGCACTCTATTGGAGTAACAGTTGAGGCTGAACTGGGAGTTTTGGGTTCTTTAGAAACCATGAAGGGTGATAAAGAGGATGGTCATGGTGCTGATGGCACGATGACTCGTGAACAGTTATTGACCGATGTTGAGCAAGCCGCTGATTTTGTCAGAGCAACCCAATGTGATGCATTGGCGATTGCGATTGGTACGAGCCATGGCGCTTATAAGTTCAGCAAAAAGCCAACAGGGGATATTTTGGCGATTGATCGCATCAAAGAAATTCATGCACGCATTCCCAATACCCATTTGGTGATGCATGGTTCCTCTAGCGTTCCTCAAGAATTGCTCGCTGAGATTCGTCAATTCGGTGGGGATATGAAAGAAACCTATGGCGTGCCAGTAGAGGAGATTCAAGAGGGTATTAAGAATGGCGTTCGTAAGATCAATATTGATACTGATATTCGTTTGGCAATGACGGGCGCCATTCGTCGTTACTTTATCGAGAACCCCAGCAAATTTGATCCTCGTGATTACCTAAAGCCAGCACGCGAAGCTGCCAAAAGAGTCTGTCTTGCGCGCTTTGAGGCTTTTGGGTGCGCTGGTCAAGCATCCAAAATTAAACCTATCGCATTAGAAAAAATGGCAGAGCTTTACAAGAGCGGTAAGTTAGCTCAGATCGTCAAGTGAGTTAAAGATGCCTGCTTTGTACGCTACCTCTATTAAGTCACTCCCTTTGCTGTCCAAAGGTAAGGTGCGTGATGTTTATGCGCTAGGTGATGACAAGCTGCTCATGATTACGACTGATCGCTTGTCCGCATTTGATGTAGTGATGGGTGAGCCCATTCCAGAGAAGGGTGTTGTACTCAATCAAATGGCAAACTTTTGGTTTGATAAGTTAGCTGCCGTGATTCCTAATCACTTAACTGGTATTGATCCAGCATCGGTAGTCGCTGCTGATGAGGTGTCGCAAGTGACAGGTCGTGCAGTGGTCGCTAAACGTCTTAAACCGATTATGGTTGAAGCAGTAGTGCGTGGCTATTTGGCTGGGAGTGGTTGGAAAGATTATAAAGAGACTGGTAAGGTTTGTGGCATACCACTGCCAGAAGGTTTAGAGAATGCTCAAAAACTACCAGAGCCTATTTTTACCCCTGCCGCAAAAGCAGATGCAGGTGAACATGATGAAAACATCACCTTTGATAAAGTGATTGAGCTGATTGGTAAAAAATTAGCCAATCAAATTCGGGAAGTCAGTATTCGTTTATACAAAGAGGCTGCTGAATATGCAGCTACTCGGGGAATCATTATTGCCGATACTAAGTTTGAATTTGGTCTCGATGATGCTGGTCAACTGGTGTTGATGGATGAGATTCTGACGGCAGATTCTTCCCGTTTTTGGCCTGCAGAAACCTATTATGTGGGCTCTAATCCCCCATCCTATGACAAGCAATTTGTACGAGACTGGCTTGAAGTGGCGGTGGTCAATGGGAAGTTGTGGCCCAAAACCGCTCCAGCACCCCAATTACCTGCTGAGGTGATTGAAAAAACTGCCCAAAAGTATCGCGAAGCCTTACAACGACTCACTAAGTAGCCTGACTCAGGGATAATAGAGCCTCAAGATTTTAAAAGCGTGTATTTTGGGCATTTGGAGAGGTAATGATCAAAAAACCATTAGTCGGAATAGTGATGGGTTCCAATTCAGATTGGGAAACGATGCAACACGCCGCTCAAATGCTCGAGCAGTTTGATGTTGCTCATGAAGCTCAGGTGCTGTCTGCACACCGTATGCCAGATGATATGTTCCAGTACGCAGAACAAGCCCAGGCCAATGGTTTGCAAGCAATCATTGCTGGCGCTGGTGGTGCCGCTCATTTACCTGGCATGTTGGCCTCTAAAACAATTGTTCCAGTCTACGGCGTACCTGTAGCGAGCAAATATTTACGTGGTGAAGACTCTTTGTACTCTATCGTGCAAATGCCCAAAGGCATTCCAGTAGCAACTTTCGCCATTGGTGAAGCTGGTGCTGCCAATGCAGCTTTGCATGTAATTGCTGGGCTTGCCTTGCATGATGCAGATCTTGCCAAGCGTTTAAATGAATTCCGTGCCAAGCAGTCTGATACTGCACGATCAATGAATTTGCCGGGATATTAATTACATGGCAGAGCATCTAGAACCCATTTTACCGGGTTCGTATTTAGGAATTTTAGGTGGTGGACAGTTAGGGCGAATGTTTACGCAAGCGGCCCAAGCGATGGGCTATAAGGTTTGCGTTTTAGATCCAGGAGCTGATTGTCCTGCTGGCTCCATTGCTGAAAAATTGATCCAAGCCGATTACACAGATTCTGCTGCCCTAAAGGAAATGGCTTCTCTTTGCGCCTCAGTCAGTACCGAGTTTGAAAATGTACCAGCGCAATCTTTAGATGAGCTAGAGGCTCTAGGTGTATTTGTAGCGCCACGAAGCAGCTGTGTATCTTTAGCGCAAAATCGCGTTGCTGAGAAAAAATTCCTAGCGACTTGGAAAGCAGAAACCAATATTGGTCCAGCACCTTATAGCGTGATTGAGCATGATATTGATATCGAGCAGGTGCCGGCAGATTTATTTCCAGGAATTTTAAAGACCGCACGCATGGGCTATGACGGTAAAGGTCAAATCATTGTTGATGCAGCAGCTGATTTGCCTACTGCATGGGCTGAGCTAGGTAAAGTGCCTTGCATATTAGAGAAGCGCATGGAATTAGATTTCGAAGTCTCAGCCTTGGTGGTTCGTGGTTATGACGATGCAGTAGTGATATATCCTATTGCTCAAAACATTCATCGTGATGGTATTTTACATATCTCTACAGTACCAGCACCATCCCTGAAGCCTATTCAAGAGAAAAAAATTATTAGCGCAGCCAAAGCGCTGATTCGAAAAATTGATTATGTAGGTGTGTTGTGCATAGAGTTTTTTGTGCTCAAGAATGGCGACATCATTGCTAATGAAATTGCGCCGCGTCCCCATAACTCTGGTCACTACACTATGGATGCTTGCATCAGTAGTCAATTTGAGCAGCAGGTTAGAAGTATGGCGCGCTTACCCTTAGGCGATACTCGTCAACTAGCGCCAGTAGCCATGCTCAATTTGTTGGGTGATCTCTGGTTTGAAGGAAATGAAGAGCAAGCAAAAGAGCCTGCTTGGAATAAAGTACTAGCGCATCCTGATGCTAAGTTGCATTTGTATGGCAAGTCTGAGCCACGCATTGGTAGAAAGATGGGTCACATTAATTGTTTAGGTGAGAATTTAAGTGAAGCCCGTCAACATTGTGCTGCTGTCGCTACTGAATTAGGCATCGAACCTTAGTAATGTCTACTGACAAATCGGACAGTACGCCACTGCAATCTTCTGCAGTGATCAATGAAGCAGTGCAAACCTTGCGCGATGGTGGTTTGGTAGCGTTCCCAACAGAGACAGTTTATGGCTTGGGGGCAGATGCTAATAATCTAGAGGCCATTAAAAAGATCTTTACTATCAAAGGTAGACCCTCAAATCATCCGCTGATTGTTCATCTTGCAGCGCCAGATAAATATGATGTAGCGCAAATTGATTGGGCTGCTTTATTAAGCCCTTGGGTACGTGATGTATCGGAAAATGCACTATTACTAGTGAATACCTTTTGGCCTGGCCCTTTGACTTTAGTCTTTCAAAAAGATAAGAGTGTTTTAAGAGAGATCACCGGTGGGCAGGATACTGTTGCCATTCGCGCACCAGCACATCCGATTGCAAAAGAATTACTCCGTAAATTCAAAGGCGGTGTAGTGGCGCCATCAGCCAATCGTTTTGGCAAGATATCCCCTACTAGTGCCGCAGATGTTCGTCATGAGTTTGAAGGAAAGTTAGGGTTAATGGTGTTAGATGGTGGGGATTGTGAGATTGGTATTGAATCCACCATCATTGATTTATCGTCTGGAGATAAACCCATACTACTGAGACCAGGCGCAATTACGCCAAGCGAGATTTTGGCAAAGACCGGAATTAAGGTATATCAAGTAGGGGAAGTAAACAAGACTGATGAAGCAGATCCTCTTCCGAGAGTATCGGGAAGTTTGCTAGCCCATTACGCTCCAACGACGCCTTTACGGCTTTACGCACCAGGCCGAGTACTCGATGCCTTAAGTGAGTTTCCTGATACTAAGTCTAGGGTTGCAGTAGCTGTTTGGGATTCAGAATCTTCGCTTGTCTTGGAGGACCATCCTTCAATTGATGTTGAAGAAGTGATTGTCTCTAGTGATAGCACTGCTTTTGCTAGTCGACTCTATCGTTCTTTGCGAGATTTAGATCAGCAAGCTTGGGATCTGATTTTGTTCCCAGAGCCCCCAGCAGGTGAGGAATGGGATGGTGTTAGAGATCGACTTCAACGCGCTTGTTTTGGTTCGGGACCATCTTCCAGTAGCCACGTCAGTAATTGATCGTGTGCCTCCAAGCCTTTCCAGGCATTGGGATGATTAATAAAAGAAGATACTGCATAGAGCTTTCCAGATTTACTCAACACATAACCTGAGATGGCACGTACGTCGGCTAGAGATCCAGTCTTGATTCTGACCTCAGGTTTTTTCTTGAGATGTAAAAATTTTCGTAACTGAGTCATGAGGCGATTTCTCATAGTGCCATCACTTCCTGCAAGTGGCAGACTGTTATAAAAGATCTCTGATGCTGGTAAGTTTCGAGCTGTTGCTAAGAGTTGATTCATTTGCTCAGCAGAGATAGCCTCATTACGTGATAGACCAGACCCATTTTCAATCACGAGTCCTGGAAACTCTAAACCCATTTGTTTGAGCCAACTCTGAATCACGAGTTCACCATTCTCTGTTGTCGCTGGCTTACCCATTTTCTCAAGTGCTAAGGTTAATAAGAGTTGCCGAGCCATGACATTATTTGAATACTTATTAATATCCTGCACATCATCTGCTAGATTGATGCCTTCAAACTGTAGTAAGAGTCTTGCAGCCAGTGGCACAGTAGCGCTTTTTCCCACAGGAGTTTTTACCCAAGCGCCCCCAGCCTGTTCCCATGCAGCAGTAAAGCCTTGCGTTAAAAAGGTATTGGCATCCAAAGCCACAACGTTGTAGTGAACACCTTTACAGTCATTCGGAAATGCACCCGAAAATTGCGCTATGAGGAGTTGATCTGTTTTATTGGTATTGCTGTTATTACCCATACTTTCTGGATCTAAATTAAAGCGCATATTACTTTTCCAGTTATCGCAAGGCCTATCTACTAACTGCATTTGATTATCAATTTGCAGTTGCGACATGGCAGGGCTATAGCGAATATCAATGAAATCAGCAGTACGAGATTTGCCTATTTGAAACGAGAGTGTTCTAAAAGCATAGAGTAAGGGGTCAGGTGGAACGTTGTATGCCCTTAGGGATTCACCATCAATCGTGTTGTGTTCCATGACGCTAGGTGCATAAGCACTGCGATCAAAAAATAGATTACCATCAATTTTCTGAATGCCAAGCGCTTGGAGGGCTTTCATTAACTTAGCCAATTCTTCCGGAACCAGCTTAGGGTCTCCAGTACCCTGAAGATAAAGATTACCCTTGAGTGTGCCTTGACGAATCATGCCATCGGTATAAATGTTGGTGCGCCAGCGATATTGCGGTCCCAAAATATCTAAGCCACTCAGAGTAGTGAGTAGTTTCATGGCGGAAGCAGGATTCATGGGCTCCTGAGCGCGCCATCCCAAAATATTTTTTGTAGTTTGTTTACCAGTCTTTTGAGGCTCAAGCTCGACCACAGCAATACTGATAGCATTTCTCGGGATTTGGTTGCGATCTAAGCTAGTGATGACAGCTTTAGGGATGGTGTCAATACTGGCTGCATTAGCAATGAGGCAAGCGCCCATCCAAGATATGGCAATAATCCATACAGGTAGACGCCAATGATGCGTTTGGTGAGTTTGCATTCCCGATAGGATAAACCTAAGGGGGGCATCTTTGGCTACTTATAGGGGCTTACGATAGCTAGATTGATAGCTTTTCAGAATCCTGTTTTGTTCTTTCAGTAGTGTTTTGAAGGCAGTCATTCTGATATGAAGTGGACCATCTTCCTCTAATCGTTGGCATTGTTTAATAAAGTCTTGGGCTTTCAGAAGTTGGGCGCCACCTTTTACTTTATGTACCAGGCTTTTCAATTCAGGCTCGCTAAGCGTATGAGTTTGCAGTTGGCTTAGTGCCTCATCATGTACTTTTTTAATTTCCTCTAGAATGCCCCAAATTTGATTTGAGTCGTCTCGCAAGAGATTACTAAAAGCCTCGAATGAGTATGGACTCTCCTGCTCAAGAGGAGGCACTTCTATTGACGTGAAATAGCGCGATAGTTCATTTTCTAGTGTCATCAAACTTAGTGGTTTGATCAGCACCCCATTCATACCTGCTGCTAAAAACTGGTGCCGAGAATCGAGTGCATAAATGTCGGCAGTAACCCCAATGATGATAAGATCCCGATGACCATTAGTGCGGAGATGGAGTGCTAGTTCAGAACCTTGCATACCAGGTATCGATTGATCAGTGAGTACAAGGTCGAAGTGTTTTTCAGTAATGAAATCAAGTGCTGCGTGTGCACTTTCACACACACAAACTTCAATACCTAAAGCTTGTAACTGTAAAGAAATAATTTGCCTACTTGCTGGATGATCTTCTACTACTAGTGCTTGAAGGGTTTGATGTTGAGCATTTTTAGCGACCAACTTTCTAGATCTTGATATTTGTTCGGCACTATATGATCTTGTGTTGGCTGCAATGGTAGTGCGAGGAAATGCTACTGAAAAATGAACATTGCTTCCGCAATTAGGGGCACTTTCAAAGAAGAGTTGACTATTCATTGAGTGGACCAAGTGCTTGGTAATAGTCAGGCCAAGACCCGTTCCCTGCTGCTGTTCGCTGAGGTTGCCATCGGTTTTATTCGGGACTTGCTCAAAGGCCTGCAAGGCAAGCTCGATTTCTTCTGCCGCCATTCCTATTCCTGTATCGATTACTCTAAACTCGATCAGTTGACCTGCATGGTCATCAGCTAAGACGGTAATAGAAAAATAGATTTCACCTTGTTCAGTAAATTTAATCGCATTACTAATAATATTTTGCAATATTTGCCTTAGTCTTAAGGCATCCATCATCAAGACCTCTGCAATCTTAGGATCTTTTGAGGTGTGAAGTTGCAATTGGTGTTTGATAGCAACTGTCGAGAATGCAGAATCGATCTCATCGATCAAATTATTTAAGTTGTAAGGCTCTAGATTGAGAGTGAGCTTACCTGCCTCAATTTTGGAAAGGTCTAGTACTTGATTCAGAATACCTAAAAGAGACTCTGCCGATGCATGGGCACTGCGTAATAGGGGCTTTTCACTGGAGGGAAATTGCTTGCTTGTTAGAAGTAGCTCTTGAACGCCCAGAATGGCGTTCATCGGTGTACGAATCTCATGACTCATCGTGGCCAGAAACGCTGACTTTGCAGCGTTGGCTTTTTCTGCATTTTCTTTAGATAAAATCAGCTTTGCAGTTTCTTGCTCTTGAAAAGATTGCTGACGCTGGAGTCGCCAAATAATGAGGGTGCCACTGAATAGTAGAGCCAGAGCAATGGTCCAAGGAAACATAGTCTCCAATGCAGAATCTCTAGACTCATCAGGACGGAGGATATTTGGATCTAGAGAGAATAGCTGGCGCGATTCGATTGGATCAAGGGATTTTAAAAATCCTCCTAAGATTCTATGTAATGACGCATCTTGATGACCAATCAGCCAGCGATAAGGGAAAGGGTTTCTGCTATAGAGGCCATCAAGTGCAATTTTTCCATTACCTACTTGTGCAATATGATGTTGAGCTAGCCTGATGGGTAACACGAGCGCATGAATATTATTGCTCAATAAATCTGCCAGTAGTTTATCGGTGTGGCTCGAAACAATCGCATGTGCTTGATGTTGAGTTGGAGGCTTTTCAAAGCCGCGATCAAAATAAGCGATGTTAGAGGGATGAACTGGATTATTTACCTTGGACGCTGTTGTCAGGACGACATCATGACCCCAAAAGATTGCTTCCGAGAGGGCGCCAAATTCTAAGAATTGCGCATCTGCTGGTGGGTCAATAATAAAATCTACTTCCCCATTGGCTAGTTGCTGTAAGCCTTCCTGATCCGTCCTTCTCCAAGTGGGAATAAATTCTTGTTGAGTTCTTTTGCTCAGTTGAGATAGCAGGGCTCTAAAAACCCCCATTTCTTTTAGATCTTTACCTGGTTGAAGAAAAGGCGCATATTTTTCATGAATACTAAAACGTACTACTGGATGTGCATCGATCCACTTTTGCTCAGATGACCCTAGTGTGCTCGCCTGCACAATACTATGCATGAGTAGACAAAAAATGAGGCTAGCTTTACAAGCAGATCGATGCATTGCAGACTTTAACTTTCGATAATGTTATTCATACGACAAAACAAAATCAGGTCAGCAATATTATTAATTCCCAGCTTATCAAATACCCGTGTTTTATAAGTAGCTACTGTCTTATTGCTGATATGCAGTATGTCGGAGATTTGTTGGTTGGTACTGCCCTTACCTAGATATTTCATGACCTGTAATTCTCGATCAGAGATGAGCGCTAGCTTGTCATTGTCACTTAATGAACTATTCCCATTTTTGCCATGAGTGAAAAAGTTATAGCCTTGAGAAATGGCAACACAGGCCGCCAAAATAACATCAGCACCAGCGGTTTTATTGACAAAGCCATGTGCTCCAAGGGAGCGCACTCTACCGCCATATACCGCCTCATCAAGGCTAGAGAGTACTAAGATCCGAATCTCGGGGTACATTATTCCAATTCGACGAATCACATCAAAGCCATCCGTTTTCGGCATGTCAACATCAAGGATCAGCATATTAGGATTAACTTCTTTGATAGATCTTAAGCACTCCTCTCCATTTTGGGCTTGCCCTGCAATTTCAAAGAGCAATTGATCTTGCAACATACTTTTTAGCGCCATCAGCATTGCTGGATGGTCGTCTACCAACATTACGCGTTTTCTCATTACTAGTCTCCGTTTTGGTTTGATTGTGGATGAAACGAAAAAATAGCTTTAGCAATTCGGCTGTCATTAATGTGCAGCATTTGATGGCGACTGATGGGCGGCATCATCAAGCCGCCGTAACAGTGGTCAACTTGCATCAAGCTGGCATGACTTAAATCTTTCACCAAAGTTAAATTGCTGGCATAGATTTGAGTCCTGGCATGTTTGCAGTTTCGTATTTGTGATATGAGTTCAAGCGGCAATTCTGGTTGACGACATTGCGTCATATCTATATGAAGTCCTTCTATTTCTAATTCTTCTGCCCATTTCAGTTCTTCTGCGCTGCCACTAAACTGCAACAAATGAATGAGCACTCCAAGACGGCGTAATCGCAATAATCCCTCTTTACTGCTGCCTTCTAAATGCGCCTGGGGAAGAGATTGAATTCCAAGGGTCACGAGACCAACTGGAAGACGAGAATTGAGAATCAAATCGGATAAGGCGTCAATATATTCACTGGACGCTAAAGCGTGGGTCGGAATGGGTAAGATCCCAGGAATAAAGCGACCGCTGCGATACCAGTAGGCAATGCTATCTAAGCCTTCCATGAATAAACGCAGTAATTGCATATCCGAGGCATTCATTAATGGTCTGAATAAGGATCCGGTCAGTTTTGTGCCCTTGCAGTTAAAAATAGGTTCATGGCCAATCGCTTGTCGTTTAGACCAGGATTGATGTTCTTCGAGGGCTTGACTACTTAAGCCAAGCCACGGTTCGCCACAGGCGTCGCGTACTTCTTGGAAGGGTTTGTTCTTCCATGCCTTTACAAGCGTGTACAGCCGGGATTTCGGGCTCATCAGCATTCTCCAATCTGTGACTGTCCAGTCTAGGCAGGACGGATTGGAGCGGTAAGGGCTTAAGGCTGATTTATCTGTAGGAAAAGACCTACCAACCTGTCTTCAGTATAGAGAGGGCTTAAATCCATAAATAATTTATGGTGATCTGCTCTTGAAATCGCCAGAAATAGACCTATATAATCAGCACTCTCTACATGCGAGTGCTAAGAGTGAGTTTTAGGATTATTTTTTCTTAGCTTCCGTATGAAGAGTTTATAAAGCATTGATTTATATTGGTTTTTTAATTAGTTAACACTTACTAACATAGGAGAAGGAATGAATCTGCGTCCTTTACATGATCGCGTAATCATCAAGCGTTTAGATCAAGAATCAAAAACTGCCTCTGGAATAATCATTCCTGACGCTGCCGCTGAAAAGCCTGACCAAGGCGAAGTATTAGCAGTTGGCCCAGGCAAACGTGATGACAGCGGTAAATTAAATCCACCTGACGTCAAAGTTGGCGATCGCGTGTTATTCGGCAAATATGCAGGTCAAACAGTCAAGGTCGAAGGCGACGAGCTTCTCGTTATGCGCGAAGAAGACATCATGGCTGTTGTACAGAAGTAATTTTAGTATTTAAGAAAGGAATTCAATCATGGCAGCAAAAGACGTTGTATTTGGAGATAGCGCCCGTACCAAGATGGTGGAAGGCGTCAATATTCTCGCGAACGCAGTTAAAACAACTTTAGGACCAAAGGGTCGTAACGTTGTGATGGAGCGCTCATTTGGTGGTCCAACCATCACTAAAGATGGTGTATCCGTAGCAAAAGAAATCGAACTCAAAGATAAGCTCCAGAACATGGGTGCGCAGATGGTGAAGGAAGTTGCTTCTAAAACTGCTGACATCGCTGGTGACGGTACTACCACCGCTACTGTTTTGGCTCAATCTATCGTTCGTGAAGGCATGAAATATGTTGTTTCAGGTCACAACCCAATGGACTTGAAGCGCGGTATCGATAAAGCGGTGACTGCTGCTGTTACAGAACTCGCAAAAATCAGTAAGCCTTGCACCACTACTAAAGAAATCGCTCAAGTAGGTTCTATTTCTGCAAACAGTGACTACAGCATTGGTCAGCGCATTGCTGAAGCGATGGAAAAAGTAGGCAAAGAAGGTGTGATTACTGTTGAAGATGGCAAGTCTTTAGAAGATGAGCTAGAAGTAGTAGAAGGTATGCAGTTTGACCGTGGCTACCTCTCCCCTTACTTCATCAATCAACCTGAAAAACAAGTAGCGATATTGGAATCCCCATACGTACTCTTGTTTGACAAGAAGATTGCCAACATTCGTGATTTACTCCCAGTGCTTGAGCAAGTTGCAAAATCTGGTCGACCATTGCTCATCATTGCTGAAGATGTTGAAGGCGAAGCCTTGGCAACTTTGGTGGTGAACAACATTCGCGGCATTATCAAGACTTGTGCTGTTAAGGCCCCTGGTTTTGGTGATCGTCGTAAGGCAATGTTAGAAGACATCGCCATTTTGACTGGTGGTACTGTGATTGCCGAAGAAATTGGCCTAACATTAGAGAAAACCACTCTTGAGCATTTAGGTCAAGCTAAGCGCATCGAAATTGGTAAAGAAAACACCATCATTATTGACGGTGCTGGCGATACTAAAGCAATCGAAGCGCGTGTGAAGAACATTCGTGTTCAGATCGATGAAGCAACTAGTGATTACGACAAAGAAAAATTGCAAGAGCGCGTGGCGAAGTTGGCAGGCGGTGTTGCTGTGATTCGTGTTGGTGCTGCTACTGAAGTCGAAATGAAAGAAAAGAAAGCCCGCGTTGATGACGCATTGCACGCTACTCGCGCTGCAGTAGAAGAGGGTATTGTTCCTGGCGGCGGTGTTGCTTTGATTCGTGCTATGCAAGGTATCAAGGGTCTTAAAGGCGACAACGCCGATCAAGACGCTGGTATCAGCATCGTATTGCGCGCTATGGAAGAGCCACTACGCATCATCGTTTCTAACGCTGGTGACGAAGCAAGTGTGGTTGTTAATGCGGTATTGGCCAGTAAAGGCAATAACGGTTACAACGCTGCAACTGGCGAATACGGCGACCTCGTAGCTCAAGGTGTGATCGACCCAACTAAAGTAACCAAAACTGCATTAGTCAATGCAGCTTCCGTTGCAGGCTTGTTGTTGACTACCGATTGCGCTATCTGCGAAGCCCCAAAGGATGAATCTGGTGGTGGTATGCCTGATATGGGTGGTATGGGCGGCATGGGTGGTATGGGCGGCATGATGTAATGAGCCTTACCTTCCACAGCGAGCTTGCTGTAGAAAATAAAAACGCCTGGTTCACAAGACTGGGCGTTTTTTATTTGTTACAGTTAGCTTAATACTTAACTCATACAGATAGCGTTCTTATGATTCTTAAACAATTTCTTCTCAGTAGTCTAGGCGTGACCTTCTTGTTTTTACAAGGGGATGTTGCATTGGGTCAAGCCCCAGAGGCCAAACAAAAATATGAGAAAAGTATTTCTAATATACGGAATCAACGTTATTGCGAGGTTCTCTACGGCAAGCGCAACTTTTTAAGATTAGAGGTCAAGGTTTTTAATACTCAGGGACTCAATCTTTGTCCAGAGGATCAGTGGAAATCACTCACTAAAGAATCGATTGAAAAGGCATATGACGCCTCTTTCGTTTTACTAAATGGTCCACGTTACTGGACGATGGATGAAATTCAAGCGGCTGGCGCTACGGTCAATCAAACCAAAGAATCTTTTGGGGGCATTGAGATGAACTTACGGGCCACTATTGAATTAGGACTTTTCAAACAACTGCTGGGTAGCAAACACTATTCTCCCAATGAAATTATTCGAACGACTGCTTTTATCTATCAGGCGGGAAGCTCTGTTTATGAATTAAGTTCTCCTTCCGGCGAGGTATATGTCATGCAGTCATATTCCCAGATTGTGAATCCTAACTTAGGTATAGCAGATTTACCTGATTTAGCTAAGCAGTTGAAGTTGCCAAAAGGCTGGACATATCAATCAAGAGTGCTAGAAAAAGAATTATCCTTAGCTGCAAATGGCATTGCATACGTGCTGCAAGATAACTTATCCAATAGTTATCAAAGGCGCTAGCTGAGCAATCACTTAATCAGGCTGAATACCGCCACCCCTAATCACTTTTTTCATTTTGATGAGGCCTTGAGCAATCATATTTTTTAAATGATCTGGACCTAGCGGGGCTATCTCAAAACCTTGCGCAATCAGTTGTTCACGAAGCTTTGGATCTTTCAGTGCTGTTGCCAGGGATTCATTTAGCTTGTCAATGACTGCAGGTGGAGTGCCTTTGGGCGCCAGGAGCGCACCCCAGGTTGAGAACTCATAGCCTTTCACGCTTTCATCAATCGTCGGAGTATTGGGCAGTAATGGGGAACGAGTTTTACTAGCAACACCCAGAACCTTTAACTTACCTGCACGAATATGAGGAAGCACTACAGATAGGGCGCTCATCATCACTGGTACTTGACCTGCCATGACATCAGTGACGGCTGCAGCAGCACCACGATAAGGGATGTGAACAAGAGGTACGCCAGTGTATTGACGAAATATTTCCATTCCAATATGTTGGGGTGAGCCACTACCACCAGAGGCATAGTCAATTTTGCCTGGCCTCTCTTTAGCGATGCGTACTAAATCTGCCGCTGTATTTCCAGGAAAGCTAGGATTAGCCACCAACACAAATGTAATCGCTGCGAGTTCTGATATCGGGACAAAACTTTGAGTTGGATCGTAATCGATCTTTTTATAGAGATTGGGCAACATCGTCAAAATGCTGTCATTAAATACTCCTAATACATAACCTTCAGCAGGGCTCTGCACTACCTTCCCAGTTCCAATTAAACCTGCGCCCCCAGGAATATTTTCAATCGTGATCGCTTGACCTAAGTTCTCCCCCATTTTTTGTGCGATAGGGCGAAAGAGCAGATCAACGCCACTACCAGCTTGCAGCGGCATGACCGTTTGGACGGTGCGATTAGGATAGGCACTTTGAGCATTAGCAATCTGAACACTAAGGACGCAAAGTAAGCACGAGAGGAGGTTTGAGAACAATACTTTCATTGAGGGCTTAATCTATCTTAATGCCAGCCTTCTCCACAACCTTACCCCAACGACCTTGCTCTAATTTGATGAACGCAGTAAATTGCTCGGGAGTATCACCTATTAAAATAGCGCCATCGTCTAGCATGCGCTTAGAGTCTTCTTTATTTTGAAGAGCTTTTGCAATTTCTTTTTGTAACCTATCGATGATGGGTTTTGGAGTCCCTGCAGGCGCCATAATTCCGTACCATTGTGAGGTTTCAAAGCCCTTATAACCTGACTCAGAGATAGTAGGAACATTCGGAAGTGCATTTGATCTATCAGCAGATCCAACTGCTAAAGGCCGTAATGCCCCACCATTAATTTGACCCATTAGAGAAGGCAGTCCGTTGAAGGTCGCTTGTATTTGGCCGCTAATGAGGTCGGTCAACATTGGTCCAGATCCTTTATAAGGCACGTGCACTAAATCAATTCCTGCTACAGATGAAAAGTATTCCATCGCTAAGTGACCTGCACTACCGTTACCTGCAGAACCATAATTAATTTTCCCAGGATTCTTTTTAGCATCCGCTACAAAATCTGCCAAGGTCTTATTAGCGCTCTTACTGCTTACAGCAATAACATTTGGTACCTTAGCAACCAAAGTGATGGGTACAAAATCTTTGTTTGGATCATAAGGAAGTTTGTTGCCAAATAAAGCCGGGTTCACTGCTAAAGTACCAACGTGACCCAGTATCAGTATGTAGCCATCTGGTTTAGAACGCTTAACTTCTTCCATTGCAATATTCCCAGCACCGCCCGGTTTATTATCTACATAAACAGATTGTCCAAGACTGGTCGATAAGCTATTGGCTACTGATCTAGCAATAATTTCTGAGGTGCCACCGGTTGCAAATGGCACTACTAAGCGAATCGATTTTTCAGGATAGGCTGCGATTGATGCTTGCGAGAACGCCAGGGTACTTACTGCAACGGCAGTGAGGATGAGTTTTTTCATAAAAGGGACCTTGTCAGTAATTGCTTAAATTTGGCTTATTTTAGTATTGATTACCTTAATGCTTGATCAAGTAACATTGAACCATGAATCCTCAAATAGGCTCGCTCTTAAATCAGGCGCTTGAAGCACTCAGAAACTCTAACCTAGAGATGGCGGAGGCCTATTTAAAAGAGGCTTTGATACTGGAGCTAAATAACCCGCATACTTTAAGGCTTTTGGGGGTAGTGGCAGCTCAAAGAGCCGAATATGAAAAAGCGATTGAGTTTTTTTCAGCAAGTATTAATGTGTTCCCTGAAAATGCAGTGGCCCATAGTAATCTGGGTAATGTCTATGCAAAGCTAAGGCAATTCGATCGGGCTTTGGGCGCGTATGAGGAGGCGGCTCGCTTAGACTCTCAGGATGCAGAAACTTGGTCAAATGCTGGAATTGTCTTTTTTGAATTAAAGCGTTTTGAAGAGGCAATTGCACTCTACGACAAAGCCCTTGCCATTGATCCCAACTATGCAGAAGCGCTGTGCAATAAAGGTAATGCATTAGATGAGCTCAAGCGATATGAGGAAGCGATCGATTGTTATGAAAAAGCCTTATCAATCAATCCCAATATAGATTGGGCGCCGGGCGTCTGGATGCATTTAAAGCTGAAGGTTTCTGCATGGGAACATCTAGAAGCTAATGTTGAAGTACTGCTTGCAAAAGTGGCTGCCGGTGAGAAGGTCAGTAACCCCTTCCCTCTTTTAGCGATGAGCGACGATCCTATGCTCCATCGCCAAGCTTCAGAGATCTTTGCGCGCTATCAATATCCCTCTAATTCCACGCTTGGGGTAATTGCTAAACACCCTAGGGGAAAAAAGATTCGCATTGGCTATTTCTCGGCAGATTTTCATAATCATGCGACGGGTTATCTTTTAGCAGAGCTGATTGAGCTGCATGACAAAAATCAATTTGAACTGATTGGCATTTCATTTGGACCCAATCAAGATGATGAAATGCGCACCCGATTAAAAAAATCGTTTGACCAATTTATTGATGCCAGTGCTATGTCTGATATTGAGATTGCGCAGCTGAGTCGGCATCTGAAGATCGATATTGCAGTTGACTTAAAAGGCTTTACACAGAACTGCAGAGCCGGAATTTTTGCTTATCGTGTAGCGCCGGTTCAGCTTAGCTATTTAGGCTATCCCGGCACAATGAGCGCAGGTTACATTGATTATTTGCTTGCCGATAAAACCTTGATTCCTCAAGAGGCCCTACAGGGCTACTCAGAAAAAATTGCTTATTTACCCAATAGCTATCAAGCCAATGATCGTAAAAGAATCATCTCAGACAAACAGTTTACAAATGCAGAGCTCGGGTTACCAGAGCAAGGTTTTATCTTCTGCTCCTTTAATAACAACTATAAAATACTGCCAGCCACTTTTGAGAGCTGGATGAGAATTCTCAAAGCAGTAGACGGTAGCGTCCTGTGGTTGTATGAGGATAATGTTGCAGCAGCCAATCACTTGCGACAAGAAGCAGAAAAAAGAGGCGTTCATCCTAGTAGATTGGTGTTTGCAAAAAGAATGCCGCTAGCCGAGCATTTAGCGCGTCATCAACTGGCTGATCTATTTATTGATGCATTCCCCTGTAATGCCCACACCACTGCGAGTGATGCACTTTGGGCTGGATTGCCTGTGCTCACTCTAATGGGAAATGCTTTTGCAAGCCGCGTAGCAGCTAGCTTGCTCAATGCAATTGAATTGCCAGAACTCATTACAAGCACCCCACAAGCTTATGAGGCCCTGGCAATTGAGATTGCAAAGAACCCAGCAAAGCTTGCAGCGCTTAAGCAAAAGCTAGCAAGTAATAGGCTGACAACCCCCTTATTTGATACCCCCCAATTTACAAAAGATCTTGAGCGGTCATATGTTCAGATATATGAACGGTATCAGGCTGGTTTACCCCCAGAACATATATTTGTATAGTCAAAAATCAATTCTTCTTATTGACACAATAGTTTCGATATTTTTATATCAATTCCATTGGGTTAATATTCAATCATGAATCCACAAATCGGTTTTCTTTTAAATAAATCGCTTGAAGCACTTAGAGGCTCTAATTTAGATTTGGCAGAGTTATATTTAAAGCAAGCAAAAAGCTTACAAGCTAGTAACCCCCTTGTTCTTCGGCTTCTGGGGGTTATTTATGCCCAGCGCATGCAATATACCGAAGCTCTGAAATACTTCAATGATTCTCTCAAAGCTCTCCCCAAGAATGCATTAGCTTTAAGTAACCTCGGTAATGTATTACTTCAGCTGAAAGAGTACAACAAAGCTCTAGATGCTTACGATAAGTCATTAAAAATAGACGCAAAATATGAGGAGGCTTGGTCTAATAAAGGTAATGCCCTTTATGAACTCAAGCGCTATGAAGAGGCAATTACTTGTCACGATAAAGCCCTTAGTCTCAATCCAAATTATGCCGAGGCTTGGTCTAATAAAGGTAATGTATTTAATGACCTTAAGCGTTATGAGGAGGCGATTGCTTGTCACGATAAAGCCCTTAGTCTCAATCCAAATTATGCCGAGGCTTGGTCTAATAAAGGCCATGTATTCAATGAACTCAAGCGTTATGACGAGGCGATTGCTTGTCACGATAGGGCACTCAGCCTAAAGCCTAATGTTCCTTGGGGCTACGGTGATTTACTTCACACAAAGATGAGGGTATGTAGCTGGTCTGGCTTTGAAGGCTCTTTAGAAAATATTGCTCATAGAATTTTGGCAAATGAAAAGGCAACTACCCCTTTACCGCTACTATGCATCACTGACAATGCTTTATTGCATCAAAAATCTTCTGAAATTTACATCCAATCAAACTACCCATTTAACGCTGTCTTAGGACCTATTCAAAAGCGTTCAGGGAATCAAAAAATCCGCATTGCTTACTTTTCAGCTGATTTTCATAATCATGCTACAGGGTATTTAATGGCTGAACTTTTTGAGCTGCATGATAAAAATCAATTTGAACTAGTCGGCTTTTCATTTGGCCCAATAGCAGGCGATGAGATGCGCCAGCGGATAGAGAAGTCGTTTGACCAGTTTATTGAGGTTAGCAATCAATCAGATATGGAAATCGCCCAGCTAAGTAGAGACCTCAATATCGACATTGCTGTTGATTTGAAGGGCTTTACTCAAGATTCAAGAACTGGAATCTTTGCCAATCGTGCGGCAGCCATTCAGGTGAACTACCTTGGTTATCCAGGAACCATGGGTACTGATTACATGGATTACATCATTGCTGATAAAACCTTGATACCAGAAGGAACGCAGCAGGCCTACTCAGAAAAGATTGCCTATTTATCTAATAGCTATCAGGTCAATGATAGGAAGCGTTTTATTTCAGATAGGCAATTTACAAGGCAGGAACTAGGACTGCCTGAGAATGGATTTGTATTTTGTTGTTTCAATAATAATTTCAAGATACTTCCTGCAACTTTTGCCGGGTGGATGCGAATACTGAAGGCGCTTGAGGGGAGTGTTTTATGGCTATTCCAAGATAATCCTTGGGCAGTCGAGAATCTCAAACAAGAAGCTTTAAATCATGGAGTTGATCCCAGCAGACTTGTTTTTGCTGAGCGAATGCCCTTATCAGAGCATTTAGCACGTCATCGACAGGCAGATTTATTTCTTGATACGTTTCCTTACAACGCCCACACCACCACTAGTGATGCCTTATGGACTGGATTGCCAGTGTTGACTTTAATGGGTAACTCCTTTGCAAGTCGCGTAGCAGCAAGCTTATTAAATGCAATAGGATTACCAGAACTAATTAGCAATAGCCAAGAAGAATATGAGGCCTTAGCTGTAGAGTTAGCCAGCAATCCAGAAAAGCTCGCAGCCCTAAAACAAAAACTAGCGAGTAATAAACTGTCGACGCCATTATTTGATACGCCGCAATTTACAAAAGGTCTAGAGCGAGCCTATGTAAAGATGTATGAGCGGTATCAGGCAGATTTACCGCTAGAACATCTAGTGGTTGAATAAAAAAATTGCAAGATGCGTAGATATAACAATTCAAGAACTAAAGTAGGCCAGATTTACACCTAAAAAAGTTAATCCTTAGGCGCCCAAAACTCAGTTACCCAAGTTTGCCCACCGGTTTGCAGATCAATTGTTTCTAACTTAAAGTAATGAGCTTCTAAGATAGATTGAGGAATCATGGGATGGAAGTCTTTTGTGATTGCAATCAACTTAAATTCCTTTTGTGCAATTTTACTTTCAATGCCTTTAAAGTATTGATCAAAGGTACTAAAATAATCGTATCTTTTAGGTAGTAATATATCGACCAATGCCGATGGGGTATCTAGTCCGACATAATATTCTGTATGTCCGTTATCTAAAAGAATAGATTCGTCCATAATTGGTGCCAAGATGGGGCTAGAAATTAATTTAGGACCCTTGGTATTTATAATGATTTGATTAGCGAAATTCCACTTTTGTAAAGCCTGTGCACTATATATTGGCCGATAGCTCAGTAGTTCGCCATGAAAAATACTAAAGATTAAGATTGCGACTATGAAAAAAACTCTTACAACTGTCGATCTTAATTTCGATAAGGAAGTCAATCCAATAATGATGAGTGCAGGTAAAGCTAATTGATAGTGATAACTT
Source organism: Polynucleobacter sp. (assembly GCF_040400325.1). Lineage (GTDB taxonomy): Bacteria > Pseudomonadota > Gammaproteobacteria > Burkholderiales > Burkholderiaceae > Polynucleobacter. Next base: position 37,626 of record NZ_JBBAQK010000004.1, read on the forward strand.
AAGAATGATCCAGTGTTAAAGCCTAGGGGAATTAAGCACAATGTCGCAACCAATAAAACCCAGAGATATAAATTTTCACTCTGGTTGTAAGTAATCTGCTTTCTTGCTCTTCTCCAAAGGTAAATTAAGAGAAGGGTAATGAGGGGCCAATACTGATTGAAAAAGATGATCAATTGAATTCGAGCATGACTCCAGCCACCTCCAACCCCATACAACTGAGCGAGTATAGCGGCATAGAAATAAGCTGGAAAGACATAGCTTATTAGCACTATGGATGGGATCAAAATACCAAAGAAAAATAGTCCATAGATTAGCGCTTTCTTAAGTCCTGAGTTTGAGATGAGAAAAAGAAAGACGGGGGCAAAGATATAAAGAAAATATTGTTTTGTATAGAAAGCAAGAACGGTTCCCAATGCTGCCAGCAGAATGGAGGACAGGCTTTGAGATTTTCTAATTTGAAATAAAACGAGTAAGACGATTAACAATCCGCAGGAAGCAGGATTTAGTATAAATACTGAATTGGTTGCAGACCCCGTCCAAAGGGCTGCAGTAAAACCGAGAATGGCTAGAAATAATTGCCCACTTAATTTATACACTTCAGAAGCGATGATCACAGCTGTCAGGACAATGCAGGTACAGACGAAAAATTTAGTAACTAAGAAGATATCAACCTGAAGGATCCAGCTTAAGCCTCCCGCTAAAAGTGGAAAAATTAGGCCGTAAATATAGAAAAAGGGTGGGCCAACTGAAAATGAATAGGGTGAAGACTGATCAAAGAGTGAATTACTCAGACTAATACCGCTCCAATCCCGATATTCAGTTGGGATAGGATGATAAATGAGATGAAAGCACTGAAAAATCCAAAAGCCAATAAAGTAGAGCACTAACACTAGAAAAAATTGCTGTGATCTAGTGAATGACTTGGATTGATCGATGATTTTTTTTAGCATATGGCGCTGTTAACTAGATATTCAACTTTTTTGAAGAGCGCTATTTTGTAAGCGAATAAAATCTTGCATCGTCTTTTCAAATCGTAGAAAAATATTTTGGAATAGACATAATACTAATGGAATAGATAGAATAAAGAGATATGGTGAATCAATAGGCATAGCTATATTAAACTTCTCAAGCATCAAAATAATGAATAGCTGAAGCGGAAGATAGATAAGGTAGCTCGAATCAGTCATATTTCCTAGGGCCTCAATCAAATATCCCCTAACAAAAGATCTTGAACGGTATCAGGCAGATTTGGCAGCAGATGAAATTTTTCTAAATTAGAGCGTGTCTTAATACATACATAAAAGTTTAATATTCTTCAAGAATTATATTCCAAAATTTTGCATAAAATGGCTAATTCCATCACCTCAGTGGCAAAAAATATTCTCTTAGCAACAGTGTCGATTTTAATTGGCTTGGTGCTATTCGAAATCATTGCTAGCCTAGTTATTGGAAAAGAGCTTTCAAACGACCATCAACGTAGTAGAAGATATCTACTTTACGGTACAGCAGATGGCGCCCCTGTTTTTCGTAATCAAGGGAAGATATTTACCTACTCACCTAATTCAACTATTCGTACATCTGCCTATTATGAAAATGGAGATGCAATAGCTAAAGAATACGATTATCAATTTAAAACCAATAATTTTGGATTGGTTCAAAAGCTAGACATTGACAAGGAGCGCCCCACTATTTTAGTGCTTGGCGATTCTTTTGCAGAGGGGCAGGGTGCGATACCTTGGTTTTATAAGCTAGAGGAGGACAGTAGAAAAGATATTCAACTTATTAATGGTGGTCTTTTTGGTACCGGGTTTACGCAGTGGAAGTTGCTTCATGACCAGCTAGTTGAGTCAGGCGTTCGTATCAATAAAATAGTTGTCCCCTTTATATCTGATGACTATCAAAGAAAAGTATGGAATTTTTCGGATCGACTTTTAAATTGTTTTGAAGATGCAGCAAAATGTCAGGGAAATGAAGGATATTTTCCACTGCCCAAATCAGTTGATACAGAATCATTTGTTAGTAATTTGAGGAAATTTCGAGATACTGAGTATGCTGATAAGCAAGCTAAAAAAGAACGCAGTTTTTTTCGCCAGTACTTTCCTAGAATTCATTTCATAGTGGGATATATTAAAAATGAGTACAAACTTAGGTTTAAAAATCCCAATCCAGCTGCGATTGAGTATCTGAGTGGGAAATATGGAAAAAATATTGTATTTATTCACCTCCCGACTAAGGAAGAGTTAGAGCGTGGTCATGCCCCAGATCACATGGGTCAACTGGCTAGGGAAAAAATACTGAATACTGGTAGTAGGCTTGTGGATGGATTTAATGTTTGCGGTCTAGAGCCTAAAGACTATTTTGCTAATGATCCCCATCCAAATCCTGTCGGCTACCAGAAAATTGCAAGTTGCGTAGAGAAAGTAATGCTTGAATTAAATTAGGCATCCTTTGCTCAGGTCGATACGATTGATTGTTTGACTTCAGATGGCTCATAACCATTCTTTATTAATTAGCATGTGCATTGTTGCTACCTGATTTTTAGCAAATCACATTAATTGAATCAGAATTCTGTATGATTTGGTCGAAATGAGTGCCTCCCAAGAAAATCTCTCCCATCCTAAATATCGTCCCGACATTGATGGATTAAGGGCTATAGCCGTTTTATCTGTAGTTGGATTTCACGCTTTTGGGGTGATGGGCGGCTATACAGGAGTTGATATTTTCTTTGTCATTTCAGGGTATCTCATTTCAACGATTATTTTTGAGGGGCTGGAAAAACAATCCTTCAGTTTTAATCTGTTTTACCAAAGACGAATAAGGCGAATTCTTCCATCGCTTTTATTAGTTCTCATTGCTTGCTTAATTTTTGGTTGGTTTTCACTCTTTGCTGATGAATATGAGCAATTGGGCAAGCATGTTATCGCAGGCTCTGCTTTCATTTCAAATTTTGTGCTCTGGGGTGAAAGTGGCTATTTTGATATAGCCGCCGAAAAAAAACCTTTATTACATCTCTGGTCTCTAGGCATTGAAGAACAATTCTATTTCTTTTGGCCAATTTTTTGCTGGCTATTTTGGAAATTTCGCGCTCACTACTTGTGGATTATTTTAGCAATTACGACTTTTTCATTTGGCTTGAATGCTTGGTTGGTTGAAATCGATGGCGTAGCAACTTTTTATTCACCAATAACGCGTTTTTGGGAACTGTTGGCAGGCGCCTTCTTGGCCTATTTTGTGCTTTTTAGTCCGGAGTCATTGGATAGGATAAAACGATTTAACAATACATTCAGCATCCTTGGGCTGGCGCTTATTATTATTAGCATTTCGGTTTTTACTAAAGACCTGGCTTTTCCTGGATGGTGGGCAGCTATACCGGTACTTGGCGTTTTTTTATTAATTATGGCTGGACCAGATACATGGGTCAGTAAAAAAATATTATCGAATAAAATCTTAGTTTGGTTTGGTCTTATCAGTTTCCCATTGTATTTATGGCATTGGCCCTTACTGACTTTCGTTAGGCTGTTAAGTGATAGCCCAAGATATCTAATAATAGCATCGGTTATGAGCTCAATCTTTTTAGCTTGGCTTTCATATAGATACGTAGAAAAACCAATTCGATATGGAAAAAATCAGACACAAAAATCGATATGCCTACTAGTGGCGATGCTTGTAGTTGGAATTTCTGGTTTGATTATTTATCAAAAGGCGGGTCTTGAATTTAGAATTGATGATGGGCAAGAAGGACGCCTCACTCAAAAGTATCGTACTCAACTGGAATGGCCTAATAAATATAACCATAGCGACGCGTGTAGAGCTAAATATGGCGCGGATCAATATTGTTTAATTAACGACATCAGTAAACCACCTAACGCAGCTCTTATTGGGGATTCTCATGCGAATCAGTTTTACCCCGGTCTTGAGAAATACTATTTATCAAAAGGTGAAAATTTAATTTTATTGGGTGCTGGTGCATGCCCACCATTCTTTGGAATAGATAGGCCTAAAACTTCAAAACAAAATTTTAATTGTTACGCACGCACTGCAAAATTGTACGAATTTGTACTAGATGATGAGAATATCAAAACGGTTTTTATCGCCTTTTATCATAATCTTACTTTTGCAGATAATTTTATCTTTGAGGATAAGATAGGCAATATAAATACTACTAATAACTATCAGGCTACCTTAGATGCTCTGGCTCGAACTATTAATATGCTTGAAAAGCGCGGAAAAAAAGTGATCCTTATTTATGATATGCCAAATATAAATAAGGATATTAGAGAGTGCGCTTTAGTAAGACCAACTATTTTCAAAAAATCAAAATGCGATCTCAATCAAATAAAGCTAATTAATGATTTTGCGGTGTATGACAAAATGATTGAAGAGCTTCAAAAATTAACCCATGTAGAAATTTTCGATACACGCCCATATTTGGCGGAAAACTTTCCTGTAGATTCTGATGGTAATCTAAATTACAGAGATTCCACTCATTTATCCTATCGAGGTTCATTGTTCTTCTCTGATAAATACCGTTTTTGATACCCCTAGAACGTTATCTGCCAGATTTAGCGCACGAGTCTATCCACTTTGCATAAAAAAATCCCGCTGGTATTAAGCGGGATTTTGATGAAGTAGTTTGGATTACGAAACTGCTTTGACCATATCCTCTACAACTTTCTTCGCGTCACCAAAGACCATCATGGTTTTATCCATGTAGAAGAGTTCGTTATCAAGGCCAGCATAACCAGCGGCCATTGAGCGTTTGTTCACAATAATCGTTTTTGCTTTGAATGCTTCTAAGATAGGCATACCAAAGATGGGGCTACCAAGAGTGCGTGCTGCTGGGTTCACCACGTCATTTGCACCAAGCACTAAGACCACATCAGCTTGACCAAAATCACTATTGATATCTTCCATCTCAAATACTTGGTCGTATGGCACTTCTGCTTCGGCCAAGAGCACGTTCATGTGACCAGGCATGCGTCCAGCAACGGGGTGGATCGCGTATTTGACAGTCACACCATGGTGAGTCAGTTTCTCAGTGAGTTCTTTTAAGGAATGCTGTGCACGAGCCACTGCTAAACCATATCCAGGAACGATGATGACAGTGTCAGCATTTTCCATCAGGAATGCAGCATCTTCAGGAGAGCCAGTCTTGTAGTTCTTTGGACTGCCATCATCGCCACCGCCAGCAGCAGCTTCAGCACCGAAGCCACCAAGGAGTACAGCAAGGATGGAGCGGTTCATCGCCTTACACATAATGTAAGACAGAATTGCACCAGAAGAACCAACGCATGCTCCAGCAATAATCAACACAGGGTTATTTAAAGTAAAGCCAATACCGGCAGCGGCCCAACCAGAGTAACTATTAAGCATTGAGACAACCACTGGCATGTCTGCGCCACCAATCGGGATGATTAAGGTCACACCTAATATCAAAGCAATGCCACACATTACTAAGAATGCGGCATGGCTGTCACCCATGTAATAAACAACACCAGCACCCACCATACCAATTGCTAGAACTAAGTTCAGTAAATGTTGACCAGGGAAAGTCACGGGTTTACCACTCACTTTGCCAGACAATTTACCGAAGGCAATGACAGAAGCAGTAAAGGTAATAGCGCCAATGAAAGCGCCAATAAAGAGCTCAATCTTTTGTGCGCCATTGTGGTCTTGTGCTGGATTGATGACCGCTGCAATTGCAATTAAGACGGCAGATAGACCCACAAAGGAGTGCATCAAAGCAACCAGCTCAGGCATCTTAGTCATCTGGACGCGCTTAGCAGCAATGATGCCGATAATGGCACCACCAACAATCGCCACGCCAATTAAAGAAATCACTGGCTTGAAGCCGGGAATGAAGAAGGTAGTAATAACGGCCAGGAGCATACCAATCATGCCGAAGGTGTTGCCTTGGCGTGAAGTGGTTGGTGATGACAAGCCACGCAGTGCCAGGATAAATAGCACTGAGGAAATGAGGTAAGAAATAGCGGTGATATTTGACATTATTTTGGTCTCTATATAGATCGTGTTCTAGTGTTATTTAGTTCCAGCTGCATCAGCTTTAGGAGCTTTTTTCTTGAACATTTCTAGCATGCGACGGGTGACCATAAAGCCACCAAAAATATTGATAGATGCGAGGAAAACGGCAACTGCACCAATCATGCTAGTGAGCGTGATTTCATCTCCACCGATGACTTCGGTTTGCAATAAAGCACCCACAATAATGATTCCAGAGATGGCATTAGTGACAGCCATCAAGGGAGTATGCAGTGCTGGAGTAACGTTCCAAACGACGTGATAACCAACAAATATGGCTAACACGAAAACAGTGATGTTTTGGACTGTGAGGATGCTTTGAAAGGCAGCGAGATCCATAATATTTCCTTAGAATTTTTACTATTAGTTTTTGCGGATGGCTTGACCATCACGGCACATTAAGCAGGCAGTTACGATGTCGTCATCTGTTGGGATCACTAACTTCGCATCTTTATCGACAATCAGCTTCAGAAAGTCGAGTAAGTTACGTGAGTAAAGTGCTGAAGCATCTGCAGCAACCATGCTTGGTAAATTGGTATAGCCGACAATCTTCACACCATTCACGTTGACAATCTTGTCTGCTTGAGTCAGCGGACAATTACCAGATCCGTTATCACCTTTGCCAGCGGCCAAGTCGATCACTACTGATCCAGCTTTCATATTGGTAACAGTGTCGCTGTGCAGCAGTACTGGAGGTTTGCGACCTGGAATCAATGCGGTGGTAATCACGATGTCAGCTTGTTGAGCGCGCTCAGCCACTAGAGCAGCTTGACGCTTCATCCAGCTTTCTGGCATAGGTCTTGCATAACCACCTACACCTTTTGCGATTTCACGCTCTTCATCTGTTTCGTAAGGTACATCAACAAACTTGGCGCCCAATGATTCAATTTGTTCTTTAGCAGCAGGGCGGACATCAGAGGCTTCAATCACTGCACCAAGACGTTTTGCTGTTGCAATTGCTTGAAGACCCGCAACACCAGCACCCAAAATTAATATACGCGCTGCCTTAACAGTGCCAGCAGCAGTCATGAGCATTGGCATGAAGCGTTGATATTCATTGGCAGCAACCAAGACTGCTTTGTAACCAGCAATATTAGCTTGTGATGAGAGTACATCCATACTTTGTGCACGAGTAGTGCGGGGCGCAGCCTCTAATGAGAATGCTGTCACACCTTGTGCGGCCATTGCAGCAATGTTGTCATTATCAAATGGGTCGAGCATGCCCAACAGCACACTACCGGCTTTAATTTGCTTGAGTTCACCAACTTCTGGCGCCCGCACTTTAAGTACCAGCTCTGCACCAAAGGCATCTGCAGCACTGCCAATCGAAGCACCTACTGCTTCATATGCGGAGTCAGGTTGATTAGCATGTAAACCAGCATCTTTTTGAATGACGACAGTATGACCTTGACCAATCAGTTTTTTAACGGTTTCTGGTGTTGCGGCTACTCGAGTTTCCCCGGGCCTTGTTTCCAGTGGCACTCCTATGCGCATGGCATGTCTCCAAAAGCAAAATTTTTAAAAGATCTATTTTATAGATAAACAGGGTAGGTCATACCTACTTAGTTAGCTCCCAGGTTTGCCGGCTTGGTTTTTGCCTATATTCCTGCGAAATCGGGTTGAGACTTCTACAATAGGGGAGCTACCAATTTATAAAGTATTCTCGCATTTTTTTGATGAGCCAGCCTAATTCTTCCTCAATCCCACCTATAAAGCCCAACAAAGTCGTCATTGGCATGTCTGGGGGGGTAGATTCGTCGGTTGCCGCTTGGATGCTAAAAGAGCAGGGCTATGAGGTCGTTGGCCTATTTATGAAGAATTGGGAAGATGACGATAGCGATGAATATTGTTCAGCACGCCAAGACTGGCTTGACGTGGTCTCGGTTGCCGACTTAATTGGCATCGATGTTGAAGCGGTCAATTTTGCAGCTGAGTATCGCGAAAGAGTCTTTGCAGACTTTTTACGTGAATACGCTGCTGGGAGAACTCCCAATCCCGACGTTCTATGTAATGCCGAAATTAAATTTAAAGCCTTTTTAGACCATGCTATGAGTTTGGGCGCTGATGCCATTGCTACTGGCCATTACGCAAGAGTGCGACATCAGGCAGGTAAAGTGGAGCTGTTAAAAGCTATAGATGCTAGTAAAGATCAAAGCTATTTTTTACATCGCCTCACACAAGCTCAACTATCTAAGGTTTTATTTCCTCTAGGGGAAATACCTAAAACAGAAGTACGTCAAATAGCAGAAAAAATTGTACTTCCCAACGCTCGAAAAAAAGATTCCACTGGAATTTGCTTTATTGGCGAACGCCCTTTCCGTGAATTTTTAAATCGCTACCTACCTACTACACCTGGCTCCATTAAAACGCCAGAAGGTAAGATTGTTGGCGAACATATGGGTTTAGCCTTCTTTACTTTAGGTCAGCGTAAAGGCATTGGGCTTGGTGGCAGCCAGGATGGCAATGGGGATGCATGGTATGTAGCGCGTAAGGATATTGCCAACAATACTTTGTATGTAGCTCAGGGTCATGAACACCCGTGGTTATTGGCCAACAAGCTTGAAGCGATTGATGCTAGCTGGGTCGCTGGTAGTGCGCCAGCATCAGGAAAGTACTCTGCCAAGACACGTTATCGTCAGGCAGATTCTGCTTGTAACATTATCGCTGGCAAAGAAGGCCCAATGAGTTTTGAATTAAGCTTTCCAGAAACGCAATGGGCAGTAACGCCTGGACAGTCTGCCGTTTTATATGACGGCGATATTTGCTTAGGCGGCGGAATTATTTCCGCCTAAGCATTACGCTGCCGGTGGCGCAGTCTCAATAAACGAAGTTTTGAGCATCAGTTTTTGATAGAGACGATCAAGATTAGGATATTGCTTTTGCCATTGCACATCTGGATAGCGGAATAGTAAATATCCGACTGCACAACCGACTGCGATATCTGCCAATGTCATTTGATTGCCATGACACCATGCATTCTCACCAAGCTGTTCTGACATTTGGCGCAAAGCCGTTGCAATCTTACCCATTTGACGATCGACCCAGACTGGGCTTTGTTGCTCTGCTGGACGCAAAGTAAGCTCTAAGCGGGCCAAAATACCAGCATCCATGATTCCATCAGATAAAGCCTCCCAAGTCTTTACAGAGGCGCGATCGCGAGTATCGATTGGGATCAGTTTGCTAACAGGGCTTAAGCCATCAGCATATTCGGCTATCACCCTGGAGTCATAAATCACCCCGCCATCATCTAAAACAAGGCAGGGAACCTTACCTAAAGGGTTGTTTTGGGTGATTTTGGTGTCAGGAGCCCAAACGTTCTCAAGAACGTGGTCAACATCTACCTTTTTTTCAGAGAAAACAATGCGTACTTTGCGTACGTAGGGGCTAGTAAGGGATCCGATCAGTTTCATGGGGGATAGTATAGCGATCCTGGGAAAGCTAGGCAGAACACATTAAAATCAGGTTTTATAGATATCTTCAGTGCAAAGGCAATTTCTGTGAGTCAGCCTCTTTCAACCCTTAATGCCATTTCCCCATTAGACGGACGTTACGCCGGAAAATTGGATGCGCTCCGCCCCTGGCTTTCTGAGTCCGCTTTTATGCGCCAACGCGTTTTTGTGGAAATTCATTGGCTTTTGGCTTTGGCCTCGGCTGGCCTACCCGATGTACCCAAAATCAATGCAGCCGATGAAAAATTCTTACTGTCTTTGCCAGAAAATTTTTCCGATGTTGATGCCCAGCGGATTAAGGATATTGAAGCAGTAACCAATCATGATGTGAAAGCAGTTGAGTACTTTCTAAAAGAAAAAGTCTCAGGCCGACCTGATCTATTAAAAGCCAGTGAGTTTATTCACTTTGCCTGTACTTCTGAAGACATTAACAACACCTCGCATGGTTTGATGTTGCGCGGTGCTCGCGATGAAGTGTTATTACCGCAGTTAAACAAGATTCTGTCAGTGCTGACCGATTTAGCCATTGAGCATGCAAAAGTACCTTTGCTGTCACGTACTCATGGTCAACCTGCTTCCCCAAGTACTCTTGGCAAAGAAATTGCTAACTTTGCTAAAAGACTAGAGCGAGCCATTGATGCGATTGCTACTGTTCCCTTGCTTGGCAAGATGAATGGTGCGGTAGGTAACTACAACGCCCATATTGCTGCATATCCTGACTTTGATTGGGAGAATTTTTCTAAAGGAGTGGTGGAGAAGCGCTTAGGCTTAACTTTTAATCCTTACACCATTCAAATTGAACCTCATGATGGCATGGCCCAATTATTTGATGCCATTGCACGTGCTAATACGATCCTGCTAGACATGGATCGTGATTTTTGGGCTTATATTTCGGTTGGCTACTTTAAGCAGCGGACTAAAGCGGGCGAAATTGGCTCTTCAACGATGCCGCATAAAGTTAATCCGATTGACTTTGAAAACTCTGAGGGCAATTTGGGTGTGGCGAATGCTTTGCTTCGTCACCTGGCAGAAAAATTACCGATCTCCCGCTGGCAGCGTGACTTAACTGACTCTACAGTGTTGCGTAATTTAGGCCCAGCCTTTGGCCATAGTGTTTTAGCTTATGACAGCGCGCTACGTGGCCTCAGTAAATTAGAAGTCAATCATGCTGCTATTGCCGCTGACCTTGATTCATGTTGGGAGGTATTGGCAGAGCCAGTTCAAACCGTCATGCGCCGTTATGGGATTGAGAATCCGTATGAGCAATTAAAAGAGCTCACTCGCGGAAAAGGGATTAATCAACTCGATTTACAAAACTTTATTCGAGGATTAAAGATTCCTGAAGATGCTAAAGCCCGCTTGCTCGAGATGACTCCCTCATCATATTTAGGTAAGGCGGTCGAACTGACCGAACGTCTGAAAAAGTGAGCCTTACTCCCGCTTCAGAATACGGAGCGCGTCCTCGGATCTGGTTTGCTGTTTATCAATTGCTTTGGCATCTTTTGTTACCACTAGCATTTGTGCGTCTTGCTTGGCGTTCACGTCATGCCTTTGCTTATTTGCACCACATTCCTGAGCGCTTAGGTTTTGGCTATCAAAAGCCCATTACTCAAAATGTTATCTGGATTCATGCAGTGTCGGTGGGCGAGACACGTGCCGCACAGCCTTTGATTGAAGCCTACCTTGCGAGGGGTGAATCTATTTTATTGACGCACATGACACTTAATGGTCGCCGTACTGGTAAGCAATTATTTACTAAGGCAATTACAGCGGGGCAAATTCGTCAGGTGTACTTGCCTTATGACCTGTGTTGGTCAGTTGAACATTTCTTGAATACTTTTAAGCCTAAGTTGGGCCTCTTCATGGAAACAGAAGCTTGGCCAACAGTCGTATTTCGCTGTGCTGATAAAGGCTTACCCTCATTCCTAGTGAACGCACGTTTATCAGAGAGAAGCGCGCGTCGGGTAAATCAATTCGGTAAGGCAGGGCAGGCATTATTTCAGGCCTTTGCCGGCATTTTGGCTCAGACAGAATTTGATGCTCAGCGCTATCGTAGCCTAGGCGTTCAAAATATTGAGGTAGTGGGTAATTTGAAGTTTGATGTTCCGCTTGATGCGTATTTAGTCAAACAAGGTAAGGAGTGGCAAGAATCTCTACATGCCAAACAGCGACTGATGGTTTGTGCAGCTAGTACGCGTTATGGTGAAGAGGCCATCATTCTCAAGGCATGGAAAGATTTATTGCTCAACCATGCATTTGAGGTTCAGCCTTTATTGTGCTTAGTGCCACGACATCCCGAGCGTTCTTCAGAAGTGGCAGAACAGATTGATGCGGTTGGCTTGAAGTTCAGTAGACGCACTGAATGGCAAGGCACTCCTAAAGACAGCCCAGATTTGGATGTAGTCTTAGGTGATTCCATGGGGGAGATGCCGATGTACTACAGCGCATCTGATCTAGTAGTAATGGGCGGGAGTCTCTTGCGCTTTGGAGGTCAGAATCTGATTGAGGCTTGTGCTGCTGGATGCCCTGTTTTGTTGGGTGAGCATACCTATAACTTTCAGCAAGCATCGATCGATGCTCTAGCGTCTGGCGCTGCTAAACGCATTAAAGGGGAATTGCTCTTAGGTGAGCCCATTGCATTAATGGAAGCCCTGAAATCCTTATTACTCAATCCTGCAGAGTTAAGTCAGATGGCTATTGCTGCTAAGACTTATTCCATTGAACATCAAGGAGCAACAAAAAGAATTCTTGCCGCCCTTGATCAACAGAACTTTTCTTTAAATTAAACGCGAGCCCCAAAGTTAGGGTCATCGTTTTTAGTATTGTCATCAGGCTTTTTATCGCCCTTGACTAAATCTTCGCGGGTTACGCCTAACCACATGGCCAAGGCCGCTGCCACGAAAACTGAAGAGTAAATACCAAACAAAATACCAATGGTCAGCGCTAAGGCAAAGTAAAAGAGCGTTGGTCCACCAAAGATCAGCATCGCTAAAACCATCATCTCTGTACTGCCATGGGTAATAACAGTCCGGCTAATGGTGCTAGTAATAGCGTTATCAATAATCTCGCGAGTATTCATCTTGCGGTATTTACGGAAATTTTCACGAATACGGTCAAAGATCACAACTGACTCATTGACTGAGTAGCCAAGCACTGCCAAGATAGCTGCCAAAACGGATAGTGAGAATTCCCATTGGAAGAAGGCAAAGAATCCAAGGATGATCACAATGTCGTGTAAGTTCGCAATGATGCCGGCTAAGGCAAATTTCCACTCGAAGCGGAATGAGAGATAAATCACGATACCGATGATGACAAAGATCAGGGCTTTGAGTCCATCGATTGCCAATTCCTGACCAACTTGGGGTCCTACGAACTCGACCCGCTGTAGCTTAGCGCCAGTAGTGCTAGCATCAAGTGCTTGCATCACAGCGGTGCTTTGATCGGCTGAGGAGATGACCTTACCTTCGGCGTCCTTTTGCAAAGGCAGTCGAATCATGACATCACGTGAGCTACCAAAGTTTTGAATTTGGGTATCTGTATAACCTATTTTTTCTACTTTAGTCCTAATGGATTCCAGTGGCGCAGTTTGTGGATAACTCACCTCCATCACAGTACCACCAGTAAATTCGATGGAAAGATGTAAGCCGTTATGCCAGATGAAAAAAACTGCAAGTAAGAAAGTGATGAGAGAAATCGCATTGAGCACCAATGCATGGCGCATAAATGGAATATCTTTTTTAATTCTAAAAAATTCCATGGCTTATTTCTCCTGGGGGCGCCAAACTTGGCCAATAGCAAGTTTTTGAACCTTCTTATTTCTGCCATACCAAAGGTTGACAAGAGCGCGAGAGAAGAAGACCGCTGAGAACATTGATGTCAAGATGCCAAGGCAGTGCACCACTGCAAAGCCCTTGATAGGTCCTGAGCCAAATGCAAGCAAAGCCAGACCGGCAATTAAGGTAGTGACGTTAGAGTCAAGAATCGTAGCCCAAGCTTTATCAAAGCCAACTGCGATTGCAGTTTGTGGGGCAGCGCCATTACGTAACTCTTCTCGAATACGTTCATTAATCAATACGTTTGAGTCAATCGCCATACCAAGCGCTAAGGCCATCGCGGCAATGCCTGGAAGTGTCAATGTTGCTTGTAGCATCGACAGAATAGAAATCAATAAGACTAAGTTCACTGCCAAAGCAATCACAGAGAAAAAGCCAAAGAGCAGGTAATAAGACGCCATGAAGATAGCAATCGCGGTAAATCCGATGAGTAAGGATTTAAACCCCTTCTCAATATTTTCAGCGCCTAAGCTAGGACCAATCGTCCGTTCTTCAATGATTTCCATTGGTGCTCCCAGTGAGCCAGCACGCAGTAGAAGTGCCAAGTCATTTGCGCTGGCAGTAGTAGGTTGACCTGTAATCTGAAATTTAGACCCAAACTCGCCTTGAATGGTAGCGATGGTAAGCACTTCACCTTTGCCTTTTTCAAACAAAATCATTCCCATGGGCTTGCCAATATTCTCACGGGTGATTTCTTGCATGACCCGACCACCGGCAGCATCTAAAGAAATATTGACTGCAGGCCTTTGGTTTTGATCAAAGCCAGCACTAGCATCAGTAATTCGATCGCCACTGAAAATAACGGACTTCTTAAATACGCCTTGACGACTTTCACCAAAGCGAAATACATCCATTCCTGGGGGAGGCGTTTCACCAACCGCGATTGTAGAAACGATTGGATCGGCAAGACGTGACTCTAAGGTTGCGGTGCGACCAATGATGTCTTTGGCACGCGCAGTATCTTGTACGCCTGGTAGCTGAACGATGATGCGTTCAGCACCTTGTTGTTGAATGACCGGTTCTTTCACCGCTAATTCATTCACTCGTTTATTCAAGGTGACGATGTTTTGCTTAACGGCGTTATCTTGAATCTCTTTCAAGGCGGTTGGCTTAAATTCACCCAGTAGTTTTGGTGAGGGACCTGCAGGCTTCACTAGCCAGATTAAGTCAGGCTGGCTAGTCATTAAGATGGTGCGGGCTGCATCTGCATCAGCAGTGCTGCCAAAATTAATTGTGATGGATTCTGTTCCACGCTCAATACCTTGGTGGCGAATATTCTTATCACGCAACTGAGTACGAATATCGCTTGCTAAAGAAGTGACCTTCTTTTGTACTGCACCCTTCATATCCACTTGCAGTAAGAAGTAGACGCCACCACGTAGGTCAAGACCTAAGGGCATTGGCAGGGCATTAATAGCATTTAACCAACCTGGGGTATTTGATAGGAGGTTTAGTGCGACGGTGTAATTTGGATCGTTTTGATCGATATTCAGTTTTTGCTGCAATAGATCGCGCGCACGCAGTTGGATATCAGTATTGTTAAAACGAATTTTGATAGAGCCAATATTTGCTACAGCCTCGAAAAAGATCCCAGTATTCGCAATATCTGCTTCAGCTAGGATTTTTTCAACGCGAGACTGCGTCGCCAAATCAACCTTAGTGGTTGGTTTGGCAGACGAGACTTGAACTGCTGGAGCCTCTCCATAGAAATTCGGTATTGAATATAGCCCGCCGATGAGTAAAGCAACGGCGATGACTAAATATTTCCAGAGAGGGTAGCGATTCATATTGAGAAACTTTTCAACAAAATGATTAAGCGGACTTCAATGTGCCTTTAGGCAATACAGTTGTGATCGCACCTTTTTGCATTTGTACTTCTGTGCCTGAGGCAATTTCAACAGTGATTAGTGCATCTTTCAATGAAGTGACCTTGCCCATGATTCCGCCAACTGTCACTACTTCATCACCAACTGCCAATGCTTCGAGCATTGCTTTCGTTTCTTTTTGACGCTTCATTTGTGGGCGAATCATGATGAAGTACAAAACTGCAAACATCAAAACGAGGGGAAGGAAGCTCATTAAGCCACCGGAATCTGAAGCCGCGGCAGGAGCCTGGGCAAAAGCGTTACTAATCCACATATAAAACCTCCGTTAAAGACTATTTGGAAACTGATTTAGTTATAGGCTTTAAAGCAAAGCCGTAAACCCGCAATTCTAAACTGTGTGGCATTTTGGAGGTGATTTGGAGGGGCTTAGCCCTTTGTAGGGCTATTAATCCTGCCCTGGCGCTACGCCACGTTGACGGCTGGAGTGGAATTCCTCGCGGTAGGCGCTAAAGCGATCCTTGCTTAAAGCCTCTCTCACCTCAGTCATCAACTGTAGGTAATAGGAGAGGTTATGGATGGTATTAAGCTGTGAGCCCAGCATTTCATTAGCTTTTTGGAGGTGATTTAAATAGGATCTCGTGAAATTTTGGCAGGTGTAGCAGCCGCAGCTAGGGTCGACCGGACGATCATCGTCTTTATAGCCTGAATTGCGCAGTTTTAAGTCGCCAAAACGGGTAAATAGCCAGCCATTTCGTGCATTCCGGGTAGGCATGACACAGTCAAACATATCAATTCCTAGGCTCACGCCCAAAATAAGGTCTTCAGGCGTGCCTACCCCCATAAGGTAATGGGGCATATGTTCGGGAAGCTTGGGCGCTGTGAAATTCAGAATTCGCTCAAATTCTGGTTTGGGTTCGCCTACAGACAGACCGCCAATCGCAATACCATCAAAGCCTTGTTGACTGACCGCCTCTAATGAAAATTCACGTAGATTTTCAAACATACCGCCTTGAACAATGCCAAAGAGACCATTACCAGTATTGAGTTCTCGGAAGCGTTTCAGTGAGCGGTCTCCCCAGCGCAGTGACATCTCCAATGAGGCGCGGGCAGTTTTTTCAGAAGTGGGTTGACCCTTTATTTCATAAGGGGTGCATTCATCAAATTGCATTGCGATATCACTATTAAGAACTGCTTGTATTTCCATCGATACTTCTGGCGACATAAAGAGTTTGTCGCCATTAATAGGAGAAGCAAAGGTCACCCCTTCTTCAGAAATTTTTCGCAGAGCCCCCAAGCTAAATACTTGAAATCCACCAGAGTCAGTCAGTATGGGTTTGTTCCAAGCCATAAAACGATGCAAGCCACCATGTTTTTGAATCACCTCTAATCCAGGTCTTAGCCATAGATGAAAAGTATTTCCTAGGATGATTTGTGCCTTTGCCTCCTCTAGATCACGAGGGGTCATTGCCTTGACTGTGCCATAGGTACCCACTGGCATAAAGATCGGAGTTTGTATGCTGCCGTGAGGGAGATCCAACTGACCAAGCCGAGCTGGACTGTGTGAGTCACGCGCCAGGATATTGAAGTGAACAGGTTTGGTCATGAATTGATATTCTCTAGTCGGCAAAGAAACATTGCATCTCCATAGCTAAAGAAGCGATATCGTTGAGCAATGGCATGTTGATAAGCAGCGCGAATATTTTCTACCCCTGCAAAAGCACTTACCAACATTAATAAGGTAGATTTTGGCAGATGAAAGTTTGTTAATAAACAATCTACTGTTTTAAATTCAAAACCCGGCGTTATAAAGAGATTAGTCTCCCCAGAGCTTTGACCGCTAATAGCATGACTCTCCAGGGCCCTAAGGCTAGTGGTGCCCACGGCAATGACGCGACCGCCAGCTTTTTTTGTATTCGCTATCATTTTTAGGGTGGCATCCGGAATAGAGAACCATTCATGGTGCATCTGGTGTTTTGAGAGATCTTCCTCGCGCACTGGACTAAAAGTACCAGCACCGACATGTAATGTGATGGTAGCTTGTTGTACTCCAAGAGCCTTTATTTTCTGTAGGATGGTTTCATCAAAATGTAATCCTGCGGTAGGGGCTGCAACAGCACCAGGATTTTTGGCTAGGACAGTTTGATAGCGCTGCGCATCTTCGCTATCAGGCTGATGTTCAATATAAGGTGGTAATGGCAATTCACCAAATCGTTCTAGAAGTGAAAATACATTTTCCGGAAAACGTACTTCATAAAATCGTCCGTCATACCCAATTATTTCAACAGCGAATGACTCCCCTACAGTATTGTGGATATGTACTATTGATCCGGTTTTAGGTGCCTTAGAGGCTCTAATTTGAACCCATGCTTGCCGCTCACCACTAATCCGTTCAATTAGGAGTTCAACATTCCCACCCGTCTCTTTTTTGCCATGGAGCCGAGCAGGTATCACTTTAGTATCGTTCAGTACCAATAAGTCCCCGGGCCTTACAAGGTCAAGGATTTCTTTAAACTGACGATCTATGATTTGGGCGTGTTTACCCACCTCAGGCCTGATTTCTAAGAGGCGGCTATCCGTTCTATTCGCCAAGGGGTGCTGAGCGATTAGGTCGGTTGGGAGTTCGTAATTGAAGTCAGAGAGTTGCATAGCATTACCATCAGGTAAGAGATTTTAACGATGACTACGAAACAAGCACCAACTCCACTACAAAAAATGGGTTTAGACAGCCCAATGGCCCTTGCTTTGCACTTGCCATCTCGGTATGAAGATGAAACCGAATTATTGACAATTGAAGAGGCTATTAGCCATGGCCGCTATGGAGCCGTCCAAACTCAAGGGCTTGTCATCCGTAATCAAGTGCTATTTAGACCTAGAAGACAGATGATTGTCACTATTGAGGATGAAGCGGAAACCCTACAATTGCGCTTTCTCAATTTTTATCCTAGCCAACAAAAACAAATGGCAGTTGGTGCGCACCTTAGGGTGCGTGGTGATATTCGAGATGGATTTCAGGGGAATGAGATGGTGCATCCAACTGTGCGCGCCGTTTCCCCCGATACACCATTGCCGACTAGTTTGACACCAGTCTATCAAGCGAGCGCTGGAATATCACAAACCATTATTCGTAAGGCAGTAACGCAGGCATTACGAGATCCTAGTTTGAAAGAAAGCTTAGCTGAGTTCTTGCCGAAGAAATTAATGGCGCAGCTTCTTCCCAGTAACGATTGGCCTCACTTACAAGCAGCGATTACTTATCTGCATCAACCACCTGCTGATGCTAATACCCAAGCATTATTAGAGCGCACTGATCCCGCTTGGAGACGTGTGCAATTTGAGGAGTTACTAGCCCAACAAATTTCCTTAAAACGAGCCCATGCTCTTCGAAGAGAGCGGAATGCCCCAAGTTTTGGTAAACCAGATCAAAAAGAATCAAGCATTGAGGCGGGCTTATTAAAAGCCTTACCTTTTGAGCTTACTGGAGCACAAAATCGGGTTTGGTCAGAAATTGGAGATGATCTTTCCCACTCGTTTCCAATGAATCGACTTTTGCAAGGCGATGTCGGGAGTGGGAAGACAGTGGTAGCTGCGTTGGCAGCCGCCCGTGCGATGGATCATGGCTATCAAGCTGCAGTCATGGCTCCCACAGAAATTTTGGCTGAGCAACATTACCTCAAGATGAAAGAGTGGTTTGAACCTCTGGGCATCAACATTGCATGGCTATCTGGTAGCCTCAAAGCAAAGGCCAAAAGACTTGCCCAAGAGAGTATTGAGAGTGGTGCAGCACAGCTCATTATCGGCACCCATGCGCTGATACAAGAGAATGTCAGCTTTGCTAAATTAGGCTTGGCAGTGATTGATGAGCAACATCGTTTCGGGGTGAGGCAGCGTTTAGAAATTCAACAACGCGTCGGCTCTGAAACTTTTTATTGTCATCAACTCATGATGTCTGCAACTCCAATACCACGAACATTAGCGATGACCTATTACGCCGATCTCGATGTATCGGTCATCGATGAATTACCACCAGGTCGAAAACCAATTACTACTAAAGTCGTGAAAGCTAGTCGTCGTGATGAGGTGATTAGCGGGCTTCAAGGCTGGTTAGAAAAAGGCTTACAAGCGTATTGGGTATGCCCTTTGATTGAGGAGTCTGAAGTACTCCAATTGCAAACTGCAGTTGAGAGTTTTGAGCAGCTCACTTTGGCATTACCGGGCTTTAAAGTAGGTTTGGTGCATGGCCGTCTTAAGGCGGATGAAAAAGCGGCTGTTATGGCAGCGTTTAAAGCCGATGAGATTCAGCTTTTGGTAGCTACTACAGTTATTGAGGTAGGTGTAGATGTGCCGAATGCGGCGCTCATGGTGATTGAACATGCAGAGCGCTTTGGTTATGCTCAAATTCATCAACTGCGAGGGCGTGTTGGGCGGGGTTCGGCTGATTCAGTTTGTATTCTAATGTATGCAGAACCACTCTCGATGGCAGCAAAAGAACGCTTACAGACCTTGCGAGAGATTTCTGATGGCTTTGTGATTGCAGAACGAGATTTATTGCTTCGAGGTCCTGGTGAACTATTAGGCGCCAAACAATCGGGCGATGCCATGTTGCGTTTTGTAGACTTACAAAGAGATGCGTGGCTGATTGAATTAGCTCAGCAGGCTGCTGATCGTCTTTTGGCTGACCATGGCGATATCGTTGAGCGTCACCTAGAGCGCTGGCTTGGATCGCGAGCTGAGTTTCTAAAGGCATGATAATGACGCTATGGTTTTGATCGAGCGCCTGACCTCTTATGCTTACCTCATCCGGTTAGATAAACCGATTGGGACTTTATTGCTTTTATGGCCTACCTTATGGGCCCTATGGTTAGCCAGTAGTGGCGTTCCCAATTTTTCCATCTTGATTATTTTTGTTGTTGGAACCTTTTTGATGCGCAGTGCAGGTTGCGCTATCAATGATTATGCTGATCGCGACTTTGACCGTCACGTAATGAGAACTCAAGGGCGACCAGTAACGAGTGGCAAGATTTCAGGTAAAGAGGCAATCGGTGTAGCAGTGATCCTAGCCTTACTTGCATTCCTATTGATTCAACCATTAAATCACTTTACAAAGCAGTTATCAGTTCTCGCTTTACTCGTTGCATTTGTCTATCCCTTTACTAAGCGATTTTTTGCAATGCCCCAGGCCGTGCTTGGCATCGCATTTGGTTTTGGGATCCCTATGGCCTACGCTGCAATTTTAGATTTCATTCCTTTTGAAGCATGGGTGCTTTTTATAGGAAATATCTTTTGGGTTATTGCGTATGACACTGCTTATGCCATGGTTGATCGAGACGATGACATACGCCTGGGTTTACGTACTTCAGCCATTACCTTCGGTCGCTATGACGTTTTGGCGATTGGCATCAGCTATGTCATCTTATTAATCAGTCAGCTCTGGGTGGCCAATATCGCCAGTCTGAGTAATTATTTCTTAATAGGCTGGTTCGCTGCATTGGCTTGTGCGATCTACCACATAAAATTAGTGTCTACTCGCAAAAGGGAAGATTGCTTCCTAGCATTTCGCCACAATAATTGGTTAGGCGGATTTTTATTTCTGGGGATTGTTTTAGGTTTGAGTCTAAATTAGCTTGCTTTTAACTTTTACCTAATTCATCACCCATCACTTTGCCGCGCTCATTTGCCGCTGCAATCGCTTTCTCCAAAATTGCATGCCAGCCATCTTGGTTTAATACGTCTAATGCTGCAGCAGTAGTGCCACCCTTAGAAGTCACACGTTCGCGTAATACGCTAGCGGGTTCAGAGGAGTTTTGGGCGAGCTGTATTGCACCCTCTAAAGTCGCATAAGCTAATTTTCTAGAAGATTGTGTATCTAAGCCTAATTTTTCACCAGCTGACTGCATAGCCTCTAAAAATGCAAATACATAAGCAGGCCCACTGCCAGACATCGCAGTAACCGCATCCATCAATTTTTCGTCAGATATCCATACAGATTGTCCGACAGCATTACAAATTGTTTCTGCTAGAGCGCGATCTTCTATGCTGATATCAGACTTTGCAAAAAGGCCAGTGATCCCTTTACCAATCAGTGCAGGAGTATTGGGCATAGCGCGTATGCACCTTGTCTGCTCGAGCCATCGGCTCATATCGGCCAAGCGAATGCCTGCTGCAATGCTGAATACCAATGGGCTTGGTGCAGATGCATGTTTGAGTTTGGGCGCCAAACCTTTGGCAACGATATTGAAATCCTGTGGCTTGATAGCCATGAGTACAACATTATTTTGAGAAAAGTCAAAGGCAATGCTATCTAAATGATGAATGATCTGTACTTTGAAATCATTTTGTAGGCTTTGTGCAGTAGCAGTATTTGCTTCTACAACTGAAATTTGATCTGCTTTGCAGCCATTCGCTAGCAAACCACTAATGAGGGCACGGCCCATATTGCCGCCGCCAATGAACGTAATGTGGGTATCAGAATTGATCTTTGAGCTCATGTAGTGATTTTATCCCGCTTGCCAAAAATAGCACTTCCAACACGAATCATGGTGCTACCTTCAGCAATTGCAGCCTCAAGATCATCCGACATTCCCATTGAGAGAGTGTCAAAAAATTGGTATCCACGCTCAGACGCATTCGCAGCCAGAATGCCTATAAAGCAATCGCGTACAGCCGCAAAAGCTTGGCGCTGTAATACGGGGTCGGCATTCGGTGCAGGGATGGCCATTAAGCCCCTGAGTACGATGTTGGGTAGCTTAGATATTGCATTACATAGAGCTTGCGCTTCACCTAAAGGAACACCACTTTTACTATCCTCTTCGCTAACATTCACTTGTATACAAAGCTGTAAATCACCAAGGCTTGGGAATTCTCCACGTTGAGTCGAAAGACGCTCGGCAATTTTGAGGCGATCTACGCTATGAACCCAATCAAAATGCTCAGCTATGTCTCTGGTTTTATTGCTTTGTAGTGGGCCTATAAAGTGCCATTCGAGCCAAGGGCGTAACTTGGCAAGTTGTTGGATTTTCTCAACACCCTCTTGAACATAGTTTTCGCCAAAAGCAGATTGACCAGCATGCATTGCCTCTTCAATAGCGCTTGTAGGAAAGGTTTTGCTGACTGCTATGAGGGTAATATCTTCTGGCTCACGCTTTGCAGCTAATGCAGCGAGCTCAAGCCGCTGTCTCACTTGCATGAGCTTGGTGATGATGGAGCTCATCTAGCCTGAGCTTGTTGGCTTAATAGTTGATCTACGATTTCAATCCAATGTACTACTGGTTTGTCATCTTGCTGAAGATGGGTAATACAACCAACGTTTCCTGAGACGATGACATCAGCATCAAATTCTTCGCAGGCCGTATGAAGATGCGCTAATTTGTTCTTACGCAATTGTTCTGAGAGCTCTGGTTGTGTAACGGAGTAGGTACCAGCAGAGCCACAACATAGATGACTGTCCGCGCAGAGCCGAACGCCAATGCCAATGCTACTGAGCAAGCCCTCTACTTTGCCCCGAATTTGTTGACCATGTTGCAAAGTACAAGGAGGGTGATACACCACGCCTGGTTTAGGATCAGTCCCAATGAGTTGTACCAGTTCATCTTGTAGGTTTGGCAATATCTCTGAAATATCTTTAGTTAAATCAGAAATCTTTTTAGCTTTAGCTGCATATTGAGGATCGCTGGCTAGAAGGTGAGCATAATCTTTGACCATCACACCACACCCTGAAGCCGTCATCACAATGGCTTCAATCCCTTGTTCAACTTGGGGCCACCAGGCATCAATATTTTGCTTGGCATTATCAAGGCCACCAGATTGATCATTGAGGTGGTAACGCAATGCTCCACAGCAAGTTGCATTTGGTGCGGAAATGAGTTGAATTTTTAATGCATCGAGGACACGTGCAGTTGCAGAATTGATATTGGGTAACATCCCTGGCTGTACACAGCCTTCTAGGATGAGCATCTTACGAGCATGAGTATCACTTGGTCTGGCGTAAGGATTTGTAGAGCTTGCAAGCGCCTGATTTTTGATTTGTGGAATCTTGCGTTGTATACCGCTCGGCATGAGTGGACGCGCTAAGCGTCCTAATGCCATTGCAGAATTAAATAGAACAGGTTTAGTCAACCCTTCTTTTAGGGCCCAACGAGTCAGACGCTGACCCAGTGGACGCTCAGGAGTATTTTCTTCCGCCCATTGACGACCAATATCAATTAATTTGCCATACTCCACGCCGCTTGGGCACGTGCTTTCGCAGTTTCGGCATGTGAGACAGCGGTCTAAATGCAAACGGGTTTTTTCTGTAGGAGCTTGGCCTTCAGCAATTTGTTTGATGAGATAAATGCGACCACGAGGACCATCTAGCTCATCACCCAGTACTTGATATGTTGGACAGGTTGCCGTACAAAATCCACAGTGAACACATTTACCTAGAATCCGGGCCGCTTTAATACCTTCGGGCGTATTTTCAAATTGAGGGGCGAGTTGAGTATGCATGTCAGAACTTAAGGAAGGCGTGAGGTAGCAAATACGCCACCTGGATCAAAGGCTGCCCTAAGGCGAGTGTGGACAATTTCAAGTGCTTTAGAGTGCACCTGCTCACTGAGCAATGTAAAGCGCTGCAAAGATGGGTCAACTCCAATGCCTTGTTTAAAACGTGTCGCGTGACCGCCATGTGCGCTTGCAAGTTGCTTGATGGCTGCAAAAGTCACTTCATCACCAGCCGCTTTAATCCAACGTTGTTGTCCATGCCACTCTAAGATAAGCTCACTGCTTGCATTTGGAATTGTTAATACGCCGCAAGCAGCTGGTAGTGCCAAGCGATAAAGCGTTTGATCAGAAGCAAGATCAGTAAAGGCGCCTAATTGTTGTTCACGCAAATTTTTCCAAAATACGTCAGCAATCTGAGGGTCGACTTCATTGGCTTGAATTAAAGAGCGCATTGCGGGAATCGCAGCTTTCACTGCAGCAGCAGCGCCTGCAAGACGAATTATTAATTCACCATCACCGCCCTTGCTATCACCAATCCAGCAGCTTGCTGATAGGGGTAGGGGTTGACCAGCCCATTCGTTTAATACCTTGAGTGCTTGAGCTTGAGAAATCTGAGCGCGCAAAGTGGCGCTTGCTGCAGGCTTTGGTAATACTTTGACTGATGCCTCCAGTAGAAGTCCAAGCGTGCCCATAGACCCTGGCAGCAATCGAGAAACGTCATATCCCGCTACATTCTTCATCACTTTGCCGCCATAGTTCAGATCTTGGCCTCTGCCATCCATGATGCGGGTACCTAAAACGAAATCTCTAAAATTACCTGCGCTGATGCGGCCTGGACCGGCTAGACCTGCAGCAATCGCACCACCAAATGTGGCATGTTCGCCAAAGTACGGGGGTTCAAATGCGAGCACTTGATTTTTTTCTTTCAGGGCCGCTTCTATTTCTTTGAGTGGGGTACCTGCGCAAGCAGTAATTACCAATTCTTCTGGTTGATATTCCAAAATTCCAGAGTAAGTGCGGGCATTTAACTTAGTGTGCGAATTGGCATTGCCATACCAAGATTTACTTCCACTGCCTTCAATAGAAAGTACAGCCTTATTATTGACAGCATTCAGAATTTGTTCCTGAAAGTCTTTTATTGCAGGACTTGGCATTAGAAGCGCTCTAATTCAGGGTGAGGCAGCTTGCCACCACTGATGCGCATGCGCCCATATTCTGCACAGCGACTTAAAGTGGGAATCGCTTTATCTGGATTGAGTAATTTTGCTGGATCAAAGGCGCTCTTCACACCCCAGAAGGATTCTCGTTCACCTTCGCCAAATTGAATGCACATAGAATTAATCTTTTCGATACCAACACCATGTTCTCCGGTGATGGTTCCGCCAAGCTCAACGCAGGCCTCTAAGATTTCAGTACCAAATTCCTCTGCGCGGTGCCATTCATCTGGATCTGCACCATTAAATAAAATAAGGGGATGCATATTGCCATCACCTGCATGAAAAACATTTAAGCAACCCAAGCCATATTTAGTTTCCATACCTCGGATACGCTTTAATAAAGTAGCAATATGTCTGCGAGGAATAGTGCCATCCATACAGTAATAGTCAGCTGCGATACGACCTGCAGCAGGGAATGCGTTTTTACGACCACTCCAAAACTTGAGGCGCTCAGATTCGTCTTGAGAGATCTTGATACCGCTGGCGCCGGATTCTTCCAGGACCTTAGTCATACGTGCAATCTCTTCAGCCACTTCTTCAAAAGTGCCGTCGGACTCGCAAAGCAAAATGGCTTCCGCCTCAAGATCATATCCAGCATGGACAAACTCTTCTACTGCGCGAGTTGTTGCCTTATCCATCATTTCTAATCCAGCAGGAATAATGCCGGCAGCGATGATGGCGGCTACGGCATCACCACCTTTTTCGATGTCATCAAAACTAGCCATAATCACTCGCGCTAAATTTGGTTTGGCAACCAATTTAACAGTCACTTCAGTGACTACTGCCAACATCCCTTCGCTACCCATCACAATGGCAAGCAAATCTAATCCGGGAGAGTCAGGAGCTAGGCTACCAAATTCAACTATTTCACCATTCATCAAAACACCGCGAACACGTAAAACGTTATGCAAAGTCAAACCATATTTAAGGCAATGCACGCCACCAGAGTTTTCATTGACGTTGCCACCAATCGAGCAGGCAATTTGCGAAGACGGATCGGGAGCGTAATAGAGACCAAGATGAGCAACTGCTTCTGAGATGGCAAGATTGCGAACGCCAGGTTGCACTACTGCAGTCCGGGTAAATGGGTCAATGCTGATTATTTTCTTGAGTTTGGCTAAAGAGAGGACTAAGCCTTGAGAAATCGGCATTGCGCCACCAGAAAGACCAGTTCCTGATCCGCGGGGCACCACTGGAATTTGCATCTCAAAGCAAATCTTCAGAATTTGAGCTACTTGCTCTTCTGTTTCAGGCAAAGCTACTGCTAGAGGCATGCGGCGATATGCTGCTAACCCATCGCATTCATAGGGGATTGTGTCCTCAGGCTCCCATAGCAGGGCATGCTCTGGCAGGATGGGGCGTAAGGCAGAGACGAGTCTGGACTGAAGTGCGCTGATGGCAGCGATATCTGGGGGCGGGGTTACCATATTCATAAGAACATTTTAGCCACTTACCTATAATTAAGCTCATGGGAAATCGATTATCAAAAATAGCCACCAGAACTGGTGATTCAGGCATGACTGGCCTAGGTGACGGAAGTCGCGTAGAAAAGGACCATTTGCGGATTTGCGCTATGGGGGACGTCGATGAGTTGAATTCTGAAATTGGCGTTTTGATGACCGAGCAGATCCCTGAAAGCATTGCCCCAGAGTTACAAGAGCTGTTTTTACAGATCCAGCATGATTTATTTGATTTGGGTGGTGAGCTTTGTATTCCGAATTACAAGCTCCTCAAACCTGAGCATGTTGCCCAGTTAGATGTCTGGCTCGAAAAGTACAACAAGCAACTACCTCCACTAACTGAATTTATTTTGCCAGGTGGAACACGTGCTGCTGCGCAAGCTCATGTTTGCCGCACAGTGTGCAGAAGGGCTGAACGCTCGATTGTCCGTTTGGGTTGGGCTGAGCCCTTATATGACTCTCCGCGCCAGTATGTCAATCGCCTCTCAGATTTATTATTTGTTTTGTCACGCATACTGAATCGTGCTGCAGGTGGTAGTGATGTGTTGTGGAAGCATGAAAAAAAAAGAGACTAAATAATCTAGTCTCTTTTCTAATGCTCGCCCATTAATTTTTAGGACTTGCTTTTCTTGCTTCTACGTTTCTTCACAGCATCAGCAAGACGCTCAAGTACTTTCACTGAATCATCCCAGTTAATACATGCATCAGTAATGCTCTTGCCATATTCCAGTTTGGCAGGATCATCTTTTCCAGGTGTGAATTTTTGTGCACCATCATGAAGATGACTTTCAACCATGACACCAAAAATTTGGTGCGATCCAGACTCAATTTGCTTAGCAATATTGTCAGCGACAACGATCTGACGCTCATGCTTTTTACTGGAGTTTGCGTGAGACAAGTCCACCATTAAACCAGCTGGGAGCTTGGCAGCCGCAAGCTCTGCACAAGCAGTCCGGACGAATTGTGCTTCATAGTTAGGTTCTTTACCGCCGCGCAAAATCACGTGACAGTCTTTATTGCCTTTGGTTTCTACTACAGAGACTTGACCATTCTTATGAATAGAAAGGAAGTGATGCGGCATACCTGCAGCCTGGATTGCATCTGTTGCAATCTTGATGTTGCCATCAGTACCATTTTTAAAACCAATTGGAGTTGATAAACCAGAAGCCAGCTCACGATGAACTTGGCTTTCGGTTGTACGTGCGCCAATAGCGCCCCAAGAAATCAGATCAGCAATATATTGTGGAGAAATCACGTCAAGGAATTCACTACCTGCCGGCATACCAAGACGATTAATTTCCATCAGGACTTGGCGGGCAAGACGCAGACCTTCTTCGATGCGATAGCTCTCATCTAAATAAGGGTCATTGATTAAGCCCTTCCAACCAACAGTGGTGCGTGGCTTTTCAAAATACACCCGCATTACAATTTCTAATTCTCCAGCAAAACGCTTACGCTCTGCTAAGAGGCGATGGCAGTATTCCAATGCTGCTCTTGGGTCATGAATCGAGCAGGGACCGATGACGACGAGTAAACGATCATCTTTGCCATGAATAATGTCTCGAATCTTCTTTCGGGTTTTGCTAATCAGTGCTTCCGTTGGAGTGCCTGAAATGGGAAAAAAACGAATCAAGTGCTCTGGCGGAGGCAGAATTGAAATGTTGTGAATACGTTGATCGTCAGTATCCGACGTCTTATCAACGGCGGAGTACCAATTAGCGGGATTAGTGTTTTGTTGGTTCATACGGCTATTTTAAGCCGTAATTAGGTAATACTAGGCAGTCCCGCCCACTGTAAGGCTATCAATTCTTAGGGTGGGCTGTCCAACACCTACTGGAACGCTCTGTCCCTCCTTGCCGCAAACCCCTACGCCGCTATCCAACTTGAGGTCACTGCCAATCATAGAAACCTGCTTCAGAGACTCTGGTCCACTGCCGATGATGGTGGCTCCTTTGACTGGGTACTGAATTTTTCCGTTTTCTACCCAATAGGCTTCAGATGCAGAAAAAACAAATTTTCCGCTAGTGATGTCCACCTGACCACCCCCAAAATTGACCGCATAAAGGCCCCTCTTAATACTAGCCACAATTTCTTGTGGATCATCTTTGCCGGCCAGCATATAAGTATTGGTCATGCGTGGCATTGGTAATGAAGCAAAACTTTCTCGGCGACCATTGCCGGTGAGTGGCATCTTCATTAGGCGAGCGTTCAGACTATCTTGGATATAGCCTTTCAAAATACCATCCTCAATTAAGGTGGTGCATTGGGTGGGCGTACCTTCATCATCAATATTGAGTGAGCCCCTACGACCTGAGAGCGTGCCATCATCAACTACAGTGACACCCTTAGCCGCTACGCGTTGACCAATACGTCCAGCAAAGGCAGACGAACCTTTGCGATTGAAGTCACCCTCTAGACCATGACCAACTGCTTCATGGAGTAAGACACCTGGCCAACCTGGGCCCATGACTACGGTCATCGGTCCGGCAGGAGCAGGTCGTGAATCTAAGTTCGTTAGGGCACCATCTACCGCTTCATCAACATAACGATTAATCAGTGCAGCATCAAAGTATTGATAATCGTGACGTGCTCCGCCACCAGAGGAGCCAGATTCACGCCGACCGTTTTGTTCAGCAATGACATGAACTGAGACACGGACTAATGGACGAATGTCAGCGGCTAGTAATCCATCGGCACGCACGACTAAGATCACATCAAATTCACCAGCCAAACTTGCCATCACTTGAATAATGCGAGGATCACGGGCTTTTGCACGCCG
Organism: Polynucleobacter sp.; assembly: GCF_040400325.1. GTDB lineage: Bacteria > Pseudomonadota > Gammaproteobacteria > Burkholderiales > Burkholderiaceae > Polynucleobacter. Next base: position 66,704 of record NZ_JBBAQK010000004.1, read on the forward strand.
CTCAATACTTTCAAGAAGCGCAATCTTTTCTTTGGGTTGCAAAGAGTCTAAAGGATTGATGTCGGAATAGAGTTTGTTCGAGAGGGGATTAAAAAGTTTGCTAGCAACAGCTTGTTTGCCACCTTCTGGTCCGATAACGCGCGTTGCCTTCGCTGCTTTATTGAGTGCCTCTAAATTAATTTCATCAGAATAAGCAAAGGCTGTCTTATCGCCATAAATTGCACGTACCCCAACGCCTTGATCAATATTGAAGCTGCCAGATTTCACAATGCCTTCTTCAAGGCTCCAGCTTTCGCTACGGGTGTGTTGAAAGTACAGATCGGCATCGTCTAGGCGATGTGTAAACATATCGCTAAAAGTACGATGAAGATCTTGTTCTGTGAGTCCCGTGGGTTCTAGCAAAATTGATTTTGCTACTTTCAGGAGATCAGCTTGTTTTTTAGCTTTGGTCCAATGATTTGGAAATAGTGCTTCTGGTGCATTCATTGATTAGGAAAATCTTTCGGTGATTTAAAGCTTTCGATGGGTCAGTGCAGGTAACTTAGAGCGTACCTCGTTTAATTTATCTTTGCACAATACCCCAGAAATAAAACCTTCACCTTCAGGGAGATTGGCAAAAACATCGCCCCAAGGGTCAATCAGCATGCTATGCCCCCATGTACGCCGTTGATTGAGGTGGGTACCGCCCTGAGCTGAAGCCAGAACATAGCATTGATTCTCAATCGCCCGTGCACGCAGCAGAATTTCCCAATGGTCTTTACCTGTCGTGTAGGTAAAAGCCGCAGGAATAATATGGCAATCTACTTGACCTAAGGCCCTGTAAAGCTCTGGAAAACGCAGGTCATAGCAGATACTCAGTCCAAAAATCCACTCTTGCGTACCGATTGCAATCTTTAGTATGCATTGCTCATTACCCGCTTCAATCGTTTCAGATTCTTGGTAGCGCTCAGTTTCTGTCTGAAATCCAAATAGATGAATTTTGTCGTAACGTGCAATCGTCTCACCGTGTGGATTGAAGACTAGAGTGGTGTTCAACACTTTTTCTGGATCACCAGCCTCCAAGGGAATAGTCCCTGCAACTAAATAAATGCCATTATCTTTTGCAATTGCCGAAAGCTGTTCCTGAATAGGGCCATTCCCATAGGACTCTCGAGCTCGAACCTTATCGGTATCCTTAAAGCCCATCAAGCAAAAATATTCAGGTAAGACAGCAAGCTGAGCGCCCTCTTCAGCTGCAGATTTAATTAATCTAGCAGCCGTATTGAGGTTCTCCTGAAGTACGGGAGTAGATACCATTTGGATAGACGCGATCCGAATATCGCTTAAATTTTCACTATGATTCATGATGGAGGTGACGAACTGTTCGATGCAGGTTTGCTTTGTTCTTTTAACAGATCCTTGCTACGAATCTTATCCATAGCCTTTGAGTCGAGAGGTTGTCCTTGTTGATCCAAGGGAATCACCTCAGGATTTTTCCAAGACCCTTGAACCAAATAGTCTGATTGAAAATTACGGTTGATTTGACTGGTAATTAAATATTGCCCAATGAGAGCGCTTAAACCAATAATAGGGTTGATCGCAAAAGCAGCTAATGAACCCGCTGTTGCATCGATGGTGGGGAAGATAGTAATTCGTAAATCTTGAGTTTGTTTCGGAATGTTGATTTGACCGTTCATCGCGACACGAGCCTGATCCAGTTCTATCTTAAATTGCTTTGCCTGCGCAATGCCTTGATTGATCTCAAAACTACCGTTAATCGAGTTAAAGCTAGTTCCCTTAGCCGCAATATTTCCAACGCTACCTTGTAAATCAAGAGTAGCAAATTTCAGCAGACTTTGTAAGCTCAAAACATCCAGAAGTTGAGCACCACTAGTATCGACCTCTAACAGCCGACCTTTTAACAGATTTAAATTTGCCTGACCTTTTAGAGAGTCGAATTGTGGGTCAAATGGTGAGCCATCCCACTCAATCGCTGCGTTCACTTTGCCTTGACCGCCCTCAACTAATTTTTCATCACTCCAGTGAGCAATGAGTTGTCCGGCATTCTTCACATCCATATCAAAATTGAGTTGGGTATGCTCAGATTGATTTTGGCTAGCACCATTCCACTGCCCAGTGATTTTGGACTCACCTTCGGGATTAATGGTTTGAATGGAGTCAATCTTGACTGCGTTATTGCCTGAGATAGTCTTGATTTTGAATTGACCAAGCTTAGCCTTGAACCAAGAAAAATCATCTATAGATAAATCGAGACTGGGGACGCTGTCAGGACTGCGCGTATTTTGATTTGAAGTATTACTGGCACTTGATTTAATTAATTCCGTTGCTACATCTGGTACGCGTAGGCGACTGAATATTCCAGAAAGTATACCGTTAGGATTTTCTTGATTAGCGCCTTGGTACTGAATCTGCCCATTAATCTGAGGCGCATTGATACGCATTTGCAACGCACTCTGCTGCTGGCTGGCAGATATATTCAAATCCTCCCATATTCGATCAATCAAGGTTAATTTTTGCACTTGCGCTGTTATTTGTAGACTGTTGGCGCTAGGATCGTCCGCCTTGGTTTGAAGATTCTTGTTATCTTGATGCCCAAAAAAATCAATCCAGGAATCTACATTCAGTTCATTAGTGACTAAATTTAAATTAAATCCTTGTTGCGAAAGAATGGCTGGGGCGCCGACTCCAAGGGCTGAGCGTACCTCACCATCCTGATTGAGTTCGCCTTGTATAGCGTAGATATCTCCAAGATTACCGATCCAGCTAGCACCCGCAGATCCTCCCTGAGTCGTGGAGTTGGTTTTAATGGTGACTTGACCCAAAAGGGGGGCCCCTTTCAGTTTTTGAGCTGGGATTGGCGCAGCACTTGCCCAGTCGCGCAGATCAAATTTTAGGTTGGTTTCGCTTCCAGACTTATGAAAACTCAGTACACCTTCATATTTAGCGGCACCACTCATCGCATCAAGTAGGGAAACGGACTCAGACTTCACCGCATTAGAAAAATAATCCCTAATAAAATTTGCAGAAATATCGCCGACAATACTATAGTTCTGAGCGCCTGCAGATGATGGTGCTGTAGCAATCTTGAGATTACCTCCTAAGAATTTGGCACTCACATCTTCAAACTGAGGGTTGATATCGGTAATCCGAATTTTTCCTTTAAGGTTTTCAAGGGGTGGAAAACTGGCCCATTGCGCTTTATTGCCAGGCAAATTGAGTTTGATATCAACTTTAGTGTCCTCGTTGCCTGAAAGGGGAATTTTTAAGCCCAGCTCAATACTGGTATTACCAGTTACGCGTAAATTCTTTTCAAAGCTAGCCTGCTTTTTCCCTACTGGTGAAGCAAATAAATATTCCAGTATTTGAGGCGCTTCACCTTGGACGTTGCCATTGACGGAGAGCACTAATTGATTAGCGCTAACACTTGGAATTTCGGCATGCAATTGACTCATTGCAACTTGTTTGTAATTACCTTGACTAATGTCTACGGTAAATAACTCATTTTGCATAGCGATGAGTCCATTGACATTAGTAAATGCAGACCATACTCCTTGATTGCTTGGTAGGGTAGGTAGAGGGTTATAGGTCGCCGCAGTGATTGGTAGATTAAAAGTAAATTCCCCAGTGCTGCCTTTAGGAAAAGGGATTTTGTTTGGATCACCTTTAATATGCAGCTTACCCTTCTGGATATCGCCTGCACTGAACGCTTTGCTTAGATAGTAATGAGTATCTTTATCCATATTGATCGGAAGATAGCGGTGTGCAGTAGCAAGTTTAGCTGTTGGAAAGTCCATGTCTAAAGACATTAGGTCGGCTTGACCTTTGCCCCCAAGCACATAATTGAGATCGAGTTTCGTTGTTATTTCTGAGTTACTTAAGGCTAGATCTTTAGCAGTCACAACCCAATTACCTTTTGTTTTCACCCAAGAAATTTGGCCCTTGGCAAGATCTAATTTAATTTTAGGATCCGCAAGGAGATCATTGACTTCTAAGCCAAGGTTATTTGAGTCGACAGTAAAGCTGCCCTGATTTTGATTACTAGAAAGAAATCCAGAAAGATTGCTGACCGAAGGCATGGATTTATTCACACCCGTGAAGCTTAGATTAATGAGTTTGCCACTGACCGTAAAATCTAATTTATTCGATTTAAACCAATTACCGGGTAGCTTTAAATTAGAAAGCGCTGATTTGCTTTCTGACCAGTTGATGTCTAAGTTCTGGAGCTCACCATTAGCCTGAGAGTCTTTGATCCAACGCTGTACTTTTTTAGAGAGCGGAAGATTAAGAGCAAATAAAGCAATATCTTTTACTAAGATTTTTGGAGAAGAAAAACCAAATTCCTTGATTTCACCATCAGCCCCAGGTGGTCGCCAGCGGAACGTCATCGGGCTCAGGTTTTCTAGCGAGGTGTTTTTAGCGCTTTGAGCATCTCTCCAAGCAAGGGTTTTAGTATTGATAGAAATCATGCCATTAATATTTTCTTGAGTCAGGTTAGTCTCTACCCTTCCAAAGACAATAGCGTTTTCTTCTTTTGATAATTGCACTACTAGATTATCAGCAGCAAAATAAACCTCTCCACCGTCTGGCTGACCGTTGTCAATATTTAATTTTCCTTTCGAGCTGGCACTACCCTCTAAAGTTTTAGGGCGCAGCTTAAACTCCTTGGCAATCTGAGTGAGATTGAGATTCGTGAAGTCCCACTCGATAGCGCCAATCCAATGGCGCCAATTACCCGCTTGCCCAGTAAGACGTTGCGCAAAATTGACTTTAACTTCTACAGGGCCAGTAGTCCATGGCGTAGTAGCAGTCAGCACGCCTTGATGCTTACGGAAGCCATTACTTAGGGTGAGGTTCCCAATATCAATAGTGCTTAACTGCTTTTGACTTTTTTGGTCATCCCAAAATAATTTGACATCATTAATCTGAATATCATTTTGTGCAAATAACCAGTTTTCAGCTGAATAATCATTAGGCTGACTATGAATCGGTAATCCCGCTATGCTGATTAGTCCTTTGCTATCACGACGAACTTCAATTTGCGCACCCTTTAAGTTCAGTTTATGAAAATAGGGCGCAAGGTGATATAAAGAATTCCAGCTCAGCTCACCATTAATTTTTTCAACGAATAATAAAGGCTTCGATGGATCTGCCCCGTTAAAGCGTAGTCCTTCAACTTCAAAGTTAGGTCGAATTCCAGTCCAAGCAACTTCTAGCTTATCTATAGAAACATTAGCCCCAATGCGAGCACTAATCAATTTTTCAATGCTTGCTTTTGATTTTTCAATTTGAGGCCAAAGAATGAAACGAACTCCAAGGTGCCCAATCACAAATAAAGCTGCTACTAGAGCAATCAAAATCAAGGCGCGCTTGTACCAAGCTTTGCCCGAGAGTTGAGGGTCTTTAGTAAATGCGCCCTTGAGACGAGGCAGAATGATATTTTCCAGCATGGCCCCTATTATCCGTCAGCCCACGGTTGACCGCCAAGCTTCTGTATAGCAAGTTCTGGGTACGGATTAAGATGGGGGAATGAACGATTTTTCTGAGCAAATGGACTTATTAGAGCGGCACTCTACTTATGCGCGCCGCTGGCTGAGTGCTCGCCCAGATTGGGCGGAGTGGCTCCATAGCTGCGGCCAGAAAAAAATTGAAGCCCAAGATATTCGAGATCTATTGAGCGCTTGCAGACAGTCCAAGGAGGGCAGTGAGTTTGGTGAAGCGCAATTCATGACCGAATTGCGCCTAGCTCGCCAGAGATTGATGTTGTGGATTGCTTTTCGAGACTTAAATGGTATGGCTAGCCTTGAAGAGGTGACCCATAGCCTTAGTCTGTTTGCTCAACTTGCTGTTTCAGAAGCGATTACCTTGATTCGCTCAGATCTGCAGGCCCGCTTTGGGCTGCCCTGGAGTCGAGTTACTAATAACGAAATGCCTTTGATGGTTGTTGGTATGGGAAAGTTGGGCGGGCTTGAGCTCAATCTTTCATCTGATATTGACTTGATATTTTTATATGAGCATGAGGGTGAGACGGTAGGAGCAGAAAAAAGTTTATCGAACCACGAGTGGTTTACACGCATGGGTAAACGCTTGATCACCTGCTTGGCTGAGCACGATGCTAATGGCTTTGTATTCCGAGTTGATATGCGTTTGCGTCCAAACGGAGATTCAGGACCTTTAGTGTGTAGCTTAGACATGCTAGAGGAGTATCTGCTAGTGCAGGGTCGAGAATGGGAGCGCTATGCTTGGATCAAGGGTCGACTGATTGCGCCTTTGCCTGGAACAGATACCCACCTGTACTGTGAAAAAGAGTTAGAGCAGCTCATTCGCCCTTTCGTATATCGCCGTCATCTTGACTATGGAGTGATTGCTTCAATAAGGGATCTTCACGCACAGATACAGCTGGAAGCAGATAAGAGATCCTCAGGACGCCAAGGCCGTTCTCGAGATATTAAATTGGGTCGTGGCGGAATTCGGGAAATTGAATTCTTAGCGCAGATGTTCCAGTTAATGCGCGGAGGTACTGATCCTCGGTTTAGAGTGAGACCCACTTTAGAGGTTCTTGATTTGATTTCGCAGCGTGACATTCTTCCTGCAAGTGAGGTCAAGGATTTACAGTCTGCCTATATATTTCTGAGGCGCTTGGAGCATCGGCTTCAGGTTTGGGATGATCAACAAACCCATTACTTTCCTGATGACGAGGAAAGCAGGACGCGCTTAGCGCAATCGATGATGCAGTCAGGACAAAATCTCGATCAGTTTTTAGCAGAGTTAGATCGCCATCAAAATAACGTAGCGCGACTATTTGAAAAAGCATTTTCACTTGACCATAGCGCTCGCCTAGATCTAGCTCCCTTAGCGCTTGATTGGGCGCCTGATGAGCTTGTTTTTCCTGAAACCTTAGTTAGATGGCGGATGTGGGTTGAAAGCCCCAAGCAAAAGCAATTACCCGAGAAGAGCCGTCTTATTTTTAATAACTTAATGCGCCAAGCAGCCCAAAGTATTCAAGGTGATGATGCTTCGCTCGTGCACGCTGATACGACTTTATTACGCTTTTTTGATTTACTAGAAGCGATTGCGCGCCGAAGTGCTTACCTCTCTATATTGGCTGAATACCCTAGGGCTTTATCAAATGTATTAGCCCTCTTGAAATCTTCTCAGTGGGGTGCTCATTATCTTACTCGGCACCCTCATTTATTGGATCATCTTCTGAACTCTAGAACTGAGGAGTTACTCATTGAAAACCCAGATGAATATTGGCGAGAAGTAAAAGCCAATCTTCATCTGCAACTTGATGATGTCATGGCCGATGGAGATGGTTCAGAGCAGGCAATGGATATTTTGCGGGTGACGCATCACACCGAAACCTTTATTACCTTATTAGCAGACTTGGGAATTGGCGTTAAACAGGCACTTTCCGTAGAAAAGGTTAGCGATCATCTTTCTGCATTGGCTGATCTCATTTTGCAAATCACTTTTGAGCGGGTCTGGCCGAGTGTTGTGGAAAAATTTAATTTACCCAAAAGTAGCAACCCACCTTTTGCCATTATTTCTTATGGAAAGTTAGGTGGCAAAGAGTTGGGTTATGCCTCCGATTTAGATTTGGTATTTTTATATCAAGCAGATGAGACAGATTATGTGGCTAGTGAGGTGTATGGGCTTTTAGCCAAGCGCATGATTAATTGGTTAACTGCCTTTACTACTACAGGGAGCCTATTTGAAATTGATACTCGCTTACGCCCTAATGGCTCGGCTGGATTTTTAGTAACCAATAGCGAGGCATTTAGGAAATATCAACTTCGTGAAGGTGATAACGCTGCATGGGTATGGGAGCATCAGGCCCTCACTAGGGCGCGTTACTCGGCAGGCAATATCGAAGTAGGCTTAGTGTTTGATGATGTTCGGGCTGAGGTCTTAAGTCAGCAGCGTCATGTTGATCAGTTGCGCAATGAAATTTTAGAAATGCGACGCAAAGTCCATGCAGGTCATCCGAATATAAGCGGGGAGTTTGACTTAAAACATGATGCTGGTGGCATGGTCGATATCGAATTTATAGTACAGTTTTTAGTGCTGGCTTATTCGCATCAATATCCTCAATTAATTGGTAACTTAGGCAATATTGCTTTACTGCGTATTGCTGGAGAGTTAGGTTTAATTGCCCCTCATGCTGCGCATGCAGTTGCTAATGCATATCGCTCTCTCAGGGCTTTGCAACATCGCCTGCGTTTAGATGGTGCAGAAAAGACCCGTATTTCTATTGAGGCACATCCGGAAATGCTTTTAGCAAGAGATGCTGTGGTGTCGCTCTGGAAAGAAGTCTTTTCGGAGTCATCTAACCCCTAAGCTAATTTAACTTTGGCCCAAAAGTTCCCGAGCATGACGACGCGTAGTATCGGTAATCGTTGCGCCACCTAGCATGCGCGCTACCTCTTCTACCCGCTCTGATCTGCCCAGAGTTTGGACTTGAGAGATGGTCTTATCCGCACTTTGTGATTTACTGACTTTCAGATGATGGTTGCCTTGGGCTGCTACTTGGGGCAGATGTGTGACACACAAAATTTGATGCGATTGGCCAAGTTGATGCAATAGCTTTCCAACGGTTTCAGCTACAGCCCCTCCAATTCCAGCATCGACTTCATCAAAGATCAGTGTGGGCGTAAATGAGGCCTTACTTGTGATGACGCTAATGGCTAAGCTAATCCGTGCTAATTCACCGCCTGATGCTACTTTGGCTAAAGACCGCGGTGTACTGCCGGCATGACCTGCAACTAAAAACTCAATTTGTTCTAGGCCATTCGAACCACCTTCATTGAGAGGGGTGAGGGCAATCTCGAGTTGACCGCCAGCCATAGAAAGATTTTGCATTGCATCTGTGACTAACTTACCCAGTTCAGTTGCAGCTTTACTGCGCTTTTGTGAGAGTTGCTTGGCAATTTTCTGATAGGCAGCTTCTTCAGTCTTGACCTTGTCGCGAAGGGCTTCAATATTCTGTGAAGCCGTTAATGCATCTAAGCGTTCCTGAGTGTCTACTAATAGTTTGGGTAATTCATCTACTTCAGTGCGGTATTTGCGTGCAGCCCCGTGAAGTGCTTGCATTCGTTCTTCTACCAGTTCCAGTCTTGCTGGGTCTAAATCAATCTTTTGTAAATAGCGATTGAGACCATGAATCGCTTCGTCCAATTGAATTTGTGCAGAATTCAAGGCCTCACTAATATTACATAGGACTGGATCATGCTCTGCCAAAGCGCTGATATTGCCGCATGCTCTAGATAGAATTGCTTCTACTGAACTATCTGCTTCGCTCAATGATTCGATTACTTCCTGGCAGCCCTCAATAATTTTGGCGCCATTTGCAAGTTTTGCATGCTCGCTTTGAATACTGAGCCACTCACCCTCTACTGGAGAAAGCTCTGTCAGCTCTTCTAGCTGCCACTCTAAGCGTTCACGCTCACGCTCAATATCTTGGCCAGCATTTTCTGCTTGTTCTAATCTGCGACGAGATTCACTTAAGGTCTTAAAAGTTTGAGCTACTTCAGATGCAAGCGGTAATAAACCGGCATGACGATCGAGCAGTTCACGTTGTGCACCACCCTTCAGTAAGAGTTGATGCGCATGTTGACCATGTATATCGACCAACCGATCTCCCGCCTCACGAAGCTGTGTGACTGTAGCGACGCTACCATTAATAAACGCGCGGCTGCGACCATTCCCATCAATGGTTCGCTTTAGAAAAAGGCTTTCTCCTCCATCTTCTATGGGAAAACCTTGCTCTTCCAACCACTGATTGAAGTATTGAATTTGTTCAGGATCTATTCTGAAGAGAGCTGATATTTCAGCACGACTAGCACCCTCTCTAATTTGACTGCTATCAGCGCGCTCACCCAATACCAAGCTGAGGGCATCTAATAGGATCGATTTACCCGCGCCAGTCTCTCCAGTCAGGACTGTAAAGCCGCTGGCAAAGTCGAGCTCAAGCTGATCAACAATGACAAAGTCACGAAGTGAGATAGTGTGAAGCATGTATTAGCGTAGCAAAGAAAGCGACATCAGAATGTCGATGGGTACTCATTCCAATGCAGCTTCTCGCGCAAAGTTTTGTAGTCACTATGGCTGCAAGGATGTAGGAAAGTAATTGTTTTATTGGACTGACGCACTTCAATCTTGTCCCCGCTTTGTAAATCAGTTTGGGATTGCATATCAAAGTTCACAATGACTTCACGACCATCAATCACTTCAATAACCGTCACGCTATCTTCCGGTAAGACGATTGGGCGATTCGAAAGTGAATGGGGTGCAATCGGAACCAGTAAGATTCCTGCAACTCGTGGATGCAAAATGGGACCTCCAGCGGAAAGAGCATAAGCAGTTGAGCCTGTAGGTGTAGAGACAATCAAACCATCTGAACGCTGGTTGTACATAAATGAACCATTGACACGAACCGCCAACTCCACCATTCCAGAAATTCCTGAACGGTTTACCACTACATCATTGAGTGCAAGCGCGCGGGTAATTTCTTTATCTTTACGCAAAACGACTGCATCTAAAAGAGTACGAGTATCTGCTTCGTACTCCCCGGCAATAATTTGAGGAAGAATGGTTTGGACCGATTGGATGGGAATATCAGTCATATAGCCTAGGCGACCCATATTGATGCCCACCAAAGGAACATTCTTTCCTGCCAATTGGCGACCAATTCCAAGCATGGTTCCGTCGCCACCCAGAACTACCACTAGATCAATTGCCCCGGCAAAATCCTCAGCTGTTTTGATGGGAAATTCAGTAAAACCCAGATGTTGGGCGGTGGCAGCCTCTAAAAAGACTTCACAGCCCAAGCCTGTGACCAGTTTAGCTAGGTCTTGGAGGCGTTCCTCTATCCCATCAGCCTGGAATTTGCCAACAAGCGCAACCCGCTTAAAGGCCTTATTGGTGGAATTTGGGGAAGGGCTTAACATATAAGGATTAAACCATAGGCATAAAATCTCTTCCATCATGGATGAACGTTCCCGCGCTTTACTAAAAACCCTCATCGAGCGTTATATCGAGGAGGGTCAGCCGATTGGCTCCCGGACACTTTCGAGATTCTCGGGCTTAGACCTATCAGCCGCCACAATTCGTAATGTCATGGCTGATTTAGAGGACATGGGTCTAGTGACTAGCCCGCATACCTCTGCTGGCCGAGTTCCAACTCCGAGAGGCTATCGTCTGTTTGTGGACACCATGGTCACTATTCGCCCTCTTGAAGAAATGGCTGCTCGAGAAGTAGAAAAGGGACTTTTGCCCGACTCACCGCAAAGGGTTTTAAATTCCGCAGCTCAAATGCTGTCCAATCTGACTCATTTCGCTGGCGTTGTCATGACGCCTAAGCGCGCTCAAGTCTTTAAGCATATTGAATTTTTGCGTTTGGGCGAAGGCAAGATCTTGCTCATTATGGTTACCCTCGAAGGGGATGTACAAAACCGCATCTTGCCGACAACTCAAGATTACACACCTAGCCAATTAATCGAAGCAGGTAATTACATTAATGCTCAGTTTGCAGGAAAAAGTTTTGATCAAGTACGCTCTCATCTCAAAGCTGATTTAGATAATTTACGTACCGACATTTCTGGTTTGATGACTTTAGCTTTACAAGCTGGAGTAGCTGATTACGATTTGGGTCGTGGCGATGTCGTCCTTTCTGGTGAGCGCCGTCTACTCAATGTTGGGGACTTAAGCTCCAATCTTGATAAGCTGCGCAAAATGTTTGATATGTTGGAACAAAAGTCGGTTTTAATGCAATTGTTGGATGTATCTAGCCATGCTGATGGTATTCAGATCTTTATTGGTGGAGAGAGTGACCTTCTGCCTTATGAGGATTTAGCTGTCATTAGTGCGCCCTACAGTTTGGACGGTCAAATTGTTGGTACCTTAGGAGTGATTGGGCCAACTCGAATGGCTTATGACCGAGTTATTCCAATTGTGGACATTACTTCTAAATTATTATCAGGTGCTCTTAGCTCTTAAGCATTTTAAAAAATATTGATGAAGACATCTACTGTGAATCAAAACCCTCATTTAAGAGCCTCAAAGACTGCAGTGTTGTTGCTCAATTTGGGCACGCCATCTGCGCCTACTTCCAAGGCGGTGAGAGCTTATCTCAAAGAATTTTTATCTGACCCTCGGGTAGTAGAAATTCCCTACTTTATTTGGTGGTTCATTTTGAATGGCATTATTTTGCCTATTCGTAGTGGAGCGTCAGCTAAAAAATATGCTTCAATTTGGTTGCCAAAATTAGGCTCGCCTTTAATGCACTACTCACGCCTGCAATCTAAAGAGTTAGGTGAAATATTTGCCAATCAAGGACATACCGTCTTGGTCGATTTAGCGATGCGCTATGGGGAGCCTTCTATCGAAGAAGTTCTTAAGAGCTTGAAGGCACAAGGCATGGAGCGTTTATTGCTACTGCCTTTATACCCACAGTATTCAGCTACAACCACAGCTTCTAGCTTTGATGAAGTATTCCGTGTATTAAGTACTTGGCGCGATCAACCGGAATTACGCTTAGTCAAACACTATCACGATAATCCTGCATACATTGATGCTTTACGTGATCAAGTAAGCAATGCTTGGGACCAGGATGGGCGCCCTAACTTTTCTGCCGGAGATCGATTCGTCATGTCTTTTCATGGACTGCCTAAGAGAAATTTATTGAATGGCGACCCTTATCATTGCGAGTGTCTAAAAACAGGACGTTTGCTTGGTGAAGCATTGGGATTGGAGAAGGGCGAATATATCGTAACCTTTCAGTCGCGCTTTGGAAAAGCAGAATGGCTTAAACCTTATACCGCCCCCACAATTGAAAAGCTGGCAAAAGAAGGATGTCAGCGTATCGATATTTTTTGCCCAGGATTTCCAGCTGATTGCCTGGAGACTCTTGAGGAGATTGCAATGGAAGCAAGAGAGAGCTTTCTAGAGCATGGCGGAAAAGATTATCGTTATATCCCATGCCTCAATAGCAACCCAAAATGGATTGAGGCATTAAGTGATATTGCTCACCAGCATTTATTGGGGTGGTCTTTAGGCACTGAGTCTGAGGCTGAACTTGCTATCCGAAATGAGAGAGCAGAATTAGCCGAAGGGACTGAGACTTGAAATGGAGTCTTTTAACCCCATATCGGAAACAATAGTCACTCTTCATTAAAAGCGAAATAGCGTCCATGACACAAGAAAATCAAAACCCTCATCCTGAACAAGAAAATACTGCTGAAGATGCTGCGTCTGAAGCATCAGCACAAGCTAGTGTTCCTTTGACACCTGAGGAAGAAATTGCAGAGCTCAATCAAAAGCTTGCTGATTTGCAAGATCATTTCTTGCGCGCCAAAGCTGAGGGAGAAAATATTCGTCGCCGTGCTGTTGAAGACATTGCTAAAGCGCACAAGTTTGCAATAGAAAGTTTTGCAGAGCATTTGGTCCCCGTTACCGATAGTCTTTATGCTGCTTTAAGTACCGATGCTGGAGATGCAAAAGCATTCAAGGAAGGTTTAGAAATCACGCTTAAGCAACTTCTATCTGCCTTTGAAAAAGGTCGTATGACCGAAATTAACCCTACAGTGGGTGATAAGTTCGACCCTCACCACCATCAAGCGATTGCGTCGGTGCCCTCTGAGCAAGATCCCAATACCGTAGTTTCTGTTCTCCAGCGCGGCTACACCATTGCTGATCGCGTATTGCGACCTACCTTAGTGACTGTTAGCGCCCCCAAATAGGACCTTTTTAAGGGGTAAATACCCAAAAAATCCCCAAAAACAGCATAAAAAGGCGGATTTCTGCCTTTTTGCTATTTCAGCTCTTGAATTCCGCTTTTTAAACCCCATTTAGTGGATAAGGATTTATTCATAGCCGTATGGAGAACTTATATAAAACAAGGTATTAACTTAATTTTTTGGAGCCATTATGGGAAAGATTATCGGAATCGACTTAGGAACCACTAACTCGTGTGTTTCAGTAGTAGAAAACAATGCACCTAAAGTTGTTGAGAACGCAGAAGGCGCTCGTACAACCCCATCCATCATTGCCTATCTTGAGGATGGCGAAGTGTTGGTTGGTGCGCCAGCTAAACGTCAATCAGTTACAAACCCTAGAAATACTATCTACGCTGTGAAACGTTTAATGGGCCGTAAATTTACTGATGCTGAAGTACAAAAAGATATCGGTTTAATGCCTTATGCCATTATTCAAGCAGATAACGGAGATGCTTGGGTTGAAGCGCGTGACAAGAAAATGGCGCCACAACAAGTGTCTGCTGAAATCCTGCGCAAAATGAAAAAGACAGCAGAAGATTACCTTGGTGAAGAGGTCACTGAGGCTGTGATTACGGTGCCTGCTTACTTTAACGATAGCCAACGTCAGGCTACTAAAGATGCCGGCCGCATTGCTGGCCTAGATGTTAAGCGCATCATTAATGAGCCAACCGCTGCTGCATTGGCATTTGGTTTGGATAAACAAGACAAAGTTGATCGCAAGATTGCGGTATATGACTTGGGTGGCGGTACATTCGACGTTTCGATTATTGAGATTGCCAACGTAGATGGCGAGAAGCAATTCGAAGTACTCTCTACTAACGGTGACACCTTCTTGGGTGGTGAAGATTTTGATCAACGCATTATTGATTGGATCATTGCTGAGTTCAAGAAAGAACAGGGTGTTGATTTAAGTAAGGACGTATTGGCATTACAGCGCTTGAAAGATGCTGCTGAGAAAGCCAAGATCGAGCTGTCATCTGCTCAGCAAACCGAAATTAACTTACCTTACGTGACTGCTGACGCTAGTGGTCCAAAGCATTTAAATTTGAAATTGACCCGTGCCAAATTGGAGTCTTTGGTGGAGGAGTTAATTAACCGCACTGCTGGCCCTTGCTTAACAGCTATTAAAGATGCTGGTGTGAACGTATCCGAGATTGATGATGTCATTTTGGTTGGCGGTCAAACCCGTATGCCTGCTGTTCAGGACAAGGTAAAAGAAATTTTTGGCAAAGAGCCACGTAAAGACGTCAATCCTGATGAAGCGGTTGCTGTTGGCGCCGCCATTCAAGGTTCTGTGTTGTCGGGCGATCGTAAAGACGTATTGCTCTTAGACGTTACCCCATTGTCATTAGGTATCGAGACTCTTGGTGGTGTGATGACTAAGATGATTCCCAAGAACACTACGATTCCAACCAAGCATTCACAGGTTTACTCCACTGCGGAAGACAATCAGCCTGCGGTCACCATCAAGTGCTACCAAGGTGAGCGTGAGATAGCCGTTGCAAATAAGTTGCTAGGGGAATTTAACCTAGAGGGTATCGCCGCAGCACAACGTGGTATGCCACAAATTGAGGTGACTTTTGATATTGATGCCAATGGTATTTTGCATGTCACCGCAAAAGATAAAACTACTGGTAAAGAAAATAAAATCACCATCAAGGCAAACTCTGGTTTAACCGAAGAAGAAATCTTGCGCATGGTCAAAGATGCAGAAGCCAATGCTGCTGAAGATAAGAAGGCTTTAGAGTTGGTAACAACTCGCAACACTGCCGATGCTTTAGCGCACTCAACTAAGAAAGCCTTAGAAGAGCATGGTGCAAGCTTGGAAGCTTCTGAGAAGGAAGCAATTGAAACTGCCTTGAAGGAGTTAGATGAAGCAATCAAAGGTAGCGACAAGGCAATCATTGAGGCTAAGACCGAAGCATTGGGTAAAGCAAGTCAGAAGCTTGGCGAGAAAGTGATGGCTGCTGAGCAGGCTAAGGCTGGTGGCGGCGCTGCTGCTCCCGGTGCAGCTCCAGGTGGCACCTCTGGTCCAGCCCCTGATGCTGATGTCGTTGATGCCGACTTTAAAGAGGTGAATGACAAGAAGTAATAGAGGCATTGAACATTTATTTGATGTAGTTTTGAAATACTTAAACAACAAGTCGGCCGCGTGCCGACTTGTGTCATTCAGGTTGTAGAGAGGAATAGGCTGTGCCTAAAAGTAAACGCGATTATTACGAAGTACTTGGCGTATCAAAAGGGGCTAGCGACGCAGAGCTTAAAACAGCTTATCGCAAATTAGCGATGAAGCATCACCCAGATCGCAACCCTGACAGCAAAACGGCTGAAGCTCAATTTAAAGAGGGAAAAGAAGCATACGAAACACTGACTGATCCAAATAAACGTGCTGCTTATGATCAGTATGGGCACGCTGGTGTAGACCCCTCAATGGGTGGCTTTGGTGGTGGTGGCTTTGCAGGCGGCGGCTTTGCAGATGCTTTCGGGGATATCTTTGGCGATATCTTTGGCCAAGGTGGTGGACGTCATGCAGGCCCCCAGGTTTATAAGGGTGCAGATCTCCGTTACAACATGGAAATCACTCTTGAGCAAGCGGCAGAGGGATACACTACTCAGATTCGAGTGCCTACCTGGAGTAGTTGCAAACCTTGTCATGGGACTGGCGCAGAACCTGGTAGCAAAGCTGAAAAATGTTCTACCTGTGACGGTCATGGTCAAGTTCGTGTTCAGCAAGGTTTCTTCTCAATGCAGCAAACTTGCCCTAAGTGTCGCGGCACGGGCGAGTACATTCCTAAGCCATGTAAAACTTGCCACGGCAGTGGTAAACATAAAGAACAAAAAACCCTTGAGATCAAAATTCCGGCAGGAATTGATGATGGTATGCGTGTGCGCTCAGTTGGAAATGGTGAACCAGGCATTAATGGTGGTCCGTCAGGCGATCTCTATGTGGAGGTGCGAGTTAAACCCCATCCAGTATTTGAACGCGATGGCAGTGACTTGCATGTCCAAATGCCGATTTCATTTGCCAACGCTACGATTGGTGGGGAAATCGAAGTCCCTACTTTATCGGGGCGCGTTGAGTTTCCAGTTCCAGAAGGAACGCAAACTGGCAAAACATTCCGTTTACGCAATAAAGGTATTAAAGGTTTACGTTCATCATTGGTAGGCGATCTTTTTGTCCACATTGTGGTCGAGACGCCGATCAAATTAACGGATGAACAGAGAAAATTACTACAAAAGTTTGATGAAAGTCTTAAGTCTGGTGGGGATAAACACAGCCCACAACAAAAAGGCTGGTTCGAGGGTGTAAAGAGTTTTTTTAGTTAATTAACCTGCAAAGCCATATTCGGGTCCGGGGAATTTTCCGGACTTCACTTCTCTTATATAGGCTTTAATAGCAGCCTCCACCGAGTGACGACCTTCCATGAAGTTTTTGACGAACTTCGGTGGTTTTCCGGGACTAATACCCAACATATCTTGTAGAACTAATACTTGGCCAGAACAATCTGGGCCAGCACCAATACCAATAGTAGGGATATGAAGTTCTGCTGTAATTCTTTTTCCTAGCGTTGAAGGAATTGCCTCTAGAACAACCATTTGCGCCCCAGCATGTTGGCAAGCAAGTGCTTGCTCGAGCATGATGCTTGCTGAGTCCTTTGACTTTCCTTGTACTTTATAGCCACCTAAAAGATGGACTGATTGAGGAAGTAATCCAAGGTGAGCGCAAACGGGAACGCTACGTTCTACTAAGTACTGAATGATTTCTACTTGCCATGGACCACCACCTTCCAGTTTCACCATATCAGCACCAGCACGCATGAGTTCTGAGGCAGACTCCAAAGCTTGCACTGGATCACCGTAGCTAGCAAAGGGTAAATCAGCAATCAAGAAGGCATGTGAGTTAGCGCGGGCAACACATTCGGTGTGATAGGCCATCTGACCAATCGTTACAGGAGTTGTGCTGGTGTGGCCTTGAATCACATTGCCCAATGAATCCCCGATCAGGATGACTTCCATGTCGCAACGATTCAGCAGCGCAGACATCGTAGAGTCATATGCTGTGAGCATACAAATTTTTTCACCCTCAGCGTGCATCGCTAGGAGTTTAGTAATCGAGATTGGCTTTTCGCCCTGTAAATAACCCATGGCGAGAGTTTAATGAATTAATGCGTCGATTGGCTATAAACAGTCTTTTCCCCGCAATTACAGTTGCGGCAGGGGAGTTTTTCAATACGTTGGTCTGCTACTTTGGGTAAATAGGTCTTTAATTCGCCAAAGTGAGGTAGAAAGAAATTAGGAGAAATTTCAAGAAGGGGTAACAATACAAAAGAGCGTTCTGTGATCCTGGGGTGCGGCAGTATGAGCTCAGTTTCATTTTGTGTGACGCCCTCAAAGTGCAAGATATCGAGGTCAAGTGTTCTCGGGGCATTAGCATAGGGACGCTCCCGACCAAATTCTTGTTCGACTGCTTGGCAAATATGTAAGAGCCCATAAGGCGTGAGTTGCGTTTCAATTTGAATGACTGAATTGATGTAGTCACCACCAAGGGCCTCTACAGGAGCGCTTTGATAGAAACAACTCTTGTTTAGGATTTGTAATTCGCAGCGTTGAGCAAGACAGATGATTGCGTCAGTGATCAGTTGACGCGTATCGCCGATGTTCCCGCCAAATCCAATATATGCACGTGCCATATTTTTCCAAACCTAAGATAAAACTACTTTACAGAAATTTCTAAAAACTTGCTTAGCTTGGAGTATTTTCGCTAGGGCTGGCTGTAGTGGCAGATTTAGGCTTCCTTCGACGGCGTTTCTTGAGGGGTGATGCACTGTTACCCACCTCATTTTTGGCGCTGGCCATCAAAGCCTCTTGTCCATTTGGGTCTGCGGCGATAAAGTCTGTCCACCATTGCCCTAGAACAGTATCTCTTTCCCCTGTGGCACAACGCAGTAGGAGGAAGTCATAACCCGCCCTGAAACGGGGGGATTCTATTAAGCGGTATGGATAACGACCTACCCGCTTTTCGAAACGGGGTTGCATAGACCAGATTTCACACATGTCACTCTCAAAGCGACGATGAATGGTAATCGCGCTACTTTGGGTGGCAATCGTATCGTCCATCGCATCTTGTAAGGCTGGAATATTGGCCATACCGTTTGCTAAGTTGGCATTCCAATTTCTGAGAAGATCGGGCCAAAGCAATGTGGCGAACAGAAATCCTGCAGAAACACTCTTGCCGGATTGGATTCGTTGATCAGTGTTGGCTAGTGCTAGCTTAACGAATTGATTAGCCTCTTTGGAATCTTCACTACTATCAAGGATGTGATCAAGCAGGGGTAACAGGCCGTGATGTAAGCCTGCATCACGTAAACCTTGAATGGCTGCCCAAGAATAGCCAGACATTAAGAGCTTCAGAATTTCATCAAAGAGTCGTGCAGAGGGAACATCTTGTAGTAGCGTACTGAGCTTGGTAATGGGGGAGCGTGTAGCTGCCTCTAAGCTAAAACCAGTTTTAGCGGCAAAACGAATTGCTCTGAGCATCCGTATAGGATCTTCTCGATAGCGTTTTACTGGATCACCAATCATGCGCAAAGTTTTCTTTTGGATATCGACCATGCCACCGTGATAGTCGAGCACTGTTTCAGAAGAGGGGTCGTAATACATCGCGTTGATACTAAAATCACGCCGTGTTGCATCCTCTCCTTGGGATCCCCAAACGTTATCGCGCAAAATGCGGCCACTTTCTGCAAGATGGTCACCAGCGTTATCCAGTATGGCTCTAAAGGTAGAAACTTCAATAATCTCAGGGTGGCCCTTACCAAAAAAAATAACGTGAACTATCTGAAAGCGACGACCAATCAGACGTGCTTTACGAAATAATTTTTGCACTTGATCTGGGGTGGCATTGGTTGCCACATCGAAATCTTTTGGACCAATACCTAACACTAAATCACGTACCGCACCTCCAACAATAAATGCTTCATAACCAGCTTGTTGCAAGGTATCAGTCACTTTTACCGCATTCTTGGAGAGTAAGTGAGGGTCAATACGATGTGTTTTTTTGGGGATACGTTTGGGTGCCCCTGTATTGTTTGCTTGTGTATGCTTGACCATCGGGTCACGACGCAAGATCCGCTTAATAAATTTAGTGATCATGCAAATAACTCAAGGATAGGCCAGTGACGTTTCTGAGCTTCACTACGCAAACGATCATCAGGATTAGTAGCAACAGGGTGGCTGACTTTCTCAAGTAAAGGTAAATCATTCATTGAATCAGAATAAAAATAACTACGCGCCAGGGTGTCCAATGAAAGTTGCTTACTAGAAAGCCAGTTGTGCAAATTCAGAATCTTGCCTTCCCGAAAATTGGGAATGCCCAGGACTTCACCAGTAAAAGTCGCTAGTGGGTGATCTGAGATAGTGACTGGCTCGGTAGCAATAAGGTGTTCAATGCCAAAGCTTTCCACAATTGGGCGCGTCACAAAGCTGTTTGTGGCAGTGATAACGCAGCATAAATCTCCAGCATCTTGATGGTGTTTCACTAAATCAATCGCTTTCTGGCGTAACTGCCCATGAATCACTTCCTTCATAAAAGCATCGTGCCATTCCTTCAATTGCTCACGTGAATGTTGGGATAAGGGCTTTAAGGCAAATCGTAAAAATTCATGGATATCCAGTTTGCCGTCTTTATAGTCTTGGTAGAAGCGCTCATTTTTTGTGGCGTAGTCATTGCCATCCACGACGCCCATGCGAACAAGAAATTGACCCCATTCGTAATCGCTATCGCAGGGTAAAAGAGTGTGATCTAAATCGAAGAGGGCTAATTGGGTCACAAATTCAATATTGAGTAAATAATTATGGCTGCAAAAGCTCACGCACCAGCGGCAAGGTTACAGCACGTTTTGTTTCTAGTGAATAAGCGTCTAAAGCATCCATTAAGGCCATTAAATTAGGCATATCGCGGTAGAAACGGCTTAACAACCAAGGCAATACATCTGGCGATAACACTAGACCACGGGCTTGTGCCGCTTGCTCTAATGCTTGCAGTTTCGCATCATCATCCAAGAGTTCCGTTTGGAATACCAAGCCCCATCCTAGGCGAGTACGCAGGTCCTCTCTAATCTCTAGAACTGCAGGCGCTGCTTTGCCGACCATAAAAATATGGATTGCTTTGCTGGCTTGCACTCCATTGAGGATGCGAAACAGAGAGCCAACTAAACGCTCATCCAGGCGATCGACATCATCTACCGTAATCACTGAAGGAATATCACTTTCTGTGAGCAGATTCATTTTTTCTTCCAGACGGACCCAAGCGGTAGGTTCATGAGGCCCCAAAGAAAAATAGTCAAACCCAGCCTGGGCAGCAGCATTTGCGATGGCTACTAGTAGATGCGTGCGTCCAGATCCCTCTGGTCCCCACCAATAAATCCAGCGTTGATTTAGAGAATTATTTTGGGCTGCCTTAGATTGTTGATGCCATGACTGACTCAAGTCTTGAAGCGTAGAGATCAAAGCTCGGTCTTTGCCTGGTAGGTAGTTTTCTAGACTAGCTTTAGGTGTGTGACTAATATCTAAAGCAAATTGTTTAGGAAGCGGAGTTTTATTCATTACAACGAAAATCTATTTTTGATACCAAGAGCTTTTGGTGTAAAGAGACCATGCATATTGAACTAAGACCATACTAACGGCGCTGATTGGGAGTGCTAGCAGTACTCCAAAAAATCCAAACAACTTTCCAAAAAATAACAAAGCAAAAAGCACACCGACGGGGTGCAAGCCAATCCGCTCACCTACCAAGCGAGGTGTTAAGAAAAAGCCTTCTATGAATTGACCCAATCCAAAAACCGCTAGTACGCCAATAATCTCAGGGCCTGGCCCAAATTGAAGAAGCGCAGATAAGGTTGCCAGAGTAAGACCAATCGCAATACCAACATACGGAATAATGATCATTAGGGCTGTAAATACGCCCAGTGCAGCAGCTCCTTTGATGCCAACCAAACTAAGACCGGCACTGTAAAAAATAGCCATGATCGAAATCACAATTAACATGCCGCGCAAGTATTGGGATAGCAAACCATCGGTATGCATTGCAAGGTGGAGCACAGTTTCTTGCGCGCGCGCAGGAACAGCTTTTTTAATCAATGAAAAAAACTGATCCCAGTCAATCAGTAAATAGAACATGACAAAAATAATCAGCACCGCATTAACAAAGCCTGCGATGACTGAGCTTCCCGATACCAGGACTGTACTAATGGTGGTGTTGATGAGAGCGTCGGCATTCTCATTAATATGCGTAGTAATTTTTTGCGTGACATTGACCTTAAGAGCGCTCCAGTCAATATTCATGTGCAACTCTTCGAGTTTTGGGCTCAGCCAAGACTGGGTATTGGCTATCCATTCTGGGAGTTGGGTTTTGAGTAGCGGGATTTCGTATTTGAGCAGACTGATCAGTAGGCTGAAAATGAAAATAATCAGTCCTAAGCCAATCAGCATGGAGATGAGGGCAGCTAGCGCACGCGGGATGCGATGGGTCTCAAGCCATAGGCAAACAGGGCGTAAGGTATACGCCAGAATGAATGCAGCCAGAAAAGGGGTAAAAATTTCAGCCATTGCTTGTAATCCTCTAGAATTCAATGATTCTACTGACCCAGTAGCATTTTTTACTAAAATTCTGACTCAAATATGACTTCTTCAAGCAATTCCCCATCAAAAGGCCTTTCCTACCGTGACGCTGGCGTCGATATTGATGCGGGGGACGCTCTAGTCGACCGCATTAAGCCTTTGGCCAAGAAAACCATGCGGGAGGGTGTTTTAGCTGGAATTGGTGGTTTTGGAGCACTTTTTGAGCTTCCTAAGCACTACAAAGAGCCTGTCTTGGTTTCAGGAACTGACGGTGTAGGAACCAAACTTCGTTTGGCTTTCGAGTGGAATCGGCATGACACGATTGGCCAAGATCTAGTGGCGATGAGCGTGAACGATATTTTGGTCCAAGGTGCTGAGCCACTCTTTTTCTTAGATTATTTTGCATGCGGCAAATTGACCGTTGATACTGCCGCAACAGTTGTGGGCGGAATTGCTAAAGGTTGCGAGTTATCAGGCTGCGCACTCATTGGTGGTGAAACTGCAGAAATGCCTGGTATGTATCCGCCAGGCGAATATGATCTTGCAGGATTTACTGTGGGTGCGGTCGAGAAATCTAAAATTATTACTGGTGCCCGTATTGTTCCGGGCGACACCATCTTGGCAATTGGATCCAGTGGCGCACACTCCAATGGTTACTCATTGGTGAGAAAAATAATTGAGCGTGCTGGCGCAAAACCAAGTGATGACTTGGGTGGCCGGCCATTAGGTGATGTAGTGATGGCGCCCACCGAAATTTATGTCAAGCCACTTTTAAAGCTTATTACAGAAATTGACGTTAAAGGAATGGCTCATATTACTGGCGGTGGCTTAGTAGATAACGTGCCACGTGTTCTCCCAGAAAATACGCAAGCTGTCTTGCACCGTGATAGCTGGCAAATGCCTGAACTCTTCCGTTGGTTGCAAATGAAGGGCGGCGTAGCGGATGCTGAAATGGTGCGCGTATTTAACTGCGGCATTGGCATGGTGGTGATAGTGTCACCAGATCAAGCAGACGCAGCAATCAAATCATTGACTACTCAAGGCTTAAAAGCCTGGACTGTAGGAGAGGTAGTAGAGCGTCCTCAAGACGCCCCACAAACCATCGTCATTTAATGAGATTGTAAATTCACTTTGCAGTAATCTAGAGCGGCCCCAAGTCCATCCGGATGAAACGGGTCGAAGGTTTTTCTGCCGGTGATTGCTCTTAGCCAAGTGAGTTGGCGCTTTCCAAGCTGACGAGTAGCGGCTAATGCTTTGTAACGCATTTGGTCCGAATCAATTTGCCCATCGAGGTATTCCCAAACTTGGCGATAGCCTACCGAGCGAATCGCTGGAAGGTCGGCATGCAATGAAGCATTTTGTTTCAGTTTTTCTACTTCCTCTATCAGGCCGCTACTCAACATTTCATCAAAACGTTTTTTTAGATTGAGATGGAGTCTTGCCCGATCACTCGGTTCGAGAGAAACCAACTTAATCCAGGACGGAATGACTGAGCCCTCTCGACCATCATCGCTCGGCGCTTCAGCAAGCAGTGCCGACATTGGTTTGCCGGTAATTTCAAATACCTCAAGGGCACGCTGCACACGTTGTGAGTCATTTGGTTTTAGGCGTACGGCCGTCACAGCGTCTACCGTTGATAAAAGCTCATGCATTGCAGGCCAACCCATTTCCTTTGCCTGCTCCTCAAGCCTTGCTCGAATTTCAATATTTGCTGGGGGTAGTGAAGATAGGCCATGTGCCCATGCTCGCCAATACAACATTGTTCCACCAACAACAACCGGGATATTGCCTCTATTCCGAATCTCTTCGCAAAGTCGTTTTGCATCCTTAGCAAAACGGGCTGCTGAATAGACCTCACTCGGTTCAAGGATGTCGATTAGGTGATGTGCTACCAATTTTTGTTCTGCTTTGGTGGGTTTAGCGCTACCAATATCAAGTCCGCGATAAACCAGCGCAGAGTCCATGCTAATCAGCTCAATCGTTAGTCCAATAGTTTTCGCATATTCAGCCAAAGACATGGCTAGATGCGTTTTGCCTGCGCCAGTAGGTCCAACGATGCAGATGGTTGGATAGGGCTCAGGAGATTGCATCGGCTGAATGTAGGGTTCAGTTTGCATTCCTCATTATAAGAGCCTGCCAATACAAATTAGTGCAGTTTGGTTTGGCTTTCTAGAGTGGCAATATGCTCGCGAATATCTCCAGCATCCTCTGCTTCAGGGGCCTTGCTGAGATAGCGATGCATATCATCTAGTGCAGGGCGGAAGTATTCCAGCTGAGCAAAAATCAAGCCTCGATCCCGAATTTCCTCAATCGAGTCAGGCAGTAGGATCACTAAGCGTTCTTGGACACCTAGCAGACGCTCCCAGCGCTCATGCTCCGAGTAGATCATTTTGAGGTTTCTTAAAAAACGCGACATAATTTCTCGAGAGCTAGAGGCGCGCAAGAATACATTCAGTGGCAAGCCCAACTCGCCACGATAGCCTTTGGCATCAAGATAGGGGTCAAGCATTTCCTGTAACTGATTCTTCGAAAGTGATTTACCAGTAAGGGGATCTAAGATCACTTCTCCTTGTTGCAAGGAGATCCGCATCATGAAGTGATTTGGAAAAGAAACTCCCCGAATCTTCAAACCAATTTGATTGCCAAGCTCCATCATTAATATCGCTAATGAAATGGGAATACCTCTACGATTTTCAAGAATGTAATGTAGATAAGAATTTTCTGGCGCATAAAAATCATTGGGGTTAGGGCCGAAACCTAACTCTGTATAAAAGAAGTGCTTAAGAATTTGCAAGCGTTGCATCGGAGAAGTGTCTGGAGTAATTCGCGTTTTAAGTTTATTACCCATCTTATCAATCTGATCGAGCACGCCTTGAACATCTAAATCTGGATAGGCATGTTGGGCGACTGCGATAACAGCCTCAGTTAGAGGCAGGTGCTCGTCTTCGGCAACTAAAGAAGTGAAATAGTCGAGTTGTTGTGTTGGCATACATGCTATTTTGCATGACGTAAGAATTTTTGCCAGCGAATTCCGACCAAAACCAGTGCACCAAAGTAGGCAATGGCCGCCAATGCTAGCCACGCGGCCAGCAAGCCAATTCGGGTCCAGGGTTCTGCCTGCAGGGCGATCCAGTTATGGGCACTAGCAGCATAAAAAAGTACCCCAGCAAAGGGAATCAGCGCTAAAAACAGTTGACCTAAGTATTTGGCCCAAGCGGCGCTTGGAAGGGCGTCCTTTCGATGAAGTCCGATCCATAAAAGCGCTGCGTTTAAGCACGCTCCTGTGCCAACTGATAGGGCTAATCCAGCATGTCCAAACCAAGGTACAAATGCCAGGTTAGCTAATTGTGTGGCTACAAGTACGATCAAGCCAATTTTGACTGGAGTTCGTATATCTTGGCGAGAATAAAAACCGGGCGCCAAAATTTTTACCAAGATCAAGCCAATTAAACCAACGCCATAGGCAGCTAAAGCCTGCTGTGTCATCAACACATCGAAGGCGCTAAATTTTCCATAGTGATACAAAACTGCTGCAATAGGTTCTCCAAAAAGAAAGAGAGCAATGGCGCAAGGGGCTGCTAATAGGAATGTCAGTTGTAAACCCCAGATGAGTAATTCACCGGCATGAACTAAATCATTTTTAGCATTAGCTTTGCTTAAGCTTGGCAAAAGCACGGTACCCAAGGCAACCCCAAGTAGTGCAGTCGGAAACTCCATCAAGCGATCAGCATACGAGAGCCAAGATACGCTTCCAGTCTGTAAGCGTGAAGCAATGTTGGTATTAATGATTAAGGAAATTTGTGCCACAGAGACTGCGAAGACTGCGGGCCCCATGAGCTTTAAAACACGTCTTGCATCTTGGTTGTGCACTGCTGATTTAATGGCAGCAGGTAATAAACCGATGCGCGGCAAAAGTCCTAAGCGCGAGAGTGCAGGAATTTGAATCGCCAATTGCAAGAAGCCACCTATAAGTACGCCAATGCCCAGAGCGTAAATGGGTTGCTCAAGATGCGGGGCCAATAAGATGGCACTCCCAATTAAAGCGAGGTTGAGTAAAACAGGGGTGAAGGCTGGAATCGCAAAACGGCCAAAGGTATTCAGAATTCCAGCAGAAAGCGACACCAGTGAAATCAGTCCAATATAAGGGAACATGATGCGGGTCATGACAACGCTGGCCTCATAAGCAGGCCCGCCACTAAAGCCTGTAGCAATCACCAGAATGAGCACTGGGGCGCCAATGACCCCAAGTAGTACCGTCAGTAGTAAAGCCCAAAATAAGAGGGTGGCGACGGCATTTACGAGGATTTGAGCCTGCTTTTGATCGCCATTGCTGGAAATTTCACCCAAAATGGGCACAAAAGCCTGGGAAAAGGCTCCTTCGGCAAATAAGCGACGCAAGAGGTTCGGTAGTCTAAAAGCCACATTAAAGGCATCGGTCCACTCGGATGCGCCAAAGTTTCGAGCGATCAAAGTCTCCCTTAGAAGGCCCGTAATACGGGATAGCATCGTCAGGGAGCTAACTTTGGCAGCAGCAGAAAGCAAGTTCATGAGCCGATTTTCCCCTATTTATCATGCAACTGGGCTTTTTTGCCCCTTTACTGTAAAATCTTGGGTTTTGGTGAGCTGGCTTACAAATCCGGCAAGTCCGACAAGATTTTCAACTAATCGTATTTAGCAATTTATAGAGGCAAGGTTTAAAGATGGCCAATACAGCACAAGCGCGTAAGCGCGCACGCCAGGCAGTAAAACAGAACGATCACAATTCCAGCTTGCGTTCGAAGCTCCGCACTTCTATCAAGGCAGTGCGCAAAGCGATCGAAACTGGTGATAAAGCTGCTGCAGCGAAAGTATTCTCAGCAACTCAGGCAACAATCGACAAGATTGCTGACAAAAAGATTGCTCACAAAAATACTGCAGCACGTCAGAAGTCACGTTTATCAGCCGCTATTAAGGCGATGGCAGCGTAATTCAGTAATTGTTTTAGGCTGGTCGAAGTAGTTTCGACCTAAGCCCGCTCCTGATCAGAGCGGGTTTTTGTTTTTAGGGCTAGGTTTGGGGTTTGGGTTCAAACTCACACGCCTCTTCGATCGTCAGACTGTTATCTTTGGCAAAGTTCATGACAAAGTCTAACGCTCTGGGATCGAGATCACCTAGCCTGGTATCAATAACAACGCATTTCACTGTAGCAATCAGGATGGGTCTGACGTAGGGTGAATAAGTGAAGCGAGGGTCTCCAGAATCTCCTGGAGGGCGAAAAGTAGCCATTACCCCGCAAAGACGCTCCGCCCAATCGCTGGGTCTAAATGGCTTGCCAGAAGTTGTAATACCTTGAATGAAAAGCTTTTTAGGGTTCAAGTTGGTGTCAAGGTCGTGGTAGAAATAAGTGGTACTAAGCCCTCTAGCTTAACAGCCTGAGTTGGCCGTAAGATGACTTAAGAATCTATTTTCGTGCAGTCGAAAGCTTTGAAAAAAATGCAATCCAAAACTTTAGTAGAAAGCTCAACGATGACATCTCTGGCAAAGCCACCAGTGCCTGGTCAGGTGAAGCACTACCTGCAATTCTCCGACCTTAACCGTCAAGAGTATGACTACTTGCTGAAAAGAACAGCCTGGCTCAAGGCTAAATTCAAAAGTTATGAGACTTGGCATCCATTGCATGATCGGACCTTGGCAATGATTTTTGAGAAACATTCCACTCGTACACGTTTGTCTTTTGAGGCTGGTATTCATCAGCTTGGGGGTCAAGCTGTATACCTCAACACCAGAGATACTCAGTTAGGCCGTGGCGAGCCTGTAGAGGACGCTGCACAAGTCATATCGAGGATGACGGACATCATTATGATTCGGACCTTCGGTCAAGACATCATCGATCGTTTCGCAGCTAATTCACGGGTTCCCGTCATTAATGGTTTAACCAATGAGTTTCATCCTTGCCAGGTCTTGGCAGATATCTTTACTTATGTGGAAGCGCGTGGACCTATTCAAGGAAAAACAGTGGCCTGGGTCGGTGATGCCAACAATATGGCGTATACCTGGATTCAAGCCGCAGAATGTTTAGACTTCCAGTTTCATTTCTCAGCCCCAGAAGGTTATCAGTTAGACACTTCGCGCTTGACAGCAAAGTCAGCCCAGCATTTAACTGTTTATGCAGACCCTAGAGAAGCTTGTAAGGGTGCTGACTTAGTGAGCACGGATGTATGGACTAGCATGGGTTATGAAGCTGAAAACACATCACGTATGAGCGCCTTTAAAGATTGGATGGTCGATGAAGAATTGATGGCTTTGGCAAAACCAGATGCTTTGTTTATGCACTGCCTGCCTGCTCATCGAGGCGAGGAAGTATCTGCTGGAGTCATTGATGGCCCACAAAGTATTGTTTGGGTAGAGGCGGAGAATCGTTTGCATGTGCAAAAAGCCTTGATGGAGTATTTGCTTTGCGGGCGTTTAGAGTAAATTACTTTGATTATTTTTTTGATTGAATAGAAAACATGTCTGAAATTAAAAAAGCAGTATTGGCTTATTCGGGTGGTCTAGACACTAGCGTGATCTTGAAGTGGCTTCAAGATACTTATGGTTGTGAGATTGTGACATTCACGGCTGACTTAGGTCAGGGAGAAGAATTAGAGCCAGCGCGCGCTAAGGCGCTGCAGTTTGGGATCAAGCCCGAGAATATTTTTATTGATGATCTACGTGAAGAATTTGTCCGTGATTTTGTATTTCCGATGTTTCGTGCCAACACAATCTATGAGGGTGAGTATTTGTTGGGCACATCCATTGCACGCCCATTAATTGCTAAGCGTCAAATTGAAATCGCGCGTTTAACTGGTGCTGACGCTGTATCTCACGGCGCTACCGGAAAAGGTAATGATCAAGTTCGCTTTGAATTAGGCTATTACGCTCTTGAACCGGGAATTAAAGTAATTGCCCCATGGCGTGAATGGGATCTGCTCTCCCGTGAAAAACTGATGGCCTATGCAGAAAAGCACGGTATTCCAGTCGAGATGAAACACAAGCAAGGCGGCTCACCCTATTCCATGGATGCCAACTTATTGCATATTAGTTATGAGGGCCGTCATTTAGAAAACCCCAATGCGGAAGCCGAAGAAGCCATGTGGCGTTGGACTGTTTCTCCTGAGAGGGCTCCAGATGCTCCAGAGATTATTGAGATTGAATTTAAGGCAGGTGATCCGATTGCTATCAACGCTAAAGCCTACAAACCGCATGAGTTATTAGCCGAACTCAATCGTATTGGCGGCATGCATGGTATTGGCCGTTTGGATTTGGTAGAAAACCGTTTTGTTGGCATGAAGAGCCGTGGTTGCTATGAAACTCCTGGGGGCACAATTTTATTAAAGGCGCACCGCGGTATTGAGAGCATTACCCTTGATCGCGAAGTAGCTCATCTCAAAGACGACCTGATGCCACGCTATGCTAGCCTGATTTATAACGGCTTGTGGTGGTCTCCGGAGCGCGTTGCCTTACAAACCTTAATCGACCATACCCAACAAATGGTAAATGGTGTTGTTCGTCTAAAGCTTTACAAAGGTTCTGCTTCTGTCATTTCAAGAGATTCAGCCAATACTTTGTTCGATCAAAATATCGCTACCTTTGATGATGATGGCGGCGCTTATAACCAGGCTGATGCTGGCGGCTTTATAAAGCTCAATGCTCTACGTATGCGCATTGCAGAAATTGCTAAACGTAAGCGTGCCCGGAAATAATCAAACCCTATTTTTCAGTTAGAGGATATTCAGATGCAATTTGATCAAGTTTCAGTAGGCAAAAAAGCCAATGTATTTTTTGATGGCAAGTGTGTATCTCATACAGTTACTTTGCCTAATGGGATTCGGAAGTCAGTAGGTGTTGTATTGCCTAGTACCTTGCGTTTTGACCTCAGTACTAAAGAAAGCATGGAGGTCGTCGACGGCAATGCTTTTGTCAGTATTAATGGTGCTCCTGAGCAGGAGTTCAAGGCAGGCCAGAGCTGGGAAGTGGAAAAGGGCGGTTACTTCATCATCCGCGCTGAACAACCCGTCCATTATGTTTGCCACTTTGAATAAATAAAGCCATCAAGCCACGTGCCAAATACAATGCAGACCAAGGTCTGCGTTTTTTATTATCTGTTATTACTTATCTCTTGGGCAGCCCAGTAATGACGCTGCCGGGTATGATGACTCGTTCTGAGAACCACTGTTTGTTCATCTCCAAGGCATACCGTACAGTAGCTTTAGGGCAATGATTAGTAGTGGTGTCAGCTTGCATTTCTTCGATGTTCACAATCTTTCCATCGTCAGCAATGAAGGCAATGGAAAGGGGAATCTTCGTGTTATTCATCCAAAAACAGTGTGATGCCTTTTGCTCAAATACAAATAACATCCCTGAATTGGTTGGCATACTGGTGCGATTCATTAAACCATTTTCTCTTGCCTTGGGTGTATCAGCTAGCTCGGCTTGTATCCGATAGATACCGGTTTTTAATTCAACTGTGGGCAAACCAGTGTTGACCTGTGCCAGTAAAACTCCAGGACAGATAAAAGAAAGAGCGATAAATAGTTTGCCTAGGTATTGGTTCGGTGTATGCATCTTGTCTATTTTAAGTGAGGCAAATCGCAGGCGAAAAAAAACCCAGGAACAAGTCCTGGGTTTTCGATAGTGATCTAAGGACGATTAAGCCGCTTGGATATTAGTAGCTTGCTTGCCTTTAGGGCCTTGGGTAATGTCAAACGTTACCTTTTGGTTTTCCTTAAGGGTTTTAAACCCAGGCATAGTAATTGCGCTGAAATGCGCGAACAACTCTTCTTCACCATCATCAGGTTTGATAAAGCCAAAACCTTTTGCATCATTGAACCACTTAACAATTCCGGTCGCCATGCGAACTCCATTACATAAACTTAAAACAACCGTGATGAGGGTAAATACTTTTTAATCAGTCTCGCTCCACAACACGCCTCAATAGGTCCTTAATAAAGGCCTACCCCCCGATTGTTTGCCCTTTTTGGAGGGGTGTCAAGGATTTATATGAGATTCCTCCTTAGTAATTACCCCTTTTTTTATCGAAAAATGCCCCAATATGTCATTAATAGGGGTTTTTGCGGGGTTTCCGCAACAAGACCCTAGTCAGTAAAAGTTTTCATATCTGTGTTTAGAATGTTTCTCATGAGTCGCGCAACTAAAACCCCCAATACTGGAAATCCTGTAAATCCTTATATCGAGGATACGATCCTGCTCGAAAAGCAGGCAGAAAAAGTAAAAGTACCATCGATGTATAAAGTATTGTTATTGAATGATGATTACACCCCAATGGAATTTGTAGTTATGGTGATTCAAGAGTATTTTAAAAAAGATTATGAAACTGCTACACGCATTATGTTGCAAGTACATTTAGCTGGTAAAGGCGTTTGCGGAGTATTTACCCGTGACGTTGCTGCCACCAAAGTACATCAAGTCGTCGAATTATCCCGTGAAGCGGGCCACCCACTACAGTGCACTATGGAGGAAGCATGATTGCCCAAGAATTAGAAGTAAGTTTGCACATGGCATTTGTTGACGCAAGAGCTTCACGTCACGAATTTATTACGGTGGAACATTTGTTGGCAGCGTTACTCGATAACGCTACTGCTGTTGAGGTACTTAAAGCTTGTGCGGTGAATATTGCAGAGCTACGCGCACAGCTGAAAAATTTCATTAATGACAATACTCCGGTTGTGCCAGGTACAGACGAAGTGGATACACAACCAACGCTGGGATTTCAGCGCGTCATTCAGCGCGCCATCATGCATGTGCAATCGACATCTAATGGAAAAAAAGAAGTCACTGGTGCCAATGTCCTGGTGGCAATATTTGGTGAGAAAGATTCTCATGCGGTTTACTTCTTGCAACAGCAGGGCGTGACTCGTTTAGATGTAGTGAACTTTATTAGCCATGGTGTGCGCAAAGATCAGGCAGAGCAGGTTAAGCCTGCTGACACAACACAAGAAGCGGAAGAGTCGGCTTCTTCAGGTAAGGAAAGTCCGCTAGATCAATATACTCAGAATCTAAACGTACTGGCTCGCCAAGGCAAGATTGATCCACTGATTGGTCGTGATAGCGAAGTCGAGCGCGTAATACAAGTTTTGTGTCGTCGTCGCAAAAATAATCCCCTCTTAGTCGGTGAGGCTGGTGTTGGTAAGACTGCAATTGCTGAAGGCCTAGCATGGCGCATTGTTAAAGGGGACGTTCCCGATATCCTGGCCAATGCCACTGTGTACTCGCTAGATATGGGTGCTCTCTTAGCGGGTACTAAATATCGTGGAGATTTTGAGCAGCGTCTCAAGAGTGTTTTGAAGTCTTTAAAAGACCATACGCATGGTGTTTTATTTATTGATGAAATCCATACTTTGATCGGCGCTGGCGCTGCCTCTGGCGGAACCTTGGATGCAAGTAACTTATTAAAGCCTGCTTTATCTAATGGCCAGCTGAAATGTATTGGTGCAACTACTTTCACTGAATATCGTGGAATTTTTGAAAAAGATGCCGCTCTGTCACGTCGCTTTCAGAAGGTCGAGGTGGTTGAGCCAACCGTTGATCAGACTGTCCAAATTCTTCGGGGGCTTAAGTCTCGCTTTGAAGAGCATCACAGTGTTAAGTATGCCTCTGCCGCTTTAGTGGCTGCTGCAGAGCTTTCTTCCCGTTATATCAATGACCGTCATTTGCCAGATAAGGCCATTGATGTGATTGATGAGGCAGGTGCTGCACAGCGCATTTTGCCAAAGTCTAAGCAAAAGAAAACGATTGGCCGTCCAGAGATCGAGGAGATCGTTGCCAAAATTGCTCGCATCCCTCCTCAATCGGTTACCAATGATGACCGTAGTAAATTGCAGACCTTAGATCGCGACATCAAGAGTGTGGTTTTTGGTCAAGATCCTGCTATTGAGGCTTTGGCTAGTGCCATCAAAATGACGCGCGCTGGTCTTGGAAAGATTGATCGCCCAATCGGTTCATTCTTATTCTCAGGCCCTACTGGCGTAGGTAAGACTGAGGTTGCTAAACAGCTTGCTTATATCTTGGGTATTGAGCTGCTTCGATTTGACATGTCTGAATACATGGAACGTCATGCTGTAAGCCGTTTGATTGGCGCCCCTCCAGGCTATGTTGGATTTGATCAAGGTGGTTTATTGACTGAAGCCGTCAACAAGAAACCGCATTGCGTTCTTTTGTTAGATGAAATTGAAAAAGCCCATCCTGATATTTTCAATATTCTTCTACAAGTGATGGACCATGGTACTTTGACAGATAACAATGGTCGTAAGACTGACTTCCGTAATGTCATTATTATTATGACTACTAATGCCGGCGCTGAAGCAATGCAAAAGTCGACCATCGGATTTACCAATGCTCGTGAATCTGGTGACGAGATGGTTGATATTAAGAAATTCTTCACGCCTGAGTTCCGCAATCGTTTAGATGCGATTGTTTCGTTCAAGGCGCTTGATGAAACCATCATCATGAGGGTAGTTGATAAGTTCTTAATGCAATTAGAGGAGCAATTGCACGAGAAGAAGGTAGATGCTACTTTCAGCTCCGCCTTACGGGCGCATTTAGCAAAACATGGCTTTGACCCATTAATGGGGGCTCGTCCAATGCAACGGATTATTCAAGACACTGTTCGCAAAGCGCTTGCTGATGAGCTCTTATTTGGTAAATTAGCGCAAGGTGGTCATGTGGCAGTCGATATTGATGCGGATGGCAATGTACAGCTTGAGTTTGATGCTCCCGCTCCTTCGCGTAAAGCGCCGAAGACTGATATCGCTTCAGCAGAAGAAATTTAAATCTTTAAATCAATATTAAAAAAGGAAGTCATGTCTCATCACGATAAACTACTGGAAGCTTTTGAATCTTATAAAGCAGAAAATGAAAAGTTCCAAGGTAAGGGCATCAAAGCATCAGCAGCACGTGCTCGCAAGGCGCTTCAGGAAATTGCGGGTTCTTGTAAAGAGCGTCGTAAAGAGATTACCACTGAAAAAGAGTCTCGTGAGGGTAAAGGTGCCGGCATGTCACAAGATGCAGCCCGCCATGCTCATGTTCGTAAATAATGAGCTTGATGATCAAAAGGCCGCTTTAAGCGGCCTTTTTTTATATCCAAGAGGTAAGGTGAATTAGAACGGCATGACTCAAAATAAATTGAGGTGCCTTAAGTTCGTCTACGGTTTATAAATAATGAATCACATTCGGACTCAAGAATCCCGCCCAGTATCTGTGTTTGGCTAAAGTTGTTACCTTGGTTAATCTGTTTGGCTGTAAATTGAAATATTAATTCCAGCTTTCTGAATAGCCTCAATAGAGCTGCCAAAGACAACGCCACCAATGCCAGCCCAAATGAGGGCGCTCATGCACATCGGACATGGTTCCCCGGTCGTATACAACACTAGATCAGGCCAATTTTTATTACCGTATTGCGCAACATAGTTATTAATGCAAGAGATCTCACCGTGCAGTACGGGGTTCTCAAAAGTTTTATTAACGCCTCTAGCAAGTATGGCTCCGCTACTTGCATTGGTAATGACGGCACCAAATGGATAGGCTTGGTTTTGAGCCGCCATTGCAATAGCAGCGCGCATTGCAGTTTCATGTCTCTTGATGGGGATTGATGAAAGAGTAGTTTTTGCTAGGATGCCTCGAGTAAGGCCAGCTAAACCAACACCACATAAACACAATAATACGCTGCGGCGCTTCATATTATTAAGCTCTACCGGTGCTGCCAAAGCCACCACTTCCACGACTACTTTCAGTAAATTCTTCAACAACTTTGAGTTCTACTTGTAGTACAGGCATT
Source organism: Polynucleobacter sp. (assembly GCF_040400325.1). Taxonomy (GTDB): domain Bacteria; phylum Pseudomonadota; class Gammaproteobacteria; order Burkholderiales; family Burkholderiaceae; genus Polynucleobacter. Next base: position 101,906 of record NZ_JBBAQK010000004.1, read on the forward strand.
ACGACGAGTTGGGCTAAGCGCTCCATGGGCTCAAGTTTGAATAAGATAGATCCGCGATTCCAGGTGCTGACCATCAGTTGTCCCTGGTAGTCAGAGTCAATCAGGCCAACTAAATTACCCAGCACGATGCCATGCTTATGGCCTAGTCCTGAGCGGGGCAAAATAAATGCTGCATAACGTGGATCTTCAACATAAATCGATAAACCAGTTGGAACTAGGATAGTTTGACCTGGTGCAATCTCAATCATTTCATCAATACATGCTCGAAGATCTAGTCCAGCACTTCCCGGTGTGCCGTAAGTAGGCAGCTGATCGCGCATCCGTTCATCCAGAATTTTGACTTGAAGTGATTGCATAAAATTTCCTAAAGCGAGTGAGGGAAAACAGTAAAATCGGTAATTATTAGCTAGATTTTTTTCGCAACAAGCGCAATCAGTTGTCTTGCAAGCTGAAGTTTTTCAGCACTTGCGAGTTTTTTACTACCCTGTTCATCGATGATCAATAATTGATTTAGATCGCTACCAAAGGTATCGGGCCCAATATTGCCCACAATCATCGGGATGCCCTTACGCTTGCGTTTCTCATTAGCATGTAACTCTAGATTACTAGACTCAGCTGCAAACCCGACACAGTAGGGATATGGCTTGCCGCCCTTGGTCTTTACTGTTTTTGCAACATCGAGAAGAATATCTGGGTTAGCAACAAACTCCAACGCTGGAGCTTTTTCACCTTGGCGTTTGATTTTCTCTTTTGCGGGCTTTGCAATTCCCCAGTCTGCTACCGCAGCTACAGCAAAAAAGATATCGTTATCAAGTGATTGAAGTGCCGCTGCATGCATTTGCTTTGCGCTAGTGATATCGGTGCGAGTGATTTTTCCGGTAGCAGCAAGAGGTGTCTCTAGGTCACAAGGGCCAGCAATGAGGTGTACGTCTGCACCAGCTTCAAGCGCTGCACGTGCAATCGCAAAACCCATTTTTCCAGAGCTGTGATTGGTAATGCCGCGCACGGGATCAATTGCTTCAAAAGTAGGGCCAGCAGTAATCAATACTTTTTTACCAGTAAGTATCTTTTTTTGGAAGAAGGCAACTACTTGCTCGCATATTTCAGTGGGCTCAAGCATTCGACCCATACCAATCTCACCACATGCCTGAAAGCCACTTGCTGGACCAAGTAAGCTAACGCCATCTTGATGAAGACGTTGGACGCTTCGCTGAGTGGCTACATGTTCCCACATTTGTTTATTCATTGCTGGGGCAAGTAGCAAAGGACAATCTCTTGCAAGACATAAGGTGCTCAGTAAATCATCGGCCAAACCAAGAGAAAGCTTTGCCATGAGATCTGCACTTGCGGGAGCAATCAAAATCGCATCCGCAGCTCTGGATAATTCAATGTGGGCCATATTATTGGGAATACTGCTATCCCACTGGCTTGTATAGACCGGGTTACCTGTTAAAGCTTGCATCGTGACAGCTGTTACAAACTGTCCTGCTGCTTCTGTCATCACAACTTGAACCGATGCACCTTCTTGCATTAACTGGCGTGCAAGCTCAGGAGCCTTATAGGCAGCAATACCGCCTGAGATTCCGAGAACAAGTTTTTTATTTAAAAGTGATTGCATGGCGCCAGCTTACTGGGATTGAGATGATTTGCCAAATGACTTACGTAATTCACCCCAAATAATGAGGGCAGCCCCTATACAAATGGCACTATCGGCAATATTAAATGCGGGCCAGTGCCAGTTGCCATAATGCAAGTCAATAAAGTCGACTACCGCACCATACATAATGCGATCCATTACATTACCGATTGCTCCACCTAAAATGAGGCTTAAAGCAAAGCAGAGTAATTTATCCGTTTGGTTTTTGTATAGCAGCCAAATAATATAAATTGCTGCTGCAATTCCGATGATAGTGAAAAACCAGCGTTGCCAACCTGAGCTTTGTGCTAAAAATGAAAAGGCAGCGCCTGGGTTAAACAGGAGCAGCCAGTTGAAAAACGGGAGTACCGGTTCTGGTATGCCAACCTGAAGATGACTTAGAGCTGACCATTTACTGAGCTGATCAAGCAACAGAACGATGACAGCGATTGCAAGGTAGCGGAGAAATGTTAGGCTCATAAAATGGTCTGGCGCTTAAGCAAATAAGCGATGATCGCCATCACCAAATACATTACTAATGCAGCGACCACACAAGTCAGCATACTTCGCATGACTTCCTACGTCAGCAGTGTGGTGCCAGCAGCGAGCACATTTCTGATATTGGCTACTGCGAACAAGTACTTCCAAGCCATCGCTACTGAGCTCAATATTAGCGCTAGAGGTAATGGTGACAAAACGTAAATCGTCTTCTAGTGAATGCAAGATCGCGAAATCGATATCGCCTACTTTGATGGTGAGTTCAGCCTGCAAAGAAGAGCCTACATGACCTGCTTCACGCTCGAGCTCAATTGCTTTTGTCACCTCTGAACGGATTTCGCGAATACGACTCCATTTCGCCAGTAACTCATCAGCATTCTCAATGGTAGGAAGCGCAGCAAACTCTTCCATAAAGATGGAGTCTTTAGCAGTTTCATTTGAACCGTGAGGGAATGATTGCCATGCTTCTTCTGCAGTAAATGAAAGGAAAGGTGATAACCATTTCAGGAGGTTACGGGTGATATGAAATAGTGCGTTCTGTGCAGCACGACGGTCAGCTGAATCTGGAGCGCTGGTATAAAGGCGATCTTTCAGAATATCTAGATAGAAGCCACCTAAATCTTCCGAGCAGAAAGTGAGCATGCGCGCTACTGCTGGTTGGAATTCATATACCTGGTAATGTGCTTTGACATCACTTTGCAATTGACCAGCGAGCGCTACTGCATAACGATCAATTTCTAACCATTGATCGGCTGGCATGCTGTGCACGCTAGGATCAAAGTCAGATAGATTGGCTAATAAAAAGCGCAGGGTGTTACGAATGCGACGATAACTTTCAGTCACGCGCTTGAGAATCTCGTCAGAGATCGTCATTTCGCCTGAGTAATCGGTTGAAGCCACCCACAGACGAATGATTTCTGCACCGAGCTTATCAGCCACTTGCTGTGGAGCAATCACGTTACCCACAGACTTGCTCATCTTGCGGCCTTGTCCATCGACCGTAAACCCATGGGTTAAGAGTGCTTTGTAGGGAGGCTTGCCATCGAGCATCGCGCCAGTCAGCAAAGATGAGTGGAACCATCCACGATGCTGGTCTGAACCCTCTAGGTATAAGTCAGCCAAACGGCCATTGAGAGTTTGCGCATCGGCAGTGAGTAATTCATCACGATGCGAGCCACGAATCACATGCCAGTGAGTCGTACCTGAATCAAACCAAACGTCCAAGGTGTCACGGTTTTTTTCATACTGAGATGCTTCATCGCCCAATAACTCAGCTACTTCTAATTTTTGCCAGGCTTCGATGCCCCCTTTTTCGACTCGTTTAGCAACTTCCTCAAGAAGTTGGGCGGTACGTGGATGTGGCTCACCACTTTCTTTATGAACAAAGAAGGCCATTGGTACGCCCCATTGGCGTTGGCGTGACAAGGTCCAGTCAGGGCGATTGGCAATCATGCTACTGAGGCGTTGCTTCCCCCAGGCTGGGAAAAACTCCGTGTTCTCAATACCCTTTTTCGCTGTTTCACGCAGTGTTGGGTTACCGTCTGACGGTTTCTGATCCATGCTCGCAAACCACTGCGAGGTTGCACGGTAAATAATGGGCGACTTATGACGCCAGCAATGCATATATGAGTGGGTATAGGTTTTGTCTTGCAACAAACTGCCAGCCTTGCGTATTGCCTCGACAATTTTAGGATTGGCTTTCCAGATGTACTCGTTTGCAAAGAGCGGAAGCCAGGAGGCATACACCCCGTTACCCATCACAGGATTCAGAATGTCTTTGTCATCTAGTTGATTGGCTTTGCAGGACTTGAAGTCTTCTTCGCCATAGGCAGGTGCGGAGTGAACAACTCCAGTACCAGTATCCAAAGTGACATATTCAGCAGGATAAATGGGTGCCAGACGTTTATATCCATCATGCAATGGCGCAAGCGGATGCCAGAAAGAAATATTAGCCAGTTGTGCGCCTTGGCAAGTAGCGATGACTTTGCCTTCTAGGCCATAGTCTTGCAAGCAAGTTTCTACGCGATCTTTTGCCAAAATGAGTAACGTATCACCCACATCTACCAGTGCGTAAGTGAGCTCAGGGTGAACGTTCAATGCCTGGTTGGCTGGAATAGTCCAAGGGGTGGTGGTCCAGATCACAATCTGGCCAGGCTTGTTTGGCAGCTCAGGCAGGCCGAATGCTTTTGCTAGGGCTGGGCGCTGCGCATCATCAAATGCAAAACCCACATCCACTGTTGGATCGGTCTTGTCCTGATACTCAACCTCAGCCTCAGCTAATGCAGAGCCGCAATCAAAACACCAGTTCACGGGTTTTAATCCGCGGAAGACATAACCCTTTTCCCAAATCTTACTGAGCGCACGAATTTCATCAGCCTCATTACGGTAGCTCATGGTCAGGTAAGGATTATTCCAATCTCCCAATACACCTAAGCGCTCAAAATCTTTTTTCTGCTTTTCGACTTGAACTAGAGCATAGGCGCGTGCTTTTGCTTGCACTTCTGCAGTGGGCAAATTCTTACCAAATTCTTTTTCTATTTGGATTTCAATTGGCATGCCATGACAGTCCCAGCCTGGAACAAAGACTGCATCAAACCCCATTAGCCAACGCGACTTCACAATCATGTCTTTGAGAATCTTGTTGACTGCATGACCAATATGAATATCGCCGTTGGCATAAGGAGGACCATCATGCAAAATAAACTGGGGTTGATTTGTATGTGCCGCACGAATTTTTTCGTAGAGTTTATTTTTTTGCCATTGGGCAACCCATTGCGGTTCACGCTTGGCTAAATCACCCCGCATTGGAAATGAGGTATCTAACAGATTGACGGGATAAGAATTTTCTTTTTCAGACATGAGTTTTTTTCTGGAAATAATTTCTGGCATGCGCTGCATCAGATGCAATCGCTTTAGTAAGGGCTTCGAGGTCTGCATACTTTGCCTCATCCCGAATTTTTTCTAATAGTTCCACAGTAATAATTTTTCCATAGACATCTTTATCGTAATCAAATATATGGGTCTCGAGTAATACGCGACCTTGGTCTTCGACTGTTGGTCTAATGCCAAGACTAGCTACTGCTGCTAAAGGCTTTTCATCCAGACCCAAGACTTGTGCTGTAAAAATACCAGTAGTTGCTGGCTTACGATGATGCAGGTGACTGGCTACTGCTAAATTCAAAGTAGGAAAACCCAATTGTCGACCCAATTTCTGACCATGAATGACATGCCCAGAAATACCGTAGGGCCTACCTAATAATTTTTCCACTAGCTTCATATCGCCATTTGCAAGAGCAGTTCGTAACGCTGAACTAGAAATGCGTTCACCATTCTCTAGAATAGTTTGGATGCTAGAGACCTCAAAGCCATATTGTTGGCCTGCTGCTTGTAGGCTCGTAAAATTTCCTGCGCGTTTGGCGCCATAGCAAAAATCATCACCTATCAAAATCCATTTGGCGTTGAGACGCTTGACGATAATTTCTGAAACAAACTCTTCGGGCGTGAGACGGGCAAAAGCAGATTGGAAATGTTCTACTACTACCCGATCAATTCCAATCGAAGAGAGTGCTGCTAGTTTGTCACGCAAATTCATGATGCGGGGTGGTGCTTGTTCAGGGGCAAAGAATTCTTTGGGGTGTGGCTCAAAGGTCATGACACAACTGACTAGGCCTCTTTCTTTAGCGCCATCGACCAGTTGCTTCAGAAGGGCGCAATGACCCCTATGCACGCCATCGAAGTTTCCAATGGTTAAGGCACAAGCGGGTCCTGCAGAAAACTGGGTGGGGCCTCGGAATACGTTCACAAAATCGCTTTCAGGGTAGCCATCAATTATATTGTGGGCATGCTTTCAATCGTCACCTTAATCTCAGGCCGCGGATCTAATTTCGAGGCCATCGTCAAAACCGCTCAAAAAGAGCAGTGGCCTGTCCAGTTTGCTGGGGTCATTGCAAACCAGTCTGCGGCTAAGGGCCTTGATTTTGCTCGCTTGCAGGGCATCCCAGCGTACACCATAGAGCATCAAGAGCATGCAACCCGAGAATCCTTTGATGCAGCCCTAATTCAGCAAATTGATGAATTAGGGGCAGATTTGGTGGTTTTGGCTGGCTTCATGAGAATACTGACGCCAGGCTTTATTCGCCATTTTGAGGGTCGCCTCATTAATATCCATCCTGCATTACTGCCAGCATTCCCTGGTTTGCATACCCATGAGCGCGCTTTAGAGGCCGGTATCAGCGAGCATGGCGCGACAGTACATTTTGTTACTGAGGATGTCGATGAAGGCCCAATTATTTGCCAAGCCTCTATTCCAGTGCTGGCAGGTGATGATGCAGATACCTTAGCTGCCCGTGTTTTAGAGGCTGAGCATCAGATTTACCCGCGGGCCGTAAAATGGTTCCTTGATGGACGATTGCGAATAGAAGGTAATCAAGTGAAGCTACAACCCCCCGAGTCGCAATTTTTTAAATTATGAGTACAGAGCAACCTTCCAGAAAGTCTTCCAGTGGTTCAAGATTAGCCCCTCATAAAAGTTATGCAGCAAAATCAAAAGATCCCTTACGTCGACCTGAGAGACGGAATGCAAGCGGTAATTTAATTGCTCCCGAAGGCCAAAAGAATTTTTCAAATGCAAAAGCCCTACCTCAACACGCAATTCATTTAGAACGTTTATTACCTGAGTTGCTGAACTTTGAGCAACCAGCAGATCGTGTAGTGAGTCGATATTTCCGTGCTGAACCTCAATTAGGAAATCGTGATCGTGCCTTGATTGCAGAGAGTGCATTTGCCATTCTGCGACGTAAGAATGAGTTCTCCCAATTTGCTTCGAGTGGTGAGGGTTCACAGGCTAGACGCCTGGCCATATTAGGTTTACTGTCCGCACTCTCGGAAGGTGGATTGGGTTCAGCAAATCGTGCCGAGAGCGCGATTGCGAATTTAGCACATGTTCTTAAGCCAGGTGAGTATGAGTGGTTACAACGTTTTTCTAAAGTAGATCCTGCGTCTTTAAATCCATTAGTACGTAATAATTTGCCTGAGTGGTTATGGGATGCATTTGGAAAATATCCTGGAAAAGGTACTCGTGAAGAGTTGGCAAAATCCTTAATGCATTCAGCGCTATTGGATTTGCGTGCCAACACCATGAAAACCAATCGCGAAGAATTACTTGCGCAGATGAATGCTTTGGGTGGTCGTTATAAAGCAATACCCACTCCTTATGCGCCTGATGGTGTTCGCATTATGGGTAAGCCAGCCTTACAAAATACGGCCGCCTTTAAAGCGGGAATGTTTGAGGTACAAGATGAGGGCAGTCAACTTTTATCGTATTTGTTGGCCCCTAAACGGGGCGAGATGGTCGTTGACTTCTGTGCGGGTGCTGGGGGCAAGACTTTAGCCATAGGTGCCTTGATGCGCTCTACAGGGCGTTTATATGCACTGGATACATCTGAGCGTCGCCTAGCAAATTTAAAGCCAAGACAGGCGCGCAGCGGCCTATCCAATGTCCATCCAGTGTGGATTGATAGCGAGAACGACTCTAAGATCAAGCGGCTGGCTGGAAAAATCGATCGGGTCTTGGTAGATGCCCCTTGCTCTGGCATGGGCACTTTAAGGCGTAATCCTGATCTTAAATGGCGCCAGACCCCCGCAGGAGTCCTGGAGCTGAATCAAAAGCAAACCAATATTTTAGCCTCCGCTGCTCGTTTATTAAAACCAGGAGGTCGACTCGTTTACGCGACTTGCAGTCTATTACCCCAAGAAAATCAAGGCGTTGCAGAAGATTTTCTAGCAAAACACCCAGAATTTGAGGTGCTTCCTGCAGCCGAAGTCTTAAAGCCTCTCTTTCCCAAGGATCAGCTGCCCTTAGGTTGTAGCGCAGATAACCCTTGGTGGCAGTTGTGGCCCCACATCCATGGAACCGATGGATTTTTTGCTGCCGTTTTTCAAAAGAAACTTGCACCCCAGAGCCAATCTCCTGAAAAAGGTGAGGGAAAAGAGACTCAGGTCAAAACTAAAAAGCCAGCTAAAGAACTAAAATAGAGTTTTAGTTCTATTTAGGAATTTCTTTTGAATACAGCTTCGAGTTTTGATTTATTGCTTCACTGGCTGGACAATGGCTATTTGGACTGGTCTTGGTGGCAAATCACCATCTTTACCTTGGTACTCACGCACATCACAATTGCTGCTGTCACGATCTTTTTGCATCGCTGTCAGGCACATCGCGCTCTAGATCTTCATCCTATCGTTTCTCATTTTTTCCGCTTCTGGCTTTGGCTAACCACCGGTATGGTCACAAAAGAGTGGACCTCTATTCACCGTAAGCATCACGCTAAGTGTGAGACAGTTGATGATCCTCATAGCCCCCAAGTCTTGGGTATTAAAACAGTACTAACGCGTGGCGCTGAACTGTATAAACAAGAAGCAGCCAATCAAGAAACCTTAGATAAGTTTGGTCATGGCACTCCGAATGACTGGCTTGAGAAAAATATCTACTCCAAGTTTTCTTGGCAAGGTGTTGGGCTTATGTTGATCATTGATGTGTTTTTATTTGGCGGCATTGGCTTAACAGTTTGGGCGGTTCAGATGTTGTGGATTCCGATCACAGCTGCTGGTGTCATTAACGGCATTGGCCATTTTTGGGGTTATCGTAATTTTGATTGTGAGGATGCCTCGACTAATATTGTTCCGTGGGGAATCTTGATTGGTGGTGAAGAACTCCATAACAATCATCACACCTTTGCTACGAGTGCCAAGCTTTCAAATAAATGGTATGAATTTGATATTGGTTGGCTATACATTCAGATCTTAAGTTCAGTTGGTTTAGCAACAGTTAAAAAGACACCACCTAAACCACAACTGAGCGACTTACGACCTGCCGATCACAATACGCTGGAAGCGATCATTGCTAATCGCTATGAAATTATGGCTCGTTATAGCAAGACTTTGCGTCGCTTCTTTACTAATGAAGTTCAGCATATACAGGTTCTAGCCGTTCATCTTAAGGATGCTGGTGCTTGGTTGGCTAAGGATGAATCTCGTTTAAGCGAGGAAGAAAAGCTAAAGCTTGAAGAGTTGATCTCAAGCAATTTGCAGCTTTGCAAAATGATTGAGATGCGCCGTGACTTGCAAGCAATCTGGGGTCGTTCTAACGCTACAAGAGAGCAGTTAGTATCTCAGTTACATGCATGGTGTCAGCGTGCTGAGGATAGTGGTTTAGCTAGCTTGCGTGATTTTTCTTTAAGACTGCGTCGTTACGCATAAATCGATTGAACCTTGTTTCTGGCAATATCGAGACCAATAAAAAACCCGCTGATGTAGCGGGTTTTTTATTTGCATGAAGTGCAATCAATGCATTACTTCAGCTTAGTTTCTTTATAGGCAACATGCTTGCGAATGGTGGGATCAAACTTCATGAGCTCCATTTTTTCAGGCTTAGTGCGCTTGTTTTTGGATGTTGTATAAAAGTGACCAGTACCAGCTGATGACTCTAATTTAATTTTTTCTCTGCCGCCTTTAGCCATTTGTGCGCTCCTTAAATTTCGCCACGTGCACGCAGATCAGACAAGACAGCATCGATGCCGTTTTTGTCGATAACGCGCAAACCAGCATTGGTTAAGCGCAAGCTAATCCAACGGTTTTCAGATTCAACCCAGAAACGACGGTTTTGCAGATTAGGCAAAAAGCGACGCTTCGTTTTATTGTTTGCATGGGAAACATTATTGCCAACCATCGGCTTTTTCCCAGTGACTTGGCAAACTTTTGCCATGACATAACTCCATTAATTGCGAAAAGAAATGATTGTATCAGTCCCAGCCTATTTTGGGCTAGTTCTGAATGACTTTGGTTTGCTAAAGGTCGCAGTACGTTCCATATTAAGAGTATGGATGCAGCCCAAGAACTTCTGTAAGTTTGCGTTTACTACCATTTCTAATCAATCCTCATAAGACCAGAGTCAGAAAAAGAGAAAAAACCACTACCACTGACGATGCAGTGATCTAAGAGGGGGATTTCGACTAGTTGCAGGGCTTTAATCAAGATCTTAGTGAGTTCTTGATCGGCCTCGCTAGGCAAGGGGTTGCCGCTGGGATGGTTATGGGCCACGATGAGAGCGCTGGCATTTCTGGCGAGGGCCTCTTTGAGGATCTCCCTTGGGTATACGGCGGTTTGGGTAATCGAGCCTCTAAAGAGCTCTTGGCACTCGATTAAGTGCAGGCGGGAGTCTAGGTATAGACAGAGGAAAACCTCGTGAGGAAGGGCTCCAATTTTGGCCTGAAGGAACTCTTTGACCAGAATGGGCGATGAAAAAATGGAGTCTTGAGCTAATTGCTCTTCAAGACTGCGCTTAACCAGTTCATACGCCGCCTGAATCTGAGACCATTTGGACAAACCCATGCCATGAACTTGAATAAATTCATCGGGTTTGCATGTCATCAGCCGAGGCAGATTACCAAATTGGCGCAAAAGATCTTCTGCCAAAGATACGGCACTTTTACCTCTTACGCCAACCCGTAAAAAGATCGCCAAAAGCTCTGCATCGCTAAGGGACTGGGCACCAAAGCGACGTAGCTTTTCTCTGGGCTGTTCATGTTTTGGCCATTCTGTAATAGGGGAATGGCCAGTACTCACAGGTCTAGATACAATCTCTTTATGACTAAGCTGACCGTTTTGCCAAATTCCTATTTGACTCTCAACTATCGACTGACTTTGCCCAGTGGGGATGACTTCATCAACACTTTTGTTGATCGCCCTGCGACGGTTCTGATGGGTTCTGGACAATTTGCTCCTTGCTTTGAAAAAGTGTTGTTAGGTCTAGGTATTAGTGAAAAAAGAAGTGCAGTACTAACACCTGAGGAAAGTTTTGGTGAGCGTAAAGAAGATTTGGTGCAATGGGTTTCTTTGCAAGCGCTGAAAGAAGGCCGTGATGACGACGTAGAATTTCATCCTGGCGATGTGATTGAATTTAATGCGCCTGGTGGTGCTCAATATGCAGGTGTCTTGCAATCGATTAATGAAGAGGGAGCATGGTTTGACTTTAATCATCCTTTGGCAGGAAGACCTGTTACATTTGAAGCTGAAATCATTGCTATTCTGTAAGTTATGACAAATCAATCTATTTCCAATGACTCTGAAATTTTGATGGCACAACCGCGTGGTTTTTGCGCAGGTGTTGATCGCGCTATCAATATCGTGGAAGAAGCACTGAGCCGATTCGGTACGCCCATTTATGTACGTCATGAGATTGTGCATAACGCATTCGTCGTAAATGATTTGCGTGAAAAAGGGGCAATCTTTGTAGAAGACTTAAATGAGATTCCTAAAGGAGGGATCGTAGTCTTTAGTGCCCATGGTGTATCCCAAGAGGTTCGTAAGGATGCGCAAGAGCGGGGTTTGCAGGTGTATGACGCCACATGTCCTTTGGTAACAAAGGTGCATCTAGAGGTTGTCAAAATGTGTAAAGATGGATTCACGGTGTTAATGATTGGACACCCAGGCCATCCCGAGGTTGAGGGGACGATGGGGCAAGTTAAAGAAGGTATTTTTCTGGTGGAAAAATTAGAGGACATCCAAAAATTGTCTTTTCCGGACAATGAAAGGATTGCCTTTGTTACACAGACCACTTTATCTGTAGATGAGACTAAAGAAATCGTTGATGCCCTTATTAAAAAATACCCCAATATCGTCCAACCCCGAAAACAAGATATCTGCTATGCCACTCAGAATCGCCAAGATGCTGTGAAATTTATGGCTCCTCAGGTGGAGATAGTGATTGTGGTTGGTAGTGCGGCGAGCTCGAACTCTAATCGTTTGCGAGAACTCTCTGAAAAGTTGGGGGTACCTTCCTACATGGTGGACGATCCAGATCAACTCAAGGCTGAGTGGTTTGTTGGCAAGAAGCGGGTTGGTTTAACGGCAGGCGCATCGGCTCCAGAATCCTTGGCGCAATCTATCGTGAAGCGGATTCAAGAGTTTGGTCCACGCCAAGTCCGGGCGCTACCTGGAGTGGTTGAGGATGTAACATTTTCCCTGCCAAAAAACTTAGTCGACTAATTGCACTAAGCTACTTGCTTCAGAAGTTCGCGCAACATAGCGCTCATTTGACGGATCTCGTCATCACTGACATTAAGTGCTGGCATAAAGCGCAAGAGATTTGGTCTGGGAGAATTAATGAGCAAACCTTCTGGGGTGCGCTCACGTGCAAGATCAACCAATTTTCCACCAATATCTTTACCAAGCATTAGGGCACGCAATAAACCTTCACCACGCTCACCCTCTAGACCAAATTCTTCTGAAATTACGAGCAGTTCAGATTTTAGAAGTTCACCTTTTCTCTTCACGCTATCTAAGAAGCCAGGCGCTAAGAGCTGCTCGATGACACTCATGCCAACGGCTGTCATGAGTGGATTGCCGTTATAGGTTCCCCCTTGATCACCAGGGACAAAACACGCTACTGCATCAGTAGCCAGCAGTGCTGCTAAAGGAACACCGCCACCAATACCTTTACCTAGGGTCATGATGTCTGGATTAATACCGTAATGTTGGTAGGCAAATAGGGTGCCGGTTCTACCGCAGCCCGCTTGAACCTCATCAACGATTAAGAGAATATTGTTCTCTTTGGTGAATTTGCGCAGCTCGCTCATAAATTCTGCGGAAGCAGGAATGACGCCACCCTCACCCTGCACAGGTTCAATCATGACGGCAACAGTTTTATCGTTTACCAACTTTTTGACTGAATCTAAGTCATTTAAATCCGCCTTAGGAAAGCCAGCCACCTGTGGGGCAAACATCGTATCCCAACCTGGCTTTCCAGAGGCGCTCATCGTAGCCAGAGTCCGTCCATGAAAGCTGTGGTCAAAAGTAATGATTTCAAATGCGCCAGATTTATTGAGTTGACCCCATTTGCGCGCTAACTTAATTGCGCCTTCATTAGCTTCAGCACCGCTATTGGCAAAAAAGACTTTGTTAAAGCAACTATTAGCGATCAGGAGATTGGATAGGCCCAGCATTGGCTCGTTATAAAACGCAGGGCTAGAATTAATCAGTTTTTTTGCCTGTGCATTAAGAGCCTCGATCATCCCTGGATTGCTGTGCCCCAAACAATTGACAGCCCAACCTTGCAGGAAATCTAGATAGCGCTTGCCATTGTTATCTGTCAACCATGAGCCGCGACCCTCAATCATGATGAGATCTGGGCGTTTGGTAATAAACATGACTGCTTGAGTATCGATGGCTTGGGCTGGCTTATTCATGTTGGTTCTTGGTTAAAAGTAATTGAGGCAATGAGTATTTCTATTATCTCGCTTAATGAGATTTAGTTTGTAGCTAAATCAGCGGCACTTGTAAAGGAATCGGCAAAGAATTCTTCTTCAGGTAGATGACATTTCGCTGAAAAATCATCGCGTGCGGCATTTACCATGACTGGGGAACCGCAAGCGTAGACCTGAAAGTCCTGCAGCTTGGGGTGATCTGCCATAACCGCTTGATGAACAAAGCCAGTTCGACCCTTCCAGGCATCTTCTGCAAGCGCATCTGAGATCACAGGAATGTATTTGAAATCGGGGATATCGCCTGCCCAGGCGCGACACAATTGATCTAAATAGAGATCACTTGGACGACGACCACCCCAATATAAATGAATTGATCGCTTGATTTTCTTGGCCTGCATTTGCTCGATGATGGATTTAATGGGTGCAAATCCAGTGCCAGCTGCCACAAAAATAATCGGCTTCTTAGAATCTTCGCGTAAGAAGAAGCTTCCTAATGGACCTTCAAAGCGCAGAATATCTTTTTCTTTTAATGTAGGAGAAGTTGCACCAAAAACAAAATCCGTGAAAAGTCCGCCAGGCATGTGGCGAATATGCAACTCAAGTGGGCCTTCTTGTTCAGGTGCAGTAGCAATTGAATAAGCCCGGCGTTGACCATCTTTGAGCAGAAATTCTAAATATTGGCCAGCCAAAAATTGGAAACGCTCTGCTGCGGGAAGTTGTAGTTTGAGAACGGCAACATCTGCGCTAGGTTTACTGATGCTATTGACCCGGCAGGGTACTTTCCGTATCGCAATATCGCCAGCACCCTGCATCTCACGGGCTTCGATCAATAGATCAGATTTTGGATGAGCACAGCAAAATAGAGCGCCACCAGCTGTTTCTTCAGTAGTGCTCAGAGCACTTTGGCTATGCTCACCATGGCTGACTTGGCCCTCGAGTACCTTGCCTTTACAGGAACCGCAGGCGCCATTTTTGCAGCCATAAGGAAAGTGAATACCTTGACGTAGAGCGGCTTCCAGGAGGGTTTCATCCGGGTTAACGGTAAATTGTTTACTACTCGTTTTAAGCCTGACCTGGTAAGACACTCTCATTCCTCTCAATAAATCGTTACGATGTTAGCTATGCAATCTTTTGGTAAACCTCGAATCCTGATTATTGGCTGCGGCGATATTGGTCTGCGCATCGCTAGACAGCTTGCGCCGAATTATCGAGTCTTTGCTTTAACCTCTTCGCAAAGTCGCTTTCAGGAGTTGAGGGAGGTTGGCGCGACACCTATTTTGGGTAATCTAGACCATCCAGAATCTTTATGGAGACTGTCCGGTTTGGCGCAAACAGTGATTCATCTGGCCCCACCCCAAAATCTTGGTAATCGTGATTGCCGAACCCGCAACCTAATTCGAATTTTATCCCAAGCCCCCGATACTGTCAGGCGCTTGATTTACATCAGTACCACAGGGGTTTATGGTGACCATCAAGGGGCGGAGGTCAGTGAGACGACCCCTATTAGCCCACAAAGTGATCGTGCACAAAGAAGGGTCGATGCAGAGCGTGCTCTACGCTTATGGGCGCCGACCCACGGGGTTGTGCTGACCATCCTGAGGGTTCCTGGTATTTATGCTGCTGATCGTTTGCCACTTGAGCGCCTGCATTCTAAGACACCTGCTCTACTCCCGGATGAAGATGCCTTCTCAAATCACATTCAGAGCGATGATTTAGCGAGATTGATTTGTGCAGCGGTTTATCACGGTAAACCACAAAGAGTGATTAATACCTGTGACGGTGGTCAAACCAAGATGGGCGATTACTTTGATGAAGTAGCAGATGCTTTTGGGCTAGATCGACCACCTAGAATGCCAGCGAGTGAGTTGCAAAAAATGGTCAGTCCGATGCTTTGGTCATTTATGCGCGAGTCTAGAAGAGTCACGAACACTCGACTCACTGAATTAAAAACCCCACTTCGTTACCCAAGCGTAGCGCATTTCTTAAAAACTATTTCCAAGAATCCTTAAGACCAACAGTGCGATTAAAGATAGGCTTTCCTGGTTTTGAATCATTCTGATCTGCAATAAAGTAACCGTGACGTTCAAACTGAAAACGATCTTCAGCTCTAACATCTTTCATGGACGGCTCTAAATAGGATTGAATAGTTTTTTTGGAGTCGGGATTGATGGCCTCTAAGAAATTCTGATCACCACTGCCTGGATGCGCATCAGTAAATAGATGATCGAAGAGTCGCACTTCAGTAGGAATCGCTTCAGTAGCACTAATCCAGTGAATATTGCCTTTGACTTTATAGTTATTTGATCCTGAGGTACCACTCTTACTATCGGGGAAATACGTCACGTTGACCTGAGTGACATTGCCTTTGCTGTCAGTTTCAAAGCCAGTGCATTCGACAACATAGCCATGGCGTAAACGCACGCGACTACCTGGCTGATCCCCATTTGGTGGATACAAACGAAAAAAGCCTTTAACCGGTTCTTGCATAAAGTCATCCGCCTCAATCCAGAGCTCTTTGGTGAAATGAAATTCACGATTGCCCCACTCAGGGTGCTGTGGATGACGGGGTGCAGAGCATGGTTCACTTACGCCCTCATCAAAATTGTGTACTACCAACTTCAGTGGTTTGAGTACTGCTGTAGCGCGCGGTGCCTTCGCTTCTAAATCGTCTCTGAGCGCTTGATCCAGTGTGCTCATATCAATCCAACTGTCAGCCTTAGACACGCCGATGCGCTCGCAGAATAAACGAATGCTCTCTGGGGTATAACCGCGACGACGAATACCAACGATTGTCGGCATGCGTGGATCATCCCAAGCATCCACATGTTTCTCTTCAACCAACTGTAAAAGCTTGCGTTTGCTGGTGATGGTGTAGGTCAAATTGAGGCGCGCAAATTCATACTGGCGTGGTACTGGATCTTTAAATACGCCTAGCTCTTTCAGTGAATTCACAATCCAGTCATAGAGCGGACGATTGTTTTCAAACTCGAGCGTGCAAATCGAATGCGAGACATTCTCAAGAGCATCTGAAATGCAGTGTGTAAAGTCATACAAAGGATAGATGCACCATTTACTGCCCGTGCGATGGTGATCAGCATGGCGAATACGATAGACCACAGGATCGCGCATCACGATATTGGGGTGTGCCATATCTATTTTTAGGCGGAGGACGTGTTCACCGTCTTTAAATTTGCCATCACGCATTTCGCGAAAGAGGGAAAGACTCTCCTCAGCGCTGCGCTCACGGTAAGGGCTATTCTTTCCTGCTTGACCAAAGTTACCGCGGTTGGTATGAATCTCATCAGCGCTCTGACTATCAACATAAGCTTTGCCATTCTGAATCAGAATTTCTGCAAACTCATAAAGTTTGTCAAAGTAATCACTGGCATGATAAAGATGGGTCCCCCAATCAAAGCCCAACCATTTCACGGCACCTAGAATGCTGTCTGCGTATTCAATATCCTCTTTAACTGGATTAGTGTCATCTAGGCGCATATTGCAACGAGCACCACCAGCCTGTTGCTGATAGTCCGCTGCCAGTCCAAAGTTCAAGCAGATACTTTTGGCATGACCAATATGGAGATAGCCATTTGGCTCTGGCGGAAAGCGCATAATGATGGAGGGAATCGCTTGCCCAGCCACATTGGTCCGCTGCTTAAATACACCACTCGCTAAGTCATGATCGATGATCTGACGTAAAAAGTTAGAAGGTTCGGTGCTTGGGGCTGCTGCTTTGGAGGGTTTGCTATCTTGGGACATAGCGACATTGTAGAGAAAACCCCAAAGTCATAAAGAAAAAGCCCGCAAACTGCTGCGGGCTCGCTCTAGATAGCTTAGTAGAAATTATTCTTCTACGAATACCTCTTGGCGACTCTTCTTCACTGCTGGCAAGGCTACTATCACCACCAAGAGGGCTGCGGCGATCAGCAATCCCAATGAAAGTGGGCGCGTTAAAAAGGTAGTGAAATCACCGCGGGAGAGAAGCAAAGCGCGGCGGAAGTTTTCTTCCATCATTGGCCCAAGTACAAAGCCCAATAGCAATGGAGGGGGTTCGCAACCGAGTTTGAAGAAGATGTAACCAATAACACCAAAAGCTGCGGTCACGTAGACGTCAAACACTGTGTTGTTTACGGTGTACACACCAATACAACAGAAGACCAAAATCGCAGGGTAAAGAAGGCGATAAGGAATCTTCAAGAGCTTTACCCAAATACCAATCAGGGGTAAGTTCAATAGAATCAACATCACATTACCAATCCACATCGATGCAATCAGACCCCAGAACAATGCTGGGTTGCTGGTCATCACTTGAGGACCTGGTTGAATGTTATGAATGGTCATCGCGCCAACCATCAAAGCCATAACTGCATTTGGTGGAATACCCAATGTCAGCAATGGGATGAATGAAGTTTGTGCGGCAGCGTTATTTGCAGACTCAGGGCCAGCAACACCTTCGATCGCGCCCTTACCAAATTCATGGCTGTACTTAGATGATTTTTTCTCTACTGAGTAAGCGCCGAAGGCGGCCAAGGCAGCGCCACCACCTGGCAGGATGCCGAGGATAGAGCCGATAGTGGTACCGCGCAAGATCGAAGGAATCATGCGCTTGATATCTTGCTTAGTCGGGACCATGGTGGTGACTTTATTTAAAAAGCCCTCGCTATCATCCTTCTTTTCAAGGTTATTCATAATCTCAGCAAATCCAAAGACACCCATCGCAACGCTGACAAATCCAATGCCATCGCTTAACTCTGGGATATCAAAAGCATAGCGAGATACACCTGAGTTCACGTCAGTACCAATTAAGCCCATCAAGAGACCTAAGATAATCATGCCAATTGCTTTGACCAAGGAACCAGACGCCAAGACCACCGCACCGATCAAACCTAAAACCATCAGCGAGAAATACTCAGCTGGACCAAACTTAAAGGCGAGCTGAGAGAGTGGGGCTGCAAAGGCAGCCAAAATCAAGGTAGCAACGCAGCCTGCAAAAAATGAGCCCATTCCAGCAGTAAAGAGGGCTACTCCTCCGCGGCCATTTTTAGCCATCTGGTAGCCGTCAATCGCAGTTACGACCGAGGACGTTTCTCCTGGAATATTGAGTAAGATCGCCGTTGTAGAACCACCATATTGCGAACCATAATAAATACCCGCTAACATAATCAAGGCAGCGATAGGAGGTAGGGCATAGGTCGCTGGTAAGAGCATGGCAATTGTGGCTACAGGCCCTAAGCCAGGGAGTACGCCAATCAGCGTTCCTAAAACACAACCAAGAAGGCAATAAATCAGGTTTTGTAGCGTAAATGCCGTTTCAAAGCCGAGGGCTAAATTTGTAAATAATTCCATTTTTTAGTGTCCCGGTTTTATGATTGGAGGAAGAACGGCAGAAGGGGGAATTGAAGCTTTAGACCCATTACAAATACCGAGTAAGTGAAGCAAAGTAGGACTACAAAATTAATGAACGCTACTTTCCAGTTAAATTCACGACTAGCACTGGAAGCTAGCATTACCAATACAAAGATCGCCACGATAAACCCCATTTTTGGCAGGAGTATTCCGTATAAAACGATAGACCCAGTAATGAGCCCAACAATTTTCCAGTTGAATTTAGGAATGGCATCAATGGGGGCTTTAGCGCTCAAGGACTTTACTAAAATAAGTAAGCCTAGCGCTGCCATTATCATGCCGAGCCAGAATGGGAAATAACCTGGACCCATCTTGGCTGCTGTACCGTATTGGTACTGCCTAGCGACGATGGCGAAGAAGAGGCCAATAGCCATATACATGACTCCGGCTCCAAAATCTCGTTGATTACGAATTTTCAAATTTTGCTCCTTGTGTATCGACTTGATTGCCGATCTTTTAATAATCTTGAGCGATTGTAAGGCACGATTAGAGCTTATCGACTAGGGTTTGCCCTAGTCTATTCCGAGTGCGATAATTATCTTCATGAAAGTCACCCAAATTCGCCAGGCTTACCTGGATTTTTTTGCCGAAAAAGGCCACCAAATAGTCCCTTCAAGTCCAGTGGTGCCAGGGAATGACCCAACCCTACTGTTTACCAATGCGGGGATGAATCAATTCAAGGATGTATTTTTGGGTTTTGATAAACGCTCTTATAACCGTGCTACAACTGCCCAAAAATGTATTCGCGCCGGCGGAAAACATAATGATTTGGATAACGTTGGGTATACAGCCCGTCATCACACCTTCTTTGAGATGCTGGGTAATTTCTCTTTTGGGGATTATTTCAAGAGAGATGCGATTCAATTTGCTTGGGATTTATTGACCCAGGTATTGAAGTTGCCCAAAGAAAAGCTCTTGGTGACCGTATACGCCGAAGATGATGAGGCTTATGAGATTTGGAATAAGCAAATTGGAATACCGGCTGATCGCATTATTCGTATTGGAGATAACAAAGGTGCGCGTTATGCCTCTGATAATTTCTGGATGATGGGCGACACAGGTCCTTGTGGCCCATGCACTGAAATTTTTTACGATCATGGTGAACATATTCCTGGCGGCCCCCCAGGCAGCGCTGACGAAGATGGCGATCGCTACATCGAAATTTGGAATAACGTTTTTATGCAGTTCAATCGCGATGAGGCTGGCAATATGCATCTACTGCCTAAGCCAAGTGTAGATACCGGTATGGGCCTTGAGCGGATAGCAGCTGTTCTACAACATGTGCATTCCAATTATGAAATCGATCTCTTTGTTAATTTATTAAAAGCGGCTAAAGAAAGTGTTGATGGTGCTGGTGGTGAGAACTGCGATGCACAAAGCCCATCACTAAAAGTGATCGCAGATCATATTCGAGCTTGTAGTTTTATTGTGGTTGATGGAGTCATTCCCGGAAATGCTGGTCGTGCTTATGTCTTGCGGCGTATTGCACGTCGTGCGATTCGTCACGGTTATAAGTTAGGGGCACGCAAGCCATTCTTTTATCAGCTAGTTCCCGCATTAGTAAAAGAGATGGGTGATGCCTATCCTGAGTTACGTGCTGCACAAGATAAGGTCAGTGACGTTCTCAAGCAAGAAGAAGAGCGCTTCTTCCAAACCATCGCTAATGGTATGGAGATCTTAGAGGGTGCATTGGCAGGAGGCGCAAAAATAGTTGATGGTGAAACCGCCTTCCGCTTGCATGACACTTTTGGTTTTCCATTAGATCTCACTGCAGATGTGTGTCGCGAGCGTGGTGTCACTGTCGACGCAGAAGGTTTCGAAGTGGCAATGCAAAAGCAACGCGACCAAGCGCGTGCTGCCGGTAAGTTTAAAGTTGCACAAGGCCTGGAATACAAAGGCAAACCTACTCAGTTCCATGGGTATGACACCTTAAGACATGAGGGCGCGAAAGTAACTGCTCTATATGTTGATGGTTCAGAGGTTCAAGTCGTTAAAGCAGGTGACTTAGCA
Source organism: Polynucleobacter sp. (assembly GCF_040400325.1). Taxonomy (GTDB): domain Bacteria; phylum Pseudomonadota; class Gammaproteobacteria; order Burkholderiales; family Burkholderiaceae; genus Polynucleobacter. The sequence goes on from NZ_JBBAQK010000004.1 coordinate 122,714, forward strand.
GTCCTTGTGTTGGATAACACCCCTTTTTATGCTGAGTCTGGGGGGCAGGTTGGTGATAAGGGTGAATTGCGTAATGAAACTGTGCATTTTGGTGTCGCTGATACCTTCAAGATTCAGTCTGATGTTTTTGGTCATCAAGGAGAGGTATTAGAAGGGGAGATCAAGCTAGGGGATTCCTTAAATGCTTTGGTAGATGTTGCACAACGCACTGATACGATGCGTAATCACAGTGCAACGCATATTTTGCATAAAGCCCTGCGTGAAGTCTTAGGTGATCATGTACAACAAAAAGGCTCATTAGTTGACGCCACCAAAACCCGTTTTGACTTTACCCATAATGCACCAATCACGGCCCAGCAAATTCGCCGAGTTGAAAATATCGTCAATCGTGAAATTTTAGAAAACAGTGCCACCTCAGGCAAGGTGATGTCTTTAGAGGATGCGCAAAAGACCGGCGCCATGATGCTGTTTGGTGAGAAGTATGGAGATGAAGTACGCGTCCTAGAAATTGGTAGTTCAAAAGAATTGTGTGGCGGAACACACGTAGCACGCACTGGCGATATTGGTAGCTTAAAGATTGTTTCTGAAAGTGGCGTGGCTGCTGGTATTCGTCGTGTTGAGGCAGTGACGGGTAATAATGCTTTGCATTTCTTGCAAGGCTTAGAAGACAAAATGAATCAGGCTGCAACTATTCTCAAGACGCACCCAGGCGACTTAGTAAACCGCGTTGCTCAATTGCAAGATGCCTTACGTCAGGCTGAGCGTGAATTAGAAAAAGTGAACTCTAAATTGGCTGCTAGCCAGGGTGATGAGTTAGCAAATCAGGCACTTTATGTCAATGGCATCAAGGTCTTAGCAGCACGCTTAGATGGTGCTGATTCTCAGGTGTTACGCGAGACAATGGACGCACTCAAAGCTAAATTAAAAACTGCAGCAATCGTGTTGGCCTCAGTACAGGGCGATAAGGTCAGTTTGATTGCCGGTGTTACAGCCGATTCCATTACTAAAGTGAAGGCCGGCGATTTAGTGAACTTTGTTGCACTACAAGTAGGCGGTAAAGGTGGCGGTAAGCCTGAGATGGCGATGGCCGGTGGTAATGATCCTAGTAAGCTTAGCGCTGCATTGGCTAGCGTCAAAGATTGGGTGGCAAGCAAATGAGTCAAGAGATTGTGTTTAATGTAGAAGTGGACGCTATTGGCATGAACTGCCCACTACCGATTTTACGTACTAAAAAAGTACTCGCGACGATGCAGTCAGGCGAAGTCTTGAAGATCAAAGCCACTGATGCCGGTGCTGCTCACGACTTTCCTGCATTTGCTAAACAGACTGGAAATGAATTGCTTGCCAGCACTAACGAAGGTGAAGTGTTGGTCTTTTATCTTAAAAGGCGCTAAGCAGTCTTAAGTGAGTGAGCGGCTTTTGAGATACGCGGCAAAATCATCAGCTACTTCAGGATGACGCAAAGCAAATTCCACTGAAGCTTTGAGATAGCCTAATTTGCTACCGCAGTCAAAGCGTACGCCATCATATTCATACGCAAAAACAGGCTCTACTTTCAATAAGGAAGCAATGGCGTCGGTGAGCTGAATTTCTCCTCCTGCACCAGGCTTGAGATTACGAATATGAGCAAAGATGTCAGATGACAGCACATAGCGCCCCACCACTGCTAGATTCGATGGGGCATCTTTTGGTTGTGGTTTTTCTACGATGCCATTGAGGCGGTAAATGCCTTTAGTAACTTCACTGCCAGCAACAATCCCGTAGGAGCTGCTCTTAGCAGGATCAATTTTCTCTACTGCAATAACAGAACCGTTTTGCTCTTCAAATACCTTGAGCATTTGTTTGAGTACAGGTGGCTGACCATCCAATAAGTCATCGGCCAAGATGATGGCAAAAGGTTCATCGCGCACTAACTTTGCTGCACATAAAACAGCCTGACCTAAGCCCAGAGCTTCCGGTTGACGGACATAAACACAATCAACATGGCTAGGTTTTACGCTACGAACAATTTCAAGTAAAGATTGTTTATTTTTTGCTTCCAGTTCAGCTTCAAGTTCATATGCCTTATCAAAGTGATCTTCAATCGCGCGTTTGCTACGACCCGTAACGAAAATCATCTCGGTGATACCGGCAGCAATTGCCTCTTCGACTGCATACTGAATTAAAGGCTTATCAACCACGTTGAGCATTTCTTTAGGACTAGCTTTAGTGGCCGGCAAAAAGCGCGTGCCCAAGCCTGCAACAGGAAAAACTGCTTTGGTGATTACTTTGGTGCTTAAGGGCATTTAGGGTCCAATCCTTATTGAAGTCGCTCTAATTGTGCAACAAGCTTCTGATGGTTTTGTTCGAAGCCTGCAAGGCGTTGTTTTTCTTGGGCTACAACCTCTACAGGGGCTCTAGCTACAAAGCTTTCGTTTGTCAGTTTAGCCCTTGCCTTAGAAATTTCATTGGCGAGGCGCTCGATCTCTTTACTCAGGCGAATGCGTTCTGCCACTACATCTACCTCAATTTTGAGGAGGAGCTTGAGGTCGCCAACTAGAGCTATAGGGGCGTCAGGCGCATCTTTTTCAAGGGCAGATTCAGCGCTATAGATTTTGACTTCAGATAACTTGGCTAAGGCCAAGAGATAAGGTGTTGCCTTTTGCAAGAAAGCTTCAGGACCACTAATCCATAAAGGTACTTTTTGGCCGGGGGGTACCTGCATCTCACCGCGTAGATTTCTGCAGGCATCGACAATGGCTTTAATTTGTGTAACCCAGGCTTCGCCTTTCTCATCTATTTTTTCAGGCTGTGCCAAGGGGTAGGCTTGGAGTGCAATACTCTGTTTTTCTTCCTGTGCGATGACTTTGCCTGTCTTGGGGGCTACTGTTTGCCAAAGTGTTTCAGTAATAAATGGAATAAGTGGGTGTGCCATACGCAAAATAGTTTCAAGTACGCGCAATAAAGTACGGCGAGTAGCGCGTTGCTGTGCAGGGGTTCCAGTTTGTAGCTGAACTTTCGCCAGCTCTAAATACCAATCGCAATATTCATCCCACACAAACTGATAAATGCTACCTGCAATATTGTCAAAGCGATAGTTTTCAAAACCTTTAGCAACATCAGCTTCAGTTTTTTGCAGAATTGACACAATCCATTTATCGGCTGGAGAGAAGTCTAGGTAGCCATCAGGGCCACACTGATTGTCACAAGGGGCAAAGCCATTATCTTCATCGCCCCCAGGGCAATTCATGAGAACAAAGCGGGTGGCATTCCACAGTTTGTTACAGAAATTGCGATAGCCTTCACAGCGTTTTTGATCAAAATTAATATTGCGCCCAAGCGATGCAAGTGAGGCAAAAGTAAATCGGAGTGCATCGGTACCAAATGCTGGAATGCCATCCGGAAATTCTTTTTTGGTTTTCTTACTGATGCTTTCAGCTTGTTTGGGGTTCATTAAGCCAGAGGTTCTCTTGCTAACCAGCTCATCAATTTGGATACCATCAATCAGATCAATTGGGTCCAAGGTATTGCCCTTAGATTTGCTCATCTTCTGGCCTTCTGCATCTCTTACTAGGCCATGAACGTAGACGGTATGAAAAGGAACCTTACCAGTGAAATGGCAGGTCATCATCACCATGCGCGCTACCCAGAAGAAGATGATGTCAAAACCAGTCACCAATACTGAGGATGGTAAAAAGTGTTTAAGTGCTGGAGTTTGCTCAGGCCAGCCCAAGGAGCTAAAGGGCACTAAAGCAGAGCTAAACCAAGTATCTAAAACATCCGGATCGCGATTGAGTTGACCGGTGTAGCCAACTTTTGCTGCTTGAGCTTTAGCATCCTCTTCAGACCGAGCTACAAAGATTTGCCCATCATCACCATACCAGGCGGGTATCTGGTGACCCCACCAGAGTTGGCGAGAGATGCACCAGTCTTGAATGTTTCCTAGCCATTGAGAGTAGGTGCTGATCCAATTTTCTGGAACCAGCTTGATATCACCTTTGGTCACTGCATCTAATGCGGCGCCAGCAATCGATGAGCCAGGCTGATATTGGTTATCAGGACTTGGTTTAGAAACTGCCACAAACCATTGGTCAGTGAGCATCGGTTCAATAATGGTGTGAGTTCGATCGCCGCGTGGCACCATGAGTTTATGGGGCTGTACTTTTTCAAGCAAGCCAGCAGACTCAAGATCGGCAACTACTTGTTTGCGCGCAGCAAAACGTTCCATACCTTGATAGGCAGTAGGAGCGTTTTCATTAATCTTGGCATCTAGAGTGAGAACATTGATTAATGGCAGTTGATGGCGCTGACCTACTGCGTAGTCATTAAAGTCATGAGCAGGTGTGACCTTGACAACACCAGTGCCAAAGTTCAAATCAACATAGTCATCGGCAATAATCGGAATTTCACGATGACATAAAGGGAGGTTTACGGATTTACCGATGAGGTGTTTATAGCGCTCATCCTCGGGATTGACCATCACAGCAACGTCGCCTAGCAAGGTTTCTGGGCGCGTAGTGGCAACAGTGAGGTGTCCAGAGCCATCAGTCATTGGGTAGCGGATATGCCACATTGATCCATCTTCTTCCTCACTCACCACTTCGAGATCAGAAACGGCAGTACCCAAAACAGGATCCCAGTTCACTAAACGTTTACCGCGATAGATTAAGCCTTGCTCATGAAGCCTTACAAATACCTCCACCACCGCTTTGGACATTTTGCTGTCCATCGTAAAATATTCTTTACCCCAATCAATCGATGCTCCGAGGCGACGAATTTGACGAGTAATGGTTGAGCCGGAAGTTTCTTTCCATTCCCAAACTTTTTCTAGAAATTTCTCACGACCTAGATCATGACGAGAAATCTTTTGTGCATCGAGTTGGCGCTCGACCACAATCTGCGTAGCGATTCCAGCATGATCAGTACCAGGTACCCATAAGGTATTTTTGCCTGACATGCGTGCATGTCGTACCAAGCCATCCATGATGGTTTGATTAAAGGCATGACCCATATGAAGGGTGCCTGTGACATTGGGGGGCGGGAGTTGGATAGAAAAATCACCCTTAGTGACATCCATGCTGGCATCAGCAATCCCTATGCGCTCCCATTCGGGGCCCCAGTAAGATTCAATTGGGGCTGGCTCATAGGATTTGGCGAGTTCACCCGCCAAGTTCGTCGCTGGAGAATTAGGGGTATTTGAGGCATTTGGCATAAGAGGCAAATTATAATTGGGACGATGTACTCAGACTTGCTCGCGAACCTCAATCCAGAACAGCGCGAGGCAGTAACCCTCCCGCCCGTCAATGAAAATGGTCAAGCCCAATCCGCCATGATCCTCGCTGGGGCAGGCAGCGGCAAGACACGCGTCCTCACTACCCGTATCGCTTGGCTGATCCAAACCGGACAAGTTTCCCCCATTGGAGTCTTGGCAGTGACCTTTACCAATAAGGCTGCCAAAGAGATGATGCTCCGTCTGAGCGCGATGTTGCCGATTAACACTCGGGGAATGTGGATTGGAACCTTCCATGGCCTATGTAATCGTTTATTACGAGCCCACCATAAAGAGGCGGGATTACCCTCTACTTTTCAGATCTTAGATACCCAAGATCAGTTATCGGCCATAAAGCGCCTTTTGAAGGGTTTAAAGGTTGATGATGAAAAATATCCACCCAAGCAGTTGCAATACTTTATTGCTCATGCAAAAGAGCGTGGCCAACGCGCTAAAGATTTATCGGTGGGTGATGATTTTCAGGCAAAGATGGCACAGCTCTATGCTGCCTATGATGAGCAATGTCAGCGTGAAGGTGTAGTTGATTTTGCCGAGTTATTACTTCGTAGCTATGAGCTCTTAAAGCATAGCGAGCCGATTCGGACGCACTATCAAGAGCGCTTTCGACATATCTTGATTGATGAGTTTCAAGATACCAATGCTTTGCAATATGCTTGGCTCAAATTACTTTCTGGATATGATGCTAGCCGTGTGAACGTGAGCGGTATGGGCAGTAGTTCAGTCTTTGCTGTGGGCGATGACGATCAAAGTATTTATGCTTTCCGTGGTGCTGATGTAGAAAACATGCGCCTATATGAAAAACAGTTTCATCCGATGATGGTCAAGCTAGAGCAGAACTATCGCTCACATGGTCATATTCTGGATACTGCCAATCATTTAATTGCCAATAATTCAGAGCGCTTAGGAAAAAATTTACGCACGGATGCTGGCCATGGAGAGCCAGTGCGTATTTATGATGCGCCCAGTGATCATGCGGAAGCGGCATGGCTGGTCGATGAAATTAAAGCCTTAGTTAATAGCGGCATTAAGCGGACAGAAATTGCTTTGTTGTATCGAAGTAATGCTCAGTCACGCATTATTGAGCACGCTTTATTCTCTGCCGCTATTCCATATCGCGTATATGGCGGCTTACGATTCTTCGAACGTGCAGAAATCAAACATGCTCTTGCCTATATGCGTTTACTTGAAAATCCAAACGATGACACCTCATTCTCGCGGGTGGTTAATTTTCCGACGCGGGGTATTGGGGCTAGATCAATCGAGGCTTTGCAAGATGCGGCCCGTAGTCAACAATGCTCTCTCTATTTGGCCGCCTCTTCATTAGAAGGTAAGGCGGGTGCGTCACTGGGAGGATTCGTGCGGCTAGTGGATCACATGCGTGAAGCTACTCGTCACAATACTCTGCCTGAAGCAGTTGAGTTTGTCATACAGCATAGCGGTTTGATACAGCATTATTTGACAGAGCGCGAGGGTCAAGACCGTGTTGAAAACTTGCAAGAATTAATCAATGCTGCGACTGCATTTATTGCTGAAGAGGGTTATGGTCAAGATGCCGCAGCAGCGATGTTGCCCGGTGAAAATGCTCCAGGGATCGTTGAGGTTTCTCCCCTAGCCGCTTTCTTATCCCACGCCTCTTTAGAAGCTGGCGATAACCAAGCCCAAGCTGGGCAGGACGCTGTGCAGTTGATGACAGTGCATTCAGCAAAGGGTTTAGAGTTCATCTCCGTCTTTATTACTGGTCTAGAGGAGGGATTGTTTCCTCACGAGAATAGTGTGAATGAGCAAAATGGTTTAGAGGAAGAGCGCCGTCTGATGTATGTAGCCATTACTCGCGCCAAAGAGCGCCTATATCTTTCGCATACTCAGTCACGAATGTTGCATGGACAGGTGCGCTACAACATGCCCTCTCGTTTCTTAGAAGAATTGCCTGAAGAATCTTTGAAGTGGTTAACGCCCAAGGCAAAAGATGCACGCTGGGGCGGTCAATCTAGATCAGGTAATACCTGGCAAGATGGCTACACCCGCCAGCGTGAATATGAGTCAAATGATTTTTTTGATTCTGGTAGCGAGCGCTCAAGACCTACTAAGCGAATTGGTTCGGCATCAACTGAGGTCAGAAGAATGGCCGCGCCGCCACGCGGAGAATACCCCTTCACCATTGGTCAAAATGTATTTCATACTAAGTTTGGTGAAGGCAAGGTTACTGGCTTAGAAGGCCAAGATGCCGATGCAAGAGCCCAAGTCAGTTTTAAGCGTCACGGTATCAAATGGTTACAACTGAGCATTGCTAAGTTAGCAGCGATCGACTAAGTCCATCCCCATTTAGACGGGCAGCACTTCATCGTCCGTAAAGCAGGCTTTCCAGGTGGCAAAGAAAGAGCAATACATGACAGTTAAACCTGCCATCGAGATGGGAGCGACGATGTAGGTGGCAACTTGACCTAAATTAATAGCATCAAATACCATGCCAATCGTCAGGGGAATAGCAATCAGAATGGCACCCCAAATCGCTAAATATAAAAAGAACGCACCGCGGTTAGTCCAACAAGCTAAACAACTAGAAAATAGTGCTTGAGCAACAGACATGTCTGCCCATGCAATCAATGCCGGTGAGAACCACATTAGCATGCCAATTGGGATATATAAAAGGCCGCCAAAAAATAGTACTAAGTAAATTTGTCTGAGCGCTTCAGGACTCATCGCTTTATCACTCGTGAGTAATGGTACTAATAGCTCAAAATCAACTGCTAGGCTCAAGATAAAGCTCAGTAATAAGATTAGGGTGGCATATACCAAACCCAACTGCAAGATCCGTTTACGAATGATGGGAGTTGATTGCAATGCAACTACATATACCGTAGGGCGGATACGTTCTTTTAAAATCGCTTGGCGGCAAGCAGTTAAAAATCCAACCGATAAAGCGGGTGTCAAAATCAAAACAGCGAATACGCCAATCACGGGCACGATGACAGCCAGTTGAGCTGCAAACACGTACATAAAGACCAACATCAAAAACCCCAAAGGATTTTGTTTGAAGAGCCAGGTTCCCTGGCGAATCCAGGTGTAACCCTCTTTGGGAGTAACGGTATTTAGTTTCATAAGGAATGACGACTTAAAAGAATGTGTTCAAAGTGCTTGGGATTATGGGGTGTCAACATTTGTGCATCACGTGGTAAATAAAAATCCCATAAGCGCGAAATCCAGAAGCGAAGAGCTGCAGCACGAAGCATCATAGGCCAACTCTCTTTTTCATTTTCAGTCAGCGGGCGAATCAATTGATAAGACCCCAGTAGTGCATCTAAACAGTCAGTATCTAAGTCCTGCTGATTTTCAGCAAGGCACCAATCATTGGCGGTTACTGCTAAATCAAAAAGCCACTTATCGGTTCCGGCAAAATAAAAATCAAAGAAGCCCCCTAATTGGTCATGATGTATTGCTGTTGGGTTTTGGGGATCAAAAAGGACATTATCCCTGAATAAATCACAATGGCTGGCACCTTGAGGAAGGGAGGCATACTGATCGGACTGAAAAAATTGTTCTTGGCTTTCAAGTTCGCCGGTAAGCAATTCTTTCTGGCTTGTATTTAAGTGGGGCAGAACTAAGGGAACGGTTTCTTGCCACCATGCCAGACTACGAAGATTTGGCTGGACCTGAGCAAAATCTTTTCCTGCCAAATGCATTTTGGCCAGCATCTCACCTACGAGTTTGCAATGGTGGGCATCAGGCAGCAAACGTGATGAGCCCGGTAACTTGGTGACGATAGCTGCTGGCTTACCCTTTAAAGAAAATAAAATCTGACCCTGCGTATTTTCAACAGGCTTAGGGACTGGAATACCTTTATTGGCTAAATGCCTCATCAACTCCAAATAGTAGGGCAGTTGTGCTGCTGAGAGACGCTCAAAAATAGTAAGAACATATTCTTGTTTTCTGCCGTCAAGAATAGTGTCTAGAAAAAAATTGGAATTCTCAATACCACCATGAATACCGCGTACCTCAATTGCTTGCCCGATCTTGAAGTTTTGAGAGATCCAGTCGGAGATGTCGTCCAGTTCGATCGGAGTAAATACGGCCATAAATGACTAAGGTACTTTCAGGACTAAAAGGGGATACTGATGCTAGGCACGCTTATTAGATCAGTTTCTCTGGGAACGCCAGGCATTACTGAAGTAGGTGGTGCCATTTCATAACTTGTGTAAGGCGTTTTGACATCTACCTGTTTTGGGGCATTCGCATCTTTATATTCGGTAATTTCTGTACCGTTACGGGCTTTATATTGGTAACTTGGCTGGCGGGTTTCCGGGGTATTTACTGCGCCAGAGGGGCTAACCTTAGGCGATAGGGGTTGGTTATTGATCAGATTGAGCTCGGCTGGACTGAGCGCTTGGCTGTTATTCTGAGCTTGAGCAAGATTAGTCCCAAATAGCCCCAAAAAGACTAAGAGGCTCATCGGAGCAAGGTTTTGGCTGAAAGAATGGCCAATTAAATTAGTAAGAGCATGCATCATTTTTCACCTTTTTAAGCCTACTGATGGGTGGTTCCTTAACCAACCTGTAGGCAATTTACAACTAGATTGTACGATTGCGGTATGACTAAACATAGACTCTTGTTGGTAGACGGCTCAAGCTACCTCTATCGCGCCTTCCATGCGATGCCAGACCTCAGAAATGGGGCTGGAGACCCGACTGGCGCCATTTATGGGATGGTCAATATGATGCGTCGGGCCCGCTCTGAGATTCAGGCTGACCATATTGCCTGCGTTTTTGATGCCAAGGGCAAGACTTTTCGCGATGAAATGTACTCTGAGTACAAAGCACATCGCTCCCCAATGCCTGAAGATTTGGTGAAGCAAATTGAGCCGATTCATGCCATGGTGAAGGCGATGGGTTGGCCCGTATTAATGGTTTCCGGTGTTGAAGCGGATGACGTGATTGCTACTTTAGCTTATCAAGCTACTGAGGTTGGTTGGGACACCATCATCTCAACCGGTGATAAAGATTTAGCGCAATTGGTCAATTCATCTGTCACATTAATTAATACGATGACCAATGAAAAGTTGGATATTAATGGTGTCATCGAAAAATTTGGCGTACCACCAAAATTAATCGTGGACTATCTGTCCATCATCGGCGATACAGTTGATAACGTTCCCGGCGTTCCTAAAGCAGGTCCCAAAACTGCTAATAAATGGTTGGCCGAATTTGGAGATCTTGATAACTTGATGGCGAATGCTGACCAAGTTAAAGGAGTGGTTGGAGAAAACTTACGCGCCTCTTTGGAGTGGTTGCCGCAAGCACGTCAACTGATCACTGTTAAAACGGATTGTGATTTATCGTCCTATCTACCGGGTTTGGATGATTTACATGCCAAGTCAGAAGATGCACAGTTGCTACGAGATTTGTTTGAGCGTTACGCATTTAAATCATGGCTACGAGATGTCGAAAAACGCCTGGAAAGTACAGAAAATAAGGCTGTAGAGCTAGAGGGACAGTTTGATCTAGCGGGCTCTCCAATCGCCAGTAGCGGCCCTACAGAGGTAGAAACTGCAGATCAAAAAGTGCGCATGATTGCATCGGCGCCTACTAAAGTTTTATCTCAAGACACAACTGATTTACAAGATGCCATTGAACGCCAATATGAGTGTGTGGTCGATGAAGTGGGTTTAGAGAAATGGTTACAAAAGATTGAATCTGCAGCACTAACTGCTGTAGACACTGAGACAACCAGCTTAGATGCTTTAGCGGCTGAGTTGGTAGGAATTTCTTTATCAGTTCATTCTGGCCAAGCTTGTTACATTCCAGTAGCGCATCGTAATGGCGAGACACAATTGAATCGAGACTACGTACTGTCTCGTATGAAGTCATGGTTAGAGAGTGCTAGTCACTTGAAAGTGGGCCAACACTTAAAGTATGACGTGCATATTTTTGCAAACTATGGCATCACACTTCAGGGTGTCGCGTTTGATACTTTGCTTGAATCGTATGTGCTCGAGTCACATATGCCACATAATATGGATAGCTTGGCTGAGCGCCACCTTGGCTTAAAAACAATTCGCTATGAAGAGGTTTGCGGAAAGGGTGTTCATCAAATTGGCTTTGATCAGGTAGACCTTCAGGTGGCAACAAACTATGCCGCCGAGGACGCAGACATTACTCTGCGTTTACATAATGAGTTGTGGCCGCAAATACAAGAAAACCCTGGCTTGCTCTATGTATATGAGCAGATTGAAATGCCAGCCATGCGGGTATTGGGCATCATGGAGCGCAATGGTATTCGAATTAACTCTGCTTTATTGGCTAAGCAAGGCCAGCAAGTGGGCAAGCGCTTATTGGAGTTGGAGCTTGAGATTCATCAATTAGCAGGTCAGCCCTTCAATATTCAATCACCCAAACAAATTGCTGAAATTTTATTTGGCCAGTTAGAACTGCCCGTCATTAAAAAGACACCTTCGGGCGCACCCTCTACTGATGAAGAGGTCTTACAAAAGCTGGCAGAAGACTATCCCTTGCCAGCGCGTATCTTAGATTACCGTAGCTTAGCAAAGCTGATGTCGACCTATATTGAAAAACTACCTCGGATGGCTGATCCAAAGACGGGGCGCGTTCATACGAATTTTTCTCAAGCAACTGCAGTCACAGGGCGCTTAGCTTCTAGCGATCCTAATTTGCAAAACATTCCAGTGCGCACTGAAGAGGGTCGTCGAATTCGTGAGGCATTTATTCCTGCGGATGGTTGTAAGCTCCTTTCTGCTGACTACTCACAAATTGAGTTGCGTATCATGGCGCATATTGCTGAAGATGAAAACTTGCTAGAAGCGTTTAGAACCGGTAAGGATGTGCATCAAGCAACGGCCGCTGAAATTTTTGGCATCCCCTTAGATGATGTGAGCTCTGAGCAAAGACGCTATGCCAAGGTAATTAACTTTGGACTGATCTATGGCATGAGTGCTTTTGGTCTAGCAGGCAATTTAGGAATTGAGCGCTCTGCTGCACAAAGCTATATTGCCAAGTACTTCGATCGCTATCCAGGTGTCGCACAGTATATGGAACGAACCCGCTTAGAGGCACGAGAAAACGGCTATGTTGAAACGGTATTCGGTAGGCGTCTTTGGCTGCCTGAGATCAAGGGCTCTAACGGCCCACGCCGCCAGGGCGCAGAGCGAGCTGCTATTAATGCTCCGATGCAAGGAACGGCAGCTGATTTAATCAAATTGGCGATGATTGCTGCTCAGAATTGGCTTGAACAGGAGCAGTTAAAGACGAAAATGCTATTACAAGTTCATGATGAATTGGTGTTTGATGTGCCATTCGATGAACTGGAGATTTTGCAAGCGACATTGCCGGATTTAATGTGCAATGTAACTGTACTGAAGGTGCCTTTGGTGGTTAGTATTGGCATTGGCGATAATTGGGAAGAAGCTCATTAAGAGGGAGAAAAAATGAAGAATCAAAGAAGAACGTTTATGAAAGCATCCGCTATTGGCGCAACTGGAATCGGAATCGGATTTGTAGCTGCTTCTGAGCCTGTGATGGCAGCTGTCATTGAGACCGATTTCAAGGGTATTAAAGCAGGCGAGCAAATGATCCCAGTGGGTAGTTTTCAGATGCCTGCTTATGTTTCTCGTCCCGAGAATGCTAAGGGAACACTACCAATCATCATTGTTGTAAGTGAAATTTTTGGTGTTCATGAACACATTGCTGATATCACAAGACGTTTTGCCAAACTTGGCTATCTTGCGATTGCGCCCGAAAAATTTATTCGTGCTGGTGATCCCAATTCTTATGGAACAGTGGCAGAGATTCAAAAAAATATTGTGGCTAAAACACCGGATGCACAAGTGCTGATTGATTTACAGGCTACTTTGGTATGGGCCGGTAAAAATGGTGGCGACCTGAAAAGAGTTGGCGTAACAGGCTTCTGTTGGGGTGGCCGCATTACTTGGCTTGCCGCTACCTTGCCGCAAGTGCGCTCAGGCGTTGCTTGGTATGGCCGTTTAATTGGCGATAAGACAGAAGGCAACCCTCGTCACCCAGTAGATATTGCTGCTGACTTAAAGGCTCCAGTACTTGGTTTGTATGGCGGCGCTGATACGGGCATCACTTTAGAGAGCGTGGAACAAATGCGTGCTGCTTTGGCGCAAGCCGCACCTAAAAATCCTGCTGCCAAAGCATCGATGATTGAGGTGTATCCCGATGCACCACATGCTTTTCATGCCGACTATCGCCCTAGCTATCGTGTAAGTCCTGCAAAAGACGGTTGGGAAAAGTGTATTGCTTGGTTTAAGAAAACAGGGGTGGCATAAGTCCTATGTCTGTTTTACAAACTATTATCTTGGTCACCGCGCTAGCTGGTGCAGCTAGCGTTTTAGTTGCGGCGAGTTTCTCGGTCGCTTTACTTTCCAAGATGGTAAACAATATGGTGAGTTTGTCGGTAGGTATTTTATTGGCCACCGCCTTACTCCATTCACTGCCTGAGGCATTTAGCATGGAGGGCACAAACCCTCAACTCTTGTTTGCTACCTTGCTGGCAGGCTTACTAGGATTTTTCTTGCTTGAGAAAATTGCCCTTCTTCGCCATGACCACCATCATGAAGGAGATGGGCACCATCACCATCACGGCCATGATGCAGAAAATGCTGGACGCAGTGGGTGGATGATCTTAGTAGGGGATGGCATTCATAATTTTGTTGATGGGATTTTGATTGCCGCTGCATTTATGGCTGACTATCAAGTAGGCATCTTTACTGCAATTGCCATCATTGCACATGAGATCCCACAAGAGATCGGCGATTTTATTGTATTGCTCAATGCGGGCTTTTCTAGAGCGCGAGCCCTGCTATATAACTTTATTTGTGGTTTATCTGCTGTAGCTGGCGGCGTGTTGGCGTTCTTCTTTTTAGAAAAAGCCCATGCAGCAATGCCCTATCTGCTAGTGATTGCGGCAAGTAGTTTTATTTATATTGCGGTGAGTGATTTAATTCCGCAGATGCATAGACGCCCACATTGGGCAGAATCTTTGCGTCAAACAATGTTGATCGCCTGTGGCGTCGGATTGGTCATTCTGCTATCTTTGTTGCATTGAGTTTCTGCAGCGACTACTCAGAGCTCTATGGGCCGATCAGGATTGGCACACCACTCACTCCAGCTTCCCGCATATAAACGAGAACCCTTTAGGCCGGCAACTTCCATCGCTAGAAGGTTATGACAGGCTGTGACACCAGAGCCACATGAATGAATGACTTCAGAGGCCTTGGAGGATCCTAGCAACCCTAAAAAATCTTTATACAGATTCTCTGGAGATTTAAATGCCGTTGCAGATAAGTTGCCTTTGAAAAAATGATTGATCGCACCAGGGATATGACCTCCCACAGGATCTAGCGTTTCATTCTGACCATGGTAACGATCGCTTGATCTCGCATCGATGACGATATTTTTCTTTGATTGCAAATTACTCACCATTTCATCTACCAGAACCAAGCCAAAATACGGCATGGGCGCTATAGGCTGATTTGCAGGAGTGGGTTTTCGGGGAACCGTACCCATCGGTCCGTTCCAGGCATCTAAACCACCATCAAGAACGCGAACATTAGCGTGACCTGTAGCTTTGAGCATCCACCATAAGCGGCTGGCATAGACTGATCCCTGTTTGTCATACGCAACTACAAGAGTATTTGGGTTGATGCCTAAACGGGTTTTAGTTTGAGCCCAAGCTTCAGGGCTTGGCAATGGGTGTCGGCCGTTAGTGCCATTCGTAGGACCAGATAAATCGTGATCCAGATCGACATAGATCGCGCCCAACATATGATTTTCTTCGTAGGCTTTTCTGCCAGCCTGGGGATCAGCTAAGTCAAAGCGGCAGTCACATAACAATACATTCTCGCCACTATTGATGATTTCTTCTAACTGGTTTGCGGTAATTAGAGGAGTCATAAATCTTCCTAATTGGACAAAGTGAAAGGGTCTTATTTATAGCAATATCCTAATGATTCCATTATGCGCCATGGAAGTTCATGACGCGACGGTACCATTCGTGAAAATGTTGCATACCATCCTCCATAGGGCTTTGATATGGCCCTACTTCGTTAATGCCGCGGGCTAGGAGTGCGGCTCGCCCAGCATCCATGCGTTCTGCAATTTCATCATCTTCAATACAAGTTTCCATATAGGCGGCACGTTCGGCCTGAACAAACTCACGTTCAAATAAGGCAATCTCTTCGGGGTAGTAAAACTCGACAATATTGCGGGTCTTATTTGGACCTAGCGGATAAAGAGTAGAAATGCATAGGACGCCTGGATACCACTCCACCATCACATTGGGGTAGTAGGTCAACCAAATAGCGCCGTGTCTTGGAGTCATGCCTTTGTGATGCCGAAGAACTGCTTCATGCCATTTGCTATAAGTGGCAGAACCAGGAGTTTCTAAGTTCTTATGGATACCCACTGTTTGTACGCTGTGCCAGTCACCGAATTCCCAATGCAAATCTTCGCAGGAAACAAACTTTCCTAAACCAGGATGAAAAGGAACAACATGGTAATCCTCAAGGTAAACCTCGATAAACGTTTTCCAGTTGTAATTGCAATCATGTACTTCGACATGATCAAGAAGATAACCATCAAACTTCAGATCTTCTGCTACCCCTAGATTGGCTAAATCAGTACGCACATCACGAGGACCCTCAAATAAAAGCCCTTGCCAATTTTGTAAAGGAGATTTGCCTAAATTCAGACAAGGTTTATCTTCAAAGTGAGGTGCCCCCAATAAATTACCGCCTAAGTCATATGTCCAGCGATGGAGTGGACACACAATATTGTTAGCAATCCCCCGTCCATTGAGCATGAGTGCTTGGCGATGACGGCAAACATTAGAAAGTAGTTCAACACCGGATTCATTGCGAACGAGAATGCGACCCTCATTTTCTGAGCTCAAGGTTTGATAGGAGCCCATTTCTGGGACCATGAGTTCGTGGCCGACATAGCCAGGCCCCTGCTTGAAAAGCAGTTCAATTTCTTGCTGATATAGATCAGCGTCAAAATATGCCGAAACCGGCAGTTGTAAATTGGACGGCGCAAGCTGCTGCGCGGTAGCCAGATTAGTCATTCTCCCCACCCCCGAAAACGTCAGCCGAAGCTAAGCGGAATAACCAATCCAACCATCGACGGATCGATATTGGAAAGGAAGGGAAGGATTATACCCATTAGGATGTCGTCTACCTTTAATATATAGGGTAAACCGTGTGGGAAATACCAAGGAAATCGCATATGCCAGCTAAAAAGTCTGAAAACCAAAAACCAGGTCTTGAGGTTCAGATTGATCCTGATTTGCGTTACGAGCAAGCAGTCAAAGAGCTAGAAAAGCTCATTTCTGACATGGAGTCTGGAAAATTTTCCTTGGAAGAGACACTCCTTGCCTACCAACGTGGCGCAGCTTTGTTAAAACATTGCCAAGGCGTACTTGCGCAAGTAGAGCAACAAGTGAGAGTTTTTGAAGCTTAATGAATTCAGTTGATCAATTTCAGGAGTGGGTAGCTTCCCACTCTAAGCGGACTGAAGCAGCTTTAGATCAGTTGCTCGATTCTGCACAAACCAATCCAGCGCGCTTACATGAGGCGATGCGTTATGCGGCTCAAGGTGGTGGAAAACGTATTCGACCTTTATTGGTTTATGCCGCTGGTCAATTAGGCGATACAGAAAATCAGCAAAAAGAAACTGCCTTAGATGCTGCTGCGGTTGCTATCGAGTGCATCCATGCCTATTCATTAGTTCACGATGATTTGCCTTGTATGGATGATGATGATTTACGTCGTGGTCGTCCTACTGTTCATAAAGCATTTGATGAGGCCACTGCTCTCTTGGTCGGAGATGCCCTTCAGACCCGTGCCTTTGAAATCTTAGCAAATGCTCAGTGTGGTGTGGATGTCCGCCTATTGATGATTAGTGCATTGGCTGCTGCGTCAGGCTCACGTGGTATGGCTGGTGGCCAGGCAATCGATTTGGAAAGTGTCGGTAAAAAACTGGATTTAGCTGGTTTGAAACAAATGCATGCAATGAAGACTGGTGCATTGCTGTCATGCGCCGTCGAGTTAGGCGGTATTGCTGCTGGGCTTAATCCAATCCAAATGGCGCATCTTCAAGATTATTCTCAAGCCTTGGGTTTAGCATTTCAGATCGTTGATGACGTATTGGATGCCACAGCGGATAGTCAAACCCTTGGAAAAACAGCAGGGAAAGACGCTATCAATGATAAGCCGACCTATGTGACCTTGATGGGTTTAGACTATGCACAGAAAACAGCTAAAGAATTCCAAGAAACTGCCATTAAAAGCTTAGATAGCTTTGGTGGTCATGCTCAAGCCCTAAAAGATTTAGCCTTTTTAGTTGTGAATAGAGGTAAGTAAGTAGATATTGATTTAATGAAATGACTTTAACTTCCATCAACTCCCCTGCCGATTTAAGAAAACTCTCCCGTGAAGAGCTTCCTCCTCTGGCGGATGAGTTGCGTCAATTTGTTTTGGATTCCGTATCCAAAACGGGGGGTCATCTTTCCTCTAATCTAGGTACTGTGGAGCTGGCCATTGCTCTGCATTACGTCTTTGATACTCCTGAAGATCGCATTGTGTGGGATGTCGGCCACCAAAGCTACCCCCACAAAATTTTGACGGGACGACGCGAACGCATGGGTACTTTGCGTCAGTTCCAAGGCATCTCTGGTTTTCCGCATCGAGCTGAAAGTGAATTTGATGCCTTCGGTACAGGGCATTCATCTACCAGTATTTCTGCTGCAATGGGAATGGCGCGTGCATTTCAAACAAAGGGTGAACGCCACGTTGCAGTAGCAGTGATGGGTGATAGCGCGATGACCGGTGGCATGGCATTTGAAGCGATGAACAATGCTGGCGTTTATGACGATATACCCTTAGTGGTGATTTTGAATGACAACGACATGTCAATTTCTCCTGCGGTGGGTGCGCTCAATCGTCATCTTGCAAGACTACTGAGTGGCAATATTTATTCAGCTACCAAGAAAGGCATTGATAGTGTTTTATCAATAGCGCCCCCTTTACGTGAATTTGCTAAACGCCTTGAAGATCATGCTAAGGGTATGGTCTCGCCGTCAACGATTTTTCAAGAGTTTGGCTTTAATTACTTTGGGCCGATTGATGGGCATGATTTAGACGCCCTGATACCGATGCTACAAAACGTCCGCCGCTTAGCCCTTGAGGGTGGTGGCCCACAGTTCTTACATGTGGTTACACGCAAAGGTCAAGGCTATGAGTTGGCTGAAGCGGACCCGGTTCTATACCACGGCCCTAGTAAGTTCAACCCCGAAGAAGGTGTTAAGAAACCTGCTGCTAGCAAGAAAACCTTTACGCAAGTATTTGGTGAGTGGCTATGCGATATGGCACATGCCGATCCATTGTTGATTGGCATTACGCCTGCAATGCGTGAAGGTTCAGGCTTAGTCGATTTTGAGAAACAGTTTCCAAAGCGCTATTACGACGTTGGTATTGCTGAGCAACATGCTGTCACTTTTGCTGCTGGTATGGCATGCGAAGGAATGAAGCCAGTAGTAGCGATTTATTCTACTTTCTTGCAACGTGCTTACGATCAATTAATTCACGATGTCGCAATCCAAGACTTACCAGTGCTTTTTGCATTAGATCGAGCTGGACTTGTGGGTGCGGATGGCGCAACCCATGCAGGTGCCTATGACATTCCATTCTTACGATGCATTCCGAATATGTTGGTTATGACGCCTGCAGATGAAGCAGAATGTCGCGACTTGCTTACCACTGCTTATCATCAACCCCATCCTAGCGCAGTGCGCTACCCACGGGGCTCAGGGGTTGGCACAATTCCATCGAAAGAATTACGGACCCTGCCATTAGGTAAGGGCGAGATTCGTCGTAAATCAAATGCAGATTCCGGAAATCGAGTGGCTATCTTTGCTTTTGGAACTTTGCTTTATACGGCCCTAGAAGTTGCAGAGGGTATTGATGCTACTGTGGCGAATATGCGGTTTGTAAAACCATTAGATGTCGATCTGATTCAATCTTTAGCTGCAGATCATGATTATTTGGTGACGATTGAAGATGGCGCCATTGCTGGCGGTGCTGGAAGCGCTTGCTTGGAAGTGCTCTCTCAATTAGGCATCAATAAACCCCTCTTGCAGTTAGGTTTACCTGACCAGTTCATTGAGCATGGCGACTATAACTTGCTCATGACCAAGTGCGGCCTTGATGTAGGGGGTGTTTTCAATTCCATCAAACAACGTTTTCCAGCACTATTAGCAATAAATTCAGTACTTGTAGGCAAATAAGCGCGTTTTGCTTGAAAATAGACTTATGAATGACATGAACCCCGCCTTTCTGAAAGCCAGCGCAATGCCTGACGTGCAATCCAGTTTGGATGAGCGTGCATTGCCTATTGAGAAGGTGGGTATACGCGGCGTGCGTCATCCCCTCATCATTCGCAGTCAGACTGGCGACTTCCCATCAGTAGGTCAGTTTGAGATGGATGTCGCATTGCCAGCCCATGTGAAAGGCACACATATGTCACGTTTTATGGCGCTCTTGCAAAAGCAAGATAAGCCTGTCGACAGCACAACTGTGGTTCGAATGGTTAGTGCAATGCTGCCATTGTTAGATGCCAAAGAAGGTCATTTGCAGTTTGCTTATACACACTTTGTCAAAAAGGCAGCGCCAGTATCTGGTGTCGAGAGTTTGATGGATTACGAAGTCACTTGGATGGCAACTGCAAAACAAAATACTGCGGGCAAGCTTGATATTGAATTAGGTTTGCGTGCTCAAGTGCCAGTCATGAGTTTGTGCCCTTGCTCTAAAGAAATCTCAGAATTTGGTGCTCATAATCAACGCTCACATGTCACTATGACTGTAGTGCTCGATTCAAACGCCAAAATGACTGTAGAAGATCTAGTTGATATTGCAGAGAGCGAAGCATCTAGCGAGTTATGGGGATTATTAAAGCGCCCTGATGAAAAATGGGTTACTGAACATTCCTATAGCAATCCCAAGTTTGTAGAAGACTTAGTGCGTGATGTAGCTGGGCAACTGAAAGCAGATGAGCGAATTCGCTCTTTAGTGGTTGAAGCAGAGAACTTTGAGTCCATCCATAACCACAGTGCGTTTGCCCGTATTAGCCTGGTTAAATAAGGGCAGCAGCCCAACTACCTTAAATTGTTACTTGCCAAATCCCAGCGGGGTTTGATATCAAAGGCTCCTGATCTTGTGGAGTCATTATTTTGAGTAAGCATCCTGAGTGCTCCGGCAAAGGCAATCATGACACCATTGTCAGTACACAGTTCTAGAGGGGGATAATGGACTGCAAAACCATTCTTTTTTGACATCTCATTTAATGCTGTACGGAGTTGTACATTAGCGCCTACTCCACCAGCTAAAACCAAATGTTTGCATCCAGTTTCTTTAAGTGCTTTTACAGCTTTACTCATCAGTACTGCCACAACCGAGTCTACAAAGCTTCTGGCCAGATCAGCATGAAATTGCGCTAGCTCAGTAGGGTCCACAATCTTTTTATCATTGAATTTTTTCACTTGATTGAGGACGGCCGTTTTTAATCCAGAAAAAGAAAAGTCTAAGTCGCCAGAATGCAGCATTGGTTTTGGTAGATCAAAAATTCCAACACGCCCTCTTTCTGCCAATTTGGAAATCGCGGCACCTCCCGGGTAATCCAATCCCAAAAGCTTGGCTGTTTTGTCAAACGCTTCGCCTGCAGCATCATCTAAGGTTTCGCCTAAAAGTTCATACTGACCAATGCCAGAGACTTTCATGAGTTGGGTATGCCCACCAGAAACCAAGAGGGCGATGAAAGGAAATTGTGGCGCGGTTTCACCTAACAAAGGGGAAAGTAGATGCCCCTCTAAATGGTGTATCCCAATTGATGGCACATGAAGACCTTGAGCTAGGGCTTTGGCAAAGGCACTTCCAACCAGTAGGGCGCCTGCCAATCCTGGTCCTTGGGTAAAGGCTACGGCGTCAATATCGGTCAATTTCAACCCAGATTGGGTTAAGGATTGTTCCAAAAGGGGCAAGACCCGGCGAATATGGTCTCGTGAGGCGAGCTCAGGTACAACACCCCCATAATCTCGGTGCATGGCGATTTGGGAGTGCAAACCCTGGCCTAAAATGCCTAAAAATGCAGGTTTGCTCTCCTCCCAGGGGTTGGTGTTGTATAAAGCCACCCCGGTCTCATCACAAGAAGTTTCTATGCCTAAAACAATCATTTTTGTACTGGGTCGTGCTAGAATCGCAATTCAGTTATTTTTTCGATATTTTTCAAGCATATACGAGTTAAACCAGTATGACTACAGTCCGCCTCCGCGAAAACGAACCATTTGAAGTGGCATTGCGCCGTTTCAAGCGCACCATTGAAAAAAATGGTCTTTTAACAGACTTGCGTGCCCGCGAGTTTTACGAGAAGCCAACGGCTGAGCGTAAGCGTAAAAAGGCTGCTGCTGCTAAACGCCATTACAAGCGTATTCGTAGCCAAATGTTGCCTAAGAAGCTTTACTAATAGAATTTAGAAGCTCTCTTCACCGAGTAGCTTTGAAGCCCGCTGACGGTGAAACGCAGCGGGTTTTTGCTTTTTAATCGCTAGAAATCACTCAACATCGAATACATCAGGACTTAGCCATGACTCTAAAAGATCAAATCACTGAAGATATGAAATCTGCCATGCGCGCAAAAGAAACTGCACGTTTGGGTGCTATTCGTCTTTTGCTGGCAGCCATTAAGCAGCGCGAAGTTGATGAACGCATTGTGGTCGATGATTCAGGCGTGATAGCGATCGTTGAAAAGATGATGAAGCAGCGTAAAGATTCCATCTCTCAGTTTGAAAAAGCAGGACGAGATGACTTGGTTGCGATTGAAGTAGGCGAGATGGCTATTCTGCAAGTGTACTTACCAGCACAGTTGTCGGATGCAGAAGTTGCAGCGGCAGTAGCAGCGGCAGTAGCGGCTACTGGTGCGAGTGGTCCTCAGGATATGGGTAAGGTGATTGGCGCCCTCAAAGCTCAGTTAGCTGGCAAGGCAGATATGGGTAAGGTTTCAGGTCTAGTAAAAGCCGCACTCGCAAAATAAGAGAACTCACCTCATACTCTTAGCCTTATGGCACTTATTCCACAATCCTTCATTGCCGATTTACTCAATCGGGTAGACATCGTTGATGTGGTTGGGCAGCACGTAAAACTAAAAAAAGCGGGCGCCAACTATCAAGGTTTATGCCCGTTTCATTCTGAGAAATCACCTTCATTTTCTGTATCACCTACCAAACAGTTTTATCACTGCTTTGGTTGCGGGGCGCATGGTTCGGCGATTAGTTTTCTGATGGAGTACTCCGGGCTAGGTTATGTCGATGCGATCGAAGACCTTGCCCGCTCTGCAGGCCTTGATGTACCTCGTGAGGAACGTACTGCAAATGATGTTGCTCGTCAGCAGCAGGCGATGGCTTTAAGTGAAGTCATGAGTGCTGCTGCAGATTGGTATCGTCAGCAACTCAAAGGAAATACTCGGGCAGTCGAGTACCTCAAGGGTAGAGGCTTAACTGGAGAAATCGCTAAGCGCTATGCCCTTGGCTACACCCCTGATGGTTGGCAGGGCTTAGAAGCAGTCTTTGGAAGTTATACCAATGATGAGATAGCTAAAACTTTGCTTGAAGGTGGTCTGTTAATTCAGGGAGAGCAGACTGACAATAGTCAGCCAGTAAAGCGTTACGATCGTTTTCGCGATCGCATTATGTTTCCTATTCGAAATCCTAAGGGCCAAACAATTGGCTTTGGTGGGCGCATCCTGGATCAAGGCGAACCGAAGTATTTAAATTCTCCAGAGACACCCTTGTTCTCAAAAGGCAATACCTTGTATGGATTGTTTGAGGCAAGACAAGCTATTCGTGCGCAAAAATATGTTTTGGTTTGCGAAGGTTATATGGATGTAGTGGCGCTTGCACAACTAGGCTTTCCGAATGCGGTAGCAACCTTAGGAACTGCCTGCACTGCAAACCATGTCCGTATGCTGTTACGACAAACAGACAAAGTCGTCTTTTCTTTTGATGGTGACTCTGCTGGTCAGCGTGCTGCACAACGGGCACTCGAGGCTTGTTTACCCTTGATGTCTGACGATAAAGAGATTCGTTTCTTATTTTTACCAAGTGAGCATGACCCAGATAGTTATGTGCGCGCCTATGGTGCCCCTGCATTTGAAAAAGTAATCAAAGAAGCAATGTTTATTTCTAGTTTCTTTTTTAAGATCGTTAGCGAAGCTCATGAGTTAACAACGCCTGAAGGTAGGGCCCATACTCATCATGCTGCTAAACCTTTACTGTTATCAATGCCACCGATCGCTCTTCGTACTCAGATATTGCGAGAGTTAGCGATTCGGACCAATACGACTCCTGCTGAGCTTGAGGCTTTTTGTGGCTTGACAGTCGCTCCTGCACCAGTGCGGCAGTCGACTTATCAGGCTGCACAAACCCGGATGCAAAATCCATTTTCCAATATGGGTAACAGACAAGGTGCGCCTTGGCAGGCTTCTAAGGGATCAGCAAAACGAGTCGCCACGCAAAGTATTGAGCCACCAAAGGCACCTACTGATTTAGCCGAGCAAATGTTGCGCGTACTAGTTCAATTTCCTCACTTAGGAAAGGCAATGGACAGCAATCAACGCGTGCTCGCTTTAAAAGCAGCGGAGCAAAGATCAGCCAAGGCCCTTGATTTAATGAAAGACCTATTAGCGCAATGCGATCAGGTTGAGCTCATTGCTGGTGAGGATGGCAAGCCTGGTGTTGTGGGGGCGGGTGCATTTGCGATGTTCCAAGATCAGTTATCTCACAGTGAAATGGCGCCGCTCTATGAGGTTCTCAGAAAACGGGTGATGGACTCTGATTTGGAATTAGATGGGGCAGTGGCAGATCTAGAAGGTGCCTTCAAAAAGCTTGAATTAACCCACCTTAAACAAGAGATGACCGAAATAGCCCAAAAAATCGCTGGAAATACCGCTGATGAGCAAGACCGCGCCCGATATCGTGAATTGGGCGAAAAACTGAAATTCTCTTAAGAATTTTCTGAAATACCCCTAGAAATTTACTTAAATTCCCCCATATTTTTAGGAAGATAGAGGGAAAAAAAGTCGTAATCGACTATAATCCTCTGTTCCCAAGAAAAAACCGATTTAATTCAGCCACTTGCGCTGTATTGTGATGAAATTTTGGGCAAGTGAACAACGGGGCTGTTATTAATCAGTCGATATCAACAACAGTAATGTGAGTAAGCGCTAATAAATGTCAAATATCAAGACCAAAAAACCAGCCAGACCAGTAAAAAGTGCTAAACCAGCGCTTAAAGCTAAAGCGAAGACTCCAGCTAAACCAGCGCCTAAAAAGGTAGCTGCTAAACCAGCACCTAAGGCGAAGGCAGTTACAAAACCAGCACCTAAAGCAAAAGCAAAGACGCCAGCTAAGTCGGCACCTAAAAAGGTAGTCGCTAAACCAGTACTCAAAGCCAAAGCAAAGACTCCAGCTAAACCAGTACTCAAAGCCAAAGCAAAGACGCCAGCTAAGCCGGTACCTAAGAGGGTAATCGCTAAACCAGCGACTAAAGCTAAAGCGAAGACGCCAGCTAAACCAGTTAAAGCTGCTGTAAAAGTTCCCGCTAAAGCAGAAACCAAAGTTGAACTTGCCAAAAAAGCTAAGGCTGCTGCATTAAAAGTAGAAGAGGTAAAAGAGCTCAAAGGTAAAAAAGCCAAGGCTGTTGATGTTGCTACTCCAGTAGTTGAAGAAGAAAAGAAGCGCGGTCGTAAAGCTAAAGCGGAAGTTCCAGCTGATGGAGCAGAGCCAGTTTTAACTGATCGTCAAAAAGCCCGTGAGCGCAAAGCAAAAGAAAAGGCGCTCTTAAAAGAATTCGCAGCCCAACAATTAGGTACTGAAGAGCAGCAAGAATTGCGCCGTGCTCGTTTGAAGACCTTGATCAAGATGGGTATGTCCAAGGGTTATTTAACCCATGGTGAAATGAATGACGTGATGTCTGATGAGTTGTCTGATGCTGATGCATTGGAGACTTTAATCAGCTTGTTGAACGATATTGGTATTACCGTTTACGAACAAGCTCCTGATGCTGAAACCCTGATCCTGTCAGATAATTCAGCCGCCGCTGCATCCGAAGAAGAAGCTGAAGAAGAAGCTGAAGCTGCCTTATCTACTGTTGACTCAGAGTTTGGCCGTACTACTGACCCAGTGCGCATGTATATGCGTGAGATGGGTACGGTAGATTTATTGACTCGTGAAGGCGAGATCGTTATTGCGAAGAAGATTGAGGCGGGCCTCAAAGACATGGTGATGGCTTTGGCCGCATGTCCAGTAACCATTGGTGAAATCTTAATTAACGTAGATAAGATTGCTAGTGGTGAAATCGAGATCGATCAATTTGTTGATGGTTTAGTTGATCCTAATGCTGAAGATATTAAGTTGGGACCAGAAGAGCCAGAAATTGATCCCGATGCTGAAGAAGGTGATGAAGAGGGTGATGATGATGGTGCTAGCAGTGCTGCTGCTGCAACGGCTAATGCCAAGCAACTTGAAGAGTTAAAGCAAATCTCCTTAGAGAAATTTGCAATCGTTCGTGCTCAATCTGACAAAATGCGTCGTGCTTTTGATAAAGATGGTTATAACTGTCCTGCCTATATCAAGGCGCAAGATGCGATTCGCGCTGAGTTGCTAGGCTTTCGCTTGACTGCTAAGAGTGTTGAAAAATTATGCGATACCATGCGCTCACAAGTAGACCAAGTTTGGAAGCTTGAGCGTGGCATGGTTAGCCTGTTGGTGGATAAGGTGGGCGTCAATCGTGGTGAAGTCTTAAAAGAATTCCTTAAGATGTCTATGAATTTGACTTGGACTGATAAGCTGCTCAAAGAGAATAAGCCATACACAGCGCTGCTCCAGCGTAATGTTCCAGCGATTCAAGAACTTCAACAGAAGCTCATTGATATTCAAAAGAATGTGGTTATTCCACTCCCAGAATTAAAAGAAGTAAACAAAAAAATGATTGCGGGCGAGAAGCGTGCTCGTGAAGCGAAACGTGAGATGACGGTAGCCAACTTACGTTTGGTTATCTCGATTGCCAAGAAATACACCAACCGTGGTTTGCAGTTCTTAGATTTAATTCAAGAAGGTAATATTGGTTTGATGAAGGCGGTCGATAAGTTTGAATACCGTCGTGGTTATAAGTTCTCCACGTATGCAACCTGGTGGATCCGTCAGGCAATCACCCGTTCTATTGCGGACCAAGCACGTACCATCCGTATTCCAGTACACATGATTGAGACCATCAACAAGATGAACCGTATTAGCCGTCAAATCTTGCAAGAAACTGGTCACGAGCCAGATGCTGCAACCTTGGCACTGAAGATGGAAATTCCTGAAGATAAGATTCGTAAGATCATGAAGATTGCTAAAGAGCCAATCTCCATGGAAACGCCCATTGGTGACGACGAAGATTCTCATCTGGGTGACTTCATCGAAGATGGCAATACTTTGGCACCGGCTGAGGCAGCATTGCATGAATCAATGCGTGATGTCGTCAAAGATGTTCTAGATTCACTCACACCACGCGAGGCAAAAGTATTGCGCATGCGCTTTGGTGTTGAGATGAGCACAGATCACACTCTTGAAGAAGTAGGAAAACAATTTGACGTTACTCGTGAGCGTATTCGTCAGATTGAAGCTAAAGCTCTGAGAAAAATGCGTCACCCAAGCCGTAGCGACAAACTCAAGACCTTCCTCGAAGAAGATTGATCCAAAGATTAAAGGGCCTATAGCTCAGTTGGTTAGAGCAGAGGACTCATAAAGTTGGATAGAGGACT
>NZ_JBBAQK010000005.1:0-119875 GCF_040400325.1 Polynucleobacter sp.
TCCGTGAAGGTGGCCGTACTGTTGGCGCTGGTGTGGTTGCAAAGATTTTGGCTTAAGTTTTATTAGATTTAAAGTATTAGAAGTATAAATATTTAGCGGTTTGCTAACCGGTGACATCAGTGCTGCTGATGTCACCGAGCTCTTTAGATATATAACGTGGCAGCACCACAACGCTCTTTGGAATTAATATGCAAAACCAAAAAATTCGTATTCGTCTTAAAGCATTTGATTACCGTTTAATCGACCAGTCTGCGGCTGAAATTGTTGATACAGCTAAGCGTACCGGTGCTGTTGTTAAGGGTCCAGTACCTTTGCCAACTCGTATTGAGCGTTTTGACATCCTTCGTTCACCGCACGTGAATAAGACATCTCGTGATCAATTAGAGATCCGTACCCATCTCCGTTTGATGGATATTGTTGATCCTACTGAGAAAACAGTTGATGCCTTAATGAAATTAGACCTTCCAGCAGGCGTGGATGTTGAAATCAAGTTGCAATAATTTGTTGCTTCCAGTCTTTTTGCTTGTCAAGATTGGCATTTCGGGATAGAATCTAAGGCTTCGCTCAATTATTTGCGCGAAACTTTAAGCTTTATCAGTATTAAAAACGCTGTAAGTTATTGATTTAGAAGTATTTTTACTTGTAAATCACTTAAATTAATTTTGCCGACCAATCGTAGTCGGCGTGGAGCATGAATATGAGCTTAGGCTTAATCGGCCGCAAGGTCGGCATGACCCGTCTATTTACGGACGAAGGGGAATCTATTCCCGTCACCGTAATCGACGTGAGCGACAACAGAATCGCTCAAATCAAGACCCAGGCAACTGATGGCTATGATGCTATTCAGTTGGCGCATGGTACCCGGAGAGCTACACGAGTTACTATATCTATGGCTGGTCACTTTGCTAAAGCAGGTGTGATGGCTGGTAACGGGCTTAACGAATTCCAACTAGATGCAGCAAAAATTGCAGAAATGACACCAGGACAAGTCATACCTGCTGAAGCTGCGTTTACTACTGGCCAAAAAGTGGATGTGCAAGGCGTTTCTATCGGCAAGGGTTATGCAGGCACCATCAAGCGTTATCACTTCGCTTCTGGTCGCGCATCCCACGGTAATTCACGTTCACATAACGTGCCAGGCTCTATCGGTATGGCACAAGATCCAGGCCGCGTTTTTCCAGGTAAGCGTATGACTGGTCACCTTGGAGACGTTACCAAAACAGTTCAAAATTTAGTCATCGCACGCATTGATGCAGAACGTAATCTGATCATGGTTAAAGGTGCTATTCCAGGTGCCCCTGGCGGTAAAGTCATTGTTACTCCAGCGGTGAAAACACCGTTGAAGAAGAAATAAGGAGAGCGAATATGGAACTTAAGCTTCTCCAAGACAACGGTACTTTAGGTGCAGGCGTTCAAGCTTCATCAGAAGTATTCGAACGTGAATATAACGAAGCGTTGGTTCACCAAGTTGTAGTGGCTTACCAAGCTAATGCACGTAGCGGTAACCGTGCACAAAAAGACCGCGAACAAGTTAAGCATTCAACCAAAAAACCTTGGCGTCAAAAGGGTACTGGTCGTGCACGTGCTGGTATGAGCTCCTCACCATTGTGGCGCGGAGGCGGTCGTATATTTCCAAATTCTCCAGAAGAGAATTTCAGCCAAAAAGTAAACAAGAAAATGTATCGCGCTGGAATGAGATCGATTTTGTCTCAATTAGCTCGCGAAGGTCGTTTGAATGTGGTTGATCAATTTAATCTGGACGCTCCAAAGACTAAAGTTTTAGCTGACAAAGTTAAAGCAATGGGCTTGGATTCAGTCTTGATCATTGTTGATCAAGTTAGTGAGAATTTGTACTTGGCTTCACGCAACTTACATAAGATTGCTGTTTGTGAGCCACAGCACGCTGATCCATTAGCTTTGGTTCAATACAAAAAAGTATTGGTAAGTAAAGCGGCGATCGCAAAAATTGAGGAGTTGCTGAAATGAGCCAAGTCCGTAAAAACGATCACAACCTAATGAGGGTTCTGCTTGGTCCCGTTATCTCTGAGAAGGCCACTATGGTTGCAGAGAAAAATGAACAAGTAGTTTTCCAAGTGGCTCGCGATGCAAACAAGAGCGATGTAAAACAAGCGGTCGAGTTGCTCTTTAAAGTGCAAGTTGACTCAGTTCAAATCGTAAATCAAAAGGGCAAGCCTAAGCGCTATGGCCGTTTTGAAGGCCGTCGTGACCATACTAAGAAGGCCTATGTGAATTTGAAACCAGGCCAAGAAATTAACTTTGAAGCGGAGGCGAATTAATCATGCCTTTGATGAAGACAAAACCGACCTCACCAGGTCGTCGCTCAATGGTCAAGGTGGTCAATCCTGACCTCCATAAAGGCAAGCCTTTTGCACCATTGTTAGAGCCACAGTTTCAAAAAGCGGGCCGCAACAATAACGGTCACATCACTACCCGTCATAAAGGTGGTGGTCATAAGCATCACTATCGTGTTGTTGACTTTAAACGCAACGACAAAGATGGCATTCCAGCAAAGGTTGAGCGCTTAGAATACGATCCAAACCGCAGTGCAAATATTGCATTGATTGTGTTTGCTGATGGCGAGCGTCGTTATATTCCTGCCGCTAAAGGTATGACTGTTGGCCAAGCAATCATGAATGGTTCAGAAGCAGCAATCAAATCTGGTAATAACTTGCCTATTCGCAATATTCCAGTAGGTAGCACCATTCACTGTGTAGAAATATTGCCAGGTAAAGGTGCGCAGGTTGCACGTTCCGCTGGCGGTTCTGCAGTTCTGTTAGCTCGTGAAGGCGTATATGCCCAGGTGCGTTTGCGCTCTGGTGAAGTTCGCCGCGTTCTAATTGAGTGCCGCGCTACTATTGGTGAAGTTGGTAATGAAGAGCACAGCTTGCGTGTTATTGGTAAAGCTGGTGCAAATCGCTGGCGTGGTATTCGTCCAACTGTTCGCGGTGTGGCGATGAACCCAGTAGATCACCCACATGGTGGTGGTGAAGGTAAGACAGGCGAAGGCCGTGTACCAGTATCTCCATGGGGCACTCCAACCAAAGGTTATCGTACACGTCGTAACAAGCGTACAACATCGATGATCGTTCAACGCCGTCAAAAGCGCTAAGCGATTAAGGAAAAATAGATATGACACGTTCAGCTAAAAAAGGCCCATTCTGCGAAGCCAGCTTAGTAAATAAAGTTGAAGTCGCACAAGCCAACAAAGACAAAAAGCCGATCAAAACTTGGTCACGCCGTTCAACGATTCTTCCAGACTTTATTGGTCTGACAATCGCCGTTCACAACGGTCGTCAACATGTTCCGGTTTATGTATCAGAAAATATGGTGGGTCATAAGTTAGGCGAATTTGCCTTGACCCGTACTTTCAAAGGTCACTCTGCTGACAAGAAAGTTGTGAAGAAGTAAGGGGATGATGATGGAAGTTAAAGCTATTCACAAGAGCGCCCGCATTTCTGCGCAAAAGACACGTTTGGTCGCTGATCAAATTCGTGGTTTGCCGATTGCTCGCGCATTAAACATTTTGAACTTCAGCCCCAAGAAAGCTGCTGTTATTGTGAAAAAAGTAGTTGAATCAGCGATTGCAAATGCTGAACACAATAAAGGTGCTGATATTGATGAGCTCAAGGTATCAGCGGTCATCGTTGATAAAGGTACTTCCTTGAAGCGCTTCACTGCCCGCGCTAAGGGTCGTGGCAATCAAATTGAAAAACAAACTTGTCACATTAGCGTGACCTTGAGTAACTAAGGAAAGATATGGGCCAAAAGATTAATCCCACCGGATTCCGACTCGCGGTAACGAAGAATTGGACATCACGTTGGTATGCAAACAATACCGATTTCGCAAAGATGCTGAAAGAGGACGTTGACGTCCGCATCTATTTGAAGAAGAAGTTGAAAAACGCATCTGTTAGTAAAGTCATCATCGAGCGTCCTGCTAAGAATGCACGCATTACTATTTATAGCTCACGTCCAGGTGTAGTCATCGGCAAAAAAGGCGAAGATATTGAAGTTCTCCGTCGCGAACTGCAAAAGCGTATGGGCGTTCCAGTTCACGTGAATATCGAAGAAATTCGTAAACCTGAAGTAGATGCTCAATTGATTGCTGACTCTATTACTCAGCAGTTAGAAAAGCGTATTATGTTTCGTCGCGCTATGAAGCGCGCAATGCAAAGCGCTATGCGTCTTGGCGCACAAGGCATCAAGATCATGTCATCGGGGCGCTTGAATGGTGCCGAGATTGCTCGTCGCGAATGGTACCGTGAAGGTCGCGTTCCACTTCATACATTAAAGGCTGATATTGATTACGCAACATCAGAGGCTGAAACAACTTACGGCATCATTGGTGTAAAAGTTTGGGTTTATAAAGGCGACACATTGGGACGTGGTGCAGACGCTCCAGTAGCCGCTCCATCCGTTGAGCCAGCTGCCGAAGAAAAGAAAACCCGTCGTGCTCCAAGTAAAATAGCCGCACGTAAACCAGCCGCTGTTACTGAAAAGCCTTTAGTTGCTGCTAAGCCAGCAATCAAGCGTGTGCGTAAGGTTGAAGTACCTGTCGCAGATACGCAGAAGTCAGGAGAGTAAGCATGTTACAACCAAAGCGTCGCAAGTATCGTAAGGAACAAAAAGGTCGTAACACTGGTGTGGCAACACGCGGTAGTTCAGTAGCCTTCGGCGACTTCGGATTAAAGTCTATTGGCCGCGGTCGTTTGACTGCACGTCAGATTGAATCTGCACGTCGCGCAATGACACGTCACATCAAGCGTGGTGGCCGTATCTGGATCCGTATTTTCCCAGATAAGCCAATTTCACAAAAGCCGGCCGAAGTGCGTATGGGTAACGGTAAAGGTAATCCAGAGTACTACGTAGCAGAAATTCAACCAGGCAAGATTTTGTACGAGATGGATGGCGTGGATGAAACTTTGGCGCGCGAAGCTTTCAAGCTTGCTGCTGCTAAATTACCATTGAAAACCACTTTCGTGATTCGCCACTTAGGTTGATCGGGATAAAGATGATGAAAAATAAAGAATTAGTAACTAAAGATCTGACTGGCTTAAATGCAGAATTAACAGAGCTCTTAAAGACAAACTTTAAGCTCCGCATGCAAAAGGGCACTCAGCAACTCACTAATACCAGCCAATTGGGTAAGACTAAGCGCGATATTGCTCGTGTAAAGACTTTTATTACCCAAAAGACTGCACAGAAATAAGGAAAAAGGGATATGACAGAGTTATCCAAACCCTTGCGCCGCACCCTCGTGGGCCGTGTTGTTAGCGATAAAATGCAAAAAACTGTGACGGTGTTGGTTGAGCGTCAAGTGAAGCATCCAGTGATTGGTAAGTATGTTGGCAAGTCCAAAAAGTACCATGCACATGACGAAGCTAGCACATACAAGATGGGCGATACCGTTGAAATTGCTGAATCTAAGCCAATTTCACGAACTAAATCTTGGGTTGTGACCCGTTTAGTAGAGGCTTCAAAGGGTATTTAAGGCATTTATAAGGGGTTTTGGCAAAGTTTATTCCCAAAACCTTGTTTTACGTAGTAGAATGGAAGGCTTCTCTAGTTTTATGTGAGAAGCAGTGTTTTTCTTTAATTCCGGGCTTTTAACCTTCGTTAAAGCCCATAGACGGAACCAAGACTGTTTGCCTTTGGCTAATAAGTTGGGGATTAGAAATGATACAAACCGAAAGTAGATTGCAGGTCGCCGACAACACAGGCGCCAGTGAAGTTTTGTGCATCAAGGTATTGGGCGGCTCTAAGCGTCGTTACGCCAGTATCGGAGATCTCATCAAAGTCAGCGTTAAGTCAGCTGCTCCACGTGGCCGTGTAAAAAAAGGTGATATTTATAACGCTGTTGTAGTGAGAACAGCTAAGGGTGTTCGCCGTCCAGACGGTTCATTGATTAAGTTCGATACAAACGCTGCGGTATTGCTCAACGCTAAGTTAGAGCCAATTGGCACGCGTATCTTTGGACCAGTTACACGCGAGTTGCGTACTGAAAAGTTCATGAAGATCGTTTCTCTCGCCCCCGAAGTGATTTAAGAGGCTGATATGAAAAAAATTCGTAAAGGTGATTCCGTCGTTTTATTGACCGGCCGCGATAAAGGCAAGCAAGGAACTGTAACGGATGTACTCGAGAACAAATTGGTGATCGAGGGCGTGAATATTTATAAAAAGAGCGTTAAGCCAAATCCAGCTGCTGGTGTAACCGGCGGCATGATTGACAAGACTATGCCTGTTCACATTTCTAATGTGGCTTTGGTTGACGGTAACGGCAAACCATCACGTGTTGGTATCAAACTCGTTGATGGTAAAAAGCAGCGTTTCCTCAAAACCACTGGCGCAACATTGATCGCATAAGGGTCACGGAGAAATTATGAGCACACGTTTTCAAGAACATTACCAACAAAAAGTGGTTGCTGATTTGATTGCCAAATTTGGTTATAAGTCCGCAATGCAAGTTCCACGCATTACCAAAGTTACCCTGAATATGGGTTTAGGTGATGCTGTGAACGATAAGAAGATTATCGAAAATGCAGTTGGAGATTTAACTAAAGTTGCGGGCCAAAAGCCAGTCGTCACTAAGGCTAAAAAAGCGATTGCAGGTTTCAAAATTCGTCAAGGCTACCCAATTGGTGCTATGGTGACATTGCGCGGTCAACGCATGTACGAATTCTTGGATCGTTTCGTTACCGTTGCATTGCCACGCGTACGTGACTTCCGTGGAATCTCCGGCAAAGCATTTGACGGCCGCGGTAACTACAATATCGGCGTTAAAGAACAAATTATTTTCCCTGAAATCGAATACGACAAGATTGATGCCCTCCGTGGACTCAATATTAGTATTACGACGACTGCTAAGTCTGACGAAGAAGCAAAAGCTTTGTTGGCTGCATTCAAATTCCCTTTCCGCAATTAAGAGGCTAACGTGGCAAAACTATCCCTGATTGAGCGCGAAAAAAAGCGCGCAAAAACTGTAGAGAAGTACGCTGTCAAGCGTGCTGAACTAAAAGCGATCATTGCTGATCAATCACGCAGCGATGAAGAGCGCTATGAAGCTCGCTTGAAGCTACAGGCACTTCCACGTAACGCAAGTCCGATTCGTCAAAGAAATCGTTGTTCATTAACCGGTCGTCCGCGCGGTGTATTCAGCAAGTTTGGTTTAGCGCGTAGCAAGATTCGTGAAATCGCCTTTCGTGGCGAAATCCCCGGTTTAACCAAGGCCAGCTGGTAAGCGGCGAAAGAATTAGGAGAACTCATGAGTATCAGCGATCCAATCGCCGACATGTTGACAAGGATCCGCAATGCGCAAGCAGTGCAGAAACCCGTAGTCTTGATGCCGTCGTCAAAAGTTAAAGTAGCCATCGCAAAAGTTTTACAAGATGAAGGCTATATCGAGAGTTTTGAAATCAAAGGTGAGGCAGCTAAGCCAGTGCTCCACATTGATCTCAAATACTATGCAGGTCGCCCTGTTATTGAGCGTATTGACCGTGTATCTACACCAAGTCTACGTATCTATAAAGGCCGTCATGACATTCCAGAAGTAATGAATGGCTTGGGCATTGCAATTATTTCAACCCCTCAAGGCGTAATGACAGACCGCAAAGCACGTGCAACAGGCGTGGGCGGCGAAGTTATTTGCTACGTAGCCTAAGGAGAGAAATATGTCCCGCGTAGGTAAATCACCAATTACAGTTCCTAAGGGCGCTGAAATCAACATCAACGGTGCAACTGTTACTGTTAAAGGTCCATTGGGCACTTTGACACATAATTTGCATCCTTCTGTTGGTTTGAAACAAGAAGATGGTGTGTTGACAGTTGTTATAAATAATGACTCACCAGATGCTGGTGCTCAGTCAGGTACGGCACGTGCTTTAGTTAACAACATGGTTGTTGGCGTAACTGCTGGCTTTGAGCGCAAGCTCAGCTTAGTAGGCGTTGGTTATCGTGCCCAAGCACAAGGTGAAACATTGAAGTTGCAGTTGGGTTTCTCTCACGACATTATTTACAAGCTACCAAAGGGTGTAAAAGCAGAGACTCCAACGCAAACCGAAATCATTATTAAAGGCTCCAGCAAGCAGCAAGTTGGCCAGGTCGCAGCTGAAGTTCGCGCATACCGTTCACCAGAGCCATATAAAGGCAAGGGTGTCCGCTATGTCGATGAGGTTGTGCATCTGAAAGAAACTAAGAAGAAGTAAGCGAGATTAGAAAATGAATAAAGACGAATCCAGACAAAGACGCGCTCGGCAGACTCGTATTCGCATTGCCGAAGCACAGGCAAACCGCTTAACAGTTATCCGTAGTAATACTCATATCTCTGCTCAGGTTTATAGCCCATGCGGAACCAAGGTTGTAGCTGCTGCTTCAACTATGGAAAAAGAATTACGCCAAGCGATTAAAAACGGCGGCAACGCTGAGGCTGCTAAACAAATCGGCAAGTTAGTTGCTGAGCGTGCCGTTAAGGCAGGCATTGTTGATGTTGCTTTTGATCGCTCTGGTCATCGTTATCACGGCCGTATTAAGGCCTTAGCTGAAGCTGCGCGTGAAGCCGGCCTGAAGTTCTAATAGGGTTTAGGAAAAAACATGGCAAAAATGCAAACTAAGATGCAAAACGAAGAGCGTGATGATGGTCTTCGCGAGAAGATGATCGCGGTTAATCGCGTAACTAAAGTGGTAAAGGGCGGACGAATTCTCGGCTTTGCTGCACTCACTGTAGTTGGCGATGGCGATGGCCGTATCGGCATGGGCAAAGGTAAATCTAAAGAAGTTCCAGTAGCTGTTCAAAAAGCAATGGATGAAGCACGTCGCAAGATGATTAAGGTTTCCTTACGCAAAGGTACCTTGCAACATACTGTGACTGGCCAACATGGCGCCTCACGCGTCCTGATTTCTCCAGCTAAAGATGGTACGGGAATTATTGCCGGTGGCCCAATGCGCGCAATTTTTGACGTAATGGGTGTAACGAACGTGGTTGCTAAGTCACTCGGCTCTACAAACCCATACAACTTGGTTCGCGCAACAATTGATGGTTTGAGCAAAATGAGTACTCCTGCTGAGATTGCTGCTAAACGCGGTAAATCAGTTGAAGAGATTCTCGGCTAAGACCCAAAGATTAGGAATCTATAAATGACAACATCTAACTCTAAAGTCAAACTGCAATTAGTACGCAGCTTGATCGGCACACGCGAAAGCCATCGTGCAACTGTACGTGGTTTAGGCCTTCGTCGCATCAATTCAGTTTCTGAATTGGAAGATACACCTGCGGTTCGCGGCATGATTAATAAAGTTTCTTACCTAGTTAAAGTTGTTGGTTAACTAGCAAGCAAATAGGCAAATAATATGGAACTCAATACACTTAAGCCCACTGAGGGCTCCAAGAAAAACCGTCGTCGCGTAGGTCGCGGCATTGGCTCTGGCTTGGGTAAAACTGCTGGCCGTGGTCATAAAGGTCAAAAATCCCGTTCAGGCGGTTTCCACAAGGTTGGATTCGAAGGCGGTCAGATGCCGATGTATCGTCGCTTGCCAAAACGTGGTTTCGTATCTTTAACACGTCGTCATGTGGGTCAAATCACTTTGAATGATTTAGCAAAGATCAATTTGCCAGAAGTTGACTTATTGGTTTTGAGAGCTCATGGTTTTGCTGGTGAGCAAATCAGTTCCGTTAAGGTCATTAAAACTGGTGAGCTCAAGATTGCTGTAATCCTTAAGGGAATTGCTGCAACTGCCGGTGCAAAAGCAGCGATTGAAGCGGCCGGCGGAAAATTAGTTGAGTTGGTTTAATAGGCCCTCATAAGTAAATATGGCGTTAGCACCTACCAATAAATTAAGCACTGCAGCAGCAGGAGGCAAGTTTGGCGAATTACGCCAACGCTTGATTTTCCTAGTGCTGGCTCTGCTTGTGTTCCGTTTAGGTGCTCATATTCCTGTTCCTGGAATTGATCCTGATCAGCTGGCACAGTTATTTGCTGAGCAAAAAGACGGTATCTTGGGAATGTTTAACTTATTCTCTGGAGGCGCGCTTTCACGCTTTACAGTATTTGCTTTAGGAATCATGCCCTACATCTCTGCATCGATCATCATGCAATTGATGACGATTGTTATTCCTACTTTAGAAGCTCTGAAAAAAGAAGGTCAAGCAGGTCAACGCAAGATTACTCAATACACTCGTTATGGCACTGTACTTTTAGCGACTTTCCAGGCATTGGGAATTTCAGTTGCTTTACAAGCTCAACCAGGTTTGGTAATTAATCCAGGTTTAATATTTGAAATCAACACTGTAGTGACTTTGGTTACTGGAACCATGTTCTTAATGTGGCTCGGCGAGCAAATTACTGAGCGTGGTTTAGGTAACGGTATTTCTATCATTATTTTTGGCGGCATTGTTTCTGGCTTGCCTTCTGCTATCGGCAGCTTACTTGAGTTGGTTCGTACTGGCTCAATGAATATTATTTCTGCATTACTTATCGTAGTTATTTGCGTGGCAGTGACTTATTTTGTGGTGTTTGTAGAGCGTGGTCAGCGTCGTATCTTGGTGAACTACGCTAAACGTCAAGTTGGCAATAAGATTTATGGTGGCCAATCTTCTTATTTCCCATTGAAGCTGAACATGGCCGGTGTTATTCCTCCAATTTTTGCTTCATCGATTATTTTATTCCCCGCAACGATTGCTGGATGGTTTACTTCGGGTGAGCCAACTAATATGTTTAGTAGAATCATTAAAGATTTAGCTGCAACATTAGCCCCAGGCCAACCTGTATACACCATTTTGTATGGCGCTGCGATTGTTTTCTTCTGTTTTTTCTACACTGCTTTGGTATTTAATAGCCGTGATACAGCAGATAACCTAAAGAAAAGTGGTGCGTTTGTTCCTGGTATTCGTCCTGGCGATCAGACAGGTCGCTATATCGATAAGATCTTGGTACGTTTGACCCTGGCTGGTTCTATTTATATGGTTTTGGTTTGCTTGTTACCAGAATTTTTAGTCTTGAAGTACAACGTGCCGTTTTATTTTGGCGGTACTTCATTGTTGATTATTGTTGTTGTTGCAATGGATTTTATGTCACAAGTTCAGTCATTCGTAATGCAACAGCAGTACGGCTCTTTGATGAAAAAAGCCAACTTTAAGATGGGCGCTTAACTGAATGTCTAAAGACGATGTAATTCAGATGGCGGGAGAAATTGTAGAGAATTTGCCGAATGCGATGTTTCGCGTGAAGCTAGAAAACGGACATGTAGTTCTTGGCCATATTTCTGGAAAGATGCGGATGCATTACATCCGTATTTTGCCGGGAGATAAGGTGACGGTGGAGATGACTCCATACGACCTGACAAGGGCCAGAATTATTTTCCGGGCGAAGTAAAGATTAAGTAGTACCTATTTTTAAGAGGTGAGTTATGAAAGTTTTAGCATCCGTTAAGTGTATTTGCAGAAATTGCAAGATCATTAAGCGCAAACGCGTTGTGCGTGTGATCTGTTCTTCAGATGCACGTCATAAGCAGCGTCAAGGCTGATCTGGTTAATTAAGAGGAAATCTCATGGCACGTATCGCTGGGGTAAATATCCCAAATCATCAACATACTGTTATCGGTTTAACAGCAATTTTTGGCATTGGCACAACTCGTGCTAACAAAATTTGTAAAACTACAGGTGTTGCTATCGACAAAAAAGTAAAAGATCTTACTGACGCTGATTTAGAAAAGCTGCGTGATGAAGTAGGTAAGTTCATCACCGAGGGTGATCTTCGTCGTGAAGTAACTATGAGCATCAAGCGTTTGATGGACTTAGGTTGCTATCGTGGCGTACGTCATCGTAAGGGTTTGCCTGTGCGTGGACAACGTACGAAGACGAATGCTCGTACCCGCAAGGGCCCACGTAAGTCTGGTGTGCAACTAAAGAAATAATCAAGAAAGTTTATTGACATGGCAAAACAACAATCCGCTTCCGCCGCTTCACAGCGCACTCGTAAGAAGGTTAAAAAGAACGTTGCTGACGGTATTGCGCACGTTCACGCTTCTTTTAATAACACCATCATTACGATTACTGATCGTCAAGGAAATGCACTTTCATGGGCAACTTCTGGTGGCCAAGGCTTTAAGGGCTCACGTAAGTCAACACCTTTTGCTGCTCAGGTAGCTGCAGAAGTTGCTGGTAAAGCTGCCGTTGAATGCGGTATTAAGAACTTGGAAGTTCAGATCAAGGGTCCAGGCCCAGGTCGTGAATCAGCAGTTCGCGCATTGAATTCATTAGGCATCAAGATCACTGAGATTCAAGATGTGACTCCTGTTCCACATAATGGTTGTCGTCCTCCTAAGCGTCGTCGTATCTAAGCTCAGAAGTAGTTGTACAAAGTTTTAGTAGTTTTTTTTAAAAGCCCACTGTTCATCTGATTTAAAGGGTGAACTCACCGTTGGTCGTAAGACCGCGGCAAAGAAAGGAAAGCATCGTGGCACGTTATTTAGGGCCTAAGGCCAAGTTAGCACGTCGGGAAGGTACCGATTTATTTTTAAAGAGTGCACGTCGCGCCCTGTCAGACAAGTGCAAGTTAGATACTAAGCCTGGTCAACATGGTCGTACGTCTGGCTCAAGAACATCTGATTACGGTAATCAATTGCGTGAAAAGCAAAAGGTTAAGCGTATGTATGGAATTTTAGAGCGTCAATTTCGTCGTTACTTTGCAGAAGCTGAGCGTCGTAAGGGCAATACTGGCTCTACATTGCTCCAGTTGTTAGAGTCACGTCTCGATAACGTGGTCTATCGCATGGGCTTTGGCTCTACGCGCGCTGAAGCACGTCAACTGGTTTCTCATTGCTCAATTTTGCTCAATGGCAGTCCAGTCAATATCCCATCCATTCAGGTTAAACCTGGTGATGTTATTGCAATTCGCGAGAAAGCGAAGAAGCAAGCCCGCATTACCGAATCACTTAATTTAGTTCAGCAAATGTCTGCCGTTAATTGGGTTTCAGTTGACGCAACAAAGCTTGAAGGAACATTTAAGCAAGTGCCAGACCGCGAAGACATCAGCGGTGAAATTAATGAAAGTTTGATCGTCGAATTGTATTCACGCTAATTAGGCACTATCAAGGAAAAAATATGCAAACAAATTTGCTCAAGCCAAAAATTATTTCTGTTGAAGCGCTTACTGCCAACCAAGCTAAGGTTGTTATGGAGCCGTTCGAGCGTGGCTATGGCCACACTCTCGGAAACGCATTACGTCGCGTACTTTTGTCCTCGATGGTTGGATATGCGCCAACTGAAGTAGCCATTGCAGGTGTAGTTCATGAGTACTCTACATTGGATGGAGTACAAGAGGACGTAGTAAATCTCTTGTTAAACCTCAAAGGTATCGTATTTAAGTTGCAGTCACGTGATGAAGTCACTATCAATTTGCGTAAAGAAGGCCCAGGCGTTGTTACAGCAAAAGATATTGACTTGCCACATGATGTAGAGATTATTAACCCTGATCACGTCATTGCTCACTTATCTGCTGGTGGTAAGCTGGACATGCAGATCAAGGTTGAAAAAGGTCGTGGCTATGTTCCAGGTAATGTTCGTCAATACAATGATGAAACTACCAAGATCATCGGCCGCATTGTATTAGATGCTTCATTTAGCCCAGTAAGTCGTGTTAGCTATGCTGTCGAATCTGCTCGTGTTGAGCAACGTACCGATCTTGATCGTCTCGTTATGACTATCGAAACCAATGGCGTGTTGTCTCCGGAAGAAGCTATTCGTCAAGCAGCGACTATCTTGGTAGACCAGTTGGTGGTGTTCGCAGCGCTTGAAAGCAGTGAAGTATCTGGAGATCTCGCTCCAAGCCGCTCTTCAATGGTTGACCCAATGTTGATGCGTCCTGTTGATGATCTTGAGCTTACAGTACGCTCTGCAAACTGCTTGAAGGCTGAGAACATTTATTACATTGGTGACTTGATTCAACGCACAGAGAATGAATTGTTGAAGACGCCTAATTTAGGTCGTAAGTCTTTGAATGAAATCAAAGACGTTTTGGCTGCTCGTGGCTTAAGTCTTGGCATGAAACTCGAAAGCTGGCCTCCAGCTAACCTCGAGAAATAATTAGAAAGGAAGCATCATGCGTCACGGAAACGGCTTACGCAAACTAAATAGAACATCTTCACATCGCTTAGCGATGTTGCGCAATATGTCTAATTCTCTTTTAGAGCATGAAGTGATTAAAACCACCTTGCCAAAAGCAAAAGAATTACGCATGGTTGTTGAGCCTTTGATTACTTTGGGCAAAAAAGATAACTTGGCAAACCGTCGCTTGGCATTTAACCGCACTCGAGATCGCGATATCGTGGCTAAACTCTTTACTGAGCTTGGACCACGCTATGCAACACGGCCAGGTGGCTATCTTCGTATTTTGAAGTTTGGCTTCCGCCATGGTGACAATGCCCCTATGGCATTGGTTGAGTTGGTAGATCGCCCAGAAGTTGAAGAAACAGCAGCTGCAGCACAAGAGGCTTAAGTTCATAGCTATTTAAAAAGCCAGGCTTTGGTCTGGCTTTTTTCATTTATATTTTTATAAATACAGTATGCCTCATAACCCTTCAGTCAATCCCAGTAAGCTTCTTATAGTCTTTACAAGTCTTCCCGATATGGAAGCCGCAAAAAGTTTAGCTCGTGCCTTAGTGGAGTCAAGAATGGCTGCTTGTGTGCAATTGATCGATGGTGTGCAATCAGTTTACCGTTGGGATGATAAGGTTTGTGAGGAACATGAGGTTCTCTTGTCTGTAAAAACTACCGGAACCAAGTGGCTAGAAATCTCTCAATTTATCCAAGATCATCACCCTTATGATCTTCCCGAGATCCTTGCATTTTCACCAGAGCAATATGCTGCCCAATACGGCGAGTGGGTGCAAGCTGAGGTAAATTAGAGGAC
Source organism: Polynucleobacter sp. (assembly GCF_040400325.1). Classification (GTDB taxonomy): domain Bacteria; phylum Pseudomonadota; class Gammaproteobacteria; order Burkholderiales; family Burkholderiaceae; genus Polynucleobacter. The sequence goes on from NZ_JBBAQK010000005.1 coordinate 14,922, forward strand.
ATGAGAATGCCATCCTTTTTGAAAAAGATTTTTGTAATACTTGCGCTGCTATTGTCGCAAGTATTGCCTGCGCAAGTCTTCTTACCGCCTGAAAAAGCATTTAAGGTAGAAGCAAATTGGCTAGAAAAATCTAATCAGATTGAAATTGAATTTCTTCCAAGCAAGGGTTATTACATCTATCAAGAATCACTTAAATTTGAGGCTGGTTCAGAGCTTGGCAAGCTAGGCAGTATCAAGCCCACATTACCAATCGGCATAGAAAAGTTCGATGAAACTTTTCAGAAAAAGATGCAGGTATATAAGCAAACGTTTATGGTTTTAATTGAAGTAAAGCCTGAGCCGAGTAAGCCTATTCATCTTGAGGTAACCCTTCAAGGGTGCGCAGAGGCAGGGATATGCTACCCACCCATGACCCTGAAATTTTTACTTGCAGGCCCTGGCGTCAAAGCTGCCCCCTTACCAGAGTTACTTGACGGTGTTGTAACGCCAACAAGTAATAAAGAATTTAGCCTGGCAAATTTATGGCGAGAGCGCGATGATGTTAATGCAATTAGTCGATTTTTAGAGGGCACCTCTACTACTTATCTATTCTTGGCCTTCTTTATTTTAGGGCTTGCTTTGACATTCACGCCGTGTGTTTTACCCATGCTACCAATTTTATCGAGCGTTATTTTTGGGTCCCAAGGCGGTAAAACGGTATCCAAGGCCCGTGCTAGTGCTTTAGCTTTTTCTTATGTATTAGGTATGGCCTTGGTATATGCCTTGGCTGGTCTCCTGATGGCGGCTCTTGGCGGTAGTGTACAAAGGGCACTTCAAAGCCCTATTGCCCTGGCTAGCTTTGCCATATTACTGTTAATCCTATCTGGCAGTTTATTCGGACTATATGAGCTGAGATTGCCTCATTCATGGCATCAGCAGGTAGATAGGCTGGCAGGCCGCCAAAAAGGCGGCAGTGTATTTGGTGCTTTTGCTTTAGGGGGCATCTCTACTTTGGTGGCAAGCCCTTGTATTACAGCCCCCTTGGCTGGGGTTTTAGCCTTTATTGCTCAAACAGGTTCTATGAGTTTAGGCGCAGGCCTTCTCTTTGTAATGGCATTAGGGATGGGTTTGCCGCTACTCTTTATTGCAATTGAGGCAAGGATTCTGATTCCCTCTACCGGTATCTGGATGATTTGGTTACAACGTACCTTGGGGGTTTTATTGGTAGCTACCGCCGCTTGGATCGCATCACCCTTGTTACAAAAAAACGATATTGCCAGCTCTTTAAAAATAGTGAATGGTCAGCGCGTGCATCAAGTAGGCGACCTGTCTTTTATATTGACTCAATCGATAGCACAACTTGAAGTAGAGCTAAGCAAAGCAAAAGAAGCAAAAAAATTCGTGCTCTTAGATTTTTATGCAGACTGGTGCATCAGTTGTAAGGAAATGGAAATCAATACATTTGCCAATCCTGAAGTCAGTCAGGAGCTTAAGCAATTTATATTACTTCAGGTTGACGTGACTAAAAACAGTGCTGAAAATCAAGCCTTATTAAAACGTTTTGGCTTATATGGCCCACCCGGAATTTTGATTTTTAATCTAGATTCACAAGAGCAACAAAACCTACGTGTGGTTGGTTATATGCCACCGCAACGTTTTATTGAACGCTTAAAGCAAGTAAATAAGTAAGCTCAGAATCGTTATTTAGTTGCTTTAATTAAGCGCGCTGCTTCAAGTGCAAAGTAAGTGAGAACACCATTTGCGCCGGCGCGTTTAAAGGCGACAAGAGACTCCATCATCACAGCATCATGATCAAGCCAACCATTTTGGGCTGCCGCCTTAAGCATGGCATATTCACCGCTCACTTGATAGGCATAAGTTGGGAAATTGAACTCTTCTTTCACGCGCCGAACAACGTCTAAATAAGGCATTCCAGGCTTGACCATCACCATATCTGCGCCCTCATTAATATCTAGGGCAACCTCCCGCAAAGCCTCGTCAGTATTGGCGAAATCCATTTGGTAGGTTTTTTTATCAGCTTTACCAAGGTTCTTGGCAGAACCTACTGCATCTCTAAATGGGCCATAGAATGCTGATGCATATTTAGCTGAATATGCCATGATGCGGGTATGAATTAAATTCTTTTGCTCTAGTGCATTACGAATTTTTCCGATACGACCATCCATCATGTCTGATGGCGCAACAATGTCTACACCAGCTTGGGCTTGAGCAATGGCTTGTTGTACCAAGATGAGAGTGGTCTCATCATTCAAAATGCGACCTTGTTCATCTAGGATGCCATCTTGGCCATGACTTGTATATGGATCAAGTGCCACATCAGTCATGATGCCTAAGTTAGGGAATCGTTTTTTAAGTTCTCGAACAGCAGTTGGGATTAATCCATTTGGATTAAAAGCTTCTTTGCCGTCGGGAGCTTTTAATGAAGCATCAATCACCGGAAAAAGTGCTAGGACCGGGATGCCAAGGTCAACACATTCTTGGGCAACGGGGAAAAGTAAATCCAAGGAAACGCGATTGATACCAGGCATAGAAACAACCGCTTCGGATTTGCCTTGACCTTCAAGTATAAAAACGGGATAGATCAAATCATTTACAGAGAGAGCATTCTCTTGCATGAGGCGGCGTGACCAATCATGCCTTCGCATACGACGAGGACGATGTTCTGGGAAATGTATTACAGAATTAGTTGGTGATTTCATCTTGACGGGTCTCTGCTTCAAATAACCATTTAATTATTAAATTATCAGCCTCTTCAAGGCCGATACGTTTAGTGCTTGAGAATAATTGTGCCGTAAGTTGCTGAGAATCTCCCGAGCCACCCGGTAAAGCTGGGTCATATTGCTGAAGTTGCTTTCTGACGGCCTCTAGGACGTGTTTACACTCACTTTTATTGAGTTTGTCACACTTACTTAACAAAATATGAATGGGCTTGCCAGTGGGCACAAACCACTGAATCATTTGTTCATCTAAATCCGTAATGCCGCGCCTAGCATCAACAATGAGGACCATCCCAACTAGCTGCTCACGTTCTTGTAAATAATCGCTCAGCAGAGCATTCCAGTGGTATTTGGTCTCGCGGTTGACGGCAGCATAGCCATAGCCCGGTAAGTCCACTAAATAGGCTAAAAGATCATCCTTGGAGAAAAGGCCGAAATAATTGATATGTTGAGTACGCCCAGGCGTTTTACTGGCAAAAGCAAGCCGTTTTTGGTTGCAGAGGACATTGATGGCGCTAGATTTTCCAGCATTTGAGCGACCAGCAAAGGCCACCTCACATAGCGGGGTGGCGGGCAGGCAATGGGTGTCATTGACTGTAGTCGCAAATCGGGCTTGAAAGAGTTTAGACATGTCCTGAAGCTATTCTGAAGCTATTGTAAAATCATACTAATTCATGAAATATTTCATAGTTTTGGGTGAAAAATTGTAAATGCAGGGCCCAAATACTTTTAGGAATCTTTGCCAAGGTAAACATAATGCTTCAAACCCCTCAAATCTCCAAATTAACTAGCTTACGTGCTAGTTTTGCGGCTCTCACTATTTGTGCTCTCACTAGTATTTCTGGTCTTGCGATTGCCGCCGATCCTGCTCCTGCAGCTCCTATGGCCGATACTAAGGCTGTGGTTCCAGGTAAGCCAAAGGTTGATGCGGCTGTTGGTGAGACCTTATATTCAGCTGGCGATGCAACGCGGGGCGTAGTGGCCTGTATTACCTGCCATGGTCCAAAAGGCCAAAGTGCAGTAGGTTCATGGCCTAAGTTGTCTGCTCAACATGCTGCCTATACCGCTAAACAATTAAGAAATTATAAAGATGGCACACGTGCTAATGCAGTCATGATGGGTATGGCTGCTGCTTTGACTGAACAAGATATGAACAATATTGCAGCTTTCTTGGTCAAGCAAGAGCCATCATTAGGCGTTGCCCAAAGTAAAGATACGATCGCTTTGGGTCAAAGCATCTATCGTGGTGGTATTGCCGCTAAGGGTGTACCAGCTTGTGCGGGTTGTCATAGTCCAACGGGTGTTGGTATTCCATCTCAGTACCCACGCTTAGGCGGTCAATGGGCTGAATACTCTAACGCTCAGTTAGTAGCTTTCCGTGAGGGTACTCGTAAAAATAGCAGCCAAATGACTACGATTTCTAGTAAGCTCTCTGATCAAGAAATGAAAGCAGTTTCGGATTACATCGCTGGTTTACGTTAATTATATTTGTCCAGCAAAAACCCCGCTATATAAACGGGGTTTTTTATTGACTAAATTGCCTTAGAAATTATTTTGGCAAAACGATTTCACTTGAAAATAAGTCTTGCGTATATTCGCGTTTGCGAATGACGTAAACATTTTTTCCATCCACCATAATCTCAGCTGGCTTTGGGCGCGTGTTGTAGTTAGATGCCATTACAAAACCGTATGCTCCAGCAGAAAGAATGGCCAAGATGTCCCCTTCTTCAACAGCAAGAGAGCGATCTCTACCAAGCCAGTCTCCAGACTCGCATACCGGACCAACCACATCGTAAGTCCTTGCTTTAGTTGATTTAGTTTTTACAGGTACGATGCCGTGATGGGCCTCGTATAAGGCGGGGCGCATGAGCTCAGTCATGGCGGCATCAACAATACAAAAGTTCTTTTCAGCGCCCGGCTTAAGGTATTCCACTTTTGTTAGCAGTACACCAGCATTGCCTATGAGCGATCTTCCTGGTTCCAAAACAATATCAAGATGTCCAAAGCCTCTGTCAGCCACTCGATTTAAGAGCGTGTTGGTGAACTCCGTAATATCGGGTGGCGTTTCATCGCTATAAGCAATGCCTAGACCGCCTCCCAAATCAAGATGGTGAATCACGATACCTTCTTTTTTTAGGCTTTCTACTAAATCTAAAACTTTATCGAGTGCATCCAAATAAGGAGCAGTTGTGGTGATTTGCGAACCGATATGACAATCAATTCCAACAACATCAATGTGGGAAAGTTGTGCAGCCTCACGATAGGTCTTTAACACCTCGTGATACGCAATACCAAATTTATTTCCTTTAAGCCCGGTGGATATATAGGGATGCGTTTGAGCGTCAACATCTGGATTCACGCGCAAGGAAATCGGCGCACGGCAATTGAGTTTGCTAGCCACACGATTAATCTGATGAAGCTCAGCAATAGACTCCACATTAATACATTTCACACCAGCATCTAAGGCTTGAGCGATTTCTGTAGCTGATTTACCGACCCCTGCAAATACAAGACTTTTAGGATCTGCGCCAATAGCCAGTGCGCGCGCTAATTCACCGCCACTGACTAAGTCAAAACCTGCACCAAGTTTTTTCAAGCAATCAATTACCGCTAAATTACTATTCGCTTTCATGGCGTAATGAACACGAGCTCGACGCTTTCCATTTGCATCGATACAGGCGCGATCATATGCCTGATATGCATCAGTGAATGCTTTTCTGCTGTATACATAGAGTGGGGTGCCGAACTCATTTGCTAAATCTGCTAAAAGCACTTCCTCGGCATACCAGTTACCGTTACGTTCTGTGAATCCAGATAATTGAGGCAGCGGGATGGCTTTACTTGTCATTGCTAGTTGGTGTTTGAGTGGCTTCTTTTGCCTGAGGTGGATATAGTATCCCTTTGGGTTCGGGTGCGGTGGGCGCCGGTGGTACCGGTGGAATAATTGGCAAAATCAGAGGCCCCCTAACCCCACACCCAATTAGGGATATTAGAAGGCTAATGCCAAGGACTCTATTAATAATCGCTATCATGAATGTCTCTAAAACGAATGATTGAATATAGCATGCAGGACACAGATATGAATCCAAATAATTTGAGTATTGAAGCTATTGATGACAAGCAATTTCATGAGCAGGGTAGCCAGTTATTGCACTCGATTGAATTGGCCCTAGAGGCAGCTGATGAAGAGCTCGATCTAGATCTAGATTTAGAGCGTCAAGGGGGCAATGTAATTAATATTCGTTTTCGGGATAAAAGCGTGATTGTGATCAATACACAGCCACCGCTACACGAGATTTGGGTTGCTGCCAAATCCGGAGGTTATCACTATCGGTGGGCGGGCACCATGAATCAGCCCTTATGGTTGGATACCAAAACAGGCCGCGAGCTATTAAGCGATTTATCCCAGTTTGCTACTGCTCAGGCAGGTAAAGACATCACCTTTGCACTCAAGAAGAATTAAGCCACAGTATTTATTTAAGCAGCACCAGTAGCTTGTAGAGTTTCTAGCACCTGAGCATCAGGCACGCTCTTAATTTGGGCCTTACCAATCTTCTCCAGAATCACGTAGCGAATTTGACCGCCTTCAGTTTTTTTATCTACCTGCATGAGTTCCATATACCTGGCGGCGCCAAATTTAGGAGCCTCTGTTGGTAGGTTCATGGACTGGATCATTTTCCTTAAACGGTCAAGATCGGCTTTACTAATATGATTTAGTCGGCAAGATAAGTCAGCGCCCATCACCATGCCACAACCCACCGCTTCACCATGCAACCACTCGCCATAACCCATGCCTGCTTCAATCGCATGACCAAAAGTATGGCCAAAATTGAGAGTAGCACGAATGCCACCTTCCCTCTCATCAGCAGATACAACCGCAGATTTAATTTCACATGAACGAAGTACGGCATGCGCCATAGCTTCGGTATCGCATGCCAGCAAGGCAGCTGTGTTTGCTTCAATCCAATCTAAAAATACGGCATCTGCAATCGCGCCATGCTTAATCACTTCCGCAAGGCCTGCTGAAAGCTCACGGGCAGGTAAGGTTTTTAAGGTGCTCAGATCGGCAACTACTGCTACCGGTTGATGAAAAGCGCCGATCATATTTTTACCAAGGGGATGATTGATGCCGGTCTTACCGCCCACTGAAGAGTCGACTTGCGCCAGCAAGCTTGTAGGTACTTGAATAAAACGTACCCCTCGCATAAAACTTGCAGCAGCAAAGCCCGTCATGTCTCCAATCACGCCGCCACCCAAGGCTACAAGAATGGTTTGGCGATCAGCTCCAAATTTGAGAAGGTCATCAAAAATCAACTGCAGGTTTTTCCAGTCTTTATATGATTCACCATCTGGTAATGCGATGGTTCTAACGGGCTTACCAAAGCTGGCTAAGGTTTTAGTAAGACGCTCTGCATATAAGGGTGCAACAGTAGTATTAGTAACAATATAGATCGAGGTCGCTTTTTCGCAAGCGCTAAATAAGACCGTTTGATCAATTAAGTTAGCGCCAATGTAAATGGGATAACTACGTCTACCAAGATCAACTTCAAGTGTTTTCATCATAGTCTTTAATGGGAAAGTTCAAGTTGCATGATTAGAGTGTTGACCAGTTGATTAACACTTGGCTTACCAGTTTCAATCACATGATCAGCGATTTCGCGGTAAAGAGGATCGCGAATAGTATATAAATCTTCTAGAATTTTTTTAGGATCACCATTTTTCAGCAAGGGACGTCCATCGCCACCCCTAGTCCGATGCCACAGTTCAATAGGATTGGCATGAAGATAGATTACTGTGCCACGCTCACTGAGCGCTTTGCGGTTTTCTGGTAAAAGAACTGCGCCACCACCAGTTGCCAAGATGATGTCTACTTCCGCCGTAATATCGCGAATAGTTTGAGCTTCACGTTTTCGAAAGCCCTCTTCACCTTCCATTTCAAAAATGACCGGTATCTTGACTCCACATCTTTCTTCAATGACATGATCAGCATCTAAAAAACGACGCCCTAATTTTTTTGCTAATACTTTTCCAACGGTCGATTTACCCGCACCCATAAGGCCAATGAGAAAAATATTTTTGCTTGAAGAGTTCACTCTCTGATTTTATTAGGGTTTGTCTAGAATGGTAGGTGTTAGAAAGACAAGTAACTCAGTTTTATCTTTTAATTTGGATTTATGGCGAAATAAGTGACCAATAAAGGGAATATCGCCCAATAAAGGAATTTTGACCTCGTCCTCTCGCTCTGTGGTTTGAAAGATTCCGCCAATAATGGCTGTACCACCATTTTCAACGGTTACTTCTGAGCTTAAGCTTTTAGTGTCAATGGCGTATCCCTGCTCTGTTTTCATTCCAATAGTGTCTTTATTAATTCCAACTAGCATTGAAATTTTTCCATCAGGATGAATTTTGGGGAGGACTTCTAGGCGTAGATTGGCCTTTCTGAACTGAAGTCTGTTGCCATTCTGTGAGGTGGTTTGATAAGGAAGCTCTGTGCCTTGTTCAATAGTCGCTTTTACTTGATCTCCGGTCATGATGCGGGGGTTGGACAAAATTTTCCCCTGACCTTTTGTTTCTAATGCTGAGAGCTCTAGTTGAAGTAAGCGCTGCGCATTTTTCGAAACCAGTGTTGCTGCAAAGCTTGCTGGGTTAAAGCCGCTGAGGCCAGCAACCCCTAAATCTAAACTACTGGCGATAGTTTGCTCAGGATTGCCACCGATGGTATTTGCTTGCGCACCCAATTTAACGCCTAGTTCACGCGCAAAGCGTTCATCAGCCTCAACAATTCGAGCTTCAATCAAAATTTGTCGTGGACTATTGACGTGGTCGCCTCCAAATGGCAGAGCAGCATCTTCGCGCCGAAATTTTTGAAAGGCTTGAATTTCTGCATGAGGACCAATCCAGTAGATATCCCCATTTCGAATCAGGCGCAGACCCCTACTAGCTAAAATGGAGTGCAGGGCAGTCTGCCAGGGGGTGTTGTTTAAGTGAACCGTTATCTTCCCTGTGATGGACTCACTCAGCAAGAAGTTGGTATTACCCATTTTGGCTAAGACCTGCAAGAGCTCAGAAACCTCAATCTCAGAAAAATGAAGACTCACAGGGACATTCACTAAATTTTGCGTGGCTTCATTACAATGTGTAGGGCGCGCCAACAAAGTCGCGAATAGGGCGAGCAAAAGAATCAAAAAAAGTAATTTTTTATGGGCTTGGATCATTCACTTTTTACCGGCTTAAGGACGATAGATTTACCTAGTGGGTGGCTGAGTGTTGCCAGGTCTTTTTCAATCTGAGTCAGGCGCCATTCACCCAGTACCAGGGCGCCTTTTGGGAATAGCACATGGGATTTGCCATCCTGAAATAAGGCCTGCTGCATGCCACCCATTTGGCTGCTACCCAAGTAGCGCCAAGCACGTATTTCTTGCTCACCAGGATGTGGGGCTGGCCTTGAAATCGTCTGTATTTTAGGCTTTATTTCTTTTAATGAGTGAACACTTACTTCTAATATTTCTATTTCCTCATAGAGATCACCTACTTCTTCATCTAGTTCTTTGCGCAATAAAGTGAGCTCTTTTTGTAGTGCGCTAATTTGGTTTTGAGAATCCTGTAGATCTTCGCTGGTAGGGTGATTAATAGAACCATAGGCAATTAATCCGCCAAATAACAAGACCCCTATGAGGCCTGCAAGTGCTATAAAAGCAGTGAATGTTTTGGCGTGCTTAAAGTAATCAAGGCGAGCTACGGCCTCGAAAATTGGCTTTGAATTTGAATGATCATGAGTCTGGGATTCCATGTTCTTTTGATGGGTAGTTTTGCGAATTCCATGGGGGTCAGGAATAGCAGGGTCATCCCCCAATTCACTCAATAGATGATCAAAAGATTGGGAGGAGATATGTCTTGCTGGCATACCAATATTTTTTGAGCATTGGCAATAAAAAAATATCAGCCTATGCTTAATTTGGTATCAGAACACCACGTTTTGGCAATTAAAAAGATGGGGTTTGATCGCTTTTAGGATATTTACTTAAGCACCCTATAATTTGAGCATATGGCTCTCCCCCCAAAAGACAAGCCGCCGATCAATCAGCGAAATTTCCGTCAGCTAGACAGACGTAGTGGTCAATATGGGGGTCAAGCTCCTTTGCCTCGGAAGTCATCCAGAAATCCACTGATAAAGGCCTTACTCATTATTGGGGTGGTCTTTGCGTTGGTGGTGGCACTTTTGATGGGCTATGCATTCTTAATTGCTAAGCCTAACTTACCCAAAATTTCTGCCTTAACGGATTACAACCCTAAGACGCCCTTACGTATATACACGGCAGACAAGGTTTTGATTGGTGAGTTTGGCGAAGAGCGTCGAAAAGTAATCCCCCTAAATGAGATTCCGCAAAGTATGCGTAATGCGATTCTGGCTATTGAGGACGATCGTTTTTATTCTCACGGCGGAGTTGATTACGTAGGCATCTTGAGGGCGGCTTTGACAAATTTGCGAGGTAACCTTTCGCAAGGTGCGTCCACCATCACCATGCAAGTGGCACGCAATTTCTTTTTAAGTAATGAAAAGACTTTTAGTCGTAAGATTTACGAGGTACTTTTATCTTGGGAAATAGAAGCACAGCTGACTAAAGATAAGATTCTAGAAATCTATATGAATCAAATTTTCTTGGGTCAAAGAGCTTATGGATTCTCGAGTGCCGCGCAAATTTATTTTGGTAAAGAGCTAAAAGATATCACCATTGCTGAATCTGCTATGTTGGCAGGCTTGCCCAAGGCGCCTTCAGCATATAACCCAGTAAGCAATTTCCGTCGCGCCAAAATTCGTCAAGAATATATTTTGCAACGCATGCGTGATTTGTCCTATATCTCGCAAGAGGACTATCTAAAAGCGATGGCTGAAGAGCTAAATATTCGTGGCTTAGGAAATGAATTTAGTGTGCGCGCAGATTTTCCTGCAGAAATGGTGAGGCAATTGCTCTTTACGCAATATGGTGAGGCAATCTATTCACAAGGTATCGATGTCTACACAACTATTTTAAAAGCTGACCAAGATGCTGCATATAGAGCAGTCCGCCGTGGAATTTTTGAATATGACTTGCGACATGCCTATCGAGGGCCAGAGGGTTTTATTACTCTTCCAGAAGACTCCGTTAAACGTCAGCGTGCGATTGATGAGGCTTTGTTAGCTTACCCTCAATTAGATGACTTGCAATCGGGCGTAGTGCTTGATTTGAAGCCTAAAGAAATGCAGGTGATGACTGCCTCAGGAGATGTCATTGCGATTAAAGGTGATGGTTTGAAATTAGCTACTGCTTCGCTCACTGATAGTGCACAACCTAAAAAGCGTTTGCGTCCTGGGGCGATTGTCAGATTGTTATCTGATGGTGGAGTTTGGAAATTGGCGCAACTCCCTCAAGTTGAGGCCGCCTTTGTTTCTATGAATACAGAAACAGGCGCGATCCTTTCTTTGGTTGGGGGCTTTGATTTCCGTCGGAATCAGTTTAATCATGTTACCCAGGCGTTACGTCAACCCGGATCATCATTCAAGCCCTTTATATATGCTGCTGCAATTGAAAAAGGCTTCTCTCCTAGCACCCTTGTCAATGATGCACCTTTATCTATTGGCAGTATGGAGACTGGCAGTCAGGTATGGGAGCCCAAAAACTACGATAGCAAATACGATGGCATGATGCGTTTACGTAATGCCTTAGCAAAATCAAAGAATTTAGTTTCTGTGCGAATCATTCGTGCGATTGGACCATCTTATGCGCAAGAATATATTCAGCGTTTTGGGTTTGAACCAGAAAAGCATCCACCATATTTAACAATGGCGCTTGGTGCTGGCTCTGTGACACCATTACAAATGGCATCAGCTTACAGCGTTTTTGCAAATGGCGGGTATCGTGTTGATCCATTTCTGATCGACAAGATGATGGATTCTAAGGGCACGGTTTTATTTGAGGCAAAGCGTGAGGATGCAAGCAGAGTATTAGATGCGCGCACTGCCTTCGTGATGGATAGCATGCTGCAAGAAGTTACCAAGACTGGTACAGCAGCATCGGCTCGAGTCAAACTTGGTCGAAACGATATTGCGGGAAAAACTGGAACTACTAATGAGTCTCACGATGCCTGGTTTGCCGGCTATAACCCAAAGGTAGCCGCCGTGGCATGGATTGGTTTTGATAAGCCTGCTAGCTTGGGTGATCGCGAAACTGGTGGTGGCCTTGCTCTACCAATGTGGATTTCGTATATGGACATTGCTTTGAGAAACCTTCCACAAGAAGCTCGCGAAGTTCCTAGTGGAGTGACACAAGTCGACGGGGATTGGTTTATTCCTGAGTTCTCAAACGCTGGTGGCGTTCGCGAACTAAAGTAGTTCGCTCAGATCATGGCCCGGCAAGCTCGCACTGTAATACCTGGACAGGTAATGCATGTCATGGTGCGTGGAAATAATCGCGAAGCTCTTTTTTTTGCCGATGACGATCGGCGTATTTATTTGCGATGGTTGCAGGAATCTGCCAAGCATTTTGGATGCGCAGTCCATGCTTTCGCATTAATGCCAAATCATGTACATCTTTTATTGACACCACAAGAAGAAGATTCGCTTGCCAAAACAATGCAGTCCTTAGGGAGGCGTTACGCGCAGTACTTTAATCAACAACATAAACGGTCAGGAACAATTTGGGAGGGGCGTTACCGTTCATCTTTGATAGACCCAGAATATTTTCTGCGTTGCCAGCGTTATGTTGAGCTCAATCCAGTGAGGGCTGGAGATGAATCTAGCCCTCAGGATTCTGGTTGGACTAGTTATTTGACCCATATTGGTGGAAATTCGGATCCATGGCTGGTAGATCATGAGAACTTTTGGCGATTAGGTAATACTCCTTTTGAGAGGCAAATGGGGTGGGCTGCTTTTGTTAAGGAAGGCGCACCTCATTGGGAAGATAAGCAAATCACTGAATCCTTGCTTCGCTCAAAACCGTGGGTGAGTGATATCTACGCCAAAAAGATCTTTAAAGACAGCCCAGAGATAGCCCAAATACGTCAACGAGGGCGACCAAGAAAAATAAATACATTAAATTCAGCCACTTAGGCCTAATGTAGGCTTTCTTGAGCACCCCTTTTTCCAAACTGAAATCTGACTCTGTCCCTATTCATGGTCCTCATTTTGGTTAGTCTCTAAAAAAATGGGACAGAGTTAATTTATTTATATTGCATTGGCATGGGTATTCACCTATATTTGATCCTCCAAAAGTAATCAGGACTTTGTCGTCCCTCGGAAATACTATGACCACACAAACAATTATCAATCTTCGCCCAAGCGCTCACGGTCTGTATGACCCACAAAATGAGCATGATGCCTGTGGCGTAGGATTTGTTGCGCACATCAAGGGTAAGAAATCCCACGAGATCGTTTCTCAGGGTTTGAAGATTCTTGAGAATCTAGATCACCGTGGTGCGGTTGGTGCAGACCCGCTGATGGGTGATGGTGCAGGTATTTTGATTCAGATTCCCGATACGCTATATCGCGAAGAAATGGCCAAGCAAGGAGTTGCTTTGCCGCCATTAGGTGAATATGGCGTTGGTATGATTTTCTTGCCAAAAGAGCATGCCTCACGTTTAGCTTGTGAACAAGAATTAGAGCGCACAGTCCGCTTAGAAGGACAGGTTGTTTTAGGTTGGAGAGATGTTCCCATTGACGTCGAGCTCCCGATGTCACCGACAGTACGAATGACTGAACCTGTCATCCGCCAAATTTTTATTGGTCGTGGCCGTGACATCATGACAACGGATGCACTAGAACGTAAGCTGTATGTGATTCGTAAAACAGCAAGTCACGCTATTCAGGATTTGCACTTGAAGCATGGCAAAGAATATTTTGTGGCTTCCATGTCCGCGCGCACTATTGTTTACAAAGGCTTGCTGTTGGCAAACCAAGTTGGTGCCTATTACCAAGATTTACAAGATCCACGGACTGTGTCTGCGCTGGCCTTGGTACACCAACGTTTTTCAACCAACACCTTCCCTGCATGGGAGCTAGCGCATCCCTATCGCATGATTGCGCATAACGGCGAGATCAATACTGTTAAGGGTAATGTGAACTGGGTCAATGCTCGCGAAGGGGCCATCAGCTCTCCAGTATTGGGCGAGGATTTAAAAAAATTATGGCCATTAATTTATCCAGGCCAGTCTGATACAGCTTGTTTTGATAATTGCTTAGAGTTATTAGTAATGGCTGGTTATCCATTGGCACAGGCCATGATGATGATGATTCCTGAGGCATGGGAACAGCATGCATTAATGGATGACAATCGCCGTGCTTTCTATGAATATCACGCAGCAATGATGGAGCCATGGGATGGCCCTGCCGCTATGGCCTTTACTGATGGTCGTCAAATTGGTGCAACGCTTGATCGTAATGGCTTACGGCCCGCTCGTTATTACGTAACAGAGGACGACTTAGTCATTATGGGATCCGAGGCAGGCGTATTGCCCATTCCTGAAAGCAAAATTATTCAAAAGTGGCGTCTTCAACCAGGCAAGATGTTCATGATTGATATGGAGCAAGGGCGCATCATTGATGACGTTGAGCTAAAGAACGCTGTTTCAAAAGCAAAGCCATACAAGAGCTGGATTGATGCTGTTCGAGTGAAGCTCGATGAAGTAGATGCAAGCAAAGTCGATTTAATCGATGAAAAAACGACGATCCGTCCAGCTGCAAAATTGTTAGATCGCCAGCAAGCTTTTGGTTATACCCAAGAGGACATTAAGTACCTAATGGCACCAATGGCAATGAGTGGTGAAGAGGCTATTGGCTCGATGGGTAACGATAGTCCATTGGCGGTGCTCTCAAATAAGAACAAGCCTTTATATAACTACTTTAAGCAATTATTTGCGCAAGTGACCAATCCTCCGATTGACTCTATTCGTGAAAACATGGTGATGTCTTTGGTGTCATTCATTGGGCCTAAACCCAATTTACTTGATACCAACAACATCAATCCTCCAATGCGGCTAGAAGTAAGTCAGCCAATTTTGGATTTTGATGACATCACTAAGATCCGTCACATTGGTCACTACACCAATGGTAAGTTCCGTTCATACGAGCTCGATATTTGCTATCCAGCTTCATGGGGTAAGGCTGGAATTGAAGCTCGCCTTGCTTCCTTATGTGCAGAGGCTGCTGATACTGTTCGTTCTGGTTACAACATCTTGATCGTGAGCGATCGTCAGGTAGATGAGAAGCACGTGGCAATTCCTGCATTGTTAGCTACCTCGGCAATTCATCAACATCTAGTACAAAAAGGATTGCGGACTAGCGTGGGCCTTGTGGTTGAAACTGGTAGTGCTCGTGAGACACATCACTTTGCACTCTTGGCTGGCTATGGTGCCGAAGCAGTTCATCCATATCTCGCAATGGAAACTTTAGCTGAAATGGCGAAAGGACTATCTGGCGATTTAGCTCCTGAAAAAGCAGTTAAGAATTTCATTAAAGCGGTTGGTAAGGGCTTACAAAAAGTGATGTCCAAAATGGGCATTTCTACTTACATGTCTTATACCGGCTCTCAGATTTTTGAAGCCATTGGCTTAAATCACGACATCATTGATCAGTATTTCAAAGGCACCCCATCTAATGTAGGTGGAATCGGTGTGTTTGAGGTAGCTGAAGAAGCTTTGCGTATGCATACCGCTGCGTTTGGTAATGATCCTGTATTAAACAATATGCTCGATGCTGGCGGTGAATATGCATATCGTATTCGTGGTGAAAATCATATGTGGACACCAGATACGATTGCCAAATTACAGCACTCTACTCGGATTGGTGCAGAGAAGGGTTATCAGACTTATAAAGAGTACGCCAATATCATTAATGATCAAACTAAGCGTCAAATGACCTTACGTGGTTTGTTTGAGTTCAAGATTGATCCAGCAAAAGCTATTCCGCTTGATGAAGTCGAATCTGCAAAAGAAATCGTAAAACGTTTTGCAACGGGCGCGATGTCTTTAGGTTCGATCTCTACCGAGGCGCATGCTACCTTAGCAATTGCGATGAACCGCATTGGGGGTAAGTCCAATACTGGTGAGGGAGGCGAAGATCCAAACCGTTATATCAATGAGCTCAAAGGTATCCCAATCAAGAAGGGCGAGACCCTTGCAAGCATTTTGGGTAGCGATGTAGTTGAAGCGAATATTCCATTGTTAGACGGCGACTCCTTGCGTTCAAAAATTAAACAAGTGGCTTCTGGCCGATTTGGGGTCACTACTGAATATTTGCGTTCAGCTGATCAGATTCAGATCAAGATGGCACAAGGCGCTAAACCTGGTGAGGGCGGTCAGTTGCCAGGAGGAAAAGTTTCTGACTATATTGGTAAATTGCGTTTTTCTGTGCCAGGAGTTGGATTGATTTCTCCACCACCACATCATGATATTTACTCGATTGAAGATATCGCTCAGTTGATTCATGATTTGAAGAACGTCAATCCAAAAGCAGATGTTTCTGTGAAGTTGGTATCTGAAGTGGGTGTTGGAACAGTTGCTGCCGGTGTTGCCAAAGCAAAAGCGGATCACGTGGTCATTGCTGGTCATGATGGCGGTACTGGCGCCTCCCCACTCTCTTCAATAAAACATGCTGGTTCGCCTTGGGAATTAGGTTTAGCTGAAACACAGCAAACCTTGGTTCTCAATGGACTTCGAAGCCGCATCCGAGTTCAGGCTGATGGTCAGATGAAAACAGGGCGCGATGTCGTGATTGGCGCATTGTTAGGCGCTGATGAGTTTGGTTTTGCGACCGCTCCATTAGTGGTTGAGGGTTGCATCATGATGCGCAAGTGTCATTTAAATACCTGTCCTGTAGGTGTTGCCACTCAAGATCCAGAGTTACGGAAGAAGTTCTCTGGAAAGCCAGAGCATGTGGTGAATTTCTTCTTCTTTGTTGCAGAAGAAGCCCGCGAGATCATGGCGCAGCTCGGTATTCGTAAGTTTGATGACTTGATTGGCCGTGTTGATTTCTTAGATACTCGTAAAGGTATTGATAACTGGAAAGTACATGGCTTAGATTTCAGCAAGATCTTTGCTGAACCGCAGGTGGCAGCTGATGTGCCACGTTACCAAGTCCTTACACAGGATCATGGTTTAGATAGCGCACTTGATAACATTTTGATCGAGAAGAGCGAGCCTGCTTTAGAGCGTGGCGAGAAAGTTTCTTTCATTGTTCCGGTGAAGAACGTCAATCGTACCGTTGGCGCAATGCTTTCTGGTGAAGTTGCACAACGCTATGGTCATGCAGGCTTGCCTGACGACACAATTCACATTCAATTAAATGGCACGGCTGGCCAAAGCTTCGCAGCTTTCTTGGCGCATGGCATTACTTTGGACTTGGTTGGCGATGGTAATGACTATGTTGGTAAGGGCCTATCTGGGGGCCGTGTCATTGTGCGTGCTCCACATGAATTCCGTGGAGACACCGCTAAAAATATTATTGTTGGAAATACTGTGCTGTACGGTGCAATAGCTGGTGAAGCCTTCTTTAATGGTGTTGCGGGAGAGCGTTTTGCAGTTCGTAATTCAGGCGCTACTACGGTGGTAGAAGGTACTGGTGACCATGGTTGTGAATATATGACCGGCGGAACTGTAGTGGTGCTTGGCACAACCGGCCGTAATTTTGCTGCGGGCATGAGTGGCGGTATTGCTTATGTTTATGACGAAGACGGTATGTTTGATCAGCGTTGCAATACCAGTATGGCAACTTTAGAAAAAGTATTGCCTTCTGCTGAGCAGGTCGCGAAGATTCCTCAGTCCGATTGGCATGCTCCTATTGATGTTAAAGACGGTGGCGAGCGTATAACCGATGAGCAAATTTTAAAGGGCTTGATTGAGCGTCATTTCCGTTACACCGGATCAGAGCGCGCCAAGGCCCTGTTGGCCGACTGGCAAAACGCCCGCACTCGTTTTACGAAAGTACTTCCAACTGAGTACAAACGCGCTTTGGGCGAATTGTGGGAAAAGTCACAGAAGAAAACGGTTGCTGCTTAATGAGTGCAGATATTAAGAAAAGATACTAAGGATTAGATATGGGTAAGGTCACTGGATTTATGGAGTTTGAGCGCGTCGATGAAACATACGAAGCGCCCGCTAAACGCCTCCATCATTACAAGGAATTTATCGTTGCTTTAACGGATGAAGAAGCCAAGGTTCAAGGCGCGCGTTGTATGGACTGCGGTATTCCATTTTGTAACAATGGCTGCCCAGTCAATAACATCATTCCAGATTTCAATGATTTGGTTTTCCATAATGACTGGAAGAATGCTTTAGAAGTTTTGCAATCTACTAATAACTTCCCAGAGTTCACGGGTCGTATTTGCCCAGCACCATGTGAATCTGCATGTACTTTGGGTATTAACCGTGCACCGGTTGGCATTAAGTCAATTGAGCATGCGATTATCGATAAGGGCTGGGAAAATGGTTGGGTTAAACCCCAGCCATCTAAAGTCAAGACTGGCAAAAAAGTAGCGATTGTTGGCGGCGGCCCAGCTGGTATGGCCTCAGCTCAGCAATTGGCACGTGTTGGTCATGACGTGACTGTATTTGAAAAGAATGATCGTGTAGGCGGTCTTCTGCGTTACGGCATTCCTGATTTTAAAATGGAAAAATGGCTGATTGATCGTCGTGTAGAGCAAATGCAAGCCGAAGGTGTGAAATTTGAAACAGGTGTATTTATTGGCAAAGAATCGATTGGTGTAGAAGTTAAAAACTATGCTACCAAGACGATTTCTCCTGATCAGTTGATGAAAGATTTTGATGCAGTTGTCATTACTGGCGGCGCTGAGCAGCCACGTGATTTGCCTGTGCCCGGTCGTGAGCTAGCCGGTGTTCACTATGCGTTGGAATTTTTGATTCCCCAGAATAAAGAAAATGCAGGGGACTTTAAAAACGAAATTCGCGCAAGCGATAAACATGTAGTTGTTATCGGTGGTGGCGATACTGGGTCCGATTGTGTTGGCACATCTAATCGTCATGGCGCTAAACAGGTTACTCAGTTTGAACTATTGCCACAGCCACCAGAAGAAGAGAATAAGCCCTTAGTTTGGCCCTATTGGCCAACGAAGTTACGCATCTCCTCATCTCATGAGGAGGGTTGCGAGCGTGACTGGTCAGTGGGAACTAAGCGTTTTGAGGGTAAAAATGGCAAAGTCGAGAAGCTCATTGGAGTGCGCTTGGAGTGGAAAGACGGAAAAATGTCAGAGGTGCCTAATTCTGAATTTGAGATCAAGGCCGATCTAGTTCTTTTGGCAATGGGTTTTGTATCCCCAGTTCAGCAAGTATTAAAAGCTTTTGGTGTTGAAAAGGATGCTCGCGGTAACGCAAAAGCCACTGTAGAGGGTCAAAATGCTTATCAAACCAATGTTCCCAAGGTATTTGCTGCAGGTGATATGCGCCGCGGACAATCCTTAGTCGTTTGGGCGATTCGAGAGGGTCGCCAATGCGCGCAAGCAGTAGACCTGTATTTAATGGGGTCATCTGTTTTACCTCGATAATAAGGGGATATGAAAAGTCGTCATTTAC
The DNA here is from genome assembly GCF_040400325.1 of Polynucleobacter sp. Taxonomy (GTDB): domain Bacteria; phylum Pseudomonadota; class Gammaproteobacteria; order Burkholderiales; family Burkholderiaceae; genus Polynucleobacter. The sequence goes on from NZ_JBBAQK010000005.1 coordinate 34,196, forward strand.
CCTCTTTCGATGAAGTAAAAAAAGCCGCTGGCGAAGTCATCGTTGCAATTAAGGACGTCGACTTTTCTTATGCTCCTGGTGAGCGTCAAATTTTATCGGGACTCAATATGGAGTTTCGTCGCGGACGAGTCGTTGCAGTCATGGGGGGTTCCGGTTGTGGCAAGACGACTATTTTGCGTTTAATTGGTGGTCAATACTCTGCTCAATCTGGTCAGGTCTTATTTGAGGGCCATGATATTGGCAAGATGAATTCCGATGAGCTCATGGTTGCTCGTCGTCGAATGGGAATGTTATTTCAGTTTGGCGCATTGTTTACAGACCTCAGCGTTTTTGAGAATGTGGCTTTTCCTCTGCGTGAACATACAAACTTGAGTGAAGAGTTATTACGCTCTTTAGTACTCATGAAACTGAATGCAGTTGGTTTACGCGGTGCTCGTGATTTAATGCCCTCACAAATTTCTGGAGGCATGGCAAGACGCGTTGCACTCGCTAGGGCAATTGCATTAGATCCTCCGCTCATCATGTACGACGAGCCATTCGCTGGTTTGGATCCGATATCACTTGGCATTACTGCCCGATTAATACGTGATTTGAATAATGCGCTTGGTGCAACTAGCTTACTAGTGACCCATGATGTTGAAGAAACATTTGAAATCGCCGACTTTGTGTACTTTATTGCGAATGGCCGAATTGGGGCCGAAGGTACGCCTGAAGAGCTCAGCCGTTCTGAGGATCCTTTTGTAAGACAGTTTTTAGACGCTGCGCCAGACGGTCCCGTACCCTTTCATTATCCTGGCCAAGGCTTGGCCGAAGATTTTGGTGTGAGGGCCTGATGTCAGCATTGTCTATAGTGATTGACCTCTTAGGCGACTTAGGATTTTTTGTTCGCCGTAACATCAGTAACCTCGGTCATGCTGCACGTTTATTTTGCGCAGTCATTTTACGTTCAGGGTTTCTGCTGAAAAGACCTCGTTTAGTAGTAGATCAAATTTTATTCGTTGGTAACCATTCCTTTGTCATCATTGCAGTCTCGGGTTTATTCGTTGGTTTTGTTTTGGGATTACAGGGCTACTACACCTTAAATCGTTATGGCTCTGAGCAGGCTTTAGGCTTATTAGTTGCTTTGTCATTGACTCGTGAGCTAGGCCCCGTGATTACTGCTTTATTGTTTGCAGGCCGTGCAGGAACGTCTTTGACCGCTGAGATTGGATTAATGAAGGCCGGCGAACAGTTAAGTGCGATGGAGATGATGGCAGTTGATCCCTTGGCGCGTGTTATTTCTCCAAGACTGTGGGCTGGGATTATTTCTATGCCAATTTTGGCTACGATTTTTACTGCGGTCGGCGTGATGGGCGGTTACTTTGTTGGCGTGCCCTTAATTGGCGTTGATTCTGGAGCGTTTTGGTCACAAATGCAAGGCGGAGTAGATTTATTTGCTGACATTGGAAACGGTCTCATTAAAAGTATTGTTTTTGGTGTGGCGGTCACATTCATCGCCCTTTATCAAGGGTATGAGGCTCGGCCAACACCAGAGGGTGTTTCACAAGCAACAACCCGTACGGTCGTAATTTCATCATTGGCAGTTTTGGCATTGGATTTCTTGCTCACCGCAATGATGTTCTCAAATTAGAAAGAATAAACTGAGGTTCTTATGAGAAAAAGTGTAATTGATGTTTGGGTCGGGCTGTTCGTTGCCATTGGTTTGCTGGCCGCGTTCTTCTTGGCGTTAAAAGTAGGCAATATGAATGCCGTTTCTTTTGCCCCAACTTATAAAATTTCTGCGCGATTTGACAATATTGGAGGCCTAAAACCACGTGCCCCAGTCAAGAGTGCTGGGGTGGTTGTTGGCCGCATTGCCAATATTTCCTTTGATGATAAAACTTATCAAGCCACAGTTGTAATGACTATAGAGGATTCTTATAAGTTTCCAAAAGATTCTGCAGCCAAAATTTTGACCTCTGGTTTATTGGGTGAGCAGTACGTTGGCTTAGAGGCTGGCGGCTCTGATGATATGTTGGCAGATGGCGGAAAGCTGAGTCAAACTCAATCTGCTGTGGTATTAGAAAATTTAATCAGTCAGCTCCTTTACAACAAGGCTGCTGATGGTGGTCAAGACAAAGGTGCAGCAAAGTGATTTTGTGGGCGAGCAGATTTAAGCGCTTAATGTTGCTGAGCATGACCTGCTTATTTGTGGGTTGCGCCTCTATTCCTGCTGGCGTAGAACCTTCTGCTCGCGACCCTTGGGAGCCCTTTAATCGTTCAGTATTTGAATTTAATGAAGGCTTAGATAAGTATCTTCTAAAGCCGATTGTTGCGGCCTATCGATTTATCTTGCCAGAGATTGTGCGAGATGGAATCTATAACTTTTTTAGTAATTACAGTGATATTTACACTGCCCTGCAAAACTTATTACAAGGCAAGCCGGACTTAGCGTTTAACGATTTGATGCGAGTGGCTGTGAATACACTCTTTGGACTTGGCGGTCTCATGGATGTTGCAACACCAGGTGGACTTCCAAAGCATAAAGAGGATTGGGGTCAAACATTTGGAGTATGGGGAGTGCCTTCGGGTCCTTATCTAGTGCTGCCATTTTTTGGTCCGAGTACTATTCGAGACACTTTTGGTACTGCGGCAGATTTGGAGACAGATTACTTATTTAAGTACATCCCAGATGTCGGGCTCCGAAATAGTATTACGGGTCTGCGTGTTATTAATGCTCGTAATACCTTTTACGAAGCGGGCGATTTATTAGATGGCGCTGCTCTTGATAAATATAGCTTCATCCGAGACGCCTATCTTCAGCGTCGTGAGTATCAGATTAATGAGGGTCGTAATGATGAAGAGCCACTCATGCCGCCTTATGAAAACCCTTACGAATAAGTAATATTGCTTAAGGGGCTAAAATTACTCCAAGTTTATTTAGAGTTGATGGGACCAAAGCACATGAAAAGTAACAAAATAATATCAAGATGGCTTGCTACAGGTGTATTCCTCATATCTGGGGTGGTTTTTGCACAAGTACCTGATCAAAATACTCCTCCTGACGTATTGATCAAGATGGTGGTGTCAGACGTCATGGCTTCAGTTAAGGCTGATCCCGACATACAAAAAGGTAATATCCCCAAGGTAATGGAGTTGGTAGAAAAGAAAATTGTCCCTTTTACTGATATGCGCCGTACTACTGAAATGGCAATGGGCCCCAATTGGAAAAAAGCCACCCCAGAACAGCAAGCTATTCTGACGGCGGAATTTAAAACCTTGTTAATGCGGACTTATTCTGGAGCATTGAGTCAGCTGCGCGATCAGACCGTCCAATTTAAGGCCTTACGAGCTGCTCCCGATGATAAAGAAGTTGTGGTGAGAACGGTCGTGGTAGGTCGTGGTGATCCTATCTCCTTAGATTACCGCCTGGAAAAAAGTACTGCCGGCTGGAAGGTCTATGACATGAATATCATGGGCGCTTGGTTGGTCGAAGCATACCGCAATCAATTTACAAATCAGATTGGTCAGAATGGTATTGATGGTTTGGTGAAATTTTTGCAAGATCGTAACAAGCAACTGGCTACTACTAAGTAAGCTAATTTAGATAGAAATTAAAACAATGCCGTTTTGCTTACCCCAGGAAGTGACACAAGAAAATGTCATGCACCTTCAACAAAAGGGTCTATCTAATCTTTCTGAATTGAGAAGGGTTGATTGTTCTGCATTGAAAGACTTTGACTCAACTGTGCTTACGGTTTTATTGTCATGGCAAAAAACATTGCAAGCCAATGGCCAATCTCTTGTAGTAGAGCACCCCCCTGAAAAATTAAAAGTATTGGCTAACGTATATGGTGTATCTGCCTTGCTAGGCTTGTAACGGCATGCATTCAGCCATATCGATTAAAAATATTACTAAAAACTATGGGGCACTTAAAGCGCTAGATGATGTTTCTTTAGTGATTGAGCCAGGCGAGTTTTTTGGTTTGCTTGGCCCTAATGGCGCAGGTAAGACCACTTTGATTTCTATTTTGGCTGGCCTAGTCAGGCCCGACCAAGGACATGCTGCCATTATGGGTGCAGATGTGCAAAGGAATTTTCGTGATGCAAGGCGAATGCTGGGAGTTGTTCCCCAAGAATTAGTCTTTGACCCTTTTTTCACAGTGCGCGAGACTTTACGCTTTCAGTCGGGATATTTTGGGATTTGCAATAATGATGCTTGGATTGATGAAATTATCGCCAATCTTGATCTTACCAATAAGGCCGATAGCAATATGCGCGCTTTATCAGGCGGCATGAAGCGTCGAGTATTAGTGGCTCAGGCATTGGTACATAGACCGCCAGTGATTATTTTAGATGAGCCAACGGCTGGTGTTGATGTTGAGTTGCGTCAATCTCTATGGCAATTTATTAGCAGACTAAACCAAGATGGTCATACGATCGTTTTAACTACCCACTATCTAGAAGAAGCTGAGGCCCTATGTGAAAGAATCGCCATGCTCAAGCAAGGAAAGATTGTTGCTCTAGATACCACTGCTAATTTGTTAACTCGTTATGGCTCAGTTAAAAAAGACGGAGAGGGTAAGACAGATTTAGAGGATGTCTTTGTCAATATTATGTCGGGGGGTTTTCTATGAAAACTGCCCTCAATAAGCCTGTATTGGAATACGGTAGTGGCTTTCCAACTTTATTACGCAAAGAGATCATGCGTTTTTATAAGGTGGCCTTTCAGACGGTAGCCGCACCCGTGCTCACCGCAATCCTATACCTCATGATTTTTGGTCATGTGCTTGAAGGCAAAGAAATTTATGGGCGCTTAAGTTACACCGCATTTTTAATTCCGGGTCTGGTCATGATGACGGTACTACAAAATGCATTTTCAAATACCTCCTCATCTTTGATTCAATCAAAGGTAACTGGTAATTTAGTATTTGTATTGCTTGCCCCATTAAGCCACTTTGAGTTTTATGCAGCATATATTTTAGCTGCTGTATTTCGTGGCATTGTGGTGGGTCTCGGTGTTTTATTAATGACTGCTTGGTATGGTTTACCAAGCCTTGAATACCCCTTATGGATTTTGATTTTTGCATTTTTGGGCGCTGCAATTTTAGGAAGCTTGGGTTTGATTGCTGGTATTTGGTCAGATAAATATGATCAGTTAGCCGCTTTTCAGAATTTCTTCATCATGCCTGCCACCATGCTCTCAGGCGTTTTTTATTCCATTCACTCGCTTCCACCAGCCTGGCAAGTGGTGTCACATTTCAATCCATTTTTCTACATGATTGATGGATTTCGGTATGGCTTTTTTGGGGTTTCAGACATTTCCCCTTGGACCAGCTTCGCGATTGTGAGCTCTTTCTTTGTGGTAGTTTCAGTGATTGCTTTACGTATGCTTCAAAAGGGCTATAAGCTCAGACATTAAAGGAGAATCAGATGTTTCCAACCCCCGAGCAAATTGAGGGCTATATCAAGCAAGGAATTGACTGTACCCACATACAAGTAGAGGGTGACGGCCAGCATTTTTTTGCAACCATTGTGAGTCCGCAGTTTGAAGGTAAACGTTTGATTCAGCGGCATCAATTAGTGTATGCGGCAATGGGGGATCGGATGAAAGCTGAAGTTCATGCTTTGTCGATTAAGGCCTTTACTCCACAAGAGTTTGCGCAGAATTCAGCCGCATAACATTGCTGTAGTGCTTAAACAAACTAAACAGTTTTTACTGGAATCGTTTCATGGATAAATTAAGAATGGTTGGCGGCACACCACTCAAGGGTGAGGTGACTATTGCTGGCGCTAAAAATGCTGCACTCCCGATTCTTTGCGCTTGCCTTTTAACAGACCAGCCGATTATTTTGCGCAATGTACCTGACTTACAAGATGTGCGCACCATGCTAAAGCTTCTACAAGAAATTGGCGTTACTGCGAGCTTTCCTGATGCAGGTGACCGCAGTTATCTAGTCTTAAATGCCTCCATTATCAAGAGCTCAGAAGCAACCTATGAGATGGTCAAAACCATGCGTGCTTCTATCTTGGTATTGGGCCCACTTTTAGCCAGAATGCATAGCGCGAAAGTGTCTTTGCCTGGCGGCTGTGCGATTGGTGCACGTCCAGTTGATCAGCACATTAAGGGCTTAAAAGCGATGGGAGCCGCGATCAAGATCAAGAGCGGATATATACAAGCAGAGATTAAGTCACCACTTGAGCGCTTAAAGGGCGCATCTATTTTGACTGACATGATTACCGTTACCGGGACAGAAAACCTATTGATGGCGGCAACTCTGGCAACGGGAACGACTGTTTTGGAGAATGCTGCACGCGAACCAGAAGTGGGTGACTTAGCTGAGTTATTGGTGAAGATGGGCGCAAAGATTTCTGGAATTGGTAGCGACAAATTAATCATTGAAGGCGTTGAAAAACTCCATGGCGCCGAGCATGCGGTGATTCCTGATCGTATTGAGGCAGGAACCTTTTTATGTGCTGTTGCAGCTGCAGGCGGAGAAGTGTTAGTAAAAAACTGCCGACCAAATACTTTAGATGCAGTGCTTGTAAAGTTGAAGGATGCTGGCTTAATAATGGAAGTAGGCTCAGACTGGATTAAGGCTTCGATGAAGGGTAGACCTAAAGCAGTAAGCTTTCGGACCTCTGAATACCCTGCTTTTCCGACAGATATGCAGGCTCAGTTAATGGCTGTGAATGCAATTGCAAGTGGTAGCTCTACCATTACTGAAACTATTTTTGAGAATCGCTTTATGCACGTTCAAGAACTCAATCGCTTGGGCGCCGATATTGCGATTGAGGGCAATACTGCAATAGTCCAAGGCGAAGAAAAACTCTCTGGGGCAATTGTGATGGCCACTGATTTACGGGCTTCTGCAAGTTTGGTGATTGCTGGTTTAGCAGCCCAAGGCGAAACTCAGGTGGATCGGATTTACCACTTAGATCGTGGTTATGACCGTATGGAGCAAAAATTGACTGGCTTGGGGGCCAATATTCAGCGCATTAAGTAAGCCTAGTGGATAATTAGTCCATGAAATTGACTCTAGCCCTATCCAAAGGGCGCATCTTTGAAGAAACCGCACAGATCTTATCTAAGGTAGGTATTGTGCCGCTTGAAGATCCTGAAAAGTCCCGCAAACTCATTATTGATACCTCTAACTCTGATATTCGTTTAATTATTGTGCGCGCATCTGATGTACCAACCTATGTGCAATTTGGTGGCGCAGACTTTGGGGTCGCAGGTTTAGATGTGCTGATGGAAAAAGGTACGGCTGGGCTATATGTACCTTTTGATTTAGACATCGCTAAATGCCGCATGTCAGTTGCAGTGCGAGAGGGATTTGATTATGCTGCTGCCGTTAAGCAAGGTTCTCGTTTGAAGGTGGCGACAAAGTATGTCAACTGCGCAAGAGAGCATTTTGCTAACAAAGGTGTCCATATTGATACGATTCAACTATATGGCTCGATGGAATTGGCGCCATTGGTTGGCTTGGCTGATGCGATTGTAGATTTAGTATCCACAGGCAATACCTTACGCGCAAATGGTTTGGTAGAAGTAGAGCCAATTGCTGACATTAGTGCTCGTTTGGTGGTTAATCAAGCTTCCTATAAACGTAAGCGCGCGCAACTTCAGCCTATTTTTGACTTGCTCAAGTAAGCTCGATTTACATGTCTTCCACTCCTATTAAAGTCAAGCGTCTAAACAGCCTAGAAAAAGGCTTTATGGATTCCCTATTATCGAGTCTTTCACTACCAACGGCTGATGACGAAGCTATAGATGCTGCAGTGCTGAAGATTCTTGCGGCAGTGAAATCCAAAGGGGATGAAGCAGTTCTGGGTTTTACCAAACAGTTTGATCGTTTGAATGTTGCTAGCGTCTCCGAACTAGAAATTGCTCGTAAGGACTTAGAGCAGGCTTATCAAGCTTTGCCCACAGAACAAAAAAATGCCTTAGATACTGCAGCACAAAGAGTACGTGCTTATCACGAGAGACAAAAGATTGAGGCGGGCTGTCACTCTTGGGAGTATGAAGAGTCTGATGGCACCCGACTTGGCCAAAAAGTAACAGCCTTAGATCGTGTTGGTATTTATGTTCCAGGCGGTAAGGCTGCATATCCATCATCAGTCTTGATGAATGCGATTCCAGCAAAAGTGGCTGGAGTTAGTAAAATAATCATGGTGGTTCCTACGCCGGATGGTGCGCGCAACCCGTTAGTACTCGCTGCCGCTTATTTAGCAGGTGTTGATCGAGTCTTTACGATTGGTGGGGCTCAAGCTGTTGCTGCTTTAGCCTATGGAACTCAGACTATTCCTTCGGTAGATAAGATTGTCGGCCCAGGAAATGCCTATGTGGCTGCAGCTAAACGCAGAGTATTTGGAATTGTTGGTATCGATATGATTGCTGGCCCATCAGAAATTTTGGTTCTGTGTGACGGCTCTAGTAATCCAGATTGGGTTGCAATAGACCTGTTCTCCCAAGCAGAGCATGATGAGCAAGCTCAATCGATTTTGCTGTGTCCAGATGCCGCATTTATTGAAAAAGTGCAAGCCAGTATAGATAGGCTGCTCCCTGAAATGCCAAGAGCTAAAGTCATAGAAGCTTCTTTATCGAATCGCGCTTTATTGATACAAGTTAAAGATATGACTGAAGCTTGCGAAATCGCAAACGCCATAGCTGCTGAGCATTTAGAAATTTGCGCAACTGACCCACGTAAATGGGCAGAGCAGATACGTCATGCAGGGGCTATTTTTATGGGCAACTACACCAGTGAATCACTTGGCGATTATTGTGCAGGGCCCAATCACGTATTACCAACGGCTCGCACAGCACGATTCTCCTCACCCTTAGGCGTTTATGACTTCATTAAGCGCTCGAGCATGATTGAGGTGAGTGAAGCTGGTGCGCAAACTCTAGGTGCAGTTGCTAGCACCCTCGCTCATGGTGAGGGTTTGCAGGCTCATGCTCGTGCCGCTGAGATGCGACTCAAAAAATAAATAAATTTAAGAGCTCGAAAAAAACTTACGATAGAATTTCTTGTAAAGCGCTTACTAATTCAGCGCTTTGCTCATTAGTACCAATCGTAATGCGCAAAAATTCTTCGATACGTGGAGACTTAAAGTGGCGCACGATAATGCCATGATCGCGCAACGCTTGATATAGCTTAGCTCCAGCGTGCTGAGGATGGCGAGTAAATATAAAGTTTGCAGTAGATGGCAGCGTCTCAAAACCCAATGCACTCAATTGAGTAAGCAATTTTTCTCGCGTTTGGATGACTTTGGCAGACATTGCTTCTAAATGTGCTTGATCTTCAATTGCTGCTAGAGCTCCAGCTTGCGCTAAACACCCTAGAGGGTAAGAGTTAAAGCTATTTTTGATACGCTCTAAGCCTTCAATGAGCGCAGGGTGTCCTACTGCAAATCCAACCCGCAGTCCTGCAAGTGCACGTGATTTAGATAGTGTGTGCACTACCAATAGATTTTCTGGGCAGTTGTCACCTTGCAATAGAGGAATACAAGATTCGGTTCCATAGTCTACATAGGCCTCATCAACTACGAGGACAGAGTCAGAATTACGAGCAAGTAGCTTTTCAATTTCTGCACGGGTAACTGATCTACCTGTTGGTGCATTTGGATTAGGAAAAATAATTCCGCCGTTGGGGGTTTTGTAATGAGTGAGGTCGATTTCAAAATCAGGTCCTAATGCAATGGTTTGGTAATCAATACCAAAAAGTTTGCAGTAGACCGGATAAAAGCTATAAGTGATGTCTGGAAAATACACAGGGCTACTTTGCTTGAGAAGGCCAGCAAACACATGAGCCAATACTTCATCAGAGCCATTACCTAAAAATACTTGGTTTGGATTTAAGCCATGTAACTTGGCAATTGCCTTTTTAAGTGCAACTCCTTCGGGATCTGGGTATAGACGCAAATCGTCATTATTCTGATTGCTGATAGCTGCAAGAGCCTTGGGGGAGGGTCCATAAGGGCTTTCATTCGTATTGAGCTTCACTAGCCGCTGCATTTGCGGCTGCTCCCCTGGAACATAAGGGGTTAAAGTTTGAACGATGGGGCTCCAAAAACGGCTCATGGGGGTACTCAGGTCAGTAATCAGAATGAAAGTAAGGCAATTTCTACATTTATAAGTCTGCTAGGAATGATATTATGAGGCTTCAATCAACACTTCGCCTCACGGCGCAATGAAGCATGCGGCAAGCCGACGTTACCCGAAATACTTCGGAAACCAAAATTCAAATTGCCATTAACTTGGATGGCACTGGTAAGGCTGAATTGGCCTCCGGAGTTCCTTTTCTAGACCATATGCTAGATCAGATTGCCCGTCATGGCATGATAGATATTAAGGTTGTAGCTAAGGGTGATACCCATATTGATGACCACCACACCGTTGAGGATGTTGGCATTACCCTGGGCCAAGCTTTTGCGCAGGCGGTAGGTGATAAGGCCGGCATTACTCGCTATGGACATTCTTATGTTCCCTTGGATGAAACTCTATCTCGTGTGGTGATTGATTTTTCAGGCCGTCCCGGTTTGGAATTTAATGTACCTTTTACCCGCTCTCGCGTGGGTGATTTTGACGTAGACCTCAGCATTGAGTTCTTCCGTGGTTTCGTAAATCATGCAGGCGTGACTTTGCATATCGATAATTTGCGCGGCATTAACGCGCACCATCAGATTGAAACCGTGTTCAAGGCATTTGGCCGCGCTTTGCGCATGGCTCTTGCTATTGACCCACGAGCATCTGGTGTTGTTCCATCAACAAAAGGCAGTCTCTAATTTAGATACTCCTTAGTTGCCCAGTAGACAACAGCAGACAATAGGCTAACTTTGGCGCAAACCATTGCGATCGTCGATTACGGAATGGGTAACCTACGTTCTGTTTATCAGGCCTTTCATCATGTAGCTCCTGATGACAATGTCCTGATAGCACATACGCCTGAAGAAATTCGATCAGCAACTCGCGTGGTCCTGCCTGGTCAAGGCGCTATGCCCGATTGCATGAAACATCTCGAGGAGTCTGGTCTATTAGAGGCATTATTAGAGACATCTAAAAGTAAGCCATTGCTGGGAGTTTGCGTTGGCGAACAAATGCTTTTTGATAAAAGTGCTGAAGTACGCCCCAATCAAGGGCATTGGACTTCATGTTTGGGACTCATTCCGGGTGAGGTGCGTCGCTTTGACCTAGCGGGTCAAAAACAAGCCGATGGCTCAGCCTATAAGGTTCCTCATATGGGCTGGAACCAGGTTCGCCAGGATTGTCAGCACCCGCTTTGGGCCGGCATTCCAGACTTCAGCAGCTTTTACTTTGTCCATAGCTACTATGTTGTGCCGCAGCGCAAAGAAGATTCTGCCGGCTCTACAGAATATGGGAATTGGTTTACATCTGCAGTCGCACGCGATAATATTTTTGCTACACAATTTCATCCAGAAAAAAGTGCAGAATACGGATTAAAGCTTTATCAAAATTTTGTTTCTTGGCAACCTTAATTATTTTCTAACATCTTACTATGCTGCTCATCCCTGCAATTGATCTTAAAGACGGCCACTGCGTTCGACTAGAACAAGGTGATATGGACAAAGCTACGGTATTTTCTGAAGACCCTGCTGCTATGGCGGCACATTGGATTAGTAAAGGGGCGCGCCGTTTGCATCTAGTTGATCTCAATGGCGCCTTTGCAGGTAAGCTCAAAAATGAGTCCGCTATCAAATCAATATTAAGAGCAGTGGGTGATGAAATCCCTGTGCAACTTGGTGGCGGTATTCGTGATTTAGAAACGATTGAACGTTTATTAGATGACGGTATCAGCACCGTCATCATTGGTACCGCTGCAGTAAAAAATCCGGGTTTTGTTCAGGATGCCTGTACTGCATTCCCAGGCCATGTGATGGTTGGATTGGATGCTCGTGATGGTAAGGTCGCAACGGATGGCTGGAGCAAGATTACTGGACATGAAGTGATCGACTTAGCTAAAAAGTTTGAAGACTGGGGCGTGGAAGCCATTATTTACACCGATATTGGGCGAGATGGCATGCTCAAGGGCGTCAATATTGATGCCACACTGAAGTTGGCTCAAGCAATTCGTATTCCAGTGATTGCTAGCGGGGGACTCTCAAATAATCAAGACATCGAAGCGCTGTGCAAGGCGGAAGAAGAGGGTGTAATGGGCGTTATTGCAGGCCGCTCAATTTATTCTGGTGATCTAGATCTTGCTATTGCTCAAAAATATGCTGATGAGTTAACTCTCAAATACGCAAAGAAAATTCTCTAGTGCTAAGCAAAAGAATTATTCCTTGCCTTGATGTCACTGCAGGGCGTGTGGTAAAGGGCGTCAACTTTGTTGGCCTTCGAGATGCTGGCGACCCTGTTGAAATTGCCAAGCGTTATGACACACAAGGTGCGGATGAGCTCACCTTCCTTGATATCACAGCTACTTCTGATGGGCGAGATTTAATTTTGCACATCATTGAAGATGTGGCTTCTCAAGTATTTATCCCGCTGACTGTAGGCGGCGGTGTTCGCACAGTAGCTGATGTGCGTCGTTTGCTCAATGCAGGCGCAGATAAAGTGAGTATGAATTCTTCTGCAGTAGCAAGCCCCGATTTAGTGACAGATGCAGCAGCCTATTATGGATCGCAATGCATTGTGGTGGCGATTGATGCAAAACAAACTGATGCTGGTCATTGGGAAGTATTTACTCATGGTGGGCGCACTGCCACCGGTAGAGATGTCGTGGAGTGGGCTAAAGAGGTTGCTCAGCGTGGTGCTGGTGAGATTTTATTAACCAGCATGAATCGGGATGGCAGCAAAGATGGTTTTGATTTGGCTTTGACTGCGGCCGTGAGTGATGCTGTCAGTATTCCCGTAATTGCCTCAGGCGGCGTTGGAAATTTACAGCATTTAGTCGATGGCATTACTAAAGGTCATGCCGATGCAGTTTTAGCAGCGAGCATCTTTCATTATGGTGAATACACAGTTCAAGAGGCAAAGGAATATATGGCTGTCCAAGGAATTCCAGTTCGCATTTAAGATTCGCTGTACAGTAGATCTATGAGCTCATTTACTCCCATTGAAACACTTCAGCCAGGCCCTTGGCTAGATGCCATTGCTTGGAATGAGCAGGGCCTTGTGCCAGTCATCGCTCAAGAAGTTGGAAGTAAAGATATTTTGATGATGGCTTGGATGAATCGCGATGCCTTGCTAGAAACGATACGTTTGGGTGAAGCAGTGTATTGGACTCGTTCAAGACAAAAACTGTGGCACAAGGGCGAAGAGTCCGGGCACACTCAAAAAGTCAAAGAAATTCGTTTAGATTGTGACGGCGATACCCTATTACTGATGGTGGAGCAAAAAGATGGCATTGCTTGTCACACTGGAGAACATAGCTGTTTCTTCATGCAGTGGGATAGCAAGCAAGCTTATTGGGTCAAAATATCTAAGGACTGACTTCATCCCTAGATATATATGGTATATACTTTGGTATATACCAAAAGGTGCTCATCATGGGTCAAACAGCAAAAATTTTTATGAATGGTCGTAGTCAGGCAGTGCGCTTGCCTGCCGAATTTCGCTTTGAGGAAAGGGAAGTATTTATTAGGCGTGACCCATCCACTGGCGATCTGATTCTTTCTCGTAAACCAGATAGTTGGGATGATTTTTTCCTTGCGCTTAAAGATACTGAGATTCCAAAAGACTTCTTAAGTCCTAAAGATCGTAAACAAGGAAATCAAACCCGCGATCCTTTGGACGGGGTTGATGAATGAGATACATGCTTGATACCAATACGGTAAGTCATTTTCTTAGGCGGCACCCTAGCGTTAGTAAAAGAATTACCAGTCTTCCAATGGATAGTTTATGCTTATCTGTGATTTCTGAGGCTGAGCTACGTTATGGCCTGGCCCGTAAGCCGGATGCCATCAATCTTCATAAAGTAGTCAATGAATTTTTAAGAAGAGTTGAGGTCTTAGCTTGGGGAAGCGATGTGGCTGATCATTATGGTAACTTGAGAGCAGAGCTAGAATCTAAGGGTGATAGCCTAGGGCCTCTTGATATGCAGATAGCTGCTCATGCATTTTCGATCGGCGCAACTTTAGTATCAAATGATCAAGCTTTTAAAAGGGTTAAGAAGCTGAAAGTTGTAGATTGGACCTAGCTATTTAAAAAAGTCATGACAGAAAAGATCAATAAACCTTCTAATTTAGATTCAGCATTTGCCCATTTGGCCGATGTGGTGGACCAGCGTCGAGATGCATTTAAGGCGGGCCAGTCGGATCCTAAAAATTCTTATACTGCTTTGCTCTTTTCGAAGGGTGATGACGGCATCTTGAAAAAGATCGGGGAAGAGGCTACTGAGGCTGTCATGGCAGCTAAAGATGTGCGCAGCTCTAACCTAGCGCCAGAGCAGAAAAAGCTCTTGGTAGGGGAGATGGCTGATCTTTGGTTCCACTGTCTGATTGCCTTGTCACAATTTAATTTGCGTCCTGAGGATGTTATTAAAGAGTTAGACCGTCGTTTAGGCACCTCGGGAATTGAGGAAAAGGCAGCTAGAAAAGCCTCTGGCAAGGAATAAGCTATGTCAAACGATCCAAATTGCCTATTTTGCAAGATTTCTCAAGGCTTGATCCCATCTCAAAAGGTGTATGAGGATGAGGAAATCTATGCTTTTAAGGACATTAACCCAGCAGCGCCAGTGCATTTTTTGATCATTCCTAAAAAACATATCCCTATGTTAGAGTCTGCAGAAAGCATAGATAGCCCTTTGCTAGGTAGAATGATGGAATTAGCACCCCGTCTTGCCAAAGAGCAAGGCTGTCGTCCCGGAAGGGATGGTGGCTTTAGATTGATGGTGAATAATGGTGCGGATGGTGGGCAGGAGGTTTATCACTTGCATTTACATGTGATGGGCGGTCCCCGCCCCTGGAAAAAATAATCCAAGGAGATTAAAAATGGGTTCATTTAGTATTTGGCATTGGTTAATTGTGTTGGTCATCGTGATGTTGGTGTTTGGCACCAAAAAATTACGGAATATGGGCCAAGACTTGGGCGGCGCTGTGAAAGGCTTCAAAGATGGCATGAAGACATCTGAAGAGTCCAAAGAGCAAACTGGAGAGCAACTGCAGCAAACGGCTGCAACTGCGGACAAAACAGTTGATGTTCACGCTAAAGATGTAAATAAATAATCGCTACAGCGCAGATAGAAATTCATGCGGTTGATAAATGATTGATCTTGGAGTTTCAAAACTTGCGCTCATTGCAGTAGTAGCATTAGTAGTGATTGGTCCAGAGCGCTTGCCTAAAGTCGCTCGCATGGTCGGCAATCTATTTGGGCGTGCTCAGCGCTATATGGCCGATGTCAAATCGGAAGTCAATCGCCAGATGGAGATTGAAGAATTTAAAAAACTTCGAGAAGAAACTACATCTGCCTTCAAAGATGTTGAAGACAGCATTAATTCAACTGTTCAAGAGGCGAGCGCTAATTTGAGCGACCAAGCCGATATTTTTGAAACTAGTTTTGAAAAGCTCCCCCCGGATGAACAAGAAGTTTTGCGTAAAACGAAGCGTCAAGGTCGGAGTAGTTGGGGCGTTCGACGGGCGGCTAGACCAGTTTGGTTTAAGCGCTCAGCCGGAATTCGGACGCGTGTGCAATCTGGTGCCGCCAGAATGAAGCGCTTTCATCACAGCGCAGGCAAATAATTCATTCATGACACAAGATACTTCAAACGGAGATTCTGGATTACAAGAATCTTTCCTTTCGCATTTATTCGAGCTACGCGATCGCGTCATTAAAGCGGCATTAGCGATTATTGTTGTCTTTGTGTGCTTGGTCTATTGGGCGCCAGATATTTTTCATTTGTTTGCGCAGCCCCTATTAAAAGCACTGCCTGCTGGTGGAAAGATGATTGTGACGGATGTGACCGGATCATTCTTTGTTCCCATGAAGGTCACGATGCTAGTTGCTTTTTTGATCGCGCTGCCAGTAGTGATGTACCAGCTCTGGGCATTTATTGCGCCTGGACTGTATATGCATGAGCGAAAGCTGATTTTGCCTTTGGTAGTCAGTAGCTATTCTTTATTTATCATCGGCATGGCATTTGCCTACCTGCTTGTCTTCCCCACAGTCTTTAATTTTATGGCGAGCTATAACGCACCATTGGGTGCAGAGATGTCTACCGATATTGATAAGTATCTTAGTTTTGCAATGACTACCTTTTTAGCTTTTGGGATCACCTTTGAGGTGCCCGTAGTAGTCGTAGTATTGGTGCACATGAAAATTGTGCCTTTGGCTAAACTCAGAGAGATTAGACCTTACGTGATCGTTGGGGCATTTGTGATCTCAGCAATTGTGACACCGCCAGATGTACTTTCTCAACTACTCTTAGCGATACCAATGACTTTGCTTTACGAGCTTGGATTATTGATTGCTCGGTTCTATGTACCTAAACCATCACCAGAGGATGAGGACTCAAAAAATCAAGCGAGCTCAGCATCTGTTTGATGCTTCAGAGTTTTTGAGAGGGTACTTGTGAGCCATTGGGTAACGCGATCAAAGCGATAGCGTCGTTGGCGTAAATTACCTTCAATATCTAATTCAGATCCAGCAAATATTTTGCCTGCCGCTAGAAGAACACGGCGCTGTTGAATGGTTTCAATTTGAATGAGTCTAGGCAAAATCTTCGGCAACTCCCAACGAATATCTACTACTACACAGTGTTCATGTTGGAGCTGTCCAACATCACAAAGAAGCAACTCTGCTTTACTGAAATTAAATTGATTGGCAATGATCAGGCGATGACACATCAAGATCCAATCCAAATCAAGCTTATGTTCTACATGATGGCTCAAGGCCTGCTCAGCACAAAATGCTGATTCATACCAATCATTTTGCTCTGGTGCTGGGCAACTCTCTAAAATTTTGGAGAGCAATTCTTTTGCCTCTGCTACGCCTTGCTGGTGTGCTTGCCACACCCAATAGGAGGCCTGAAGACCCCGAACTTTCTCATTTAATTTTTCACGCTTACGCCAAAGATTGGCTGCTTTACGAAATTGCGCTTGTGGGTGACCAAGGTCTGCAGCACGATCAAAACAGCGATCGCTCTCAGCAGCGTTATATCCTGAAAATTGTGGACGACGATAAATTTCTCCCAATGCATACCAAGCATTGAGATCACCATCTTTAGCGGCTAGCTCTAACCAGTAGGCTGCCTTTTTGAGAGATGCATTTGACTTAGATAGTTTTTCATCTCCAGCAGATGCACTGCGATCATCTAACTGTGCAAGACGTAAACCTAAACTGAGTCGCGCACTAGTAAGACCTAGTTCAGCAGCTTGAGCAAGCGCCTCTTCATTTTGAGTTTCAATCCATGCAGACCAAAGAGAGGGGAGCGCTTTATTTTTTGGTTGTAACTTCATCAGAAGTTCTTTTGCAGCCGCGGTATAAATCGATTCACTTTCCGCTAGATCTTCCAAGTACTGCTTAGTCAACTTTTGGAAGCCGGCAAAATCTAAATGGGATAACTCCTCAAGAGAGGGGTGAGGATGTTTGTGAATCCAGTCACTCAACTGAGATTGCTTTTCAGAGTGCTCAGGATTCATGAGTAATGTTATTAGTTGCCACTTAGATGCTCGCTGTGCCTCAGAGGACCCCAACCCTTCTTGGCCTGTCGAAAGCCTCCAGAAAACATCCCAGCCAAAATGAAAAGCCGGTGAATGGACAGTCTCTACTAGGGGGATATTGGCAACTTGATTCCAAAACTCTAGAATTTGATCTTTGTTTGAGATTTTATCTTTAAGTTCTTGATTTTGGTGCGAAAAATAAGATTTTTCTAGCCAAATCAAGGCATTTGAGGGCTGAATAGGGGTTTTAAATTCACCAGTGAGGTAGGCTGAGGCCAATTTTTGTTGCGCGGATACGTCACCCATTCGGGCCAAACTAAGGATTTTTAAGAATTCACGACTTGCCATATGACAATTCTTGCATTTAAAGCCTGAAAAAGATAGAAAACAGTGCCCTTGTTGCCGTGATACAACGAAGAAAACCAAAAAACTACCTTTTGACAAGCAAAAAGAGCTCCTAATTGCCCTGACCACCAGATTGGCTGGGCAAAACAAGCAAAATTCATAGGTCCCGGTTTTATTTGGGCATTACTTTCAATTTATGGAGATTTACAGAATGAAAAAATCGCTATTAGCAGTTGCAGCGTTGTCGGCTATTGCTGGCGCAGCGCAAGCACAATCGAGCGTAACCATCTACGGTGTAATGGATGTTGGTTACGTTAATCAAAAATCTGACGGTGCAGGAACATCTGCTCGTTCAAACGCATCAAACAGCTTCATCGGTTCTTCTGCTGAGCAGACTAGCCGTTTGGGTTTTAGAGGTACTGAAGATTTGGGCGACGGTATGTCTGCAATCTTCGTTGTTGAGACAGGCTTACAACCAGTAAGTAATACAGCGTCTGCTTTTAACAACCGTCAATCTTTCGTTGGTTTGAAAAAGAATGGCACAGGTCAGTTCACACTTGGTACTCAGTACACCTCATTATTCCAAGCGATGTCAGCAACTGACGTAGGTCAGACGAACAATATGGTTGGTTCTGCTGTATACCCACAAGAAGTGCCTACTGGTAACGGTAACCCAGGCGTTGCTAGCTACCGTGGTTCTGATGGCTCTTCTGGTACAACTCAAGCTTTAACAGTTCGTACAACAAACATGATTCAGGCTCAGTCTGACAAGTTTGCTGGTTTCTCTTTGGGCGCTTCTTACACACTTAACGGCTCAACAGTTTCCAACACCAACACAACAGCTGTTACCAACAACTGGAGTGGTTGGGGTCTTAAAGCTGACTACACATGGAACAAGTTGTATGTTGTCGCTGCAGCGAACCGTTTGAAGTCTAATAACACAGGCCCAGTTGCTAACAACTTACCAGCAAGTACTGTTGGTTGGACAGCTGCTGGCGGAGGTGTGCAATCTCAAGATAACCAGTTTTATGCCGGCGCTACTTATGACTTCGGTATCTTGAAGGCTTATTTACAGTACGTCAACAAGAAAGTGACATCCGCTGCTAACGCTAACTTCTATTCACAACGTAATGGTCAACAGATCGGTGTTCGTTCTTACATTACGCCAACCATCGAAGGTTGGGCTAATATCGGTAACGGTAGCCATACAACTTTTGGTGCAAACACTCCGAGAGCGAACTTTACAGCATTTCAGGCTGGTTTGAACTACTATTTATCTAAGCGTACTAACGTTTATGGTATCTACGGTTCAAATCAAATGAGCTCTGCTCAGCCAGTTAACCCATCTTTGAGTGCAAATGCATTCGCACTTGGCGTACGTCACACTTTCTAATTTAAGACTAGCCTCAGTTAATACAATGAGCTAGTACTGAATTAGAAACAGCTGCAAATGAACCCACCGTGGAAACACGGTGGGTTTTTTAATTTATTGAAGCTTCTATGCGAGAATCGGGCATGAACAACTTAGGAGTCCCGTATGAGAAAGATTTTCATCACAGCATCATTGACTTTAATTGCAGTTACTTTAAGTGGCTGCCTTAGCACTTCACCCAAAGGTGTGAACTGTGTTCAAGGTACACCATTTGCAGATTTGCCAGTAGCTTGTGTTGGCGGACCCTAATTAAAGGCTAGCATGAGTTAGTCTTTAATATCAAGATGCTCAGGCGCTAACCCCGCCTGATTGCGTTGATAAGTTGCCGTATAAGCTGTCTCAATATTCTTAGTAAAAGCATAGTATTGAACAGGAGCGAAGAGAATCGCTTTTGAGCTAGCTGCTGTTTAATATGATCAAGCTCCTCTCGATGGCTGATAATCGATCCTAATATCGTTTATAGCCTATATTTGTTTTTTTGTGATTTTGAGCCCAGTGGGGGCTTGGTTTTCAGGCCGTTAACCCCTGATAGAAATGACAATTGTCAATTATTGTAGATAATGCTAGATTGAGTCATAAATGGTCTTTGAGCCATTCAAAGTTGACGAGAATTAAGAGCTGTCATTTCACCACTTACATTATTGGAAGAGCATCTTATGAAAATGAAACAAATAAGCCAAATATTGGCAGTTACAGCCCTCCTTGCTAGCTCTGGTGCTGCCATTGCAGCAAGTGCCACGATGGACAAAATTAAATCATCGGGCGCAGTTACCATGGGTGTTCGTGAGTCCTCTATTCCGATGTCCTACACCACTGGTGACAGTCGTTTTGACGGTTATCACGTTGAAGCTTGCCGTATGATTTTGAATGATATTAAAGATAAGTTAGGCATGAGCACCTTGCGCATTAACTATCAACCAGTCACATCACAAAATCGCGTACCTTTAGTACAAAACGGCACAGTCGATATTGAGTGCGGTACAACAACCAATAATGCTAATCGTGCAAAAGATGTTGGATTTGCAAACACGCTCTATGTTGAAGAAGTGCGCATTGCAGTGAAAGCCAATTCAGGCATTAACTCGATTTCCCAGTTAGCTGGAAAAAAAGTAGCAACTACTACTGGTACTACCTCAGTTCAATTGTTGCGTAAGCATGAAAAAGCCAA
Organism: Polynucleobacter sp.; assembly: GCF_040400325.1. Taxonomy (GTDB): domain Bacteria; phylum Pseudomonadota; class Gammaproteobacteria; order Burkholderiales; family Burkholderiaceae; genus Polynucleobacter. Next base: position 54,743 of record NZ_JBBAQK010000005.1, read on the forward strand.
TAATGTGAACTTTGATGAAGTCTTTGGTAAAGATCACTCTGATAGTTTCTTGCTCTTGGAGTCTGGCCGTGCTGATGCTTTCGTGATGGACGGATCGATCTTGGCCGGTAACATTGCTAACGCTAAAAATCCAAAAGATTTCAAAATCGTTGGTGAGGTTTTGAGTACTGAGCCAATTGCAATTATGGTTCCTAAGAATGACCCAGAATTCAAGGCAGCAGTAAATGCAGCCATTGCCAAAATGGTTGCAAACGGTAGGATGCCTGCACTTTGGGACAAGTGGTTCTTAAAACCAATTCCACCTAAAAATGTCGTGGTTGGTCTTGAGTTATCACCAGCTACTAAAAATGCGTGGGCTAACTTAAATGACAAGCCAGCAGAAGATTACGCGCAGAAAAAATAATCTATGGCGTTAGATTTTGGTGTCTTTTGTAAAAGCACCTTAGATGGAGAAGCGGTTGACCACTGCTTCTCCTCATTACTTGGGCTAGGCCACAATGCTGATCCTAGTTACTTAGATTGGCTAATGAAGGCCTGGGGCTGGACTCTAGCAGTTGCTGCTCTAGGCCTTGCTATCGCATTAATTGTGGGTGCTGTAATGGGTACCTTGCGAACTCTTCCCGATACTGGAAGGGGTAGTAGGACACTCGTTCGTTTTGCTACGGCTTGGGTGGAGTTATTTAGAAATATCCCGGTCTTGGTCCAGGTATTTCTTTGGTACCACGTGATCCCTTCATTTATTTTGCCTTTAAAGCTTCTCCCATCATATTGGTTGGTTAGTATTGCCCTTGGTTTTTATACCTCAGCGCGAATTGCAGAGCAGGTCAGGGCGGGTATTCAGTCATTACCTAGCGGTCAGCGTGCTGCTGCTACTGCTTTAGGGATGACTACAACTCAAACCTATCGCTACATCATCTTGCCGATGGCGCTACGAATTGTGATTCCGCCACTCACTTCTGAGAGCATGAACGCGATTAAAAATTCTTCCGTAGCGTTTGCGGTATCTGTTCCCGAGCTCACTTTATTTGCAATGCAAGCACAAGAAGAGACCTCGCGGGGTGTTGAAATCTATTTGGCAGTGACTGGGCTCTATGCACTTTCTGCCTTTGGTGCTAATCGGGTAATGGCACTGATTGAAAAGAGAAGTCGAATACCCGGATTTATCAGCGCATCTAATGATGCTAGTTTGGCTCACTAAGTGATCTTGTTATGCTGAGCCTAGATCTGAGTTTCTATAGCTGGGAATTATTTACTAATTACATTGTTAAGGGGTTGATATTTAGTGTTCAGCTCACAGTCATTGCGACGATTGGCGGCATCGTGGTGGGCACCTTTTTGGCGCTCATGCGCTTATCAGGCCAGCCTGCATTAGTTTATCCAGCCACTATTTATATCAATACCATGCGCTCCATTCCATTGGTCATGGTGATTTTGTGGTTCTTCTTATTGATCCCCATGTTAATTGGTAAGCCTATCGGTGCTGACCTATCTGCTACGATTACTTTTATTGCTTTTGAGGCGGCTTTCTTTGCTGAGATTGTGCGCGCTGGTATTCAGTCGGTGCCCAGAGGGCAAACCTATGCTGCTGAGGCATTGGGTATGAATTATGGTCAGAATATGCGCTTGATTGTGTTGCCACAGGCATTTCGCAACATGGTTCCTGTATTCATGACTCAAACTATTATTTTGTTCCAAGATACCTCACTGGTTTACGCGATTGGCGCCTATGACTTGCTGAAGGGGTTTGAGATTGCAGGTAAGAACTATGGCAGGCCAATTGAGACTTATATATTGGCAGCAGCAACCTATTTTGTCATTTGCTTTTCACTTTCTAAAGTTGTACGTAAGATTCATGCCAAAGTTGCGATCGTTCGCTAATTTATTTTTATGCTTACTACTAATTACATAGACTCTCATGATTGAACTTCGAAACGTTTCTAAATGGTATGGCTCTTTTCAGGTTCTGACTGATTGCAGTACCTCAATCAATAAGGGCGAGGTCGTGGTTATTTGCGGCCCATCTGGATCAGGTAAATCTACGCTGATTAAAATAATTAATGCTTTAGAGCCTTTTCAGGCCGGCGAAGTGACAGTTGACGGTATCGATCTGCATGATCCCAAAACCAATCTGCCTAAGTTGCGCGCTCGCGTTGGTATGGTGTTTCAAAACTTTGAATTATTTCCTCACCTCAGCGTTACCGAAAACCTAACGCTTGCTCAAATTAAGGTGTTAGGGCGCTCTACTGATGAAGCTAAAACCCATGGCTTGAAGTATCTTGATAGGGTCGGCTTAATCGCACAGAAGGACAAATATCCTGGCCAGCTGTCTGGTGGTCAGCAACAGCGAGTGGCGATTGCACGCGCTTTGAGTATGGATCCCATCTTGATGTTGTTTGATGAGCCTACTTCTGCATTAGACCCAGAGATGGTTGGTGAAGTTTTAGATGTCATGGTCAAGCTCGCCAATGAAGGCATGACGATGTGCTGCGTCACGCATGAGATGGGATTTGCACGCAAAGTTGGTAATCGGGTGATTTTTATGGATCAAGGAAGAATTCTTGAGGATTGCAGCAAAGATGAATTTTTTGGTAATCCTGAAGCACGCTCTGCAAGAGCAAAAGATTTTTTATCTAAGATACTGTCGAACTAAATTTAAGAGCGGTTCTTTATTGGCCCTGTATTTTGGGTTTTGGGCGCTTACCAATTTTGACTGTGAGCTCTAGCACTTTGCCCTTACGCAAAACTTTAATGGTGGCCTCATTGCCGGGTCCTAGTTGCGCAATTTGATTCAGTAGCTGTCTGACATCTTTAGTTCCCTGGTTGTTTACTGCAATGAGTACGTCGCCAGGTTTAGCTCCGCCGCGATCAGCGGGCCCGCCTTCAAGCACGCCCGATAGCAACACCCCCTCAGTAGCACCTGCAAGACCAAGTGATTCAGCTAACTCTTTAGAGAGGTTCTGAGGCTCCACACCAATCCAGCCGCGAGTGACAGAACCATTACTCACAATGGATTCCATTACCTGTTTAGCCAAGCTCACAGGAATCGCAAAACCAATTCCCATTGAACCTCCATTACTAGAAAAGATTGCGGTGTTGATGCCAATGAGGTTACCGCGCGTATCGATTAGCGCCCCACCTGAATTACCAGGGTTAATAGCCGCATCTGTTTGAATAAAGTTTTCAAATGTATTGATGCCGACATGGTCTCGGCCCAGCGCTGAAACAATTCCAGAAGTAACTGTTTGACCAACACCAAACGGATTGCCAATGGCAAGTACTACATCTCCTACATGCACGGATTCTATTTTTCCAAGCGTGATCGGAGTTGGTAAATTTTTCGCATCAATCTTTAAAACAGCAATATCGGTTTCTGGGTCACTACCAATGACTTGCGCTTTTAATTTGCGTCCATCGGCCAACGCTACATCAATCTCACTGGCATCACTAATGACATGGTGGTTAGTTAAAATAATTCCTTCGCGACTGACTAATACCCCCGAACCCAGGCTGGAGCTGGGCTCTTCATCTGGCGGTTGATCACCAAAAAAGAATTTAAATAAGGGATCAGCAGAATTATTACCTTTGCGAGACTTAGGTTTAGTTGAGGCTTTACTAGTGAAAATATTGACAACAGCAGGCATCGATTTTTTTACAGCCTCATGATACGAGCCGGGACTTAAACTACTGCCGTCGTAAAAGCCTTCCTTTAAGGTAATACTTTCTACTAGTGAACCATTTTGTATGCTATTCAACCAGCCTGGTTTCAGGATCATCGTAATGAACCAGGCTGCCAAAAAAATGGTGACAACTTGCGCAAAGAGTAGCCAAAGACGGTTTAACATTGAATGATGTGTTTCAGTTTTTATTTTTTGAGGCAATCACGAATTTCACGCAGCAACACAATATCTTCCGGTGCTGGTGGTACTGTTAGCCCATCGATGAAGCGAACCTTGTTAACGATTTTGATCATTTGAAAAATAACAAAAGCCAAAATAATAAAATTGATGGAAATTGTAATGAAATTACCATACGCAAAAACGGGTATCCCTGCCTTCTTGAGGGCATCGTATGTTCTAGGAATCCCTTCTGGAACATTGCCTAAAATAATGAACAGGTTAGTAAAGTCAATATGACCTCCAAAAAGAGTAGAAATAACTGGCATCACGATGTCATTTACCAAAGATTCAACGATTTTTCCGAATGCCCCGCCAATAATGACGCCCACTGCTAAATCAATGACATTGCCCCTAACTGCAAAGTCCCGAAATTCCTTTAAAACGGCCATAATTACCCTCCTTTTTGCCTGAATACTGATTTACTCAAGATTAACCCCACAACTTTCTTACTCACCCCACTTTTTACTTTAAAATCCTATCTTTAAGCAATTTCTATTCAAAAATACCCTTTTAGGAATTTTGTAAATGAGTGACAAGCCCTCTATGGACAAGGATCGTCGTAAATGGTTGATCGCTACCTCAGCGGTCGGCGGCGTTGGTGCAGCAGCAGCCCTTTACCCTTTTGTAGATAGTTTTGAGCCTTCCGAGCGCGCTAAGGCGGCTGGAGCTGCTGTTGAGATTGATATTGCTGGCATGAAGCCGGATGAAATGAGAATGGTTGAATGGCGCGGAAAGCCAGTTTGGGTCGTACGTCGTACTCCTGAGCAAGTTACTGAGCTGTCTAGAATTGATGCAGAGCTCGCAGATCCTGATTCTTTAAGGGATCCAGCCCAATACACCCCACCATATGCCCAAAATCAATGGCGCTCAATTAAACCTGAGTATTTTGTAGTGGTAGGCATTTGCACTCACTTAGGCTGCTCTCCAACGCCTAAGTTTGATGCAGGCGCACAACCTTCCTTGCCAAATACATGGCCAGGCGGCTACCTTTGCCCATGTCATGGATCGACTTTTGATATGGCAGGCCGTGTCTATAAAAATAAGCCAGCTCCAGATAACCTTGAAGTGCCGCCGCATATGTATTTGAGCGACACCATGATTCTGGTTGGTGAAGATAAGAAAGCATAAGGGGCGATAAATGGCATTTCATGAAAAAGTTGTTCCAGCTGACGCATCAGCTGCTCAAAAGGTGATGGCATGGGTTGATTCACGTTTGCCAGTGACTGCGGCCTTCAAGAAGCATATGAGTGAGTATTACGCTCCTAAAAACCTCAATTTCTTTTACATCTTTGGCGCACTAGCAATTGTTGTCTTGGCGATTCAGATCGTTACGGGCATTTTCTTAACAATGAACTACAAGCCTGATGCTGCAAAGGCATTTGAGTCTGTTGAATACATCATGCGTGAGGTTCCCTTCGGCTGGCTAATTCGCTATATGCATTCCACTGGAGCCTCAATGTTCTTCGTAGTGGTTTACATGCATATGTTCCGTGGTTTGATTTATGGCTCTTATCGAAAGCCACGTGAACTCATTTGGATTTTTGGTTGCGCCATTTTCTTGGCCTTAATGGGTGAAGCCTTCTTTGGTTACCTCCTCCCATGGGGTCAAATGTCTTACTGGGGCGCCCAGGTTATTGTGAATTTATTCTCGGCGATCCCATTGATTGGTCCAGACCTTTCCTTATGGTTGCGTGGGGACTATGTTGTCGGCGACGCAACGCTAAACCGTTTCTTTGCATTCCACGTAATTGCTATTCCACTGGTGTTAATTGGTCTGGTTGCAGCGCACATTCTTGCACTCCATGAGGTCGGTTCAAACAATCCAGATGGTGTAGAGATTAAAGATACCGTTGATGAAAAAGGTATTCCTTTAGACGGAATTCCGTTCCACCCGTTTTACAGCGTTCATGACGTCATGTATCTGGGCGGCTTCTTGATTATCTTTGCATCAATTGTTTTCTTTGCACCAGAGATGGGCGGTTATTTCTTAGAAGCGAATAACTTCATTCCAGCAAATCCATTTGTTACGCCAACGCATATTGCGCCGGTTTGGTATTTCACGCCGTTCTACTCTATGTTGCGCGCTACGACTACGAACTTCTTATTGCCTTTATGGATTTTCTTGGCAGTGATTCTTGGGATGTTTGCCCTTCAGTCGAAAGATATCAAGGTCAAAGGCGCTTGCGTAGCCATTGCAATAGTTTTGGCTGCTGGTTTTTATGTGCTTGATGCGAAGTTTTGGGGAGTTGTGATCATGGGTGGTTCCGTGGTGATCCTGTTCTTCTTACCTTGGTTAGATTATTCCCCAGTGAAGTCAATTCGCTATCGTCCACAATTCCATAAATATATTTATGGCACCTTTGTAGTGACCTTTGTGATTTTGGGTTACTTGGGTATTCAGCCACCATCACCCTTGTTTGAAAAGATTTCTCAGATTTGTACTATTTATTACTTGGGATTTTTCTTGGCAATGCCGTTCTGGAGCAAGCTTGGCACCTTCAAGCCAGTCCCAACGCGCGTTACTTTTGCAGCACATTAATAAACGCTCTGCACATTGGTAAAGAGAAATTAGGAACTAGTATGAAACGAATTCTGCAAACTTTAATGGGCATCTGCCAAGTAACGGTTGTGCTTGCTGCGATTGGCTTTGGTATGACTGCCAATGCCAGTGAAGGCGATTTTCCATTAGATGCTGCGCCTAACCGCGTCAACAACAATGCTTCATTACAAAATGGTGCAAAGATATTTGTAAACCATTGCTTGAACTGCCATTCAGCTACTAGCGTTCGTTATAACCGCTTGCGCGATATTGGCTTAACCGACCTTCAAATTAAAGATAACTTGATTTTGACAGATGCTAAGGTCGGCGATTTGATGACCATTGCCATGACACCAAAAGAAGGTAAAGCCTGGTTTGGTAAGACCCCACCAGATCTCTCTGTTGAGGCTCGAGCACGTAGTACTGATTGGCTCTATACCTACTTCCGTACTTTTTACAAAGACGATACAACCCAAACCGGTTGGAATAATTTAGTGTATCCAAATGTGGGTATGCCCCATGTGCTCTGGCAGTTGCAGGGTGAACGTGCTGCTAAGTTTGAGGAACGCAAGGATCCGCATGACCAAAGTAGAACTGAAAAAGTATTTGTAGGCTTTGAGCAACTCACTCCAGGTGTGATGAAACCACAAGAGTATGACGATAATATCGCTGACCTAGTTTCTTTCTTGTCTTGGATGGCTGAGCCAGTCCAACTTGAGCGTAAGCGCATTGGCGTTGTAGTGCTATTGTTCTTAGCGATTTTCACACTCTTGGCATGGCGTTTGAATAAAGCATATTGGAAAGATATTCACTGATAGCTTGTTTGGGCATCTTGATTGGTGTCCGTTAGTGAAAGATTTAGGCCGCTGTTGGTTGTGCATTTGATGTATTGAAGTAGAAATTTAAGGAAATAAATTTATGATGGTGTTGTATTCGGGTACTAACTGCCCATTCTCGCAACGCTGCCGTTTGGTGCTTTTCGAAAAAGGCATGGATTTTGAGATTCGTGATGTCGACTTGTTCAACAAGCCAGAAGATATCTCGGTAATGAACCCTTATGGCCAAGTTCCTATTTTGGTTGAGCGCGATTTAATTTTGTATGAGTCAAACATCATCAATGAATATATTGATGAGCGTTTTCCGCATCCACAGTTAATGCCGCCCGATCCAGTTGCACGCGCACGCGCACGACTCTTCCTCTTTAATTTTGAGAAAGAATTATTTGTGCATGTTGCGGCCCTGGAAAATGAAAAAGGCAAGGCTGCTGAAAAGACTCATGAAAAAGCGCGTTTAGCAATTCGTGATCGCTTAACTCAGCTGGCACCTATTTTTGTTAAGAATAAGTACATGCTGGGCGATGAGTTTTCAATGTTAGACGTAGCGATTGCGCCATTGTTATGGCGTCTTGAGCACTACGGCATTGATCTATCTCGTAATGCTGCTGCACTATTGAAATACGCTGAGCGTATTTTTAGTAGACCTGCATACATTGAAGCCTTGACCCCTTCTGAAAAGGTAATGCGCCGCTAAGCTGCACTTGCGGTTCATCACGAGTCAGAATGTCTGATATTCCAAGTAACAAGCCTTACCTAATCCGTGCTCTACATCAGTGGTGTACGGATTTTGGTTTTACACCCTTCATTGCCGTTTTTGTGGATGCCAGGGTTGAAGTGCCTATGGAGTTTGTGAAGAACGATGAGATCGTTTTAAACCTCTCCCTAGAAGCTTGCCATCAATTGCAATTAGATAATGACTGGATTAGCTTTCAAGCAAGATTTGGTGGGATTCCTAGAAAAATTATGGTGCCAGTCACTCATGTTCTTGCCATTTACGCGCGGGAAAATGGACAGGGTATGTCGTTTCCTTTTGATCCTGCAAAGGCGCGTGATTTGCACGTGGCAGATTCAAAGGATCAGACTCCTGAAAAGCCACCAACTAGCAAGCCATTCTTGAAGATTGTGAAATAGGCTAAAATATTGTCATTGCCCCTTTAGCTCATCTGGTAGAGCAACTGATTTGTAATCAGTAGGTAGTCTGTTCGAGTCGGACAAGGGGCACCAAATACAAAAGGCTTCTAGGTTAATTAACTGAGAAGCCTTTTTCTTTGTGGTTTTTATTGCGAATTGCTAGCTAGTAAATAAAAAACTAGTCACTTTTGAGTAGAAAGATACGTATAGCATTTTGATTAGCCACTTTTTCAATCGTTGCTGGGGAGAGATAAGGTAAAACCTTAGTTCTTAACTCAGTAATAATTTCAGAATAAGATGCATCAATTCCACAGCAAGGATCTGAGCCTAGTAATACTTGATCTGGATATGCTTCAATGAACTTTATCCAATTACTATATAAACCTCCTGAATCATAGGCATGGGGTGATCTTGGAATATTGAGTCGATTTACATGAACTGCACCTAAGCTTGAGACTTCGCAAACAATATTTTTGCGCTTGCTGAGTATTGCAGCAACATTATCTACATTCTTTGTGCTGAGGCAGTGGGATAGTACTGTGGTGGTATTGGGATAGCTAAGGGATAAATTTAAAATATCTTTCTCAAAGTCACCATCAAATTCAGCATGTATTTGTACGAAGCCACCATATCTATTGGCTATTTCATAAAACTTACGCATTGCAGGATTATCAGCTCTGATACTGCGGCGAATTCTTGGGGGTCCACTCGAAAGATTGTCGGTATGAAATTCGCCAAAACCCTTGATTTTTCCCTCTTTAAATAGTTCTTCCGAGCGAAGATATAAAGCTTTAAAGGTCTCATTGTCAGGATTAATCAATCCGCTTCTACCATCTTTAAAAAATACTTTAAAGAATTCTGCTTGGCCGACCGCTGGTATATATCTATCTCCCAACTCAGCCTGAACATCTTCTCGATAGTCACCAACTGCGCCTCCCCATTTAACTCCATTGGCATCCATCAATTCACGCCACCATTTAGCTGAACGTGGGTTTTGTTGATAGGTGTGCATATGTACATCAGCTATGGGTACAATTTTTGCTAATTCAATTGATTGCGGGGTGGGTTGTGAGTGCACTAAACCTGAAACTACTAGCAAGAAAATACTAAAGATTTTTTTAGGCATGATATTGCTTTAGTGGTGTAAATTTGTCTTGTGGGTTTCAGGTAAATACAGTAAAGCAACCAAAGCACCACTGGCTAAGAAGATAGTCGGATACCAAAGGCCCGCAACAGCACTATCCCATGTTTGATTAAGCCATGTCACTATCAATGGCAACAAACCACCAATCCATCCTGCGGCTAAGTTGTGTGGAAAGGTCGCAGCGCTATTTCTGGTTTTTGCCGGAAATAGTTCAGCTAGTAGTGCTGTTTGTGGCCCCACAACCAAGGCAAGCGAAAGCGAAAGCATTGTTAGGATCAGAACAATCATGCCTAGATTGTTTGCTTGTCCAAACTGCTGCAACAATTGATAAGCTGGGTGAATAAAAACGGCCCCAAGAATAAGTCCGCTGACTACTACAGGTTTTCGTCCAATCTTGTCAGATAACCAGCCCGCGAAAATTGTCAACGGTAATAAGACTAAAGTTGCATAGATGCTGAGCTGGTCAACTACTTGTGGTGCTAGTTTGACGGAAGTTTTGAGGAAGATGGCGGTATAGACTTGAACAGAAAAGAAGAGGACTGCGCCACCAGCAGAGACGCAGAAGAACAGTAAGAACATGCGCTTACGGGTATGGGCATCCTTGAAGTTACTCCGCAAAGGATTTTTTACTTTCTGACTATTTTTATTGAGCTCTAAAAACACTGGGGTTTCTTCCAGAGCCATACGCGCTTTAAATGCGATGATGAGCAAGACAAGCGAAATCCAAAATGGCACACGCCATCCCCAAGCTAAAAATTCTTCATTAGTGAGGTAATAACGAAGTAATGCAATTTGCAAAGTAGAAAATAAAATTCCTAGTGGGCCCATGAGTTGCAAAAAGCTTGTCTTTAATCCCCGATATTCATTTCCAGCATGTTCGGTTAGATAGACTGCGCTGCCTCCGATTTCACCGCCGGCCGATAGTCCTTGCATGAGGCGCAGGCTAACTAACAAGATAGGTGCCCAAATACCAATTTGGGCATAGGTGGGTAAAAAGCCTACGCTAAAGGTCGCAAAGCCCATCAAGGCAATCGTGATCATGAATACAGGTTTGCGGCCGATACGGTCGCCCATAGAGCCAAATAGAGCCGCTCCAATGGGTCTCACTACCATTCCAACGCCAAATGTTGCCAGGCTGGCTAAAAGGGCTGCATTGGGGTCGTTAGAAGGAAAGAATAGAGGAGCAAAAACCACCGCTAAAGTGGCAAATGTGAGGAAGTCGTACCACTCTAAAAAAGTACCAAAACACGCAGCAACGGCTACTTTTCGATAGGAGCGACCCGAATGATTTGGCTTTAAATGATTGATTTTATTCAATTTAATACTTTATTAGTCAATATTTGTTGCATAGCAGCAAAAAGTTCTTGCATTGTTATATCTCTTCAGTTACAGTTTCATGGTGCAGTGCAATATTTAAGGTAAACGAATTCTCCTTAAATGCACTTAATTGATTAGTTGTACCACTTAATTACTGGAGAAATACATGAACCAAGAACAAATCACCGCTAAATTGTCGCAAATTAACAGCAAGGGCCTCGAGACTTCATTTTCTTTAAGCGAAGCTGCTTTGGAAAATGCTCAGAAATTGGCCGAGTTGAACTACGCTGCATCTAAAGATGCCTTAGTAAATGCTCAAGATGGTATTCAGCAAGTTTTGACTGCTAAAGATCCAAAACAAGTTACTGAATTTTTGAACGCCGACGCATTGCAGTCTGCTGGTAACCAAGCTGCTGCATATCAAAAGAAAGTTTCTAAAGTATTACGTGATGGCAATAAAGAATTTGCAAACGTTGTTGATGCAAGCATCGATCAAATGCAAAATGGTTTCCAAGATTGGATCAACACGGTAGCGGCTAACGCACCTGCTGGTTCTGATGCATTTGTCTCTTCTTTTAAAACAGTATACGGAAGTGCATTGCAAGGTTTTGAGCAGTTCCGCGCTGCTAGCAAAGAAGCTTTTGCAACTGCAGAAAAAACTGCTGATCAAGCAATCGATGCTGTTCAAGATCAGATGGCTCAAGTTAAGAAAGCTGCTACACCTGCATCACGTAGCCGTAAATCAGCTTGATTTTTTTTTGAAGTAAATAGTTGCAGTATTGAAGTAATCGCTATTAAAAAACCCCGACTAGTCAAAACTAGTCGGGGTTTTTGTTTTATCAATTAAAAAATTATTCGGGATCTGCGCAAGACTCTATTAGTGGCATAGGTAATGCCTTGCTGGGCTTAACGCCCAGTTCGCGAACCTTCTCTGCAGAACGAATGAGATTACCTTTACCACTCTTTAATTTATTAAAGGCATCGTGGTAACTTGTTTGAGCTTGATCTAAACGCTGGCCTAGTTTTTCTAAGTCATCCACAAAGCCTACAAACTTATCGTAGAGATTGCCACATTGTTTTGCAATTTCTAAAGCATTGCGATTTTGATGATCCTGCCTCCACAAGTGAGCAACAGTTCGTAGAGTAGCCATTAAGGTACTTGGACATACAAGAACAATATTCTTTGCTAATGCCTCTTGATAAAGATTAGGGGCTGTCTTGAGGGCCAGTAAAAAGGCTGGTTCAATCGGCACGAACATCAACACAAAGTCTACGGAACCCACGCCATATAGGGAGCTGTAGTTTTTCCCGGAGAGGCCTTGGATATGTTGACGTAAGGACTGGATATGGGCCGTAAGCTCTTGTTCGGCAACACTTGAATCTGTTGCTTCTGCATGTCTTGCATAGGCGGTAATGGATACTTTGCTATCAACTACTAGACTGCGGCCCTCGGGAAGTTTGATGACTACGTCAGGCTGAAGTCGTGAGCCATCAGTTTGGGTATGACTATCTTGAACGAGGTACTCTTCACCCTTACGCAGGCCAGAAGATTCCAAAATAGATTCAAGCACAAGTTCGCCCCAGTTACCCTGAACTTTTGAGTCTCCCTTTAATGCTTGTGTCAAAGAGCGAGTCTCATCAGACATGCGAAGGTTGAGATTTGCTAGACGCTCGATTTCACTTTTAAGGGCAAAGCGCTCCCGGGCTTCATTGCCATAAGAGGTATTAACCTGCTCTTTGAACTCTGTTAACTTAGTTTGTAAAGGCTTTAAAAGCGCATCTAAGTTAGCGGCATTTTGTTCAGTAAAGCGCTTAGACTTATCTTCCAGGATTTCATTGGCAAGGTTTTTAAATTGGCTAGTCAATACCTCTTTAGCTTCATTGAGTGATTCAATTCTGCCTAAACCTTGCTTGCGTTCTGAGTCAAGCTCTGCTTCTAAGCGAATAGCACTCTGGATGGCTTGATCACGTTCAGTCCGCAAACTAATGACTGAAGCAGACTCAGCTTGTGCTTGCAGTTCAGTCCGCGCTAAGGCCGAGCGTAAATTCAATACATAAACTAAAAGGCCTACACAGAATACAACTGGTAGGCCAAATAGCAACAGCGAGCTTAGATCAAATGTCACAGAGGTGATTTTGAAATTAAGCTTGAATTAACTTTTTCAGTTCGCCAGATTCAAACATTTCAGTCATGATGTCTGAGCCGCCAATAAATTCACCATTGATATAGAGTTGCGGAATAGTAGGCCAATTGGAAAATTGTTTAATGCCTTGACGAATGCCTTCATCCTCCAATATGTTGACAGTATGTAGCTCATCAACTCCACTCGCGCGAAGAATATTGATAGCATTTCCTGAGAACCCACATTGAGGGAATTGAGCAGTACCTTTCATAAACAAGACTACGGGATGGCTTGTTACGATTTCTTTAATTTGAGCTTGTGTATCCATAAATTCTTTCTAGAAGAGCAGTATTTGTATTAATGCGCCTATGTAAATAAATCGGCGTCCACTTAATTTTAAGACTTTATCCCAAAAAAGGTTATTCAAAGGGCTTATTTGCGGCCTGAAGCAACCCTGCGGTGACCCGCTAAATCAAGATGGGCTTCAATATCTCTTAGGCCCGCTGATTTCATCAAATCCATCACAGCCTTAGACTGATCAAAGCCATGCTCTATGGCAATCAGCCCGTGGGGATTTAAGTGAGCTGAAGCGCTAGAGATGATGGCTTCTAGGCAGCTGAATCCATTTGCTTGGTCGGTCAATGCACCGAGGGGCTCAAAACGCAGGTCACCTTGCTGCAAGTGGGGATCACCTTTTTCAATATAAGGCGGATTACTCAGGATGAGATCAAAGATTGCATCCTCACCAATTGCGGCATACCAGCTACCTAGGGCAAATTGCACCCGCCCTTCCAGATTTGAGTGCTTAGCATTGGTTTTGGCAATTGTTAGGGCTTCTATAGACTGATCGGTTGCTGTTACTAGTGAATCTGGAGCAGCACTAGCAATTGCTAGTGCAATGGCTCCGGAGCCAGTACCTAAATCGAGCAAGCTTGCTTTGCCACCAAGCCTGTTGATTTCACGAAGTCCAATCTCAACAAGCAATTCCGTTTCTGGGCGCGGAATTAAAACACCTGGTGCCACCTGCAATTCAATATTGTGGAAGCCTTTCTTGCCTACGAGATAGGCAATGGGTTCACCATTGAGGCGCTTGGCTTCAAGCTCCTTCCAATTGGCAAGGGCATCTGCGCTGAGCACCATCTCATCCTGAGAGATTACGGCTGAGCGGGGTAGTTGATAGTATTGCTCTAGCACATGGGCAAGTAATAGGCGTGCTTCGCTTTGGGGAAGACTAGAGTTGCGTAATAAGTCACGCAAAGATAAATCAGCACTCATCAAAGTTTAGCTATCACCCAGTGCGGCAAGTAATTCAGCTTGATGCTCGGAGGCAAGGGCATTGTAGAGGTCATCTAGATCACCATCCATCATGGCATCAATCTTATAGAGAGTGAGATTAATGCGGTGATCACTAATGCGTCCCTGTGGAAAGTTATAGGTACGAATGCGGTCACTACGATCGCCAGAACCAATTAGCGATTTACGAGTTTGGGCTTCTAGTTGATGCTTTTCACGTTGGCGTGCATCCATGATGCGCGATACCAATACCTTCATTGCTTGTTCACGATTTCGATGTTGGCTACGATCATCTTGACACTCAACGACAGTGCCAGTGGGTAAGTGGGTAATCCGTACTGCAGAATCGGTTTTATTAATATGCTGGCCACCAGCGCCAGAGGCACGGAAGGTATCGATGCGCAGTTCTGCGGGATTAATTTTGACAGCCTCTAATTCGTCAGCCTCAGGCATGACGGCTACTGTACAAGCAGAAGTGTGAATACGTCCTTGCGTTTCAGTTTGGGGAACACGTTGAACGCGATGACCACCAGATTCAAATTTGAGTCGTGAATAGACTGATTGCCCGACTAAGCGTAGAACAACTTCTTTGTACCCACCTAGATCAGATTCAGCAGAGCTGACGATTTCTACTTTCCAGCTCTGACGTTCCGCAAAGCGGGTATACATACGCAATAGATCTCCTGCAAATAAGGCACTCTCATCACCACCTGTGCCCGCACGGATTTCTAAAAACACATTACGTTCATCATTTTCATCTTTGGGAAGTAGGAGTTTTTGCAAGATCCCTTCAAGCTCTTCCATCGTTGCTGTTGCTTGCTTTTGCTCATCGTCGGCAAAGTCCTTCATCTCCGGATCCTTGCGCATTTCCTCTGCTGCTTGCGCATCTGCTTCAGCTTGCTTGTAAAGGCCAAATTGCTCTACAACGGTGGCAATGTCGGAATGCTCGCGCGTGAGTTTCCGATAAGCATCCATATCTTTAGTCGCTTCTTCGGAAGTTAACAGGGAGTTGAGTTCGGCTAAGCGCGTATCTAGGTAATCTAGCTTAGCCCGCATGCTGGGCTTCATTTAATGATCTTCTGGCTTGGGATGCGAGGCAAATAGCTTAGGCAATAACTTCATTAGAGCGTCACGCTCAGCACCATTGGAGTGTTGTAGTGCATGGAGTGAACCATGTAAAAATTTATTAGTCAGGCCTTGGGCCATTGCATTGAGGACTTCTTGAGGATCATCCCCCCGCATGAGGCGTTTCATTGCACGCTCAAGCTCAAGTTGTCTTAAGCGTTCGCCTTGCTGCTGTATATCCTGAATGATCGGCACTGCATTGCGCCCATCCATCCAATGCATAAAGTTGCCAACGCGATCTTCAATGATCGCCTCAGCCTGGCTAACAGCAGCTTGCCGCAAATTGGCGCCAGTCTGAATCATGAGACCTAAATCGTCTAAGGTATACAGATACACATCAGCAAGTCTGGAGATTTCAGGCTCAAAGTCACGCGGGACAGCCAAGTCAATCATGACCATGGGTTTACGACGACGTAATTTCAGGGCACTTTCCACCATACCCAGACCAATGATAGGTAAGGAGGAGGCAGTGCTCGAAATAATAATGTCGAATTCATGGAGACGCCCAGGTAGCTCCGAAAGTCTGAACGATTCAGCCTCTACATTTTGAGAAGAAATAATGTCTGCAAGTTCTTGACCTCGTTCAATCGTGCGATTGGCAATCGCTACATTTTTGGGTTTGCGTGCTACAAAGTGAGTTGCACACAGGGTAATCATGTCACCAGCACCAATAAATAAAATCCGCTGATCGGAAATCTTTTCGAAGATGCGTTCTGATAAGCGAACAGATGCGGCGGCCATTGAAATTGAATGCGCACCTATTTCTGTTGAGCCACGAACTTCCTTGGCAACAGCAAATGTTTTCTGAAACAGTTGGTTTAGGTAAGTCCCTAAAACTCCTGCATCATTGGCAGTTCTAACCGCATCTTTCATCTGTCCCAAGATTTGGGTTTCGCCAATGACCATTGAATCTAGACCGCATGCCACCCTAAAAGCGTGACGAACCGCATCCGATTGGGGAAGAGAATAAATATGGGGCTGAAGACTGCTTGGGGCCAGCCCTTGGGTTTTGGCAAGCCAATCAAAAGTCGCTTCATGTAAGAGTTCGGCCGCGCTAGCATCATTGGCAGCACAATAGACTTCAGTGCGATTGCAAGTTGACAAAATAGTTGCCTCGGGAAGCCCAGCCTGATTCTCGCCAAGGAGATGTTGACGAAGATCGTGCAACGCTTCTTGAAGAAATTCGGGGTCAAAGGCGACCTTTTCCCGAATGGCGACCGGCGCTGTGTGATGATTGATGCCGAGTGTCAACAACTTCATAATGGTGATTATAGATTTGATGACGCTATTAATGGGGGTAACAATGGGGTTTTTGGCTTTTCTGGTGATTGGCGGTGTATCGGGGGCATCGGCTTGGATTTTTTACCCTGGCAGGTCTAGCGGATCAAAGCCGGTAAAGCTCTTATTTGCTGGCTTTCTAGGCTTTATTGCAGCCGCTGCCAGCGCCTATTTGGGACAGTACGCCGGTTTTTTTCAGTCTGGGCAGATGCTTGAGTGGCTAAGTGCTATTTTTGCATCCTGCCTAGTGGGATGTATCTTCACCGCTATCGCTAAATAGTCTATAGCTATACCAATCCAAGCCAAAGTGCCAAGGCTCGGTTCACTCGAACCAATAGGGGCTCTTCTATTTTCCCGATAACCGAACCAATCTTTTCTTTTTTGATGCTCATGATTTTATCCATTTGAATTTGACTATCTTTTGATAGACCATTCAATTTGCTTGGAGCAATATCAAGACGAAATATTGGCCCCTGAATTAATCTGCTAGAAATTAATGCAACCGTAATAGTTTCATGTATGTCATTAAAGACATCCGATTGAAGAACTAATGCAGGCCTTGGTTTTCCAAAATCTCCCTGAAGAGCAATAGTCACAATTGAGCCGCGCTTCATACGCCCTGTAAATCAGACAAGGCAAGATCCAAAAAGGTCATCAGTTCATGGTCTTCTCGGTCAGATTTCGCAGCTAAAGCGGATTGAAGGCGACATTCTTCTATAAAACCTGCTATTCGAGTATCTGGAACCCAAATTTGAACAGGCTTTAGTCCAGATGCGCGCAGGGCAAGACGATGCTTTTGAACCCTTTTAGCTGTATTGGATGACATTTTTTATTTCCCTAGCGATGTTACAGGTAACATTTTAACGAAAACCTTGCTTTTACATCAGCATTATTTAAATGCCCAGATTAAACAAGGTCTATTTGATGGGAGTTGGCGAAATTTTCTATCCATTGAATGGGGGTCTCACCGTGTTGCACTAGCCACTCATTGGTCTTAACAAAATGACCACAGCTTTTCTGATCACCAGGCTCTAAGAAAGGCCGGTCAGTTTTATAGACACCCAGTCCTGAAGGGTGGGACGATTGCAAAATGAGCTGTTCAGAAGCATTGGCTATCAGAGGTAATTTGGATTGTGCATGACCACCCCAAAGCATCCAAACCAAATTCGGCTTGTGTTGAGCTAAGGCACAAATTAATTGATCAATCAAACTCTTCCATCCAAGATTGGCATGACTCCCTGCCTCACCTAATTTCACACTCAAGGCGGTATTTAGGAGTAGCACGCCTTGTTTAGCCCAAGGCAGTAAATCACCATTAGGAAGATGACCAAACTGTTCAAGAGCAAGCGCTTTGCCAATATTGCGGAGTGAGCTTGGGAATGCACGCGAATTGATTGGAATATCCGCAGGGATTGAAAATGCCAGTCCTTGAGCAAGTCCTGGTGAGTGATAGGGGTCCTGGCCCAAAATAACAACCTTGACTTGATCAACGGTCGTTAATTGCAAGGCTTTGAAAAAAAACTCGGGCTTGGGCCCAATCATTTGAGGTTCTTGGATCAACAGCGCTTGCAGATTATCTTTTAATGCTACCCACTCTCTAGATTCAAAATAATCGCCTAGCAGCTCTCGCCAGTCTTTTGGAATGTCAACTTCAGAAAAAGAATACATCAAATCAATTAGGTGTTTTTTGTACTGCTGAGCTCATATTGAGTAGGCGTAGTGGCTTTCAGTAGAGCCAAGCGCTCATGCATCAAATCATCCCGATAAAAGCAAATGCTGATATTTTGATTTTCTGAAAGTCCAGCAAGAACCTTATCCCAGCGTGCGCTAGTGATGCGTTGACCATTGATGCTAGCCAATAAATCACCCGCTGATAGCCCAGCTGCTTGGGCAATTCCTCCATCTAAAACATGGGTCACTTTGAGCCAGCCATTAGCATCGCTATAACGCATACCAAATTGAAGCTTTAGCTTTTCAAGCTTGGATACTGGTTTTAGTTGAACTGAGATATATTTTGAGGCAATCCATTTTTGAATGGGTATATCTTCAGTGCCAAATATATACTTGCGCTTTATTTCATGCCAAGTTTTTGTAAAATCGCTTCCCAAAAGATCGGAGAGCAGAATATCTAGACTATCCTCAGCAAGGCCCTCCATAGTGACACCATGCCTTTTCCAAATGAGTCGCATCAGGTCATCTAAAGACTTCTGATTTTTAGAAAAAGCTCTAATTTGTAGATCTAGCCCTAATGCAAGTAAGGCACCCTTACCGTAGTAGCTCACTACTGCATTTGGGGTATTTTCATCAGCCTGGTAATACTTATTCCAAGCATCAAACGAGCTATCTGCAAGACTTTGTTTCTGCCGTCCTGGGCCACGCAAAATTCCATTCCAGTTATCGGCAACTAATTTCAAATACGTTTTGAGGTCTATCCGTTTGCTACGAAACAGCTGAAGATCATCATAGTAGCTGGTGAAGCCCTCAAATAGCCAGAGCAGGCGAGTATGATTTCTGCGGTCAAGTTGGTAAGGTTGGAATGCTTTCGGTTGGATGCGCTTTACCAACCATGCATGAAAATACTCATGACTGCATAAGCCTAAAAACTCCCTATAAATACTTTCTTCATAAAGTATCCCGCTTTGAGGAATCTGATCACGGCGACATAGTAAAGCAGTGCTATTACGGTGTTCAAGACCGCCATAGCCATTGAGTACCGCATTGACTAAGAATAGGTAGTGATTAAACGGCGCCTTTTTGGATTGAGGTTCAAATAGATTAATCGTAGAGGTACAAATTGCTTGTAGATCATCTGCTAGTTTTACTGAATCTATCGAGTTCACGCAGCCTTGAATCACCATGCGATGAGGTATCCCATTAGATTTCAACTGCACTATTTGAAATTCACCCATAGCAACTGGATGATCAAGTAAGTCCTCGTAATCTTTCGCTAGATAGAAACCAAAACCTTGTGAATCAGTTTTTGCTGACCTCATGCTAGTTTGCACTGACCAGTGATCGGCAGACGCTACTTCTGGTGCAACAATGGCAAGAGAACACGGCAAATGCTCTTGCCCTTTTACTGCTAGACATAAGCTACTAGCATTAAAGAATGCTCGCTCAGTATCGAGATAGGCTGCTCGAACTGAGGAATCAAAGGCATAGACTGTAGTGATAATGTCTACGGCAGCACAGTTCTGAGGTAGGCGCCAGCGGTCGTTATCAATTCGATCTAAAGAAACAGGTTTGATATTTTCCCCAGTCGTATATGCCTGAATAGATTCAATATGTTTACTGAAATCTCGAATCAGATAGCTGCCTGGAATCCATGCTGGCATTTCTAATATTTGACCATTGGGGTCTGGATTGGTAATGTGCAGCTTGACCCGAAAGCGATGGCCATGCAGGTCAGCTGGCCATATGGTGTATTGAATTGCAGGAAGATCTGAGTGACTCATGATGTTTATTTAAGTGAGCTAAATTTCTTTTCAATGTCCGCAATCTGAACCGCACCAGGAAAACGACTGCCATCAGTAAAGAAAAGGGTCGGTGTACCAGTGATGCCATAAGACTTTGCAAAAGCCAAATTTTTATCTAGTGGGGTGGTGCAATCACTCTTACCGCTAGGAGTAAGCCCATTAACCATCCAATCTATATAGGTCTTATAAGGATCACTAGAGCACCATATTTGTTTTGATTTGAGAGCTGAGTCTGCCGACAAAATAGGAATCAGATAGGTGTAGATGGTGACGTTATCTAGCTGCTGTAATGACTTGTCAAGACGCTTACAGTAGCCACAATTCGGATCAGAAAATACTGCTAGTTGTCGGCTACCATTCCCGCGGACTGTTTTGATCGCATTTGCTGTTGTGAGGTCAGCCCACTTAATCCGATTTATATCGGCTTGCCTTTGTTCGGTAATATTTTTACCTGTGGCCAGCTCAATGATTTCTCCTTGGATCAGATATTTTCCGGTACTGTCTGAATAGAAGACATCATTACCAACTAACACTTCATATAGACCTGCGACAGGAGACGGAGAAACGCTGCGTACTTTGGCGTTACTACCTAATTTCTTCTGGAGCTCAGTCTTGAGTTGTTGTTCTGCTTGTGCATGAGCGGTGCCGATGCAAAAAAGAGCGCTAAGGACGAATAGGCCACTAAAAAAAATTTTATTCAAAATCAATATCCCCTAAGGCGCGCTCAATGAGGCGTTGTTTCATAAAGTGACTTCTGTTAACTAACCCAAGACCCCAATTGCGGAGTTGACGCTCTGGATTGCTGCTTGCAGAAAATAATCTTTTCAGTTTATCGGTGACCCACAGTAGCGCAGTAGTGTCTCCTTGGCGCTGGCGTTCATAACGACGCAATAGAACTGGGTCACTCACTGAGCGAAAGGACTCACGCTTACCAAGAATATTGAGTAAAACGGCCACATCACGAAGGCCTAAATTTAAGCCCTGTCCGGCTAGCGGATGCATCACGTGGGCAGCATCACCAATCAGGGCAATCTTTGGAGAAGATTCTGGACCAATAAATCGACTCGCCCGAATTTTTCTTAATGGGAAAGCTGCAGGCGCTGAATTCAGGGTGAGCTCACCCAATTGTTTGCCAATAGCAGCATTGGCGACAGTGCTTAAAAGATCGGACCATCCATTTTGGTCAAGCTTCAAAAGTACAGATGCATTTTCTGGAGAAGTTGACCAAACCATTGATACTTGTTTGTTTGGCAGGGGCAGCATCGCAATGATGTCACCGCCTGGTAAAAACCACTGAAAAGCAGTTTCAAGGTGAGGATAGGTGCATGTCCAATTGGCCACTACAGCGCTTTGAGAATAACTTTCTTCGCTGGTGCTAATTCCCAATTCACTGCGGATAGGTGAGTTTGCGCCATCGGCTGCAATTACCAGTTGCGCTTGAATGACATCTCCATTTTTTAAATTAAGCGTGACACCCTCGTGATCAGTATCTATTTTTTCGACAACATCAGTTAAGCGCTCTAATTTATTTTGAAAACGAGATGCTTGATCAAGAATATGTTCAACCAGATTGGATTCGCCAATCCATGCTAATTGAGGTGTACCCGCTTCGAATGCCGATAGGTGGAGTTGATCATTCTTTTCGCCCCGATCTCCATAAATCCGCATATCCCTTAAAACTTGAATGCGGGAATGATCTAGGGCATCCCAAATTTGTAGATAGGCTAATAATTTTTGTGTGCTGAGCGAAAAAGCGTAAACCCGTTGACCCCATTGATCTCCTTCTGGGCTTGGTACGGTTTGCCCCAAATCGGGAGCGATTTCAATAGTATTTAGGCCAAGCTGCGCTAATCCTAAGGCGCAAGCTTTGCCAACAATCCCTCCTCCAATAACGGCAACGTCTACGGTGCGAACTTTAATGGGATGTGGAGGGGATTTAGTGGAGATTTTTGGGTGAACTTCTGACATAACTCCATGATATCGAATCCAGCCCCTTTACAATAAGCCCATGTCTTTAAAATGTGGCATCGTCGGCCTGCCTAATGTCGGCAAATCTACCCTCTTTAATGCGCTTACCAAGGCTGGGATCGCAGCGGAAAACTATCCTTTCTGCACGATTGAGCCTAATGTGGGCATTGTTGAGGTTCCTGACTCCCGCTTAGCTGCACTGGCTGAAATTGTGAAGCCTGAGCGCATTCTGCCGGCCGCAGTCGAGTTCGTCGATATTGCAGGTTTAGTAGCAGGCGCCTCTAAAGGGGAGGGTCTAGGCAATCAATTTTTAGCCACTATTCGCGAAACCGATGCTATTACCCATGTCGTCCGTTGTTTTGAGGATCCAAACGTCATCCACGTTGCCGGAAAAATCGATCCAATTGCTGATATCGGAGTGATTGATACAGAGCTGGCTCTATCCGATTTAGCCACTGTTGAAAAGACATTAAATCGCTCAACTAAGGCTGCAAAGTCTGGTAATGATAAAGAAGCTGCTGCTTTGGTAGCTGTGCTGACTAAAGTTCAGGCGCATTTAGATACTGCTCAACCGGTACGGAGTTTGCCGCTCACAGCAGAAGAGAAACTAGTCATTCAGCCACTGTGCTTAATTACTGCAAAGCCTGCAATGTATGTTGCTAATGTGAAAGAAGACGGCTTTACTAATAACCCTCATTTAGAGGCAGTAAAGCAACATGCTGCAAAAGAAAATGCACCGGTAGTTGCCGTATGTGCAGCGATTGAAGCTGAAATTGCCGATTTAGATGATGCTGACAAAATTGAATTTTTGGCTGATCTTGGCATGGAAGAGCCAGGCTTGGATCGTGTCATCAGAGCGGGCTATTCTTTACTTGGTCTTCATACTTATTTCACAGCTGGCGTAAAAGAGGTAAGGGCTTGGACTATTCACCAAGGTGATACAGCTCCTCAGGCAGCTGGGGTGATTCATACGGATTTCGAGCGTGGATTTATTCGCGCCCAAACCATTTCTTATGATGACTTCATTCGTTTTAAGGGCGAGTCAGGCGCTAAAGAGGCCGGCAAGATGCGGGCTGAAGGCAAAGAGTATGTCGTGAAAGATGGAGATGTATTGAACTTCTTATTTAATGTTTAAATAAAATATTCATTACTTTAGAAGCAAAAAAGCCCTCTCATGAGGGCTTTTTATTACATAGCAAATTGTAATAAAGTAGCAGCTTCTTAACCGGCTTTCGCTGCTTTCTCTAAGCATTTAGAAATTTCTTCATAACGTTTAAAAGCTAGCTTTGTTGGCACCACTTCTTTTTTCCGTCCATCAGCATTAGCAGCCATTTTGATATAACCCATTGCATTAAGATTTTTCAAGCGGCCATGCAAGGTAGCTTGGGAGCCTAGTTCAGAGAGTGAAATTAAATCCCCTACTAAGATTGTTTTTTTAGCGAATGAAGCGAGCACAATTTTATCGAGCAAGCTTTCCTCTGTACGATCGAGCTTTTTACCGGGATTCATGCGGTCGATAGCATCCAGTAAATTGAGAAAGCGCAGATAAGAAGTTTTATTGGTTAGCATGGTGTGGGGATTACTGAATTGAATTAGGAAACTTGTAATTTTTATTAGTATATCCGTATTAGCCCTTAGGCGCACTTGTATGGAACTTGTATGCAAGTTTGAAAAAATAAACCATACTCATGAACAATGCTAAAAGTGCTCTCTTCCAATTTTGCTGGCTGGCTCTTTGAGTTTGCACTCAGCTCGGTTTTGTACTTAATCTTGTTTTATCTCAATGATTGGTTAACCACTGAATTAATGTATGGCTTAGGGGTTCATTGGATTTATCTACCCGCTGGCTTGAGATTATTTCTGATCTTGATCTTTGGGCTCCCCGGGGCTTTAGGGATTGGTTTTTCCTCCTTCTTACTGAGTTACTACGGAGTCTTTTCTCAAGATTTAGTGGCATGTATTGGCATTGCTTTAATTTCAGGATTTGCACCTTATTTAGCCAGAATCTTCGTTTTGAATAATATTCAATTGGAGCCCGATCTAAGTAACCTCAGTCTCCAAAAACTGATGATGTGTATTTTGCTTTTTGCCTTATTGAGCGCTGGCCTTCACCAGTGGTGGTTCTCGATCATGGGGCTTGAGGATACTGGAACGATAAATCACTTTCTCGTGATGCTGCTTGGAGATATCTTGGGCTCACTATTGTTGATTGCCATCTTTAAATACGGCATTCAGCTTTTAAGGAATACTAGGAAAATAGCTCGCTAAGAGCTAGCCCTGGATCGCTTGCCCGCATAAATGCTTCACCAACCAAAAATGCATTTACTTGCTTTGAGCGCATCAGTTGAACATCAGAGCGACTCAGAATGCCTGACTCTGTTACCAAAGTTTTATTCTTGGGAACCATGGACATGAGCGATAGCGTTGTCTGCAGGGTGACTTCAAAAGTTTTGAGATTACGATTATTGATTCCTAGTAAAGGCGTTTTTAATTCAAGCGCTTGTTCTAGTTCAGGTGCGTTGTGTACTTCTACTAGAACATCTAAACCTAATTCGTGAGCGCACGCTTCAAGCTCTTTCATTTGATTGAGCTCTAAGCAGGCAACAATTAGCAAAATGGCATCTGCGCCAATAGCACGAGCTTCATAGACTTGGTAAGGGTCGATGGTAAAGTCTTTGCGGAGTACGGGAATAGTGCAAGCTGCGCGGGCCTCTTGTAGATAAGCATTGCATCCTTGGAAATAATCTACATCCGTTAGTACTGATAAACCTGCCGCACCATACTTTTCATAAGAGCGAGCAATTTCTGCGGGATTAAAGTTTTCTCGCAAGACGCCTTTACTAGGGCTCGCCTTTTTGATTTCAGTAATAACGCCCGCTTGGCCAGAGGCAATTTTTTGTTGAATGGATTTAATGAAACCACGGGGCTTTAAAACAGGGCTTTGATTATTTTCTAGAGCTATTTCGCGCTGATTTCCCAATGAAATTTGCTTGGAGATATTAGCAATCTCAATCTTTTTAGTCGCAACAATTTTTTCGAGGATATCACTCATAAATACTTATTTAGATTGGGTTGCAGCGACAAACGCATCGAGTTTTTGGCGAGCGGCGCCTGAGCTTATTGCAGTTTTAGCCATAGCAATACCACTTGTAATATCTTTCGCAACGCCAGCTACATAAAGCGTGGCGCCAGCATTGAGGCAAACGATGTCGCCAGCTGCCCCGGGCTCATTATTAAGTACATCCAAAACAATTTTTTTGGACTCCTCCGCATTGGCTACTTTGAAGCTGCTTGTGAGGGCGGTATTGAGCCCAAAGTCTTTGGGGTGGATTTCATATTCACGTACGACACCATCTTTAAGCTCGCCAACGAGTGTTGGACCTTCTAGGGAGATTTCATCTAAACCATCACAGCCATAGACCACTAAAGCATGCTCCATTCCTAAGGCCTGTAATACCCGCGCTTGTATTCCAACTAAATCTGCATTAAATACCCCCATTAAGATGCGCTTTGCATCAGCGGGGTTGGTAAGGGGTCCCAAGATATTGAAAATAGTGCGCACACCCAATTGTTTGCGAATGGGAGCAACATTTTTCATGGCCGGATGATGGTTGGGTGCGAACATAAAGCCAGCACCCACTGCAGAAATACATTGAGCTACTTGTTCAGCCGAGAGGGCAAGATTGACGCCTAGAGCCTCTAGTACATCGGCACTGCCCGATTTACTGCTAACACTGCGGTTTCCATGTTTCGCAATTTTAGCGCCCGCACTGGCGGCTACAAACATCGCTGCTGTTGAAATATTAAAAGTATGAGCGCCATCACCACCGGTACCCACTACATCTACCAAATGAGCATGATCCTCCACGTGAACAGAAGTTGCAAATTCGCGCATCACTTGAGCAGCAGCAGCAATTTCGCCAACCGTTTCTTTTTTTGTGCGAAGCGCTACTAGGAAGCCAGCTACTAGTTCTGGTGACATTTCACCGCTCATGATGAGTCGCATCATAGCTGTCATTTCATCATGAGACAGTTCACGGTGCTCAATACAACGTTGGAGGGCTTCTTGAGGAGTAATCGACATATAAGCTCTAGATGAATTATTTAATTTGTAAAAAATTTTTGAGTAGAGCATGACCATGCTCAGACAGAATCGACTCTGGGTGAAACTGCACGCCTTCCACCGCAAGCTCACGATGGCGTACACCCATAATCTCGCCGTCAGAAGAAGTGGCTGTCACTTCCAGTACCGTAGGTAATGAGCTCTTTTCAATCGCGAGAGAGTGATAGCGAGTCACTTTAAAGGGGTTAGGTAAGTTCTTAAAAACACCCGCCCCGGTATGATGAATGTCATCTGTCTTACCATGCATGACTTTTTGCGCGCGAATGATGTTGCCACCAAATGCTTCGCCAATTGCCTGGTGTCCAAGACAAACTCCGAGAATCGGAATTTGTCCGGCATAGCGTTTAATAGTTTCAACAGAAATACCAGCTTCTGCTGGGCTACAAGGTCCAGGAGAGATGCAAATACGTGCAGGGTTGATTTTTGCAATTTCTTCAACGGCAATTTCATCATTCCTAAATACTTTGACATCCTCGCCTAGCTCTGCAAAATATTGGACTAAGTTGTACGTAAAAGAATCGTAGTTATCAATCATCAGAAGCATCGAGTCCTCCTTGTACTAAATCAGCCGCAGTAAGGACAGCACGTGCTTTAGCTTCAGTCTCTTTCCATTCTGCTGTAGGGTCAGAGTCGGCTACTACACCAGCGCCCGCTTGGGAGTGCAGCATGCCATCACGAATGACGCCAGTGCGAATAGCAATCGCCACGTCCATGTCACCTGAGAAAGAGAGGTAGCCAACTGCTCCACCATAAACTCCGCGTTTGATAATTTCCATTTCATCAATGATTTCCATTGCACGAATTTTAGGCGCTCCTGATAGAGTGCCCGCTGGAAAGGTGGCGCGTAGTACATCCATATTACTCATATTGTCCAGCAGATGACCTTCTACTGAGCTCACGATATGTTGAACATGGGAGTATTTTTCAATCGACATGGAGTCCGTGACCTTCACCGAGCCAGTTTTAGCAATACGCCCAACATCATTACGCGCTAAATCAATCAACATGACGTGCTCGGCGATTTCCTTAGGGTCAGCTAAGAGTTCTTTAGCAAGCCGTTCATCCTCAGTAGGATTGGCTCCGCGTGGACGAGTTCCAGCTAATGGTCGAATCGTAACAATTTTTTCTGCATCACGCTGCTCTTGGCGTACCAAAATTTCTGGAGAAGACCCAACAATTTGCATATCTCCAAAATCATAAAAATACATATAAGGCGATGGATTGAGGGAGCGCAAGGCCCTATAAAGCGCCAATGGTGAATCTGTAAATGGTTTGCTGATTCGCTGACCAATCACCACTTGCATGCAGTCGCCAGCCAAAATATATTCTTTTGTTCTACGTACAGCGTTTTCAAAATCTTCCACTTTAAATTTGCGGATCAACTCAGTCTTCTTACTCGGTAGCGATGCAGGCATGCTAACAGGCTTATTAAGACAGGTAAGTAATTCTTTTAAGCGCTCATGAGCGCTGTCAAAAC
The DNA here is from genome assembly GCF_040400325.1 of Polynucleobacter sp. GTDB lineage: Bacteria > Pseudomonadota > Gammaproteobacteria > Burkholderiales > Burkholderiaceae > Polynucleobacter. The sequence continues at coordinate 82,469 of NZ_JBBAQK010000005.1, forward strand.
TTTCTGGCTGACTTGGGTCTGCATACACTATCAAATAGATTTTGCCCGCGACGTTATCAATCACTGCCAAATCTTCCGTTAACATCAGCTGAATATCAGGTACTCCTAATTCGTCTGGCAATGAATGTTTGGCAAGACGCGCTTCAATATATCGGACTGTGTCATAGCCAAAATAACCAGCAAGACCACCACAAAAGCGTGGCAAGCCTGGCGGAAGAGCAACCCTAAAGCGCTTGAAATAAGCATCAATAAAGTCGAGTGGGTTATCGGTATTGCTTTCTACTACCTTGCCATCCCTTATTACTTCATTTACAGGCGCAGAAGGTGTACCAACAGTTTTAAGGATAGTCTTAGCTGGTAAGCCAATAAAAGAGAAGCGCCCAAAACGTTCTCCACCTAAAACAGATTCAAGAAGATAAGTATTGGTTTTACCAAAGGCTTGAGTAAGTTTGACGTAGAGCGATAAAGGGGTTTCAAGATCCGCAAGCACTTCTTTTACTAATGGAATGCGATTGAAGCCCTGCTTCCCGAGGGCGTTAAATTCTTCACGCTGCATCAGGCTCTACTCGACTTTCCCAATTCTGTGCGCATTATTTCAATGACGGAGGCGTAATTGTCTTGTCCAAAAATGGCTGAGCCTGCAACAAAAGTATCGGCACCTGCTTTTGCAATCTGTGCAATGTTGTCAACCTTAATTCCACCATCTACTTCAAGCCGTATATGACGACCAGTATCGGCTTGATACTGGTCTAAGCGTGCACGCACTTGTGCAATTTTATTGAGGGTGCTTGCTATAAAAGATTGACCACCAAATCCCGGGTTTACTGACATTAGTAAGACTAGGTCAAGGAGATCTAGAGTATGGTCAAGATGATCTAAAGGAGTCGCTGGATTAAAAACCAATCCTGACTGACAGCCTTGGTCTCGAATCAAATTGAGTGTACGGTTAACGTGAGGACTTGCCTCTGGATGAAAGCTGATTAGGTTAGCGCCAGCTTTTGCAAAATCCGGAACAATACGATCCACGGGTTCGATCATGAGGTGAACATCAATCACTGCTAGCTTGCCATTTTTTACAGCATGTGGACGAATAGCCTCACAGACTAGAGGCCCAATGGTGAGGTTCGGTACATAGTGGTTGTCCATGACATCAAAGTGAATCCAATCAGCGCCTGCTAGCAAAACATCTTGAACTTCTTTGCCTAGGCAGGCAAAGTCAGCCGACAAAATAGAGGGGGCAATGACAAATTGGCTTTGGGATGGTGATTTTTGGCTTTCCATTCCTAGATTCTAGCTTGCAGTTGGCCTCAGGATAGAGCAGAATTCGTGCATGAACCCCCACGAAATCAGTATTACGGTTAAAACCCAGTACCTGCCAGAGCAATCTGACCCAGATAACCGCCAGTTTGCCTTTGCCTATACGGTCACTATTCGTAATACTGGGACTGCCAGCATTCAGTTAATAGCCCGTCATTGGTTTATTACTGACGGGGATAATGAGGTCCAGGAAGTTCGTGGTTTGGGAGTGGTTGGGCAGCAACCTCTATTGCGCACAGGGGAGCAATTTGAGTACACCAGTTGGGCTACTTTACCTACTCCTGCAGGCACAATGCGTGGGGAGTATTTTTGTGTGACTGAAGAGGCGCAGTTTTTCCAGGCTCCGATCCCAGAGTTTGCTCTGGTGATGCCTCGCACACTTCACTAGGCCTATTTTTTGCCTTTACCAGTCCAGAGGACGATAAACAGCAAAAGTCCCAATGCAATAGCGCCCTCAGCAACAAAGAGCAACATGGGGTACTGATCGAGTAAATTGGCAATCATGTTTTCACCATTTAAATTAACAAATCTTGTCTTACAACGGTCTTTAGTAATGAGTGTATCCGCTATCTTGATTGGGAGTTTGATGGCTGGCTGCTCAAGCCCTCCTACTCGTGGAGCGGGATATCGTTCAGGCCCTGTCACGGTTCCCTCAAATTACAGCTCTCCTATTGCGAGTTTTAGCGCAGTCTCTTGGCAGGCTCTCCCAGGATGGCAAGAGGATGATTTATCTCAAGCATGGCCTGCTTGGTTAAAGAGTTGTGAAGCCTTGCGTATGCGAAATAGTGAGCTCAATTGGCGACAGGTTTGTTCGCAAGCCGTAAGTGTTTCTGTAAGTGATGCTCAAGCTATCCGTCGATATTTTGAAAGCAACTTTCAGCCTTTCGAAATTCGCAATAGTGCCGGCAGTGAAACAGGACTCATTACTGGATATTACGAACCAGTGATGAATGGTTCACAAACTCGGACTAGTCTTTACAACGTGCCTTTATATGCTTATCCCAATGTATGGCGCCAAACAAGGCCTAACCCTGGCCCGAGCCGAGCTGAGTTGATGAGTTCGGGAATCTTGAAAGGTTCTGAGATTGCTTGGGTTCAAGATCCAGTAGCTGCAGCATTTATGCAAATTCAAGGCTCAGGAAAAATTCGCCTACAAGATGGTCGTGTAATGCGCCTAGGCTATGCCGGGAACAATGAACAACCCTTCAAGTCATTTGCGCAATGGTTACTGGATAAAAAAGAAATTAATCGAAGTGAAGCAACAATGCAGGGAATTTCAAAATGGGCCAAACGTAACCCCGATCGGGTTAACGACATGCTCAATGCAAATCCACGCTTTGTATTTTTTAAAGAACTCCCTGGAAATGTTAGTGCAGACCTTGGGCCTACAGGGGCATTAAATGTCCCATTAACGACCGAGCGCAGTATTGCTATCGATTTACAAGCAATGCCACTAGGAGCGCCCGTATTTTTGGCAACGACTAGACCCTTAAGTAATCAACCCTTACAAAAATTAGTCATGGCACAAGATACTGGCAAAGCGATTGTCGGAGGCGTTAGAGCAGACTACTATTGGGGTTCAGGGGATGCCGCTGGAGAGTTGGCTGGGCGCATGAAACAAAATGGCAAGATGTGGGTATTGCTACCACGCTAATTGAGTACATCTTAGAAAGAGAACCATGAGCTACAAAACTATTTTGACTGCAGTTGATGGCAAAGTTGCCACTATCACCCTCAATCGTCCTGAGGTACTTAATGCTCTAAATGATGAGCTGATGGATGAGTTAGGTGCTGCCTTATTAGGCTTTGATGCCGATGACAAAATCGGCTGCATCATTATCACTGGTAGTGAGAAAGCATTTGCTGCTGGTGCAGATATCACTTCGATGGCCAAATATAGTTTTAAAGATGTCTATCGTGAGGACTTCATTTCTCGCAATTGGGAAGAGATGAAGAAAGTTCGTAAGCCCGTAATCGCAGCAGTCTCTGGTTATGCATTGGGTGGTGGTTGTGAGTTGGCTATGATGTGCGACACGATTATGGCTGCTGACAATGCAAAGTTTGCTCAGCCTGAAGTAAAGCTGGGAATTATTCCCGGGGCTGGCGGCACACAGCGTTTACCCCGCGCTGTATCAAAAGCAAAAGCGATGGATCTCGCTTTGACTGGACGCATGATGGACGCTGCAGAAGCTGAGCGCGCTGGTTTAGTGGCGCGCATATTCCCTCAAGCGGATTTATTAAAAGAAGTGAAAGCAATTGCGAAAGGGATTGCAGATATGCCCTTGCTCACTGCGATGATGGTGAAAGAGGCAATCAATACAGCTTATGAAACAACGCTTTCGGAAGGAATTCATTTTGAACGTCGTTTGTTTCATGCATGCTTTGCAACCGATGATCAAAAAGAAGGCATGGCAGCGTTTGTGGAAAAACGCCCAGCCAAATTTACTAACTCTTAATTCTTTTCTAAATAGCGCTGAGCAAGCTTTACCCAATAGCTTACGCCAACGGGGATCAAAGCATCATTGAAGTCATAAGAAGGATTATGAAGATGACATGGCCCCATGCCATGACCGACAGAGCGGTGATCACCATCACCATTTCCTAGGAAGACGTAGCAGCCAGGTTTTTCTAATAAAAAGAATGCAAAATCTTCAGCGCCCATTGTGGGGTCAATCGAAGTATCAACGTTTTGCGGGCCAACTACTTCCCCCATCACCTCAGCAGCAAAAGCTACCTCTTTCTCATGGTTGATCAAGGGCGGATAACTTCGCTTGAATACAATTTCTGCTTGACAATCAAATGCACTAGCGACGCCGTGAGAAATTTCTCGTAGACGTGCTTCAATGAGGTCCAACACTTCTAAGGTAAAGGTTCTTACCGTACCACCAATGAAGGCGCTATCAGGAATCACGTTGCTGGTTTCGCCCGCATGAAATTGGGTAATCGATAAGACAGCTGCATCTACGGGGCGCTTATTGCGTGTAATGATGCTTTGCAGTGCCTGTACTACTTGTACTCCAGTCAGCAGAGGATCTGAGCTGTTGTGAGGTAAGGCGGCATGACCACCTTTGCCTTTAATGGTGATTTCAAAAGCATTGCTAGAAGCCATCATCGGACCTGAGGTAACACCAAAATGACCTTCTGCTAATCCGGGCCAGTTATGCAGACCAAATACGGCATCACATGGAAACTCTTTGAAAAGGCCATCCTGAATCATTTCCTTAGCACCAGCTCCACCTTCTTCGGCAGGCTGAAAGATAAAGATGACGGTACCTTTGAAGTCTCGATGGTTTGATAAATATTGAGCTGCTCCAAGAAGCATGGCCGTGTGACCATCATGTCCACAGGCGTGCATCTTTCCTGGATTGCGAGAGGTATGCTCAAAGTTATTATGTTCTTGCAGAGGAAGGGCATCCATATCTGCGCGTAATCCGATCATCTTGCCCGGACCTAAATCACCATCTAGTCGACCTACCACGCCAGTTTTTCCCATGCCGCGATAGACCGAAATTCCCCAGCTTGAGAGTGCTTCAGCTACTAGGTCAGCAGTACGATTTTCTTCAAAACGCAACTCGGGATGAGCATGAATATTGCGACGAATATCTTGAATAGATTTAGCTGAATTGATGATTTCTGGTAGTAAATGCATGCCTTCATCTTATCCGAAAGTTGATGAACACGTACCTTAAGCCCCTTCTATTGGGGGTTTTAGCGATTGGGTAAGCTTAGGTGCTGTGCAGCAAATTGCAAAGCTTCAATTGAGTAGGGGCTGTGATCTGATTTTTGTAGGTCTATTGGTAAAGGTGGTATTGACCCTAGAAATGGAGCTTGTATTTTAGTTTGCAGGGTCTTGATGTTTTCTTGCAAGAAAGGCATTTCAGATGAAAGGCTATTTGCAACCCAACCAGCCACTTTTAATTGACGCGAGGTCATCGCTTCATAAGTTAACAATGCGTGATTAATGCAGCCTAATCGCATTCCAACAACCATGATGACTGGTAGTTTTAACTTTTGTACGAGATCACTAAGATTTTCAGTCTCGTTGAGCGGAATTAAAAATCCGCCAGCCCCTTCAACGATGATGCAATTTGTTTGGCTACTAACTTTTTCAAAGGCATCTAACATAATGCTGAGATCAAGACGTGTACCCAATTTTTCAGCTGCCAGATGAGGCGCTATTGGCATTTCAAAAACGTAGGGCGATGGAATCTTCTGGTCATGCCCTAGGTTTGCCGCAATTCGCAGAGTTTCTACATCCTCATTCAGGATATTTCCCTGCTGGTCTTGATAGGTGCCGGCCGCCACTGGTTTAAAACCCAGCGCATTAATCCCTTGCTCACGAAATTTTTGGATTAAAGCCCCTGCTACTAAAGTTTTTCCAATCTCAGTATCAGTACCGGTAATAAAAAAACCAGCAGGCTTACTCATAATGCTTGCACCATCGTTTCTTGCTCTATCTGTTTGAGCTGAACAATCAGCTGGCGTAAATCATCAAGACTGTGATTTGCAGAAAAGGTAACACGTAAACGCGCACTTTCCTTAGGCACAGTAGGAGGCCGTATTGCAGGAATCCAATATCCAGCATGATCTAAAAGCTTTGCAGCTAAAAGAGCATTTGCATTGCTACCTAAGATGACTGGCTGTATGGGCGTGCTTGAGGAACATTTTTGCCAGCTAGAAAAAATCATTTCCTTTTGCCAAACTTCAATTAATTGATTTAAATGAGCGCGTCGTTGTTGGCCTTCTTCACTTGCAATGATTTCAAGACTGGTTAAGAGTGCATAGGCAATGGCAGGTGGGCTAGCGGTACTGTAAATGTAGGGCCGACCTTTTTGAATCAGCCATTCGATAAAAGAATCATGTGCACAAATGAAGGCTCCACTGACTCCAGCCGCTTTACCTAAAGTGCCAATATAGACAATGCGCTCAGAGACCAAGTTTTCTTGCTCCAAGATTCCATGACCTTGTTTTCCTAACACTCCAAACCCATGAGCATCATCAACCAATAAAAGGGCATCGAATTCTTCAGCAATCTGAAGTAATGCTTTGACTGGTGCTAGATCGCCATCCATACTAAAAACACCGTCAGTGACGATTAGTTTGAATGGTTTTTGATCACTCTTAAATAACTCTCTGAGAGTATCGGGCTGCGTATGATCAAACAATGTCACAGATGCCTTGTTTTGCGCGCCGGCTAAACGAACACCATCGATCAAGGAAGCATGATTGAGTTTTGCTGAATAAATACTTGCTTGACCTGACGATGCCAGCCTTACAAGGCCAGTGATTGCTGTAAGGTTAGCAAGGTAACCAGTGCTTAAAAATAATGCTCGAGCTTGGGGGATGTGGCGACTTTGAAAAGAGGCTAATTTTTTTTCTAGTAATTCATGAGCAATACTGTGGCCACTGATGAGATGAGAGGCTCCGCTACCAACACCATAACGTTTTGCTCCCTCAGCAAGAGCCTCTATGAGTGCAGGATGATTGGCTAATCCAAGATAGTCATTGCTACAAAATGCTTTGAGTTCACGGTTATCTACGCTTGTTCTTGTATCACACGCCAAATGATTAGTGCGCAACTGACGCTTTAATAATTGCAAATCGAGTTCGGCGATTTGGGTTTCAGCCATACTCAAAGCATTAAATAATTTTGTCATGACAATACCTTGTCTAAGGCACGTTCTACCGCTTTGCCCATCTGCGATGTTTCTTCGGCAGACAAAATATAAGGCGGCATCACATAGACAGTATTACCAATTGGTCGAATCAGCAGACCCTCATCAATGCATTGAGAAAACATTTCGCGCGGGAAAGTGGCGAGGTTTTTGATGCAGTCTTGTTTGATGTCAAATGCCAAAATCATGCCTTGCTGACGCCAATGTTCAATTCTTGAATCTGATTTTGCCCAAGCAAAAGCATTAGCTAAATCTTGCGCACGTAACATATTTTTTTGTAGTACGTTTTCATTTTCAAATATTTCCAAACAAGCAAGAGCAGCAGAACACGCAAGTGGGTTACCTGTGTATGAGTGGGAGTGCAAGAATCCCTGCTGAGTTTGATCGCTATAAAAAGTTTGATAGATGCGCTTTGTTGTTAAGCATAAAGAGAGTGGAAGATAGCCGCCACTAATCCCTTTAGAAAGGGTTAAGAAATCCGGCCAGATTTGTGCTTGCTCACAGGCAAAAAAAGTACCACTTCGACCGCATCCCACAGCAATTTCATCTGCAATCAAATGGATCTCATAACGATCGCACAAGGCTTTCACTAGCCGAAGATATTCGGGTGAATACATCGCCATTTGCCCAGCACATTGCACGAGTGGTTCAATGATGATAGCTGCAATATGCTGATGCTCTTTTTTAAAAAGTTTCTCAAGCTCTTGCGCTGCATATCTTGCAACATCATCTGCACTTTCCCCAGATTTTGCTTTGCGTGAGTCTGGAGAGGGAGCTGTAAATACCTCTTGCAATAGCGAGCCATACGCTTTACGAAAAATGGCAACATCAGTTACCGCCAGTGCGCCTAGAGTTTCGCCATGATAGCCATTTTCAAGGCAAACAAATTTTTTCTTTTGAGCCTTAGCTTGAAGTTGCCAGTAGTGGTGACTCATCTTGAGCGCAATCTCTACCGCAGAAGCACCATCAGAGGCGTAAAAAACGTGACCTAAATTTCCATTGGTAAGGGCAGATAATTTTTCTGATAATTCGACTACTGGAGCGTGTGTAAAACCTGCGAGCATGACGTGCTCAATTTTTTCTAATTGAGCGGTAATTGCTTGGTTAATCTGTGGATTGGCGTGACCGAATAAATTTGTCCACCAAGAGCTGATGCAATCGAGCAAGGGATTGCCCTTTTCATCGTAAAGCCAGGCTCCCTTTCCTTTGCTGATCGCTATGAGGGGAAAAGATTCATGCTGCTTCATTTGGGTACAGGGATGCCAGACGGCAGCCAAACTGCGATCTACCAGGGATCTTTGATTTAGATCGGAAATAAGCTTCATGTCTGGTATTTGACCACTAGTTTTTCCTAAACTTGAGCTGTATCTGTTATGTTTATGTCTTGTATCGATCTATTTTCTGGAATTTACCCATGCTGGACACCCAAACCGTAGAAAAACCCATCACCCTAATCAAATCCCAGGCGGATTTGCGTAAAGAGGTTGACGCATCTGGGTCATGGTCAGTTGCCCAGATAAAGGCTTTGTTTAATTTGCCCTTTAACGACTTAATGCTTAAGGCACAAGAAACTCATAAGACTTACTTTCCCGAGGGTGATGTGGAATTGGCTACCCTCTTGTCGATTAAGACAGGTGGCTGTCCAGAGGACTGTGCTTACTGCCCTCAAGCAGCTCGTTATGACACCGATGTTAAGGCTGAGAAGTTGATGGGCCTTGAAGAGGTTTTGGAAGCCGCTAAAGCCGCTAAAGCCGCCGGCTCAAACCGTTTTTGCATGGGTGCCGCCTGGCGCGAACCTAAGGATCGTGATATTGAGAAAGTGGCGGCGATGATCAAAGGGGTAAAGGCTTTAGGGCTGGAGACCTGCGCTACTCTTGGCATGCTAGAAGCTGATCAAGCCCAGGCTTTACAAGAGGCAGGTCTAGATTTTTATAACCACAATCTAGATACCAGTGAAGATTTTTATCGCTCTGTGATTTCCACGCGTGGCTATCAAGATCGTTTAGACACGATTTCACATGTTCGTGCAGCCGGTATGTCCGTATGCTGCGGTGGAATAGTAGGTATGGGTGAATCTCGTGAACAACGCGCTGCATTCTTAGCGCGTTTGGCTAATTTAAGCCCTTACCCTGAGTCAGTACCCATTAATCATTTGGTACCAGTTGCTGGCACTCCTTTGGCCGATCAAAAGCCCTTGGACCCCTTCGAATTTGTTAGGACGATTGCTGTGGCTCGAATTACGATGCCACGGGCAAGGGTGCGTTTATCAGCTGGTCGCCAAGAGTTGGGAAGGGCGGTTCAAGCGATGTGCTTCCTCGCCGGCGCTAACTCTATTTTCTATGGTGAGCAACTACTCACTACCGGGAATCCCGAGTCAGAACAAGACCGTGCTCTCCTAGCTGAGCTTGGTTTAAAGACTAAACAAAGCTCAAAAGCTGAGGTTTTAATCTAATTCAATCAGTATATGTCCCCAATAGATCACCTCATTATTGAGTTCGATAACGCACTCCGATGTGTTGCTGGTGGAGCGAATTCTCAGCGCCCTACCCCTGGATCTGAGGCTGCTTCAAAAACGGTTTTAGATGCTCAAGAACGCAAGCATGCGGCTGGATTAATGCGTGTGAATCATGTGGGCGAAGTTTGTGCTCAAGCACTTTATCAATCTCAAAAATTAGTGGCTCGAGATCCACAAATTAAGGAGATGTTGAATCATTCTGGACAAGAGGAAATGGATCATCTTGCATGGTGTGAAACGCGTCTGCAAGAGCTGGGTTCTCATACTAGTTATCTCAATCCAATTTGGTATGCTGGATCCTTTGCGATCGGCCTGGCCGCTGGCTTAGCGGGTGATAAGTGGAGCTTAGGTTTTGTTGCAGAAACAGAAAAGCAAGTTGAGAATCACTTAGAGAGTCATCTTGAAAAACTGCCGCCAGAAGACTATCGTTCACGAGCGATTGTGGATCAAATGCGCATCGATGAAATTGAGCACGGACAGGCTGCCATTCAAAGTGGTGGAGCAGTATTGCCGGAGCCCATTCAAAAGATGATGCAAATGATGTCAAAGGTGATGACAACAACCGCATACAAAATTTAAATCCACATTGATATTTAAAAATCAATTCTGATTAATTTTTTTGATATATTTTTATTAAGAATACTGTTTTTTAATACAGTATATTTGGGTATTATCTAGCCTTAGAGCTAAGACCTATTCTTAAGTATATTTTCCAAACCATTGTTTCAAGTAGCTATTTTATTATCACCATTTTATGAACATATCTCGCTAAGTGTTTGTAAACACTAGAGAAATTCCTTAAAAAATACCCAAAAACACTTGACCCTCTTATGACGATCCTCTAAAGTGGGAGGAAGTGTGAAAAAGTGGGGTAAATGGTGTTTCAAGGTGCGTCAGCTCTCAATTTAGATGCAAAAGGACGAATGTCGGTTCCGGCAAAGCATCGTGACGCCTTATTGGTACAGGGTGAGGGTCGAATTACGCTCACAAAGCACCCAGATGGCTGCCTTCTACTATTTCCAAGACCAGAGTGGGAGACTTTTAGATCTAGAGTTGCGCAATTGCCAATGGATGCACATTGGTGGCGCAGAATTTTTCTTGGCAATGCAGTAGATCTCGATCTGGATGGTGCTGGCCGCATTTTGGTGAGTCCAGAATTACGTGCTTCTGCTGATATTGAAAAAGAAGTCATCTTGCTCGGTATGGGTAGTCACCTGGAGTTGTGGGATGCAGCAACATACGCTGCAAAAGAACAGGCTGCGATTGCGCAAGGCATGCCTGAAGCACTCAAGCAATTTAATTTTTGATGACAGGGTGCCATGAACACAACTCATCGCCCAGTGTTGCTGGCCGAGGCGGTGACGGCGCTAATCAGCGGCCCACTCATTCAAGAGCCAGACCAAGCAAAAAATATCCTACTCATCGATGGCACCTTTGGGCGCGGTGGTCATACTCAGGCTTTGCTCAAGCAGCTACCGTCATCCGCTCGCATGATATCTTTCGACAAAGATTTGGATGCGATAGCAGTAGCACAGCAGATCAACGATCCTCGCTTACAGATCGTGCACGACAGCTTTGCACAAATGGGTCAGTACGCCGAGCCAGAATCAGTCGATGGAATTCTGTTGGACTTGGGGATCAGCTCACCTCAAGTGGACGAGGCACATCGTGGATTTTCATTTCGCCGCGAAGGTCCTTTGGACATGCGCATGAATACAGAGCATGGATTAACGGCCGCGCAGTGGTTAGAGCAAGCGCCTCAAGAGGAAATCACTCACGTGATTAAGACTTACGGAGAGGAGCGTTTTGCATTTCAAATTGCAAAGGCTATTGTTGCCAAGCGCGAAGAAGGCTCGTCACCACAAACTACTACACAACTGGCCAGTCTTGTAGCAAGTGTTGTGCGCACACGTGAAGCTGGTCAAGATCCTGCAACCAGAACTTTTCAAGCATTGAGAATATTAATCAATCGCGAGTTAGAGGATTTGGAGTTGGGCTTGAAGGCAGCGCTTAAATTATTAAAGCCTGGTGCTAGGTTGGTAGTAATCAGCTTCCATTCCTTAGAAGATCGAATCGTGAAGCAATTTATGCAGGTCCACTCAAAAGTAGAAGTGCCTCGTGGTCTACCAGTTCGCGAAAAAGACTTGCCACAAAGTGCTTTAGAAATGATTGGACGTGTTAAGCCAAGTGAGGCAGAGGTTTTAGAAAATCCGCGTGCCCGTTCGGCCATTATGCGTGTAGCTGAAAAACGCTTGGGGTCAGTTACATGAATCGAGCGACCTTAACTTTGCTGATCTTGTTAGTCATTTGTGCTCTTTCGCTAGTGGCAGCACAACAACGTGCGCGTAAGTTATTTATTAAGCTAGAGCGTGCCCAAATTGAAGAACGAAAATTAAATCAAGAATGGTTGCGTCTCGAATATGAGCAACGTAATCTTTCTAAATCCGCTCGTATACGTGATGTGGCGCGAAATCAATTGCGGATGTCACCGATCTCTCCTGAACGTACTTTGTACCTAAAGGAAGTTAAATGAGACCAGTTGGCTTCTCTACAACCCCAAATTTAGTGTTACGCCTGCCAATGTGGCGGTCGCGTTTGATGTTATTTCTTTTATTTTTTGTTTTTATGCTGTTATTAATTAGGGCTTTTTGGATCCAAGGTCCAGGAAATGCTTTTTATGAAGCTAAAGGAGTACGAGGTACTCAACGCGAATTAGAGCTACCAGCAAGTCGTGGAAAAATTCTGGATCGCAATGGTCAAGTGATTGCTACAAGTCTAGAAGCAAAGTCTGTGATTGCTTATAACGACACAGTACCTGATGATCTTTCTGCAGAAAAAGTCAAAGCGCTTGCCAATCTATTGCAAATTAGCGAGGCAGAATTGCGTAAGAAGTTGAAAGAAGAGCGTAAGCAAATATTCTTAAAACGTCAGGTTGATCCAGCCGTCGCCCAGAAAATTAAGCAGTTAGAAATTCCTGGCATTGGTTTGAATAACGAATATCGACGCTTCTATCCAGAGGGTGAGGCGATGGCGCACGTCGTTGGCTTTACTAACGTAGAAGATCGTGGCCAAGAAGGAATGGAACTTTCTAGAGAGAAAGAGCTCGCCGGTCATCCTGGACAAAGAAGGGTAGTCGTAGATCGCCTTGGTCGAGTGGTTGAAGAAATGGCGATCTTGCAATTGCCACAAAATGGTAAAGACTTAAGCCTTTCTATCGATAGCAAGATCCAGTTTCTAGCTTATAACGCAGTGAAGAGCGCGGTTGAAAAGCATCAGGCTAAAGCCGGCGGTGCGGTAGTGTTAGATACCCAGACTGGTGAAATATTGGCATTGGCTAATTACCCTAGCTATAACCCGAATGATCGAAAGTACTTAACTGGTGAGCAATTACGCAACCGCGTACTCACCGATACTTTTGAGCCTGGCTCAACAATGAAACCATTTACGGTTTCATTGGCACTCGAAAAAGGGCAAGTTCAGCCAAATACCCAAATGGTGATTGGCGCGAAATATTTAATTGGGCCAAAGCCGATTACAGATACTCATCCCTACAGCACATTAACCATCGCTCAGATTATTCAAAAGTCTAGCAACATTGGAACCGCTAAATTAGCTATGAATACCAGCCCACAAGAAATGTGGGATCTATATACGGCCGCAGGTTTTGGACAAGCTCCCAAGATTGGTTTTCCTGGGGCCGTTACAGGAACTTTGCACCCCTATAAAAAATGGGTACCGTCTGATCAGGCGCGTATTGCATTTGGTTATGGCATCTCTTCTTCGCTCTTTCAGTTGGCAAGGGCATACACCATCTTTGCTCGTGACGGAGAATTAGTGCCATTAACAATTGAGCGCAGTCCTGAATTTAAGCCAGGCACTCCCGTTATTTCAGCCAAGACTGCAATCGAAATGCGTGGCATGCTCGAGACAGTTACTGAGCCTGGTGGCACAGCTCTTAAGGCTCAAGCTGAAGGTTTTCGTGTCGGTGGAAAAACGGGGACATCACACAAGTTAGTCGGTAAGGTTTATGGGAATAAATATCGCGCCTACTTTGCTGGATTAGCACCGATTAGTGCGCCTCGGATTGTCGTGGCAGTCATGATTGATGAGCCAACCAAAGGTGGTCACTATGGCGGTGAAGTAGCAGCACCGGTCTTTTCGACCATTGTTAGCGAAACACTTCATACCTTGAATGTATTGCCTGATGCCAAAGTGAAGCAAATGGTATTGCAAGATAAAACACCCGAAGAGATTCGCACTGCAAATGTACAAGCTCAACATGCGGTTCTGAAAAGATGAGTGCAGCATTGAATATAGAACCTAATCACTTGATTGAACACCTGCACAGCCTAGCAAATGCCTCTGCAAAGGTAAGGGCGGATAGTCGCCAGATACAGCCTGGTGATATCTTTTTTGCATACCCAGTCGGTCATGGCAATGCCCTCAGAGATGGTCGTCAATATATTGATGCAGCTCTAGAAAATGGTGCGGCGGCCGTAGTGTTTGATCCTGCTGGTTTTGGAGCTCAATATTTAGGCCATCCACAATGCGTGGCAGTTGAAAATCTTGCTGCCAAGGCAGGACAGCTTTGTGCGCAATGGTATGGCTATCCTAGCCAGAAACTTCAAATGATTGGCGTCACCGGCACCAATGGTAAGACGAGTATTACCCAGTGGTTAGCTTCAGCTCTTGATAGCGCTCATCATCGCACTGCTGTGTTGGGTACTTTGGGTACAGGTTTTGTGGGGTCGTTATTGCAGACTGGGTATACCACCCCTGATGCTCCAAAGCTTCAAACACAACTATATGAACTATTGAGTACAGGTGCGAAGCAACTGGTAATGGAAGCTTCTTCTCATGCTTTAGAGCAAGGACGCATTGCTGGTACGCAATTCAATTGTGCGGTATTTACAAATCTGACGCAGGACCATTTAGATTATCACGGCAGTATGGCTAATTATGCTGAGGCAAAAGCAAAGCTATTTCAGTTTGCTGGCTTAGAACATGCCGTTATAAACTTTGATGACGCATTTGGTCGTGAGCTGGGAATGAAGCTTTTGGCAAAAGGCGCTACCAAGGTATGGGCTTATGCTTTAAGTAAAGAGGCTCTAAAGGGCTTTGAAAAATTTGGCGAGCACTTACAGCGAATCTATGCAAAAGATAGTGTTCTCTATGGCGTTGGGTATGACGCGCTATTTGTGCATCAAGGTGTGAGTGAAAATACGGTTCACGTTCCAGTGATCGGGGAATTTAATTTAAGTAATGCTTTAGCTGTATGGGCTGTATTGCTAACGCAAGGCTTTACTAGTGATGAAGCCAGCAAATGTATTGTGAAACTTCGTCCTGTTCCGGGTCGCATGGAGCTCATACCGCTTGGTAAAGCTAATAAATCTGACGCTTTGTTGGTTGTAGTGGATTATGCGCATACTCCCGATGCTTTACAAAAGACTCTACTGGCTATTCGCGCAATTGCAGAACAGCGCTCAGGAAAAATTTGGTGTGTATTTGGTTGTGGCGGTGATCGTGATCCCGGCAAACGTCCACAAATGGGTGCTGTAGCAGAGCATCTTGCAGATCACATCATTATTACTAGTGATAACCCTCGCTCCGAAGATCCTTTAGAAATTATGAATATGATTCGCGCTGGTATGAGTCACGATGCACAAAATATTCAAATGTTGGCTGATCGTGCAGCCGCTATTATGGCTGCCGTTCGTCATGCTGATATGCATGACATTGTGTTGGTAGCAGGCAAAGGTCATGAAACTTCGCAGGAAATTGGCGGCAAAAAATTCGATTTTTCTGATCAAGAGCATATTCTTTTGGCTGCTGGGGGTGGAGTGTGATGACAACCCTAGCGCAAGTGCAGGCCATGCTTCCAGGCAGCACGCTGATAAATAGTTCTGAAGTGCTAGCTGAGCAGATCATGATTTCCAGAGTCGGTACAGATAGTCGCCAAATTGAAGTAGGTGAATTATTTGTAGCCCTAGCAGGCGAGCGTTTTGATGCCCATGATTTTTTATCTGATGTAGCTAAAGTAGGCGTAGGAGGAGTGCTGATTAGTCAGCAAGATAAATGCCCAGCAAATTTAGCAGCAATCTGTGTACCCGATACCAGAATTGGATTGGGAGAGTTAGCTGCAGCATGGCGTGCAAAGCATCTAATTCCATTAGCTCTAGTTACTGGAAGCAATGGCAAGACTACGGTAAAAGAAATGATTGCCTCAATTTTCAAGGCAGCGGTTGGTGAGGATTGCTTCTTAGTTACAAATGGCAATCTTAACAATGAGATTGGGCTACCAATCACCTTATTAAAATTACGTTCGACTGATCGCCTCGCAGTGGTAGAGCTAGGAATGAATCATCCAGGCGAAACGGCTGTATTGGCGGCGATTGCACAATCCAATATTGCTCTGATTAATAACGCGCAACGTGAACATCAAGAGTTTATGGCAACAGTGGCTGCAGTTGCTGAAGAACATTCTGCTGCAATTAAAGCTTTGCCAAAAGACGGGGTAGCCGTTTTTCCAGCAGACTCAGAATTTGCTGAGGTATGGCACAAGGCTGCTGCCGGTAGAAAGATAATCGATTTTGTATTGTTATCAGGCTCATCTTCTGTAAAGGCTTCTGTTACTGGACGTCTTTTAAATAATGGTCAAGTACAAATACAAGCAGAGCAGGGAGTCTTGCAGGTTCGACTCAATACTTTAGGTAGGCATAACGTTCGCAATGCTTTAGCAGCCAGTGCTGTCGCCTTAGCCGCTGGAGTGAGTCTTGAGAAAATCAAACAAGGACTTGAAGCGTTTTTACCTGTTAATGGTCGCATGCAGGCTAAGCATATTGATAATAATTACACCTTAATTGATGATAGTTACAACGCAAATCCTGATTCAGTAAGGGCTGCAATTGATACTTTAAAGCAAACTGGAAATAGCTCTTGGTTAATTCTGGGTGATATGGGTGAAGTAGGCAATCAGGGGCCAGAATTTCATCGAGAAGTAGGGGCTTACGCTGCCGCTCAGGGTGTCAATAAATTATTTACTCTAGGCGAACAATGTCAGTTTGCAATTACTGGTTTCGAAGATGCCAAGAAAACCCTCTCGCTAATGACTAGTGCATCGCATTTTGCAGATATGGATCTGCTCATTGCGCAATTAAGAAATGAATTACAGGGACAGATAGCTCATGGCAATCGGCATTTAAATATTTTGGTTAAAGGTTCTCGTTTTATGCGTATGGAGCGCATAGTACAAGCCTTGTTAGAGGAGGCTAAGACATGCTCTTAATCTTGGCACAATGGTTACAGGATGATTTTGGATTCCTTAGAGTCTTTAATTACATTACCTTTAGAGCAGTGCTTGCAACAGTGACAGCGCTATTAATTGGATTGGCAGCAGGCCCTTGGGTGATTCGTAAATTAACTGCTTTGAAGATGGGTCAAGCAGTTCGTAATGATGGACCACAGACACATTTAGTTAAATCAGGCACACCTACGATGGGCGGCGTATTAATCTTGATTGGCATTTTTATTTCTTGCATGTTATGGGCTGACTTGAGCAATCGTTTTATTTGGATTGTGATGATTGTGACGTTTGGTTTTGGTCTGATTGGTTGGGTAGATGACTATCGTAAGGTTACTCAGAAAGATCCCAAAGGAATGCCTTCAAGAGAAAAATTCATGTGGCAGACCCTTATTGGTTTATTCGCTGCAATCTATTTAGCCTTTTCAGTTTCAGAGGTAAATAACCTGAAAGTGTTACAACTTTTCTACGATTGGCTAAAGAGTGGCTTTGCCTTAGATCTGCCTGCTAAAACGAATTTGCTCTTGCCCTTTATGAAAGAGGTGAGTTATCCACTGGGAATGATGGGCTTCATTATCCTGAGTTACTTAGTGATTGTGGGAAGTAGTAATGCAGTGAATCTGACAGATGGTTTAGATGGCTTAGTCATCATGCCTGTGATCTTGGTGGGTGCAGCATTGGGAGCGTTTGCCTATGTAATGGGTAATGCCATCTATGCAAAGTATTTATTGTTTCCATATATTCCTGGTGCCGGTGAGTTATTGATCTTTTGTGGCGCCATGGGTGGAGCGGGTTTAGCTTTCCTTTGGTACAACGCGCATCCAGCACAAGTATTTATGGGTGACGTTGGTGCTTTAGCTCTTGGGGGCGCACTTGGAACTATCGCAATCATCGTTCGACAAGAAATAGTTTTATTCGTGATGGGCGGTATTTTTGTAGCCGAGACACTTTCTGTCATGTTGCAAGTGCTCTGGTTCAAATTTACCAAGAAACGCTTTGGTGAGGGGCGCCGTATTTTTCGGATGGCTCCTTTGCACCATCACTTTGAGTTAGGTGGCTGGAAAGAAACACAAGTCGTGGTTCGTTTCTGGATTATCACCATCCTATTAGTTTTAATTGGCTTATCTAGCCTGAAATTACGGTGAGCTAAAAGTAAATATGCTTAATTTAGAAAATACTTTCGCAAATCCTGCTGCAATAACCAATGCTGGCTATGAAGCGCCTACGCGTTTTTTAATCTTAGGTCTCGGAGAGTCTGGTGTTGCCATGGTTAAATGGTGCTTGCGAAATGGCGCTTCTGTTCGTTTCGCTGATACTCGAGATCAGTCTAAATTTACCGATACACAAAATGCCTGGTTAGAGGAGTTAAAGTTTGCTGGTCTTAAAGATATTCAATTTGGACCTTTAGTTGATGACTGCTTAACTGACATTGATGTGATTGGTATCAGCCCGGGATTATCTCCATTAAAAGAGCCGGCCCAATCATTTTTAGTAAAGGCTAGAAAATCTAGAGTAGATGTTTGGAGTGAGATTGAGTTTTTTGCTCGTGCAATAGCCGCTCTTGAGTGCATGGCCTTAGCACGCAACTCATCTTATGCATCAACAGTGCTCGCTATTACTGGAACAAATGGTAAGACAACAACTACTGCGCTTACAGGTCAACTGTGTGAGCGAGCAGGCAAGAAGGTGGCAGTAGCAGGAAATATCAGTCCAGCAGCCTTAGAAAAATTAATGTCTTGTTTGGATGAATCTGATCAGTTAGAAGATATGCCTGATATTTGGGTGTTGGAGTTATCTAGCTTCCAGTTGGTTTACACCTCTACTTTAAATGCCACTGCCGCCACCATACTGAATCTCTCGCAAGATCATTTAGATTGGCATGGCAACATGTCGTCATATGGAGATGCAAAGGCAAAAATATTTGGTACTGACACAGTTTGTATCTTAAATCGCGATGATCCCTTGGTAATGGGATTGCTTTCTGAAGATCAAAAAACGAAGCGCTCAATACTGACCTTTGGCGCAAATCAACCCAATGAGCAAGGCGCATTTGGTATTGAGCATGACTTACGTGCTGGAGGGATTGATTGGCTAGTATGGGCTGAGATTGATGAAGATATTGAGCTGAAGCCTAGGCGTCGTCGTAAGAGTGCTGTAGTGAAAGAAGATGAGCCTTTGCGTTTGAAGCGCTTAATACCTGCTGATGCACTGCGTATTCGTGGGCGCCACAATGCAATGAATGCTTTGGCTGCATTAGCTTTAGCTAGGGCAGCTCATTTACCCATGAATATTTTGTTACATGGTTTACGTGATTATCACGGGGAGCCCCATCGTGTTCAAAGTATCGCGATTGTCAACGATGTCGAATATATCGATGACAGCAAGGGAACAAATGTAGGTGCAACTGTCGCAGCATTAAATGGTTTGGGTAATGGTGCAGCAGGCAAGCGAATTTGGTTGATTGCTGGTGGCGATGGAAAAAGTCAAGATTTTAGACCATTGCGCGAACCTGCATTGCGCTTTGTCAAGGGCGTCTTCTTGATTGGCCAAGATGCAGAGAAAATTGCAGAAGCCCTCAGTGAACAAGTGCCATGTACTAATAGTGGTACCTTGCAAGCCGCTGTTCAAGCAGTTGCAAGACAGGCCCAATCGGGGGATCTTGTCTTGCTATCGCCCGCATGTGCAAGCTTTGATCAGTTTCGTGATTACGTTGAGCGCGCCGAAGTATTTTTCTCTGAAGTTGAAGAATTGAGTATGCGACTCGAAGGAGTTCAAGTATGAGCTTAAGAGAAAAACTATTTCCTGAAAATCGTATGGGCCTAAACCGATTCTGGAGTTTCTCAAGGGGCGGTATAGATAATTTCCGCAGCGGCTTAAGGGACGCCGTGTCTGGCGTAGAGCAAACTCGTTCACGGATGATGGATTACGACCAGTTACTAGTCTGGGCGGTTTTATCGTTAGCATTGATTGGTTTGGTGATGGTGTATTCAGCCTCAATTACTTTGGCTGATGGCCCAAAGTATGCTAACTACAGCAGTAACTTCTTCTTGATACGCCACCTCATCTCTTTGAGTATTGCTATCGGTGTGGCAATTTGGGTATTTAAGATTCCAACGAGGGTTTGGGATCGATATTCACCGGTCATTTTTGGATTAACTCTGCTACTTTTAATCGCCGTTCTCATTCCAGGCGTTGGTAAGGGTGTTAATGGCGCCAAACGTTGGATTATGTTGGGCCCCCTGACTTTTCAGCCTTCAGAACTAATGAAGTTTGCTGCAGTGATCTTTGCTGCAAGTTACACCGTGCAACGTCAAGAGTATCTGCACTCATTTGTAAAAGGCATGCTGCCAATGGGTGTGGCAGTCGCTTTGGTTGGTGGCTTGCTAATGGCTGAGCCCGATATGGGCGCCCTTGTGGTTATAGGCTTAATAGCATTTGGAATTTTATTTTTAGGCGGTATCAATGCCAAATTATTTGGTGGCCTAATTATGGTGGGCTTTTTAAGCGTGGCAATCATGATTGCCCTGTCGCCCTTTCGTCGTGGACGAATGCTTGCTTTTATGGATCCATGGCAAGTGGATAACGCTGCTAATAAGGGTTATCAATTAACGCATTCACTAATGGCGTTTGGCCGAGGGGAATGGTTTGGTACAGGGCTAGGCGGAAGTGTAGAGAAACTGCATTACCTGCCGGAAGCCCATACTGATTTCATCATGGCTGTAATCGGCGAGGAGCTTGGCTTTGTAGGTGTAGTAGTGGTGATCTTCCTCTTTTATTGGATTGTTCGGCGCGCTTTCATCATTGGCCGTACAGCTTTGCAATTGGATCGAAGTTTTGCTGGTCTAGCAGCAAAAGGCGTAGCAATTTGGATTGGTTGGCAAGCGTTTATCAACATGGGCGTGAACCTAGGCTTATTGCCAACTAAAGGTTTGACATTGCCATTAGTGAGCTATGGTGGATCAGGTATTTTGATGAATGCTGTAGCAATTGCGATGTTGCTTCGGATTGATTATGAGAACCGCATCTTGATGCGTGGAGG
The DNA here is from genome assembly GCF_040400325.1 of Polynucleobacter sp. Lineage (GTDB taxonomy): Bacteria > Pseudomonadota > Gammaproteobacteria > Burkholderiales > Burkholderiaceae > Polynucleobacter. The sequence continues at coordinate 103,315 of NZ_JBBAQK010000005.1, forward strand.
GAAGTTGTGACTAAACCCTCAATTCTGGTGATGGCTGGCGGTACTGGCGGGCATATTTTCCCGGGCCTTGCCGTCGCTGAATATTTGCGGATCTGTGGCTGGAATGTGGCTTGGTTGGGCAATAGAAACGGGATGGAGTACCGCCTGGTGAAGTCCTGTGATTTTCCTTTTGAAGCCATAGATTTTGGTGGCTTACGAGGTAAAGGGCTCAAGGCCAAACTGATGCTGCCAATGAATTTGATACGAGCTTGTTTTCAAAGTTGGAAAATTATGCGTCGCCTTAAACCAAGTGTGGTTTTGGGTATGGGCGGCTATATTACTTTCCCTGGCGGCTTGGTCACTAAATTATTAAAGCGCCCATTGGTTTTACACGAATCTAATTCAGTTGCAGGTAGTGCAAATCGCGCTCTCACCAAAATTGCGATGCGAGTATTAACAGGATTTCCAGACACGATCAACTCTGCAGAGTGGGTTGGCAACCCTATACGTGAAGAGTTTGACCGCGTCCCTTTGCCAGCATTACGTTACGAAGAGCGGCAAGGCCCCTTATCAATCTTAGTTGTAGGCGGAAGTTTGGGTGCGGCAGCTTTAAATGAAAACGTTCCAGCAGCTTTGGCATTAATTCCTTTAAAAGATCGACCTAAGGTAATCCATCAGGCAGGCGATAAGCATTTAGCGGAACTACAAATACGCTATGAGCAGTTGGGGGTTACGGCGGATATTCGCTCATTTATTGATGATATGCCAGCGGCATATGCTCAAGCAGATTTAGTCATTTGTCGCTCGGGGGCAATGACTGTTTCTGAGTTAGCTGCCTGTGGCGTTGCATCTTGTTTAGTGCCATTTCCCCATGCGATTGATGATCATCAAACTGCTAATGCAAAATTTTTGTCGGATGCAGATGCCGCAATATTGTTACCACAGCCATTCCTCAATCCTCAGGATTTGGCATTAATGATTCAAAATATTAATCGCTCCGATCTAAAAGCGATGGCATTGCGTGCCCATGCTTTATCTAAGCCGCACGCTACTCAACGAGTTGCCGAGGTATGTGCCAATTGTGCGGGAGTGGGCGTATGAAGCATATCGTTCAGCAAATTCATTTTGTCGGTATTGGTGGTGCAGGCATGAGTGGTATCGCTGAGGTCTTATTGAATTTGGGCTACCAAGTCTCTGGATCAGATTTAGCTGAAAGTGCCACCACTAAGCGTCTTGGTGAATTAGGTGCTGTTATTCATATTGGGCATGACCCAAAAAATATTGGAACAGCAGAAGCTGTCGTGATATCAACCGCTGTAGCTGGTAATAATCCAGAAGTGTTGGCAGCTCGAGCAGCAAAAATTCCTGTCATTCAGCGCGCAGTCATGCTGGGTGAGTTGATGCGTTTAAAGCAAGGAATTGCAATTGCAGGAACGCATGGAAAGACCACAACGACTAGTTTGGTTGCGTCAGTATTGGCTGAAGGTGGTTTAGATCCAACCTTTGTGATTGGTGGCAAACTCAATTCTGCTGGTGCTAATGCACGCCTGGGGCAAGGCGATTTCATTGTTGTAGAGGCGGATGAATCAGATGCATCATTTTTGCAGCTATTTCCAGCGATGGAAGTAGTCACTAATATTGATGCTGACCATATGGATACTTATCAGCACGATATGGCTAGGTTGAAGCAGGCATTTGTGCAATTTATTCAGCGTATGCCTTTTTATGGAGTAGCGGTGCTATGCATTGATGATGCGAATGTCCGTGACATTATTCCTTTTGTTTCACAGCCAATATTACGTTATGGACTATCAGACGACGCAGATATTCGCGCCAGTAATATTCGTGCCGATGGAACGAAAATGCATTTCACAGTAGAGCGACGGACGGTACGTCGACATGGTAATAAACCAGGTCCACTCAACATCACTTTAAATTTACCAGGCTTACATAATGTTCAAAATGCTTTAGCTGCAATTGGTGTTGCGACTGAATTAGGCGTGAGTGACGAAGCTATTACTAAGGCTTTATCTCATTTTGGTGGGGTAGGTCGGCGCTTCCAGCGCCATGGTGATATTACCTTGCTCGCTGGTGGCAGCTTTACATTAATTGATGACTATGGTCATCACCCGGTCGAGATGGCAGCTACCTTAGCCGCTGCAAGAGGGGCATTTCCAAACCGTCGCTTAGTACTGGCATTCCAGCCACATCGATTCACAAGAACGCGTGATTGTTTTGGCGAGTTCGTGCAAGTACTGAGAAATTTTGATGCTTTGGTATTGACTGAAGTATATCCAGCAGGTGAGGCAAAAATTCCTGGTGCTGATGGTAAGAGTCTCATGAAGGCAGCACTTGCTGAAGATCAGAACTCAAAGGCTGCACTTGATTCTTCTGCTGTGGTATTTGCAGCCAATATTGGCGAGATGCCTGAAAAGCTAAGTGAAATTTTAAAAGATGGCGATGTCTTGATTGCGATGGGAGCAGGTTCTATTTCCACTTTGCCCTACACGCTGGTGGAGGCAAAGCATGTCTAAACAACTGATGGATTGGGGTCAGCGCGTTCAGACGCAGTTAGCCAATTTAGATCTGAAATCTTTAGGTAGAGTCGGCGTTCTTTTGGGTGGGCGCTCTGGTGAGCGAGAAATTTCACTGTTGTCTGGTAATGGCGTCTTAGAAGCATTGCGAGCTAAAGGTGTTGATGCCTATGCTTTTGATACAGGCTTAAGGTGCCCAACAGAATTAGCCAAAGAAAAATTTGATAGAGTATTTATTGCTCTGCATGGCCGATATGGTGAAGATGGAACAATTCAAGGCTTATTAGAATTGCTCAACCTTCCTTATACCGGTAGCGGTGTCTTAGCTTCAGCTTTAGCAATTGACAAAATTGCAACCAAGCAAATTTGGATCAGCAATGGTTTAGCTACCCCTGAATTTGAAGAACTGACTCCAGCGAGTGATTGGTCTGCAGTGGTTAAAAAGTTAGGCCTGCCACTGATTGTCAAACCTGCACATGAGGGATCATCACTCGGTTTAACTAAAGTGAAATCTGTAGATGAGTTGCCTGCCGCTTATCAATTGGCAGCAGGACTAGATAAAAAGGTAATTGCTGAGACTTGCATTATTGGTGATGAATTAACTTGTCCTTTAGTAGGTCAGGGTGCTACGGCAGAGGCATTACCAGTAATCAAAATTATTCCCCCGCAAGCCAATTATGATTTTCATAATAAGTATTTTTCAGATGAGACCCAGTATCTCTGCCCTACTGGGCTTGCGCCAGAAGTGAATTCCCAAGTTCAAGCTTTATCTTTATTGGCTTACAAAGCTTTAGGATGCCGTACCTGGGGCCGTGCTGATGTCATGCTTGATCAGAAGACAGGTAAACCTTATTTGCTGGAGATGAATACTTCTCCGGGCATGACATCTCACTCATTGGTGCCGATGGCAGCCAAAGCAGCGGGTGTGGTTTATGCAGACTTGGTCTTGTGGTTGCTGAGCCAAACTATGCAGCAAAAGGAGGGCGCTAGCGCATGAGCACTCTTTTAGACCGATTTGGAGATATCTTCTCCGTCATCATGTCTCCGCTTTGGAACCATCCGGGGCGAATGCAAAGCCTTAGCCGTTTCTTGATGCGTTGTTTTGCAGTAATGATGGTAATCGGAATTTTAGTGTGGCTGAGTCAGCGCCCTGTTTTTATGCTGAAGCAAATTCAAATTGAACCTGTTGCCGGACAAACTCTAAAACATATTAATAAGCCGATTGTGAAACAGCAAGTCCTTGAAACCGTCCAAGGAAATTTCTTTAGCGTTCGTTTAGAAGACGTCAAGCGCGGATTTGAAAGTATGCCTTGGGTTCGCCACGCTAATGTACGCCGTGTCTGGCCAAATGGTTTAGTAGTCAGTATTGAAGAACAAAAGCCATTTGGTACATGGGGCGGGGCAGATAGCCATACCTTGATGAATACCTATGGCGAATTATTTGCAGGCCGTGTATCTGAAATTAGTGATGAAGTTTATCTAATTGATTTTTATGGGCCAGCTGATGCTAGTAAAGAAGTCATGAACCTTTATGACAAAGCTACCGCTTGGTTTAAGCCATGGGGTGTAGAGGTAAAAAGTTTAGCGCTGACCGAAAGATATGCCTGGCATGTCAAATTATCCAATGGTATGAAGGTGGAATTTGGACGCGACGAAGAAAGCTCCGACAAGAACTTAACGGAAGAACGTGTAGCACGTCTATTTAAGTATTGGCCACAAGTACAAGAGAAGTGGGGAAATCGCATTGATGCGGTTGACTTGCGATATGCGAATGGCTTTGCAGTTCATTTAGCTGCTGCCAGTTTAAAAAAGAATGATGTTGATGGAAAAAAAAGTGAGCAGAAGCAATGAGGAATCGGAATGAGTAAAGATAATCGCGATTTATTGGTCGGCTTAGATATTGGTACATCCAAGGTGGTTGCCTTGGTTGCTGAATTAGCTCCTGATGGTCAATTTAATGTTGTGGGTGTTGGTCAGACTGCCTCTAAGGGTTTAAAGAAAGGCGTTGTTGTCAATATTGAGGCAACTGTTCAGTCTATTCACAAAGCTCTAGAAGAGGCTGAGGTAATGGCTGATCGTCAGATTGTTCAGGTCTTTACTGGGATTGCTGGAAATCATATTGTGAGTTTTAACTCGAGTGGCATGGTTGCGATTCGAGATAAAGAGGTTGGTCAAGGCGACGTAGAGCGCGTTTTAGAAACTGCTAAAGCAATCAATATTCCAACGGATCAACAGATTCTTCACATCTTGGTTCAAGAATTCATTATTGATGGTCAAGAGGATGTCCGCGAGCCGATTGGTATGAGTGGTCTACGCTTAGAAGTAAAGGTGCACATTGTGACTGGTGCGGTAAGTGCTGCACAAAATATTGTGAAGTGTGTGCGTCGCTGTGGTTTAGAAGTAAATGATTTAATTTTGCAGCCTTTGGCATCTAGCTTGGCAGTATTGACTGATGATGAGAAAGAGCTTGGCGTTGTCTTGGTTGATATTGGCGGAGGAACCACCGATATCGCGATTTATTGTCAAGGTTCTATTCGTCATACTGCAGTGATTCCGATTGCCGGCGATCAAATTACTAATGATATTGCAATGGCATTACGCACCCCAACCATTGATGCAGAAGATTTAAAAATTGCTCATGGGATCGCGCGTCAAGAGATGGCCGATCCTATTGCAATGATTGATGTCCCAGGCGTAGGTGATCGTGAACCTCGTCCGATGTCTAAGCAAGCATTAGCTGCGGTAATCGAGCCTCGTGTTGAAGAGTTGTTCACTTTGGTTAGAGGCGTTGTACGTGACTCTGGCTATGAGGATATGGTTTCTTCTGGAATTGTGCTGACTGGGGGCACCTCTTTAATGCCTGGAATGGTCGAGTTAGCAGAACAAGTGTTTTTAAGACCTGCTCGTATTGGTACTCCTGAATATCGTGGCCATTTACATGAAGTTTTACGTAGCCCCCGCTACGCCACCAGCATTGGTTTGTTGATGGAAGGTCAAGCTCAGTTATTACGGGGTCGTCGTGTTTCTCAGTCAGGCGCGCTTCAAGGAGTTCTCTCGCGCATGAAGGAATGGTTTGCAGGAAATTTTTAAGTTTTTCGTCGTCGTCAATGTAGTAAGTTAATTACCTAGGAGGGTATATGGAATTTGAAATGTTAGATCAAGATACTGCTGGCAAAACCATGATTAAAGTGGTTGGAGTCGGTGGCGCTGGAGGCAATGCCGTTCAGCACATGATCCGTCGCGGAGTGAGTGGCGTAGAGTTTATTTGCATGAACACCGATGCAGGTGCCTTACGGCGTTCAGAAGCATCTGTGAATTTGCAACTGGGCTCTAGTGGATTGGGTGCCGGAGCAAAACCTGAGATCGGTGCCTCTTCGGCTATCGAAGCACGTGAGCGTATAGCCGATGCATTGCAAGGGGCTCATATGGTATTTATTACTGCTGGTATGGGTGGCGGTACAGGCACTGGCGCTGCTCCGATCGTTGCACAGGTAGCAAAAGAAATGGGTATTCTCACGGTTGGCGTGATTAGTAAGCCATTTGACTTTGAAGGTGTGAAACGTTTAAAGGTAGCAGAGCACGGTGCTTCTGAACTCGAATCATATGTAGACTCATTGATCGTGGTTCTGAATGAGAAGTTGTTTGAAGTAATGGGTGAGGATGCTGAGTTTGATAAGGCTTTTGCTTGTGCAGATGATGTGTTGCATAACGCCGTTTCTGGTATTGCAGAAATTATCAATGTTCAGGGTTTAATCAACGTTGACTTTGAAGATGTGAAAACTGTCATGGGCGAGCAAGGTAAAGCCATGATGGGTACTGCAACTGTATCGGGCATGGACCGCGCACGTTTAGCTGCAGAAGCTGCGGTTGCCTCACCATTACTTGAAGGCGTGGATTTATCAGGTGCACGTGGTGTCTTGGTAAATATTACTGCAAGCCATACATTGAAGTTATCAGAAACACGTGAAGTGATGGCCGCTATTCGTGGTTATGCCGCTGATGATGCAACCGTTATTTTTGGTACGGTATATGACGATAGCTTGGGTGATGCTCTGCGTGTGACAGTTGTTGCAACTGGATTGAATAATCCACAAGCACGTCAAGCTCATCAACCAGAAGTAGTCTGGAGACAGGCTACTGGTACAAATGATGCAATGCCAACTATGGCTGATCTCAATAGTTTTGCCCCTGCTAGTCCTTCTGCTGCTATGAGTAAGGTTGGTATGAACTTTATCTTAGGTACAAGTGCAGCGATGGCTGGAGGTTTATCTTCCTTGCCCGCTCAATCAGCTGGTGCCGGTAGTGTTGATTACAGCCAATATGATTTGCCACGGGTTTTCCGAAGCTCCCGTGAGGCAGCTGCTGCTCCGACTTTGGGCGCAGATAGCTCTCCTCAAGCAAAGACTATGTTGGATAAAGGGGCTGATTACTATGAGATTCCAGCCTTTTTACGAAAACAAGCAGATTAATTGACTGCTCAATACAATAGATAGTTGCGAAATGCCAGCGCGGGCGCCCCTCCGGACGACGAATCCCGCGCTTGCGTTGGCATACTAACTAACAACTACTTATTGGAGATGTCATGATTGCTGTTGGACAAAAACTACCTAACGCTACTTTGTATGAATTTTTGAATGAAGAGAGCGAGGGCTGTACCTTAGGACCTAATGCTTTTGAAGTTGATAAATTAGTTGCTGGTAAAAAAATTGTTATTTTTGCTTTGCCGGGCGCATTCACGCCAACCTGCTCTGCTAAACATGTTCCTGGATATGTTGAGCACTTCGATGCGATCAAAGCAAAAGGAGTCGATGAGATTTGGTGTATTTCAGTGAATGACCCATTTGTGATGGGTGCATGGGGACGAGATCAAAAGGTCGACAAAAAAATTCGCATGATGGGTGACGGCAGTGGCGAGTTCACCAAAAAGATGGGCTTGGAGTTAGATTTAATGGCTCGTGGTTTGGGTGTGCGCTCTGATCGTTATGCCATGATTGTTGAAAATGGCGTCGTGAAAAGTCTAGATCGTGAAGCTCCTGGTAAGTTTGAAGTGAGCGATGCAGCCTCAATTCTAAAAAAACTGTAATTTATTCCCCTGAATTTAGAGATAAGACCATGATGAAACAAAGAACCATTGCTACTCCGGTGAAGACCGTAGGCATTGGTTTGCACTCTGGTCGTAAGGTTACGATCTCGATTAAGCCTGCACCAATAAATTCAGGGGTTCAATTTGTTCGTATGGATACTCCAGAGCCATCGGTGATTCCTGCTACCGCACTGGCAGTATGTGACACCCGTTTAGCTTCAGTAATACAAAAAGATGGCGTCCGAGTTTCTACTGTTGAACATTTATTGTCAGCCTGTGCTGGTTTGGGTTTGGATAATCTTTTGATTGAATTAGATGGCGAAGAAGTGCCGATCATGGACGGCAGTGCTGCCTCCTTTTTATTTTTAATTGAATCTGCTGGCATCGTAGAGCAAGATGCTCCAAGACAGTTTATGGTGATTAAGAAGCTTGTTGAGGTGCGCGAAGGAGATAAGCTTGCTCGTCTAGAGCCATTCTTTGGGTTTAAATTAGATTTCACAATCGACTTTAAACATCCCGCTTTAGATAAAACTGGACAGCGTTTCATTGTTGATTTTGCTGAGCACGCTTATCGCAGTGAAATTGGTCGCGCTCGTACCTTTGGCTTTGCTCATGAAGTAGAGGCATTACGTGAAATGGGCTTAGCACGCGGCGGTAGCTTAGATAATGCAATTGTTTTGGACGAGCATCGTATTTTGAATAATGAAGAACTTCGTTATGAAGATGAATTTGTTCGTCATAAAATTCTCGATGCGATTGGTGATTTGTATTTAGTGGGGCATCCTATTGTTGGTGCTTATGTTGCCGAAAAATCAGGCCATGCTCTAAATAATGCATTGTTACGTAAGTTGCTAGAAGATCCGAGCTCCTACGAAATCAGCACCTTCTCTATTCATAAGGCACCAGAGGCCTACTCTCAAGAGAGTCAACCACTCTTTTTCTGAGAATTTCTTCCGAATTACTTGGGTTTGTTTTGCAGCAATTTTTCAACTGCCTTGCGAAGGCTTGAGTCTGGAGCTAATTTTTCGAGCAGGCCCTGCCAAGAGGAACGAGCAACTTCATTTAACCCAGTGGGTTTACGTGGTGCCCGAGCATCTGCCCTAGCCTTGATATCCCAGTTGGGAGGGTTCGGCTTTACTTGCACCCTAATCGCCCCGCAAACCAAGCCATTTTTTGCTAACTCATTGATTAAACTGGGTAAAACTTGTTGCAAACGAGTAGCAATGCTAGCATTACTCACCACTAAATACAGTTCTTTTTGGTCTCCTTGGCGCCAACCAAGCTCGATTTTTTGACTAAATTGCCCTAAATCAAGTGCGGATAAGGAGCGACCTAATATGGATTTTAGTTTGGCTAAGTCTTCGGTCTTAGCCAATATACCCCCCAAACCTTCAGATTCTCTGAGGTAATCAACCCATTCATGGGCAGTTTGACTGCGTTTTGGTTTAGAGGCAAAGTTCATAAAAAGGGGATGCGGGTGATAAACTCAAGGTCTTCATTTTCTTCTATATCCCATGGTAATCGGTCTTCTTAAAACCCTGGTCGGCAGTCGTAACGACCGTCTCTTAAAGCAGTATCGCAAAGTAGTTGCCAAGGTCAACGCTTTTGAGCCTAGCCTTCAAGCTTTGGATGATGCTGCATTGACGGCAAAAACTGAGCAATTTAAAGCACGCCTAGCTGCGGGCGAGTCCCTAGATGACATCACACCAGAGGCATTTGCGGTAGTTCGTGAGGCTAGCGTTCGTGCGATGAAGATGCGTCATTTTGATGCCCAGATTATTGGTGGTTTGGCCTTGCATTACGGCAAGATTGCCGAAATGGGTACTGGTGAAGGAAAAACATTAACAGCGACTCTGCCAGTATATTTAAATGCACTTACTGGTAAGGGCGTGCATGTTGTTACTGTAAATGATTACTTGGCTCAGCGAGACGCAGAGTGGATGTCTAAGTTATATAACTTTTTAGGCATGCAAGTAGGTACCAATCTCTCGCAGATGGAGCACACTACCAAGCAGGCTGCTTATGCTGCTGATATTACTTACGGAACCAATAATGAATTTGGGTTCGATTATTTGCGCGATAACATGGTGCAAGATGTAGGGCAGCGTGTTCAGCGTGGTTTAGCTTATGCAATCGTTGACGAGGTCGATTCAATTTTGATTGATGAGGCGCGTACACCATTAATTATTTCTGGCCAAGCGGATGATCAAACGGATCTATACCTCAAGATTAATGTACTTCCATCTTATCTAGAGCTTCAAATTGGCGAAGAAAAATCAGATGGTACTGGCGTTGAGAAGCCAGGTGATTATTGGGTAGATGAAAAGTCTCAGCAGGTTTATTTGACTGAGCAAGGTCACGATAAGGCTGAGACTATATTGGTGCAATTGGGGGCCCTCAATGATGGCAACTCTTTGTATGCGCCACAAAACATTACTTTGATGCACCATGTTTATGCCGCCTTGCGTGCCCATTCTTTATTCCACCGTGATCAACATTATGTGGTGCAAAACAATGAGGTGATTATTGTTGATGAATTTACCGGTCGTCTAATGCAAGGACGTCGTTGGTCTGATGGTTTACATCAAGCAGTAGAGGCTAAAGAAGGTGTAGCGATTCAGAATGAAAATCAAACCTTAGCAACCATCACCTTCCAAAATTATTTCCGTATGTACGGCAAGTTGGCTGGTATGACTGGTACAGCCGATACTGAGGCATATGAATTTAAAGAAATCTATAACCTTGAGACGGTGATCATTCCTCCAAACAGAATTAGTCAGCGTAAGGATCGTCAAGATCAGATTTATAAGTCTTCGCGCGAACGCTATGACGCAGTGGTTAAGGACATCGAAGACTGCTATGAGCGTGGCCAGCCAGTATTAGTAGGTACAACTTCGATTGAAAATTCTGAGTTGATTGCTAATTTACTAAATCAGAAAAAGATGCCGCATCAAGTTTTGAATGCAAAACAGCATGCACGTGAAGCAGAAATTATTGCGCAAGCAGGTCGCCCTAAGATGATCACGATTGCGACCAATATGGCTGGTCGCGGAACGGACATCGTACTTGGCGGTAATGTTGCTAAGCAATCCACGCTGCTTGAGTTAGATGCATCACTATCAGATACTGCGAAGGCGACTAAGATTAAAGGCCTTCAAGATGAATGGCAAAGTATTCATGATCAGGTTTTAGAGGCTGGCGGATTGCACATTATTGGTACTGAGCGACACGAAAGTCGTCGTATTGATAATCAATTGCGGGGCCGTTCTGGTCGTCAAGGAGATCCAGGATCATCTCGTTTTTATCTTTCATTAGATGATCCCCTCTTACGTATTTTTGCTGGTGATCGCCTTCGTTCCGTGATGGAACGCTTGAAGATGCCTGATGGAGAGCCAATTGAAGCCGGTATGGTGACTCGTTCGATTGAGTCCGCACAGCGTAAGGTTGAGGGCCGTAACTTTGATATCCGTAAACAATTATTGGAGTATGACAACGTAGCTAATGATCAACGCAAAGAAACCTATCGCCTCAGAAATGAAGTGCTAGAAAGCAGTGATGTTGGTGAGTTAGTTACTAATTTATGTGATGATGTGCTCCGCTCAGTATGCTCGGTTTATGTTCCCCAGGAATCGATGGAAGAGCAGTGGGACTTGCCTGGCCTAGAAAATGTCCTCGCTAGTGAGTGGGGTCTGAATTTAGATCTGCAAAAGTGGGTTGAGAGTGCAGAGACGGTAGAGGATTCTGAAATTGTAGAGCGTGTATTACAGGCTGCTAAAGAGGTTTATGACGCTAAGGTCGAGTTATCTGGTCGCGAGTCCTTTGCGGGTTTCGAGCGCTCGGTTCTTTTGTATAGTTTAGATATGCATTGGCGTGAACATTTAGCTGCTTTAGATCGTCTTCGTCAGGGCATTCATTTGCGTGGCTATGCTCAAAAAGATCCTAAACAGGAATATCGCCGTGAAGCCTTTGAGCTATACGGTGAACTCTTGGCAGTCATCAAAAATGATGTTGTGAAAAGTATCATGACCGTGCAAATTCGAAGTGCTAGCGAGTTAGATCAGGCCTCTGAATCGATGAATGAAGATTTAGCTAAGCTTTCTGATGTAAAATATCAACATGCAGAAGCAGAGACTGCTATTGCTAATGTTCCTGACCAGGGTGAGGTTGAGCTCACCCCAGCACCTATTCGTACCGGGCTTAAAGTTGGTCGTAATGACCCTTGCCCCTGCGGCAGCGTTAAGAAATATAAGAATTGCTGTGGTGCATTAGCGTAATAGAGTAATTTCTGAAGCGCATATGGGGGCCTAGCCCCCTTTTTTTGGAATATAGCTAGGCTTTAGGGCTTTCCCTAGTTATGCAGAAAGGATTCTATCGTCGATTATTGAAGCTTATATGCAAAGAATTGCATTTATGAGCAAAAGGAATCGGCATGCAAAAGTCACTGCACATCAACGCAGATAAATGTACTGGGTGTCTTCAGTGTGAAATGGCCTGTAGCTATGAGCACTATGGAGTCTTCAATACCTCAAAATCCCGCATTAAGGTATTTGAATTTCATAAAACAGGTAAAAAAGTTCCCTATACCTGCACTCAATGTGATGAGGCATAGTGTCTTCAGGCATGTCCTGTAGATGCTATTCGAGTCGATTTGATCACTGGCGCTAAGGTTGTTTCTGAAGACACCTGCGTTGGTTGCAAGGTATGCACCATCTCTTGTCCTTTCGGAACAATTAATTACGTTCAAGATACTGGCAAGGTACAAAAGTGTGATTTATGTGGTGGCGATCCAGCATGTGTAACCGCTTGCCCAACTCAGGCAATTACTTATGTTGACGCGGATTGGACTGGTTTAGACAGAATGCGTGGATGGGCCGACAAGCTCGGCAATCAAGATAACGCTAACTAATAAAGTATAGGAAAAATATCATGTCATGGGCTGGAAAACTTCTTCGCGTTAATTTAAGCAAGGGCACTTGCCAATCAGAACCGCTCAATATGCAGTGGGCTAAAGAATATTTAGGATCACGCGGCCTAGCTTCAAAGTATTTTATTGAAGAGGTTGATCCAAAAGTGGATCCACTGTCCTCTGAAAATAAAATTATTTGGGCAACAGGTCCTTTGACGGGAACCATGGCATCGACAGGTGGCCGTTATACCGTTGTTACTAAAGGTCCATTGACTGGGGCAATGGCCTGCTCAAACTCTGGTGGCTATTGGGGTGCTGAACTAAAGATGGCTGGCTGGGATATGGTGATTTTTGAAGGAAAGTCACCTAAGCCTGTGTATTTATATATTGAAAACGATAAAGCAGAATTATTAGATGCCTCAGATTTATGGGGAAGATCTGTTTGGGAAACAGAGCCAACGATCAAGATTAAACATCAAGATCCACAGATCAGAGTTTCGTGTATCGGTCGTGCTGGTGAAAATCAGGTTTTATATGCCGCTATTGTGAATGATTTACATCGTGCAGCTGGCCGTTCTGGTGTTGGTGCAGTGATGGGCAGCAAGAATTTGAAAGCAATTGCAGTAAGAGGTACTAAAGGTGTTGGAAATATCAAAGATCCTAAAGCATTCATGGCCGCAACCACTGCTGGCAAGGCTGTATTGGCTGGTCATGCAGTGACCGGACAAGGTCTTCCGACTTATGGAACACAAGTGCTCATGAATGTAATTAATGAAGTGGGAGCACTTCCCACTCGTAATCATCAGGATGTGCAATTTGAGGGTGCTAAGGATATTTCTGCAGAGGCAATGGTAGCTCCACGTGAATCAGATGGTAAAGCTCATTTAGTAACAAACCAAGCTTGCTTTGCCTGCACGATTGCTTGTGGACGAATCTCAAAAATTGATGATACCCACTTTTCAATTCAAAATAAGCCACAACATATGCACGCATCCGGCGGTCTAGAGTACGAAGCGGCTTGGGCTCTTGGAGCGGCTAATGGCGTGAACGATATAGAGACGCTGCAATATGCTAATCAGTTATGTAATGAGCAAGGTCTAGACCCTATTTCTTTTGGAGCAACCATTGGTGCAGTAATGGAGCTCTATGAAATGGGTGTTCTGACAAAAGATCAGATTGGTATCGAAGCACCTTTCGGTTCAGCAAAGGCTCTTTGTTATTTAGCTGAAATTACTACTGAAGGTATTGGTTTTGGAAAAGAGATAGGCCTTGGTTCGGCTCGCCTAACAAAAAAATATGGTCACCCTGATCTTTCAATGAGTGTTAAGGGTCAAGAGTTTCCAGCGTATGACGGTCGCGTGATTCAAGGTATTGGTTTGGCCTATGCCACGTCGAATCGTGGAGCATGTCATCTGCGTGGTTACACCATTGCCTCAGAAGTGCTCGGTATTCCAGTAAAAACTGAACCTGCTGATACCAATGGCAAACCAGAATTAGTGAAAGCTTTTCAGGATGCAACAGCAGCTTTTGATGCAGCGGGCATTTGCATTTTTACAAGCTTTGCATGGACTTTGGCAGATGTCGCCCCACAATTGCAGGCAGCTTGTGGCGACGAGTTTACTGTTGAAAACTTAACTACTATTGGTGAGCGAATCTGGAATATGGAGCGTGACTTTAATAATCGTGCTGGATTTACCAATAAGGACGATAAATTACCGAAGCGCTTAATGACTGAGGCAGCTAAAACAGGGCCTGGCAAAGGTTCAGTTAGTGGCTTAGATAAGATGCTGCCCGAGTACTACAAGATTCGTGGCTGGGATCCCGAAGGGCGTCCTAGCGCAGAAACTTTGAAGCGCTTAGGTCTTTGAGTCTTCATTGATGAAGCATGTCATTTTGGGCAATGGCCCGGCTGGAGTAATTGCAGCGGAGACAATTCGTAAGCGTTCTCCTCAAGATCAAATTGTGTTGATTGGCTCTGAAGATGAGCCCCCATATTCTCGGATGGCGATTCCTTATTTATTAATGGGCAATATTGAGGAATCCGGTACTTATCTACGGAAGGATCTTGGATACTTTGAAAAATTAAAGATTGAGCAAGTTCGAGCTAAAGCTTCTTCTGTAGATATTAAGAGTAAGAAGATCAACCTTGATGGCCAGTCTATTCCATTTGATAAGTTGTTAATTGCAACGGGCTCTGTTCCTGTTCAGCCCCCAATTCCGGGAATCGATTTACCAGGAGTTCATCCTTGCTGGACATTAGAGGATGCGCGCGCAATCGCTCAGTTAGCAAAACCAGGCTCAAGAGTATTGCAAATGGGTGCCGGTTTTATTGGCTGCATTATCTTGGAGGCACTTGCTAGTAGAGAAGTAGAGCTGACCGTTGTCGAGATGGGTGACCGTATGGTTCCTCGTATGATGACAAACGTTGCAGGTGGCATGATAAAAAAATGGGTTCAAGAAAAAGGTGTTCAGGTCTTTACTGATACTAAGGTTGAGGCAATTACTCAATCTAGATCAGGCTTGACAGTAAAACTCTCTAATGGCAAATCTCTGGAAGTTGATTTGGTGATTTCTGCTACGGGTGTTCGGCCCAATATTAATTTTCTGAAGTCTTCGGGCCTTGATATTCAGACTGGTATTTTGGTGAACGAGAAGATGCAAACATCCCATCCTGATATTTATGCGGCCGGTGATGTCACTGAGAGTATTGATTTTTCGACAGGAGAGCGGATTGTCAATGCTATTCAGCCTAATGCTGCTGAACAAGCCAGAATTGCTGCCATTAGCATGACTGGTGGGGATGCTCAAAGTATTGGAGCTCTACAAATTAACGTTTTAGATACCCTGGGCTTAATTTCTTCTTCTTTTGGTTTATGGGCTGGCGCTAAAGGCGGCGATCATATCGAATTAGTAGATCAAGCAGCTTATAAATATTTACGCCTAGAATTTTTAGAGGATGTTTTAGTGGGTGCTACCTGTATAGGAACAACAGAGCATATCGGAGTGTTGCGTGGCCTCATTCAAGGAAAGATTCCATTGGGTCAGTGGAAAGAGACTTTATTGGGAGATCCAACTAAAGTGATGGATGCTTATTTAGATGCGGGACAAGCACAATCATCCTGGATGAATTAAGCTTTAGGTATGCAAGTTACCTTAAAGCTTTTTGCTAGCTTGACTAGCTATCTCCCTCCGAATAAGAAAAATGGAATTGAAGCTGACATTGAAGTGGCTGAGGGAAGTACGATTGGTGAAATGATCGCCCTTTATAAGATCCCTAGCAAGTCTGCTCATTTGGTGATGGTCAATGGGGTTTACATCAAACCCGAGGAGCGAAATCAGTACGTGCTGAAGGCAAATGATGCTTTAGCCATTTGTCCCCCAGTAGCTGGTGGGTAAGCCCCTATAGCTCCAAGTTAAATGCCTCAATTTACAAGAGAGATGGGCTGCACCCCAGTAGACTTGATACGCTGGTTGCCTGAAGCCTTGGGGGATCTATATCCACACGCTAGCTTGTTGTTAGATGGCGATATTTTTCTGAGTGCACAAAATCCTCAGCTGGAGATGATTGGTTTCAGCAGGCCAATCCGTAAAATTGCCCTCCTGCATATACCCGTTCTAGACTTAACACTGAGTTTTAGTGAAAACTGGACTTCAATAGAATGTGAAAAGGCTTTAAAGCGATTTGATCTCTATACTCGTAGGGGTGGGGGTTAGTTTTAGCCCCTTTTATTTTATTTATTAAGTGTTCTATGCCAGTTAATCTACCTATTCCTCAAAAAACAGACCTCAAGCCTATTTCAGGGTTTGAGATGGGTATTGCTCAAGCTGGTATCAAGAAACCCAATCGTAAAGATTTATTGGTCATGACCTTAGCGCCAGGTTCTCAGGTAGCTGGCGTCTTTACCTTAAACCGTTTTTGTGCTGCCCCCGTTCAGGTCTGCCGTGAGCATCTGGCTCAAAACGGACGTCATGGAGAAATTCGTGCATTGGTAGTCAATACTGGTAACGCTAATGCCGGTACTGGTGAGCAAGGCATGAAGCATGCTTTAGAGACTTGCG